>NZ_AP023174.1:2506630-3759946 GCF_013426895.1 Paraburkholderia largidicola | reverse complement strand
TGTGCCACAAGGGTTTGCGGGTCAAGCGGGCCGGGGCGGCGTGCGAGATTTTTGGGAAGTAAGGCGAGATTCTACCGCCAAAACGGCAGGCAAAGTGAGTTATCCACAGGGTCCGATCAAACAACGGCGAGAGGGCCTGCCTGTGGATCGTCGCCCTAAACTATTGACGACTCAGAGAAAACCGGTTTAAATAGCGGGTTCCGCGAAAACCAATTTTCGAACCACCGGCCATTGCACTTTCAGCGATGCTCGCGCGGTTATTTCTCAACAAGTGAGAGCAACATGAAACGTACCTACCAACCTTCCGTGACGCGCCGTAAGCGCACCCATGGCTTCCGCGTTCGCATGAAGACCGCTGGTGGCCGCAAAGTCATCAACGCACGCCGCGCCAAGGGCCGCAAACGCCTCGCCATCTAAGGCAGGCAGATACGCGGTCAAGCCGAGTGCGCGCTGTGTCCGACACCCGTGACGCTGCGGGAACGGCAGACGCGCCGCATCAGAACGTCGTTCCGTTGCAGGCGTCCGCAGCCTTTCCCAAAGCCGCAAGGCTGCTAAAAACGGATGAATTTTCATCCGTTTTTCGTTTGCGCCCGTGGCGCCGAACAGCTCACTTCGTCGTGTATGCGCGGCCTACGGGCAATGAAGCGCGCCTCGGCCTCGTGATCGGCAAGAAGTATGCGCCGCGCGCGGTCACGCGCAATCTGGTGAAGCGCCTCGCGCGCGAAGCGTTTCGCCTGCGTCGCGCGGAGTTTGGCGGCTGGGACGTGCTGCTGCGTTTGCACACCAAATTCGACAGGAAGGCGATGCCGAGCGGATCGTCGCCGCCGTTGAAAGCGCTGTGCCGTGGCGAGATCGACGTGCTGCTCGACAAGGCGGCGCGCGAAATCGCCCGCCGCGAAGCGCCGGCAGCATCGGCAGGACAGGCGGCCGACACGCCGCCAGCCGCGTCATGAGGCCCGCGCAGTCCACACGCGCGGCGGTCTTGCGGCGCTTCTCACCGGGCGGCGCGGTTGCGCCGCACTAGTCATGCAAACGGTACTATTCGCCTTGCTGCGTTTCTACAAGATTGCCGTGAGTCCCATGCTCGGCAATCGGTGCCGTTTTTATCCCTCCTGTTCGGATTACGCGCGCGAAGCAATCCAGTATCATGGCGCCGCGCGCGGTACTTACCTCGCCGCCAGGCGCCTGTGCCGCTGTCACCCGTTTTCGGCGGGCGGCATCGATCTTGTCCCGCCTCCAACACCTAAGAAGCGCTGACGCGCTGTGCCATCGACACTGAGACAACGCATGGATATCAAACGCACCGTCCTATGGGTCATCTTCTTCATGTCAGCTGTCATGCTGTTCGACAACTGGCAGCGCGACCATGGACGCCCGTCGATGTTCTTCCCGAGCGCGACGCAGACCAAGACGGCAGCTCCCGCTGCGCCGGGTTCGGCGGCGGCGGGAAGCCAACCGGCCGATTTGCCGCAGACGAGCGCCGCGGCGCCCGGCTCGACGGCTCCCGCTACGCAGCAGGCGCAGCTGGTTTCGTTCAGCACTGACGTCTACCGTGGCCAGATCGACACGCGTGGCGGCACGCTGTCCAAGCTCACGCTGATCAAGCCGGGCGAGGGCAAGCAGCCCGATCAGGTGATCACGCTGTTCGACCACACGGCCGATCACACGTATCTCGCGCGCACGGGCCTGCTCGGCGGCGACTTCCCGAACCACACCGACGTGTTCACGCCCGTTCCCGGTCAGGCGACCGACATGACGGGCAACACGCTGAAGCTGTCGTTCGAGTCGCCGGAAAAGGGCGGCCTGAAGGTCGTGAAGACCTACACGTTCACCCGCGGCAGCTATGTGATCGACGTCGACACGAAGATCCAGAACGTCGGCACGACGCCCGTCAAGCCGACCGCCTACATGGAACTCGTGCGCGACAGCCAGCCCGTCGAGACGCCGCGCTTCTCGCACACGTTCATCGGGCCGGCTGTGTACACGGAGCAGCATCACTTCCAGAAGCTGACGTTCGGCGACATCGACAAGAACAAGGAAGACTACGCAACCTCCGCCGACAATGGCTGGGTCGCAATGGTGCAGCATTACTTCGCGTCGGCATGGATTCCGCAGCAGGGCGTGAAGCGCGATATCTACGTCGAGAAGATCGATCCGTCGCTGTATCGCGTCGGCGTCAAGCAGCCGCTGCAGACGATCGAGCCGGGTAAGACGGTCGACGTATCCGCGCGTCTGTTCGCCGGTCCGGAAGAAGAGCGCATGCTCGAAGGCATCGCGCCGGGTCTGGAACTGGTGAAGGACTACGGCTGGGTGACGATCATCGCGAAGCCGCTGTTCTGGCTGCTCGAGAAGATCCACAGCTACGTCGGCAACTGGGGCTGGGCGATCGTGCTGCTGACGCTGCTGATCAAGGCGGTGTTCTTCCCGCTGTCGGCCGCGAGCTACAAGTCGATGGCCCGCATGAAGGAAATCACGCCGCGCATGCAGGCGCTGCGCGAGCGCTTCAAGGGCGATCCGCAGAAGATGAACGCGGCGCTCATGGAGCTGTACAAGACTGAGAAAGTGAATCCGTTTGGCGGCTGTCTGCCCGTCGTGATTCAGATTCCGGTGTTTATCTCGCTGTACTGGGTGCTGCTGTCGTCGGTGGAAATGCGCGGCGCGCCGTGGATTCTGTGGATTCACGATCTGTCGCAACAAGATCCGTACTTCATCCTGCCGGTTCTGATGGCTGTCTCGATGTTCGTTCAGACGAAGCTCAACCCGACGCCGCCGGACCCCGTCCAGGCCAAGATGATGATGTTCATGCCGATCGCGTTCTCGGTCATGTTCTTCTTCTTCCCAGCCGGTCTCGTGCTGTACTACGTCGTGAACAACGTGCTGTCGATCGCGCAGCAGTACTACATCACGCGCATGATGGGTCAAAGGAAAAAGGCCGCTTGATCGAGCGCCCGAATCGGACGGACGAAGCGCCAGTCCGATTCCAGGCGACAAAAAAAACCGCCCGGTTTCAGCCGGGCGGTTTTTTTACGTCTTTGATCTCTTAAGAGTTATCGGCGTCGCCGTAAAACTGGGAAATCAGTTCCTGAACCAGGTAACGATGATGCGGCGTCAGTGATTCGATTTTCGACGCCAGTTCGAGCGTTTCGGGCGAGAGCGGATATTTCTCACCGCGCGACAACGGCTTCGGAACATTCCGCGTCGATCCACCCGGCGAAGGCCCATAATGCAGCCAGTGGACGTCCACTTCGAGCCACGCCGCGAGTGTGCGCAACTTGTCGTCAGTGGGAATGGTGCGGCCGCTCAGCCACTTGTGTACCGTTTGCGGCGACACCGGCTGATCGCCGCGATGGCGTAGGTTGAAATGCAATGCGAGATCGGTCCCGCCCTTGAGTTTTTCCGGGGCGCGTCTCATCGCGAACTTGAGTCGCTCGGCAAAAGCCGCTTTTTCTTCGACGGTTGGCATCCGCAGATTGTGCAGTCCGTCGCATCGCAGGTAGACAACTGTACACGCTACATTTCGCGTATCTGAGATTTGCCTATCTCGTTGCAGCAACCCATCGGAAGCATCCTCCAAACGACTCAAGAGTCCGCTTTACGTTGATCTGTAGGGCTTAGACTACACGAAGAGTCCGAATTTCTCTATGCATGGGCGGCGGAATGGCTTTATCTCGATTGAGATAAATCTGAAGGATCTCACTCGCCCACGCTCACGAGGTTCGCACGCTAATGCCCGAAAGGCCCGCGTTACAATGCCAGGCGTTCAGCGTGCGGTCAGTGCGCTACTCTTTTCCCCTTCTCGGCCGTTTCCCACATGCTCGCAACAGATTCCGATCCGATCGTCGCCATTGCCACTGCGCCCGGCCGGGGCGGGATAGGTGTGGTGCGGATTTCGTTCGGGCGCGCCGGCGAAGCGGCGGCGCAGCCGATGATGCAGGCGCTCACCGGGCAAGCGCTGGCGCCGCGCCACGCGAGCTACGTCCCGTTTCTCGATGCTCAAGGGAATGCG
Source organism: Paraburkholderia largidicola (assembly GCF_013426895.1). Taxonomy (NCBI): domain Bacteria; kingdom Pseudomonadati; phylum Pseudomonadota; class Betaproteobacteria; order Burkholderiales; family Burkholderiaceae; genus Paraburkholderia; species Paraburkholderia largidicola. The sequence continues at coordinate 3,755,940 of NZ_AP023174.1, read as the reverse complement.
CTTGATCGCGGGATTGCGCTGTATTTCCCGGCTCCGCACTCCTACACGGGCGAGCACGTCCTCGAGTTGCAGGGGCACGGCGGCCCGATCGTGCTGCAGCTCGTTTTGCAGCGCTGCATCGACGCCGGACGCGCCTTCGGTCTGCGGCTTGCGGAACCGGGCGAGTTCACGCGTCGCGCGTTTCTCAACGACAAGCTCGATCTCGCGCAGGCCGAGGCCGTCGCCGATCTGATTGAAGCCAGTACGGAAGCGGCCGCTCGCTCGGCTGGCCGCTCGCTCGAAGGCGCGTTTTCGCGCGATATCCATGCGTTGGTCGAAGAGGTGATCACGCTGCGGATGCTCGTCGAGGCGACGCTCGATTTTCCCGAAGAAGAGATCGATTTTCTCGAAGCCGCCGACGCGCGCGGCAAGCTTGCACGCATCCGCGAGCGTCTCGCGCTAGTGCTGAGTGAAGCGCGGCAGGGCGCGCTGCTGCGCGAGGGCTTGTCCGTGGTGCTGGCCGGGCAGCCGAACGTCGGGAAATCGTCGCTGCTGAACGCGCTCGCGGGCGCGGAACTCGCGATCGTCACGCCGATTGCTGGTACGACCCGCGACAAGGTCGCGCAGACGATACAGATCGAAGGCATCCCGCTGCACGTGATCGACACGGCGGGCCTGCGGGAAACGGAAGACGAGGTCGAGAAGATCGGTATCGAACGGACGTGGGGTGAGATCCAGCGTGCCGATGTCGTGCTCCATCTGCTCGACGCCCGATCGGGCATGACCGCCGACGACGATTCGATCGCCGCGCGTTTTCCTGGTGGCGTGCCCGTCGTGCGCGTGCTGAACAAGACGGATCTGACGGGAATCACGCCGGGCGTGACCGGCTTGAACGGGACTGACGAGGGCGATTTGTGCGAGGTTCGCCTGTCCGCAAAACGGGGAGACGGGATCGACTTGCTGCGTGGCGAACTGCTGCGCATCGCGGGCTGGCAGGCTGGCGCGGAAACGGTCTATCTGGCGCGCGAGCGGCATCTGATTGCGCTTCGCGCGGCGCAAGAGCATTTGAGGCTTGCTGCAGAAAACGCTGATCAGAATGCGCAAGCTCTTGATCTGTTCGCTGAAGAGTTGCGACTCGCTCAGGATCAACTGAATTCGATCACCGGCGAATTTACTTCCGATGACCTTCTTGGTGTAATTTTCAGCAGGTTTTGTATTGGCAAATAGGCGCGCCTGCTAGCGGCCCGTACACACGCTTTTCCAACGCTTCGATCGAAACTGGTTTTCGGTACACAAGTCTGTACACTTGGCATTTGACGCACCCTGTGTACCAAACTTCAAGCATGCCAAAACTCGCGACGCCGCTTAGCGAATCCCACATCCGCACCTTGCAGCCGCGCGCAACGCGCTACAGCGTCGCCGATGGCAATGGCCTCATCCTCGAAGTCATGCCGACCGGAAAGAAGGTCTGGCGATTCCGCTACACGCTCAATGGGCGTCGTCAACCGATGGTCACGATTGGCGACTATCTACTCGTGTCGTTGCGCGTCGCTCGAGCGAGGGCGCAGAAGTATGCGGAAATCGTCGCGCAAGGCTTGTCACCGGCGTCGATAGCCAGGCAGGACCGGGGCGCCGAAAAACGCGTCGATGTGCTGCGCGACGGCGTCGAACTCTACGTGACGTCGGCAATGGCCCGCAAATCCGACGAGTACCGACGCACGACGCAGCGCGCGCTGGACAAGGACATCCTCCCCGCGATCGGACACAAGCCGATCACGCAGGTCACGACGGAAGATATCCAGTCGATCTGCGACGCAATCAAAAGTCGGGGCGCGCCGCAGATGGCGCTTCATACGCGCAACGTCGCACGGCGACTGTTCGCGTTTCTGATCGCGCGGCAGCTCGCGACCATCAATCCCGCCGATGCCATCGTCGCGCGCACGATAGCGACGCAGGACGGCCGCTCTCGCGTGCTGTCGGGGAGCGAAATCGGTACGTTGCTGCGTGCGATACATGGTTCAAGCATTCGACGGCCTCTGAAGCTCGCGCTCCATCTTCTCGTGCTGACGTTGGTCAATAAATCCGAGTTGATCGAAGCGGTGTGGCGCGAATTCGATCTTGACGCAGGTGTCTGGATGATTCCCGCCGCGCGTGCGGGCAACGGTCGCGAGCGTCGTGTTTATCTGTCGAGTCAGGCGCTGGCGATACTGCGCGAGTTACGGGACAGCAAAGGCAGCCGCAACTATGTTTTCCCGTCGACACGAGGCAGCGAAGATCGGCCGATTGCAAAGGGCACGCTGAACCAGGCGGCCAAAACGCTCGGGCTGGAGGGCGAACATTTCGTACTCCATGATTTCCGCCGTACGGGATTGAGTCATCTGCGTGATTTGCTGCAATCGGCGACGGGCAAGGATGCGTTTGCAGGGGCCAACGACGCGGTCACTGCGCGCGAGATGCAGTTATGGGCCGAATACGTCGACGCGCAGATTGATGAGCAGGCAGGCTCGCCGGTGATGACGCGCTGACCCCAAAAGCGGATTTATTGGTACACAGCGTCGAATTGCCTTCGCGTATAGCTCCGTTGATCAATGAACAAGACCTAATAAAAGAGGTTCCGAAACGATTCGCTGCCGTCTATGGTCAGGTTCATTTTAAGGTACACACAGTTTTCACATTGAGCCAGAAGCCCTTATCATGGCTCCGCTTGCTCGACGAAAACGTGGTTACGATCTGAGCATCTCGCTCAAACCTCACCCGTGCAAAGCCACCGGCTCAACACCATGCTCGGCAGATACCTCCCCGACAGGCACTGAGTAGACATCCGCGCCATGCCGGTCGTAGTGATCGAGGCGCAGTAGCAAACCGTCGAGCGCGCACAGTTGGACTTTGGTGAGAGATGGAGCGTCGAGTAGCGCGTTCAACCGCATGCGCCAGTACTCCGAAGTAAGGATGGTGCCACCCATGTCGCCGACCAGCGATGGCCACATGACGCGCGAAATGTGCGCAATTTCCTGATCGATCAAACGGTTCATGCTGTCCCCCGTGACGTCTCGATAAGGCCAAAGTTTTTTACATCTGATGATTAACTTTAGCCGGATTTTTGCCAGTCAATACCTATGCAAACAAGTAGGTATCACGGCGATGTCGAGCCGGAAACGAACGACATCGCATGGCCTTAAGCGTACGCATGCGTGTCGCATGACAATCGGGGGAACAGAATGATGTTTGGGCGTCAGTTTGACGAGGTGACGCACAGACGGAAGAGTGAAACGAAGCGCGCAAAGCGCTACGCATCATCCTACGGCGGCTCGGGCGCGCGCGGCGCCGAACCGCAAAGGGACGTCAGCGCGACGCTGACGACGATCAACGCGGACATGAACAGCCAGTATTCCGTCCACGAGAAAGAGAAGGCCAGCACCTTAGCCTCCTGCCGCTCCCGATGCCGTCAACCCGCTCAATGATGCAGCAGGCTGCGAATCGGATGGCGCCAGTCCAGTCGCCTGTGATGGTCGTCATCGTGCAAGGCCTGGCGATGCTCCTGCCAGAGTTCGTCGGAAAACAGAAACGCGACGATGAGAAGCGGCACGATCAGAAACGCGCCCAGAATCAGATGCTCGATCACAGTAACCTCCTGATCGATGGAACAGCGACAATTTCATTGTAGGCGTGCTACCCGTCACTGCGTGTGATCCACCGCGCACACCATGTGCGCGATCCGAGTGATGCAAGTAGCGCGCCCGGCGCGTCGCGTTCCGCCGATCAGATCACGCTCACGCCGTCGACTTCTTCCACGCCGCAGCCAGAAGTCCCGCGCCGATCAGCAGTGTGCCCCCTGTGCAGTTGACGCCGCGCTGTACACGCGGGCTGCGGATTGCGCGCCGCGCCGCCGACGCAAGCACGGCATATCCCAAAGCGTTCAACGTCCCGAGCGCGACGAAGGTCGCTTCGAAAATCGCGATCTGCGACCAGGTGGCGACTTGCGTATCGATGAATTGCGGAACGAACGCCACGAAGAAAACGATGCTTTTCGGATTGAGCGCCGTCACCGCATACGCGTGCGCGAAGATCCGGCTCGGGCGCGTTTCGCCTGTGGCGGGCGCGTCGGCCGTCGAGACGGGTGCCCGCCACAGCTTGATGCCGAGATAGATCAGATACGCGGCGCCGAGCCACTTGAGCGCCGTGAAGAGCGTCGCGGACGCGGCGAGGATCACACCAAGCCCCAGCATCGACGCCGTCATCGACGTCAGATCGCCGAGCGCGACGCCCGCCGTCGTCACCATTGCGAATCGCCGGCCGTGGCCGAGCGCATAAGAAATTACAAGCAGCACGGTAGGTCCGGGAATCGCGACGAGAATCGCGGAAGCAATGGCGAAAGGCAGCCAGTGTGCAAGTGTCATGAGAAGTCTCCTGAGGACCGGGCGCAGCGTTTCAGCGCGTCGCGCCAGTTCGTGTTTTCGGGCCGGTCGATTTATCCACGAACGCGGCGATCGTGCAAGCGCCGGTTTCGGCGACAAAGGCCCACCACCGTCAGGCATCTTTCTTATTCTGCGTTCGCTCCACTTCGTGACACTTTTTCATGAGTCGCGCGAATGACTTTGTGTGCGACGCATCAACGGCTTGGTCATTTATCGCAAATGGCTTAAAACCGTTTAAGCGTAAACGCGAATTAACGTCGCAAAAGATTAGCCAGTATGCCTTTGTGCCTTCAATCGCAATTCGCAATCCGCCTAATAACCGGGTAAATACACCATTAGGGCGGCATCAATACGCGCTCTAGCGCCGTGCGACATTTAGCCGCTGTTGCAAGCGCACACAAAATGTGCTTGCCGTTGAAATCCTTTCTTCTAAATTTAAAGACGTGCTTGTTTTCCGGCAGTTAAACACATAGCTAACCTGAGACATGCCCCGCAAGGAGGTAACCATGAACAAGCGAGTCGCCATTCTTTTTGCACTGACGGGTTTATTCGCCGCAGCAGGCGCGCAGGCGCAGGACGTCGTGATCAAGCCACAGCAAACGGTGCAGTTCAAGGCGAATTCATATGGCTGCCTGTCGAAGGACAAACTGGACGCCGTCACGCAACACGCACAGGCCGGCGAGCAACAGCAAATGCAGGAGTTCTTCTCCGGTTATCAGTGCATTTCCACGCCGGAGCATTCGGATTTCCGTGTAGTCCGCGTGGTTGGACATGACGTCGAATTCGTCAATGCCGGCAATAGCGATACGCAAGGCCTTTGGACGAACGACCGGTTCATCAAGCAATAAGCAATTAAAGTTGGATTGCGCCCGACAGTAAATGTCGGGTGCATACGAACATTCCAACAAAGGAATTGCTTTCGCGTTTCGGCATGGCCAGGTTTTATCCTGGCCATCGTCGTTTTTCGGCTGACCTCGGGTCCCGACGCCAGCGCGCCGATCGGTCGCGCGAAACCTGTTCACTGATTCCATCCGCTCATCACCCGCGCCCGGCGGCCTCATCAGGCTGTCATGCCGCGCCCGCATATTCGGTATGATCACGGTCCCACCTTGCAGCCAGACGCGAAAAAAGCGCGCGATGGCTCAATAGCGCGGACTCGGCACATATGTTGCTGCTTTCAGAGCAAGCGAAAGCAGGAAGGTTGATGCGACAGGGCTTGACGGCCCCACGTCGTAGCAATCCGGCAAATGTGTTTCATCGGCGAGACGCGCGACCTAGGCGCCACCGCTGCAAGGCAGGGGATGACCATGGCAAGGTACGCCGACTCTCTATTCACTCTCCGGTCCGCATTCGCGGGACCAGGTTGTAGCATGGCTCTGAAATCGACAATCTATAAGGCTGACCTCCAGATCGCCGACATGGACCGGCACTATTACGCGGACCATTCGCTGACGATCGCGCTGCACCCGTCGGAAACCAACGAGCGGATGATGGTCCGCGTCGCCGCGTTCGCACTGTTCGCGCAAGAGCGCCTCGAATTCTGCAAGGGCTTGTCGGACATCGACGAACCCGATCTGTGGGCCAAGGATCTGACGGGCGCCATCGACACGTGGATCGACGTCGGTCAACCGGACGAGCGCCGCATCGCGAAGGCGAGCGGGCGCGCCAATGAAGTGATCGTGATCGCGTACGGCGGCCGGACCTCCGACATCTGGTGGCAAGGCGTGCGGAACAAGGTCGAGCGTCTGCGCAACGTGACCGTCTGGACGCTCGGCGAAAACGTTGCGCCCGCGCTCGCCGCGCTGGCCGAACGGACGATGCGCCTGCAATGCACGGTTCAGGATCACGCGGCGTGGCTCGGCAGCGAAACCGCCGACGCTGTTCCCGTCGAATGGACAGTACTCAAGGCAGCGACAAACACGCGTCCCGCCGCACACGGCGGCCGTTGACCGGCCGCAGTTGCGCGCTCTGTGTACCAAAAACTGCGTGCAGCAATCAAGGCTTGCCAGCCGGCGGACCTTTGAGTTCGACCATATTGCCCTCTGGATCGAACAGATACAGCGACGGTCCATAACCATCCGCACCGTAGCGTTGCGCCTCTTCACCGATGCGCACGTCACGCGCTGCAAACCATGTCCTCAATGCGCCGGCGTCGAAAGGCTCGACGCGCAGGCAAACATGATCCATGTTTCGTCCGGCGCCCGGCGCACCGCTTTCCGGGCGGTCGACCCTTCCGCCGACCTGCAGCAGATCGATCAACGAGCGTCCCGCGCGCAACTGGATCAGGCCGATATCGAGTTGTTCTCTCTCGAGCGTGCAGCCAAGCACATCGCGATAAAAGCGCGTCATCACGTCAAGATCGGCGGTGCGAATGACGACGTGATCGATATCGAGAATCTGGAATGTCATGGCGCGGCGTCCCGTCTTTGAGGTTCGGGTGAAGAACCAGTGTAGAGGGAATTGCGCGTGAGGAGGGTGACCGGCCGGCCAAGGAGAGCAAAGCGACAAGGCAAAAAAAAGCCCGCTCGATTGGAGCGGGCTGAATCCATATCAGGAGGAGACATGGAGGAGACAAGAACCACTATACACGCCGGGTTGATGCGACGCAATAACTTTTTAAGGGAAAACCCCAACTTTTTTCGGGGGCAGATTCTCCCGATATCTGGGAAAAATAACCCCCGCAGCACAGCCCAAATGACACAGCAAGAAGCGGAGCGTACTGTGTGAACCTGCCCGCTACAGTGGTAAGCATCAAAACCGTCCCCCGGGGCACATGATGAATACAGCCTTCTCCCAAGCGACGCCCGCCACGTTCGCCAACGACGACGACCGCTGGACAGCCGTCCTGAAACGCGACATGTCCGCCGACGGCGCCTTCTTCTACGGCGTCCGGACGACGGGTGTGTTCTGCCGTCCATCGTGCGCCTCACGCCTGCCGCGCCGCGAGAATGTCGATTTCTTCACATCAACCGACGAAGCGCGCGCTGCTGGCTATCGCGAATGCAAACGCTGCCAGCCCGGCGGCCTGCCGCGCGAACTCGAGATCGTGAATCGTGCGTGCGCTGCACTGGACGCCGACCCGCAGCAACGCCTCACGCTCGCACAACTAGGCGACGCGGTGCACGTCAGCCCGTTTCATCTGCAGCGGTTGTTCAAGCGTGTAGTCGGCGTGTCGCCGCGGCAATATCAGGCGGCCCAGCGTGGCGCAGCATTGCGCGACGCGCTGCAACGGGGCGCGGACGTGACCCGCGCCACCGTCGACGCAGGCTTCGGCTCGCCGTCCCGGATGTACGATACGGCCGCCGCAGAGCTGGGCATGGCGCCGTCCGCCTATCGGCGCAAAGGAGCGGGATTACGCGTCCACTACGCGAGCGCGCAGACTTCGCTTGGCCTCGTGCTGGTCGCGACAACCGACAAGGGCATCTGCAAGATCGCCTTCGGCGACGATGAAGCGCTGCTCGTCGACGACCTGCGCAACGAATTCGCGAGCGCGGAACTGATCGACGATCCGAAACGGCTCGCGCCCTTCGTCGATCAGGTCGAAGGGTATCTGCGGGGCACGCGTCAACATTTCGATCTGCCGCTCGATATCGCCGCCACGGCGTTCCAGCAGCGCGTGTGGGAAGCGCTGCGCCGCATCCCTTACGGCGAGACCCGCAGCTATTCGCAGATCGCCGAAGCCGTCGGTTCGCCGCGCGCAGTGCGGGCCGTCGCCACGGCATGCGCATCGAACCCCGTCGCACTCGCGATACCTTGCCACCGCGTCGTGCATAAAGATGGCGCGCTGGCGGGCTATCGCTGGGGCATCGCGCGCAAGGCCGTGCTGCTCGACACCGAGGCGCACCGTGAATCGCGTGACGCCAGCGAAGCCACTCATCCCACCGCCGACATGGATCACGCCGCTTGAGCCCCACGCCGACCGCCACACTCGAACTCCCGTTCAAAGCGCCTTATGACTGGCCCCGCGTCCTTCGCTTTTTCGGAGGACGCGCGACGCCCGGCGTCGAAGCCGTCGAAGACGGCGTATGGCGTCGCGCGATCGGCTGGAACGGCGACAGCGGCACGCTCAACGTCCACAAGCATTCGCGCAGGCATTGCATCGTCGCGACCATCGAGGGCGCCGCGAGCCGTCACGCGGCGGAGCTCGCCGCGCCCATTGCGCGCATGTTCGATCTGCACGCGGATCCAAAGGCGATCGGCGCGAGCCTCGCCGGCGATCCGTGGCTTGCGCCGCTGGTCGCCGCAGCGCCTGGCTTGCGCGTGCCCGGCGCGTGGTCCGGGTTCGAGCTAGTCGTGCGGGCTATCGTGGGCCAGCAGGTCAGCGTGAAGGCCGCGACGACGATCATCGGACGGATCGTGCAGCGCGCCGGCGAGCGCATCGAGGGCCATCCGCACGAAAGCACTGCGTGGCGTTTCCCGACGCCCGCCGCGCTCGCCGCCGTCGATCTCGCGCAGATCGGCATGCCCGGTAAGCGCATCGATGCGTTGCAAGGCTTTGCGCGCGCCGTGGCGGACGGCGACGTGCCGATCGACAGCTTCGGCAGCGCGTCCTTCGATCTTGCACAGTTGCGCGCGTCGCTGCTCGCGTTGCCCGGCATCGGTCCATGGACGGTCGAATACGTCGCGATGCGCGCCTGGCGCGACGCCGACGCGTGGCCTGCGTGGGACCTCGTGCTGATGCAGGCCATCGCAGCGCGTGATCCGGCGCTCGTGCGTCCCAACCAGCAGCGCGCGCGCACCGACGCGTGGCGGCCGTGGCGAGCCTATGCGGCGATGCACCTGTGGAATGAAGTCGCCGATCGGGCGGGCGCCGCACGCGGCGGCTAGCGGCCTTCCGCACATATCGGCGAACCTCGCCGGTCGACTTCGCGACCCCGCGCAGCGTAGAGTGGGAGGACGCGCAGCAGGCGCCCAAAGCCCGCTTGCAAGCGGCGCGGGAGCGGCCTGAGGCAACGCCAAGCAGCCGTTCTGGCGAGATGTTAAAGTGCCCGCTACTGAAAATTCCGCCGAACATGGTCGACCGCGCCGAGCAGCACCGTGCGGCGCGTGGCGGCCGACCCTGTTCGACCCGCATCAATGCCAAACACGACACCCTCCCGCACGACCGACGCGCTGCTGCACCGCCTGTCCGTGCTGACATCCGGCCCGCAGCGCGACGCGCTGACGGCCGGTTTGCGCGGCATCGAAAAGGAAAGCCTGCGCGTCATGGCCGACGGCCATCTTGCGATGACGCCGCATCCGCGCGCGCTCGGCTCGGCGCTCACGCATCCTTCGCTGACCACGGACTATTCGGAAGCACTGCTCGAACTGATCACACCCGCCGAGCACGACCCGTCGACCACACTCGAGAGTCTCGACACGCTGCATCGCTTCGTTTATTCGGCCATCGGCGACGAGGTGCTGTGGAACAACTCGATGCCGGGCCTTCTGCCCGAAGACGACGAGATTCCGATCGCGGACTACGGCACGTCGAACATCGGCAAGTTGAAGTATGTGTACCGCGTCGGTCTCGCGCTGCGCTACGGGCGCACGATGCAATGTATCGCGGGCATCCACTACAACTATTCGTTGAACGAAGAAGTGTGGCGGCTGCTGCATGCCGACCAGCACTCCACGGCCAACGCCGTCGATTTCCAGTCGGACCGCTATCTCGCGCTGATCCGCAATTTCCGCCGCACGAGCTGGCTGCTGATGTATCTGTTCGGCGCGTCGCCGGCGCTCGACAGGCGCTTTCTGCGCGGCCGTGCGCACACGCTCGAAACGTTCGACGCCGACACGCTGTATCGGCCGTACGCAACGAGCCTGCGCATGAGCGATCTCGGCTATTCGAACACGACGGCGCAAGCCGCCCTGCACGCCGATTACGACACGCTGCCCGGCTACCTCGACGCGCTCGCTAAAGCCGTCAGCCAGCCGTATCCGCAGTATGAGGCGATCGGCACGCAGCGCGACGGCGAATGGGTGCAGATCAACACCAACGTACTGCAGATCGAAAACGAGTTCTACTCGACGATCCGCCCGAAGCGCGTCACGTATCCGGGCGAGCGTCCGTTGCATGCGCTTGCGGCGCGCGGCGTCCAGTATGTCGAAGTGCGCTGCATGGATATCGACCCCTTCGAGCCGACGGGTATTTCGCTCGAAGCCGCGCGTTTTCTCGACGCCTATCTGCTCGTGTGCGCCCTCGACGAAAGCGCGCCGCTGCCGCCGCCGGCCTATACGGAAGCGAACCAGAATTTCGGCCGGGTGACGATGGAAGGGCGCAAGCCCGGGCTCGAACTGGTGCGCGACGGACAACCCGTCAAGATGCTCGACTGGGCCAATGAACTGCTCGCGAAAATCGACCACGCAGCCGCTGCGCTCGATTCGATTCGCGGCGACGACAGCCACACGCGCGCGGTCGCGACGCAACGTGCGAAGCTCGCCGACGCGTCGTTGACGCCGTCGGCTCGCGTGCTGCAGATCATGCGAGACAAGCAACAAAGCTTCCTCGACTTCGGTCTGGCACAGAGCGTCGCGCATGCCGAGTATTTCCGCGCGCGCCCGCTCGACGAAGCGCAAACGCAGGAATTCACCGCGCTCGCGACACATTCACTCGCCGAACAGGCCAAGCTGGAACGCGAGGAAGTCGGTTCATTCGATGCGTTCGTTGCCGCGTATCGCGCCTATACGTTGAACCGCTTCAGCGTTTAGTGCTTGCGAGCGTCGTTTCGGCAATAAGAAGGGCAGCCTTGCGCTGCCTTTTTTATTGCACGCGCTTCCTGTCTGGGGCCAAAAATTGCTGACAGGCCAAGGCCGGTCCCGGCGCGTGTGCCAAGCTCGAGGTACGAACCATGCGAGAACCGTTTCGGTCCAATCCTGTATAACGCAGCGCCTTGCGCTCGACTGAAAAAAGGAGGAGGTCCAGTGATGAACAAGAGTCTCATAGCCGTGCTTTGCGTGCTGGCCGCCGGCTGCTCGACGCAAGGACAGGTCAACCCCGATGTGATGCAGATTGCCACGGCGCCGCTGACCTGCACCAGCAAGACACAATGCGACGTCTGGTGGCAACGCGCGCGTACCTGGTTGACCACGCACTCCCGTTATCCTGTCGCGACAGCCACCGATACCTTGATCCAGACTGCCGGACCGGACGGCGGCAAGCGCGACCTCTCGTTTGAAATCACGAAGACGCCCAACAACGACGGCACGTCGACCATCGGTTTTGCCGCGCATTGCGACAGTTCGCTCGGATGCAAGCCGAACCCGTGGGAAGCGGGCGCCGACTTCAAGCAGTTCGTGCGCGCAACAGAATCGGCCGCGCCAAGCGCAGCAACCCCGTCGACCTCCGGCCAACCAGCAGGAGCGACAGGCCAATCGACCACGTCTCCGACAGGTGAACCCATCTCGCAATAGCGCATCGCGGCCTTAGACTTTTCGGACTTCTCCGATTGGTACGAGCAGGTAGACAGACCTATCGTCTCGTACCCTTTATTTCCGGTGAGAAGTCCTATGATCTTTCGTACGTTGACGGCGATCGCATGCGCGGTGGGTATCGCTGGTTGCACCGCGTCGTCGGGCCCCGCCCACAATACCGATATCGTCACGCTGGCCAATGGCGCTCAGGCGCATCGTGTGCAGTGCCTGGGTCTGCTGGAATCGTCCGAGGCGTGCATGTCTGAAATCAAACGCGTTTGTGGAGACCAGACTGCCGTGCGAGTCGCGCTGCTTGACCGCAGCACGTCGGGCCTGAAGCCGGAAAACGATCCGCGCGAGATTTACTTCCAGTGCGTGACGCCCGTTGCTCAGCAGCCAGTTCAGGCGCCGGCCGCGCCTGTCCCTGCTCCCGTTCCTGCACCTGTGCCCGTGCGCAAGGTGTCGCTGCAGGGCGATGCTAACTTCGCACTCAATAGCGCGAAGCTGACGCCCGTTGCAACGGCGAAGCTCGATGATTTCGTCGCGGCCAACCAGGGTGTCGATATCGAACGCATGACAATCGCCGGCTATACCGATTCGACGGGTTCGGCCGAACTGAACAACCGTCTGTCGGCAGCACGCGCGCGCTCGGTGCAGAGCTATCTGGCGACGGCTGGCCTGCGTGCTTCGAAGTGGGACGTCGAAGGCTACGGCAGCGCATCGCCCGTGGCGTCGAACGCGACGGCGATCGGCCGCGCTAAAAACCGCCGCGTCGAGATTCAGGTCGACGGCAAGTAATCTCTCTCCTTGATGCATCGGGAGCGGCGGCGTCAATGTCCCATTGACGCCGCCGCTCCCTTTTTGGGCTTCGTAATCCACACGAGACACGCAAGCACGACGAAGCCCGCGCACGAAACGCGGAAGAAATCGTTGGTCGCCATCATGTAGCCCTGTTGCGTGACGATCTCGTTCAGTTGCGCTGTCACCGCCTGTCCCTTGATGCCAAGCGACGTCAGCAGATCGCTATAAGACGTCGTATTCGCCGAATAGGCGCTCACCGATTCCGACAGCACCGCGTGGTGATAAATCGCGTCGTTTTCCCAATACGTCGTGCTGATCGCCGTGCCGATTGCGCCTGACAGCGTGCGCAGAAAATTCGATAACCCGGATGCGCTTGCCAGTCGCTCGTCGGGAATGCTGGACAGCGTGATCGTCGTCATCGGCACGAAGAAGCAGGCCACGCCGATGCCCTGCACGAGTCGCGGCAGGATCACCTGATTGAACGGCGCATCGAGCGTGAACGTCGAGTTCCACAGCGACACGAACGCGAACACGACGAAGGCGAAACTCGCGACGATCCGCAAATTGAGCCGGTGCATGTTGCGTCCGATCAGCGGCGACAGCACGAGCGCGAGCAGTCCGACGGGCGCAGTCGCGAGTCCCGCCTTGCCAGCCGTGTAGCCCATCACCGTCTGCAGCCAGAGCGGAAAGATCACCACGGATCCGAAGAACGCCATGAAGCCAAACGAGATGATCAGCGCGCCTAATGCGAAGTTGCGGTCTTTGAAGAGCGACAGGTCGACGACGGGCTCCTTCTCCGTCGTCTCCCACACGATCATGAACGCGAGCGACGTCACCGCGATAACCGCGAGCGCGACGATAAAGGTCGAGCTGAACCAGTCCCGGTCCTTGCCGAGGTCGAGCATCATCTGCAGGCACGACACGCCGATCACCAGCAGTCCGAGACCGATGGCGTCGATGCGCTGTTTCGTCGTCTGCGTTTCGCGTCCGCGCAGCAGAAAGTACGCGCACGCCGCCGAGAACAGGCCGATAGGCAGATTGATATAGAAGATCCACGGCCACGTGTAGTTGTCGGTGATCCAGCCGCCCATCACGGGACCGAAGATCGGCGCGACGATCACCGTCATGGCCCACAGCCCGAGCGCGAGGCCGCGTTTCTCGAGCGGGTAGGAGCGCATCAGAATGGTCTGCGACAGCGGCACCATCGGGCCGGATACCAGCCCCTGAAGCAGACGGAACGCGATCAGCGACTCGAAATTGTGCGCGAAGCCGCACGCCGCGGACGCGATCGTAAAGAGCAACACCGACAGCGTGAACAGTCGGACTTCGCCGACCCGCCGCGCGAGCCAGCCCGTCAACGGCACTGCGATCGCGGACGCCACGGAATACGACGAGATCACCCACGTGCCTTCGCTGGTCGCGACGCCGAGGCTGCCGGAAATGGTCGGCACGGCGACGTTCGCGATCGACGTATCGAGCACTTCCATGAATGTGCCAAGCGCGAGTCCGACGGTTAGCAGCGCGAGCTTTCCGCCCGTGAACGGAGCAGGGGCGGCGGGCCGGGTGGGCGTTACGCCGCCGTCCAGCGGCAGGTCAGCCGTCGTGCCGGTGGAAGCGGAAGCCGATGCCGATGCGGTCATTTGGCGTGTTCTCCTCATCGCATGAGAAAACTTGCCGCGACATGAAAAAGTCCCTAGCTCTATGCCTGGCTTTCATGTCCCGACACTCTCTGCCCAGACAGATAAATGAATAAAACAAAACCGCGCTGAAGCGCGGCTGCCTAGTGGTCGTCGGTAGTGACGGACGACCCGTTTACTTCGTCGCCGGACGCTGCCGCCGTCCCGCATCCCCCAGCGCCGTTTCCGCCATCGATGCCGTTCGCAATGAAGCGGCTCAGCAGATCGATCAGCGTCGCGAGATCCGCACCCGAAAAACCGCGCAGCTGTTCATTGAGCACGTCCGCGCCTATCGAGGGCAATTGCGACGCGGCGTGCCCACCTTGCGGCGTCAGTCCCAGCTTCACGACGCGCCGGTCCTTGTCGCTGCGCGACCGCGCGATCAGCCCTTTCTTTTCAAGGCGATCGAGCATTCGCGTCATCGATCCGCTGTCGTACGACATGGCCCGCGACAGCTCGAACGGCGTCGTCGCGCGACCGCATGACAGCAGCAGGATCACGCCGATCTGCTGCGTCGTCAGCCCGAGATGCGCGACCGCGCGATCCGTGCGCTCCACGAGCACGTTCCGGGCTTTTGTCAGGTAATAGCCCAGGCTCGATTCCAGATGAATCGATTCCGGCTGGTAAGGACCGTCGGTCATGAATGCTCTTGGGGAAGCTGCCCGCTGGCGCGACAAACGCGAATGTCCCGGATTGTATCTGCCCAGGCAGTGAAGTCAATCGTCCGTACTAATCGCACACGCACGGAGCCAAAAAACAACGAATGACCATGTTGCGATGCACAGTATCTTGAAAATTGATTGCATGGTCAATATTATTACAGTCAACGAGTTACGCGCCCCGCGTCATCGGAGACCATGTTCTGACCGCACTTGCGTGCGCCTTCTTTTACCGGCGCACAGAGGATTCCCGCGATGCTGTACCTGAAAAACACCCTAGGCGGCTTGGGCCGCTCATTGACCGATTCTGCACTGCAAACATTTCAAGGCGCCAACCGTTGGTGGAAAGTGGCCCTGTATGCGGTGATTTTCGTCCTGCCTGGCGGGTCGATCGGGGTGCTGCTCTTCGCGTGGTTCGAAACTCGGCGCGCCCGTAGCGCCAAAGCAGCCGCCGCCAGACCGGCTGCGCTGCCCGCTTCTTCGCTCAAGGCCCGCTCGGCGGGCAACCATCAGTCGATCGCTCCCGCCGCGACGGTTTGTCAGGCGCGCCCCGATGCGCCGCCGTGCCGCGCCGCGGCGGGCAAGCAGGCGCGGCAGACCACCGCCGATCCGCGCGTCTAAGCATCTCGCGTATTGCTTAGGGATGAAGGCCGCCGTAGGGCGGCCTTTGCTTTTCCCGCCCGCCGAACGCACTCGCGCAAATACCGCCGTAACAGCGCGTAACCGTCGCCTCACCGTCGGTAACACACAGGGGGTGCGGGCGGCATTACTCTTTCGATTTCATTGCCAGGCAATGCGTGCGCTACCATTCGAGCCATCGTAAGCACGCGCCGTCCATCGCGCGAGCAGCCGCTCCGCATTTCGCCCTGGCGCATGACGCCTTCCGAATCGACAGGAATTCATTTGCATGCAGTTTGATCGAACTTCGCGCGAACGCGCCTCGGTCGCGAACGTCGCGGGGCAACGCGTCCTGAACATCGCCGCTTGCGCCGCACTGGCGTTCGCGCTTGCCGGCTGCGCGGTCGGTCCCGATTACAAGCGACCGTCCGTCGACATTCCGGCCTCGTACAAGGAAGCCGCCGACGGCTGGAAAGTCGCGCAGCCCGCCGATCAGCAAGACCGTGGCGCCTGGTGGGCGATCTATAACGATCCGCAGTTGAGCGGACTCGAAGACAAGCTCAACACGTCGAACCAGACCGTCGCACAGTTCGCCGCCGCCTACCGGCAGGCCCGCGCGCTGGTGGGCGAAGCGCGCGCGGCGTACTTCCCCGTGATCAGCGCCGGGGCGAGCGCATCGCGCTCGCGTACGCCGAGCCGCAGCTTCAGTGGCTCGGTGACGGGGGGAGGCGGTGGCACGACATCTTCGGTGAGCAGTTCGGGGACTATCAGCAACAGCTACAGCCTGTCGCTCGACGCCACCTGGGAACCCGATCTCTGGGGCAAGGTGAGCCGCACCGTCGCGAGCCAGCAGGCAGGCCAGCAGGCCGCCGCGGCCGATCTGGCGAACGCGCGTCTGTCCGCGCAGGCGACGCTCGCACAAACCTACTTCAACATCCGTTCGCTCGACGCGCAGCAAAAGCTGCTCGACGATACCGTCGCCGCTTATCAGCGCTCGCTCACGCTCACGCAGAACCGCTACGCGCAGGGCGTCGCCGCCCGCTCGGACGTGATCCAGGCGCAAACCCAGCTGCAATCGGCGCAGGCTGCCGCCATCGACAACGGCGTCGCGCGCGCGCAAAACGAGCACGCGATCGCCGTGCTGATCGGTGAACCCGCCTCCGCGTTCTCGCTGCCGCCCGCACCGCTCGATTCCGTGCCGCCCGCCACGCCCGCGCAACTGCCGTCGTCGCTGCTCGAACGTCGGCCGGATATCGCGTCGGCCGAGCGCAAGGCCGCGGCGGCCAACGAGCAGATCGGCGTCGCGATTTCGGCGTTCTTTCCGACGCTGACGCTGTCGGCCAGCGGCGGCTTCGAAAGCTCGGTGTTTTCGCAGCTGCTGCAAATGCCGTCGCGCTTCTGGACACTCGGGCCCTCGCTCGCCCAGACCATCTTCGACGCCGGCCTGCGCAAGGCGCAGACGGACGCCGCGCGCGCCGCCTACGACCAGGACGTCGCCACCTACCGGCAGACGGTGCTGACGGCGTTCCAGGACGTCGAGGACAACCTCGCTTCGCTGCGCATCCTCGAGCAGGAAGTCACGGTGCAGCAGCAGGCCGTCCAGTCCGCGCAGCAGGCGCTCGATATCGTCACGAACCAGTACAAATCCGGCACCGTCGATTATCTGAACGTGCTGACGGCACAGACCACCGCGTTCACCGCCGAGCAGAAGCTGGCGAGCATCGCAGGGCAGCGGATGGTGTCGTCGGTCGGGCTCGTCAAGGCGCTCGGCGGCGGCTGGGAAGTCGATCAGATGAATCGCGAGACGGGCGATGTCGCAGCGCCTGCGCCCGCTTCCGCACCTGCCGCGCCGATTGCAAGAACGTCCACCTCAGCCGGCTAAACGGCAGACGCACCGCACCAACGCAAACGGCCGCCATGCGCAAACATGGCGGCCGTTGTGTTTTCGTCGGGCGGAAAGCGGTCGGTCAGTGCACGAACGTCAGCGCAACCTGTCCGGGCCCAGTCGGGCGTCCGAGCAGATTCAGCAGACCGGCGAGATTGTCGACGGAATCGGGCGTCGTGCTCGCCGTGCCCATGAACGATGTCGACGCCTCGCTGAGGGTGCCGTGACCGTTCAGCAGCAGCGGCCCCTTGGTCGTGGACAGATCGAGCTTGCCCGATCCGCCCTGCGCCTGAAACACCACGCGATACGACCCGAGCGGCTTCACGCGCGATACGCGCGAACTCATGTCGTTCAGCGTCACGATCAACTGACCGAATGCCTGTCGATTGAAGCTGCGCCAGTCGGTCCAGGTCAGCCGCACGTCGCCCTGCAGATCCAGCGTGTTGAACGGCGCACCGAGGCCCGCGAGCAACGCCGCCGGCACGGCGATGCTGCCGCCCGACAGCGTCGCGCTGCGCAGGGTGGCATCGACCGTAACGGCGTCGGG
This sequence comes from Paraburkholderia largidicola, assembly GCF_013426895.1. Taxonomy (NCBI): domain Bacteria; kingdom Pseudomonadati; phylum Pseudomonadota; class Betaproteobacteria; order Burkholderiales; family Burkholderiaceae; genus Paraburkholderia; species Paraburkholderia largidicola. The sequence continues at coordinate 3,737,968 of NZ_AP023174.1, read as the reverse complement.
CATCGCCTGGCTTTGCAGCATCTGCATGTGTACGCGGCCCGTGAACAGCGGCCAGAACGACGTGCGCCATTCGATGCGCCCCGGCAGCAGCGTCGCGCTTTCCGCGCCCGGCCCGGCGGCGAGCATCAGCGATGCCGAGCCGTGCCACAGCGAACCCGTTGGTTCGACGAGATTGACGTGCCCTTGCGTGGCCTTCGCGAACTGCGGCGTGACCCAGGCGGCGGGCGCCATCACGAGCAGCACCACGACGTTCGCGATCAGCGCGACGGCGATCCAGGGCAGCGCGGCGCGTAATCGCCGCATCCAGAAACTCATGCGTGATCCCGTGGCTGCGCCGTCATTTGATCGTTGCCGGTTGCAGCGACGCCGTCAGATCGACCTGTCCGTCCTGCTTCAACCCGGTGACATGCGCCTCGGACACCTGCACCTTGAACTGCTTGCGCGCCTCGTCGAGCCATTCCGTCCACGCGGGAAACGACGCGTTCTTCAACTGGATCTGCACCGCGTTGCCGAGCACCTGCACCTGCGTCGGCGCGAGGCCGTGGTCATTCAGCGACGCCGTCAACGCGTCCTTCAGGGCGCCGCCCGTCGGCGCCACGCCCTGCGCAGCCGCCGACAGCGCGCGCGCCTCGTTCGCCTGCGCGGTCATCTGCGACAGTTGGCGCTGCAGGCTCGGAATCGTTTCGCGCAGCCGCGCACGCCCTTCCTGCGCGGGCGCCCACAGCACCGACCAGACGATGACGACGGCCAGCACCGCGCCGCCCCACGTCAACAGCGCCTTTTCGCGCGGCGTGCGGGCATCCCAGAAGCCCGCCCACGTGTTCAACAGTTCTGCTTTCATTGTCCGTTCCTGATCGTCCACTTGCCGGTGTTGCTGTCGATCGCGCCCGTCAGGCCATTGCGCGTCAGGCGTTGCTGGAAGTCGGGATCGACCTTGACCTCGGGTTTGAACGTCACATCGACACGCCGGTCGTGATAATCGAGCGCGGCCAGGCCGTTGACGGGAATCGGTCCGAGCGAGCGCGCAAGCCCATCCGCAAGAGACAGGAAATCGTCCGGCGACAGTTCGCCCGCGGCCACGCGTAATTGCTGCAACTGACGCGCCATCTGATCGGGCGCGTCGAGTACGACCGTCGTCTTCGGAAACGTGTTGAGCAGCAGCTCGGTCATCTGCGCGTTGATCGCATCGCGCTGACGCGACAGCATCAGCCATTGCACATTCGCGCCGATGATCGCGACGAGCACCGTGCCCACCAGCAGCCACAGCGGCAGCCGCAGACGGCGCAAAGTGGCGCGATCGAGCCGCCACGGCTGCGCGGCGAACTCGAACTGCGCGAGATCGAAGCGGCACTGGATCGCGTTGCGCGCGAGCGTTTCGAACGACAGCGGTAGCGCGCCCGCAACCGACGCGTGACGTCCCGACTGCGCCACTGACGCCATACGCGGCTCGCTGCCAGGCAAATCAACGAGCGTGTACAACGTGACAGGCGCATTGCCCGCAAGCGCTGCCACCGTCGCACCAACGGCGGCTTCCGGCACAGCCAGCCCCTCGCCGAGCGGGCCCCGCACCAGCGCAAGCTCGACACGCGGCGGGGCGGAATCGACGGCGCCTTCGCCGAGCACGGCGGCTGTCGACGGCACGACATGGCCCAGCACGGCCGCAACGACGGGCGCGAGGCCCCCGATTATCGGCTCGACGTGCGCAGGTGCGGCATCAGCGCCAGCGGCGACCGCTTCTTCAGCGCGCACTTCGGCCGCGATCGCCGCGGCGACAGGCTGCGGCAGACAACGCGTGACAGGCACCGCCTTCAGATTGCGATGACCCGCCGCCGCAAACGTCTCGACGATATAGCGGAACCAGCCGCGATCGACGATTGCGAGCACATGGCGGTTGCCCGCGAGCGGCTGCGGATCGAGCGCGATGTGCGTGGTCTGCGCGTCCTGGATCAGTTGATCTTCGACGACGTTCGGCAGCGCCTGACGCAGGCGCGGGCCTTTCAGCGGCGGCACGGTCGTGGCCAGCATCAGGCAGTCGCGCGCGGCGAGCATCAGCACGGTCGCACTGGCGCGCGGCAGCAGGCCGGGCGCCGAGCGGCCGGCGCGCTGGGTGCGCCCCGATTTGTCGAGCAGCAGAAACGGCAGCTCCGGCAGTTGCCATTCCTGCGACGGCACCGCCGGATCACGCGGCGGCAGAAGAACGATCAGCGTGCTCAAAGGCCACTCTCTCGGGAAATTGCGTTGTTCATAGTTGATCTCGTCCCCATACGATACGCGTCGTATGCGTCAGCGCGTCGCGATAGACGAGGGTGGTGCGATCGACTTCGGCGCGCTCGTGCTCGACGCGTCCGTGGATAAGGAAGTAGCTGGTGTTCACGTCGAGCTGGTTCGGATCGAACACGAGCTGCTGGACGCCCGCGCCGCGCAGCGCGAGCTGCACATCGCCGACGTTGTGAAAGAACACCGTCTCGCGACGCGCGACGAACGCCTGCGCATTCGACAGATTCATGCCCGGCACCACAGCCGCGACGACCTCGGCGGGCGCAGTGTTCATGTTGACGGGCGTGGTGGTAGGCAGCACGGTCACGAACGGGCGCAGCCGCGCGATCATGTCCGGCGTGAAGCCCGGCACGTCGAGCAGCGAGTCGACACCTGTCATCTGCAGTGGCGCGACGGGCGCGTTTTCATCGGTGTCTTCCAGACCCGGCTGATCGGTGTAATTGCCGCCGCCCGCCGCACCGCCTTGCATCTGCGTGGGATCGAGGGTAGTGGGATTGGCCGCCGTCTGAAAACGGGTCGCCGACTGCCGCAGTCCCGCGCGCAATTGCAGCGCCGTGTTCTTCGCCAGTTGCCCATTGATGCCAAGCAGTTGCAACAGACGCTGGAACGACTGAACCTGCTGGATGTTCAGCGTCAGCGCGCCCGGCACGGCCGTTGAAACGAGGTTGCGCAGATTGAATTTGGCCTGCGCATCTTCGATCGAACCGGAGATATAGGTCGCCCCGCCTTCCTGTGCGCGCACCTCGCCGATCTGCCCGAGAAAATCGGACAGGCGCGTGCGCGCAATCGGCACGCCCCAGACGCCGCCGAGATAGGTGATTCCCGCCGACGTATCGCCTTCGGAACGAAGAATGAGGCGCGTCCAGTCGAGCGCGCCGCGCGACACCCACTGCGCCTGCGCCAGCAGCCGTTGATTCTCGATGCGCCGGATCTGCACCTGCTCCCGCCAGAGCATGCCGGAAACGAGAATCGCGGACAGCGCGACCACCAGCAGCGCGCTGATGATGGCAGCGCCGCGTTGAGCGGCGGGTTTCGAACGGGCAGGGCGAAAGCGCTTGATCAAAACTCACTCCCCAACGAGAAAAACCCGCGTGACGGGCCGCGCGAGCGAATTCGCGCCGATGCTCACCTCGAGCCCCGTCACCGACCTCGGCAACGGCGCATTGCCGAGCTGAGGCACCTTCAGATTATTGTCGTTCTCGGTGATCGCCGACTGCACGTCTTTCATCTGCGTCGTCCAGCCCACCTTCGGCACATACAGCCGCGCGGTAATCGCGCCGATACCGCCGATCAACGGCACGGCATTCCAGTTCTCGTTCTCCGAACCGCCTAGCGCGCGCCGCACTTCGCCGATGTTCGCCAGTGGCGGCGACGCATAGCGGAGAATCCGCCCTTCCGTGATCCGATACCGCACGACCACCAGCCGCGGTGCCGCGCCAGGCGCGCGCATGTACCGCACGATCTGCAGCGCATTACCGTTCACCGCGACGGCTGGTTCGCCCGCTTCGTCATCGGATGCGGCGTTGCGCACATCGATGCGCATCTGATCGAAAAACTGCGCGAACACGCGCTCGTCTTCCATCGCGTTCGTGATCGTCTGCCGTCCGCGGATGATCTGATCCAGTCCGCGCCACGACAGCACCGCGATCACGGCGAGAATCGCAATCGCGACCAGCAGTTCGATCAGCGTGAAACCGCCCGCTGTCTTCCTGAGCAGCGGCGAACGTCGAACGCGCGACACGTCGTGCTCAGAGCGAGCGATTCGTTTCATTCGCGATCACCGTCACCATCTGCGCGAGGTTGCCCGAGCGACCGGGCGACGTCACTGAAACCTCGACGCGTCGAAACACCGGGTTCGGCGTCGCGCTCACGTTTTCCGTGCAAATCAGTTGCAGGTTGCCCTGCGAGCAGTCGAAACTTTGCGAGCCGACTTCGGGCCAGGCGTGCGCCAGATGCAGCTGGGCGAGCGCGTTGTCTGCGCTCCAGCCCGCCAGCAGCCGCCGATGCAGATCGGCCTCGCCCGTCGCGAGACTGCCGACCGCGCGCAGCGAAGCGGCCAGCGCGACCGCGATGATCGCCAGCGCGACCAGCACTTCGATCATCGTGAAGCCTCCCGCCCGCTTGCGGTTCGGGTTACGCACAGCGCCGCGCACGCGGCGAAAACGAAGCGCACATGTCATCAGCGCACCTCGTACCGGCCGTTGCCCGTGCCGATGATCGTCACGCGCCCCACGGCGGAAAAGAGCGTTACCTGCACGGGTGTATCGATGCTCTCGGTGCCGAACACGATGCGGTCAGAATGCGTGTCGGAGCCGGGATACTCGATGGTCACGCCCGTCACGCCGCCTTCCCAGTGGCGCGGCCCGAGCAGATCGTCGCGCAATGGACGCCAGCCGTCGTTCGTGTGGATATCGAAACGAAAGCCGCCATCCAGCGGCAGCCACGAAATAGGGCGCGCACGCACCTGTGCTTCGTCGCCCGCCGACTCGAACAGCAGCGCGAGCCGCTGCGCTTCCTCGTTCAGATCCGTGCGCGGATTGCGCGTCAGCGACAGCGATGCGAGCGACACCAGCAGGCCTGCGATCACCAGCACGACCAGCATTTCGAGCAGCGTGAAGCCGCGCTGGCGCTCGCGTGCTGCCGTGCGCATTGCATGCTGCGTCATGCCGCCGCGCGCGTCGTCGACACGGGCGGCCTCATGAAAAGCGCGCGGCATGCAGTGGTGCAATCGCATGGTGCCGGTAACGATCGATGTCGATTCAATCAGCGTGATGCGCTCATTGCCACGAGCCGACGTCGGCATCGTTGCCTTCGCCGCCCGCCTTGCCGTCCGCGCCGTAGCTGAACACGTCGATCTCGCCGTGCACGCCCGGGTTCAGGTACTGGTACGTGTTGCCCCACGGATCGTTAGGCAGACGCTCGAGATAGCCACCGTCCTTCCAGTTGTTCGGGACCGGGTCCGTCGACGGCTTTTCGATCAGTGCGCGCAGGCCTTGCTCCTGCGACGGATAGCGGCCGTTGTCCAGACGATAGAGCTTCAGCGACTGCATGATCGTGCCGATGTCCTGCTTTGCGGCGACGCGTCGTGCTTCGTCCGGACGGCTCATGATCTTCGGCACGATCAGCGCGGCCAGAATGCCGAGGATCGCGATCACGACCATGATTTCGATCAGCGTGAACCCGCGTTGAAAGCGGGCGCGCTGGCCCGCGCGCATGGCCGCGATCTCGTTGCGGCGACTGGTCCACATTTGCATAGCTTGCTACCTCGTTTGAATGAAGGGTCGATCGATCAGACGTCACGTAATGCGTTGAGAATTCAGCACTCTGCACGTCCGGTCGGTCATTTTAATGTCATGCAGTTGAAGGCTTCCGATCTGCCGATCGGGATGCCGCAAAATTCACAATAGTCCGTACAATCACAAGCATGAACGCACTCCAGATCCGCCTGATTTCGCTCGCTGTCTTCGCCGTGTTCTGCGCGACGCTCACTTACTGGGTCGTCACGCTCACGTCGCATTCCGGCGCGCCCGTGCCCGCTGCTGCCGTGCGCGCGCCCGTTTCGACGGATCAGGCCGCGGCGCTGTTCGGCGGTCAACTCACGCGCACCGCGAATCAGGACATCCATCTGTTCGGCATTCTCGCGCTCAGCGAAGGCGCCGCCGCGATCATCAGCACGGGCGGCGAACCGCCGCACGCCGTCTCGCTGGGCAGCATGATCATGCAAGGCGTCAAGCTCGCCGAAGTGCGCGCCCGCTCGATCATCATCGACCGCAACGGCTCCCACTCCGAAGTCTTCCTTCCCGCGAACCCGCCTGGCCCGACCATCTACGTGCGCTGATGTCATTCTCTGCCCGGCTGACGCAACCAGAAAGCATCGGCCTGGCTTGCAAGTCTTTCGGACGCTAACGCGGCCTCACCGCAGCGCCGTTATTGCACCAGGTTGTTCAACTCGATGATCGGCAGCATCACCGCGAGCACGATCACCAGCACCACGCCACCCATCGCCAGAATCAGCAGCGGTTCGAGCAGGCTCGTCAGAAACATCGTGCGCCGTTCGAGTTCGCGTGCTTCGCCTTCGGCCGCGCGGTCGAGCATCGTCGTCACGTCGCCCGTCGCTTCGCCTGAACGGATCAGGTGCACGAGCACAGGCGGGAACGTCTTGGTATTGCCGAGCGCGCGAGAGAGCGACGTGCCTTCGCGCACGCGCACGATCGCATCGTCGATGTTGTTACGCATCGCCTTGTTGCTGAGCGTTTCGCTCGCCGCCTGCAGCGCGCGCAGAATCGGCACGCCCGCCGCCGTCAGAATGCCGAGCGTGCTCGCGAAGCGCACCGTGTTGTAGCCGCGCACCAGCTTGCCGAAGAGGGGCGCCGTCAGCGTCCAGCGATCGAACGCGAGACGCGGTCCTGGCTGCGCGAGTATCGCGCGCACTACGTAGATCACGATCACCAGTGCGATCAACCCCGCCCACCACCAGTTACGCACGAAGCTGGAGAGCGCCATCATCATCACCGTGAGGATCGGCAACTGCTGCTTCGTGCTTGCGAACACGTTGACGACCTGCGGCACGACGTAGCTCAACAGGAACGTGACGATGCCGAACGCAATGATCGTCACGATGGTCGGATACGTGAACGCGAGCACGATCTTCTGCTTGAGCGCGTTGCGCTGCTCGATGTAATCGGCGAGGCGCGACAGCACGAGTCCGAGCTTGCCCGTATGTTCACCCGCTGCGACGAGCGCGCGATAGATCTCGGGAAAATCTTTCGGATGCTGCGACAGCGCGTTCGCCAGCGAATGACCGCCCAGCACTTCCGCGCGGATCGACGCCATCAGTTCGCGGATGTAGTCGCGCTCCGACTGCTCGGTGAGCACCGAGAGCGCTTCGTCGAGCGGCAGACCCGCGATCAGCAGACTCGCGAGTTGCCGCGTGAGAATTGCCTGCTCGCGCTGCGACAGCTTGCGGCCCAACGACAGCCGCTGGGTGCGCTCACCACGCGTGCGCGTCGCCGCCGGTTCGACGACGAGCGGCGTGAGACCTTGCGTGCGCAACTGCGTGCGGGCGCCGCGCGCGCTGTCGGCATCGAGCACGCCTTTTTGCGCCTTGCCTGCTGCATCGATCGCTTCGAAACGGAATGCGGGCATGCGCTTTAGACCCCGCCCGTCACGCGTATCACTTCTTCGAGCGACGTCAGGCCCGATGCGAGCCAGCGGTCGCCGTCCTCGCGCAACGTGCGCATGCCTTGCTTGCGGCCGGTTTCGAGAATCTCGGCGTCGGAGGCGTTGCGGTGAATCAGCGAGCGGATCGATTCGTCGACGTTCAACAGTTCGTACACGCCGCGCCGTCCCGCATAGCCGGAATGTCCGCACTTGTCGCAGCCGACGGGATGCCAGAGCTTGCGCCCGTCTGCTTCTTCGCGCTCGACCTTGCACACGGGACACAGACGCCGCACGAGACGCTGCGCCAGCACGCCAAGCAGCGATGACGCGAGCAGATACGGCTCGACGCCCATGTCGGTAAGACGCGTGACGGCGGAGGCGGCGTCGTTGGTGTGCAATGTGGCGAGCACGAGGTGGCCCGTCAGCGACGCCTGCACGGCGATCTGCGCCGTTTCGAGATCGCGGATTTCACCGATCATGATGACGTCGGGGTCCTGACGCAGAATGGACCGCAACGCGCGGGCGAACGTCATGCCGATCCGCTCGTTGACCTGCGTCTGGCCAATGCCGGAAAGGTCGTATTCGATCGGGTCTTCGACGGTCATGATGTTCGTCGTCGCCGTTTCGAGCCGCGACATCGACGCATACAGCGTGGTCGTCTTGCCCGAGCCCGTCGGGCCCGTGACGAGCACGATGCCGTGTGGACGCGAAATCAGCTTGTCGAACTGGCCGAGCGTATCGGACGCCATGCCGAGCGCTTCGAGGTTCAAACGCTGTGCGTCTTTTTCGAGCAGACGCAGCACGGCGCGTTCGCCGTGGCCTGTCGGCAAGGTCGAGACACGCACGTCGACAGGTCTTCCACCGACACGCAACGTAATGCGGCCATCCTGCGGCAGACGCTTCTCGGCGATGTCGAGCTGCGCCATGATCTTGATCCGGGAAATCAGTGCGCCGTGCAGCGCTTTCTTCGGACGCACCACGTCGCGCAGCGTACCGTCGACGCGAAAGCGCACCACGGAGGCATTCTCGAATGGCTCGATGTGAATATCCGATGCCTGTTCGCGCGCAGCTTGCGTAAGCAGCGCGTTGATCATGCGGATGATCGGCGCGTCGTCTTCGGATTCCAGCAGGTCTTCCACTTCGGGAATGTCCTGCATCAGACGCGACAGATCGACTTCGCCTTCCACTTCACCAACCACCTGCGCAGCGCTGCCGTCCTGGCGCGAATAGGCCTGATTGATCGCCTGCGAGAGCTCATCCGCTTCGAGCCGCACAACCGACACCGCGCCAAAATTGCGCGCGACTTCTGCGAGCGCGGCCTGGGTCGTGCGTTCGCTGATCCAGACTTCCATCGAATCGGCGTGTTGATGCGCGACCAGAATCTGGCCGCTTCTCGCGAAGCCATACGGCACGAGTCGCGCGGCTAGCGCAGAGGGCGGCTCGCGATGCGTTCCGCCCGTGGCCGCTGAATCGAGCGGCGCGCTGCCGGGCACATGCGGCGTGCTCACGGCTGCACCTTCGGCGCGCTCGTGGCCGGTTGCGCCGGGACCGTTTGTACGGGCGGCTGGGCCTGCATCTGCGGTTGCATTTGCGGTTGAGGTTGCTGCGGCGGAACGTACGCGGGGGCCGGGACGGGCACGCCAAGCGCCTGTTGACGCCGCATCGCGTCGAGATCGAACAGGTTCAACGTCGATCCGCCCTGGCTCGGGCCAACCGGCATCGGCGGCACGACGGGATCGTCCTTGTCCTTGATCAGGTTGTTATCGGACTTGTATGCGCCCGTCACGCCCTGGATGTAATCGTAGCGGTTCGCCGTCACCGCTTGCGCCGTGTCGCGGTCGTTGATGATCACCGGACGCAGGAAGACCAGCAGGTTGGTCTTCGCGCGAATCTTGTTTTCCGAGCGGAACAACTGGCCGATCCACGGGATGTCGCCAAGCAGCGGCACCTTGCTGTTATTGACCTGATAATTGTCCTGCATCAGGCCGCCCAGCACGATGATCTCGCCGTTGTCGGCAAGCACGGTCGACTGGATCGAGCGCTTCGTGAACTCGGGCCCAGCGGGATTGGTCGCCACATTGGTGGTGCCTGCCACGATCGCCGAGTCTTCCGTATACAGCTGCAGTTTCAGGATGCCGCCTTCGGTGATCTGCGGCTTGATGTGCAGCGTCAGACCGACGTCGATACGGTCGAACGTGTTGAACGCGTTGGTCGCCGTGCTGCTCGTGAGGTTCGAATACGAGCCCGTCTGGATCGGCACGTTGGTACCCACGACGATCTTCGCTTCCTGATTGTCGAGCGTGATCAGGTTAGGCGTGGACAGCACGTTGGCGTCGCTCGTCTGCGACAGCGCCTGCAGCAACGCGCCGAGCCCCTGCACACCGAAGAGGTTGTGCAACCAGCCTACATTCAGACCCTGCTGGAGATTCTGCGCGGCAAGCGCGGAAGCCAGGCCACCCGTGGTGGCATTGGCTGCTGCTGCCGCCGTCAGGTTGACGATGCTGTTGCCGCCGCCCGTGGCAAGGTTGGTACCCGCGAGCAGGTTGCCGCTGCCGATCTGCCACTGGATACCCAGGTTCGCGTTCGTGTTCGAGTTCAGCTCGACGATCAGCGCTTCGATGTAGACCTGCGGGCGGCGCACGTCGAGCTGGTCGATCACCGTGCGCAGATTGCGGTAGACGGGATCGGACGCGGTGATGATCAGTGAATTCGTCGACGCGTCGGCCTGGATCATGCCGCCAGGCTGATTGTCGTCGCCGCCGCTGCCTTCCTTCTCGCCGAGAAAGTCCGAGTTGTTGCCGCCCTGACCGCCATAGCCACCGCCGGCGCCACCGGCGCCCAGCGGATTGCTTCCCAGCGACGACCCCGACGAACCGCCCATCGATCCCGACGGCAGAGGCGGCGTGCCCGAGCTGCCCGTCGACGAGGGCGAATTGTTCTGGTTGAACGAATTCGCCGCATTGTTGCCGCCCGACGACGAAGAATCGTTGCCACCGCCGCCGCCCTTGCCGAGCATGCCGCGCAGCGTTTTCGCGAGACGCACGGCGTCCGCGTTGCGCAGCGACACGACGTGCATGTTGCCGGGCTGGGCGGTTGCCGCATCCAGCTGCTTCGCGAGCGACTTCGCCGCCGCGAGACGCCCCGCGTTCGACGCACGCAGCAGCAGCGAGTTGGTGCGCGGGTCGGCCTGGACGGAAACCTTCAAGGTCGCATCGGTGTTGCCGATCGAGCCGGGGTCGAGCATCTTCGACATCTGTTGCGCGACGTCGATCGCATTCGCGTTCTTCAACGGCACGACCTGCACCTGCTGGCCCGCTGCCGTGTCGATGCCCTGGATGATCTGCGCGATACGCCGCACGTTATCCGCGTAGTCGGTAACGACGATCGTGTTGTTCGACGGATAGGCCGCGACTGTATTGTTCGGCGAGATCAGCGGACGCAATACGGGCAAGAGGTTGTTGGCCGACTCGTTCCGCAGCTGGAATACCTGCGTGATCACCTGATCGCCGCGCGCCGCGGGCGCGTTGCCGACATAGGTCGGCACGCCTTGCAGTTTCGCATCGGCTTCGGGCACGACCTTCAGGACGCCATGGTCCTGCACCAGCGAAAAGCCCTGCATTCTCAAGGCGGACTGCAAGGTCTTCAGCGCCTGGTCTTCCGGAACGGGATTCTCGGACACCAGGTTCAATTGCCCTTTCACGCGCGGGTCGACGATGATCGTTTTACCCGTCGCCGCGCCGATCGCCCTCGCCACCTGATCGATGTCGGCGTTGACGAAGTTGAGCGTCACCTGAGCGTGGGCGATCTGCGCGGTGATCATGCCAGCGACCAGCAACGCTGTCGCGACGCGACGCAATGCCATACGATTTCTTCTCATGGATGTGGTTTCGAAGCCGACGTTGTGATCCGCCGACGGTCATGCACAGTGGACGACCGGCCGACACCTGGTCGTCCCCAGTCCGGCAAAACGCTTCCGTGGCAGCCAGTGCCAAGGATGCCTTGCCTCCCTGTAATCAAAAACAACGAACAGTAACAGCTTTTCATGTCGGAAATGTCACAGAACCGGGGAGTTCCGTACGATTCCTCTAACGTTTGCGATCCAACGCCGCGCGGATTGCGCAATCTGTTACGTTCTTGAAAGTTTTGCGTTCCGGACCGGTGCGTATTTCTGCCCGCCTTTGGCCGCAAGTTACTCGCTTATGTCGGCTGGCCAACTTTAACGCGTCATGTCCAGCCGGTATGATACGGGCGGAATGATGGTTGGAGTATCCCGAAGGTAACGGGTTTTCCCGAGTTCGCGCCCGCCGGATATAGGTGTCAAGTCGTCTTTACCGTCTCTTGCCTAGGAATCGAACATAGTTCGTCATCTTGACCGATGAAGCCAATCGCCGTCACTGTCGCCGTTGGTTTGGCCGCGCTAATCAGCGCCGGTTCAGCACGCGCCGACTGTTTCGACGAAGCGGCTGGCTATCAGAAGGTCAACCCGTTGATTCTGCGGGCCATTGCCTGGCAGGAATCGCATAACCGTCCCGCGGCCGTGCACAAGAACGCCAACGGTTCGACCGACTACGGCGTCATGCAGATCAACTCCGTGCATCTGCCCGTGCTCGCGCAATACGGCATCTCGCAGGGCACGCTGATGGAGCCGTGCAAGAACGTGTACATCGCCGCCTGGCATCTACGCCAGAAGATGAACAAGTACGGCAACACGTGGGCGGCCGTCGGCGCCTATCACTCGGAGACGCCGTCGCTGCGCGACGAGTACGCGCGGCAAATCGTGGCCATTCTTCGTAAGTGGAATCTGATGCCTGCCAAATAATTGGGCAGCGCCGCTTATCCAGTTCCACAGTGACTGCACTTCAGTGAAGGCGTCGCCTCGCTCCAGTTGATGCACAATGCGGCTTCGTGCTGCTGCCAGTCCGGGTCCATTTGAACCTCCGCCGGCACATGCGTCATTCACCTTCAAGTTTTCCGTACCGCGATGAACCAGCCGCTTTTGCCCGTCACCGTGATCTCCGGTTTCGTGGGCGCGGGCAAGACCGCGCTCGTCGATCAGCTTCTGTCGAACCGCACTGGCCCGCGTGTTGCCGCGATCGTCACCGATCTCGCCGCCGTGCGCCTCGATATCGACAATGCGGCGCCTGCGTCGTCGCCTGCCTCGCAGGTTGAATTGCCGAACGGATGTCTCTGCGCGCAGGCCAGTGAAGACCTGCTCGAACAGTTGGCCGAACTGGCGTCGGCGAACCGCTTCGATGCGATCGTCATCGAGGCGGCCGCTATCGATGAGCCGATGAGCCTCGTCGAGTCGATCATCGAAGACGAATCGCTTGCTGCGCTCGTGCGTGTCGATACGGCTGTTACCGTGATCGATGCAGCGGGCTTTCCGCGCGACTACGCGTCGGCCGATGCGCTATCCGAGCGGGGCATTGCCGCTCACGAAGAGGACGATCGCACGATCGTCGAAGTGCTGATCGAACAGGTCGAGTTCTGCGATGTGTTCGTCATCAACAAAGCAGACCTCGTTTCCGCAGACGATCTCGCGCATCTGCAGGCGATACTCGCCGCGCTCAATCCGCGTGCCGCGCAGATCGTGAGCAGTTATGGCAATGCACCGTTCGAGGAAGTGATCGGCACGGCGCGCTTCGATTACGACGCGACATCGAACGCGGCCGGCTGGCTCGAGTTGCTGCACGATCCTTCGAGCCATGAAAGCGACAGCGACGGCCGGGGTGTCGGGCATCTCGTCTATCGCGCGCGGCGGCCGTTTCATCCTGAACGGCTGTGGGCGCTGCTGCATGAAGAGTGGAAGGGCGTATTGCGCGGCAAAGGCTTCTTCTGGCTCGCGACGCGCAACGAGATTGGCGGTTCGCTATCGCAAGCGGGCGGTGCTTGCCGGCCGGCGCCAGCGGGAACATGGTGGGCCGCGCAGGATCGCAGCGAATGGCCCGAAGGCGATGCCGAGCTGCTGGAAGAAATCGCCGCGGACTGGTACGGCGATGCCGATGACTTCACGATCGGCGACCGTCGCCAGGAGCTGGTACTGATCGGCGTCGACATCGATCCGGCGCAATGGCGCGCGAAGTTCGATGCGTGTCTCTTGACCGACGACGAGTACGCATTGGGTGAAGACGGCTGGCGCGCACTGGCCGATCCGTTCCCCGCGTGGGATCTCGACGACGATGATCACGACCACGATCATGGCCACGACCATCACCATCATCACGGGCACGATGACGACGGCCATCATCATCACCATCATTGAACGTGATGGATTGACGTAACGCCGTCATCGAAAACGCAGACGAAAAAAAAACCCGCCAATGGCGGGTGTCAACAACTCAGGCGCTGATGCTTAGCGCTTGTTGACTGCGTCCTTGAACGCCTTGCCAGCCGTGAACTTAACGGTCTTTGCGGCCGGAATCTTGATGGTTTCGCCCGTCTTCGGGTTGCGGCCCGTACGTGCTGCGCGCTTGCCCGAACCGAAGCTGCCGAAGCCGATCAACTGGACTGCATCACCCTTCGCCACTGCCTTCTTGATGACTTCAAGCAGCGTGTCCAGCGTCTCGCCGGTTTGAGCCTTGCTGGCGCCCGTCTGACCTGCGACGGCGTCGATCAGTTCCTGTTTGTTCATTAAGGTTCCTTTCTGGTTTAGGTTGACACGAACAGCGCGAACGCGCCGATTATACGTGCGCGCGCCGCGCCGTCGAGCAGCGACGGCTCGGGAATACCCCCGACTCCCGCAGCGCGCCTGGCACCGCGTGGAGCACCGTGCTGCCGCTTCCCTCGCGGCGCTTGCTATGATAGCGCAGCGCAAACCCAATCTGGATAAGGGTTTCGAAGAATTACACGCTGCAACGCCTGATACAGCATGGAAAACAGCATTTTTGGCATGCAGACCATCGAATAGATGCTATCCGAGTCGTCCAAAGCCCCGTCAGCGTTGGTTTTTGCCAACGTTCGCCCCCTCTCCGACAGGCTGCGGACGCCGTCTGGACGGGCTGTGACGGGTGTCCGCGTGGCGTATCGGCTGTGAATTCGTGCTTCCAGTCAGTGCCTTGCCGTCGTCCCGTTCTCTTCCTTGCACCGCATTTCATCGCGCATGACCGACCCGCTCGTTCCCGCCATCCTCGCGTTTCGCGACAACGGCACGCCGTATTCGCCAAGCCATGACGACGTCTATCACAGCGCCGTCGGCGCACTGGCGCAGGCTGAATATGTCTTTCTGAAAGGCAATGCGTTGCCGTCGCGCTGGCAAAAGCGGCGCGTATTCACGGTGCTGGAAACGGGCTTCGGCATGGGCATCAACTTTCTTGTGACGTGGGCCGCATGGCGCGCAGACCCGGATCGTTGCGAGCGCTTGCATTTCGTATCGACGGAAAAACATCCGTTCTCGCGCGACGATCTGCTGGCAGCGAGCACCACGGCCGTTGCGGACGCATCGATCGCACCGCTTGTGCAACGGCTCGCCGATGCATGGCCGACGCTGGTGCCTGGCACGCATCGCCTCGAGTTCGAGGAAGGACGCGTCACGCTCACGCTCGTGTTCGGCGATGCGGCTCAGACGTTGCATTCGCTGTGGCTACGCGCCGACGCCTTCTATCTGGACGGTTTCTCTCCCGCGAAGAATCCGGAACTGTGGACGCCCGCCATCTTCAAGGCGCTCGCACGCCTCGCCGGCGACGACGCGACCTTCGCCACTTACACCAGCGCCGGCGACGTAAAACGCGGCTTACAGCAAGCGGGCTTCGAGTACCGGAAGGTGGACGGCTTCGGATGGAAGCGCGCGATGCTGGTCGGACGCTTTGCGCCGCGCTATCGCGTGCGACGTCACGAGCCGCCGCTTCCTCTTGTCGTCGACGAACGGCATGCCATCGTGATCGGCACCGGGCTCGCGGGATGCGCAGCGATCGAACGACTCACGGCGCGCGGCTGGCGCGTCACGTCGCTTGAACGGCATGCGGGCGTCGCGCGCGATGCGTCGGGCAATCCCGCTGGCGTGTTTCATCCGATGATGTCACGCGACGACAGCGTCGGTTCGCGCATCACGCGCGCGGGCTTTCTCTATGCGTTGCGGCAATGGTCTGCGCTCGAGGGGCGTGGTTATCGTCCGTTGCGTGGCCCCGAAGGTCTGCTGCAGATCGCCGCGGATGAAGACGAAGCCTCGGCATTGGCGCAGACATTTGCGTCGTTTGCTTATCCACGGGATTACGTGACGCCCGTGTCCCGCGAAGAAGCGCAGCGTCTCGCCGACATGCGCGTCGAGAGAGGCGGCTGGTTCTTTCCGCATGGCGGCTGGATCGATCCGGCGTCGCTCTGCGCGGCGCAATGCGAGGCGGCGGGCGGGTTGCTCGAACGCCGCTTCAATCTCGAGGCCTCGCGCGTCGAACGTGTTGAAAATCAATGGATTGTCTTCGATGCAAACGGCGCCGCGATCGCCGCCGCGCCTGTCGTTATCTTTGCGAACGCGCATGAAGCGGCGCGCATCGCCGGCTTGCGCCACGCGCCGACGCGCAGTGTGCGAGGTCAATTGACGCTGCTGCCCAGCGATGCGACGCACGCGTTGCGGGTCCCCGTGATCGGCGAAGGGTACGCGGTGCCGCTGCCCGATGGCACCACGCTGACGGGCGCAACCTATGACATCGACGATCCCGACACGCAAATACGCGATGACGCGCACACCGAGAACATCGAGCGCGTTGCACAGATGCTGCCCGACATGCGCGATGCAACCGATATGCACGTCCCTTCGTCGCTGGCAGGGCGCGTCGCGTTTCGCTGCGTGACGAGTGACCGTTTGCCGATGATCGGCGCCTTCGCCGACGAAGCCGCCGCGACTCATGAAGCAGACAAGCTGCGCGGCGCGTGGCCACTGGATCTGCCTCGCGCGCAAGGGCTATATGGCGCATTCGCGTTTGGCTCGCGCGGACTCGTATGGGCGTCGCTGGGCGCGGAACTGATCGCTTCGCAGATCGAGGGCGAGCCGTGGCCCATCGAACGGGATCTCGCCGAAGCGCTCGATCCCGCGCGCTTTCTCTTGCGTGCGCTACGGCAGGGCACCGCGAACTGACTATCTTCCTGTGGAAAAGTTATCCACGGCGCGTTGTGGATAACCGGGAAAAATGCGGGCGAAACTCGTGTGGATCGGATGTGGACGTAAACGGGGTAACTCGCCGGACGTAAACTTTGGCCAAAAGTTATTCATCGAACCCAGCCGGGCGCGCACATCAAGTGCATCCGGTTATGCGTTCGGCAAGACGCTGATTCGCTTCGGTAAACCCGGGTTATCCACAGAAATGCAGCGGCCTTGTTAACTTCTACTACGTATACGTACAGTAAACCTATTGATGAAGAGCCCTCAGTGGGTCGGCCTCCGGCGGCATCCTCTTTCCTATTAAGAATTTCGCAATACCCGCTTCGCTTCACGGACCGTCTTGTTTGCTGTTCATCGTTGAGAAGCCGGAACGCCTGAGCGGAACGGCACTCAAACGCAAGCACGGTGAACATGCGTTGCGCGAGGTCCCTCTCAGACTTGCAAATGCGCGACTGATAAGGCCGATCTTCCCCAAAGCACACGCATTTTCCGGTCGCTTTTTCCTGTTGCCCTGAAGTTAGCGTACGTTTTACCGCTTTGAGCGCTCGTTCGACGCTTTTCCGTCAAGTGTAAAAAAGCTATGGCACAATCGCCGTTCTTCCGCGTCGCGTTTTGCCCCCGCAACCGACGCGCCAAATGGAACGGTTGCCGGACCCACAGAATCTGATTCAAAAGTCGACGGCGCTCTTTTCACTCACGTCGGGCTGCCCGTAGTCATGCGGCATCGGCGTGGTCGTTTCAGTTTTTCACCCGATCGTTGACAACCCGCAACGCCGGCAGACGCGAACCGATCGCGGCAACGGACGCGGCGCGCGCTTTGCGTGCCGACGTCGTCTGCCCGTTCGCGTTGCCGGGTGTTGCTGCCAAGGAGAAGCCACCACGATGAAGTCGGCGTTTTCATTCTTTCCAGGCTGGCCGCTCACGCCCGATGCCATTTTCTGGGCAGGCCTCGCTTTGCTCGCCGCAGGCCTCGTCGGCGAGCTGTGCTATCGCGCGTGGCATCTGCCGCGCATTTCCGGCTATGCCGTGATCGGGCTGATCGCGGGCTCGGCGGGTTCTGGCGTGATCGACGCGGACTCGGCAAGCACCGCGCGCCCGTTGCTCGATGTCGCGCTCGGCCTGCTGCTGTTCGAGCTCGGCAGCCGGCTGGATCTGCGCTGGATTCGCCGCAATACGTGGCTGATCGTGTCGAGCATCGCCGAATCGACGCTCACGTTCGTGCTCGTGCTGCTGGTGCTGCTGTTTCTGAACGTGTCGTCGGTGACGGCGCTCGTGCTTGCGTCGATCGCGATGGCGACTTCACCCGCGATGGTCATCCAGCTGAAAACCGAGGTGCGCGCCGAAGGCCAGGTCACGCAGCGCCTGCTGACGCTGACGGCGCTCAACAGCATGTATGCGGTGATCGTCGAGAAGCTCGCGTCCGGCTGGCTGCATCAGGAAGCCTACGGCAACGTGCTCGCGACCATTCTTCAGCCGCTGTATCTGCTGATCGGCTCGCTGATCCTCGCGTACCTGCTCGCGCGCACCATCACGTTCTTTTACAAGCGTGTGAATCTGCAGGACGAGCACTCGTTCGTCGCGCTGTTCGGCCTCGTGCTGCTCGCCATTGCCGTCGCGCATATCTTCAAACTGTCGACGATTCTCAGCCTGCTCGCGGCGGGCATCATCGTGAAGAATCTGGAAGCGCGCCCGCAACTTTGGCCGGAGCATTTCGGCACGGCGGGTTGGCTGCTGACGGTGATTCTGTTCGTGCTCACGCTGACGACGTTCGAATGGCACGACGTGGCGCTGGGCGGCCTGGCCGCCGTCGGACTGATCGTCGCGCGGCTGGTGGCCAAGCTGGTCGGCGTGCTCGCGTTCGCCAAGCCGAGCGGACTCGACATGAAGCAGGGCATGGCGCTGGGATTATCGCTGTCGCCAATGTCGGCGCTCGCGTATCTGCTCGTCGACGATACCTACCAGCTCTATCCGAATTTCGATCCGACACTGCGCGCGGTCACGATGTGCTCGATCGTCGTGTTGCAGCTGGTCGGGCCTTGGCTCGTCTACCGCTCGCTCGCGCTGGTGGGCGAACGCCGCGAGTAAAGCGGAAAGCCGGCACCCTCTATTTTTCATGCAGCTCGAGCGTTCGGCTGCAGCATTCGACAGTCAATCCAGCCGGCGCCGCCCGTATCGGGCGCTGATGCCGACATGAATCAGGAAACGCTATGTCACTCGAAGCCTTCGTCGATTCGAAACCGTTCACCTTCGGTGTCGAACTCGAGATGCAGATCGTCAATACCCATGACTATGATCTGACCAAAGCCGGAACCGACCTGCTCCGGCTCATCAAGGACGAAAAGATCCCAGGCAATATCACGCCGGAAATCACCGAAAGCATGATCGAGCTGTCGACGGGCATCTGCACGACGCACGAACAGGCCGTCGCCGATCTGCGCACCATTCGCGACACGCTGGTCGCCGCGGCGGACCGGCTGAACGTCGGCCTGTGCGGCGGCGGCACGCACGCTTTCCAGCAATGGAGCGAGCGGAAGATCGTCGACACGCCGCGCTTTCAGTACCTTTCGGAACTCTACGGCTACCTCGCGAAGCAGTTCACGGTATTCGGCCAGCACGTGCACATCGGCTGCCCGGATGCCGATAGCGCGTTGTTCCTGCTGCATTCGATGTCGCGCTACATACCGCACTTCATCGCGCTGTCGGCGTCGTCGCCGTTCGTGCAGGGCGTCGATACGGGCTTTCACTCGGCACGCCTGAATTCCGTGTTCGCGTTCCCGCTGTCGGGCCGCGCACCGTTCGTCCTCACGTGGGACAGCTTCGAAGAGTACTTTTCGAAGATGGTGCACACGGGCGTCGTCAACAGCATGAAGGACTTCTACTGGGATATCCGGCCGAAGCCCGGCTTCGGCACCATCGAAGTGCGCGTGATGGACACGCCGCTTTCCGTCGATCGCGCGGCCGCAATTGCCTGCTACATCCAGACGCTCGCGCGTCATCTGCTGCTCGACAAGCCTTTGATGCCAAAGGAAGACGACTATCTCGTCTACACGTTCAACCGTTTCGAGGCCTGCCGTTTCGGTCTGGCGGGCACGTGTATCGATCCTCAGACGGGTGAGCGCCGTACGATCTCCGAAGACATCATTCACACGCTCGAGCGCATCGCGCCGCATGCGGATGCGCTCGGCTCGGGCAAGGCGCTCGAAGAAATCGGCGCGATCGCGCGTGGGCAGGTGAACGATGCGACCTGGTTGCGCAATGTGTCCGAACAGGAACAATCGCTGCATGAAGTGGTGCGGCAGCAGTGCCTGCAGTGGCGCGCCTAAAAGCTGGCGCGTACAGGCCGCACGATGCAATCCGGCGCGGCTGGCGCGTCGCATGTCATTGCCTCGTCGTCAGGCAGACTCAACGAAACCCGCTTTTTGCGGGTTTTTTTCTTTTTATCGAAGACCGATAGGACGCTCTCCAGCTTTTCTCAAAGTTTACGTATACATACGTAGTAGTAGTTAACAAGCATTGCGTTTGCCTGTGGACAACCAAATAATTCCCTGCAAACTCAAGAGGCTGCGTAAACTATAACCACGCGGATCGGGCGTGCATCCCGGCCGTAAACCTGGGAGAACGATTCTCATCGCTGCTGGGGTCGAGGGAGTTATCAAGAATCGACGCACATGTCGTCCCCCGTCTTATCCCGTGGTTATCCACAGATTGCATTGGATAACTTAGCTGTACGATTTGCCGCTCTCGCATAGAATGTCGTTTTTCGTCGTTGCGGCCTGCCAGGATCACGTCGATGCGTGGCCCAGATTGCAGCAGTCGCACTGCATGAACATTTGCAAAGCCTGAGTAAGCGGCCGGGACAAGGCCCGCATCGCAGGAAGTTTTTGAGATAGTAGGAATCGGCGAGCCGGATTGACCGGCGAAGCTTCCCCCCACAGACTGTCGGCGCGCCGGCATCGGAAATCGGATGTCGACGGGCAACGGCACGCTGTCAACAACGAACGAAAGACTATGAGCGAAGGCGTATACGGAGAGCAGGCAACCGGGCGGGTGACCCACAGCCTGCTGCGACTCAGCACGGCCATGCGGAGCCAGGCATGGGAATGGGCGGAAGGCGCGGGTCTGACGCCTACCCAGGGCGAAATCCTCGTGCTGCTGATGCAGCGCAAGGGGCCGATGCGGCTCGGCGAAATCGCACGCGAAACGGCGTTGACGGCCGCGACCACCAGCGATGCCGTGAGCACGCTGGAAAGCAAGGGTCTCGTCGAAAAGCGCCGCGCGCTCGACGACGGGCGCGCGCTGGCCGTGCGTCTGACGGCTCGCGGCCGCACTGCGGCCAAGCGCGCCGCGCAATGGCCCGACTTCCTCGCGAAGGCGGTCGGCACGCTGCGCGACGAAGAGCAATCGATCTTCTATCGCACGTTGCTGAAGACCGTGCGTCAGCTCGAAGTGCAAGGCCACATTCCGCCGCACCGGATGTGCGTGACCTGCACGCATTTCGAGCCGAGCAAGAACCCGAAGAAAACGCCGCATCGCTGCATGCTGCTCGATCTGTCGATGTCGGATACCGATCTGCGCCTGGACTGCTCGGTACACGAAACGGCCGACGCCGCCACGCAGAAAAAGACCTGGAAGATCTTCGCGCAGCAAGCCTGAGTCGGCTAAACTGCTGAGCCGGCCGCCGCTCGTGGGTTTGCGCGAGCGGGGCGGGCGAGCTTGCGCCGTTTTGCGCATCGGCAGACGGCGTGTCTTCCGGCGCGCCTTTGGGCGCGTCCAGTCAACCTGACGGTGGGATTTGCCGATGCATCACGAAGTTCTCGCCATCCGCCATGTGCACTTCGAGGATCTGGGCAGTCTCGAACGGGTGCTCGGCGAGCGGGGGCGTCCTGTCCGCTATCTGGATGTCGGCTTCGCGCGCATCGAGGCGCCCAACCCCGTGATGCCGTCGCTGATGGTGGTGCTCGGCGGTCCAATCAGCGCCTACGACGACGATCGCTATCCGACCATCGCGCCGTTGGTCTCCATGATCGAAAAGCGTATCGCCGCAGGCTTGCCGACGCTCGGCATCTGTCTCGGCGCGCAACTGATCGCGCGTGTGCTCGGCGCGCGAGTCTATCCGTCGGGGCAGACGGAAATCGGCTGGACGCCGTTGACGCTCACCGATGCCGGCAAGCAGTCGCCGCTGCGGCATCTGGATGCAGCGCACACGTCGATGCTTCATTGGCACGGCGATACATTCGATCTTCCGCAAGGCGCGGTGCATCTCGCCTCCACGCCGGCCTGTGAGAACCAGGCGTTCTCGTGGGGCAAGCATGTGCTTGGCCTGCAATGTCACCCTGAAATCCGCACTGACCGTTTCGAGCCCTGGCTGATCGGCAACGCCGGCGAAATCGCGGGCCACGGCATCGACGTGCGCACGCTGCGCGCCGATACCGCGAAGCATGGCCCGAAGCTGGAGGCCGCGGCGACCAGCATGTTCGGCGAATGGCTCGATCAGCTGGCCGCGCGACCCTGAACACATCCCAATGACCGTCGTGGATCACCGCGCTTCTACCGTCGATGCCGTGCTGACCGGCAAGATCGCCCCGTTGGACGGTGACCTGCCGGGCAAGACGAGTGCGATCGGCAAGACGCCTGTCGATGGCCGTGTGTGGCTGGGCGAAACAGGCCTCGAAGGTGATCAGCAGGCCGAACTCAAGCATCACGGCGGCCCGGAAAAAGCGCTGCATCACTATCCGTTCGACCACTACGCAACCTGGCGCAGCGAATGGCAGGCGGGCACCTCCGGTCTGTCGACGCTCGACGGATGCGGTGCATTCGGCGAAAACCTCAGCACGCGCGGCCTGACGGAAGCGGATGTTTGCGTCGGCGACGTGTACCGGATCGGCGGGGCGATCGTTCAGGTATCGCAGCCTCGCCAGCCGTGCTGGAAACTGAACCTGCGGTTCGCGCGCGCCGACATGTCGCGCGCCGTGCAGAACACGCGCCGCACGGGCTGGTATTACCGCGTGCTCGAAGCGGGCGAAGTCGGCGCAGGCGATTCAATCGAGCGGCTCGCGCGTCCTCACGCGCAGTGGAGCGTCGAGCGCCTGTTGCGCGTGCTCTATGTCGATCGCGACGACCGGCAGGCGCTGGAGGCGATGGCACAGCTCGACACGTTGACGCCATCGTGGCGCAAGACCGCGATGAAGCGCCTCGAAAGCGGCGAAGTCGAATCGTGGTCGAAGCGCCTCGATACGCCTCACAGTCAAAGCTGACTCACCCTGTTGAAAGGGACGCGCCTGGCCGTCTGCAGCAAATCGGACCCGGTGCTATCCTCGATCGCTCTTGAGTTTCGATGGGTAATCCCACCACCATGAGCGCACTTTTCACTCCGCTCACGCTGCGTAGCGTGACGCTGCCGAACCGCATTGTCGTGTCACCGATGTGTCAATACTCTGCCGAACGCGGCGAAGCGACGGCATGGCACATGATCCATCTCGGCCATCTTGCGCTGTCGGGCGCGGGCATGCTGTGCATCGAGGCGACGGCCGTCGAGCCCGATGGCCGCATCACGCCTGCCGACCTCGGCCTGTGGGACGACGCGACGGAAGAAGCCCTGAAGCCTGTGCTCGCCGCGATCCGCAAGCACTCGAAAGTGCACGTCGCGATGCAGCTCTCGCACGCGGGGCGCAAGGCTTCGAGTAACGTGCCGTGGGAAGGCGGGCAACTGATTCCCGTCGCCGACGGCGGCTGGCTGCCGCATGCGCCGTCCGCGTTGCCGCACAAGGCCGGAGAGGAGCCGCCGCTCGCGCTGGACAACGCGGGTCTCAACCGCATCCGCGAGGCGTTCGCAGCGTCGGCGCGGCGTGCTGCGCGTCTGGGCATCGATGCACTCGAAGTGCATGCCGCACACGGT
Organism: Paraburkholderia largidicola; assembly: GCF_013426895.1. Lineage (NCBI taxonomy): Bacteria > Pseudomonadati > Pseudomonadota > Betaproteobacteria > Burkholderiales > Burkholderiaceae > Paraburkholderia > Paraburkholderia largidicola. The sequence continues at coordinate 3,714,545 of NZ_AP023174.1, read as the reverse complement.
TATCTGCTGCATCAGTTCCTGTCGCCGCTTGCGAACCAGCGCAGCGACGAATACGGCGGCTCGCGCGAAAATCGTATGCGTTTTCCGCTCGAAATCTTCGACATCGTGCGCGCCGCATTCCCCGCCGACAAACCCGTCGGCGTGCGCGTCTCGGCAATCGACTGGGTGGATGGCGGCATCACGATCGAAGACACGATCGCGTTCGCGCAAGAGTTGAAGAAGCGCGGCTGCGACTGGGTCGATGTGTCGTCGGGTGGCGTGTCGCCGTTGCAGAAGATCCCGCTCGAACCCGGCTATCAGGTGCCGTTCGCAAAGGCAGTGAAGGAAGCGACAGGCATGACGACGATGGCCGTTGGCCTGATCACGGACCCCGAGCACGCGAACCGGCTGATCGAAGAGGGCGACGCGGATCTCATCGCGATGGCCCGCGCGATGCTCTACGATCCGCGCTGGCCGTGGCACGCGGCCGCGCAACTCGGCGCGACGGTGGACGCTCCGCCGCAATACTGGCGCTCGCAACCGCGCGAACAGAAGGCGCTGTTCGGCGATATTTCCTTCGGTCAGCGCTGAACGCTGCGTTCGACCGACTACGTAGAATACGCATCACGCGCACATGCGATGTGGATCTGTACGTAAGACGGTTGAACGAAGCCACATCATCCGTGTACGATTTCGGTTGTGACGCTGTGTGCGTCGCATGTCGACGCGGCGCCAGCAAGGCGCCGCGTTTGCTATCCGCGTCAGAAAAGCCACGCATCTGCGAAGGCGCCTCGAACGCGGAGGCATCGGCAAACAAGGCGTTTATTCATCCACCGTTCTACAAGGATTGATTCAATGAGTTCACGCAGGATCGCTGTGCGTCAATCGGGCGTGCACGGCAAAGGCGTGTTTGCACTCGAACCGATCGCAGCCGGCGAGCGGTTGATCGAATACAAGGGCCAACGGATTTCCTGGAAGGAAGCGCTGCGGCGGCATCCTCACAATCCGGACGAACCGAATCACACGTTCTACTTCGCACTCGATAGCGGCGACGTGATCGACGGCAAGGTGAAGGGCAACAGCGCACGCTGGATCAACCACTCGTGCGCGCCGAACTGCGAAGCGGAAGAGATCGACGGCCACGTATTTATCGACGCGTTGCGTGATATCGACGCGGGCGAAGAGCTGTTCTACGACTACGGGCTCGTGATCGACGCGCGTCAGACGAAGAAGCTGAAGAAGGAATACGAGTGCCGTTGCGGCGCGCGCAAGTGCCGCGGCACGATGCTCGCCGCACCGGACAAGAAGGACGAGAAGAAAGCGAAGAAGAAAAAGTGACCCATGTGCGCTGCCGTTCGTATCGAACGCAGCGCACTTCTTGGGACACGCTTCAGGGATCGACCGGCGCATGATGCGCCGGTTTTTTTGTTTCACGCTGCGGTTCCGGCGCGCGCAGCACGGCGCCCGCCGCAACGGGAAGCCTCACGATAAAGCGTGCGCCGCCATCAGCGGCATCTTCGTAATGCACGCTGCCGTGATGCAGCGCCATGATGTCGTGCACGATCGCAAGGCCGAGACCCGCGCCACCGTCGACGGTGCCGTCGCTCAGTCCCTGGCCGTCGCCGCGGAAGAAGCGTTTGAACAGATCGGGTTGCTGCTTGTGAGGCACGCCGGGGCCGTTGTCCTCGACGGTGACTTCCGCCATCGGAATGCCATCGACGACCGATTGCGCGACTGTCATCGTGATCCGCGCGCCGTTCATCCGTGACGGCGGCACGTATTTCAGCGCATTGTCGAGCAGGTTCGCGATCACTTCGCGCAACAACACAGGGTTGCCGCGCGCAATCAACGGGTGATCGTTCGACGGATCGTCGAGCCGCTGGAATCCGAGATCCACATGCACGGCAAGCGCGCGCGGCACCCACTCGGCGCCAGTATCGAAAGCGAGCGATGCGACGTCCAGATTCACAAAACGCGCGGCTTGTTCACCCGGCTCAGCACGCGCCAGCGACAGCAGCTGGTTCGACAGACGCACCGCGCGATCGGCAGCCGCACGCAGTTCCTTGACGGCGGCGAGCGTCTGTTGCGGATCGCGCGCAATGGCTGCCTGTTCCGCGTGCAGCTTGATCGCAGTGAGCGGTGTGCGCAGCTGATGCGCAGCGTCGGCGATGAATTTGCGCTGCGCGTCGAGCGCGGATTTCAGCCGGTCGAGCAAACCGTTCAGCGCGCCCGTCAGCGGACGGATTTCAACGGGGACGAAGGTTTCGTCGACGGGTTCCAGCGACGTGTGCGTCTGGCGGTTCAGCGAATCGGCGAGATCGGTCAGCGGGTTCAACTGCTGGTTCACGACGCGCCACACGATCACCCAGCCCGCGAGCAGCAACAGCAGCAGCGGCATCATGATCGCAACCAGAAATTCGGCGGCGATACGGAAGCGGTGATGCACCGGCTGGCCGACTTCGATAACGACGGGATTGCCCGTCGGCTGATCGACGCGAACCTGCGCGACCCGCACGGCTGTGCCTTCATGCTGCGTCTCGAACACGTACGCGTAGTGCATGCGCCGCACGTTGGTGCCTTGCAGCGGCAGCTTCGGATCGCCGGCAATTTCTGTTTCGCCATTGCTGATCCGATACACCAGTTGTTCGACGGGATCCGAGAACATCGCCTGCGCGAGCGGCGGCACGGTGATCGGCGCCTCGGGGCCGGCAATCTGGATCTGCTTCGAAATGGCCGTGGCGAGGTCGGCGAGCGAACGGTCGACGACATGCTGCGTGTATTGCCACGCGAGCCAGTACGCGATGAGGCCGCTCATCAGCGCGAGCAGCGAAAGGGGAGCGGCGAGCCGGCGCAACAACTGGCGGCGCAGGCTATTCGCGGCGGGATAGGGCATGATCGAACCCGCGGTAAAAGACCGACGCCGAGGGATGATCGACCGCGTCAGTCATGCGTTCCAAATACAGTTGAAACGGCAATTCACATCCGGGCTGAATGACACAGGCGGCCGCCGCGCATGGATGAAGATGCGCTTGCGGCCGCCCGTCGGACAACCCGGACGCCGTCAGACCACAACGGTCCTGGCGACCATTATGACGCCTGGCGGATTTCCTGGAGCAGATAGCCGAAGCCGCGCACCGTGACGATTTCGACGCGGCAGTTTTCGAGCTTTTTGCGCACCCGGTGCACATAGACTTCGATCGCGGTGTCGCCGAGATCGCCGCCGAAGTGCGTCAGGTGATCCTGCAGTTGCGCCTTGCTGACCACGCGGCCATGGCGCAGCAACAGCATTTCCAGCACCGCGAATTCGCGCGGCGACAGTTCGAGCGGCTTGTCGTCGTTGAAGATGCGGCGATCCACACCCGACAGACGCACGCCACCCAGCGACACTTCCGGACGCGGCATGTCGCCATGAGGTCCGCTGCGGCGCATCACGGCGCGAATACGCGCTTCGAGTTCCGCGGGTTCGAACGGCTTCAGCATGTAGTCGTCGGCGCCGGAGTTGAGGCCTTGCACGCGGTCGTTCAGTTCGTCGCGCGCGGTCAGCACGATCACGGGCGTATGACGGTTGCTCTGACGGAAACGCGAGAGCAGCGTCATGCCGTCGATGCCGGGCAGACCCAGATCGAGGATCACGAGCTCATGGCGGTTTTGTGTGAGGGCCTGTTCGGCGAAGATGCCGTCGTGGACCATGTCGACCGTGAAGCCGGCTTGTTCGAGACTGCTTTGGATGCCGCGCGCGATAGGGCGGTCGTCTTCGATCAGAAGGAGTCGCATGGGTTTCGCTCAAGTACAATGGGTTGGGCAAGGGGCACGCGGTTCGCCGGGGCGCCTGCTGCACAGAATGCCGTGCGGCGTGCCGTCGATGCGGCCTTCAACAGATCTGCCAGCCATGTCCGATATTACGATCTACGAACTGGAAGCCGCGATCAATTTCTGGCGTTCCCGCTCGCCTTCGAGCGGTGACGAACTCGTTCTGTGCAAGGAGGCAAGCGCGCTCTCCAAGCCGTATGCGCTGATGATTGTACAGCGACAGACCGTGCTGCCGCAGGAAGGAATGGACGAGATTGCCCGCGCCGCGTGGGATTCTTACGTGTCCCTTAAGAATCGCCTAAAGAAGTGAAGGTTTGGTGGCCTGATTACCTGCAAAACGCTTTCATAACGGGTTTTCGTCAGGGTTTTGGAGCGTCACCGGCATTCGTCCGATCAACGGCTCAAGTCACTTCCCGCCGCAATTTCATCGATAAAACGTGCGAGGCGAATGTCGCGCTCGGTGATTCCATTTGCTTCGTGCGTCGATAGCGTGATCTCGACGTTGCTGTAGACGTTGAACCATTCCGGATGATGGTCCATCTCCTGGGCCTTGATCGCGACGCGCGTCATGAAGCCGAATGCTGCGTTGAAGTCCACGAACTTCAATTGCCGTTTGATTGCGTCGCGGCCTTCGACGTTTTGCCAGCCGTCGAGTTGAGCGACCTGCGTCGTGCGTTGCTCGGGAGAGAGTTTCTGGATCATCGTGTCACCTCTTGAAGGCGCGCCTGGCCGCGCCGATGCCGCATGCATCGACGCATGCGCGGTCGTCCTATTTTTTCACGGTTGAAGGGTTGCTGCAGCGCGTTACGTCAGATGTCGCCGTCCGTCTCCCAGCCTTCGCCTGTGCCACGCGTGATGACGGTGTCGGTGCTGAGTACTACGCCTGCCGGGAACGGTGCCGCATGCGTGAGCCTGGCCAGCAGCGGCGCGAAATCGGTACGCGCGACGTCGAACAGTTGCGAGAAATCGTCGATCATGAAGTAGGTCTTCTGAAACGTGTCGATCCGGTACTGCGTCTGCATCACGCGTTCGAGATCGAACCCGATGCGATTGGGCGCGTCGCTTTGCAGGCTGTAGAGCGTTTCGCCTTTGCTCGACACGATGCCCGCTCCGTAGATTTTCACGCCATTCGGACTTGCTTCATCGCGGATCAGGCCAAACTCGACTGTGTACCAATACAGGCGCGCGAGCAGCGGCAGCGCATTCGCGTCGTTCGCAGCGAGGGCCGCGCGGCCATACGCGTGCATGTAGTCGGCGAACACGGGGTTGATCAGCAGCGGCACGTGGCCGTACAGATCGTGGAAGCAGTCAGGCTCCTGCAGATAGTCGAGCTGGTCCGGGCGGCGCATCCACCACGTCACGGGAAAGCGGCGGTTCGCCAGATGCTCGAAGAACACCTGATCCGGCACGAGACCAGGCACGGCAACGATCTGCCAGCCAGTGGCGGGCATTAGCTGTTCGTTGATCGCTTCGAACGAAGGCACGCGTTCCGGCGACAGATTCAGCCGTTCGACGCCTTCCAGAAACGCGTCGCACACGCGCCCTTTGAGCAGCGCCGTCTGCCGCGTATAGAGCTGCTTCCACACCGCGTGATCGACGGCGCCGTAGCGATGCGTCGGCTGGTCGATGGTGAAGTCGGCACGGGTTTCGAGGCCGGCGTCGAATTGCTCCTTGAGCTTCGCGGTGTTCGGGACTGACATGACGAATGACTGACTGGCGCGGCTCGCCGGCTAAGTGGATATCGTGCAAGTCTAGAGCGGGTAACGCGCGGAAAGGGCGCATGTTTTCCGAATCGCACGGCGATGATGCGATAATCGTGCATTAGATCGCCAATTCATGCGGAGAATTTACATGCTAGAACTCGATCACTTCGATCTGGCGCTGCTCGATGTCCTGCAACGCTTCGGGCGCGCGACGCACCAGCAACTCGGCGAGCAGGTGCCGCTGTCGCCATCGCAGATCGGGCGGCGCTTGCAGCGGCTGGAGTCGATCGGCGTGGTCGACGGGTATCGCGTGGTGCTGCGGCCGGAAAAGCTCGGGCTCGGCGTGACGGCCTTCACGAGCCTGAAGCTGAAACACCACGGCGATTCGATCATCGAGCAGTTCCAGCAGCAGATCGACGTGCTGCCCGAGGTGCTGGAGTGCCACGCAGTGGTTGGCGACGCGGATTACCTGCTACGCATCGTCGCGCCGGATCTGAACGCGCTGTCGTCGTTCGTGATGAAGAAGCTGATGCGGGTGCCGGGCGTCGACAGCGTGCGCTCGTATATCGTGCTGACCACCTTCAAGCGCAACGGCCCATTGCCGCTCGGTCATCTGACGCCGGGCGCGGCCGCCGTCTGACCTCGCGGCATATCGGCGATCAGGCGGCCTTCAACGGCTCCTGATTCAGCATATCCACATAGGCGACGGCGACCAGGTCCGATTCCGGCACGCCGAGCTTCGAGAACACGGCGTGCGCTTCCTTTTCGCCACCTTCTTCGTCGTCATCCTGCGCGAGCACGACTTCAAGTTCGACGAAATCGCCGAGACCGTCGACGCGATCCAGGTGAATCCGCGTGCGCCCGACGATATAGACGTGGCGCTCCTTCGTGACGATGCCGCGCGTCGTGAGTGCAGTGGCGAGCAGCGAGTGCATCGCTTCGGGGTTCGTCACCGGGCTGCGCGTGTAGTACGACGCCTTCGGGCCGTCGCGGTCGTCGCGCTGATAGAAGATCAGTTCGGCGGGCGTGCCGTCGTCGAACTGGCGCAGCTTCAGACGGCCGCGCGGCACGTCGTAGAAAAAGTCCTGCTGGCGAAAAATCAGAGGAGCGTCAGGCGAAAGCGCAGCGGCGCGCTCGCGAAGCTGCTCGAAGTGCTGCGCGCGAGCTTTGATTTCGATGTTGCGTGCCATGTGAAGCTCCTGTCGAAAGGTGAACGTGGACGGCTTCTGACGACAACGGGTTCGCCCCGATTGCCTGAGTGCGCAAACCGGTCGGCAGAGACCAAAGGGGTACGGAAAACAGCGGGGGAAAAGCGGGCAAAGCGTCAATCTAGCAAAAAGCCCATGACGATGTGGTTAAAGGCCACGGCACGTGAAGGGTGCAAAACCGTCGCTGTGTCATGAGGTCGGCTCATATCGCGCGACGCTGCTTTTCGCGCTACGCGATGCTCGTTCCACTCGCTTCGCTTATGCCGACCACTGCTGTTCGATCAGCTTCAATGCCACGGCGATCGCCGGCTCGTCCTTGTGCGCGGCGAGCGTGATGAACGTCAACTCCGTCGGCACCGTGATGCCTTCGACGATCGTCAGCGCGTGCGCGTGCGCCTCGGCAAGCGCGGTCGAATCGCGCGCGAGCGTGAGTCCTACGCCCGATTTGACGAGATCGAGCATCGACGGTTCCTGATCGACTTCCGCAACCTTGATGGGCTTGACGCCGGCATCGGCGAAGCGGCGCGTCAGCAGCCGGTTGTGCGCGGACGCGGGGGGCGTCCAGATCCACGGAAACGAAGCGAGCGCACGCCAGTCGCGCGCGCCTTTCATGCGATCTTTCCAGCCGGGCGGCGCCAGCACGCGGTACTGGAAGTGGGTCAGCGTAACGGCGTGGAAGATCGCGCTGTCGCGCGGTTCGTCCTCGTCCGGCTGGCCGATGTAATAACCGACGTCGAGTTCGCCCGCGCGGACCTGGTCGCGTACCCAGCCGGACATGCCGTGCCGCAGTTGCGTTTCGATGTGCGGCCACGTCTCGACAAGCTGCTTAAGAAACCCGCCAAGCCGCAGAAACGCGGGGTCGAGAATCGTGCCGATGCGCAGCCGCCCGCGCACTTCCTGGCGCAGCGTGGCGGCCGCCCGTTCGACGTCGTTCGCGGCCGCCAGCGCGCGCTCTGCATGCGGCAACAGCGCCTGACCGTCGCGCGTGAGCGCAAGCCCGTGCGATGTGCGCGTGAATAGCGTCACGCCGAGCGCCGTCTGCAGGTTCTTGATCTGCAGACTGACGGCGGGCTGGGTCAAATGCAATTGCGTGGCAGCGCGCGTCAGATTGCCTTCGCGCGCCACCGTCGCAAAGGCGCGGAGCAGGGTGAGATCCATCCGCTGATATTAACGCGCCTTATATCGCATTTGAGCATTTCTGATTGGATTTGCGATGCACTTGCCGATTACGCTGGAACGATCATGCGAAAGCGCGCCGCATTGCGCCGCAGCATCGACCATCAGAAAGCCCTATACAGGAGACACCATGAGCGAGACAGATCAAGGGAAGGTGCGCGCGCTGACGCACGTGATCAACGGCCATCCTATCGATGGCACGAGCCAGCGTTTCGGCGACGTGTTCAATCCGGCGACAGGCGAAGTGTCGTCGCGCGTGCCGCTCGCCAGCGTCACCGAAGTCGATGCAGCCGTTGCCGCCGCAAAGGCCGCTTTTCCCGCGTGGAGCGAAACCGCGCCGATCAAGCGCGCACGCGTGCTCTTCAAGTTCAAGGAATTGCTCGACCGTCACCACGACGAACTCGCCGAACTGATCACGCGCGAGCACGGCAAGGTGTTTTCGGACGCGAAGGGCGAAGTCATGCGCGGCATCGAGATCGTCGAATTCGCGTGCGGCATTCCGAATCTGTTGAAGACCGACTTCACCGATCAGATCGGCGGTGGCATCGACAACTGGAATCTGCGTCAGTCGTTGGGTGTGGTCGCGGGCATCACGCCGTTCAACTTTCCGATGATGGTCCCGTGCTGGATGTTCCCGGTCGCGATCGCATGCGGCAATACGTTCGTATTGAAGCCGTCTGAGCGCGATCCGTCGGCGTCGATCCGCCTTGCCGAATTGCTGAAAGAAGCGGGCTTGCCGGATGGCGTGTTCAACGTCGTGCACGGCGATAAGGTGGCCGTCGATGCATTGCTCGCGCATCCCGATGTCAGCGCATTGTCGTTTGTCGGCTCGACGCCGATCGCCGAATACATCTACACGGAAGGCACGAAGCACGGTAAGCGCGTGCAGGCCTTGGGCGGTGCGAAAAATCATCTCGTCGTAATGCCGGATGCGGATCTCGATCAGGCCGTCGATGCATTGATCGGCGCGGCCTATGGTTCGGCGGGCGAGCGTTGCATGGCGATTTCGGTTGCAGTCGCAGTCGGTCATATCGCCGACGAACTGATCGACAGGCTCACGCCGCGCGTGAAGACGCTGAAGATCATGAACGGCATGGAAGGCGAAGCCGAAATGGGTCCGCTCGTGACGGCGGCGCATCGCGAGAAAGTGTCGGGTTATATCGACGCGGGCATCGAGGCGGGCGCAAAGCTGGTGGTCGATGGACGCGGGCACAAGGTGCCGGGTCACGAGAAAGGCTTCTTCCTCGGCGGCACATTGTTCGACGATGTGAAGACCGACATGAAGATCTATCGAGAAGAAATCTTCGGCCCGGTGTTGTGCGTGGTGCGCGTGCCCGATTTTGCTTCGGCTGTCGAACTCATCAACAAGAACGAGTTTGCGAACGGCGTGTCGCTGTTCACGTCGGATGGCGGCGTCGCGCGTGCGTTCTCGCGTCAGATTCAGATCGGCATGGTTGGCATCAACGTGCCGATTCCCGTACCGATGGCATGGCACTCGTTCGGCGGCTGGAAGCGGTCGCTGTTCGGCGATCACCACGCGTATGGCGAAGAAGGCGTGCGCTTCTATACGCGCTACAAGAGCATCATGCAGCGCTGGCCGGACAGTATCGCGAAGGGCGCCGAGTTCACGATGCCTGTTGCGAAGTAACGCGAATCAGTAGATTGGAATGGTCACGGCATTGCGTTTTCAATAGCGCAGTGCCGTGCGCATCGCATGTGGTGTTGATAAACAAAAAGCAGTAGCGACACAAACGCCCAAAGCGCAATCAGATGCCATGCAACGTGGCCATGCGAAGGAGACAAGGGTGAGCACGACAGCAAGAAAACTCGAAGGCGAATTCGACTACATCGTCATTGGTGCGGGCACGGCAGGTTGTGTGCTTGCGAATCGCCTGACTGAAGATCCCGACGTCACCGTGCTGCTGCTAGAAGCAGGCGGCAAGGACGACTATCACTGGATTCACGTGCCTGTCGGTTACCTCTATTGCATCGGCAATCCGCGCACTGATTGGCTCTATAAAACGCAGGCAGAACCGGGACTCAACGGACGTGCATTGTCGTATCCGCGGGGCCGTGTATTGGGGGGCTCCTCGTCGATCAACGGCATGATCTACATGCGCGGCCAGCGCGAAGACTACGACGAATGGGCGCGTGTGACGGAAGATTCGTCGTGGTCGTGGGATGCCGTACTGCCTGTCTTCAAACGTAGCGAAGACCATCATGGCGGTGCAAATGAATTCCACGGCGCGGGCGGTCAATGGCGCGTGGAAAAGCAGCGCCTCAAATGGAAGATTCTGGAGAAGTTCGCCGAGGCCGCGCAGGAAGCCGGCATTCCCGCCACCGACGATTTCAATCGCGGCGACAACACGGGCGTCGGCTATTTCGATGTGAACCAGAAGCGCGGCATTCGCTGGAATGCATCGAAGGCTTTTTTGCGGCCTGCGATGCAGCGGCCGAATCTCACGGTCATCACGGGCGCGCACACGCAACGCGTTGTATTCGAAGGCAAGCGCTGCGTCGGTGTCGAATATCGCGGCGGCGATGTCGAGTACATCGCGAAGGCGCGCATTGAAGTCGTCATGAGTTCGGGCGCGGTGAACTCGCCGCAATTACTCGAGCTGTCGGGCATCGGTAATGGCGCGCGTCTGCAGAATCTCGGCATCGAGGTCGTGAACGATCTGCGCGGCGTCGGTGAAAATCTTCAGGACCATTTGCAGTTGCGTATGGCGTATAAGGTGCACGGCGTGCGCACGTTGAATACGGCCTCCGCGCACTGGTGGGGCAAGATGATGATCGGGCTGCAGTATCTGCTGATGCAAAGCGGGCCGATGTCGATGTCGCCGTCGCAACTCGGCGCGTTTGCGAAGTCCGATGTGAACGACAGATCGTTGACGCGTTCCGATCTCGAGTATCACGTGCAACCGCTTTCGCTCGACAAGTTCGGCGAACCTTTGCATCGCTTCAACGCGTTCACGGCATCGGTCTGTCATTTGCGTCCGACTTCGCGCGGCAGCGTGCATATCGAATCACGCAATCCGCACGCCGCGCCGCTGATCGCGCCGAACTATCTTTCGACGGAGTATGACCGTCACGTCGCTGCGAACGCGTTGCGTCTCACGCGGCGCATTGCGGCGTCGCCTGCACTGAAGCCGTATCGGCCCGAAGAGATCTTGCCCGGCATCCAGTTTCAGACCGAGGAAGAATTGCAGATCGCGGCGGGGCAGGTCGGTACCACCATCTTCCATCCCGTCGGTACATGCCGGATGGGCACATTGAATGATCCCGGCGCGGTCGTGGATAGCCGCTTGCGTGTGATCGGTGTCGAAGGACTGCGCGTGGTCGATGCATCCGTGATGCCCACGATTACCTCAGGGAACACGAACTCGCCGACACTGATGATCGCGGAACGCGCGAGCGACATGATTCGCGCAGACCGTCGTGCGCAAAGAGACAGTCACAGCATCGAAACCCGCGCCCCGTCTCCGATGTCCGTTGCATGACACGCAACGTTTAACGTTTTGCGCAGTGAAGGTCGAATTAAACACTAAGTGCAAATCCCAATGATTGCGCTGCATCATTGGCGCGACAATGGCATCCATGCTGCGTGGTGCGGCATGGATTACCGTCCGCATTGGTGCACCACGCCACGATTGGCACGGGGGTGTCATCGCCAATAACAGTCGCGCCGTTTCAGCGCGGAATAAAACGCGGTAATGCTTCGCCTTACTTCGCATGGAAGGGAACATGATTCTCGGCGATACGATACTCGAAACGCGCGGGCTCACTCGTGAGTTCAAGGGTTTTACCGCAGTCAACGGTGTGAACCTGCGCGTGAAGCGCGGTTCGATCCATGCGCTCATCGGGCCGAACGGCGCAGGCAAGACCACCTGCTTCAATCTGCTCACCAAATTTCTCGTGCCCACTGCGGGTCAGATCGTCTTTGACGGTATCGACATCACGGGCGAACGTCCAGCGCAGGTCGCGCGTCGCGGCATCATCCGCTCCTTTCAGATTTCCGCTGTATTTCCGCATCTGACGGCATTGCAGAATGTGCGCGTGGGTCTGCAACGTCAGCTCGGCTCGGCGTTTCATTTCTGGAGAAGCGAACGCACATTGCGTCAACTCGACGACCGCGCGATCGATCTGCTCACTCAGGTAGGCTTGACCGATTTCGCCGATGTGCCCGCCGTCGAACTGTCGTATGGGCGCAAACGCGCGCTCGAAATCGCCACGACGCTCGGCATGGAACCCGAACTGATGCTGCTCGACGAACCGACGCAAGGCATGGGGCATGAAGACGTCGACCGCGTGACCGCGCTGATCAAAAAAGTATCGGCGGGTCGCACGATCCTGATGGTCGAACACAACATGAATGTGATAGCCGGCATCTCCGACACGATTACCGTCCTGCAACGCGGCGAGGTGCTCGCCGAAGGCACGTACGCGGAAGTCTCGAAGAACCCGCTCGTCATGCAGGCCTATATGGGCAGTGCGGACGCGGCGCTTGCCGGAGCGCATGCATGAGCACAGTGAGCGAACAGGAAGACGCATCGGTCAGTGTGGTGAGCGGCGAACCCGCGCTGGAAATCGCGGGGCTGCAGGCGTGGTACGGCGAATCGCACATCCTGCATGGCGTCGATCTGACCGTCAGCCGCGGTGAAGTCGTCACGCTGCTCGGCCGCAATGGCGCGGGCCGCACCACGACGCTGCGCGCGATCATGGGCCTGACGGGCCGGCGTACGGGCTCGATCCGCGTCGGCGGACGCGAAACGATTTCGATGGCGACGCACCGCATCGCGCATTGCGGCGTCGGGTATTGCCCGGAAGAGCGCGGCATTTTTTCGAGCCTGTCGTGCGAGGAAAATCTGATGTTGCCGCCGCCCGTCGGCGACAAGTCGTTGATGATGTCGATCGACGAGATCTACCAGATGTTTCCCAATCTCCAGGAACGGCGCATGAGCCAGGGCACGCGCCTGTCGGGTGGCGAGCAACAGATGCTGGCCGTGGCGCGCATCCTTCGCACGGGCGCGAACCTGCTGTTGCTGGATGAAATCTCCGAAGGCCTTGCCCCCGTGATCGTCCAGGCGCTCGCGCGCATGATCGTCACATTGAAAGCGCGCGGCTACACGATCGTGATGGTCGAACAGAACTTCCGCTTTGCCGCGCCGCTCGCCGATCGTTTCTATGTGATGGAGCATGGACGCATCGTCGAGCATTTCGGAGCAAAGGAACTCGAAAGCAAAATGCCGGTGCTGCACGATTTGCTCGGCGTCTAAGTGGGGTGGACGCATCCCGACCAGCAATCGGGGTCGTCATGGGAACTGCGACGCACGACATACCCAGATGCCTCTGATAACCACAAGCATGGAAACAGGAGACACGCATGAAACTGAAGAACTTCGCCAGGTTGTCAGCAGTCTGCTTTGCGGCCGCCGCGGGCACGATGTTCGCTGCGGGTAACGCGCAGGCCGCGGATGGCGCGACCGTCAAGATCGGCTACATCACCGATCTTTCCGGTCTGTATGCGGATATCGATGGCCAGGGTGGCCTCGAGGCGATCCGCATGGCGATTGCCGATTTCGGCGGCAAGGTCAACGGCAAGACGGTCGAGCTGGTCTACGCCGATCACCAGAACAAGGCGGATATCGCCGCGTCGCGTGCACGTGAATGGATCGACCGCGACGGCGTCAACGTGATCATCGGCGGCACGAATTCGGCCACTGCGTTGTCGACCAATCAGGTTGCGGGTGAAAAGAAGGTTCCGTACATCAACATCGGCGCAGGCGCGGACAACCTGACCAACGAGCAATGCACGCCGTACACGGTGCACTACGCGTACGACACGATGGCGCTCGCAAAAGGCACGGGTTCGGCCGTGACGAAGCAGGGCGGCAAGACCTGGTACTTTCTGACTGCGGACTACGCGTTCGGCAAGGCGCTCGAAAAGAACACGTCGGACGTGGTGAAGGCGAATGGCGGACAGGTGCTCGGCACGGTGCGTCATCCGCTGTCGGCATCGGATTTCTCGTCGTTCCTGTTGCAGGCGCAAGGATCGAAGGCGCAGGTGCTGGGTCTCGCGAACGCGGGTGGCGACACGATCAACTCGATCAAGGCCGCCAAGGAATTCGGCGTGACGAAGTCGATGAAGATCGCCGCGCTGCTGATCTTCCTGACCGATATTCACAGCCTCGGACTTGAAACGACGCAAGGTCTGGTCGCCACCGATAGCTGGTACTGGAACAAGGACGCCAATACCCGCAAGTGGGCGCAGCGCTACTTCGACAAGATGAAGAAGATGCCGACCAGCCTGCAGGCAGCGGACTATTCGGCCGTCACCACTTATCTGAAGGCCGTGCAGGCAACTGGCACGACCGACAGCGACAAGGTGATGGATCAACTGCGCAAGACGAAGATCGACGATTTCTACGCGAAGGGCTACATCCGTCAGGACGGCAGCATGATCCACGACATGTACCTGATGGAAGTGAAGAAGCCGTCGGAATCGAAAGAGCCGTGGGATTACTACAAGATCACCGCGACGATTCCAGGCGATCAGGCATTCGGAACGAAAGCGGAGTCGCGCTGCGCGCTCTGGAAGTAAGCGGTTCGCAGCGAAGATGTAACGGGCGGCGCAGCGCCGCCCGTTGTGTCTCGTGAGTGAACTGCGTCGATATCATTCTGACGGCGGATTCAATGGATATCTTTGGCATTCCGCTTCCGGCGATGCTCAGCCAGTTGCTGCTCGGTCTCGTGAACGGTTCGTTCTACGCGATTCTGAGTCTGGGGCTGGCGGTGATCTTCGGTCTGCTCAACGTGATCAACTTCGCGCATGGCGCGTTGTTCATGCTGGGTGCGATGCTCACGTGGATGGGCCTGTCGTATTTCAGTCTGCCGTACTGGGTGATGCTCGTGCTCGCGCCCGTGCTGGTCGGGCTGTTCGGCATCGTGATCGAACGTTCGATGCTGCGCTGGCTGTACAAGCTCGACCACCTCTACGGCCTGTTGCTCACATTCGGGCTGACGCTCGTCGTCGAAGGCGTGTTCCATTCGATCTACGGTTCGTCGGGGCAGCCGTACGACGTGCCGTCGGCGCTTGCGGGCGCAACCAATCTCGGCTTCATGTTTCTGCCGAACTATCGCGCGTGGGTGGTCGTCGCGTCGTTGATCGTGTGCTTCGCGACGTGGTTCGTGATCGAGAAGACGCGTCTTGGCGCGTATCTGCGCGCGGGCACGGAGAACCCGAAGCTCGTCGAGGCATTCGGCGTTAACGTACCGATGATGGTCACGCTCACGTATGGCTTCGGCGTCGCGCTGGCCGCGTTTGCCGGCGTGCTGGCGGCGCCCGTCATTCAGGTATCGCCGCTGATGGGCCAGCCGATGATCATCACGGTGTTCGCGGTCGTCGTGATCGGCGGCATGGGCTCGATCATGGGGTCGATTCTCACGGGCCTGTTGCTGGGCGTGATCGAAGGGTTCACGCGCGTGTTCTATCCGGAAGCGTCGGCGACCGTGGTCTTCGTGATCATGGCGCTCGTGTTGCTCGTGCGTCCGGCGGGTCTCTTCGGCAAGGAAAAATGATGCAGAGAAAAGCGCTCTACGTTCTGCTGCTGGTCGCGCTGATCGTCGCGCCGTTTGTTGGCGCGTATCCCGTGTTCGTGATGAAGGTGTTGTGCTTTGCGTTGTTCGCGGCCGCGTTCAATCTGCTGATCGGCTATACGGGCCTGCTGTCGTTTGGACACGCAATGTTTCTCGCGACGGCCGGCTATATCACCGGTTACACGATCCAGACGCTCGGCATGTCGCCCGAAGTTGGCGTGATAGCGGGCGTGGCGGCGGCGACCCTACTGGGCTTTGTGGTCGGTCTGTTCGCGATTCGCCGACAGGGCATTTACTTCGCGATGGTGACGCTCGCGCTCGCGCAGATGGTCTACTTCGTGTTCCTGCAGGCTCCGTTCACACATGGCGAAGATGGCCTGCAAGGCGTGCCGCGCGGCAAGCTGTTCGGCACGTTGAGCCTGTCTTCGGACCTGACGCTGTACTTCGTCGTGCTGGCCGTGATGGTGCTCGCGTTCCTGCTGATCGTGAGGATCGTGCATTCGCCGTTCGGGCAGGTGCTGATCGCGATCAAGGAGAACGAGCCTCGCGCGATCTCGCTCGGCTATGATACGAACCGCTTCAAGCTGCTGGCGTTCATTCTGTCGGCGGGTCTTGCGGGTCTTGCCGGCTCGCTCAAGGTACTGGTGCTTGGCTTCGAAACGCTCGGCGATGCGTACTGGACGATGTCGGGCCTCGTCGTGCTGATGACGCTGGTGGGCGGCATGGGCACGCTGTTCGGTCCGTTGCTCGGCGCCGCGTTGATCGTCGCGCTGGAAGACCGGCTTGGCGATATCGGCAGCGGGCTGGCGTCGGTGACGGGTGTTGAGTGGTTCCGTTCACTCGGTGAGTCGGCGACGATCGTCACAGGGCTTATTTTCATCGCGTGCGTGCTGGCGTTCCGGCGCGGCATCGTCGGCGAGATCGTGCAGCGGGTCAAACCGTTGCGCGCCTGAGTGGGCCAGGAAATTAGTTTGCGATCCGAAGTAAGGGTTAGCCGCTGCGAAATGACGCGAACATGGAGCGAAACTACAAGAATGCGCCCCAATTTTGTGCGGCGCTGCACCACTAGGGTAAATGCTAGTTGCTCGTGAAGCGTCCCCCGTTTAATCTTCACACAGTTCTGATGCACCGAATTTTGCAGGTGGAGAACGAGGAGACATGAGGCGCATAAGTGCCCATACAAAAGCGCTGTTGGACGAAATCCAACAGCGCTTTTTACTTTTTCCGTTCAAAACTCATCTTCTTCAGCGCGCCTTTCTGCGTCGCGCGGCGTTGTAAATCTGGCGTTTTCTCTCTCGCTGCGCCCGGCATTTTTCCCCAAAGATTCAAAGCCTTCAAAGCGCTTGCCGCCTGCGGTATGCCTCCGCTACACTCGCCATTCGCCGACCATCGGGTCGGCCTTTGGAAACATTCGAATCCATTCGAACATCGGGGCGTAGAGGAGCGGAATGAAGTCGGCATTGCGGTGGATCAGCGCGGCACTCGTCGCGGCAGGCGTGTGCGCAACCTATAGCGGCGCGGCATTCGCGGACGTGAAAATCGGCATGACGGTATCGGCGACGGGGCCCGCGGCCTCGCTCGGCATTCCGGAGAAGAACACCAGCGCACTTCTGCCGAAGGAAATCGCGGGCCAGAAAATCGACTACATCGTGCTCGACGATGCAACCGACTCGACGCAAGCCGTCAAGAACGCACGCAAGCTCACCAGTGAAGATCACGTCGACGCGTTGATCGGCTCGACTGTCGTGCCGAACTCGCTGGCCATGATCGACATCGCCAACGAAACGCAAACGCCGATGATCTCGATGGCGGCAGCGGCGTCGATCGTCGAGCCGATGGATGCGAAGCGCTCGTGGGTCTTCAAGACGCCGCAGAACGACATTCTGATGGCGACGGCGATTGCACAACACATGTCGAACCACGGCGTGAAGACGGTGGCTTTCATCGGCTTCTCGGATGCGTACGGCGAGAGCTGGTTCAAGGAATTCACCAAGGCCGCCGATCTCAAGAAGATCAAGGTCGTCGCGAATGAACGTTTCGCGCGCAACGATGCGTCCGTGACGGGCCAGGTGCTGAAGATGATGTCGCAGAACCCGGATGCCGTGCTCATCGCCGGTGCGGGCACGCCGGCCGCATTGCCGGAAAAGACACTGCGCGAGCGCGGCTTCAAGGGCAAGTACTATCAGACGCACGGCGTTGCGAATAACGACTTCCTGCGCGTGTGCGGCAAGGATTGCGAAGGCACGTATCTGCCCGCCGGCCCGCTGCTCGTCGCCGATCAGCTGCCCGATTCGAATCCTGTGAAGAAGGCTTCGCTCGCCTATAAGCACGCCTATGAAGGCGCCAACGGCGCGGGTTCGATCTCGACGTTCGGCGGTCACGCATGGGACGCGGGTCTGCTTCTGCAGCACGCCATTCCCATCGCTTTGAAGAAGGGCCAGCCGGGTACGCCGCAATTCCGTGAAGCATTGCGCGTCGCGCTCGAAGACACGAAAGATCTGCCGGGCTCGCACGGTATCTTCAACATGAGCGTGAACGATCACGCGGGTCTCGATCAGCGCGCACGTGTGATGGTGCAAATCGTCGACGGCAAATGGAAGCTTGCTTCCGATTAAACGAGGCGAATTAACGAACTCGAATTCACAAAAAAAGACGCGAGCAGTTGACGCGTCTTTTTTATTGCACGCGAGATGTCTGAATAAAAAAGCCGTGCAATGGGTAGGGGAGTGACGAAAGCGGTAGAGCCTGCGTTTGACGTTTGACGCAATTGCAACGAGCAGGGAAAACCATGCTTGGCAGGCTTATACCCGATAACTAGATTCAGTTACCCGGTTCCTGAACCGGATTACGACACGCATTTAAAGCGTTTGGAGACGAGCAATGAAAACGACAAAGCAATGGGTCCGTACCGCGATCGCGATGGCGCTCGTGTGCGGAGCAAGTGCGGCGATGGCGCAGGTGAAGATCGGGGTCACGCTGTCCACGACGGGACCGGCTGCATCGCTCGGCATCCCTGAGAAAAACACGATTGCGCTGCTGCCGAAGGAAATCGCGGGCAAGAGCGTGCAGTACATCGTGCTCGACGACGCATCGGATACGAGCCGCGCCGTGCAGAACACGCGCAAGCTGATCGATGAAGATCACGTCGATGCGATCATCGGCTCGACGGTCACGCCGAACTCGCTCGCCATGCTAGACCCCGCTTCCGAAGGCAAGACGCCGGTGATCTCGCTCGCGGCATCGGCGGCCATCATCTCGCCGATGGATGCGAAGCGTTCATGGGCGTTCAAGACGCCGCAAAACGACGGTCTGATGGCCGATGCGATCGCCGAGTACATGGAGAAGCACGGCGTGAAGACGGTGGCGTTCATCGGCTTCGCAGATGCCTATGGCGAGAACTGGTACAACGTGTTCAGCAAGGCGGCGGAAGCCCATCATCTGAAGATCGTCGCGAATGAACGCTATAACCGCACCGATGCATCGGTGACGGGGCAGGTGCTGAAGCTCGCTGCATCGAATGCGGACGCGGTGCTGATCGCCGGCGCGGGCACGCCGTCCGCGCTGCCAGCGAAGGCGCTCAAGGAGCGCGGCTACAAGGGCAAGATCTATCAGACGCACGGCGTCGCGAACAACGACTTCCTGCGCGTGTGCGGCAAGGATTGCGAAGGCGAATTGCTGCCCGCAGGCCCGATTCTCGTCGCCGATCAGTTGCCCGATTCGAACCCGGTGAAGAAGTCGTCGCTCGCGTACAAGAACGCGTATGAGAAGGCCTATGGCGTGGGTACGGTGGCGACCTTCGGCGGTCACGCGTGGGATGCCGGCCAGATGCTCCAGCGTGCGATTCCCGAGGCGCTGAAGAAGGGCCAGCCGGGCACGGAAGCGTTCCGCGTCGCATTGCGTGAAGCGCTCGAGAACGTCAAGGACTTGCCACTTTCGCACGGCATCATGAACACGACGCCCACCGACCACAACGGTCTCGACAAGCGCGCACGCGTAATCGTCGAGATTTCTGATGGCAAGTGGAAACTCCAAAACGACTAAGACGGTACGCGCCTCTCGCGCAATGCGTGGTGGCCGGCGTATGCGAAGACTCTTAAGCCACGCGGCCATTTCTGATCGATAACAATGGCAAGCCCTGCCGCGCCGTATCTCAGGCGCGGCAGTTGTTTTATGTGTTTCAGCTTCGCTTCGTGGCTGGTGGTCGGTCAGCCAGCTCTCATCGTTTCTTAGTTTCGATTTCGACGTTCCAGGACGAGGAAGTATGGATCTATCAATTGCGGCGATCCTCGCGCAGGACGGCATCACGACCGGCGCGATCTACGCATTGCTCGCGCTCGCGTTGGTGCTGGTGTTCTCCGTGACGCGCGCCATTTTCATCCCGCAAGGGGAGTTCGTGTCGTATGGCGCGCTGACGCTCGCCGCATTGCAGACACAGAAGTTTCCGGCGACATGCTGGCTGCTGATGGCGATGGGGCTCGCGTGCTTCGTGGTCGAGGTGATCGGCATGGCGCGGCACGCGGAGCGGCGGCGTCATGCGGCGCGCGCACTCGTGATGCTGGTCGGCAAGTATCTGCTGTTTCCCGTTGCCGTCTACGCGGTCACGCGCGGCGTATTCATGCAGCCGCTGCCGATGCTCGCGCAGATCGCGCTGACGCTGCTGATCGTGGTGCCGATGGGGCCGTTCGTCTATCGCCTCGCCTACGAGCCAGTTGCCGAAGGGACGACGCTGTTGCTGCTGATCGTCTCCGTCGCCGTGCACTTCGCGATGGTCGGCCTCGGGCTCGTGATGTTCGGCGCGGAAGGCTCGCGGACCAACGCCTTCACCGATTCCACCTTCAACATCGGCAGCCTGGCGATCTCAGGGCAGAGCGTGTGGGTGATCGGTGTGGCCGTGGTGCTGATCGGTGTGCTGTACGTGTATTTCGATCGCTCGATTTCCGGCAAGGCATTGCGCGCGACGTCGGTGAACCGGCTCGGCGCGCAGCTGGTCGGCATCGGCACGACGCAGGCGGGTCGGCTCGCGTTCACGCTGGCGGCCGGCCTCGGCGTGCTGTGCGGGATTCTCGTCGCGCCGCTGACGACCATCTACTACGACTCGGGCTTCCTGATCGGTCTGAAGGGCTTCGTAGGGGCGATTATCGGCGGGCTGGTCAGTTATCCGCTGGCGTTTGCGGGTTCGATACTCGTCGGCTTGCTGGAGTCTTATTCATCGTTCTGGGCCAGTTCCTACAAGGAAGTGATCGTGTTCACGCTGATCATTCCCGTGCTGCTCTGGCGGAGTCTAGCCAGCCCGCACGCGGAAGAAGAGGAGGAGTGACGCGATGAAACGCATCATGAAAAACAGGTTCTTCTGGTTGTTCCTCGTCGTCATGTTCGCGCTGCCCGTGCTACCGCAGCCGATCCGCGTGCCCGAGTACTGGGTGACGCTGCTCAACTACATCGGGCTGTATTCGATCGTGGCGATCGGCCTCGTGCTGCTGACGGGTATCGGCGGAATGACGAGCTTTGGGCAGGCGGCATTCGTCGGCGTCGGCGCGTATACGACGGCGTATCTGACGACGCAGTTCGGCGTGTCACCGTGGCTCGCGCTGATCGTCGGCGTCGTGCTGACGGCGCTGATTGCGCTGCTGCTGGGCGCCGTCACGATGCGGCTGTCGGGCCACTTCCTGCCGCTCGGAACGATCGCATGGGGTCTCGCGCTGTTCTTCCTGTTCGGCAATATGGAGATGCTCGGCAAGTACGACGGGATCAACGGAATACCGGTGTTGAACGTGCTCGGCATCAATCTGGAATCGGGCCGCCATATCTACTACCTGATCTGGATCGTCGTGCTCGGCGCCGTGGTGTCTGTTCAGAATCTGCTTAATAGCCGGCCGGGGCGTGCGATTCGCGCTCTGCGCGGCGGTGGCTTGATGGCAGAGGCAATGGGCGTGAATACGGCGTGGATGCGCGTCGTGATCTTCGTCTACGCAGCGGTGCTGGCAGCGATTTCGGGCTTTCTCTACGCGCATTTGCAGCGCGCGGTGAATCCGACGCCGTTCGGCCTCAATCACGGCATCGAGTTTCTGTTCATGGCCGTGGTCGGGGGCGTTGCGCACGTCTGGGGCGCGGTGCTGGGTGCGGCGATCCTGACGATTCTGCAGGACTATTTGCAGACCCTGCTGCCGAAACTGCTCGGTGAAAACGGCAACTTCGAAATTATCGTGTTTGGCGTCCTGATGGTGCTGCTTTTGCAGTATGCGCGCCAAGGTGTGTGGCCGTTCGTCGCGCGGATGTTCCCGCGCGGCCCGCGCGCGCATGTGCCAGATCATGCGGATGCTTTGCCGCAGCGCAGCAAGCCGACTGCGGGTGAATCGCTGCTGGTGGTGGACAAGGCGCGTAAGCAGTTCGGCGGTCTGGTCGCGGTGAACGATGTCAGCTTCGAAGTGAAGGCGGGGCAGATCATTGGCTTGATTGGGCCTAACGGCGCAGGCAAATCGACGACCTTCAATCTGGTCACAGGCGTCCTGCAGCCGACGAGCGGCTCGATTTCATTTCAGGGCCAACGTATCGATGCGCTCAATTCACGTGAAATCGTCAGAAGGGGCATTGGGCGCACCTTTCAGCATGTCAAGCTGCTGCCGGGGATGACCGTGCTGGAGAATGTCGCGATCGGCGCGCACCTGCGTGGGCATGCCGGCGTGTGGCGCAGCGTGGCGCGCCTGAACGCGGCCGAGGAGGCGCGGCTGATGGCGGAAGCGGCTCGCCAGATTCGGCGCGTTGGCCTCGAAGAGCATATGTACGATGAGGCGGGTAGCCTCGCGCTGGGCAAACAGCGGATTCTGGAGATTGCACGGGCGCTGTGCTGCGATCCGACGCTTCTGCTGCTCGATGAGCCGGCAGCCGGCCTGCGTTATCAGGAAAAGCAGCAACTGGCGACGCTGCTGCGCAAGCTTCGCGAGGAAGGCATGAGCGTTCTGCTCGTCGAACACGATATGGATTTCGTGATGAATCTGACGGATCGGCTGGTGGTCATGGAGTTTGGGACGCGTATCGCGGAAGGTTTGCCGCAAGACGTGCAGAACGATCCGGCCGTGCTGGAAGCGTACTTGGGCGGGGTGGAGTGATGGCGAATCAGACAACAGCTGCACCGATTCTCGAAGTGAGCAGCCTTTCCGTGCGTTATGGAAAGGTCGAAGCGCTGCATGGCGCGAAGATCGCGGTGCGCCCCGGCCAGATCGTCTCGGTGATCGGTCCGAACGGCGCGGGCAAGTCGACGCTGCTGAACGCGATCATGGGCGCGCTGCCCGTGACCGGGCATGCCAAGGGCGCGATCACCTATCGGGACGAGGATGTCAGCCATGTCCCCATCGAGAAGCGCGTGGCGCGTGGAATGTGTCTTGTGCCGGAGAAGCGCGAGCTGTTTTCAGCAATGACGGTCGAGGACAATCTGGTTTTGGGCGCTTATCGGCGCAAGCGCGCTGGCGAGCGGAATTATCTCGACCAACTTGAGCCGGTGTTCCAGCTTTTTCCGCGGCTGAAGGAGCGACGCAAACAGGCTGCTGGCACGTTGTCGGGCGGCGAGCGGCAAATGCTGGCGGTTGGGCGCGCGCTGATGGGCAAGCCGGATCTGCTGATGCTCGATGAGCCGAGCTTGGGTCTGGCGCCACTCATTGTGAAAGAGATTTTTCATATCATCAGCGCATTGCGTCAGACGGGTGTCGCCACGCTGTTGATCGAGCAGAACGCACGCGCTGCGCTACAGATCTCCGACTATGGCTATGTTCTCGAAACAGGAGAGCTAGCGTTGGAAGGGGAGGCGAATGAGTTGGCGCAGAATCCGCGTGTCATCGAAACATATTTGGGCCTGACAAAGAAAGTCGCCTAGCGAAAGGAATTTTTGGCGGATTGGCTGTCAAACGAGCGGCGTGTTTCACGTGAAACACGCCGTTTTTTCGTCCTATACCATCTGGACGGAATTCGGGCCAAAAGCGAACCCGCTATAATTTCGCCCATACTTTCTTTTAGGCTCACGCTGGATCCCGCGTGAGATCCGCGATGCTTTATCCCACAGAGTTTGACGTAATCGTCGTTGGCGGCGGTCATGCCGGCACGGAAGCCGCTTTGGCGTCCGCGCGCATGGGCAACAAGACGCTTTTGCTAACGCACAACATCGAAACCCTCGGTCAGATGAGCTGCAATCCGTCGATTGGCGGCATTGGCAAAGGCCATCTGGTCAAGGAAGTCGACGCGCTCGGCGGCGCAATGGCGGCTGCCACTGACGAAGGCGGGATTCAGTTCCGTATTCTCAACTCGTCGAAGGGGCCCGCCGTTCGGGCGACCCGCGCACAGGCTGACCGCATTCTGTACAAGGCGGCGATCCGCCATCGCCTCGAAAATCAGCCGAATCTTTGGCTGTTTCAGCAGTCTGTCGACGATTTGATGGTCGAAGGCGACCGCGTCGTCGGCGCTGTGACGCAGGTCGGGGTTCGTTTCCGCTCGCGTGCGGTCGTGTTGACGGCCGGCACGTTCCTCGATGGGAAAATCCACGTCGGCCTCAATAACTATACGGGCGGGCGAGCAGGGGACCCGGCAGCGGTGTCGCTGTCAGCGCGGCTCAAGGAGTTGAAGCTGCCGCAGGGCCGGTTGAAGACGGGCACACCGCCGCGTATCGACGGCCGTACGATCGATTTCTCGAAGCTGGAAGAGCAGCCGGGCGATCTCGATCCGGTCCCCGTGTTCTCGTTCCTTGGGCGTGTCGAACAGCATCCGCGTCAGGTTCCGTGCTGGGTCACGCACACGAATTCGCAAACGCACGACATCATCCGTAGCGGTCTGGACCGTTCGCCCATGTACACGGGCGTGATCGAGGGCGTTGGCCCGCGTTATTGCCCGTCGATCGAGGACAAGATTCATCGGTTTGCGTCGAAAGAGTCGCATCAGATCTTTCTCGAGCCGGAAGGCTTGACCACGAACGAGTTCTATCCGAACGGGATCTCGACGAGCCTGCCGTTCGACGTCCAGCTGGAGTTGGTTCGTTCGATGGTCGGTCTGGAGCATGCACACATCCTGCGTCCGGGCTATGCAATCGAGTACGACTACTTCGATCCCCGCGGATTGAAAGCATCGTTGGAAACGAAGGTGATCAACGGCCTGTTCTTTGCCGGTCAGATCAACGGAACGACGGGCTATGAAGAGGCGGCGGCGCAAGGGCTGCTGGCGGGGATCAATGCTGGCCTGTATGTACAGGACAAGGAAGCGTGGTGCCCGCGCCGCGATCAGGCCTACCTCGGCGTGCTGGTTGACGATCTGGTGACGCGTGGCGTCTCCGAACCGTATCGGATGTTCACGAGCCGCGCGGAATATCGCTTGAGCCTGCGCGAAGACAACGCCGACATGCGTCTGACCGAGATCGGGCGTGAACTCGGCGTGGTGGATGACGAGCGGTGGGATGCATTCAGCCGGAAACGCGACGCTGTTTCACGTGAAACAGAGCGGCTGCGTACCACGTGGGTCAATCCGAAGACGCTTTCGTCTGAGGAAGCGACGGCATTGCTCGGCAAGCCGATCGACCACGAGTACAGCCTCGCCGATCTGCTGCGGCGTCCGGGCGTGTCGTACGACGGCGTCTGCGCGCTGCGCGAAGGCGCCTGCGGTCCGGCCGAAGCGCTCGCCAACGACGAAGTGCTGCTCGCACAGATCAAGGAGCAGATCGAGATCGGCGTCAAATATCAGGGGTATATCGAGCGGCAAGCGGGTGAGATCGAACGAAACGAGGCACACGAGAACACGAAATTGCCGGAAAACCTCGACTACGCGGAGGTCCGTGGGCTGTCGTTCGAGGCGCGTCAGAAGCTGACGCAGTTCCGCCCGGAAACGATCGGCCAGGCGTCGCGCATCTCGGGCATCACGCCAGCCGCTATCTCGCTCCTGATGGTTCACCTGAAGCGTGGCCTCGGTCGGCGCGCTCAGAAGCCTGCTGGCGCTGGCACCGACAACTCGCCGGTGGCTCAATGACGGCGCGTATCGACACGACGGCGGGGCGCGAGGCACTCGCCGCGCTGCTGGAAGAGGGCCTGCGTGAACTGGACATCCAGCTGAGCCCGGAACAAAAGGGCAAATTGCTCGACTACGTCGCGTTGCTGGCCAAGTGGAACGCTGTCTATAACCTGACGGCGATCCGCGATCCGCGGCAAATGCTGATTCAGCACATCCTCGATTCACTTTCGATCGTTCCACATCTGGCCGCACTTGGCCCCGCGACGCTGCTGGACGTCGGCTCGGGAGGCGGGCTGCCGGGTATCGTCCTGGCGATCGTGTTTCCCGAATGGTCGATCACCGTCAACGACATCGTTCAGAAAAAGTCTGCGTTCCAGTCTCAGGCTAAGGCGGAGCTAGGCTTGGGAAATCTGTCGGTTGTCACGGGGCGCGTCGAAAATCTGCGGCCGGGAGCCGAGGTTCCAGGAAAGTTCGATGTAATTGTCTCGCGCGCGTTCGCAGAGCTTGCGGATTTCGTTACACTGGCCCGTCACCTCGTCGCGGACGATGGCGCGATCTGGGCAATGAAGGGCGTTCGACCGGACGGGGAAATCGAGCGCTTGCCTGATGGCGCCCACGTGAAGCAAGTGATTCGTCTCAAAGTGCCTGCGCTGGATGCCGAGCGGCATCTGATCGAAGTCACGGTAGGCTGATTTCCACATCGAAATTTCATTAAACAGGCTGCAAAGGGACACCTAACAGATGGCAAAAATCTTCTGCGTTGCGAACCAGAAGGGTGGAGTCGGCAAAACGACGACCGCGGTCAATCTCGCCGCGAGCCTCGCATCGCAGGGACAGCGGGTCCTGCTCATCGATCTCGATCCGCAAGGCAACGCCACCATGGGTAGTGGCGTCGACAAGGCCGCTTGCGAGAACACGGTATATGAAGTGCTGGTCGACGGCGTGTCGGTGGCCGACGCGCGAGTGAAGTCGGAAGCCGTTTCATATGATGTCGTGCCGGCGAACCGCGAACTTGCCGGTGCCGAAGTCGAACTCGTGGGCATGGAGAATCGCGAGCGTCAGCTCAAGGAGGCGATTTCTCACGTCGTGGCGGACTACGACTTCGTGCTGATCGACTGTCCTCCCGCGCTCTCGCTGCTGACGCTGAACGGCCTTTGCGCCGCGCACGGCGTCGTTATCCCGATGCAATGCGAATATTTTGCGCTCGAGGGCCTGTCGGACCTCATCAATACGATCAAGCAGGTGCATGCGAACCTGAACCGTGACTTGAAGGTGATCGGCCTGTTGCGCGTTATGTTCGATCCACGCATCACGCTGCAACAGCAGGTATCGGAACAACTGAAAGAGCATTTTGGAGACAAGGTGTTCGACGTCGTCATTCCGCGCAACGTGCGACTCGCCGAGGCGCCGAGTTACGGCCTGCCGGGTGTCGTGTTCGACCGCGCATCGCGCGGCGCGCAGGCTTATGTGCAGTTCGGCGCGGAAATGATCGAGCGGGTGCGCCTGCTATGACGCAGCGTCAATCATCCAAAGCGGATCGAGGAACCACGATGAACGCAGTAGCACGGAAGAAGGGGTTGGGCAGGGGGCTGGAGGCACTGCTCGGCGGAAGCGCGGATATCACGGAAGCGGTGAAGATCAACGGCGCACCTCACACGTTGCCGCTCGACAAGATGCAGGCGGGCAAGTATCAGCCGCGCACCCGCATGGACGAGGGTGCACTGCAGGAACTGGCGGCTAGCATTCGCGCGCAGGGTCTGATGCAACCGATTCTGGTGCGGCCTGTCTCTGCGGAAAAGTTTGAAATCATTGCGGGTGAGCGGCGTTTTCGCGCTGCGCGCCTTGCTGGTCTCGAAGAAGTGCCTGTCCTCGTACGCGATGTGCCCGATCAGGCTGCTGCCGCGATGGCGCTTATCGAGAATATCCAGCGCGAGGACCTGAACCCGCTGGAAGAGGCGCAGGGTATCCAGCGGCTGCTCGATGAGTTCAGCTTCACGCACGAGCAGGCGGCCGAGTCGGTAGGGCGCTCGCGCAGTGCGGTGTCGAATCTGCTGCGTCTGCTGAATCTGGCGTCGCCCGTGCAAACGATGCTGCTCGCCGGCGATCTGGACATGGGCCACGCACGTGCACTGCTTGCCGTGGACGGTGCCACGCAGATCACACTCGCGAACCAGGTCGTCAACAAGCGCATGTCGGTGCGTGAAACCGAAAAGCTGGTCACGGCGACGACGAAGGCGGTACCCGCTGTCAAGGCGAAAGCGAACAACGACGGTGGCCGCGACACGCGACGGCTCGAAGAGGAACTGTCGGATCTGCTCGCCGCTACGGTGAAGATCAAGCTCGGACGCCGGGGGCGAGGGCAGGTGCTCGTCGATTTCGGCGACCTCGATGCGCTGGAAGGGATTCTCGCCCGCTTGCGGGGCAACGCAGCGGCTGCATAAGCAACGTCGCCAATGCCCGCTGCCGAGCAAGCGCTAAAACCACATCGCAACCTGCTACGCACGATCATCCACTGTGCAACGAAGGAGCCGGTTCTCACCGTGCTCGTCGTTGCATTGGTCGCGTTGCAGGTTTTTCATCCGCGTCCATGGGAATCGTTGCCCGGGTTGGTCGACTGGCAGACGGTGATGACGCTTGCCGGTCTCCTGATCCTGACGAAGGCCGTCGAATATTCAGGATTCCTGATGTGGCTCGCGCATCGCGTCGTCCATCACATCCGGTCGCAGCGCGCACTCGCGTATCTGTTGATCGCGCTTGCCGCTGCGCTGTCGACATTGCTCACCAACGATGTCGCGTTGTTCGTCGTCGTACCGCTCGCGTTGTCGTTGAATGAATTGACGCCGCTGCCGCTCAAACGTCTCGTCATTTTCATCGCGATAGCGGTCAACGCAGGCTCGATCCTCACGCCTTTGGGCAATCCGCAAAATCTGTTTCTCTGGCAGACGAGCGGCGTCTCGTTCGGCGGATTCGTGCTGGCGCTCGCGCCCTTGTGTCTGGCGTTAATGGCGATGCTGTACGCGTTGGCCACGGTGTCGTTCAAGCGCACCGAGCTTGATTTGTCGAAAGACACCGAACCGCATCCTGTCGATCGTCCGCTGCTTGGCGTGGCTGTCGTGTTGTTTGCGGCGTTCGTGCTGCTCGCCGATTCTCATCGAGCGGGCATCGGACTGATTGGCGTCGGCATCGGATTCATCTTCTGGCGACCGCGAATCGTCCTGAAGATCGACTGGCTTCTGCTGCTGATCTTCGTGTTCATGTTCATTGTGTTGAGAAGCGTCGCGGCATTGCCCTGGGTACACAACGCCGTCGGGGAGCTGCATCTCTCGACGCCATTGCGCGCCTACGCGGCGGGCGCGGTCCTCTCGCAGTTCATCAGCAACGTGCCCGCTGCGATCATGCTGGCCGAGTTTTCGAAGGATTGGCGAGCGCTTGCGTTCGGTGTCAGCGTCGGCGGCTTTGGATTCGCGATCGGTTCGTTGGCGAATCTGATTGCAATGAGGCTTTCAGGACAGCGAGGAATGTGGGCGCAATTTCACCTCTTTTCGATCCCGTTCTGGGTGATCGGTGGTGCCGTCGGCGGGTGGCTTCTGTTGCATTTTTGACACTGCTGAGTGCGGCGAAAACACGCATCTCAACCCGCCGACTTAGCACAGTCTGCCCCGCATTTCCTGCTCTGCCGCGACCTCCTTACATTTGCAGTCCGACAGCATGAAAATCGGAGTTTTCCCGTATCGTGAAGCACCGTTTCATGCGGGTTATTGGTCGGGCTAAAGTCTTGAATTGCCTGCAACTATCGCTTACAATCGCCCGGATTTATTTGCTAGGCAATCCCGTAAGCGGTGCGAAAGCTCGCGGACTGAACAGGACTCTGCGGAACACTGCGATGGCGGTCAAAACGTCGAACCAAACGCCGCAACAACGGCACGACGAACACCGCGACGAGCGCAGCGGCCCGCATGCGACTGGTGGTCAGCGCGCCGAGCATGACGAGGCGTGGGATGCCGAGCAGCAAGATAACAATATCGTTCCGCTCACGCGGGCCGAGGCCGAAAAACTGTTTGGCCCGAACGTGAGTCGTCCATCGCGCGTTACACCGTTCAAGGTCGTGATTGCGCAAATGGTTTTGTCCCTGGGTGCGACGCTGCTGTGGTGGCTGTTCTACAAGCCGCCGGGCGATGCTGCGCTGTCCGCCTTTCTGGGAGGAGCGATTTGCTGGGTGCCGAGCGCATTGTTCGCGGCACGTCTTAAGAAGTTGAGCGGCGCCCAGACAGCGATGAGCTGGATGATCGGCGAAGCGCTCAAGATGGGGACAACGATCGCGATGTTTATTGCCATCGCCTTCTGGTATCACGACGTACGGTGGATTCCGCTGCTCGTGACCTATCTCATCGCTCTCAAGACGTACTGGATTGCGCTCGCCTGGCGGTGAAGCAAACGAGACAAACAGGTTGATGCAAGGCGCGAACGGCGCGGCGTCACCAACGAGGCGCGCGGGTTCGACAAAGGTCCGCGCTGGCGTGTTCCCGCAATAGAGCATTGCGGCGGGAGCGGCCCAGAAAGATTTTCGACAATTTGGGTGGCATTAACGATATGGCAGCTAGCGAAGGAACGCGCGCTCTGGATCCGTCCGAGTACATTGCGCACCACTTGCAGAATTTTTCCACCGCTCATCAGACGTCGATTTTCGACATTCACGTCTGGAATCTCGATACGCTTTTCTGGTCGATCGTATGCGGTCTCGTCACCATCCTCATCTTGCGTCTCGCTGCGCGTAAGGCGACGTCCGGCGTGCCGGGCCGCTTCCAGTGCGCAATCGAAATGCTGGTCGAGATGGTCGAGGATCAATCGAAGTCGATGATCCACGGCAACCGCACTTTCATCGCACCGCTCGCGCTGACCGTGTTCGTCTGGGTCGCGCTGATGAACTCGCTCGACTTTCTCCCCGTAGACCTGCCGGGCCGCGTGATTGGCTGGCTGGGTCTGTCGGAAGTCATCCCGCACCACCGCATCGTTCCGACTGCCGACCTGAACGGCACGCTCGGCATCGCGCTCGGCGTGTTCGCGCTGATGATTTACTACAACTTCAAGATCAAGGGCGCAGGCGGCTTCGTGCACGAGCTGCTGTCCGCTCCGTTCGGCGCGCATCCGCTGCTGTGGATCCCGAACCTTGCACTGAACATCATCGAGTTCGTCGCGAAGACGGTTTCCCTCGGCATGCGGCTGTTCGGCAACATGTACGCGGGCGAGCTGTTGTTCCTGCTGATTGCCCTGCTCGGCAGCATCTGGAGCTTCGGCGCGGACACGACGGTGCTTGGCTTCATCGGCCACGTGATCGCGGGCAGCGTGTGGGCGGTCTTCCACATCCTGATCGTTCTGCTGCAGGCGTTCATTTTCATGATGCTGACGCTGGTGTACATCGGCCAGGCACACGACTCCCATTAACGTGGCGTCGTAAAGAAAGAATCGTAGTTTTTTAAATCCCAGTTCCAAAAAGACTTTTCACAAAGGAGTGATCATGCAAGCTTTCATCGCCAACATCCAGGGTCTGACCGCCATCGGTATCGGCATCATCATCGGCCTGGGTGCTATCGGCGCCTGTATCGGTATCGGTCTGATGGGCGGCAAGTACATCGAAGCATGCGCTCGCCAGCCGGAACTGATGAACCCGCTGCAAACCAAGATGTTCCTGCTGGCTGGTCTGATCGATGCGGCGTTCCTGATTGGCGTTGGTGTGGCAATGCTGTTTGCGTTCGCGAACCCGCTGCTGTCGAAGCTGGCAGGCTGAGGTTCCTCGGAAGTGTGCGCCTGATCTATAACTGATAAGGCGCGAAGCGGAACGGGCACTAAGGCGCTGATCGACCAACGAATCGATGAGCGCCTTGCCGTTTCCTCCTCCGACCAAGCAACGTTTAAGGAAACACCGTGAATCTCAACGCAACCCTGTTTGCGCAAATGGTCGTGTTCCTGATCCTCGCGTGGTTCACGATGAAGTTCGTGTGGCCGCCGCTGATCAACGCCCTCGACGAGCGCTCGAAAAAGATCGCCGACGGCCTCTCGGCCGCTGAAAAGGGCAAGTTGGAACTCGAAGCCGCGCACAAGCGCGTCGACCAGGAACTCGCTCAGGCACGCAACGACGGCCAGCAACGTATTGCTGACGCCGAAAAGCGTGCAGTCGCGGTCGCTGACGAAATCAAGGCACAGGCGCAAGCCGAAGCGGCGCGCATCATCGCTCAGGCGAAAGCCGACGCGGAACAGCAGGTCGTGAAGGCCCGTGAAACGCTGCGTGGCGAAGTCGCTGCGCTCGCCGTGAAGGGCGCCGAGCAGATCCTGAAGCGCGAAGTCGACCAGGCAGCTCACGCTGACCTGCTGAATCAACTCAAAGCCGAGCTCTGATCATGGCCGAACTTGCAACCATCGCCCGTCCGTACGCAGAAGCGCTGTTTGGCGTGGCCGAAGCTGGTGACACCGCCGCCTGGTCCACGCTCGTGCAGGAGCTGGCACAGGTTGCGCGTCTGCCCGAAGTGCTGTCGATTGCCTCGAGCCCGAAAGTCAGCCGTGCCCAGATCAGCGAACTGCTGCTGGCCGCGGTGAAATCGCCGCTCAAGGACAACCCGCAGGCGAAGAATCTGGTTCAGATGCTGGTCGACAATCATCGTCTGCCGCTTTTGCCGGAAATCGCCACGCAGTTCGAAGAGTTGAAGAACGCCCGCGAAGGTGCGGCCGATGCGCTGATCGTCAGCGCATTCCCCCTCGAAGGTGCGCAGCTGAACGACCTCGTCGCAAGCCTCGAACGCAAATTCAAGCGCAAGCTGAAGCCGACGGTCCAGGTGGACTCGTCGCTGATCGGCGGCGTTCGCGTGACGGTTGGCGACGAAGTGCTCGATACCTCGGTCCGCGCGCGGCTCGCCAGCATGCAGACGGCTCTGACGGCCTGAAGCCCTCACGTGGTTGTGACGGCTGGCACGCAACAGAATTGACTATCAGGAGCGAATAATGCAACTCAATCCCTCTGAGATCAGCGAGCTGATCAAGAGCCGGATCCAGGGCCTTGAAGCGAGCGCAGACGTTCGCAACCAGGGCACCGTGATCTCCGTGACCGACGGTATCGTGCGTATCCACGGCCTGTCGGAAGTGATGCAGGGCGAAATGCTCGAATTCCCGGGCAACGTGTACGGCCTCGCGCTGAACCTCGAGCGTGACTCGGTCGGCGCGGTGATTCTGGGCGAATACGAAAGCATCTCGGAAGGCGACATCGTCAAGACGACGGGCCGCATTCTCGAAGTGCCGGTGGGCCCGGAAATGATCGGCCGCGTGGTCGACGCACTGGGCAACCCGATCGACGGCAAGGGCCCGATCAACGCGAAGAAAACCGACGCAATCGAAAAGATCGCTCCGGGCGTGATCTGGCGTAAGTCGGTGTCGCAGCCGGTGCAAACGGGTCTGAAGTCGATCGACTCGATGGTGCCGATCGGCCGTGGCCAGCGCGAGCTGATCATCGGCGACCGCCAGTGCGGCAAGACGGCCGTCGCAGTCGACACGATCATCAACCAGAAGGGCAAAGACCTCTTCTGTATCTACGTCGCAATCGGCCAGAAGGCTTCGTCGATCGTGAACGTGGTTCGCAAGCTCGAAGAAACGGGCGCGATGGAATACACGATCGTCGTCGCCGCTTCGGCTTCGGAATCGGCAGCGATGCAGTACCTCGCACCGTACGCCGGCTGCACGATGGGCGAATACTTCCGCGACCGCGGCCAGGACGCGCTGATCGTTTATGACGACTTGACCAAGCAAGCTTGGGCATATCGCCAGATCTCGCTGCTGCTGCGCCGTCCGCCGGGCCGTGAAGCTTACCCGGGCGACGTGTTCTATCTGCACTCGCGTTTGCTGGAGCGTGCTGCTCGCGTCTCGGAAGAGTACGTCGAAAAGTTCACGAACGGCGAAGTGAAGGGCAAGAGCGGCTCGCTGACGGCACTGCCCGTCATCGAAACGCAGGCAGGCGACGTGACCGCATTCGTTCCGACGAACGTGATCTCGATTACCGACGGCCAGATCTTCCTGGAAACCGACCTCTTCAACGCAGGTATCCGCCCGGCAATTAACGCCGGCGTGTCGGTGTCGCGCGTTGGTGGTGCGGCGCAGACGAAGGTCGTGAAGAAGCTGTCGGGCGGTATCCGTACCGACCTCGCACAGTACCGTGAACTGGCAGCGTTCGCGCAGTTCGCATCGGACCTCGACGAAGCCACCCGCAAGCAGCTGGAGCGCGGCCGCCGCGTGACGGAACTGCTGAAGCAGCCGCAGTATCAGCCGCTGCAAGTGTGGGAACTGTCGGTGTCGCTGTTCGCAGCGAACAACGGCTACCTCGACGATCTGGAAGTGTCGCAAGTGCTGCCTTTCGAAAAGGGCCTGCGCGATTTCCTGAAGTCGAAGCACGCTGACCTGATCAAGCGCATCGAAGACAACAAAGACCTCTCGAAGGACGACGAAGGCGCGCTGCATGCCGCTCTCAAGGACTTCAAGAAGTCGGGCGCTTATTGATCCGCGAGTGATCCGCAAGGCATAAACGGACCTTGAAGCAGCGTGGGCGCGTGAAAGCGCATCCGCGCTGCTTCGATCAAGGAGCAAGCAATGGCTGGAATGAAGGAAATTCGCGGCAAGATCAAGAGCGTGCAAAACACGCGCAAGATCACGAAAGCGATGGAGATGGTGGCCGCATCGAAGATGCGCCGCGCTCAGGAGCGCATGCGCGCTGCTCGCCCGTATGCCGACAAGGTCCGCGATATCGCTGCGCACATGAGCAGTGCTACTCCGGAGTACCGTCACCCGTTCATGGTCACGAACGAAGGGGCGAAGTCGACAGGCTTCATCCTCGTCACGACTGACAAGGGTTTGTGCGGCGGTATGAACACGAACGTGCTGCGCGCTTCGCTCCAGAAGTTCAAGGAGCTGGAAGGCCAGGGCAAGACGGTCGAAGCGACGGCAATCGGCGGCAAGGGTCTCGGTTTCCTGAACCGTCTGCGCGCGAAGGTCGTGTCGAACGTCGTGCAACTGGGCGACACGCCGCACCTCGAAAAGCTGATCGGCGCGGTGAAGGTTCAGCTCGACATGTACTCGGAAGGCAAGGTTTCCGCCGTGTACATCGCGTACACCCGCTTCGTCAACACGATGAAGCAGGAGCCGGTGATCGAGCAGTTGCTGCCGCTGTCGGCGGAACAGTTCGAACGCAAGGACGACAAGGATGGTCCGACGCCGAAAACGTCGTGGGACTACATCTACGAGCCGGACGCGCAAACCGTCGTCGACGAACTGCTGGTGCGTTATGTCGAAGCGCTGGTCTATCAGGCCGTCGCGGAAAACATGGCATCGGAACAGTCGGCACGGATGGTCGCAATGAAGGCCGCTTCGGACAATGCGAAGACGGTCATCAACGAACTGCAGCTCGTGTACAACAAGAGCCGTCAGGCAGCGATCACGAAGGAACTGTCGGAAATCGTCGGTGGCGCCGCGGCAGTCTGACGCTAACGTCGACACGCGGAAGCGCCTTAGGGCGATTCCACCGAAACTGCGCCGTTGCGCGAGTGAAGAATTGAGTATCTAAAGGAAAAGCGATGAGTACTACTGCTTTGGTAGAAGGCAAGATCGTACAGTGCATCGGCGCGGTGATCGACGTGGAATTCCCGCGTGAGAACATGCCGAAGGTTTACGACGCGCTCATTCTCGAAGGTTCGGACCTGACGCTCGAAGTCCAGCAGCAGCTGGGCGACGGCATCGTCCGTACCATCTGTCTGGGTTCGTCGGACGGCCTGCGCCGCGGCGTCGTGGTGAAGAACACCGCGAAGCCGATCAGCGTGCCCGTCGGCAAGCCGACGCTTGGCCGCATCATGGACGTGCTGGGTCGTCCGATCGACGAAGCCGGCCCGATCTCGAGCGAAACGACGCGTTCGATCCACCAGAAGGCGCCGAAGTTCGACGAGCTGTCGCCGTCGACGGAACTGCTCGAAACGGGTATCAAGGTTATCGACCTGATCTGCCCGTTCGCGAAGGGCGGCAAGGTTGGCCTGTTCGGCGGTGCTGGCGTGGGCAAGACCGTCAACATGATGGAGCTCATCAACAACATCGCGAAGGAGCACGGCGGTTACTCCGTGTTCGCGGGCGTGGGCGAGCGTACCCGTGAAGGGAACGACTTCTACCACGAAATGAAGGACTCGAACGTTCTGGACAAGGTCGCGCTGGTGTACGGCCAGATGAACGAGCCGCCGGGCAACCGTCTGCGCGTCGCGCTGACGGGCCTGACGATGGCCGAGCACTTCCGTGACGAAGGCCTCGACGTGCTGTTCTTCGTCGACAACATCTACCGTTTCACGCTGGCCGGTACCGAAGTGTCGGCACTGCTGGGCCGTATGCCTTCCGCAGTGGGCTATCAGCCTACGTTGGCTGAAGAAATGGGCAAGCTGCAAGAGCGTATTACGTCTACGAAGACGGGCTCGATTACGTCGGTTCAGGCCGTGTACGTCCCTGCGGATGACTTGACGGACCCGTCGCCGGCAACGACCTTCGGCCACCTGGACGCAACCGTCGTTCTGTCGCGTGACATCGCTTCGCTGGGTATCTACCCGGCAGTCGATCCGCTCGATTCGACCTCGCGTCAGATCGACCCGCACGTGATCGGCGAAGAGCACTACACGATCACGCGCCGCGTTCAGCAGACGCTGCAGCGCTACAAGGAACTGCGCGACATTATCGCGATTCTGGGCATGGACGAACTGTCGCCGGAAGACAAGCTGTCGGTCGCGCGCGCTCGTAAGATCCAGCGTTTCCTGTCGCAGCCGTTCCACGTCGCTGAAGTGTTCACGGGCTCGCCGGGCAAGTACGTGCCGCTGAAGGAAACGATCCGTGGCTTCAAGATGATCGTCGACGGCGAGTGCGATCACCTGCCGGAGCAGGCGTTCTACATGGTCGGCACGATCGACGAAGCCTTCGAAAAGGCCAAGAAGATCCAGTAACGGCTGGGTGTAATGAAGCGGGCGCCGGCTCGCGCGCGGCTGCCGTCGCAAGACGGTTGTCGGGCAAAGCGGGCGCCACGTCCTACGCTCAACCATGGGACCAGAGCAAGGCACGCAAGCGCCAACTCTGGTCGACAGGAGTCGACATAAATGGCAACCATCAAGGTAGACGTCGTCAGCGCGGAAGAGCAGATCTTCTCGGGCGAGGCGAAGTTCGTTGCGCTACCGGGCGAGGCGGGCGAACTCGGCATTTTGCCGGGCCACACGCCGCTCATCACCCGGATTCGTCCGGGTGCGGTGCGCATCGAAGCTGAAAACGGCGAAGAGGAATTCGTGTTCGTCGCTGGCGGCATTCTCGAAGTTCAGCCGGGCGCGGTGACGGTTCTGGCCGACACGGCGATCCGCGGCAAGGATCTCGACGAAGCGAAGGCCGAGCAGGCTCGCAAGCGCGCAGAAGAAGCGCTGCAGAACACCGGCTCGAACCTCGAATACGCGACTGCACAAGCGGAACTCGCGTACGCGACGGCTCAGCTGGCCGCGATCCAGCGTCTGCGCAAGCTGCGCGGACAGCAATAAGCAGCACAATTGAAAAGCAGCCCTCGTGGCTGCTTTTTTTTCGTCGTCTACTTGACGTTTACGGAAAGGTCAGCAAAATCGTACCGATGCCCGAAACAGCTAGAAAGCTGCGGGTAAGACTTGATGCCGGACGGATCATCCGCGGGGCACAATCGGTCGCAAACTCATTCCAATACTGGGATTCATCTCTGGAGACAACACCATGGCAACGCAAGCGACAGGAGTGGGCGCAGTCATCGAACCGAAAGACGGGCTGTCTTACGTGCGGGGTTCGACTGACGTGCCGCTGAGTGAGTCGACCGTCGGACAATTTCTTGTCGATACGGCACGACGCTTCCCCGAACGGCAGGCTGTGGTGTTTCGTGAGCAGGAGATTCGCTGGAGTTGGAGGGAGTTTCAGCAAGAAGTCGACACGTTGGCGGCGGGATTGCTGGAGCTTGGCATCCAGACGGGCGACCGAGTCGGCATCTGGTCGCCGAACCGCGTCGAGTGGCTAATGACGCAATTTGCGACGGCGCGGATCGGTGCCGTGCTCGTGAACATCAATCCCGCATATCGCCTGGCCGAGCTCGAGTACGCGCTGAACAAGGTGGGTTGCAAGGCGATTATCTCGGCCGAGAAATTCAAGTCGTCGATGTATCTGCAGATGCTGCAGGAGCTGGCGCCCGAACTGGCGTCGGCAACGCCGGGAGATCTGCACGCTGCGCGGCTGCCCGACTTGCGCATCGTGATCCGGATGTGCGACACCGAGACGCCAGGCATGCTGACGTTCTCGGATGTCATCGAACAGGGGCGCACCGCATTCGATCCCGCAAAGCTCGACGCAATCGGCGCGACGCTCAACGCGAACGACCCGATCAACATCCAGTTCACGAGCGGTACGACGGGCAATCCGAAAGGCGCGACGCTGACGCACCGGAACGTGGTGAATAACGCGCGCTATATCGCGATGGCGATGCGGCTCTCGGAGCAGGATTCCCTGTGCATCCCGGTACCGCTGTATCACTGCTTTGGGATGGTGCTCGCCGTGCTGGCATGCGTCTCGGTGGGAGCCGCAATGGTCTTTCCGGGCGAGGCATTCGATCCCGGCGCGACGCTCAAGGCCGTCGCCGAGGAGAAATGCACGGCGCTGCATGGCGTGCCGACCATGTTCATTGCCGAGCTGGATCATCCGGACTTCGCGACTTTCGATCTGACGCGGCTACGCACCGGCATCATGGCAGGCTCGCCGTGCCCGATCGAAACGATGAAACGTGTCGTATCCCAGATGCACCTTGCCGAAATCACGATCGCCTATGGAATGACCGAGACAAGCCCGGTGTCGTTCCAGAGTTCGACGACCGATCCCCTGGACAAGCGTACGACCACGGTTGGCCGGATTCAACCGCATCTGGAAGTGAAGGTGGTTGATCCGCTCGGCAACATCGTGCCCGTGGGCGAAACGGGCGAGCTGTGCACGCGCGGCTATTCGGTGATGGACGGCTATTGGGGAGACGAGGCGAAGACACGTGAAAGCGTTGTCGACGGCTGGATGCACACAGGTGACCTGGCGACGATCGACGCCGAGGGCTATTGCAACATCGTCGGCCGCCTGAAGGACATGCTGATTCGCGGCGGCGAAAACATCTACCCGCGCGAAATCGAAGAATTTCTGTTCCGCCACCCGAAGATTCAGAGCGCGCAGGTGTTCGGCGTGCCGGATTCGAAGTACGGCGAGGAAGTGTGCGCGTGGATCGTCGTGCGCGCTGGCGAGCATCTCACAGCTGAAGACGTGCAGGAGTTTTGCCGCGGCCAGATTGCCCACTACAAGATTCCGAAATACATCCGCTTCGTCGACGAGCTTCCAATGACGGTGACGGGCAAGGTTCAGAAATTCGTGATGCGCGAACGGATGATCGATGAGCTTCGCTTGAAAGAAGACAAGACTGCGTAACGTAGCGCAGCTGTATCCCGAAGCAGAAAAGGCGAAACGCCGTGTGCACTGCACACGGCGTTTCGCTTACAGGGGAAGTGCCCGCTCGCGCACAGAAGCTCGATAGCGCGCAAACGTTTGGCAGGGCAAAAAAAAAGCGGGCCTGGAGCCCGCTAAAAACCACACGCTACGGGGTTAGCGCGAGGAGACCATTGGAGGAACCGACTACTCGGCGCGATCGACGCCGATCACGATTCCAGCAGAGATGCCCCTGTGAAGAGCTTCGACGCTTTCCGTCGACCGTCCAGGAAATGGTCTTCAAAGACACCACTACCCGGCCGCATCCGTGCTGAACCCGTGAAAGGCATTGTGGGCGAATTACCCCGCTCGCGCGGTAACAAAGTGTTTCAGGTTGTAACGCCCGCCAGATAAGGCGTTGCGGGATTTTTTGCGATATCGAAACGCATGTTCGGCAATTATTACCGATACCTTTCGGGGCCATTGGCTCATCTTTCGCCCACCCGTTCGAATCGGATACTGCGCTGCGCTACCGCATATTTAGCCGTTCATCATGTGTCCACTTCATCTGCGCAAGGGTTCGAAGTCCAATGCTCATACGGATTGCGCCGCTACTTGTTTAAAACTGGTGTTTGCCATCGGACGTTGAAATGGTGCATTGCAGCAATCACCGACCGTCCTGACGGGAATTGTCAGCGACTCCACAAATACTCCAATACGTCACACGGAGCACAAGGCAGCCGCTCGTACCAATCGGTAAGTGCGACTGCCTCGGCCGTCACAATCTCGGCGTCATTTCAGCCATTTGTCAGATATCGACTGGTATTCCCCCGACGCGCGAGCGAGGTGCAACCACTGGTCGACGTACTGCTGGAACACCACATCGCCGCGCGGCACCAGCCACGCTTTTTCTCCGTACTGGAACGGTTTGTCGGGATGCACCGCGCACAAACCGGGATTGAGCTTTTGCTGCAACAGCGTCTCGGACGCGTCCGTCACCATCACGTCCGCCTTGCCCGCGAGAATCTGTTTGAAGATCGTCACGTTGTCGGGATAGACGACGAGGTTCGCATGCGGAAAGAACTGCTTTGCGAATCGCTCATTGGTGCCGCCCGGATTGAAGATCACGCGGGTAGTCGACTGGTCGATCTGCGCGACTGTCTGGTACTTGTCGACGTCGTCGCAACGCACGATGGGCGACTTTCCGTCCACCTGATACGCAACCGTGAAGAAAGCCCGCTTTTGCCGATCCAGCGTCGTCGACACACCACCGACGGCGACATCGCATTTCGCCACGAAGTCGGTCATCAGGTTCGACCACGACGTTTTTACGAACTCCGCTTTGACGCCGAGCGATTTCGCCAGCGACTCGGCCATATCGATGTCGATGCCTTCGAACTGGCCGTCCTGTTTATAGAACGAGTACGGCTTGTAGTCGCCCGTCGTGCACGCCCGCATCGTGCCGCGCGCGAGAATCTCATCCAGCCGCGACGCCGGCGCAGGTGCGACACTTTGCGCCTGCACCGCGCCGACACAGCATATGGCGCCAAGAAGCGCCAAAGCAGCTTTCTTCATTGAGTCTCCTTTATCGTTATCTATGTGGGTGCAACGGAATCGATAATAGTCCGCGCCACTGCCTGTGACCATCGACCGGAAGGCATAGGACAAACAGCAATTGCCAGGATTACGGAGGCGGCGTCGGGCGCGCAACGGTTAAAATGTCTCTTTGCCTTCAGTCGCGAGCGCCGTGGCCCACAACCTCCTCAACGACACCTTCCTGCGCGCGTTGTTGCGCCAGCCGACCGAGTACACGCCGATCTGGCTGATGCGCCAGGCAGGGCGCTATCTGCCCGAGTACAACGCGACGCGTAGCCGCGCGGGCAGTTTTCTCGGCCTCGCGAAGAATCCCGATTACGCGACGGAAGTCACGCTGCAGCCGCTCGACCGCTATCCGCTCGACGCTGCGATTCTCTTCTCCGACATCCTGACCATCCCCGATGCGATGGGCTTGGGCCTTGATTTCCAGGTCGGCGAAGGGCCGAAGTTCGCGCGTCCGGTGCGTACTGAAGAAGATGTCGCACGTCTGGCCGTACCGGATATCGACAGCACGCTGCGTTACGTCACCGACGCCGTGCGCCAGATCCGCACTGCGCTCACCGACGCGCAAGGCCGGCAGCGCGTGCCGCTGATCGGTTTTTCGGGCAGCCCGTGGACGCTCGCGTGCTATATGGTCGAAGGCGGCGGCTCCGACGATTTCCGAACCGTGAAGTCGATGCTGTACGGCCGTCCGGACCTGATGCACCGCATCCTCGATGTCAACGCGAAGGCCGTCGCGGCCTATCTGAACGCGCAGATCGAAGCCGGCGCGCAAGCCGTGATGATTTTCGACACGTGGGGTGGCGCGCTCGCCGACGGCATCTATCAGCGCTTCTCGCTGCACTACATCCAGCAGGTCGTGAATCAGTTGAAGCGCGAGCACGACGGCAACCGCGTGCCCGTGATCACGTTCACGAAGGGCGGCGGCCTGTGGCTCGAAGAGATTGCCGCGACGGGCGTCGATGCTGTCGGGCTCGACTGGACGGTGAATCTGGGCAAGGCGCGCGAGCGCGTCGGCGGCAAGGTGGCGCTACAGGGCAACATCGATCCTTCCGTGCTGTTCGCGCCGCCGTCGACGATTCGCATCGAAGCGCGTGCGGTGCTCGACAGCTTCGGCAATTTCCCCGGTCACGTCTTCAATCTTGGGCATGGTATTTCGCAGTTCACGCCGCCCGAGAACGTCGCCGAGCTGGTCGACGAAGTGCACCGGCATAGCCGCACGATCCGGGCGGCAGGTGGCGATGCCAAGGCATGAGGCATCGTCCGGATTGTGACGTTTTTGTTGCGATGCAACGACGTGGGCTCTCGGCGTGAGGGGAAAATAGCGTTCCAAAGTCCGCCCCGAGGCCCTCTTGGCGTTGTCAAGACTTGACTTATGCACACTTGTCACGCTGCGGCGCGGTAGAGGGATGGATCGTCGCAGCCGCCTTGAAAAGTTCGCGGAAATCTGTTGAAGGCCTTGAGCGACAAGGGTTTCCGGGTTCCTAAGACAAATGTGCGGTTTCCCACACAGAGGCCCGTACGACGGCGCTTGCGGGACACCCGGGCCAAGTTCTCAACAAAGTTATCCACAGGCAGGCGAGGTCGGGCGCAATTGTCGATGCAAAATCAAAACTTAGCGCCGAAATTGAAGTTTTACTTTAAGTGTGTCGGCGGCAGTTCCCGGCCTGTGAATAACTTTCCCTGCGAACGGTGCCTATGCGGGTCGTCGATCTGACCAGCACCTACGTCCGCGTCGCACTCGACCACCCGCTGGCGACGCTGTTCGACTACCGCTGTGACGCCTCACTGGCGCCGGCGCCGGGGATGCTCGTCAGCGTGCCGTTCGGCAAGCGGCATATCGTGGGCCTCGTCATGGAAGTGACTGCTCACAGTGACGTGCCCGCCGACCGTCTGAAGTCGGTCCATAGCGTCTGCGCCGCATGCCCGCCGCTATCCGAACACTGGCTGCAACTCACGCAGTTCGCCGCCGACTACTACCAGCGCGGCATCGGTGAAGTCGCGCTGCCCGCGCTCCCTCAGGCGTTGCGCGATGCGGCGCGCTGGACGCGGCTTCTCGCGCCCGAGGAACGCTATCGTCTGTTGCCCGCAGGCCGCGCCGCGCTACCCGACGCGCTTCCGGCGCGCGCCACGGCGCTGCGCCGTCTTGCGGCCGCGCTCGCGGAAGCCGACACATTACCCGCCGCCGATGCCCGCGCGTTGCACGCGAAGGCAACCGCGACGCTCGAAGCGTGGCAAGCGGAAGGCTGGGTCGCACTGGAAGTGGTCGATCCTGCCGCGCACAGCCTGTCGCGAGATCACACACCGCACAGCGCGACGCTGCCGACGCTCACGGACGAGCAAACGGCAGCCGTCGAAGCAATCCGCGACGCGCAATCCTTCGCGCCGTTCCTGTTGCATGGCGTGACGGGCAGCGGCAAGACGGAGGTGTACCTGCGTGCGCTGGCGGGACTGCTGGCGACCAATCCGCAGGCGCAGGCACTCGTCCTCGTGCCCGAGATCAACTTGACGCCGCAATTCGAGGCCGCGTTTCGCGCGCGGTTCGCGTCGATGGACGATACCGAAATCGTCACGCTGCACAGCGGTCTCGCCGAGGGCGAGCGCGCGCGCAACTGGTTTGCTGCGCACACCGGTCGCGCTCGCATCGTGCTGGGCACGCGGCTCGCGGTGCTGGCGTCGTTGCCGCATCTGGCGATCATCGTCGTCGACGAGGAACACGACCCGGCGTACAAGCAGCAGGAAGGCTTGCGCTATTCCGCGCGCGATCTCGCCATCTGGCGTGCGAAGCAACTCGGCGTGCCCGTCGTGCTCGGCTCTGCGACGCCGTCGCTGGAAAGCTGGTGGCAGGTCGAGCAAGGACGCTACAAGCGGCTCACGTTATCGCGCCGCGCGGTCGCCGACGCAGTGCTGCCAACCGTCCGCCTCGTCGACCTGGAAGACGAGCGGCGGCGCGGACGTGCTTCAGTGGAAGGCTTGTCGGGGCCGCTGATCGCGGCGTTGAAGGCGCGCCTCGAGCGAAGCGAACAGAGCCTCGTGTTCCTGAACCGTCGCGGCTACGCGCCGCAGCTGGCGTGCGACGCATGCGGATGGGTCGCGGGCTGCCCGCGATGCAGCGCCTATGTCGTGTTGCACAAGCCGGAGCGCGCGTTGCGCTGTCACCATTGCGGCTGGGAGTCGCGCATTCCACGTTCGTGCCCCGAGTGCGGCAACGTCGATATCGCGCCGC
Source organism: Paraburkholderia largidicola (assembly GCF_013426895.1). Taxonomy (NCBI): domain Bacteria; kingdom Pseudomonadati; phylum Pseudomonadota; class Betaproteobacteria; order Burkholderiales; family Burkholderiaceae; genus Paraburkholderia; species Paraburkholderia largidicola. The sequence goes on along the minus strand of NZ_AP023174.1, from coordinate 3,670,767 downwards.
TCGGACGCGGGACGCAGCGTATCGAAGAAGCGCTCGCCGGCGCGGTGCCGGGCGCGCGCGTGCTGCGTATCGATGCCGACAGCACGCGGCGCAAGGGCAGCGCGCAAGCGCTGTTTTCGGACGTGCACGCGGGCGAAGTGGATATTCTCGTCGGCACGCAGATGATCGCGAAGGGGCACGATTTCCGCCGGGTGTCGCTGGTAGGCGTGCTGAACGCCGACACAGCACTGTTTTCCCACGACTTCCGCGCGAGCGAGCGCCTCTTCGCGCAACTGATGCAGGTGAGCGGCCGGGCGGGCCGCGGCGGTTTGCCGGGCGAAGTGCTGGTGCAAACGCGCTATCCGCGCCATGCGCTGTATCACGCGCTGGCTCGTCACGATTACGTCGGCTTCGCCAATTCGACGCTGGCCGAACGGCGCGACGCGCATCTTCCGCCGTTCGTCTATCAGGCGATGCTTCGCGCCGAAGGCCGCACACTGGACGCCGCGCTGACGTTCCTGCAGCAGGCGGCCGGGGCCTTGACCGACATTCCCGCCGCCAGCCGCGTGACCGTCTACGACGCGGTGCCGCTCACCATCGTCAAGGTGATGCACGTGCATCGCGCGCAATTGCTGATCGAAAGCGCGTCGCGGGCGGCGTTGCAGTCCACGCTGCGCGCCTGGCAACCCGTGTTGCGCACGCTCAAGGGCGTGCTGCGCTGGAGCATCGAGGTCGATCCGCTCGACATCTAGCGAGCCGTGCTGTAAGCCGTTTGTCGGCAAACTGCACGCATCTGCGAGCAAATCCATTTAAGTCATATCGATAAAACGAAAGGTCGTTTCGTTTCGCGACATCGCTCGACTATATTTCGCCGGATCGGCGCATGAATCACAACAATCGATAGCGCGTGCGCCGCCAACCTTGATCGGGGCACAACGATGAGCGATACGAGACATACCTTGCCGGCAGGCGCGCAGCCTTCTCGACGGGAAAGCACGACAGGCGGCGGCGGGCTTTTTTCGACGGAAGACTGGTGGGCCGTGTGGGTCGGCCTGCTGGTGATCGTCGTCGCGTGGGCGCTGTTCGCGTCGGGCAGCAGCATCAAGTGGCTTGCGACTGCGCCCGCGAAATGGTCCGATCCCGGTGCAGCCGCACAGGACCTGGTGAAACATCTGCCGAACTACGTCGCGCTGTTCGTCGTGTTTGCCGTGCTGTTCGGGGTCAGCCTGAGCGTGCTGAAGCAGCGCATCGTGCATTTCGTGGCGTCGTTCGCGATCCTGTTCGCCGTGTCGGTGCTGATCTTCGAAGTCGGCGCGTGGGCCAATGCATCGAAGTACAACCTCGAACCGCCGCTCGTCGCGCTCGCCCTCGGGCTGCTGATCTCGAACGTGTTCCGTTTGCCCGAATGGTTTTCGGCGGGATTGCGCGTCGAGTTTTACATCAAGGTCGGGATCGTGCTGCTCGGCGCGACGCTGCCGTTCACGCTGCTCGTCTGGGCGGGCCCGGTTGCCGTGGGACAGGCGACCATCGTGTCGCTCGTCACGTTCTTCGTGATCTTCTTCGCCGCGAAGGCGCTCGGGCTCGACAAGCGCTTCGCTGCGGTGCTCGGCGTTGGCGGCGCGGTGTGTGGCGTGTCGGCGGCGATCGCGATTGCGGGCGCGGTCCGCGCGAAGCGCGAGCATGCTTCGGTGGCGATCACGCTCGTGATCCTGTGGGCGATCGTGATGATTTTCGTGCTGCCATTCGCGTCGCGGTCGCTGGGATTGTCGACGGCTGTCGCGGGTGCATGGATCGGCACCTCGGAATTCGCCGACGCGGCGGGTATCGCCGCCGCGCAAGCCTACGGCGACTTCGCGAAGCACGCGGGCGGCGCGATCGCGGGATCGCCCGAAGCGTCGCTTCAGGCGTTCACGTTGATGAAGGTGGTTGGCCGCGACATCTGGATCGGCATCTGGGCGTTCCTGCTTGCGATCGTCGCAACGACGCGCTGGGAGTCCAGTGAAAGCGGCGTGAGCGCGAAGGCCGACGCGCGCGAAATCTGGGCGCGCTTTCCGAAGTTCGTGATCGGCTTCGTGATCGCGTCGGCGCTCGTCACGTGGATCGCGAGCCATTACTCGCTCGCCGACTACCGCAAGGTGGTGACGCCCGAATTCGTCGCGCCGATTACCGCGCTGCGCACGTGGGCGTTCATCTTCTGCTTCTTCAGCATCGGACTGACGACGCGAGTACGTTCACTGGCGGCCACGGGCATCAAGCCGTTTATCGCGTTCACGGTCGGCGTCGCCGTCAATATCGCCATCGGCTACGCGCTGTCCGCGCACGTGTTCGCACCGTATTGGAATAGCTTGGGGCAGGGCTCATGAGCACGCCTGTCCTCGACGAAGCCATCGGCGCGCAACGCGGCGAGCGCCCGCCGTGCTGCGCGGATTGCCGGTTTCGCGCCGACGATCGGCATTCGCTTGAGCAGAGCATTCCGGGCCTCGCAGTGTTCGGGTCGGGCTTCGGCGCCAGTGTCGCCGACAGCCGTCTGTGCCTGATTCACGACCAGCTCGTCGCTCCACGCGACAGCTGCAGCCAGTTCTCGCGGATGCGCTGAGACGGCATCCGCGTCATCGAGGCGCGCGTGCAGCGCGCCTCTCACCTCGAAAGGCTTAGCCGCGAATCGACTTCGGCTGCGCGTCGTGCTCGTCGTCGCGTACTTCGACGGGCACCAGTTCACTGCGCGACACGCCCGTCGCCCCGCGAATGAACAGCACCATGCATGTTGCGAACATCATCCAGACGCCCGTTATTACCAGCCATTTTTCCATTTTGGTCACCCCGTATAGCGAGACTTCAAACCCCGTACCGTGCGTCATTGCGCATCTCATAACCGGTATAACGGCGGGATTTTCGTTTCGATAAGGGTTGCCAGAAAATAAACCGATCCAGGGAAAACACCGAGCGCAACCGCGTGCCTCGTGGCGGTGCACGTTCTCCGCTCAGCCTTGTGCAACAAGCCTCACCGAAGGGTGCAACCGTTTCTCGCAACTGGTTGCACCTTTTTATTGAGAGGGGTACGATTCGGCCAACTTTTTAGTCTTTGGCCGGCGTCCGTCGGCGCATAAAGAAGGAACCATGGCGAGCACCACCCTTGGCGTCAAAGTCGACGACCTGTTGCGTACCCGGCTGAAAGATGCCGCCACGCGTCTCGAACGCACTCCGCACTGGCTGATCAAGCAGGCGATCTTCGCGTATCTGGAGAAGATCGAACACGGTCAGCTGCCCGCCGAACTGTCGGGCCACCATCACGCGACCGAACTGACCGACAGTGCCGCCGATTCCGACGAAAGCGACGGGCTGCATCCGTTCCTCGAATTTGCGCAGAGCGTGCAGCCGCAATCGGTGCTGCGCGCGGCGATCACGGCGGCGTATCGCCGTCCCGAGCCGGAGTGCGTGCCGTTCCTGCTCGGCCAGGCGCGCCTGCCCGCGAACATCGCGAGTGACGTGCAGACCCTGGCGGGCAAGCTCGTCGAAACGCTGCGCGGCAAGAGCAAGGGCGGCGGCGTCGAAGGGCTGATTCACGAGTTCTCGCTGTCGAGCCAGGAAGGCGTCGCGCTGATGTGTCTCGCCGAGGCGCTGCTGCGCATTCCCGATCGCGCCACGCGCGACGCGCTGATCCGCGACAAGATCAGCAAGGGCGACTGGCGCTCGCACGTCGGCCATGCACCGTCGCTGTTCGTGAACGCGGCGACGTGGGGCCTGATGATCACCGGCAAGCTGGTGACGACGAATAGCGAAACGGGGCTTTCGTCGGCGTTGACGCGCATGATCGGCAAGGGCGGCGAGCCGCTGATCCGCAAGGGCGTCGACATGGCGATGCGCCTGATGGGCGAGCAGTTCGTCACGGGTGAGAACATCTCCGAAGCGCTGGCGAACAGCCGCAAGTTCGAAGCACGCGGTTTCCGCTACTCGTATGACATGCTCGGCGAAGCCGCGACGACGGAAGCCGACGCGCAGCGCTACTACGCGTCGTACGAACAGGCGATCCACGCGATCGGCAAGGCGGCAGGCGGCCGTGGCATCTACGAAGGCCCCGGCATTTCGATCAAGCTGTCCGCGCTGCATCCGCGCTATTCGCGTTCGCAGCAGGAACGCACGATGAACGAGCTGCTGCCGCGCGTGCGCGCGCTCGCTATTCTCGCGCGCCGCTACGACATCGGCCTGAACATCGACGCTGAAGAAGCAGACCGCCTCGAAATTTCGCTCGATCTGCTCGAAGCGCTGTGCTTCGATCCGGAGCTGCAAGGCTGGAACGGCATCGGCTTCGTCGTGCAGGCGTATCAGAAGCGCTGCCCGTTCGTGATCGACTACATCGTCGATCTTGCACGCCGCAGCCGTCACCGCATCATGGTCCGTCTCGTGAAGGGCGCGTACTGGGATACGGAAATCAAGCGCGCGCAGGTGGATGGTCTCGAAGGCTATCCGGTGTACACGCGCAAGATCTATACGGACGTGTCGTACCTCGCTTGCGCCAAGAAGCTGCTCGGCGCGCCGGATGCCGTCTATCCGCAGTTCGCGACGCACAACGCGCACACGCTGTCGGCCATCTATCACCTCGCGGGCCAGAACTACTATCCCGGCCAGTACGAGTTTCAGTGCCTGCACGGCATGGGCGAACCGCTGTACGAAGAAGTCACGGGCCGCGACAAGCTGAACCGTCCGTGCCGCGTGTATGCACCCGTCGGGACGCATGAAACGCTGCTCGCGTATCTCGTGCGTCGTCTGCTGGAAAACGGAGCGAACACGTCGTTCGTGAACCGCATCGCTGACGAAAGCGTGGCGATCAAGGATCTCGTTGCCGATCCGGTGGAAGAGGCATCCAGGGTCGTGCCGCTCGGCGCGCCGCACGCGAAGATTCCGCTGCCGCGCAATCTGTACGGCACGGAACGTACCAATTCGATGGGCCTCGATCTGTCGAACGAGCATCGTCTCGCGTCGCTGTCGTCAGCGCTGCTGGCGAGCGCGAATCATCCGTGGCGCGCTGCGCCGATGCTCGAAGACAACGAGATCGCAGTCGGCAATGCGCGCGACGTGCGCAACCCGTCGGATCATCGCGACCTCGTCGGCACGGTTGTCGAAGCGACGCCGGAACATGTGAGCGCCGCGCTCTCGCACGCTGTCGCCGCCGCGCCGATCTGGCAGGCGACGCCTGTCGAAGCGCGCGCCGATTGCCTCGCGCGTGCCGCCGATCTGCTCGAAGCGCAGATGCATACGCTGATGGGCCTCGTCGTGCGCGAAGCGGGCAAGTCGCTGCCGAACGCCGTCGCTGAAATCCGCGAAGCGATCGACTTCCTGCGCTACTACTCCACGCAGATTCGCGACGAATTTTCGAACGACACGCACCGTCCGCTCGGTCCCGTCGTCTGTATCAGCCCGTGGAACTTCCCGCTGGCGATCTTCATGGGTCAGGTTGCGGCTGCCCTCGCAGCAGGCAACACGGTGCTCGCGAAGCCTGCTGAACAGACGCCGCTGATCGCCGCGCAAGCCGTGCGCATTCTGCGCGAAGCGGGCGTGCCAGCGGGCGCGGTGCAACTGCTGCCGGGCGATGGTGAAACGGTCGGCGCTGCGCTGGTGGCCGATGCGCGCACGCGTGCCGTGATGTTCACTGGCTCGACGGAAGTCGCGCGTCTGATCAACAAGACGCTGTCGAACCGTCTCGACCCCGAAGGCAAGCCGATTCCGCTGATCGCCGAAACGGGCGGCCAGAACGCGATGATCGTCGATTCGTCGGCGCTCGCGGAACAGGTGGTGGCGGATGTGCTGCAGTCGTCGTTCGATTCCGCCGGTCAACGTTGTTCGGCGCTGCGCGTTCTCTGTCTGCAGGACGACGTCGCGGACCGCACGCTCGAAATGCTGACGGGCGCGATGAAGGAACTGGCGGTGGGCAACCCGGATCGTCTGTCGGCCGATGTGGGCCCCGTGATCGACGCAGAAGCGAAGCGCGGCATCGACGCGCACATCGCCACGATGCGCGAGAAGGGCCGCAAGGTCACGCAACTGCCGATGCCGGATGGCTGCAACGCCGGTACGTTCGTGCCGCCGACGCTGATCGAACTCGACAGCATCGACGAATTGAAGCGCGAAGTGTTTGGTCCGGTGCTGCACGTGGTGCGTTATCGCCGCAGCGCGCTCGACAAACTGCTCGAGCAGATCCGCGCGACGGGTTATGGCCTGACGCTCGGCATCCATACGCGTATCGACGAAACCATCGCGCATGTGATCAGCCGCGCGCACGTGGGCAACATCTACGTGAACCGCAACGTGATCGGCGCCGTGGTCGGCGTGCAGCCGTTCGGCGGCGAAGGGTTGTCGGGCACGGGTCCGAAGGCGGGCGGCGCGTTGTATCTGCAACGTCTGCTCGCGACGCGTCCCGCTGGTCTGCCGAAGTCGCTCGCGCAAACGCTGATGGTCGACGGTTCGCAAGCTGCGTCGAATGGTGCACAGAACGGCAACGCGGCAAGCGATAATCCTGCCGCAGCGCTGACAGCGCTGCGCGACTGGCTGATCGCGGAACGCGAGCCTGTGCTGGCCGCGCGTTGCGACGGTTATCTGGCAAACATTCCGGCGGGCGCGACGGCCGTGCTGTCCGGCCCGACGGGCGAGCGCAACACGTACACGCTCGGTGCGCGCGGCACGGTGCTGTGCGTTGCGTCGACGGCAAGCGGCGCACGCGTGCAGTTCGCGGCGGCGCTTGCAACGGGCAACAAGGCGCTGTTCGAAGGCGCGGCGGGCGAGCAGCTGTATGCTGCGCTGCCGGTGCCGCTCAAGCAGTACGCTAGCGTGAAGAAGAACGCGGAAACATCGTTCGATGCCGCGCTCTTCGAAGGCGACAGCGACGAGCTGCTGACGCTCGTGAAGGACATCGCGAAACGCGCGGGCCCGATCGTGTCGGTGCAGGGCGTTGCGGCGCGGGCGCTGGAAAGCGGCGATGAAGATTACGCGCTCGAACGTCTGTTGACGGAGCGTTCGGTGAGCGTGAATACGGCAGCAGCAGGCGGTAATGCGAATTTGATGACGATCGGCTGAGCGAACCTTGCTTGATCGATTCAAAAAAATGGCGCGAGACGGCGACCCCGATCACCGCGCCGTCCACACCTGGTACCAAGGAGAAGCTATGCAACATACGATGAAAAAGCTGGCAGGCGCGACGCTGTTCGCTGCCATGTCGCTGGCGGGGACTGCGCATGCACAGCAGGTCGAAGACGTGAAGATCGGCTTCGCCGGCCCGATGACGGGCGCGCAGGCGCACTACGGCAAGGACTTCCAGAACGGCATCACGCTCGCAGTCGAAGACATGAACGCGACGAAGCCGATGATCGGCGGCAAGCAGGTTCGCTTCGTGCTCGACACGGCGGACGACCAGGCTGACCCGCGCACGGGCACGACGGTCGCGCAAAAGCTCGTCGACGACAACATCAAGGGCATGCTCGGCCACTTCAACTCGGGCACGACGATCCCGGCATCGCGCATCTACGCGAACGCGGGCATTCCGCAGATCGCTATGGCGACGGCGCCGGAATACACGCAGCAAGGCTTCAAGACGACGTTCCGCATGATGACCTCGGACACGCAGCAAGGCTCCGTCGCGGGCACGTTCGCTGTGAAGACGCTGGGCATGAAGAAGATCGCGATCGTCGACGACCGTACGGCTTATGGCCAGGGCCTCGCCGACCAGTTCGAGAAGGCAGCGAAGGCTGCAGGCGGCACGATCGTCGATCGTGAATTCACGAACGACAAGGCTGTCGACTTCAAGTCGATCCTGACGAAGCTCAAGTCGGTTCAGCCGGATCTGATCTACTACGGCGGTGCTGATTCGCAAGCTGCGCCGATGGTCAAGCAGATGAAGACGCTGGGCATCAAGGCTCCGCTGATGGGCGGCGAAATGGTGCACACGCCGACGTTCCTGCAAGTCGCAGGCGATGCGGCTAATGGTACGGTTGCTTCGCTGGCTGGTCTGCCGCTTGAAGAGATGCCTGGCGGCAAGGACTATGTTGCCAAGTACAAGAAGCGTTTCAATGAAGACGTTCAGACGTACTCGCCGTACGCTTATGACGGCGCAATGGCCATGTTCGATGCCATGAAGAAGGCTAATTCGACGGATCCGGCGAAGTACCTGCCGGTGCTGGCGAAGACGAGCATGCCGGCTGTCACCACCAAGGATCTGGCCTATGACCCGAAGGGCGATCTGAAGAACGGCGGTATCACGCTGTATAAGGTCGTCGATGGGAAGTGGACGACGCTGCAGAGCGTGGGCGGTAAGTAAGTTTTTTGCCTTTGCGGCGCTTGGTGATTAGCTGAGCGTTGCTGATTTTTCGAAGCCTCGCAGGGTTTTTTGCTCTGCGAGGCTTTTGTGTTTTTTGAGCCTGGCGATGGCGTCCGCGTTTTGTTATTGGTGCTTCAAGCGTCGCCCCTGTGCGGGGCGGCACCTACTTTTCTTTGCCGCCGCAAAGAAAAGCAGGCAAAAAGAAAGCGGCTCACACCGAGCCGCCTGACGTTTGCCCACGGGCCCTCAACGGCCCGGGGCTGCGTATGGTGCGCGTGCCTCGTTACTCCCCGCGCAACTTCTTGCCCTGCTCGCGAACCTGTTCCAGCGTTGCGCCCGGTGTGCTCGCTTCCTGAAGCAGGCGAATTTCGATCACCGCCGGTTTCTTCGATTCCTGTGCGCGTTTGAACGCCGGCATGAAGTCTTCCGTTCGCTCCACTGTTTCCCCATGCGCGCCGAACGATTTCGCGAACGCTGCGAAGTCCGGGTTCGTCAGCCCCGTTCCGTGCACGCGGTTCGGATAGTGCCGCTCCTGATGCATGCGGATCGTGCCGTACTGGCTGTTGTTCACGACGATGAAGATCACGGGCAGGTCGTATTGCATCGCCGTCGCGATTTCCGATGACGACATCATGAAGCAGCCATCGCCCGCAAAAGCCACCACCGCGCGGTCCGGATACAGCGACTTCGCCGCAATCGCCGCCGGCACGCCGTAGCCCATCGCGCCGCTCGTCGGCGCAAGCTGCGAGCGGAAGTGGCGGTACGCAAAGTGCCGGTGCAGCCACGTTGCATAGTTACCCGCGCCGTTCGTCAGGATCGCGTCCTTCGGCAAGTGCTCGCGCAACTGCAACATGATTTCGCCAAGCTGTACGTCGCCGGGAATCTTGCGCGGCTTGCGCCATTCGAGGTACGCGTCGTGCGCTTCTTTTGCAGCGCCTTCCCACGCGGGCTTCGTCGACGGCTTCAGTTGCGCCAGCATCGACGCGATTTCCGGCATGCCGGAGACGATGGGGAGATCGGCGGAATAGACGCGGCCCAGTTCTTCCGCGCCCTGGTGAACATGGATCAACGTCTGCTTCGTCTTCGGAATGTCGAAGAGCGTGTAGCCGTTCGTCGTCGCTTCGCCCAGGCGAGGGCCGAGCGCGAGCAGTACGTCCGCGTCCTGGATGCGCTTCGCAAGCGCAGGGTTGACGCCGAGTCCGACGTCGCCCGCGTAGTTCGGATGCTCGTTGTCGAGCGTGTCCTGGAAGCGGAACGCGAGGCCAATCGGAAGCTGCCAGTTTTCGATGAACGTGCGCAAGTCGTCGCACGCTTGCGGTGTCCAGCCGCTGCCGCCTGCAATCACCATCGGTTTTTTTGCGCGTTCAAGCAGGCCGCGCAAACGCTCGATTTGCTGCGGCGCAGGCGCTGCTGCAACGCGCTGATAAGCGGGTGCGCCCGGCATCGCGGCGCACGCATCGCTCAACATGTCTTCCGGCAGCGACAGCACGACAGGGCCCGGCCGGCCCGATGTCGCCGTGTGGAACGCGTGGCTCATGTATTCGGGAATGCGGCGTGCGTCGTCAATCTGCGCGACCCACTTCGCCATCTGGCCGAACATGCGCCGATAGTCGATTTCCTGGAACGCCTCGCGGTCCAGATGCTCGCGCGCGCATTGACCGATCAGCAGGATCATCGGCGTCGAATCCTGAAACGCGGTGTGCACGCCAATCGACGCGTGCGTCGCGCCCGGGCCGCGCGTGACGATTGCAATGCCGGGCCGGCCCGTCAGCTTGCCGACGGCTTCCGCCATGTTGGCGGCGGCCGCTTCGTGGCGGCACACGACCGTCTGAATTTGCGACGTCTCGTCGTGCAGCGAATCGAGTACTGCCAGAAAACTCTCGCCGGGCACGCAGAACACGCGCTCGACGCCATGCGTCAGCAGCGCGTCGACCATGAGCCGCGCGCCAGTAGTCATATTTGAAGCATCGGAAGACAGCGACATTGCGAAGACACCTCCAGTCAGAAGAGCTTCGACAGCTTACGCCGAGACCCTCGCCGATGTCATTCGTAAAAGCGGCATCAACATTCGATGATGTTCACGGCCAGCCCGCCGCGCGACGTTTCCTTGTACTTGGTCTTCATGTCCGCGCCCGTCTCGCGCATCGTCTTGATGACGGAATCAAGCGAAACATAATGGCTGCCGTCGCCACGCAGCGCCATGCGCGCGGCGTTCACGGCTTTCACCGACGCCATTGCGTTACGTTCGATACACGGAATCTGCACCATGCCGCCCACGGGGTCGCACGTGAGGCCGAGATTGTGTTCCATGCCGATTTCCGCAGCATTTTCGACCTGCAACGGCGTGCCGCCCATCACGGCCGCGAGCGCGCCCGCCGCCATCGAGCACGCGACGCCCACTTCGCCCTGGCAGCCCACTTCCGCGCCGGAGATCGACGCGTTCAGCTTGTACAGAATGCCGATCGCGGCTGCCGTCATCAGAAAGTCGAACACGCCCTGCTGGTTCGAGTTCGGCATGAAGCGCGTGTAGTAATGCAGCACGGCGGGGATGATGCCCGCCGCGCCGTTGGTCGGCGCGGTGACCACGCGGCCACCCGCTGCGTTTTCTTCGTTGACGGCAATCGCGTACAGATTGATCCAGTCGATCATCGAAAGAGGATCTTGCAATCCGCGCTCCGGATTGCCCGTCAGCGCGCGATACAGTTGCGGCGCGCGCCGCTTCACCTGGAACGGGCCGGGCAGATTACCGTCCGCGCCCGGGTTGTTGATGCCGCAGCCGCGCGCGACGCACGATTGCATCACGTCCCAGATTTTCAGCAGGCCCGCGCGCGTTTCTTCATCTGTATGCCATGCGCGCTCGTTTTCCCACATCAGTTGCGCGATGCTCTTGCCCGTCGTCTTGCACATCTCCAGCAAATCGGCACCGCTGCGGAATGGATGCGGCAACTGTTCGACGGCGGCGAGCACCTTCGTATTCGGCGCGCCCGCCGTCACGACGAAGCCGCCGCCAACCGACAGATACGTCGATTCGCGCAGCGTTTCACCGTTCGCATCGAACGCGCGCAGCTTGAGGCCGTTCGGATGCTCCGGCAGCGCCTGGCGGTAGAACGAAATGTGGTCCTTCTGCACGAACGGGATGACGTGCGTGCCGAGCAGCGCGAGCGTGCGCGACGTGCGGACCTGTTCGAGGCGGGCCGTAATCGTGTCGGGATCGACGGTGTCGGGCGCGTCGCCGAGCAGGCCGAGCATCACGCCGCGATCGGTGCCGTGGCCTTTGCCCGTCGCACCGAGCGAACCATACAGATCGACCTTCACCGATGCGGTGTTGTCGAGCAGGCCGTCGCGCTCGAGCCCTTGCGCGAACATCAACGCCGCGCGCATGGGACCGACCGTGTGTGAACTCGACGGGCCAATGCCGATTTTGAAGAGATCGAAAACGCTGACTGCCATCACTGCTCCTGCTAACTGGAAATTCGTTTGTGCTGCACTGCGCGGGTAGCGCGGCAGCAGAAGATGCCGCGCGTGATCAACGCGCCGGCAAGGGCAGACACACGGCGAGCCACGCGGGCGGCGTCGGTGCCAGTTTCAGCGCGACGGGCGTGTAGCGTCCGTCGAGCCGCGCGGCGAGGTGATACAGTTCGGCCGCATTTTTTGGGTCCCACTGACCACTATAGCCCGGCAAACCGGCCTCGCGGCGTTTTGCGTCGAAAGGCACGGTCGAACGCACGAATTCGTCGTGCGTCTTCGCGCCCGTTGCATACGGCGTGAGCCAGTTCAACGCGGCGGCGAGCGTCGCGCCGCTCGGCGCGCGTTCGTTGAGCCAGTTGCGGTTGTGGCGGCGCGCGGCGAGCGCGGCCGTCACGAGCGGTTGAAGATCGTAGGTCACATAGTGCAGCGCATCGCGCTCGCCGAAATCGACGGTCGTGCCGTCGGGCGCGATGTTGTCGTTCACGTGCTCGACGTACAGGCGCTGCGCCGCCTCGATCATCTTGCGGTTGTCGAGCGTGAAGGCCGCCATGGCGATCAGCTTCACGCGATGGCTTTGCCAGTTGTTGCGGAACGTGCCCGTCAGCGGCCGCTGTTGCGCGTCGATCTGCGCGATGTAGCCGTTCGCGAGCTTGGCGAGGAACGTCATCGTCGCGTTGCGCGTCTTCACGGGCAGCGCGCTCGCCGTCATGTCGTACGCGAGAATCAGCCCTTCGAACGGCGTTTCGTCGATGGGATTGAAAGACGGCTGGTAGGTCGTGACCCACGCATACAGCAGGCGGTCGACCAGCTTCAGATAGCGGTCGTCGCTGGTAGCACGCCATGCGAGGGCGGCATCGCGCAACAGGTCGAGGTCTTTCTCCGCTTCCTTGCTCTGGTCGTAGATGCCTTCGTGAGGCAGCGTGCCTTCCGTGTGCAACTGACGCACTGCGTGCGCAGGCTCGTTCAGATGCGCCTGGACATTGCTCACCAAAGCCTTGACGCCCGGATCGGAATTGGTGCGCTCGCTGGTTTGCAGCGCGGGCGCGGCGCAGAGGTTCATTGCGGCGTGGGCGTGCAGGGACAGCATTGCGAAGCTCGCCAGAATCGACGTCGCCGTCATCCGGCTGGCAAACTTCCGCGCCGTCCCCGTTGACGGCGCCAGACGGGTTTTGAGCATTCGCACCGGTTGCACTCTTCGACGCTCCTTCAATGGGCGGAATGGGGTGTGATATTAACGGTTCTTGTACTGTCACGGTCGTGACAGAGGCATGACTTTTTGGTTCCCAGTTCGCCGTTCCATCCAGTATCACCGCGCCAGGACGCTCCAATCGGTGAACTGGACCCGCTTATGGCCTCAATTTGACGCCTGACGACCCGCAAACCTAGCCGATACTTCGCGATGATGCAAATGTTTGCGTGTCAGCTGTCGGCCCACAGTGGATGCCGACGGCGTGACGGCGCGCTCGAGGGACCACGATGGATCTACATATCAATCAAGCTCGAAGTCACGGCAGTCTGAAGGATGCTATCTATACAGGCGCCATCTTTCTCGAAACACAACTGAAGACAGCACAGCAGTTGCGTGAGCTCGCGAAGGACAGCATTACCCGGGAGCTCGGGCAGGACACCGACTCGCGTCTTCTTCACACGCTCATGCCTGTGAAGGAGTTCGTCCAGGTTGTCTCGCGCATCAAAGGGCAGTTTACCAACAGCGCGCAAGCGAAAGAGATCATCCGGGACTTCATCGTCGAACTGGGCGAGAATCCCGCGGATTATCTTTTCGACGTGCCCCGGCTGCGCGTCGTGCCGCATTATGACTACCTGCACGCGGGCGTGAGCTACGCGTACAAACCGCATCGTGATACCTGGTACGGCTCCGTGCAATGCCAGCTCAACACATGGATGCCCGTGTACGGCGTGACGCCCGACACGACCATGAGCATCAACCCCGAATATTTCAGCGTACCCGTCAAGAACTCCTCGGTCGACTGGCATCTTGCGGACTGGATCAACAACGAACGCTGGAAGGCTTCGCAGTCGCTGAACGAAGAAGCGCGTGTTCACCCGGTACCGCTCGAAGACATCAATACGTCGAACGAACTGCGCATCGGTCTGAACGGCGGCGAAATGATCGTGTTCTCTGGCGCGCACCTGCACGGTACCGTGCCGAACCGCAGCGGCCAGACGCGCTTCAGCATCGATTTCCGTCTCATGCATATCGAAGACCTGAAGGCCGGACGGGGCGCGATCAACGTCGACAACGGCTGCCCGGATCCCGAGGCCGGCTTCAAGGACTATTTTTACGCTGGCAACTTCGACCGTTTTCAGGAGATATCTGCATGACCAAGCGCCGACTCACCGAAGCCGAAAAGGCATTCGCAGCGAAGCGCGCCGAGGTGCTGGACCGCGTCGACGCGGCCTACGTGGCGAGCGCGCCGTTCGTGTTTGCCGACCGGATCACCGTCACGGCAGCGCTGTCGCGCATCGAGCTGTTCAAGAAAATTCAGGACATTCCCGGCGCGATCATCGAATGCGGCGTGTACAAGGCCAATTCGCTGATGCTCTACATGCATCTGTCGACCATTCTGGAACCGTACGCGATCAATCGCTCGATCGTCGGCTTCGACACGTTCTCCGGTTTCACCGGCATCGATCCCGAGCACGATCCGAGCGACATCAATACGTCGATGTTCTCAGACACGGATATGTCGCTCATCGAGCAGATGATCGAAGCGAACGACCTGGTCCGTCCCGTCAATCGCATTCCGCGTTGCGAACTCGTCAAGGGCGATATCGCCAGGACGGCGCCGGAGTTCGTCAAGACGCGCCCGGATCTCGTCGTCGCAATGCTGATTCTGGACACCGACCTGTATGAGTCGACGAAGGTCGCGCTGGAAACCTTCTTGCCTTACATGCCGAAGGGCGCCGTCGTGGTTCTGGACGAAGTGGCCTACCGGAACTTCCCGGGCGAAACGAAGGCGCTGCGCGAGGTCCTCGATCTGAACAAGGTCGAGCTCAAGCGTCTGCCTTTCGACGCAGCCGCTGGCTATTTCCACGTCTAAACCGGCTTTTCCCGCATGGATGCGCAACGGTCAGGTCCGTCGCGCATCCCGACCGGGCGACCCACTATGAAAGCAAACACGTTCCAGATTCTCCTCGATGAAGCGGCCCGCGGCCAATGCGACGCGGGCTTTGTCACGCTCGACGCAACGGGTCTCAGTGGGAGCGATTGGGGCGAATATCACGCGATTCGTCAGTTTTTTCTGAGTCATCCCGTTCAGGACGACGAGCTTTACGGCTTCTTCGGCGCGGATTTCCGGCAGACGACGGGGCTCGGTGCGGCGGACGTCCATGCGTTCATCGCCGGCAACCCAGACGCCGATGTGCTTGTGTTCTCTGCGGCGTCGCGGGAGGGAGCCTGCTACTTCAACGTGTTCGAGCAGGCCAATGCGGCGTATCCTGGTCTGGTCGAAGCGGCATCGGTTTGCCTGCGACGGATCGGCCTCGATATCGACCTGCAAACCCTGGTCATGGATGCCCGCTCTACGGTCATCGGCTCTGAAATCGTTGCGCGCCGGTCGTTTTGGACAACCTGGTTTGCGCTGACCGAAAAGCTCCACGAAATTCTGGAGTCCGGCGATGCCGAAGTCGACGCCGTGCTGGCAAAGGCCGAACAGCACACGCCGCGCGCGACGCTCAAGCAGGCGCTCGTGCAGCGCTTCGCCGCGCTGGTGCTGGCGATGTGCCCGGACATTCAGGTTCGCGGCTTCGATGCGTCTGGCATGCCATGGACGAATGCGGCGATGCAGCCGTTCGCCAATCAGGTCGCGTTTCTGAACGAGATCAAGCGCGAGTACCTGAAGTCGAACAACGAGGCGTTCCTGAGAAATTTTCTCAAGCTGCGCGGCGCGATTCTGAAGGCATGCGATGGCCAACGCTTCAGACACGCGGAAGACGGCTTCATGACGACCGCGCAGCTCGACGTGCAGGATGTGCTGTACGTGTGCTACACGCACGTCGACTTACCTTTCGAGTATCCGTCGTTCGTCACGCCGATTTACCTGGGCCAGTCGCAGGCGCCAGGTCGTACCAACCTGCGCGACCTGGCGCCCGCGTGGGAGCCCTATCATCCCCAGCTCGGCTCGCTGGCCGGCTGCTTCGCGTTGAAGAACTACCTCATCCACAGCGGACAGCAGTTCCGTCGCGTCGGCATGTGTCAATACCGCAAGTTCGTCTCGACGTCGAAGATCGGGGGCGCGCCTGCGCCCAACTATCCTGTGATGGATGTGATCGGGAATTCCATTCTCGCCAGCGTCGATCTGGCCGCGGCGATGCTGCCCGCGAACGACGATCTGCTGATCGGGAAGTTGCTCACCCTGCCGGACGGCTATCTCAACCAGTACAGCACTGCGCATCATGTCGAAGATATGCTGCGCTTCGTGTCGGAAGCGGTAGAACTCGGCGTCCTCGGACCGCAGGAAGTCGCGCTGTTCTTCAATGCGACGGTCTTCATTCCCGGCGGCATTGAAATGGGTGTCTTCCCGACTGCATTCTGGCTGGCGGCAATGGACGCGATCGAGCGTGTCGTGCTTGCCTGTGTCAAACGTTACCCCACGCCGCGCGAAGGTTACCAGACACGGCAGTGGGCATTCTGCGTCGAACGTCTCGGCAGCTATCTTTTGCTCAAATACATTGCCATGCGCTATGGCAAGATCGATGCCGCAGCGGGATTTGTCGGCCAGCTCAATCTGTTCAACAGCGACGGGGCGGCGATCTATGTCACCGGCAGTGGTGGCGCATGAGTACGAACGAGCTGACGCAGCTACCCATCGAAGGCGCATACGTCGCACAGAGCAAGCCGCATGCGGATTCGCGCGGCAGCTTCATGCGTCTTTTTTGCGCGCACGATTTCGGTGACGCGCACGGCACGCGCGATATCGTGCAGATCAACTGGTCGCATACGGTGACGGCAGGAACCGTGCGCGGCATGCACTTTCAGGCGGGCGAAAATGCCGATGCGAAGTGGGTGCGCTGCATGGAAGGTCGCGTCTGGGACGTGATCGTCGATTTGAGGCCGGCGTCGTCCACGTTCATGCGTTGGCATGCCGTTGAGCTTGCGCCGGATAACGCGCGTGCCGTATTCATTCCGGAAGGCTGTGCGCATGGCTTCCAGACCCTCGAGTCCGATAGCCGTCTTCTCTATCTGCACACGCAGTTTTATGCGCCCGCCGCCGAGCGCGGCGTTGCGCATGACGATCCGCAGCTTGCGATCGCGTGGCCGCGAGCGGTGACGATGATGTCCGAGCGCGACCGTTCGCTGCCGGGCGTCGCGCAATATCTGAGCGATCTCCGCTAGCGCAAACGCAGGGTGGCTCGACGTTTGAGTCGGGAGGCGCCGATACGCCGGCGCCACGACGCATCAGAGGTAACGCACCTCGGGAACGGCGACCGCGAAGCGTGCATGCTTCCCGAATGTCGCAGCATGCTGCGACACGATTTCTTCAGAAATATTCCACGGCAGGATCAGCACGACATCGGGTTGCAATTGCGCAAGCTCTTCTGGCGACACGATGGGAATGTGGCTGCCGGGCATGAACTTGCCTTGCTTCGACGAAGCGAAGTCGCACACGTAGGCGAGCAGATCGGGTTTGACACCCGCGTAGTTCAGAAGCGTGTTGCCCTTTGCTGCCGCGCCGTATGCAGCGACGGCCAGGCCGGCTTCCTTGCTGTCGATCAGAAATCGCAGAAGTCCATCTTTCGTCTTGTTGACGCGGCTTTGAAAGCCCTGATAGGTCTCCCGCTTTTCCATTCCGCGTTCGCTTTCCAGCGCGCGGATGCGTGCGACCGATGCGTCGTCCGCGCGCGGGTCATCCGCGTGGCAGCCATAGACACGCAAGCTTCCGCCATGGGTAGGCAGCTGTTCGATGCGGCACACGCGCAGGCCCGCTTTCGCGAAGATGCGATCGACGGCGAGAAGCGAGAAATACGAAAAGTGCTCGTGATAGATGGTGTCGAACTGACCTTCATCGATCAGGCAGACGAGGTGAGGAAACTCCAGCGTAATGGTGCCGGTGGGCTTCAGCGCGATTTTCAGGCCTAGCGTGAAATCGTTGACGTCCGGAACGTGTGCGAACACGTTGTTGCCGATAATGAGGTCGGCGCGTTGGCCGCGTTCCGCGAGATCTCGGGCGAGCGCAGCGCCGAAAAATTCGCGCAGCACGGGCACACCCAGTTTTTCGGCTGCGGCAGCCGTGCTCGCCGTCGGTTCGATGCCGAGGCAGGGCACACCGTCGGAGACGAAATTGCGCAACAGGTAGCCGTCGTTCGAGGCGACCTCGATGACGAACGAGTCGCGGTCGAGCGACAGATCTTCAGTAATGGACGACACGTAGCGGCGCGCGTGAGCGAGCCAGCTTTCGGATGTCGACGAGAAGTAGGCATAGTCGGCGTCGAACAGCGCTTCGCGCGCCGCATAGTCTTCCGTCTGCACCAGCCAGCAATCCGTGCAGACGAACAGCTTGAGCGGGTAGTAACCTTCGGGGCGTGTCAGGTCGTCGGCTGTCAGATAGGCATTCGACGGTGGCGCGAAGCCGAGATCGACGAATGGAAGGGTGAGCGGTTCACCACAGTGACGGCAGTTCAAGATGTGTTCCTCAGTATTGCACGGCAGCCGCCGCATTGATTCGAGCCTCGTAGCGTTCGATCTGCGCCAGCGTGGCGACCCTCGCCCCCGATCCCGTACGGTATGCAAGATGCCATTGCGCGATCCATTGCAATGCTTCATCGAGCTTGAGCAGCGTATTCCAGCCGAGTTCGCGGCGCGCCTTGCTCGCATCGAGTAACAACAGGCCCGCTTCGTGAGGTGCGTTCGCTTCCTGTTGCACTTCGTATGCGGCATTGTTGCCAAGCGCCGAAACGAGTTGCGAAGCGATTTCTTCGACCGATCGCATGTCGTCGGCGAGCGGGCCGAAGTTCCACGCACCCGCGAACGACGCGTCGCCTTCGACGAGACGTTCCGCCAGCATCAGATAACCCGCAAGCGGCTCGAGCACATGTTGCCAGGGCCTGACCGAATGCGGCCGGCGCACAACGGCATGCTCGCCGCGATCGAACGCGCGCAGCAGATCCGGCACGAGGCGGTCGCGCGCCCAGTCGCCTCCGCCGATCACATTGCCGGCGCGAGCGCTGGCAATGGCGGCGTGGGAGTTTCCATTGAAGAACGATTGTCGGTACGACGCCGTCACCAGTTCAGAGCAGCCCTTGCTGTTGCTGTAAGGATCATGTCCGCCTAGGGCGTCGCTTTCATCGTATCCGCGTGTGATCTCGCGGTTTTCATAGCATTTGTCGCTAGTGACGTTGACGACCGCGCGCACACTGTTCACATGACGGACTGCATCGAGCACATGTACCGTGCCCATGACATTAGTCGAGTACGTCTCGATGGGGTCCGCATAAGATTGCCGGACGAGCGATTGCGCCGCGAGGTGAAAAACGACTTCGGGACGCGCCGCTTCGAGCGCGTGGCGCACGCCCGCCGCGTCGCGTACGTCGCCAGCCAGGTGGTTCATGCCCGACGCGACCTGAGCGGCGTCGAATAGCGATGGTTCAGTGAGCGGCTGCAGCGCGTACCCGGTGACCTGTGCGCCCAGGCGCTGCAGCCAGAGGCACAGCCAGCTTCCCTTGAAACCCGTGTGCCCGGTGACGAACACACGTCGTCCGTGCCAAAAGGATGGGTTCATCACCACGTCTTCCAGGGGGCTTTGCCCGTCGCCCATATCGCGTCGAGCTGATGCTTGTCGCGAAGCGTGTCCATCGGCTGCCAGAAGCCGTCATGGCGATAGGTTTGCAACTGACCGGTCGATGCGAGCCGTTGCATGGGCTCGCTTTCCCACGGGATGCTGTCGTCGTCGATATAGTCGAGCACACGCGGCGACAGGACGAAGAAGCCACCGTTGATCCACGACGATTGCGTCTGCGGCTTCTCGGCGAACCCGATCACGCCGCGTTCGTCGTCGGCCAGCTGAAGCACGCCGTAACGCCCAGGTTGTTGCACGCCCGTGACGGTCGCCAGCTTGCCGTGACGCTTATGGAATTCGACGAGGCGCGTGATGTCGACGTTGCCGACGCCGTCGCCGTACGTCAGGCAAAACGCTTCTTCTTCACGCAGCAGATGCGACGCACGTTTCAGGCGGCCGCCCGTCATCGAATGCTCGCCGGTATCGAGCAGCGTGACGCGCCACGGTTCGGCATTGCGCTGATGCACTTCCATTTTGTTTTGCGCGAGGTCGAACGTGACGTCGGACGAGTGCAGGAAATAGTTGGCGAAATATTCCTTGATCACGTAGCCCTTGTAGCCGCAGCAGATAATGAAGTCCGTCATGCCGTGCGACGCATAGATCTTCATGATGTGCCACAGAATGGGGCGGTCGCCAACGGTCACCATCGGCTTCGGACGTGCCTGAGTCTCTTCGGACAGGCGCGAGCCCAGTCCGCCAGCGAGAATGACAACTTTCATTTCGGTATGCTTCGTGAATGAGTACGTGGTGGGTCCGTGACGGCAGTGCGCGCTTGTTCAACGCACGCGCTTCAGATAACCTTCCGGCGCGACTGAAATCAAAAGCTTGTTATCGATCTGGCGGTCGATCTCGAACTCGGGATGCTTCTCGACGAACGCCCATACGGCCGTCTTCGGATTGTCGCCGTGATCCCACGGGCGGTCCGGAAATGCGTCGCGAGGCAGGTCTTCGATAATCGTGTCGAATGCCACGCAGTAGCTGCCAGGCGTGACGAGCGGCGCGTAGGCCTCGAGTTCGGCTAGCACGTGTTCGTGCGTGTGATTCGAATCGAGGCAGACCAACACGCTCTTGCAACCTTCGGCGTGTTTGTAGACCTGTTCGAGCACGTCGGGCGCGACGGACGAGCCCTGAATCAGATCGATGCGGTTCGCGAGCGGGTGCGCTTCGATTGCCGCCCGGTTATGTGCGCGGATATCGATGTCGACGCCCACGACGCGGCGGCGCGGCTTCGACGGGTCCAGCATTTCGCCTCGCTCGATGGCATCGCACAGATCGAGCATCGCGAGCATCGAGGCACTCAGGATGAGCGAGCCGCCATGGGCGATACCCGTTTCGATGATGATGTCGGGGCGAACCTCCCAGATCAGTTCCTGCATGGCAACCATGTCTTGCGGATACTGAATGATCGGGCGGCCCAACCAGGAAAAGTTATAGGAGTAGCGCGGCCCGGTCGTCTCGCGGACGAAGGTCAGGCCGACCTCGCGCAAAGCCGCATCGCGCCCGTTTGCGTCGATGCGTTGGCGGACTTCCTGTTCGAATGTATTCATGTGTCGATACCGATATAGGTGAATTGAGACCCGGCCTGGGCGCGGATTTCGTCGAGATAGTTCGAATTCATGACGTAGATCGCAGAGCCGGCGGGCAGGCTGGGCAGCACATCGTGCGGCGCCTGCACGAGCAGCCCGGTCGCGGGCAGATACTTGCCCTGCTTTGCGGGATTGATGTCAATGACGGCGGATACGGGCGTGCCGTTGCGCAGGCAGTTCAGCGCGAAGATCACACCCTTCGACGCGCCACCCCAGATGACCACAGCGGCATCGCCTTGAGCGGGGCGCTCGACCACTGGGGACAGGATCGCGGGAAAATCTACGGCGGCGCGCTCGTCGTAACTCGGTGCGCACAAGCTGCTGAGTTCCGCGACGACATATTGATACTGCCCGCCGAACAGGTGTCCGCTTTCATGCACGACGGCGAACATGCGCTCGAAATCAATGGGCCGGAAGTAGTTGACGTGCTCGTAGAAGATGTCGAACCATGCACCGCGCTCGCAGATCCAGTCGAAACACGGCACTTCAATGTAGATCTTGCCGCAGCCTCCATTGGCGTCGCGTAGCTGTGCAAGAAATGTGACGGGGTCGGCGACATGCTCGAGGATGTGCCGTAGCACCAGAGCTTCGCCTTGCATGCCCGCGTGAGCGTCGAAGTAGCGCTTTTCGATTGCCGGGTTCGAGCCTTCGTAGGCGGGATCGAAGCCGGTGATGTCGAAGCCGCGCTCTTCCAGCATCTCCAGAAAATAGCCTTTCCCGCAGCCCACCTCGATGATCGAGTGCTTGCCGAGCGTGCGTGTGACGATGTCCGCGACCTCCTCGAGGTGCTGGCGGAAATTGGCGCTGACGGCCTGCTCGTTCTGGTAGTGCTCGTCATAGTCGAGCAGCTCTGGGCGAAACGCCTCGTTGTAGACGAGGCCCGTTCTCAGGTCTTCCACCAGGCGTACATCGCCGACGGGCGAGTTGCGTGCTTCCGTGCTGGTCTCGTACATGCGGTTCTGAAACACGGGCAGGGCGTTTGCGCGATACAGTTCTCGTACGACAGTCATAAGGTCTCCAGTACGCGGTCGAGCTTGGTCCGGGTTCCCCAGAAGGCGATTGGTTCGTAGTCGGGATACGGATAGCGGCCCAGTTCCAGCTGGATATTCCAGTCGTGGTCATGCAGCCATTGCTCGACCAGGCCGCGCACCGAGCGCGGCGTGCCCGAGCAGACGTTGACTGTGCCGACGTTCTTGCCGCTCGTGGCGAGAGCCACCAGATTCCGCGCGACATCCGTCACGCTCAGGTAGTCGCGCAACTGGTCACCGCGCGACATGGCAAACGAATGGTCGCCGCGCTCGACGGCAGCACGCAGTTGCGACAGGAGCGACGTGGGCGCCTGGCCGTCGCCGTGCATGTAAAAAAGCCGCGCCCACGCCAGATTGAATGCGTGATCGCGTTGCAGATATTCAAGCTGCTGGCGCAGCGCATCCTTTGCGAAGCCATATGGCGTCACGGGTGCAACGGGATGGGTCTCGTCGAGCGCGCCATCGCGCAGGCCATATTCCAGGCAGGTTCCCGCCACGACGAGCGACGGCAGCCCCGCCTCGACGAGCTGGCGCAGAAAGGCGTAATGGGTCGGCAGCTCGACTTCGAAATGACGCCGTGCGCGATAGTTCGGCAGGCCTCCCCATGCGAGATGGATGAGTACGTCGGGCCTGCCCAGCAAGTCGAACGCGTTATCGGGAGGGGACGCGACGTCGAGCGAAACCCACCTGACGTTGTCCTGCCGGGCTGGCGCGGGGCCACGCGTAACGGCCACGACGTCGAGGCCTTGAGCTGCCCCTTGCGCGAGTACATGCCGACCGATAAAGCCCGTCGCGCCGGTAATGGCAATGTGCGTCATGGTGATAGTTCGAGGCGTCGAATGGGAACTGCATTAGTGGAATCTGATGGGCAGTTTACGGAATCACCGTTTACTCATTTCGGCGAATAGCGACGGGATTCCGGCCCATTTCGCGGGCATCGCATGGGCGGCAGCAGCGGAGAGGCGTGGAAGCCGGCTGCTCAGGCGTGAGCCGGGAGGCGGTCAGCGCAGGGGAAGGAGGGAGGGAGAGGGAACGGCGAGTCGGCCGCCAACGGAACCCGCGAAAAAGCGCTAACCAGACAAAACGGCCGCTGTCCCCGCACTCAGGCGGAAGCAGCGGCCGTTCAGGGGGAACGCCTCGTGGGGCGTTCCGCAGGATGGTTTATGCCTCGTAGTCTGCCACGGGCACGCACGAGCAGAACAGGTTGCGATCGCCGTACGCGTTGTCCGCACGACCGACGGGCGGCCAGTACTTCTTCGCGATCAGCGACGGCAGCGGATACGCCGCCGTTTCACGCGCATACGCATGCTTCCAGTCGTTCGTGACGACCACTGCCGCCGTATGCGGTGCGTGCTTGAGCGGATTGTCTTCGCGATCGCTGCGGCCTTCCTCGACATCGCGGATTTCGTTGCGAATCGCGATCATCGCTTCGATGAAACGATCCAGCTCTTCCTTCGATTCCGATTCGGTCGGCTCGACCATCAGCGTGCCCGGCACCGGGAAGCTCATCGTCGGCGCGTGGAAGCCGTAGTCCATCAGGCGCTTCGCGACGTCATCGACGGAGATGCCGCTCGTTTCCTTGATGGGGCGCAGATCGAGAATGCACTCGTGCGCGACCAGTCCGCCCGGGCCCGAATACAGCACCGGGTAATGCGGCGCGAGCTTGTTCGCGACGTAGTTCGCGTTGAGGATCGCGGTTTCGGTAGCGGCCGTCAGGTTCTTCGCGCCCATCATCGCGATGTACATCCACGAGATCGGCAGGATCGACGCCGAGCCATACGGCGCAGCGGAGACGGCGCCGATGCCGTTCGCGTCGCGTTCATAGCCCGTCGACGTCTGGTTCGGCAGGAACTTCGCCAGATGCGCGCCGACGGCAACAGGGCCAACGCCCGGTCCGCCGCCGCCGTGCGGAATGCAGAACGTCTTGTGGAGGTTCAGGTGCGAAACATCGCCGCCGAACTGGCCCGGCGCCGCGAGACCCACCATCGCGTTCATGTTCGCGCCGTCCACATACACCTGGCCGCCGTGCGCATGCACGATCTCGCAGACTTCGCGGACGTTCTGCTCGAACACGCCGTGCGTCGACGGATACGTGATCATGATCGCCGCGAGTTTGGCCGAATGCTGTTCGGCCTTCTTCTTCAGGTCTTCGATATCGACGTTGCCTTGCGCGTCGCACGCAACGACGACGACCTGCATGCCTGCCATCTGCGCCGACGCGGGGTTCGTGCCGTGCGCCGAAGCGGGAATCAGACACACATTGCGATGACCTTCGCCGCGCGACTCGTGATACGCGTGGATGATCAGCAGACCCGCGTACTCGCCTTGCGAGCCGGCGTTCGGTTGCAGCGACACGGCCGCGTAGCCGGTGGCGGCGACCAGCATCTGTTCGAGCTGATCGATCATTTCGCGGTAGCCGACGGTTTGCTCGGCGGGCGCGAACGGATGGATCTGGCCGAACTCGGGCCACGTGACGGGCAGCATTTCCGACGTCGCGTTCAGCTTCATCGTGCACGAGCCGAGCGGGATCATCGAGCGGTCGAGCGCGAGGTCCTTGTCCGACAGGCTGCGCAGATAGCGCAGCATTTCCGTTTCCGAATGGTGACGGTTGAATACGTGGTGCGTCAGATACGCGCTCTCGCGTTCGAGCGTCTTCGGGAACGTGTTCGACGCGCCGAGCTTTGCGTCGAGTTCGTCGATTTGCGGCACGGCTTCGACGAATGCGGCTTGCGCGAAAGCGGCAAGCAGATCGGCGAGATCGGCGCGCGTGGTGGTTTCGTCGAGCGACAGACCGACGCGCGTTTCGCTCACGTGACGCAGATTGATGCCCTTGGCCGTCGCGGCGTCGTGCAGCGCCTGGGTGCGTGCGCCCGTTTCGAAGGTGAGCGTGTCGAAGAACGATTCGTTGACGAGCGTATAGCCAAGTTGCTTCGCGCCTTCCGCGAGCAGCGCGGCGATGCGGTTCACGCGTTGCGCAATCATCTTCAGGCCGCGCGGGCCGTGATAGACGGCGTACATGCTGGCCATGATCGCGAGCAGTGCTTGCGCCGTGCACACATTCGACGTCGCCTTTTCGCGGCGGATGTGCTGTTCGCGCGTTTGCAGCGCGAGACGCAGCGCGGGGTTGCCTTGCGCATCGACGGTGACGCCGACCAGACGGCCCGGCATCTGACGCTTGAATTCGTCGCGCACGGCGAGATACGCCGCGTGCGGGCCGCCGAAGCCGACCGGCACGCCAAAGCGCTGCGAGTTGCCGACGGCCACGTCCGCGCCCCATTCGCCCGGCGGCGTGAGCATCGTCAGCGCGAGCAGGTCGGCGGCGGCGACCACGTGGCCACCCGCTGCATGGATCGCTTCAGCGAGCGCGCGGTAGTCGAGCACGTCGCCGTTCACGCCCGGATATTGCAGCAGCACGCCGAACGCATTCGAACTCGCCGCCTCGGCAGCCGGACCGACCTTCACTTCGATGCCGACGGGCTTCGCGCGCGTCTTCACGACTTCGATGGTTTGCGGCAGCACGTCGTCTGCCACGTAGAAAATGTTCGACTTCGGCTTGCCGACGCGTTGCAGCAGCGTCATCGCTTCGGCGGCGGCCGTCGATTCGTCGAGCAGCGACGCGTTCGAGATCGCGAGGCCTGTCAGGTCGACGATCATCTGCTGATAGTTCAGCAGCGCTTCGAGGCGGCCTTGCGAGATTTCCGGCTGGTACGGCGTGTAAGCCGTGTACCACGCCGGATTTTCGAGCACGTTGCGCAGGATGACGGTGGGCGTGTGCGCGTTGTAGTAGCCCTGACCGATGTACGAGCGGAACACCTGGTTCTTGTCCGCGAGTTCGCGCAGCGCGGCGAGCGCTTCGGCTTCGCTCTTCGGCTGGGCGAAGGGGCCGAGCGGCAGCGCGTCCAGGCGGCGAATCGTCTTCGGAATCACCGCGTCCATCAACGCGGCGCGCGATGCGAAGCCGAGGGCTTCGAGCATCGACTGCTGATCGGCCGTATCCGGGCCGATATGCCGTTCGGCGAAGGCGTCATGCACTTCGAGCGCGGCGAGCGAGAGAGGAGTGCGGTTCATCAGACGATCCGGGTGTTCGAGCTTCATTGAATGTTCCTGCTGGCGCGGCGTTCTTCTGTCGTGGCGAACGCCGCGCCTGTCGTGAGTGAGTGGCTTATTCGCCGATCGACTTGCCGTAGGCGGCGGCGTCCATCAGACGGTCTTCCGATGCGCCCGCAGCCGGCTTGATCTTGAACAGCCAGTTGTCGTACGGCGCGCTGTTCACGGCGTCCGGCGTATCGGCGACGTTCGGGTTCGCTTCGATGATCTCGCCCGAAACCGGCGCGTAGATATCGGAAGCCGCCTTCACCGATTCGATGACGGCGACGGTATCGCCTGCCGAGACGGTCTGGCCCAGTTGCTGCACTTCGAAGAAGACGATGTCGCCGAGCGCTTCCTGCGCGTGGTCGGTGATGCCGACCGTCAGCGTGCCGTCCGCCTCGGTGCGGACCCATTCGTGCGATTCGGTGTATTTCAGATCGGCCGGGATGCTCATCGGATGCTCCTATGCGGTAATTCGGTTGGTTTAAATGGTGGGTCGCACGCGACGCTTTCGTGTCTGTCCGGTGTCTGTCTCGTGACGCTCATCGAGTGACCGATCAGCCGACGAGCACTTTGCCGTTGCGCACGAATGGCAGTTTAACCACGCTGGCGGGAAGTGCCTTGTCACGGATCTGAACGTGGACGACATCGCCCGGCTGCACGCCCTTCGGCACGCGCGCAAACGCAATCGATTCCTGCATGGTCGGCGAGAAGGTGCCGCTCGTGATTTCGCCGTCGCCAGCGGCCGTGACGACCTTCTGGTGCGCGCGCAGCACGCCCGCCGCCTTGCCGTTGTCCTTGTGCAGGATCAGGCCGACGAACGACGACTTCGAGCCGTCCGCTTCCAGCTTTGCGCGGCCGATGAAATCGCGCGGCGCGGACAGGTCGACCGTCCATGCGAGACCGGCGTCGAGGGGCGACACGTCGTCGTCCATGTCCTGGCCGTACAGATTCATGCCGGCTTCGAGGCGCAGCGTGTCACGCGCGCCGAGACCGGCGGGGCGCACGCCCTGTGCCTGCAGCGCGTTCCACAGCGCTTCGACGTGATCGGCGGGAACGATGATCTCGAAACCGTCTTCGCCCGTGTAGCCGGTGCGCGCGACGGTGAGTTCGCCAAACGGCGTATCGGTGACGCGCGCGGCGTTGAAGGGCTTGAGGGCTTCGCTGGCGGCGCGTGCGTGCGGCACGGTCGCCCAGACTTTTTCGCGCGCGTTCGGGCCTTGCACGGCGACGATCGCGTAGTCGCGGCGCGGCTTGATGGTCAGGCCGAAGCCTTTGTCGTCATTGAGCTTGTTGAACCACGCGACGTCTTTCTCAGCCGTACCGGCATTCACGACGACGCGGAAATGATCTTCGCCGAAGTAATAGACGATCAGATCGTCGATCACGCCGCCTTCGGGATTCAGCAGACAGGAGTAGAGCGCCTTGCCCGGGGCTTGCAGCTTGCCGACGTTGTTCGCCAGCGCGCGCTCGAAGAAAGCGCGGACGCGCTCGCCCGTGAAATCGACGACGCACATATGGGAGACGTCGAACATGCCGGCGTCCGTACGAACGGCGCGATGCTCTTCGATCTGCGAGCCGTAGTTGACGGGCATGTCCCACCCGCCGAAGTCGACCATGCGGGCATTGAGCGCACGGTGCGTGGCGTGGAGCGGGGTGTGTTTGAGTTCGGTCATCGGGGCCTCGGGGCGTCGCTAAACAGGAAAGGCCATGCGGCGAAACCCTCGCGGCCTGATCCCATCTCGGGCCAACGAGCGATAACTGCATGCCCCCTCTGTCCTCGATACCTGAGAGATTGCGCTGCCGTCAGCGAGTGCTGATGGGCTGGCGCGCGCCCCTTCGGTGGGCAGCCTGCGCGTGCGGTTGAGTGCACCGGCGCTACTGCCGCTCTCCAGAG
Organism: Paraburkholderia largidicola; assembly: GCF_013426895.1. Classification (NCBI taxonomy): domain Bacteria; kingdom Pseudomonadati; phylum Pseudomonadota; class Betaproteobacteria; order Burkholderiales; family Burkholderiaceae; genus Paraburkholderia; species Paraburkholderia largidicola. Next base: position 3,642,619 of record NZ_AP023174.1, on the reverse strand, counting down.
TGCGAAAAACGGGCGCTCAGTCAATTTGGGGTCGCTATGACCGGATGACGAGCGGGTTTTTCGACGCGGTCGGTCCTTTTGCCTGAGAGTTTGCGGGTGTGCCCCTTCGGCGGCGCTGGCTGCTGGGCGTTCTGAAAACGACAGCGGACGGCGCGCTCTCCCGACGCGTGCGGCGAATGTACGCGAGGGGCGGAGGGATGTCAAATTGCGGCGCCGGGCCTGCGCGGACGCAAGCGTAGCGGCCGCGGACGCGACAATGATTTCAAAAATATGGTCGTCTACAGGGACGCGCTATCGACCGAATTGACCTCGAACATGGCAATTGATTGACCAATTACCAAGGAAGGACGTGTTGGATACTTCTGACAAGGTGGCAACTTGCGTCCCCAATTAGTTCGACATCAAGCGATGACCCAAGCGCACATTTATCAGATCTTCTACTCGGAGCCGACCCGAGCCATTCTGGATAAGGGCTTTATTCCGCTCGACAACGTGGGTCAACGGCCCGACTGGTGTGAGTACTGGCCGATCCGGAACTTTCTTCTCGGCAACGAACTGGACGACAACGCTTTCTATGGATTTCTGTCGCCCAAGTTCGCGATGAAGACGAATCTCGAGGCAAGCGATGTCTACGCGTTCCTCGCGACTCAGCCTGAATCGACAGATATTGTCTCCTTCTCGCCGTTTTTCGATGCGGGCGCATTGTTCCCCAACGTTTTCTTGCAGGGAAGAGCCGAGCATCCGAACGCATGGGAGTCGTTCGTGGAAATCGCATCGCTGTTGACGCCCGGTGTCGATCTCCGCACGCTGATCATGGATTCTTCGAACACGGTGTACTGCAACTATTTTGTTGCAAAGCCTCGTTTCTGGCGGCACTGGTTCAGTCAGGCAGAGATCATATTCAATATCGCAGAGAGCAATTGCTCCCCGCTTGGCCACGCCCTGAACGAAGGAACGCGGCATAACCTGAGCGAAACGCCCGTCAAGGTGTTCGTCATCGAGCGACTGATCTCTTTGCTACTTGCCACGCAGAACGGGTGGCGCACGGTCTCGTTCAACCCGATCGCGCTCCCGCTTGTCTACCCGAATTCAGCGCGTGCCGCGCAAGAACTGGTGATGCTCGACGCGCTGAAGCGATCGGCCGTTGCGACGGGGCGCGGCGAATACCTGACCGTCTACACCCAGTTGCGGGAGCGTGTGGTCGCCGCGATGTGACGGCATAGGCGGGCGCATGGGCGTTTCAATGCTGCCCACGCGCCGATGTGGCGATGACTGGAAGTGAAAGGTTGTCGTCTCTAGCGGTTGATGGCCGCCGACGCCGTATCCAGTTCCTGATTCAGCACGCGCTGCTCGTCGCCCGTGAGGCCGCCGCCGTGCTGGCCGGCCATGTCGTGCGCTTCGTGGCGGATCGTATCGAGCCGGTGATGCAGCGCGGCGCCTTCGGGCGGCGGATAACGGCCCTGGCTCACGCGCGTGTCGATATTCCGGCCCATATTGTCGATGCGGCCGTCGACCTGTTCGAGGCGGTGCACGGCCAGTTCGTGCGGATTCGGCGCGTTACCTGGCTCGGCAAGCTGTCGCGACGGTGGGGCCACGCATGCGGCGAGCGAAGAAACTAGCGCGAAGCTACCGAGCGCGCGAACGATACGTTGCATGGAATTCTCCTTTCTGGTTGATCCCGGTAAGTATGGGAAGCAACGGTCGGCCCGCAACGCGCGATGACGCGTCGCAGGCACAGTGTGTAACCATTGGTTGCCGATCGTGGGCGAGAGCAAAAGGGTTGGCGAGGTGCGCGCCCCTGAAGGTGCAATGAAGGCCAGATCCAAAAAAGGCGGCGTGAGCGCCGCCCACGGATCACGCGCCGCGCCGGAAAGGCAGTCGCACGCCCTCTTGCTCGCTTCTATTAGCGAGTTCGATGATGGCCATGACATCCACCGCGTCGGCAGCGCTGACCGGGAACGGCGCGCCATCCTGAATGGATGCAGCCAACGCGCGATAGAACTCGACGTACGCGCCATCGCGCGTCGGCAGTTCGCGCTGTACTTCCTGTTCGCCTTCGAGCACGCGCAGCGTGCCCGCTTCGTTGCCGCCGCCGAAACCGGCATCGCCCGGACGCAAGCCCGCCTTCAACTGGTCTTCCTGCGTGTCCAGCCCGTTCTTCACGTAGCTGCCGCGCGTGCCGTGAATCGTATAGCGCGGTGCGACGATTGCCGTCAGCGCGCTCGCGTGCAGCACCACCTCGTGATTCGCATAACCGAGCAGCAGATGCGCGTAATCCGGCGCGCTCGCGTTATCGCGATACGCCTTCACCGTTGCATAGACCGTTTCGGGCGCGCCGAACAGCGACAATGCCTGATCGATCAGATGCGGGCCGAGATCGAACAACAGGCCGCCGCCACGCGACGCCTCTTCGCGCCAGCGCTGCCGGATACCCGGACGAAAGCGGTCGAAGTGCGATTCGAAATGCGTGATGCGGCCGAGTTCACCGCTTGCGATCAGGTCGCGCACGGTCATGAAATCACCGTCCCAGCGACGGTTGTGGAACGGCGCGAATACGAGCCCCTTGCTTTGCGCGAGATCGGCGAGCGTGCGTGCATCGGCGGCGGAGAGCGTGACGGGTTTGTCGACGACGACATGCTTGCCCGCTTCGAGCGTGCGGCGCGCGAGATTGAAGTGCGTGTCGTTCGGCGTCGCGATCACGACGCATTCGACGTCCGACAGCGCGAGCAGCGCGTCGATATCGGCGACGATCTTCGCGTTCGGATAGTCGGCACGCGCCTTGTCCGGCTGGCCCGTGGCGATCGCCGCGACGCTCGCGCGTCCGCAGTGTTCGATCACCGGCGCGTGAAACGTGGCGCCAGCAAAGCCGTAGCCCATCAAGCCAATTTTCAGCGATGAAGACATGCGTGTTCCCTGCAAAACCGGCGCGCCGCGGGGGCGGCGCACAACATCGCAATTTTGGCATAGCCGCACTTCGGTTCGTGGCGCAGCGGGTGGCGCGCGCCTCGCAGACGTCGTCCGACAGGCATGAGCCGAGGCATCGGAAAGGGCATTCGTGTTAACATCGCGGTTCTCACGCGAACGGCAAAAAGCGCATGGAATCAATTGCGTGGCGCATCGGCTGATGGTTCGGCAATGTACCGCGCGGCCACCCGCCACGCTGCGCCGCTAGCGCCGTCTCGCTGCATGTTCTCGGGCCATTCCTTGTGAATCGCGCCCTCAATCGACTACTCATCCACACACGATGTCCGCAGGCCTGAATTCCGCCCAAAGCGAAGCGGTGCGCTATCTCGACGGTCCGTGCCTCGTGCTCGCCGGCGCGGGCAGCGGCAAGACCCGCGTGATCACGCAGAAGATCGCGCACCTGATCGAAAACAAAGGCTTCGAGCCGCGCCATATCGCCGCCGTCACCTTCACGAACAAGGCCGCCGCCGAAATGCGCGAGCGGGTGAGCAAGCTGCTCGAAGGCAAGACGCTCACGACGCCCGGCAAGGAAGGCCGCAAGGTGCCCGTCAATCAGCTGACGGTGTGCACGTTCCACTCGCTCGGTGTGCAGATTCTGCGTCAGGAGGCGGAGCATGTCGGCCTGAAGCCGCAGTTCTCGATCATGGATTCCGACGACTGCTTCGGCATGATCCAGGAGCAGGTCGGCTCGACGGACAAAGGCTTCATCCGCAAGATCCAGACGATCATCTCGCTGTGGAAGAACGGCCTCATCATGCCGGACGAAGCGATGGCGATCGCCTCGAACGAGGACGAGCACCAGGCGGCCATCGTCTATCGCAACTACGTCGCGACGCTGCACGCCTATCAGGCCGTCGATTTCGACGATCTGATCCGCCTGCCCGCCGAGCTGTTCAAGGCCAACGAGCAGGTGCGCGACCGCTGGCAGAACAAGCTGCGCTATCTGCTGATCGACGAGTATCAGGACACCAACGCGTGTCAGTACGAGCTGGTGAAACTGCTGGCGGGCCCGCGCGCCGCGTTCACGGCCGTCGGTGACGACGATCAGGCAATCTACGGCTGGCGCGGCGCGACGCTCGAAAACCTCGCGCAGCTCGGCAAGGACTTTCCGAAGCTGCACGTGATCAAGCTGGAGCAGAACTACCGCTCGACGGTCCGCATCCTGACGGCGGCGAACAATGTGATCGCGAACAATCCGAAGCTCTTCGAGAAGAAGCTGTGGTCCGAGCACGGCATGGGCGATTCAATCACCGTGACGGGCTGCAACGACGAAGAGCATGAAGCGGAATCGGTCGTGTTTCGCCTGTCGGCGCACAAGTTCGAGCGGCGCGCGCAGTTTCGCGATTACGCGATCCTGTACCGCGGCAACTTCCAGGCGCGCATTTTCGAACAGGTGCTGCGCCGCGAGCGGATTCCGTATGTGCTGTCGGGCGGCCAGTCGTTCTTCGACAAGGCCGAGATCAAGGACATCTGCGCGTACCTGCGTTTGATCGCCAATGCCGACGACGATCCTGCGTTCATCCGCGCGATCACGACGCCGCGCCGGGGCGTCGGCAACACGACGCTCGAAGCGCTCGGCGCGTTCGCCGGGCAGGCGAAGGTGTCGCTGTTCGAAGCGGTGTACATGGGCGGCCTCGAAGCGCGGTTGTCGGCGCGTCAGGTCGAGCCGCTGCGCATGTTCTGCGATTTCATGCAGCGTCTGCGAGACCGGGCGGACAAGGATGCGGCGACGTCCGTGCTCGATGACATGATGGAAGCGATCCACTACGAAGCCTATCTGTACGACGCTTTCGACGAGCGTCAGGCTCAGTCGAAATGGCAAAACGTGCTGGAGTTTTTGGAGTGGCTGAAGCGCAAGGGCACGAAGCCTGAACCGGCAGCGGGCACGGAGCAGACCGGCTACGACAACGCCGATGGTCTGGCCGACACTGGCAAGAATCTGCTCGGACTGATTCAGACGGTTGCGTTGATGTCGATGCTCGAAGGCAAGGACGAAGACCCCGATGCGGTGCGGCTGTCGACGGTGCATGCATCGAAGGGGCTCGAATATCCGCACGTGTTCCTGGTCGGCGTCGAGGAAGGCATCATGCCGCATCGAGGCGGCACGGAAGACGATGGCCCGATCGACGACGAGCGCATCGAGGAAGAGCGTCGGCTGATGTATGTCGCGATCACGCGTGCGCAGCGCAGCCTGCATCTGAACTGGTGCAAGAAGCGCAAGCGGGCGCGCGAGACGGTAGTGTGCGAACCGTCACGCTTCATCCCCGAGATGGGTCTCGACGAAGCGCCGCCGCCGACGCCGGAAGAAGCGCCGATGTCGCCGAAGGATCGTCTGGCGAGTCTCAAGGCGCTGTTGCAGAAGGCTTGACTGGCACGAACGCCCGCTGTGCGTACATGCTGAAGGCATAAAAAAATCCCCGCTCTTCGAAGCGGGGATTTTTGTTTGCGTCTTGAAAGCTGCGAGCTGCTTATTTCGACGCGTTGACCATGTAGTCGACGGCGGCCTTCACATCGGCATCCGACGCGTTCGATCCGCCCTTTGGCGGCATCGCGCCCTTGCCGTGCAGCGCGTAGTTGTAGACGGTTTCCATCGGTTCCTTCAGGCGCGGGGCCCAGGCTTCCTTGTCGCCGAACTTCGGCGCATTCAGCACGCCCGCCGCGTGGCAGGCCTGACAGACCTGCTGATACAGCGCCTTGCCCGCCTGCGATGCGTCCGCGCTCTGCGTCGCGCCCGATGCGGGCGCCGCGCCTTGTGGCACGCTGGCCATGGCAGCCATCGCGGCGGCGGCCTGGGCGCCTGCTGCATCGGAAGCACCCGCTGCGCCTGACGATGCCGCGGCACCCGACGCGGCTTCGGCGCCGGAAGCCGCCGCTGCGCCCGAAGCGCCGGCCGGTCCCGCAGCCGGTTGACCGGGCACAGGCTTCGGTGGATCTGCGAACTTGGCGCCCGCGTTGTTCGCCATGTACGCGACGGCGAGGCCGATTTCGTAATCGCTGTAATCGTCCGGGCTCGTGCCGCCGCGCGCGGGCATCGCGCCCTTGCCCGTCAGCGCGTTGTGCCAGAGCGTGTCGAAACCCTCGGCGATGCGCGGCGCCCAGTCGCCCGTGTTGGTGAATTTGGGCGCGCCTGCTGCGCCCGTCGCGTGACACGTCGAGCACACGGCTTTGTAGACTTCCTCGCCTGTCTTGTAGACGCGCGGCGCATTGGCGTCGCGGATGTCGACTTTGGCGAGGGGTTCGGTGCGCGCATCGACTGCAGCATCTGACAGACCGTCGGTGCCCGCTCCCGTGCGGGTCGAATTGTCGACGTAATAGGCGAGCAGGATGATGATGATGATGGGGACAGCAAAACCAGCGATGACTGCGGCGATCAGCTGTCCGGGGGTTTTGATCGGGGCTCCGTGTGGTGCTTCGCTCATGCTTGTCTCGTCTCCCGTGGGTATTGTGAGCGGTACAGCGCGACGGCAACAACTTTGTTCTTGATCAGCCACGGACGATTATAGACGGAAGGTTTCGGCGTCGGCGAGCGGGCCGGACGGTGTTCAGTAGGCGTTTACGCGAACATTTTCTGGGCTCGCTGCATGATTGGACGGGGTAGGCTGGCCTAGTCGTGGCAATTCCAGGGCGTCCAGCGCTTTGTGCAAGCCCGCTCGCGGTGGACGGGCAGCACGAAACCGGGTATGCTCTCGGTCTCGCTTTAGCGCCATATCTCGCATCAACTGTGTGATTTTGCAGCGCTTTTTGCCGAATGCGCCCGTAGCTCAATGGATAGAGTACTGCCCTCCGAAGGCAGGGGTTGCTGGTTCGATCCCAGCCGGGCGCGCCAAAATACAAAGTGACGCTAGGTCGGCATGACCTAGAGATATCAAGGCCCTCAGGCGTATGCCAAGGGCCTTTTTCATTTTGTGCGCCGCCAGGAACCCCCCTTATGCGCCATTTGGCGGAAAAGCGGCGGAGTTGAGAATAGTCCAGACGCAACAAGAATTACTCAATGTCTGGAGCTGAGATGGCGGGAATCTGGAAACGGGGCAAATACTGGCGAGCAGAGATTCGTCGAGTGGGTTATCCGCCCCAATGGCGCACCTTCGACACGAAGGCCGAAGCAGATGCGTGGGCGCGGCGCATCGAGTCGGAAATGGACCGTGGGATCTTCGTTGATCGCACTGAAGCCGAGCGCAACACGTTTGGAGACTTACTGCGGCGGTACGCCAAAGAGGTGTCGCCCTTGAAGAAGGGAGGCGCCGACGAGATCTTGCGAATTCGAAAGGTCTGCCGCGATCCGATCGCCCAATACAAGGTTGCCGCACTGAGCGGCAAGATCCTGTCTGAGTACAGGGATCGCCGTCTAAAAGGTGACGCCAAACATCGACCGGTTACCGGATCGACCGTCAACCGCGAACTCACGTTGCTGGGCCACGTGTTGAACGTGGCGCGGAGAGAGTGGGGCGTGCATATGGACGTTAATCCAGTCTCCGTCATTCGTCGGCCGCGCGAAAACCGCGCCCGTACCCGCCGCCTTTCACCTGGCGAGGAACAACGCATCCTTGCTGAGTTGGCGTATAGCCCGCGTGACCATCACGGTCGGTTCGCTAACGGTGGGTGTAGGAACGAATGGGCGCTTCCGGCCGTCATCGTTGCGATTGAGACCGCCATGAGGCGAGGCGAAATTCTTGCGCTTCTTTGGGACGATGTATTCCTCGATCAGCGCTTCGCACGCCTCCACGACACCAAAAATGGGGAAGCGCGAGATGTCCCACTCTCAAGCCGGGCAGTGGAAACCCTTCAACGCTTGCCCAGAGACGCTAGCGGGCGTGTCTTTCCAATCACAGGCGAGGCGTTGAAGCGGGTGTTCACGCGGGCGTGTAAGCGAGCCAGCATCGAAGATCTGCATTTTCATGATTTGCGTCACGAGGCGACTTCCCGTATTGCGGAGCGGCTCGACAACATCTTGGAACTGTCATCCGTCACAGGGCATAAGAGTGTCCAGATGCTTAAGCGGTATTACCACCCGCGTGCGACGGACATCGCGCTGAAACTGGGCTGAAGACTTCTCACTGTGGCACGCCGACCGGCGGCTACCGGCCGGTGTGCCTGACCACAACCCACCTGCTAAGAGGTGAAAGTCATGATCGACTCGATTGTATCGTCGCATCCGTTTTCCACTTTGTCGCCTGATTCAGATTTGGCCATCCTCCTCCTCGATCTAGCTGACGTAACGATTATGTCTGCCTCCAACCTGGAGTGCCTTATCGCTTCTTCACCTTCAAATGAAATCCGTGCATACCTGCACGGCGTGCGTGATATGCGTCTGTCCATTGCTGCATGTCTGGGGACGCCGGCGTGAAAACTATGTTGATGAGCCTCGCATTACTCGCGATATCGCCGCTGACAAGCGCGCACTCGGCCAACGATCCTCTTGGCGTGGAAGTCATCGCGGACCCGAGCGAGCGGGCCGCATGGGAACGCTACTACGACACAACCATCACGGCCTGCTCCTGTGTAAACGGCGTCTCGACATTCCACCAGACCACGATCCGGCAATACCTGGTCGAGGGCAAAGCTCTTGAACGAAAGGTAAAGCTTTTCCAAATCCTGGTTCCTGCCACGCTTGCGATGCGTCTTGCGTCGAATTGTCACTAGAGGTGCTTCTTTGAAAGTCATCAACACTAGATTGAGCACCACGCTCGCCGGGGCCGCGCTGCTTTCCCTCAGCAACAGCGCGTTTGCCATTTGCGATGGATGTGTTGTGAGCGCGATCACGGAGGCGCAACTGACGCTTCAAACGGCGATCACGTCCCTCGGTTCATCCCTGAGCACACTCCTCAACGAGATCGATACCGATATCGCCAGCGTCGGCTCCAAGATGTCCAATAGCGTCGTCCAGGCTGCGAACACACAGCGCGAAATGGCGCTGGAAGTTCAACGGCAGCAGGAAATGGATCGGGTCGCCCGTGAAACAGAGTTGCCGATCGATCCCTGCGCCACGTCATCGAGTAACTATGCGCTGCAAGCAGTTCGCGGTGCTGCCTCGGCATCGTCATCGCTGCGTCCGGGCGGTACACATGTCGGATATACGCCTCTCGATAAAGCGCTCAACTCGCCGGTCCCGGCGGTTGAAGCGTCGCGTCGAGCCTCGGCGAGTATTCACGCCGATAACTACTGCACGCCGCTCGAGTTGCAGCTCGGTTATCCCGGTTGCAAGGCGTCCCAGATGCCCGATGGCGATGCGGATGTGGATAGCGTTTTGATCGGCGCGGGCGTGCCCGGAAAAGGCGTTGATCTGACGTTCACGCAGCAGCAGCAGGACGCGGCGCGCGCTTACGCACGCATGTCGATCGATCCGCAACCGCCGGAGAGCATCACGAAGGCTGAGGCGGGAACGGAAGTAGGCAAGCTGTACATTGCGATGCAGAAGGCTTATCAGGCGAACATGTCGAGCGCGATCAAGCCGCTCAACGACCTCATCGGCTCACGTCAGCCGTTCAACGGCAGCGCTCAACTGATTCAGGATCTCAAGCAGTCGGACGCCGCCGCGCAGTATTTCAGCGCGACAGCATCGAGCGTCGCCAAGAGCACAGGCACGATGAGTCTCGCCGAACTTGAAGATTTCGAAGCCGGCCGGCGATGGCGTAATCCGTACTGGCAAGTTGAGTTTGCGGCACTGGCTGACCCGACGAAGCTTATGCGCGAACTGGTTTTCACCACAGCGTTCCTGGCCGATCAGACGCACGTGCACGTCGACCTACAGCGCCAAACGAATGTGCTCTTGGGGCAACTGCTTGCATCCAATGAGCGCGGGGCGGATCGCACTGCGATCGAAACGCAGCTACAGCGTGTGCGCACAACGAACGCGAGGTGAGGGGATGACCCGAACGATCAACGATGTGTTCCGCGTGCTCGCGGCCTTTTCGCGCGTCGTGCGGCGTCGTCGCGCACGTGGCGGCCTCACACATGAGCAGTTCAAGGACGCCTGCCTGATTGTCCAGATTGGCGCGCTCGTACATTGCTTCGTGCCGGCCTCCTTGTGGTGGGCGCGCAATCACGACGGCGACGCGGGAAGCTGGACGAACTGGCTCGGCGTTGCGATGGCCATCGCGTCGGCCGTCTTTTTCTGGTCGTTCCTCTTGAAACAGGCATACATAGCGCTCGAAAACGCGGTGGCACGGGAGATCCGACGATGAGTTGCAGGGAATCACGCAAAGACCTTGTTAGGCGCTGTTTCGCGCGAGCTGGCCTCTGCTTACGCCGAGTCGTTTCAAAAATGAATAACGTCAAGCGAACCGCAGCAGCGGTATCGATCACGCTCACATCAGCAACGTCATTTGCCCAATCGTCCGTGACGATGGGCGAGATCCAGAACGCCGCAAACCGAAGCGGCGACAAGTCGATGTCACTGCTCGAGCTGGTTTACGGCTCGATCGTGCACAACCCGCTTGCAGCCGGTGGCGGCTCGGGCGGCATGATTTCGCAACTGTTCCTTGTGCTGAATTCGTGCATGCTCGCGGTTGGTGCGATTTGGGCCACGTATCACTTTGGCTCCGCAATGATCGCTACCGGGCAGGACGGAGAATTCATGGGACAGAAGAAATCTTCGCCCTGGTTCATTATTCGCCTAGGCGTGGGCTTCACGGGTTTGGTGCCGATCTTTGGTGGGTACTGTGGCGCGCAGATGGCCATGCTTTGGGGAACGATGGCTGGTGTGGGTATCGCCAACCTGTCGCTCGACGCTGCGGTAGCGGTGCTAAACAGTGGCGGCTCGATGATCGCCACCCCGGCCGCGCCTCATGCAACTACTTTGGCGAAAGCGCTTTTCGAGGCCAATCTCTGTGCGCAGGCCGCAAACACGGCAATCGCGAACATGCCAAATGATACGGGCGTGTCGGTTGATCCCGCCGAAAACTTCGCCCCGCTCGCGACCGGCACGAAGATTGTCTTAATGAATCAGCGCGGTCTTTCTTGCGGTGGAGCGGAAATTGACATTACGGCCCCGCCGTCGATTCCGCAATACGATGGCATGGCCGTTTACGCGATCGATCCAAACCCGGCATATTCACGACTGCTGGCCGCGCACCAGAGCGCGCTCACGGCGATGCAATCAACGTTGGCCGCTGCTGCGCAAACCTATGTGTCCGCGATCAACGGGCAGGCTCAGCCCGCCGAACCGGCGAACACAATCAGCCAAGCAGCGCTGCAATACCAAGCCACGATCACGAAGGCGATCGCAGATTCATCAAGTGACATCAGTCAGCTTGCAACCGTCATCCAGTCGAACCTTCAACGCGATGGCTGGATCATGATGGGGGCGTGGTACCAAACGTTCGCGCAGGCGAACTCGCAGCTCACGAGCCTCGCGAACGCGACAGCAGCCCCTGTGCCGGGCACTGATCCCGATAACATGCCGTACCCGCAGGTATACCGGAAGGTCATCGCGACCTATGCGCAGCAGAACCAGCGTGACGCATCGGTGACGACATCGCAAGGTCTCGCTAACCTGTCGGGAAGCGGGATTACAGGCATGACCGACCCGAAGAGCATTCTCGGGAAGATCTTCGATGGCCAAGGCTGGATCCGGCGGATGGTCAGCCTGAACTCCGACCAAGGGCAGGTAGGCGCAACCAATCCGCTCATCGGCATGAAGAACCTCGGCGACTACATCCTTGATGCCGGGTGGGCCGCACTTGCCGCATACACCGCAGTGGAAGGTATAGCGGCGGTCAAGGAGACCTCGGCCGGAAAGATCGTGTCAACTGCAACGTCCGTCGCCACTTTTGGCCTCTCGGATGTCGTTTCAGGCGCCGCTAGCGGCGCACTGAAAGCGCTTGCTCCGTTCGTGGTTGTTACGATGATCACGCTGTTTTTCTTCGGCGCGATGCTGTCGATCTACATCCCGATGCTGCCGTTCATTATCTGGTTTAGTGGCGTCGTGTCGTGGTACGCCGTCGTCGGTGAATCGATGGTCGCGTCGCCGCTTTGGGCGATGACGCACCTGGATGGCGAGGGTGAAGGGTTGGGACAAAGGCCGACGCACGGCTATATTTTCCTGTTGAACGTCATGTTCCGACCAGTCTTCATGGAAATCGGCTTTGTACTGGCCGGAGCGGGCATCGTGGTGCTTGGGACACTGCTGAACTCGATGTTCGGGGTTGCTTTGGCGAACGCCCAAATTGACTCCACGACGGGCCTCGTGAGCATCATCGGTTACATCGTTCTATACGTCGGTATGTGCCAGACGTTGTGCAACAGCACGTTCAGCCTGATCCACATTGTTCCTGACCAGGTGTTCTCATGGGTCGGTGGTCAGATGGCGTCGCGCATGCCGGAAATGGAGGATCGCGTCAACAGGTTGTTCGGCGCAGGTGTCGGGCACGGGGGCAATACCGGACGGAGCCAAGTACCTGCCAGTTTGGGAGGCAATGGCGCGCCCACCGATCCCCGCGACACCGATCATATTCCCCGCGAGCGCGTGTAGAGCAAACTCGTCAATCAACCGAGCCCTATGCTATAGACATGGCTAAGCTTAACGACGCGTTGACGCGATCACAGCATCAAAATCTTTGTCATAGATCCGCTGGCGATTTTGTTGCGCCATTAAGTAATTCGCAGGATCGGACTTGGCTAGTTCGCGAAGGGCCGCGTCCTTTAACGCCTTGTTGCCCGCGAGATTTGCCTCGACGGCTAGTAGCTGCTGTTCGAGTTTTTTTGCGTACGCCTTCCAGTCTGCCGCATTCCGCTCAGCGGCGAACGCCCTGCCAAGTGCTGCGCCGTTATCGTTCATTTCTTGGCTCCTTGGATCTGATCTTCGCCGTTCAATATATCGGGAGCTCGCCTACCCTCGCAAGGGTCGTTTGCGTGCGCGGCGTCATCACATTGGCCAGCAATTCGGCCCGTCTTCCTGTCGAGATAGGCGGGTTGTATACCCTTTGCTTCCAACTCACGCACGGCTTTTGCAACGGCCGCATTGGCTCGCACCAGAAATCCCGAGCTCTTCATATAGCGGCCTAGTTTGTCGGCTGGCATGGCGTGCTCTCCTTTTGGTACAAGCATACGCCGACTGCCCGCCCCCTCGAAAGTGTTGATTTGGCCTGCTGCACCGCGCAGGCGCGACCAATTAACCTCGCGGCTGCTGCAGACCGTTGGACATCCTGTCCGTATCGTCACAATCACGTCGCATACCACCCTTCTCGCGCGACGGTGGCCGGGGCGGCTACACTCGGGGCATGCGACACCGGGGCAAAAATGGATATTCGACCGCTGCACACTGAGGATGACTATCGGGCAGCGTTGGTAGAAGTGTCAGCGCTAGCCAATCAGGACCCGGAACCCGGCACACCGGAAGGCGACAGGCTGGAGATATTGAGCATCCTTGTTGAGCGTTACGAGGCGTCAATGGACACAGCGCATTTACTGCGCTCTCCGGCTAACGCCGCGCATCTGGAGCGTTCCATCGAGCAATTGCGGGTAGGTGGCTGCGATTTCCTCGCATCGCCTGCACTTGGCGAAGCGAACATAGACCGAGCAGCTAGAGATAATTCAGACTTGTCGATCGGTTGGGCGTCCAACCCCCGCTACACTGGCAATCGTCACTCATACAGCGACGGTCATCCTATGAGCACCAAGTCATCAATCAAACATCACCACGGCGAGGGCGGGGAGCCGTCGTGGCATCTTTATGCGGAAGCGTTCGAAAAGGACGACGTCGTCTATCTCGAACTGGAAGGCGTGCTGGCAGACATAGTAATGATCGACAGCGCATGGGCAAAGGCGGGCACGGTGCTTCTGCGCCTCCCAACCACCACCGCCAAGCAGCTTGGGCTGCTGTCGCCCGACGAGCCGGCATAACACCTGTTGTCAGGCAGTCTATCCCTCGTCGCTCGCGTGCGGCCCTCACCCGTCGTTCAGACTGCGAGACCATTCGCAATTACATCAGGAATGGCGTGCGGGCGACGCGTTACGGTCCGTGCGCGCCACGACCGTGTGTGGCTTCAAAAACTCTGGGCTTTGCTTAAAGTCCCCCGGTTTATCGGCTGGCATGACCGCGTCTCCTTTTGACACGAGCATGCGCCACTGCGCGGAACCTTGTTGACTTCAAGCTTCACGGCGCGCAGGTGCGACCAAATAACCTCGATTAGCAGAAAGAATCGGGAAAAATACGGAGCCTCAGGAGCCGTTCGGCTGGCTTGCCGCTCCCATGAACCCTTGCAGAGCGTCGAAGCCACCGCAAATAGCGCCAGGATGGCACTGCGGACCGTCGTAATCGAACAGTCACGAAGGCGACGCGCGACCAAATAACCTCGCAATGTTGACTAATACTAAGTTGGTAGTCGGCGTATCCGGCCGACGCCAGCGACCTCTGCTGCATCACAAAGACTTGAGACACTACTCGCACTCGCTCTGCGGACGTATTTCGACCCGGAGCGGCCGGTCGAGTACGGAAAATTGAACGGCCGGATTCCGAACCTCACCGGCCGCTCGATTCAGTTCAGAAACGACCGAACAGCCGCGCCCGGACACGCGGGACTCTAAACTTTCTCGTAAATTTGCCGATGACAAGGCGGTTGACGCACGATGAATCCACCAGAAAACCTAGATCGGACGGGAATCGAGAAAGTGACCAAGAATTCGATAGACGCCCACCGTCTTATTAGCGCGCTCAAGCGAAAACTCGACGTTCAAAACACACAGGAACTCGGGAATCTATTAGGTCTTAGTCAGGCAAATTTCCGCGATTGGGAATCAAATGGGCTGACCGAAGAAAAGTTAGCGCGTGCCATCGTAAAAACGATGCGGTCCAGCGAGCAGAATGAGCGTGTCAAAATAGCGAACGAAGCGATTGCCAGCCTACGCGACAAGTTCGACGTCGGCACGAACGGGCGATTCAGTCACGAACTCGGCATCTCCACCGGGACGGTAAACAACTGGTTGAAGTACGGCCTAACAGGCAGAAAGATATCCGATGGGCTGCAGAAGGCGAGACAACGTGCAGTCAAGTCGGCGCATGAATGCGCGATTGCGCCTGTCGTGGAGTATTTCCAGCTTTCGGCTTCTCGAAGATCAGCTAACGGGACTGCTGAACTGTTTCCAACGCGTGCGCCGGGTACAACCAAGGCGCTGCTGGGCCTCAAGAGCGCACTGGAAGAAAGTCGCGGAATTTATGTCTTTTACGACTCGCGGGGGCGGGGTCTGTATGTCGGCAAGGCGCAACGCCAGAGTCTGTGGAAGGAGATGAATCTTGCTTTTAATCGGGACCGCGACACGACCCAACGGGTGTATCGCGTTCAGCATCCGGAACGCGGCGAGTTCAAGACATCGGATGAATACGCCCGCCAGGTTAGGTTGACGACACGTCATTTGAGTCACCTCGCGACGTATTTTTCCGCATATAGGGTGGACGACGCGCTGATCAACGAGTTGGAGGCTTTGCTTGTCCGGAGCTTCGCAAACGACCTTCTCAACGTGAAGATGGAGCGCTTCGGCAAGTGAATGGAGCAGCCCGGTCGGCTGCCGCGGAAACAGTTCGCCGCGATGCAGATGACGGCGCGTTGGGAGACCCGATCCAACGCGCAACGGGCTTCGTCTACCTGCCCATTGCCAGTCGACGCTTCATTGCGGTGTCCGACTAACCCAACGGGCGAATGACGCTTCATTGCCGCTCACCGCCTCACGCATTATGCGCGTGTTTGCGAGCGCTCGTTAAGGCGACGATCGGCGCCACCCGACCCGGAGCAGCCAGTTGGACTGGCGCGACATCAATGACGGCTTCCAGGGTGGATCCGACGCTTCAACGACTGAGTAACGGTGCGAGCGAATCGCGCTTCTTGCTAACGCAGCGGTCTTTAGGAGTAGGGCAGCGACGGTCGCTTCATGGCCGATTATCGCCGGATGAGTGCGCGAGTCGAGGCGCGGAATTGCCGACTGTAGCGGTAAGTGGGGAAGTTTCACGTGCTACAGATCTGCTACAGCAAGGGTAGCAACCCATATCTGACAGGCCTTGCGCCTGTCATTCCCCCCCTGAACTGGTGGCAGTTAGAGATTGCGTTTGCGAGTATCGTGGGCGCCCCACCACGCGGCATGGCTATCACCGGTCGGTCGAGAATGGCGGCGAGCGGTTGCGGAAAGACATTCGACACGTGCTATCAACGATGTTGACGGCAATCTCTGGGAACTGGAAGCGGACCTTCAAACGGGCACGTGACACCGCGTGTCAGCATAAACAACAGAGCGAAGAATGAAATCTAGCTGGTCGATAGACGGGACCGACTTGAATGATCGCCCCCGGATGGGCGGCGTGCATGCGTTGGCGGGATTCGCGTTTCAGGAAGCATATGCGCTGCTGCGGCTGACTTGGCTGCTCACTCAACATCGCGGTCTTGTCGAACTTCGATATGAGGGTGCGCAGGATGTCGACCTCAGATATGGAGACTGTCGAGAAGTATTGACGCAGGCGAAAGATTACGAACCTGTAAATCTCACGCCGGAGGAGCTTCATGACGTGCTCGCAGGTTTCGCGCGAGATCTGATCAGTGCCAGTGTTCGTGCGGAACAGAACTTCCTATTGCCGGAATTCAGGCTGGTCTGCACCAATCCACCAGATCAGCCGAAAGCGCTGGAGCTTTTTCGCGGTGTGAGGACGAAGGATCACGCGGTTTCAGTCGCCTCAAAGGTAAAGGCTGAATACCGAAAGGGCTACAGCGACGCGGAGGTGCTCCGACTTGCACGGGAGGCAATCAGCAGAACGACTTACGAAGTGGTGGGGAGCGACGATGTCCTGGTCGCGCTCCAGTCTCAGGCATCCTGGAATCTCGCGTGCTTTGGCGTCCCCGTCGATCACGTTCCGGCGTCTCTGGCGCAACTCGAGAAGGCGCTCACCCCTAGGGCGACGTTCCTGCTATCAGACGTTGTCCGGTTGTTGACAGGACTTCCCGAGGGGCATCCGGGCAGGGATGATTCACCTTGCCGGATACTACCTTCACGTCGCGAACTCACCTTGACTCCGGACTTGAAAACCCAGTTTCTTCACGGTTCCTCACAAACCTTGTGGTGCGCTGTCGCGAACGATCTGGACGTACAGCGCAACGAAGCGGGGGTTATAGCGGAAAAACTGAAACAACTGATAGCGACGGGTGGACTACTGCTCTTGGAGGGCGCTGGAGGATCCGGAAAATCTACGCTGGCACGCCGGGTCGCATGGGATGCGCATTTGAGTGGGGCATTTCTCGTGGTCCATGCGCCTTTCCCCGGGGACTTTGATGATTCCTCGTGGCGCGCTCTTTTGCACTTCGTCAAACTTGCCGGTAAGCCGGTCCTTCTAGTTCTCGACGATGTGTGGCGCCATCAAAAGTTTATTGCCGCGCTCGATCGAAGGGTATGTACAAATCTTTGCGTACTGGCAACCGCTAGACCGGGAGGGAGTCCCGTGACAGAGCCGGAACGACTCTTCATTCACCGCTTCTCAATGGGCGAACTATCGAACGACATAGTCGCTGCGCTGCGCGTACTAGTCAGCGAGGACGCACAAGCTGGGACAGAGGTGCCTGAAGGCACAATCCAGCGATTTCTTGCGTCTGGGCAAATACTTGCGCTATCGCTCACACTGCAGCGAGGTTCATTGAACGGATTTGCGAAAAGCATTATTGAGCCACTCACGCACAAAGGCGCATCGTATGACGCGTTTCTAGATTTGTGTGTTGCCGGCGCCTACGATCATTCCGCACCGTTCTCGTTCTTCGATCGAGCGACGCCTGTCGACTCCCGATTCTGGACTGACCATAGTTTTGAGGGGCTTGTATACATTCAGGAAGGAAAAACCTCGAGACGACTGAGAGTCGGACATGCTCTTGTAGCTGGGGCGGTCGTCAGCGTGGCGAACGTGGACATAGTCGCTCGTATGATCAGCTTTTGCGAAAGATGCGATCGGGCAGACTTGCAGGAAAGACGCTTTGTCATCCGTCTGCTGCTTAGCGTCGCGGAGGACCAGACATTGCGTGGACAGGTGCGTTACAACCAGCGTTTTGTCGCTGCCGTTGAACGCCTGCTCGACTCTTCTTCTTTCGCGGATGTGCATCGACTAGGCTATGTATTGAAGTTGATCGGTGAGCAAGAGCGTGCCGCGCGGGTTCTTATGGCTGCATCCGTCGATCGCATCAGGGACGATGTCGACGTCGGCATAGCTTTAAGTCGCTCCAGTGTGCGCGAGGAGTTTATCGCACTGTTCCCAGTTCTCTTTGACTACTTTGGGCGTCAGGAAAAAGCGCAAGGTCGACGGCGGTTTCTTCAACGAATACAGCACTTTGGAACGCCTGATCAGCAGCGGCAGACTGTCGAGCAGACCGGAAACTGGTTGATAGCGCAGCAGTTCCCTTCTGAAGAAACGAGGGCTCTCTTCTATCTCGCCACCTATGCTTCGGACGCGTCGATAGCCAAGCAAACGGTGCCACTAATTCCCCTCTTTCTGAAAGCACGGGAGGATACCGCGGACGATTTACGCGCCGCCGTCCGGCTCACAAACCGATCGGATGATATCGATGTTGCGCGGATTCTCGTGCCCCGAGTTATCAGCTTTCTGGAATCCGTCGACGTGTGGTCGGCGTCGGATTTTGGCCTTGCCCAGAAGATGGCGCGGCTCATTCACGGTAGTTTGATCGAAGAACTTGGTACACGAAGTTCGATCCTGTTGATCAGAATGTTTGACCAGGCGAATGAATGGCGACGCAAACGCTGGCTGCTTCAGGCTGCAATCGGGGTCAGTTCGGTATCCAGTCTGGAAAAGGTAAAGGAAGCTGTTGACTCGATGATCCGGCAGTACCCGGACCGGGAAACGTCGCAATTGAAGGCCCATTTCAGCAGAGTGCTTGAACTTGCAAACTCCACAACCGTGTGATTGAGAGTTGTCAGGTGGCAGACCGTCAAAAAGGGTCGGTCTGATGACGGTCGAGTACAGTTCGGCCACAGCTGACGTTGGAGTGTTGGCCACCGTGAGGCAGCTGATTGGCGCTTTGCCGCCGTTCGCGCCGTCGTAGCCTCGAATGTCAAGTACCGATCCGAGCGAATGAGTACTTGCGACCGAGGCCGTGTAAAAACACAAAAGTACTCGGTTTTCGGGTGTCGCATTACCCTTCACGAGTCGCCACTAGCCTGTTACGCGGCGATCTGAAGGGTCGACTTTTAAGAAGGCTTCCGGCAGAGCGCGTTTTCACACGGCCTCGACCCATAGCCGTCCTTCGAGCTAGCGCGACCACTACGACAGCTTCCGAACTCGAACGGCCATTCGATCAGCCGTATTGGCCGGCCAGTAGGCGGCCTGTTTAGACGCGGCACCGGCGGATCCACATTTTCGCGGACGCGAAACTTACGTGGCCGGCCCGGTTTCGAGATTCCTGTGTGGTCAACCGCACAGATTCGATCAACTTTGCATCGGCCTGAAGCTTACCAGTCGCCTATAAATAGCTTGCGATTTGCGGGCAATTTTGGGAGAGCGCTCTGCGGTACCACTCTCTATCGGGAAAAAATCGGTTCAATCGGGTCAACCATTCCTTGGGGCGAGCATGAATACGATCGAGCATAGTTCCCTGCCGTTCAGGTACCGCTTTAATGACAAGACTTTCGCTGCCGAAGGACGGCCTTCGGCAAACGCGGATCTCGTGGCCGCGCTAGAAGCGCTTGATTGGGATACCATACTACAACGAGCAGCAGAATCCGCGGCGGGAGGGATCGCCGCAGGGGTCGTTAAGACACTGCTAGGCCCGACCGAGTGGGAAAGACAGATCTCGGCAGATCTTCAGACCATCATCGGAAAGCTTGACGTTATCCTCGACGAGATCCGCGAACTGAGGAAATACATAAGGGACGCGAATAGGGCTAACACCCGCGCGGCACTTCAAGCCGATCTTGTCGGGCCAATCTCAACCTTGACCGATTACATGGTGGGGATTCGACATGCAAAAAAGCTAGACCCACGTCTTAGGAGCCTGTTCGAGCTTGCAACGAACGACCTCACACTGGGCCTGTCTCGGGTCATAAACTATCAAGAACCGGATTCGGCCCGACCGTTGGGCATTCCGCTCTACGCGTCCATTGAGGCCGGGCTGATAATGCTGGTCATCGCGCATAACGTCCTAGAAATTCCGAAGGCCACGACTAGGGCGCAAATTGAAACATACGCCAAAACTTTTGCGGAGTGGCGAAGCATTTTGAAGGCCGATGCAGATGGTCTGCTCGTCACAGTGAATGCGGAAACGGCCTATTTGACAAGTTACCCGCACCGCGGAGCTCTGGAAATTGGCGGTCTTCATGGAAACAGCCAGTTCGACTGTACAGGCCGCCAGTACGACCCTCGAGAAGGTGGCAATACCTTGGTTTTTGGCGTTATTGATGGAGGCGTCGACAAACCGTTTGTGATCGTGAGAATGGACTTAGAACCGTACACCGTCGAAAACTTGGAAAAGGCTGACCGCTTTCCGTTCCCTTGGAGTGTGTCCGGGGTAGGTTGTGGGGGCCTCGCAGTTTGGGCGATGGTCGCCGGGGCCAGCGGTGCCTACGGACGAACGCAGGTCATGGTTCGGGGCCTGAATACGCGCCGCGACACCTTACTGGAAAACGCAGAGCAGCTAAGGAAGCTGCTGCTGGTAATAGACAGCCTTGGATCGGCGCCGGTCCGCCTCGGAAAATTGCTGCAGTAGGTCTTGAGGCAATGCTTGGGTCGAAATGCACTGCTGTCAGGAGGCGCTCCGACAAGGCGCTATCCGGTGGCCGTTCGGCTGCAGAGATTGCGCGTGCATTCACGAGGTGAACGCGAATCAGGTGTTCGATTGGCGCAACCAGTATCGAGGGATGCATCAGCGTCGACCGTCTCGAATGTGCGTTGCTGCGGGTCGCCGTGAATAAGGCTAGCGACAGTATTGGGCAGCTTTGGGAGTAGACGAGCCGTTCAAATGGCAGTTTCCTGCCCTGGCCGAGCAGCCGCTTGTGGCCGTTCGGCGACAGCTCGGCAGCCACTTGCGTTGCGACGCATTCGCCACGCCGCCGTGGCAAATCACCCGTGGATACCCCGGCAAAAGGGGGATGGGAGTCCAGCTACTACGGCCAAGCGGCATCGCTTCGCGTCGTCACACCATGACGTGCCGATTCGCGACTACGTATAACGTCATGATTATAACGATCGGCGGCCGCAATCTGACATAAGCGCTATTATGTCGGGCAAAAGAATTCGCCCGTATTCAGGCGATGTAAAGCGTATGGAACGTACTTGCCCAGCAAGGGAAAGACTTTCCTGTTAAGGGCAAGCTTATACAGATGCGACCAAATAACCTCACACGCTGAGTTTGAAAGCGACAGAGCTTCAAACGGGGAAAGCTTGAAACCGAGTCAATGTGGCACGATGAACGGATGCCCGACGATTGCACTGGCTCGTGCGCCGGCTACGAGGTCAACTAAACCTGACGTTCCGTCCGGCATAGTTGCTTCAATAGGGGGATCTAGGCGCAGCGTCCCTCCGTAAGCGGGGATTTGCAACCCATTCCAGACAACCTCTTGCCGGTCGTTGACCTGACGCATCTGCTTCCCGATCAAGCGGCTCCCTTTGGGGATAGCAAGGTTGGCATAAGCATCGTAGACGTCGTTGCTAACCACGCCGGCGACCAGTATGTCAGGGGCCGCAATCTCTAACGTTAGCGAGATGATCGTTCCTGGCGAGACCTCGAACGACTGAAGCTTTTCGGCTTTCAGCATGACCGGCATTTCGGGCTGAGGCAGCTTCGGTTCTTGTGCTCAGGCGCACATGGTGACAAGGAATATTGCTAGGCACGCCGACGCCCCTTTCTGAAGCATAATCCTTCCTCTGGCAAATAGGGTTCGATAATAGCGAATGTCGGCACCGACTTGCAGGATGGCTTCGTAGTTCTAGTGCGGTGGCTGTCTGGCGCTGATTTCGGTGCATTCGGACTTAAGGCACTCGGAGAAATCCCCCGTGTTGGGGTGCGTCCGTATGGATGTAGCCATGAGGTTGTGCCGCGCCGGCACATATCGATATCCTCTACGGGCTAGAAACGACAGTTTGTAAAAATCAAGGAGCGGCATGGCTACCAAAAAGATGCTGGCACACGATCAAGAGTCTCTTGCAGATGCGCTGTTCCCCATCGAAGAGGAGGAGTTTGAGGAGGCAATCCTTTCGATTCCCCCTGAGAAACGGATCCTTCGTACAGAGCAATACGATTTCTCCGTATCCACCCTCGTCGGAATGATGGACAAAGGTGAGGTGGAGATCCCAGAATTCCAGCGCCGATATGTTTGGAGCGACCGGCAAGCGTCAAGACTGGTCGAATCGCTCATCATCCAATGTCCAATCCCAGTCATCTATCTGAATCAGGAAAAAGACGAGACCTTCTCGGTGATTGATGGGAATCAGCGACTAAACAGTCTGAAACGGTTTGTGGGAGATGCCTTCCCATTAATTGGTCTAACCAGTTATCCCGAACTTGCTGGGCTGAAGTACTCTCAGCTCGACAAACGGTTCCAGCGGCACATTAGTAACCGGGTTCTGCGGTGTACTGTCATCCTTAAGGAGACGCACCCACAGGTTAAGTTCGATGTATTCGAGCGTCTCAATTCAGGCGCAGTCGCATTGACGCGGCAGGAACTTAGGCACGGTCTCTACTATGGAAGCCTGTTGAAGGCCGCTTCGTCTGTGGCAAAGGAGCTAAAACTTGACAGCCACTTCGGCGGCCGCAAAGACAAGCGCATGAAGGCGGAGGAGTTGGTCATCAGATATTGGGCTCTTAGCGAAGGCATTGGTGCCTACGAAAAGCCGCTCGCATCGTTCATCTCAACCTATGCGGAGACAAACCGAAACCCAAGCGACGATGAATTAGAAGCATTAAGCAAAAACATTCGGGATACACACGCCCGCGCCGTTCAACTTTTCGGTCCACACTGCTTCTCCTTCTCAAAGGAGGGAACCTCTAGATTCAATGCTGCGGTGTTTGATGCACAAATGATTGCTTGTTCCAAGCTCACGGACACCAAGTTCCAAACACTCGAAGGTCAACTTGATGCTATTCGGGAGTCGTACGAAAAGCTTCAAAAGAACCCCGAATTCGCTAGAAGCGTAACTCTTGCGACCAGCGATAAGGCTGCTTTGCAGGGGCGAATCCACAAGGTCTCGATGCTGCTGAAGAATTTTCTATGAGCTATCGATGGAGCCGGGCTCGTCGCGAGTTCGAAACGCAGCTAGACCTAGCAATGCAAGAACTGGCCCCCTTATACAAGTTCGCGCACAAGCATGGCGGCGGTTCTCGTCTGCTAGCGGCATACTATGTTTTCGCATATTCGCAGCTTGAGGTTTACATCAAAAGCTTCGTGGAGGACTCCCTCAGTGCGTTGGCCGCCTCATCGCCGCCGTTCGACAAATGGCCCGACTTGATGCTGGGCTACTTGCTGCATAAGAGCGAGAAGCTAGCCGCCGACTACCGGCGCTACAGCGTTGACGAAGACGAAGGTGCAATACTAGGCAAAGTCGCCCAGGCGGCGAGGAAGATCGCATCATGGAGCACTGGCGTCCCCGGGCTGACTGCGGCTGATGCTGCAGACTTTCTTGAGAAGAAGAAGTACCCATCGCCGAAAAATCTGCCACAACTATTCAAAAGACTGGGGGTGGAGAAAATTTGGGCAGTAGTCGGCAAAGCGGGAAAAATGAACGGCGAGTTGATTCTGACGTCACTCAACGACCTACGAACCGGTATAGCGCATGAAGGAAAGGTACCGCCGGGGTTCAGCCTCGTAGATTTTCGAGACCGCCTCGAGCAAATGCGTCGCTTCGTGGCGGCCCTAGATCGAGGCATTTCGAGCCATTTTTGCTCTGGGACGATTTCGCGGGCAGTCTGGAACGGAGCAATGAGCTAGCGGCCCGAGTGCGGTAGCCGGGCTATCCCCAACGTTGGGACGATCTTCTTTAAGAGGTCGTTGAGTCTTCGAATCCGCCAAGCAACCCAATTGATGCGCGAGTCAGTTGGAGGCCCACTCGATCGGCAGACTGAGTTATGCAAGAAAGTGGGTCGCTCTGGAACCCGGCTTCGTCTACCAGACGCCGCACCGTGATCCTCACGGAGCGGCGATTATTCCGTATGTCAGCGAAAAACAAAGCCCTGTTAAACTTACGCTGGATCCAACAGCTACACACATAATCTAGCCACGAATGAAGCGTATTCCCACATCTAGCAGCCGACGGATTCCTCGCGAGGAAAAGATCGCAGCCGTGGATCTATTTTGCGGCGTGGGAGGAAAGACTCACGGTTTTATAAATGCGGGAATACCTGTGGTCGCCGGATATGATATCGACGACACATGTCAATACGCCTACGAAAACAACAACGTAGGCGCCACGTTTGTATGTAAGGGCGTGGAAGAATTGAATCCTTCCGAGCTCGAGTCCTGGTATCCCAAGGGAGCAGTCAAAGTGCTCATTGGTTGTGCCCCTTGCCAGCCGTTCTCTACCTACAGCTATCGTTACGCATCAGCGCCAGGCAAACGGAAATCAAAGGACAAGCGATGGGCACTCCTGTATCGCTTCCGAGATTTAATTCGCGCGGTACGACCGGAGATTGTCTCAGCCGAGAACGTACCCGAACTCGCAAGACTCAAGCACGACGTCTATGTAAGCTTCGTCAAGGATTTGATTGACATGGGATACCATGTCACTGAAAGCATCGTGCGTTGTGCCGAGTATGGTGTACCGCAGACCCGAGAGCGTTTGGTAATTCTCGCGTCTTTGCGAGGTCCTCTGAAGCTGATCCCGCCGACCCACGACGCCGAAGATTACGCATCCGTACATGACACTATCGGTCACCTGCCTGCTATTACCGCCGGTGGCCCCTCCCCGACCAACGACCCATTACACGTCAGTTCTAGGCTCTCGCCTCTGAACTTGGAAAGGATTCGCTCTACGCCTGAAGGTGGCGGATGGCCCGATTGGCCGGAGCGTCTGAAATTGGCCTGTCACAAGAGAGATACCGGTGCCACTTATCCGAGCGTCTACGGGCGCATGCGATGGGACAAGCCGGGGCCAACCATCACGACTCAATGTTACGGCCTAGGGAATGGGCGTTTCGGGCATCCGAGTCAAGATCGTGCGATTTCGCTACGCGAGGCGGCGTTATTACAAACATTTCCGGCGAAATATTCATTCGCCGCTCCGGGTGAAAAGATAATATTTCGGCATATAGGCCGTCATATAGGAAATGCCGTACCAGTCAAGCTGGCAGAAGCCGTTGCATTGTCAATTCAGCAACATTTGCGCGATTTTCCTAAGTCGTAGCGAGGTATTGCTCGAGAGTTATATATTGCTGAAATGCGTTAATTACCGCGTCCAAATAATCTATAACTGCATCGGAGATTTTTCGAAGATCACCGGTAGAATGATCATTTCCACATTCGGAGAACGAGATTGCACCGTGGGCGAGTTTGTTACGGAGATCCCGAACAAGCTTTAGCGGACCCTTGTTATCTCTAGCGGGACGCTTCACGGCAGTATAAATGGCTTTTGGGACGGTAAGTGTCATTCCAAGTTTTTCCGCTAGACCCTCGATTTCGTCATCGTCCCAATTGCCGCCACCACCCTTCGTAATTGACAGTTCTAGTGGCAGAATGCCGAGTAAGTGATTACAAACTGCCATGGCTCGCTCTAGACGGTGCTCTGGCGAAAGATCTTCGTGAGTTTTTGCAAACGAACGAACCCACTGTTTTCGCATTTCTGTCGAAAGTTCGCGCGCAGTCCTTGGAGGATCTCCCATGCCCATTGCCGCGCGTTCGACGGCACTAATAAGCAAGGTCGTCGTCGACTCCACAAGATTGTAGAGATGCAAATAGAGTCCGGCATACAGAATTCGCTGCTGCAAAGGCGTGACTTGGTGCTCCTCTAATCCAACTTTGATTACGGGGACGCCAATTTGAAGGCTGCGCTCAATGGTTTCCATTAATGAGAAATAGGCTTCAATCTCATTTTTTCGCTCCTGAAATGCAGTACGCACGCCGTTCATGCTACCGTCCCTAGCAGGCTGTCACGAACGAAACCAATCCGGCCCTCCAGGCGCCCGATCGCATTTGCGCCGTCTGATCGCGCTTCTTTGATAAAGCGTTCAGATTTCAACCACCCTTCCGTTTTTACTGGATCTGGTTGCAAATCAGGCTTGGCTTGCAGAGCCAAGTAGGTGCCAATCGCAATACCCTCGAAGCGCGATCGTGGCGTTGCTTTTCCTGTTGGCGTGCGCCGAAACCCGTAGGGAATAGCTTTCTGCACAAACGCCATCGTCCGATGGAAGCGCTCCCTGTAAGCATCAACTAACGAGGGATCCTCTTCAAAAGCCTTGTTAGTATGGCGCGAATACGAAAACAGGAATGGAGAAACCTCGTCGGCATAGTCTTCCAAGCCGTCGCCATAAGCGAAGAACCGCGTTACTAGCTCTTCTGGCTCTCTCTCTTTTAGTTGCTTTTCGCTCACCGGGGCTAAGGATTGAAATACCGGATCTTTGGCGAGTTCAACCACGAGATCCAAAAATGGACCCCGTAGGGCACCGCGCCGCACTTCCGCCTTATTCGCAACCTTGCTGCCGGTGTTTATCCGTTCGAATAGATCAAACCGTGCCTCTTCATCCGCGAATTCGCTCAATACTATTCCGCGAATCGAACGATTAAAAAGCTTTCGTTGACGGGCTTCCGGTAAGTCGCAAAACCTGAAACCGGAAACGGCGGGAAGTTTTTCTAAATCCCCTAAAGCCAGTTCGTTATATACAAATTCTTCCAGCGTGCGTAAACGCTGCGAGCCATCGACGATTTCCAATTTCCCAGTGGAAGGATCCTCCCAAAAGAAAATAAACGGAATCGGCAATCCCATCAGCACAGATTCAATAAATCGCCACTTACGCGATTCTTCCCAGGTAAATTCACGCTGATACGCAGGGACTACATATTCCCCTTGGCGGGTTTTCTGCGCCAATATTTCGATCGTGAATTCCGTAATATAATATTCAATACGCTTTGCGCGCTCTTGAATTTGCGCCTCCGCGGCGTCTTTTTCTTCGTCTGTAAAGCCGAACAGAGATTCCTGCGCCATTCCTTCCCCCGTTTTCCTAACTAGCAGCGACAAGCCGTTTAGTATAGCTCCAAGGGTAAGCGAAAACGCGACAACGTAGCCTAAAGGGGGAGAACACCCTACTTCGATTCTTCCGTCGAGCGCTTGATGAGTTCGCGCCGGAGTTTTTGATACAGTGTTTCGGCATCGCGAGTCTCACATTCCCAAATAACCACAACCCTCCATCCGAGCGCTTCTAAGTCTCTTGCGTTGCATTCGTCTCGTTCGATGTTTCGATCGAACTTGCTCAGCCAAAACCCCCCATTCGACTTCGGCGTTGAGGCCAATCGGCATCCACCGTGCCGATGCCAAAAACAACCATGTACGAACAGGCAGATTCTCGACTTCGGGAAAACAAGGTCGGGGCGTCCTGGCAAATCTTTCCGATGAAGGCGAAAGCGAAGTCCCATTGCGTGAGCAATGCGCCGAACGCGCAACTCTGGGAGCGTGTCCTTTTGCCTCACTCGGCGCATCAAGTCACTTCTCTGCTCAGGTGTAAGCGTGTCCATGTTCTTTTAATGCTACACCAAGCGTTTCGGAGTATCGAAGGGCTGGCGGAGAGACGCTGCCAGCATACTCGGATGCGCTGCACCACCGTTGCTGGTAATCTCGCGACGCGGCACGTTGCAGATCATGGTTCCCTCTTGGTTTTTCGGCCGCGTTAGGAGCGTGGACTTAAAGTCAGCAATTGCGACGAGTGGATTGTTCTTTTGGCGCGGCCGTAGTTTCGCCCAGCGATACCGCGGCGAAGGCGGCCGGATGCGTCGAAATCGACGTGTTTATGACGCAATGCTGCCCCGCCGGCGTCGCCTGATCCCTCGACTCACAGAATCGACGCAGAATCGACGCAAAATCAACGCACCACCCTCGTTTAAGAATCAAGCCGGTTTTTGGCCGCGCCGTTTCGCACTCTCTATTTTGAACCGAGCTAAGCGGTCAACCTTCGGCGAGTGCTTAATTGGTCGCGCGGTATCGACGGAAGGTGCTGTACCGCGCCTGCCGTGACTTTTTCGACCGTGAACGGCGTGTCCGTACCGTCCGATGCTGTAATCACTAAGGTGACCCATGACTTTGGCTGCATGTTCAAGTGAAACCTCGGGATCTGCCTTCATGTCGGACGCGACCTGGTGCCGGAAGCAATTTGGGCTGACACGCGTTCGTAGTTTTGGATATGTGCTTTTCCCCAGTTGCACGATGCAGTTATAGAGATAGTCCTTGTCGTGCGCGATCGCGAGCGGGCCCTTGCCGTCAACGATATCCCGACTTGCGAGGGCATGTAGGAACTTCAGTGCGGGATTTGCACCCGCGCCGACCGCGAACCCGAGTGTACGCATCGGCTGACCACGCTCGCGCCCACCTGCATCAATGCATTTTGCACCCTTGATTCGAATCGCAAGGAGATCTCCTCGCACGTAGATGACCGCGCCCGCACTGAGTTCTGCCGAGCGGCACCCCGTCAGCCAGAGGACAGCAAGTGCAGGGAGCAATTGTGGCCTAGATTGTTGCCAGTCCGGTGTGCATGCTCTCTCCCATAGCGCGTCGCGCCAATCGGCAGGAAGCAGTCTGAGTGTGGGCTTCTTTGCTTTTCCCATTGTTCTCTTCCGTTTTCGGGTGTCCGTTAGTATTCGCATTTAGCCTAGTCGGGGTTCGTAGCCGATCGATTTCAAGACCGTTAGAAATCGACTGAAAACCACCCCCGAGTCGCGATGCGCCTCGACCCCTGAGGGGTTAGGGCTTGTGCTGTTTCAGCCACAACTCGCCATGTCTTCGCATGTCGTTGTTGTGGCTGAAACAGCACAAGCCCCCTCTTGTCCGACATGCCGTCCGGACAAGAGTCCGATATGATTTCGGCACCTTGGAAATCAGGTCCGATCTGTATTCGGCAGCGAAGAATTCGGCGAAAATCGTGGTCGCCGCTGTCAGGCTTCGGTAACGCCGCGTGCGGCTCGAAAACCGGCGTTGTGCTGTGGTTCTCGTTATTCCAGCGTCCGCCCCTCGACGGCTGCGCTGGCCACACCGCAAGGGCGTGGACAGCGCCGACTGGTTGGCAGGCGTTCTGCAGTGGACCACCAGCTCCCCGCGACGATTGCCCTCGGCCTGACGCGTCGGAATGCGGTTTGCTCAAGTTGGAAGCGTGACCCAACCCTCTTCCTGCAAGCCAGGACGGTCGATGACCGAACGCGGCTCGCGCGCGCTGCGCGCCCGGATCGAGGCGCACGGGGACCCGCGCTGTAGGCGCGGGGAGAGCGCCGACCGCCCTGTGGGCGGGCGATTCGGACAGGCGCTCGTGGTGCGGGGATGGGGGGCCGTCAAGGCGCAATGCGCCGCTTTTGCCTCCGCTGGCGGAGGCGTGTTGTTGGCTCAGGCGTATATCCATCAAGCGGTCGTTAGCGTTAAGGTTTATAAAAGATTTTGGTTAATCGCGCGCGCGCGTTACGGTTTTTGGGAGCCACGTATGTATTGGCCTCGCGGGGAGTTTGCGTCCGTGAAACCACGAAGCAGGATGTCCATAAAACCACGTGTCAATTCACAGGTCAGGCGTTCGTGAAACCACGTGCCAATTCACAGGTGCGGCAGACTTGTCCACAGGTAACGGACACGTGGTTTCACGGACGGTTACCTCTTTTCAGTTCAGTAAGGAGATCTTTCAGCTGGGCCTTTGCGCCTTTCTGGGCGCGTGCATAAAACGTCGCCACATCGTTCCCGAGATCAAACACCACACGGTAATCCGGCAGCACGTTGGCTCCCGCCAGTGCCTTAATGGTGGCCCGGAACTTCCGCAGCGTGTCGGTGCTCCCGCTTTTTTCGTGCAGCACTGCGAGACTCACGCGCCATTTGGGCTGTCCGCCGCAATGCTTGCGGGCCAGCTCGTAGATGCGCCGGTCGAGCGGTTTGCGCAGCCGGAAGTAGTCGCGACTGACAGTTAAGACGTGCTTGGCCTGCACCGAACGCCATAGCCACTCGGGCAACGTGATTTCAATGGCGACCATGCGACCGTCATGGTCGCGCTCAATGACGCGCCATGAATCAATCAGCCCAAAGCCTGCTCGTTCTCGCCTGCCGTCCGTTGCTATGTTGGTCTCGATACGAGTGCCGCAAAGCCGGGCCAGCGTATCGCCCAATCGCCTGTAACTGTCGCCGTCGGTACGCCTGTTTGTTGCCACAAGGAAATCGTAGCCAGTTAAGCGCAGGACGCGCCCCACATCCTTTCGGCTTCGGTTGATTGCCTCTACTAGCTGGCTAATGCAGTAGATCCAGAGGTCCTTGTCGTGAATCGTCGCACAGCCGTCATGTCCCGGTTTGACGGTAACCGTCGTTCCGTTTCGCGCATATACGCGCACGCGCTTGTCTCCAGCCTTTAAGGCGAACAGGGGGTGCTCCATGCTAGCCAGATCATCCTTCGGCGCAGCGTCGAGGATGTCTGCGACGAAGAAGTCGCGTTGCTGATGACGGTTCGGCGAGAGAAAGCCTCGCGTATCCGCGTCAACGTCGTCCACGGCCACTGACGGTATCGGCAGCAACTCGTGATCTCGATCCATAGCCATTGCCAGTGTCGCGGCAGCTTTATTGGTCACCCGATCGGCGATGGCGACCGCGTCGTTTTACGACCGTATTGAGAGCATTCAGCCATTCCCTCACATCAGCCGCACGCCAGCGGACGCAACGGTGTCGGCTCATGGCCGGGCGTGGAAACTCCCCCTGCATGTTTCGCTGATAGAAGGCCCCTGGTGAAATGCCGAGGAGGCAGGCGAACTCTTTGGGCGAGATCAGTGCGCTCGGGTCTAGCTGTGCGAACGTCACGCGAAAATCACTGGTGAAAGCAGTTTGCTCGATTGGCATTTGCGCGGTCCATATGAATCAGGTAGTCTGATTTCAAATGTTCGGGCGCAAGGCGCTCGTTGGAAATGGCGCAAAGCCGGGGGTTTTAGATGACGAAGCGGAGCGCGGGGATCGGGGCGGAGGAGCACACCCGGAGACAAGCGGTAACCACGCTTCTGATTGGCGCGCTCAATCCCGATGGAATGAAAACTCGAAGGAGCATCGAGGCCGAATTGGAACTTCCAGTGAACAAGCTGACGGAGATATGTCGTCAAGCAACTCGTAAGCGCTGGAAAACGAACAAAACCACCGGCGCTAGTGAATTGGTCGAAACCAAGCCTGGTGTGCTGGACGAAACGGACTTTGCCTTCATCGCAGGCAAAGGCTATGACAAGGGCCGCGGTAGGCTCACTGACAAATTCATCTTTGAATTGGGGCTTGGGCAGCTTGTGGAATCGGTTCAGGTCCAACGCGGTAGTGGACTAACTGATACAGAAGAAGCTGAAATCGATGAGGAAGCAAAAGCCTGGGTGCGAGCGCTGCTAAATAACCGGCACAAGGCCCAGAAAATTTTCACGAATGGTCTCGACAACATTCGTAGAGGCGATGTTCCTTGGGCAAGAAATGGTCGACGCAAAAGATGGGCTAACGCCACTTCAGTAGAGCGTCGGGCGTCGTTCAATGGTTGGTTAGATGAGATCGAGCAACTAGGTTGTCGTGTGCTGGAGCGCGGTGAATGGCAGGAATGGTTTGAGTTGGCCAATCCTTCCGGCACGTCCAGCACAATAGAGCAATTTTTGTGGTACTGGTCCGGCATCTGCGACGAATATTCTTTCGGCTGCCCGCCTTGGATCTGGAGGGTGGATGTCGACTACTGGGATAGCTTCGATGCCTTGAGCAGCGGGGAGCTTCTTGACAGCCTGATCCTCATCACAGAGAGTGATATGCCATATAGCACATACCACACGCGGTTTGAACACCCCAGCTCGAAGCCACGTCTGCGAGGCTACGTGCTTACCGATGAAGTCACGAGCTTTAGCGTGATCGATGGCGAACTTCAACCAGAACCGGACTCTCGGGGTGACGACATCGAAGCTTGGATAACTGAAAGACGGGCACGTGTGGCACAGGCTACGCAGGAAGCCAACGCTCTAATTGATCGGGCGAGCCGGCGGAAAAGTGGCGGAGCCCATGGCTAAGGCGAAGGAATACAAACTGAGATGAAGAGAGGCGTTCTG
Organism: Paraburkholderia largidicola; assembly: GCF_013426895.1. Classification (NCBI taxonomy): domain Bacteria; kingdom Pseudomonadati; phylum Pseudomonadota; class Betaproteobacteria; order Burkholderiales; family Burkholderiaceae; genus Paraburkholderia; species Paraburkholderia largidicola. The sequence goes on along the minus strand of NZ_AP023174.1, from coordinate 3,610,483 downwards.
AGTTAAAATCTCGTACAATCAAGAAGTTAGTTGCGCATGGCCTTGTGTGCAGCTGGGCGATTTCTCCCTCCGAAGGCAGGGGTTGCTGGTTCGATCCCAGCCGGGCGCGCCAAAATGGATCAAGCGTGGCGGTTTAACACAACAACAACATCAACGCCCGCGCCAAACCCGCCCCTATGCGGGTTTTTTTACGCCTCCTTCTTGCGCAGTCCCCCGCGCAACGCCTCTGCACCGGCTCCTCACGCCTGCCGCAGTCTCCCGAAATACGGCCATTAACTCCATCTGATCCACCAATCACCTTGCGAGCCTCGCCGACAGAATAGCGTCACGGTAGCTCATTGCGGGTCGAGTTTCCGTTGAAGCCGGCGCGTGTCCTGCCGGCAGCGCGTCGCCATTACGCGAGCGCTGTCCGGCATGACGCCCGCGCGCTCATCGACACTTTTTCTGTTCCGTTTTCATGAAGCCCATTCGCCTGGTTTGCGGCACGCGCGCCTCTTACGACGATTTCTCGCAGGAGACCGCGCTCGGCCGTTCGCTTTCGCTGTTCCGTCATGCGAGCCCGCCGCAGTTGATGCTGTTCGACAACAACCGGGCCGGTCTTTCGTCGATCTACAACTACGCAATTGAACAATCCCGCAACGACCCGGCGATCCTCGTCTTCCTGCACGACGACCTGCACCTGTGCGACTTCTACTGGATGGACCGCATCCGCGACGCGGTCACGCAATTCGACATCGTCGGTCTGGCGGGCAACACGCGTCGCCTGCCGGGCCAGCCGTCGTGGTTTTTCCGGGACGCGTCCTTCACGCGTGACGACGCGCAGTATCTGAGCGGCGTCGTCGGTCATGGCAGCGGCTTTCCGTGCACCAACATGTCGATCTACGGGCCGCCTGGCCGCGAATGCAAGCTGCTCGACGGCCTGCTGCTCGCCGCCGATAGCGAGCGCCTGATCGCCAGCGGCCTCACCTTCGACGAGCGCTTCGACTTCCATTTCTACGACCTCGATTTCTGCCGCCAGGCCGAATCGCGCGGACTGCGCATGGGAACCTGGCCGATGAGCGTCGTGCACGAGAGCGCCGGATCGTTCGGCACTCCGGCGTGGCGCGGCGGATATGAGCGCTACATGCAGAAGTACATGGGCGTGTAAGCGCGTCGTTTCGCGTCACGTCAGGATCCCCGATGCAAGCGCCTGCCGATCACGAATCCCGCTCAAGCGACGACGTCCAGATGGACGGGACGGCGCACGCGTCGTCGCCGGCTGCGCCCGCATTCGATGCCGCCGCCGTGCTGCAAGCCGCATTCGCGCATCACCAGGCGGGCCGCACGGCCGATGCCGCCGATTGCTACAAACTGATTCTCCAGCACGACGGCGCGCATGCCGACGCGCTGCATTTTCTCGGCGTGCTCGTGTGCGACGTCGGCAACCTGCCGGCCGGCATCGACCTGATCGAAAAGTCGATCCAGCTGCATCCGAACGCGATCTACCTGAACAACCTCGGCAACATGCGAGGGCGCGCGCGGAACCATCAGGGCGCAATTGCCGCGTATCGCGCAGCGCTGTCGCTTGCACCGGATTACGCGGAAGCGCACAGCAATCTCGGCTACGCGTTGCGCGAAGCGGGCAATTCACTGGCGGCGATCGACAGTTGCGCGCGCGCCACCCAACTCAAGCCCGAATTTGCGCAAGCGTGGATCAACCTCGGCAACGCGTTGCTCGATCTCGGCAGCGACGAAGGGGCGCTCGACAGCTACATCAAGGCGCTCGCGCTGAATCCGAACGACGCGAACGCGCACAACAATGTCGGCAACATCCTGGAAAAGTACGGCCGCGCCGCGAATGCCGCTGAGGCCTATCAGCGCGCGTTAGCGCTCGAACCGAGGCGGGCGTCCCTGCACAACAACCTCGGCAACGTGCTGCGCGACCAGGGCTTGCTCGATCAGGCGACGGCCAGTTACCGGCAAGCTCTCGCACTCGATCCCGGCTTCGCGCAGGCGCATAGCAATCTGCTGCTGTTGCTCAACACGCGGCCCGATGTGAGCGTGTGCGAGCAGGTCGACGAAGCGCGGGCGTTCGGCCGACACCAGTCGGCAAAGGCGCAACGCTTCGAGCACGCCGCGCAAGCGGGCGAGATGAAAAAGCGCCTGCGCGTCGGCTTCGTATCCGGGGATCTGAACTCGCATCCCGTCGGCTTTTTCCTCGAAAGCGTGCTCGGTCATCTCGACCGAACGCGCATCGAACTCGTCGCCTACGCGACGCGCCAGCGCGACGACGCCGTCTCGCAGCGCCTTGAACCGCGATTCAGCGCGTGGCACGACATCTCGCGGATCGACGACGAAATCTGCGCGCGCCGCATCCGCGACGACGCGATCGATATTCTCGTCGACCTGTCCGGCCACACGAATCACAACCGCCTGCCCGTATTCGCATGGAAGCCCGCGCCCATTCAGGCGACGTGGCTCGGCTACTTCGCGACGACGGGCCTTGCGTCGATCGATTACGTGATCGCGGATCGTCACGTGTTGCCGTTCGACGAGTCGTCGCAATTCGTCGAAGCGCCATGGCATCTGCCCGACAGCTATCTGTGCTTCACCCCGCCGCCTTTCGATATCGAAGTCGGCCCGCTGCCCGCCGGTGAACACGGCGCAATCACGTTCGGCTGTTTCAACCATCTGGTGAAGCTCAACGATGCCGTTGTCGCGCTGTGGTCGCGTGTTCTCGACGCCGTGCCCGGTTCGCGTCTGCTGCTGAAAACCCGGCAACTCGACGACCCAGTCGTGCAGCGCGCCACGCTCGAACGTTTTGCCGCACACGGTATCGACGGCGCGCGTCTGATGCTCGAAGGCCAGTCGCCGCGCGCCGAACTGCTCGCGGCATACCAGCGCGTCGACATCGCGCTCGACCCATTCCCATACGCAGGCGGCACGACGAGCGTCGAAGCGCTGTGGATGGGCGTGCCTGTCCTGACGCGCCGTGGCGAACGCTTTTTGTCGCACGTCGGCGAGAGCATCGTGAACACGGCGGGCTTGCCCGAGTGGATCGCAGCGGACGACGCAGACTATCTGAACAAAGCCGTGCGTTTCAGCGCGCAGCGCGATGAACTGACAGCGCTGAGAAACACGTTGCGCGAACGCCTGCTGGCTTCACCGCTATGCGACGCGCCGCGCTTTGCGCGCCATCTCGAAGACGCATTTCACGGCATGTGGGCGCGCCACGCTGCATGCCATCACACCAACAGCGGGCTGCCCGCCCAACCGGATCGACATTCATCAGGAGACGCCCGCGAGCACGCGGAGCGCAATTTCGCATGACAGACTTCAATCAGAATCAGAACGGCTCGTGGCAGCGCATTCCGACGCCTGCCAACTTCGGCGCGGCGCCGCAGCCGCAAGCAGCACCCGACGCGGCAGCGCAGGCGCAGGTCGCGTCGATGCTGCAGACGGCCGTCGAGCATCACGAGGCCGAGCGCTTCGACGAAGCGGAAACGCTGTATCGCCAGATTCTCGCAATCGATCCGAATCACGCCGATTCGATGCATCTGCTCGGCCTGATCGCGCACGAGTTCGGCCAGTACCAGACGGCCTGCGATCTGATCATGGCGGCCATCACGCGCAATCCGCAGGCGTTCTACTACTACAACCTCGGCAACGTGATGCAGGCGAACAACCGGCCGGCCGCCGCCGCCGAGTGTTTTCGCCAGGCGCTCGTGCTGCAGCCGGAATACGTCGACGCGCACAACAATCTCGGCAACGCGCAACGCGCGCTGAAGGATCATCACGGCGCCGTGCAGTCGTTCTGCCAGGCCATCAACCTCAAGCCGGATCACGCGCGCGCGTACAACAATCTCGCGAACACGCTGATGGAACTCGACGAGCTCGACGCGGCCATCGAAGCGTGGCGCAATGCGATCGCGCTGCGTCCGGATTTCGCGGAGCCGCGTAGCAATCTGCTGTTCGCGCTGAACTATCAGCAGCAGACCACGCCGCAAGCGTATCTGGACGAAGCACTGCGCTTCGGTGAAGCAATGGAAGCTCGCGCGCAGCCTTTCACGACGTGGCTCGTCGACGCGGGCTCGCGCGCGGACCGTCCGCTGCGCGTCGGCATCGTGTCCGGCGATCTGAAGAAGCATCCTGTCGGTTACTTCATCGAAAGCGTGCTCGCGAATCTGGATTCCTCGCGCGTGCATCTGGTTGCCTACCCGACGCGCGATGTCGAAGACGAACTGACGGCGCGTATCAAGCCGTCGTTCTCCGCGTGGACGAGCCTTGCCGGTCTGAGCGACGAAGCGGCCGCGCAGCGCATCCGCAACGACGGCATCGACATTCTGATCGACGCATCGGGTCACAGCACGTATAACCGCCTGCCGCTTTTCGCATGGAAGCCAGCGCCTGTGCAGGTCACGTGGCCGGGCTATTTCGCGAGCACGGGCGTGCGCGCGATCGACTACATCCTCGGCGACGCGCATGTGTTGCCCGAAGCCGAAGAAGCGCATTTCGTCGAAAAGCCGTGGCGTCTGCCCGACAGCTATCTGTGCTTCACGCCGCCCGCCGATCGCGTCGAAACCGGCACGCTGCCGATGCTCGCGAACGGTCACGTCACGTTCGGCTACTTCGGCAATGTGACGAAGATCACGGATCACGTCGTCGGTGTGTGGTCGACGCTGCTGCAGAAAGTGCCCGGCGCGACGCTGTTCCTCAAGTCCGGCCAGTTCGACGACGCGCACGTGCGCGATGCGTTCGTGCGCCGCTTCGCGATGCGCGGCATTCCGGCTTCGCGGCTGATTATCGAAGGGCGCTCGGCGCGCGACGCGTACCTCGCCGCCTATCGCCGCGTCGACATGATGCTGAGTCCCTTCCCGTACGGCGGCGGCACGACGACGGCCGAAGCGTACTGGATGGGCGTGCCCGTGCTGGTTCGCCAGGGCGAGCGCTTCGTCACGCACATCGCCGAAACGATGTGCCACACGGCGGGCCTCGCCGACTGGATCGCCGCCGACGATGCCGCCTATGTCGACAAAGCCGTCGCCTTTGCCGCGGATCGCGAACAGCTGTCCGCGCTGCGCGCCACTCTGCGCGCGCAACTGCTCGCCTCGCCGCTGTGCGACGCGACGCGCTTCGCGCGCAATCTGGAAGCCGCGCTGCATGGCATGTGGGAACAGCGCGTCGCGCAGGTCGCGGAGGCGGCACAGTGAGTGCCCAGTCGGTCCTGATTACGGGCGGCGCGGGGTTTCTCGGCTCGCATCTGTGTGACCGGCTGGTGGCAGCCGGTCACGACGTGATGTGCGTCGACAACTTTCACACAGGCAGCAAGCAGACCATTCACCACCTGATCGGCAAGGTGAATTTCGAAGTGATTCGCCATGACGTGTGGCTGCCGCTCTATGTCGAAGCCGACCGCGTGTTCAACATGGCGTGCCCGGCGAGCCCCGTGCATTACCAGAGCGATCCCGTATCGACGGTGAAGACGGCGGTGCTCGGTGCGATCAATATGCTCGGGCTCGCGAAGCGCTGCGGCGCGCGCATCCTGCAGGCATCGACGAGCGAAGTCTATGGCGACGCGCAGCAGCATCCGCAGCCGGAAACGTATTGGGGCAACGTGAACCCGAACGGCCCGCGCGCCTGCTACGACGAAGGCAAGCGCTGCGCGGAAACGCTGTTCTTCGACTATCACCGGCAGCACGGCGTCGATATCCGCATTGCGCGAATCTTCAATACGTACGGCCCGCGCATGCGTCCCGACGATGGCCGCGTCGTGTCGAACTTCATCATGCAGGCGCTGCAGGGCGAACCGATCACGCTGTACGGCGACGGTAGCCAGACGCGCTCGTTCTGCTATGTCGACGATCTGGTCGAAGGGCTGATGCGCCTGATGGATCACGAAGGCGAGCCGGGGCCGTTCAACATCGGCAATCCGAGCGAGATCACGATCCGCGAGCTGGCGGAAACGGTGTTGCGTCTGACGGGCTCGCGTTCGCGCATCGAATATCGGCCGCTGCCATCGGACGATCCGGTGCAGCGGCGTCCCGACATCGCGAAGGCTCGCCAGCATCTCGACTGGGAGCCGGGCGTGACGCTCGAAGACGGTCTCAAGGAGACCATTGCGTACTTCAAAAAGGTAGTGAAGCAATGAGTTGCGATCTGATCGAAGCGGTGTGCCCCGTTTGCTCGAACACCGTCGCCGCCCGCTTTTTCCCGGCAGGCGAACAGACACTGGCGACGCTCGCGTGGCCAGGGTCGGCGGATGCCGCGCAGGCGTTGCCGCGTCACGCGCAGGATTTCGTGCAGTGCCCTTCGTGCACGCACGTGTGGAATCACCGCTTCGAGTACGACGCGATTCCGTATCAGAGCAATCCGAACCGGATGTTCAACAACGGCAGCATCTGGAAAGGCCATCTCGCGGACACGCGCGATCTCGTACTGTCGCGCTTGCCTGATGCGCCGAATGTCGTCGAGATCGGCTGCGGCGAAGGACACTTCGTGCGCGGACTCGCGCAGGCGCGGCCGGGTGGCCGCTTTATCGGCTTCGATCCGAATGCGACGCCTGAGACAGGATTGGGCGTCGAGTTTCATCCGCGCCTGTTCGAACCGCTCGCAGACATGAAGGCGTTTCAGCCGGACGCTGTCGTGATTCGCCATGTGCTCGAACATCTGACGGAACCGGCGCGGCTCATCGAAGCGCTGGCGTGGGGCGCGGCGTCGACGGGCAAGGAGAGCTGGCTGTTCGCCGAAGTGCCGTGCATCGACCGTGTGTTCGACACGCATCGTATTGCCGACTTTTTCTACGAGCACGTGTCGCACTTCACGACGGAATCGTTCCGCGCGCTGATGTCGCGCGCAGGAGAAATCGTCACGCTCGATCACGGCTACGACGGTGAAGTGGTCTACGCGCTCGTGAAACTCGCCGTGCCCGCGTATGCGCGCTCGCGCGCGGAAGCCGCGACGCGCTTTGCCGCGCGCACCGTCACTAGCCGCGCGACCATCGCGCAGCAGTTGTCGCAACTGAGCGCGTCAGGCAAGCGCGTGGCGATCTGGGGCGGCACGGGCAAGGCGGCGGCGTTCATCCATCACTTCGGCGCGGATGCCGTGCGCTTTCCGCTCGTCGTCGATTCGGACCCGGGCAAGGTCGGCACCTTCGTGCCCGGCACCGGCCAGCGCATTGAGTTTCGTGATGTGCTGAAGCAGACCGACGTCGACGTCATCGTGATTCCGACGCAATGGCGCGCACGCGACATCATCGCCGAGATGACGCGCGAAGGCATCGCGACGAAGAGCGTGATGATCGAACACGATGGCGGTCTCGTCGACTTCTTCGCGCAGTCGCATCCTTATTGAACGCGGCCGGTACGTTTGAATATGCACGACATTCCGAGTCTTCTGAACGCCGCGCTCGTCCATCATCAGGCGGGACGGCTCGCCGACGCACAGGCGCTTTACGATGCCATTCTGCAGAGCGAGCCCGCGCAATCCGACGCGCTGCATTTCTCAGGGCTGCTGGCGTGCCAGACCAATCGCGAGGATACGGGCATCGCGTTGATGCACGCGTCGATTGCCGCGAATCCGAATGCCGTCTATTACAACAACCTCGGGAACGTGCTGCTCGGACGTCGGCAACTCGGCGAAGCGATTGAAGGCTACAGGCACGCGGTGACGCTGCGCCCCGATTACGCGGAAGCGCACAACAACCTCGGCAACGCGCTGCGCGCCGCGGGCGACGCGAACGCGGCGATGCTGAGTTGCGCGAGGGCGATCGAGTTGCGCCCCGGCTATGCGGAGGCCTACAACAACCTCGGCAACGCGCTGAAGGATCTCGGCGATCTCGGCAATGCGGTGCTCGCGTATGGGAAGGCCGTGTCGTTCCGGCCCGACTACGCGGACGCGTTCAGCAATCTCGCGCGCGCGCAGGCGGGGCGAGGCAACGCGGACGAATCGATTGCCGCGTTCCGTCGCGCGATCGCACTCGATCCGAACCGCGTCGACAGTCACGACAGTCTCGCGACGCTGCTGCATGCGAGCGGCGACGCGGACGCGGCAATCGTCGTGCTGCAACGCGCAGCGCAGCTCGATCCTGCCGATGGCGCGCGTCATCGCAAGCTTGCGCAATGGCTGCGGGGCCGCAAGCGCTGGGACGAAGCGGCGCACGCGCTCACGAGCGCAGTGGAGCGTGCGCCGGGCGACGCATCGGGCTACCTGGAACTAGGCGACACGTACGAGCAAGGCGACAAGCTCGACGCGGCGATCCTCTGTTACCAGACGGCAACCGAACTCGCGCCGCGCGACGGGCACGCGCATCATCGGCTGGCTGTCGCGCTGCTCAAGCAACGCCGTGCGGATGAAGCGCTCAAGAGCGCGCAACAAGCCGTTGCGCTGGAACCGCATTCGGCTGTGCTGCACGTGAATCTGGGTGATGTGTTGAGCGTGCTCGGCGACGCGGAAGGCGCGATTGCGAGCTATCGGCGCGGCATCGGGCTCGACGGTGAAATGGAGCTCGCGCACAACCGGCTGCTATTCGATCTCGCGACCCACGCGCCGACTCCGCCTTCCGTCACGCTGGCCGCCGCGCGCGAGTTCGGCACGCGCATGGCCGCACGTGCGCGCCGGTGCGAACATCCGGCACCGGGAAACGATGGACGCAAGCTGCGCATCGGTTTCGTGTCGGGCGATCTGCAACTGCATCCCGTGGGAATCTTCATCGAATCGGTGATGGAACATTTCGCGGACGGCAGCTTCGATCTGATCGCCTATTCGACGCGGGCCAAGGAAGACGACATTACGGCGCGCCTGAAACAGCGCTTCACTGCGTGGCGCAGCGTCGTGAACGTACCTGACGAACAGGTCGTGCAGATGATCCGCGACGATCGGATCGACATCCTCGTCGATCTGTCGGGCCATACGGTACACAACCGGCTGCCCGTATTCGCGTGGAAGCCCGCGCCTGTGCAGGTGAGCTGGCTCGGCTACTTCGGCACGACAGGTTTGAATGAAATGGATTACGTGCTCGGCGATCCGCATGTACTGCCCGTCGATGAAGCGTCGCACTATGTCGAGAAGACATGGCGGCTGCCCGACAGCTATCTGTGCTTCACACCGCCCAAAGACGATGTGGCGGTCGGCCCGCTGCCGATGGCGCTCAATGGCCACGTGACCTTCGGCTATTTCGGCAAGCTGGTGAAGATCACGCCGAATGTGATCGTCGAATGGTCGCGCGTTCTGCATGCGGTGCCGGGCGCGAAGCTGATGATGAAATCGCACGAACTCGGCGCTGAGCATGCGCGCCGCTCGACGCTGGAGAAATTCGCGGCGCAGGGCATCGACGCGTCGCGTCTGATTCTCGAAGGCGGCTCGCCGCGTCACGAATATCTCGCGTCGTACAACCGCGTCGACATCATGCTGAGTCCGTTTCCGTATCCGGGCGGCACGACGACGGCGGAAGCCTTGTGGATGGGCACGCCTGTCGTTGCGCTCAAGGGCGATCGCTTCGTCACGCACATCTGCGAGAGCGTGCTGAACGCCGCGGGACTCGCCGAATGGATCGCACGCAGTGAAGACGACTATCTCGCGCTGGCCTGTATGTGGGCTGCGCAGCCTGAGCATCTCGCCGCATTGCGCGCGGGTTTGCGCGCGCAGACGCTCGCGTCGCCGCTGTGCGATGCGTTGCGCTTTGCGAAGAATCTCAAAGCGGCTTTCGAAGGCATGTGGTCAGAGTACGCCGCGCCGCAAGCTGCATGACGCGAGGCGAGCGCGTTTGCCTCGCTTTCGATGAAACCAGGGATCACAGTGGATCACGCTAACCTTCTCAACACCGCGCTCGCGCATCATCAGGCCGGACGGCTCGCCGAAGCCAAGGCGATCTACGACGAGATTCTGCGCGTCAATCCGCGACATTCGGATGCGCTGCATTTTCTCGGACTGCTCGCGTGCCAGATTCAACAGCATGACGCGGGCATCACGCTGATGCGTCAGTCGATTGCGATTCTGCCGAACGCGATCTACTACAACAACCTCGGCAACGCGTTGCGCGAGTACGGCCAGTTGAAGCAGGCGATCGACGGTTACCGCGAGGCTGTGACGCTCAATCCGGGATACGCCGAGGCACACAACAATCTCGGCAATGCGCTGCGCGAAGACCGTCAGCCGGATGCGGCGATGCGCAGTTGCGCGCAAGCCATCGAGCTGCGGCCCGGTTATGCCGAGGCCTACAACAATCTCGGCAATGCGTTGAAGGATCTAGGCGAAATCGATAGCGCGGTACTCGCGTATCGCAAAGCGCTTTCCTTCCGGCGCGACTACGCGGACGCGCACAACAACCTCGGCAATGCGCTGATGGAGCAGGGCAAGTACGACGAGGCGATCGAGAGCTATCGAAGCGCGATTGCGCTCGATTCGAACCGCGCGCTGATGCACAACAGTCTCGGCACGTTGCTGCTCGCGCGTGGCGAACTTGCCGAGGCTGCGGCAAGCCTTCGCAGGGCGGTCGAACTCGATCCCGATCGGCCCGGCGTGCATAACAATCTGGCTAATACGCTGCGCGATATGGGCGAGCGCGAGGCCGCAGCGATGCATTACTCGAAGGCGATGCAGCTTGCGCAGGCGATCGTCGATTCCTGGCTGGGCGGCCGGGCCGTGCCTATGACGCGCGCGCAGTCTACCGAGCCGCGCATGACGTTAGCAGAAGCGTATGCGATGCTCGGCAATGCGTGGTACGGACTCTTCCGCTACGAGGAAGCGATCGACAGTTATCTGCGCTCGGTCGCGCTCGCGGACGACGACGCCGAAGTGCATCACAATCTCGCGGTCGCGTATCTGAAGACTGAGCGCCCAGGCGAGGCGCTGCGCTATGCGCACAAGGCGCTCGAATTGAAGGACGGCTCGTCGCGGATGCACATCAACCTCGGCGACGTGTTGCGCTCGCTGGGCGAACTCGACGCAGCCGCGAGCAGCTATCGGAGCGCGATCGAACGGTCGCCCGATGCCGATGTCGCTCACACGGCCCTGCTTTTTTGCGAGGCAAGCATGTCGCAGCGGCCCGTCAGCGACTATCTCGCCGATGCCGTCTATTTCGGCGAGCGGGTCGCTGCCAATGTCACGCCGTTCACGCATGCGCGCGCGCCGCGCGGCAAACGGCCGTTGCGCGTCGGCTTTGTGTCGGGCGATTTGCGCACGCATCCCGTCGGCATCTTCACCGAGAGCGTGTTGCGCCACATCGATTCGTCACGGGTCGAGCTGATCGCGTACCAGACCAACGACGTCGAGGACGAAACGACGCAACGTCTGAAGCCGCTCTTCGACGCCTGGACGCCGTTATGGAAGCTTTCTCGCGACGCCGCCGCGAAACGCATCTTCGATGACGGCATCGACATTCTGCTCGACATGGCGGGCCATACGGCATTCAACCGCTTGCCCGTGTTCGCGATGAAGCCAGCGCCCATCCAGGTGACGTGGCTGGGTTTTTTTGCATCGACGGGTATTGCGCAAATCGACTACGTGCTCGGCGACCGCTATGTGCTGCCGCCCGAGGAAGCGCATCACTTCATCGAAAAGCCATGGCGTCTGCCGGACGGCTATCTGTGCATGACGCCGCCGGAGTCCGACGTTCTCGTTGGTCCGCTGCCGATGCGAACCAATGGCTTCGTGACGTTCGGCTATCTCGGCAAGCTCGCGAAAATGACGGATGACGTGCTCGATCTGTGGACCCGCGTGTTGCGCGAGGTGCCCGGCTCACGTCTGCTCGTCAAGGCTCACGAACTCGACCGCAAGCATGCCTTCGACGCGACGCTTCAGCGCTTCGCGGAGCGCGGCATCGACGCCTCGCAACTCATCCTCGAAGGCGGATCGAAGCGCAACGAGTACTTCAAGACGTACCATCACGTGGACATCGTGCTCAGTCCTTTCCCATATCCGGGGGCACGACGACGGCTGAAGCGCTGTGGATGGGCGTGCCCGTCGTGGCGATGAAGGGCGACCGTTTCCTTGGCCATATCTGCGAGAGCGTGCTGCATTCCGCCGGCTTCGGCGAATGGATCTCCGACGATCAGGATGGCTACGTCGACAAGGCCCGAGAACTGGCGGCCAACGTCGATGCGCTGACGACGCTGCGCGCCGGAATGCGCGAGCATGTGCTCGCCTCTGCAATGTGCGATGCGCGGAGATTTGCGAGCAACTTCGAGGACGCGCTGGAAGGCATGTGGCGCGTCTACGAGGAAGGCGCCCACTAGATCTGCTCGCTGGTATCCGCGATTACGGCTGCATGGCCTGATCGCGGATATCACGCTTGCAGCAGGCAAAAAAAAAGCTGCATCGCTGCAGCTTTATCAATCCGCGCATTTCTTTTGACTACGTCGCGCGGCGTTCTTCAGTTCGACTCTTCAGAGCATGCCCGTCGAGTGGTACATGCTCACCGACTTGATGCGCTGCAACGCATCGCCATGCCGCGCGGTGAGACGATCCATGCCGGTGCGGGTTTGCTGGCTGATGCCGGCGTCGATGCGCTGGATCGCGCGAATCTTGTCCAGCGCTTCCGGCGTCTGCTCCGGACGCAACGACATCAGCAGCGGCGAACGCTCTTCGACGATCGCCGACGCGCGCGCCCAGTCTTGTTGCGAAACCGCGGCTTCGAGAGCGCGGGTCAGGTCGAGTGCGCGTGTCAGCGAGTCGTTCATCGTCAGTTCCATTGAGCGGAGTGTCTACCCGCGTTACTTCGCGTTCAGCGAGCCCGTCAGGCCGCCGCCGCCGAACAGCTGGTTCAGGTAGGCCGTGTTGTTGGCCATTGTCGTCATCAGTGTATTCAGCGCCGAGAACTGCGCGTTGTACTGGTCGGTCAGCGTGCTCTGATAGTTCGTGAGCTGCGTCGCCTGATCCGCCAGACTGCTCAGGTCGGTGTTCAGGTTCTGCGTGCGCTGATCGATCGTGCCGCTCGTCTGCGTGTACGTGTTGATGAACGAGTTCAGCGTCGTGCCGATACCGTTCGTCTTGTTGAACACGGCCGCGACGGCCGAACTGTTGCTCGTCAGCGCGGTCTGCAGCGTGGTCGAGTCGACCGACAGCGTGCCGTCGTGCTGCAGGTTGATGCCGATCGACGACAGGCTGAACGTCTTGCCGCCGACGGTGATGCCGCCGGCGACCAGGCCGCCCAGACCGTTTGTGATCGTGTTCGTCATCGAGTCGCCGAGCAGCGCGCCGGCTTGCGAGCCCGTCGCCGCCGTCGGGTCCCAGGTCAGGCCCGTTTCGGTCGTGATGTAGCTGTTGTACGCCGTGACGAAATCGTTGATGGCCTTCGTCGACGCCGTCGTGTCGTTGGTGATCGAGATCGTCTGCGTGCTGTTCGCCGACGCGCCCGAGATGTCGATGCTCACGCCCGTGAGTGCGTTCGTGATCGTGTTGCTTGCGCTGGTGATCGTGTTGCCGTCAACGGAGAGCGTGGCGTCCTTGCCGGTCGTGACCTGCGTGAAGCTGGCCGTGTTCAGACCGGTATCTAGGCCTGCGCCTGCGGAAACCGTCACGGTGTTGGCCGCGCCCGTCTGCTTCGACGTCAAGACCAGATGCTGGCCGTCCGCTGCCGTGATGACGGCTGCCGAGACGCCCGGATTGTTGTTTGCCGAATTGATCGCAGTGGCGATGTCCGACAGCGAATCAGTCGATGCGACGTTGATCTGCATCGAGCTGCTGCCGACGCCGACCGTCAGCGTGCCGCTGCCGAGGCTCGCGCCCGACGCGTACGCCTGCGAGGAAATCTTGTTGGCCGTCGCGATGTTGGTGACGGCGAGTGTGTAGTTGCCGGCTACCGCGCCTTTGCTCGGATCTGCCGTTGCCGTGACACCCGTGCCCGTGCCGCCGATAGCGACTGCGAGCTGGCTGAGCGCCGTGCCGTCCGACAGGCCGCTCAATGCGGTCTGCAGTGACGCAAGCGCCGATTTGATCTTGCCGATTGCAGAGAGCTCGGCGTTGTCCGAGTTCTGCTTGTTCACGATTGCCGACGATTGGGCCGCCGTTTTCGCCGTTACGAGCGCTGACACCAGCGAGTTGACATCGAGCGTCGATTTGGTCGAGCCGCTGATGATGGACTGCGCCGCCTGCTGTAGCAGGGAAGTGACGTCCGTTGACGAATTCGTAGTCGACGTGGTGGTCATGCGGGTGCTCCGATTGGCGAAACAGGATGCGGTTTATTCGTGGCTCGTAAATGCATGATGGGAGGCGAGCCTCCCAACCATGCGATCCAGTTGCGTACCGAAGCCGGGCGCGAGCCGCGGCTTCGGGTCGCGGCGCCAGGCTGCGCGCCGCTAGTCGTCAGTCTTACTGGAGGAGCTTCAGAACCTGTTGCGGCATCGAGTTCGCTTGCGCGAGCACCGAGATACCAGCTTGCTGCAGAACCTGAGCCTTCGACAGGTTCGCCGTTTCCGTCGCGAAGTCTGCGTCGGTGATCTGCGAACGTGCTGCGCTCATGTTCGTTGCTTGCGTGTTCGTCGTCGAGATTGCTGCCGAGAACGTGTTTTGCGTTGCGCCCAGCGTTGCCTGGAAGGTGTTGACGCTCGTCAGGACGGTGTCGATCGTGCTCATTGCAGCTTGAGCGCCCGAAGCCGTCGAAACCGACACGCCGCTCACGCCGAGGCTGTTCGAGTCCCACTTCTGCGTGCCGAAGTTCGCCGTGATCTGCTGGCCGTTGAATGCGCCGATCTGGAAGTTGACCGAGCCGATGCCGTTCAGGACCGATTGGCCGTTGAACGTCGTTTGTTGCGCGACGCGGGTGATTTCCGTCAGACGGGTCGACACTTCCGACTGGAGGTTAGCCAGTGCGTTCGAGTCGAGCGAGCCGTCGCCTGCTTCCACTGCCAGCTGGCGGATACGTTGCAGGTTGTCGACGATCGATTGCAGCGCGCCGTTCGTGGTTTGCACCATCGAAATGCCGTTGTTCGCGTTTGCAGCACCTTGCGTCAGTGCGTTGATCGAAGCCGTTTGCGACGTCGAGATCGCGAGACCTGCCGCGTCGTCAGCAGCGGTGTTCACACGCTTGCCCGACGACAGGCGGTTGATCGCCTGCGACAGCGCGCTTTGCGAACCCGAGAGGTTGTTCTGCGCGGTCAGCGAAGCGATGTTGGTGTTGATGTTCAGCATTTTGCGTCCTCGTTTTTAAAACGCCTCAGAGAGAGGCTGTTTTTGGCTCGGCGTCGCGCTTACTGTGTGCATTGCGTCGCCGCCTGTCCTGGTTGACGGCGTGGTCAGAAGAAAACTTTAGGGGCGATCTCGCGAAATTTGGGGGCGCATGGGTCCGGATCGGGCACACACGGGGCGTCTGTGCCGTATGTGAAGAGGGCGTATCCTGATTGGCCCGCTTACCTTGCTCGTGGAGATGTCATGCAGAAACGCAATCTCGGCACGTCGCCATTGCAGGTCGCGCCGCTGATGTTCGGCGGAAATGTGTTCGGCTGGACGGCCGACGAAGCGACGTCGTTCTCCATCCTCGACGCGTTCGCCGACGCCGGCCTGAATTTCATCGATACCGCCGACGTCTATTCCGCGTGGGTGCCGGACAACCACGGCGGCGAATCGGAGGCGATCATCGGCAAGTGGTTCACGAAGTCGGGCAAGCGCGACAAGATCGTGCTGTCGACCAAGGTCGGCATGCTGGGAAGCCGCAAGGGATTGTCGGCAGGCAACGTCCGCGCGGCTGTCGAAGATTCGCTGCGGCGCCTGCAGACGGACTATATCGACGTGTATTTTTCGCATCTCGACGACGAGGAGACGCCGCTCGCGGAAACGCTGGGCGCGTATCAGCAGCTGATCGAAGCGGGCAAGGTGCGGGTGATCGGCGCGTCGAACTACGGCGGCGCGCGCCTGCAGGAAGCGCTGCAGATTGCGCGGGACAATGGCCTGCCGCAATATCAGGTGATCCAGCCGGAGTACAACCTGTACGACCGCGCGGCCTACGAAACCGATCTTGAGCCGGTTGCGCTCGCGGCGCGGCTGGGCGTCGTCTGCTATTACAGCCTCGCAAGCGGCTTTCTGTCGGGCAAGTACCGTTCGCGCGACGATCTGTCGAAAAGTGCGCGTGGCCGGAAGGTCGAGGGTTATCTGAATGAACGCGGCTTCGCGATCCTCGATGCACTCGACGAAGTGGCGCAGCGGCACGGCAGCACGCCTGCGTCGGTGGCGCTGGCATGGCTGATGGCGCGGCCCAGCATCACGGCGCCGATCGCCAGCGCAACATCGGTGAAACAGCTGGAAAGTCTTGTCGCGGCGGTGCATCTGGTGCTCACGGACGCGGATTTGCGCATATTGAACGACGCAAGTGCCTGAACAGAATCGCTAAAATGCTGGTCTGCGGGCGAAATTCCTGGTATGATCGGGAGTGAATTGAGATCTTTGCTCGTTTCGTCATGGGTTGCTGGTGGCGAAACGCTAGCTAGGCGCGGCGCCGCAACGTGCGCTGCCCGCGTTTCGCGGTGTACTCCCACCTCTCTTTTCCGGCCTCCGTGGCCGCATTGCCTCTCGTTTCAGTTTGTGCTTCGCCAGTCTGAAACGACCGGAGGGCCGGCGCGTGAGTGGGTTGACCGCCACGCCATTAACCGTATCAAGCGTTTTTAGGAATTACATGACGACGATTCTTCTGAAGGAAAACGAGCCGTTCGAAGTGGCAATCCGCCGCTTCCGCCGCGCAATCGAAAAAAATGGCCTGATCGCAGAACTGCGTGAGCGCCAGGCGTACGAAAAGCCGACGACGGCACGTAAGCGCAAGAAGGCAGCTGCAGTGAAGCGCCTGCACAAGCGCCTGCGCAGCCAGATGCTGCCGAAGAAGCTGCACTAAGCACGCTTCCTCCGGTACGCGAAAGCACGCCAACGGCGGTGTGAGCTTCGAAAGAAGCCACACCGCCGTTTTTCATTTGGGGCGTCTGAGATGGGGTAGTGCCGCGCCGACTCGCTGCCCGGTGACGTGAAGCTGAAGGCGAGACTTAGGCGGCCGATTTGACGCGTTCATCGGAAAGGACGAATTGACGGGCGATCGAGCGCAGCCGGTCGCGCCATTCCCAGGTCCCGAAAACGTCGTGCACGTTTTGCAGGCAACTGAGCAATTCGACCGTGACGGGATCGTAGATGTTCAGGCGCGAGCGTAGCAGCGCCTTCTTCAGCGCGGCCACGCCGACGTCCATGTACATCGGCGTTTCAGAAGCGATCTTGCCGACGTATCGGACGGGAATGCCTTCCATCGCGGTCATATAGTCGCGCGGATGGATAAAGCTGCCGACCGGGCAGCCGCCGCAATAACCGCGGTAGGCGCCGCCACCGCGCGGCAGCAGCGCCGCGCGGCCCTGGCCGAACAGATGCTCGACTGCCCGGTCGAAAATTTCCTGATGTGTCAGGAAGTTATGATTTTTCATGTTGGTCTCCCCCCGCGCACTGCGCAGCGGTCATTCGTTTCCGGTGCAATTGCCGACAGTATTCCGTGACGTGCTCACGCCCAAAGCCGCGACGAGAGCATCATTTACCGCTCAATTCACGGCTTGCGAAGCGCACGACTTGCACCAGCGACAGCGTCGACGCCCGGCTGACTATCCCCGTCCGGAGGCGCGTCGAACGACATCGCATGCATTAGTTATAACGAGCGGAATGCGGTAAAGGTCAGCCGTTGTGTTGGCTAGCGCTCAATACGGGCACGCACGGCCGGCGCTCCGCTCGTCAATCTCTATTCGAGGCCTTGCGGGAAGCGGATTTGCGGGTGACGCAACGCAGCAGGCCACGCCCGTTCGAGCCGGGCGCGATTATGCCATGTGTTGCAATGGCGCGACACCTCGCGCAACGCATCGGAAGCAGTGGCGCCCGTCACTTGGCGCTCTTTTTGCGGCCTTTCTTCCCGAGCAGAGCGCAGCGCGAATAGCAGGCGCAATCGGTCTGATGGTCGTTGACCATGCCGACTGCCTGCATGAACGCGTAGCAAATGGTTGTGCCTACAAATTTGCAGCCATAGCCTTTGAGGGCCTTGCTGAGCGCGTCCGACACATCCGTCGACGCCGGCGCATGCGTGTAGCTCGTCCAGGCGTTCTGGATCGGCGTGTTATCGACGAACGACCACACGAAATCCGCCAACGAACCGTGCTCCATCTGAATCTGCCTGACCGCTTTGGCATTGAGGACCGTCGACTCGATCTTGCCGCGATGGCGCACGATGCCTTCGTCGAGCACGAGCGCGTCGATCTTCTGCGTCGAGTAGCGGGCCACCTTGTCGATGTCGAAGTTCGAGAAGGCGCGCCGGTATCCGGCGCGCTTGTTGAGAATCGTCGACCACGACAGTCCGGCCTGCGCACCTTCGAGCACCAGCATCTCGAACAGATGCTGGTCATTGCGCGAAGGGACGCCCCATTCGGTGTCGTGATAGTGTGCGAGCGCTTCGCTCGTCGTCGCCCAGTTGCATCGCTGCTCCGCCACGTTCAGGCTCCTGCTTGGTTGGTTGATCGCCCGTCTGTCGGGCCACGCCAGCATAGCGGAACGGGTTGCGGCCGCAACCTGGCCGATCGGCTAATTGTCGCGGGGGACAAGACCTGCCACGCTATGCGGTAACACTTCAATGAGCATATCGATGAATCAACACCTCTATCTGATCGGCGTCGACGGCGGCGGCACCGGCACGCGCGTCGTGCTGGCGAACGCCGAAGGGCAAGAACTCGCGCAAGGCACGGCGGGCCCGTCCGGCCTCGCGTTGGGCGTCGAGCGTGCGTGGGACGCAATTCTGGCCGCGAGCGCGCAAGCGTGCGAGCGTGCCGGCATCGCCGCCGACTGGCCGCGCTTCGTGTTCGGCTGCGGGCTGGCGGGCGTCAACAACCGTGACTGGCTGGCGGCATTTCGTGCGAAGGCGCCGGCGCTCGCCGGCCTCGCGATCGAAAGCGACGCCTATTCGACCTTGCTCGGCGCGCACGGCGGCGAGCCGGGCGTGATCGTCGCACTGGGAACGGGCAGTGTGGCAGCGGTGCTGGACCGCGACGGCCAGAGCCGCATGGTCGCCGGCTACGGCTATCCGTCTGCCGACGAGGCCGGCGGCGCCTGGCTCGGCCTGCGCGCCATCGTGCATGCGCAGCAGGCGCTCGACGGCCGGGTTCCCGCTGACGAACTCTCGCAAGCATTGATCGATCACGTCGGCGCGACCGATCGCGGCGGGCTGGTCGTCTGGCTGTGCGACGCGAATCAGACGGCTTATGCGAGCCTCGCGCCCGTCGTCGTTGCGCATCGCGAGCATCCGTTTGCCGCCCGGTTGCTGCGCGAAGCCGGACAGGAAATCGGCAAGATGATTGCGGCGCTCGACCCGTCCGGAGCCTTGCCCGTGGCGCTGTGCGGCGGGCTCGGCAAGCCGCTGAGCGAGTATGTGCCCGCGCCGTATCGCGAGCGTCTGCGCGCGCCGCTCTCGGATTCCGCGCACGGCGCACTGCAGATGGCCCGGCGGGAGGCCGCGCAGATCGGCGGCGCATGACGGGCGAAACACATGGGCGCGGTCGGAAACGGAAAGCGCCGGTCCAAGAGACGATAAAATAGATGTTTTCCGACGCCGTCTGCCGCCCGCCCATGTACAAAGTCATTGCCAGCGATCTGGATGGAACGCTGCTGAACAGCAACCATCAGGTGGACCCCTTCACGATCAGCACGGTGCGCAGGCTCGAAGCGCAGGGCATCCATATCGTGATCGCGACGGGGCGCCACTATAGCGACGTCGCAGGAATCCGTGATGTGCTGGGTATCCGGCCATATCTGATCACGTCGAATGGTGCGCGAGTCCATTCGCCCGACGACGAAATGATCTTCGCCGACGATCTTCAGGCGAATGTAGTCCAGCAACTGGTGAAACCGCAGATTGCGGGCGAACATGGGCGCGTGATCGTCAATCTGTTCGCCGACCGCGAATGGCTGATCGATCGCGATGCGCCTGAATTGTTGCGCTATCACCAGGATTCGGGCTTCACCTATAACGTGACCGATCTGCAGCAGCACGACGGCGCGGATATCGCGAAGGCGTTGTATATCGGCGATCCCAAAGATCTTGCCGTGGTCGCGGCCAATCTCGAGCGCACGTTCGGCGAGGCGCTTTACGTCACCTACTCGTTGCCGGACTGTCTGGAAGTGATGACGGCGAACGTATCGAAAGGGCGCGCGCTGCAGTTCGTACTCGACCGGCTGGATGTGCCGGCCACGAAGTGCGTTGCGTTCGGCGACAACATGAACGACATCGACATGCTGGAAACGGCAGGCCATCCGTTCATGATGAACAACGCGAACCCTGACCTCATCAAGCGTCTGCCGAATGTGCCGCGTATCGGCAATAACTTCGAAGCGGGCGTCGCGCATCATCTGCGCAAGCTGTTCGAAATGGACGACGAACTGACGGCGTAGCTCCGGCCCGCCGCCGAATGCACACGGCGCCGCCCCTTTCAGGGCCGCGCCGTGTCGAAGTAGAAAAGACGATTTACGCCGCCGAAGCCCGCTTCCTAGTCGCGATAGCCGCCCCGATGGTTGTCGTTTCCACGGTAGCCATTGTTGTTATCCCAACGGTTGCCATGATCCCAGCGGCCGCGATCCCAGCCGCGGTCATGTCGATAGCCGTCGTAGCGGCGGTCTCCCCAATATCGGTTGCCGTAGTACACCGGCTGCGGTGCGGGCGCGACGTACGCCGGCGCGACGTAAGCAGGGGCAGGCGTCCCGAGCGACAAGCCGATGCTCAGATTCGAGTGCGCCTGTGCGACACCGCATGCGCCAGCGGCGAGGCCAACTGCGACGAGCACGTGAGTGACGATGCGCTTCATTGTGATTCTCCTGTGAATGCGGCTTGGTTGCCGTACAGGTTCAATCTACGCGCCGTCGCTCGGCGCCACTGCGACAGGATGTTACGAAGTGAAAGCGTGCAATGCCGCCTTATCAGGTGGATTGCAGCATCCACACAATGCCTGCCAGCTAGTGTTTTGCGGAAGTCCGGCATCCGCCGTACAGGGCGGAGCGCAGAGGAGTGGATCTTTCAAAATGCCAAAGCACACCTTTAATAGCGATGAATGTGGCCGTAAACCAGCCTTACATTTGAACCATCTATTAATGCTGGAAGGACGTCGCAAAAGCGAAAACGGGGCGCCGAAGCGCCCCGTTTTCATTCAGGCCGGATAGCCGGCAATCAGGCCGCCACGCGTACGCGTTCGGCATCCGCGACGTGCCGGGCGTCGCCAGCCACCAACGGATATACGATAGCGGCGACCACCGCGCCGAGAATCGGGGCGACCCAGAAGAGCCACAACTGGTCGACAGCAGCGCCGCCCACGAACAGCGCCGGCCCCGTCGAACGTGCCGGATTCACCGACGTATTCGTGACGGGAATCGAGATCAGGTGGATCAGCGTGAGGCACAGGCCGATTGCGATTGGCGCAAAGCCAGCGGGCGCGCGCTTGTCGGTCGCGCCGAGAATCACGAACAGGAAGAACGCCGTCATTACCATTTCGCAGACGAACGCAGCCGGCAACGCGTAGTGGCCCGGCGAGCGGTCGCCATACCCGTTGCTCGCGAAGCCGCTCGCGACCAGATGGAAGTCCGGATTACCCGAAGCGATGACGGACAGCACATACGCGCCGAGCACGGCGCCAAGCACCTGCGCGACGATGTACGGGACGAGGTCGCGCGCCGGGAAGCGGCCGGCGACAGTCAGGCCGACGGTCACAGCCGGGTTCAGATGGCAACCGGAGATGTGTCCGATGGCGTAGGCCATGGTCAGGACGGTCAGGCCGAAAGCGAGCGAAACGCCCACGAAGCCGATGCCGAGCCCGTGAACGGGGCCGGCAAAATTCGCCGCAAGCACGGCGCTGCCGCAGCCTCCGAGTACGAGCCAGAAGGTGCCGAACAGCTCCGCCGAGAGGCGCCTGGAAAGGTTCATCGTGTGTAATCCTAATAAGTACGGGGATTCAAGGACGAGAGGCGCACGCGCTCCCCGGCACTTGGGAGCGCAAATTTTAAGCAACGTCGCGCAAATGGACTGTCAAGAATTGTCATTCACGAACGCGGAATTATTTCGTGATAAAAGTCCAGCCGTTTGAACGATTCAGCGTCGCTTTATAAATACTCAGACGAAAACTTTTGATAGCGCGGTATTAGCCGCCATTGCGAATTTCGTTAGCACGGGCTAATCTCCGTGCTAACCACTTTTAGAAAAAGAGGGGAGCCCAAATGTCACAATACGCAGATCTCAAGGCGCAGATTGCCCGCTTGCAGCAGGAAGCGGACGAAGCGCGTCGTAATGAAGTTGGAAATGTGATTGCCGAAATCCGCCAGAAAATCGCCGAATACGGCCTTAACGCGCATGACCTTGGTTTTGCCGAGGCGGCTCGTCGCGGACGCCCGCCCAAAAAGGCGCCGTTGCCTGCGAAGTATCAGGATCCGAAGTCGGGCAACACGTGGAGCGGCCGGGGAAAGCCGCCCAAGTGGATTGCCGGAAAGAACCGCGAGCGCTTTCTGATCGGCCAGGCGTAATTACGGCAAACGGCGAAAGCCGCCTGAAGGCGATCTGGCGAAATACGCCGCCTTCCACATTCTGTTAATGCGCGGTAAACCGTCTGAAGCGGGGATACTTCATTCGGGAAAAGCGCATTGCAGCGGGTTGAAGAAAGCGCTTCCATTGCCGATCCGCTTTCCGAACGCCGGAAAAGAAAAAGCCGCCTGGGGAGGCGGCTTTTTCGTGTCAGCGGCGCAATAACTATCTTTGAATGACAGCGCAAACGTTCAAGTGAACAAATTACGCAATATGTCGCAGCATCGGCAGAGTTGACCTGTTCAACCGGGTGATCAACCCACGGCCACACGGCGCAGCATCGGACGGCGCGTGGCTTCGAGCATCGCCGAATAGCTGTCGACATAGTTCTGCGCCATGATCTTCGAACTGAAACGGCGCTCGAACTGTGCGCGGATTTCCGTGCGCGACAGCTCGTCGATACGCTGCAGCGCGGCCACGGCACCTTGCACGTCTTCACAGATGAAGCCCGTCACGCCGTGATCGATCACTTCCGGCACCGAGCCGCGGTTGAACGCGATCACGGGCGTGCCGCAAGCCATCGACTCGATCATCACAAGGCCGAACGGCTCCGACCAGTCGATCGGGAACAGCAGCGCCTTGGCACCCGACAGGAATTCCGGCTTCTGCGCCTCGTTGATCTCGCCGATGAACTCGACATGCGCCATTGACAGCAGCGGCTCGATCTCCGTCTTGAAGTACTCCTGGTCGACCTTGTCCACCTTGGCGGCGATCTTCAGCGGCAGACCGCTTTGTGCAGCGATCTTGATGGCTGTATCGACGCGCTTTTCCGGACAGATCCGACCGAGGAACGCGAGGTATTCCGGCTTTTTGCTGGTTTGCGGCGTGAGCAGCTGTTCCGGCAGGCCGTGATAGATCGTGTTGAGCCAGTTGGCCTGCTGCAGCGGCAAACGCTGCGAATCCGAAATCGAGATCACGGGCGCGTCGGTGAACGTCTCGAACACCGGCTGCAGTTCCGGCAGGTCCAGACGGCCGTGCAGCGTCGTCACGAACGGCGTGTCCAGCGTCGAAAAGAGCGGGAACGGCAGGTAGTCGAGGTGGAAGTGCAGCACGTCGAACTCGTGCGCGACTTTGCGCACCTTCTCGAGCAGCAGCATGTGGGGGGCGAGCGCGTCGCGGATCGTCGGATCCAGACGCAGCGCGCGCGGCCACGACGCCTCGAGTTTCGCGGACGTCACGGAATCGCCGCTCGCGAAAAGCGTCACATCGTGACCCAGATCGACTAGCGCTTCGGTCAGATACGACACGACGCGTTCTGTGCCGCCATAGAGTTTCGGTGGGACAGCTTCGTACAACGGGGCGATTTGTGCGATACGCATGCGTGATCTCCTTGTGCAAACGGGCTTCGCGCGGCGCTGCTTTGCGTGTGGCAAAAAAGCGGAAGCCTTTCGGACGGTTGGGCGCGGTGTGCCGCCGCCCGTGGCAGGATGCCCAAATGGGGTTATCCCTAGGTGTCATTATCGGGATCGCGGGCGGCAATTCGAGTTATTTTTCAAACGCTTAACGTTGTTACAGCGCGAAACATGATGCGTAACAACTGTGCGGATGTTGCCGGAAAGCTCGCGGCATCGGGCATCGAGGCAATATCCACCGCACTTTGGGTCGACTGACGCAGCATGTTGCAGAGCCATTTCGTCGGATCAAATGGTGCGCTGCCGAACATATCCGTGCGAAATTCGCTTTGTTTCCGCTCAAATATGGGCGCATAATCCGCTTCCCAAACCTTTCACGCGTGATCTCGCGTGTAAGTAGTCGGCGCGTTTTGTATGCCGATATCCTCCAAAATCCCCCGTCGCGAAAATTTGTAGGAAAAACTCCTACAGAAATCCTGGATTTTTCCGTCAATCAGTTGGGGTGAATGTCCGATTTTCGTCGACTGCCCCTTTCGGGAAAATGCACGCTGACCATAAGCGTGCCGTTCGTGGTTTTTTTTAACGCGAGCGAGCAAACGTTTTACCAGGCCTGACCAGCCAGATTTGAATCGGGGGATTCAATGAGCACTCAAAGTGACATGCTCAATGAAATTAGGGAAGTGAACTTGTCCTATCTGCTACTCGCGCAGCGTCTGCTGCGTGAAGACAAGCCGATGGGCATGTTCCGCATGGGCATCTCGGAGCAGCTCGCCGACGTGCTCGCCAATCTGTCGCTCGCACAGACTGTCAAGCTGGCCGCATCGAATCAGGTGTTGTGCCGCTTCCGCTTCGACGATCACCAGATCCTCTCGTCGCTGGCCGACAAGGGCAAATCGTCCGCCGTCGCCCAGGCGCACTCCGCCATCCTGATGGCGGGCCAGCCCGTCGAGCAGATCGGCTGAGACTGGCCGACGAAGGCCGGCGCGCAGGCGCCGGGACAGACGCACCTTACGCGCGCCGGCGACGGCGCTTTTATCGTTTTTCCCGGCTGTTCGCGCCGACGGAAAACGACAACGGACGCGGGAAGCGAGGCGGATGGCACAGAAAAGCGTGGTGCTCGAAGTCAGGGAAATCACCCTGGCGATTGAACTGATCGAACTCGGCGCACGCTTGCAGCTGCTCGAGGCGGAGACGACGCTGTCGCGCGACCGGCTCATCAAGCTGTACAAGGAAGTGAAGGGTGTGTCGCCGCCCAAGGGCATGCTGCCGTTTTCGACCGACTGGTTCATGACCTGGCAGCCGAACATTCACTCGTCGCTGTTCTACAACATCTACCGTTTCATGTCGGGGCTGGGCGGCTGCGCGACGATCCAGTCGATCGTCAAGTCCTACCGGCTCTACCTCGAACACGCGCGCATGCACCACGACGAACCGGCGCTGAGCCTGACGCGTGCGTGGACGCTGGTGCGCTTCTTCGATTCCGGCATGCTGCAGATGACGACGTGCACGCGCTGCCGCGGGCAATTTGTCGCACACGCGCACGACCCGCAGCACGGCTTCGTCTGCGGCCTGTGCGCGCCGCCGTCGCGCGCCGGTAAGACCCGGAAAGCCGCCGACGCGCGCTGCGAGGAAGCTCGGGCGGCCCTCGGCGCGCCGCTCGACGAAACGCTGGAAGCCTTGCCTGAAGCCGCCGTCACGGCCGTCTGACGGGCGCCGGGAGCAGTCGTCGCGCGGCATTCTTCGGGCGCGCGACGGCACTCTGGTTAACACCGCCCCAGTCCCGCACGCATTCCGCCAAAGTTTTCCGACTGCTTGCCGTAAACCTGAATAACGACGGTCTCCGTCGCTTTTCGAGAGGGCTCGGCAGTGCTGATTTTCGTGGGAACACTCGTTACGCTGTTGTCCGTCTTCGGCGGCTATGCGCTGGAGGGCGGCCACCTGGGCGCGCTTATGCAGCCCGTCGAAGTGCTGATGATCGCGGGCGCGGGTCTCGGTGCGTTCATCCTCGGTAACGGGATGAAGACGATCAAGGCTACGTTGCGCGTGATTCCGACGCTGTTCAAAGGCGCCAAGTACAACAAGGACGTTTACATGGAGCTGATGGCGCTCCTCTACGTCCTGCTGGCGAAGGCGCGCAAGGAGGGCACGCTCACGCTCGAAGCGGATATCGACGATCCGCAGAAGAGCCCGATCTTCACGCAATACCCGAAGATTCTTGCGGATCATCACATCGTTGAATTTCTGACGGACTATCTGCGCCTGATGGTCGGCGGCAACATGAATGCGTTCGAGATCGAAAGTCTGATGGACGAGGAAATCGAAACGCATCACGCCGAAGGCGAGGCGCCCGCGCACGCGCTGATGAAGGTCGGTGACGCGATGCCGGCGTTCGGTATCGTCGCGGCCGTGATGGGCGTGGTGCACACGATGGCCTCGGCCGACAAGCCGCCCGCCGTGCTCGGTGAAATGATCGCGCAGGCGCTGGTCGGCACGTTCCTCGGCATTCTGCTGTCGTACGGTCTGATCGGGCCGCTCGCGAGCGTCGCGGAACAGCGCGTCACCGAGTCGACCAAGATGTTCCAGTGCATCAAGGTGACGATCCTCGCGAGCCTGAACGGCTATGCGCCCGCAATCGCTGTCGAATTCGGCCGCAAGGTGCTCTTCTCGACTGAACGCCCGTCGTTCGCCGAGCTGGAAGAGCACGTGCGCCGCGTGAAGGCGAAATAAGGAACGCGGGCGATGAGCAAGGACAAAGACCGCGCAATCGTTGTCAAGCGCGCAGCGCCGAAGAAGGGCGGCCATCACGGCGGCGCGTGGAAGCTCGCGTATGCGGACTTCATGACGGCGATGATGGCGTTCTTCCTGCTGATGTGGCTGCTGAGCTCGGCATCGACGGTGCAGTTGAAGGGCATTGCCGATTACTTCAACCAGCCGCTGAAGATCACGCTGTGGGGCGGCGACCGCAGCGCCGTCGATTCGAGCCAGATCCCCGGTGGCGGGCGCGACATCTCGACCGACAAGGACGGCATCACGCGTCAGACGGACGGTTCGACCAATCGCGCCGAACACACGGCCGCGCGTGCCGACGACCAGGCGCTGCAGCAGTTGCAGGGCGCCGTCGAACGCCGCGAGCAGGTGCGTCTGCACGACCTGCAGGTCAAGCTGATGGCCGCGATCGAAGCGAACCCGGTGCTGCGCCAGTTCAAGCAGCAGATCCGCATCGATTCGACGCTGCAGGGCTTGCGCATCGAGATCGTCGATACGCAGAAGCGTCCGATGTTCGCGACCGCGCAGGCCATCGTCCAGCCGTACATGCACGACATCCTGCAGGCAATCGGCAATACGCTGAACGACGTGCCGAACCGCATCGTCGTGCAGGGCCACACGGACGCCGTGCCGTACGCCGGCGGCGAGAAGGGTTACAGCAACTGGGAATTGTCGGCGGACCGCGCGAACGCATCGCGCCGCGAGCTGATCGCGGGCGGCATGGACGAAGCGAAGGTGCTGCGCGTGCTCGGCCTCGCGTCGACGCAGAACCTGAACAAGGCCGATCCGCTCGACCCGGAAAACCGGCGCATCAGCATCATCGTGTTGAACAAGCGTTCGGAAGACGCGCTGATGCAGGACGACTCGACGTCGACCACGCTGTCGAACGACGCGGCGGGCGCGAACAAGCCGCTCCTGCAAAAGATTACCCAGCCGGTTTCACCACCCGCCGCGCAACCTGCGTCGCCGCCCGCCAAAGCGCCGCACGCGATGCAAAAGGACGCGGAGCAAACCAGCGCGGTCGCACAGCGCGCGGCGGAACCGGCTGAAGCAGCGGACAAGAGCGCGGCGCCTGCAACGGCGACGCAGTGACAGATAGCGGATAACGGACGCGCCGATGGCGGCGCGACCTCGATCCATCGTGAGCGCAGTGAGGATTGAATGATCAGGCACATTCTGGCAATCGACGATTCGGCATCGATGCGGCAAATCCTTGCCGCGACGCTGACGGATGCCGGCTATCAGGTGACGCTCGCGGCCGACGGCGACGAAGGGCTCGAAAACGCGCTGGCGATGCCGTTCGATCTCGTGCTGACCGATCAGCACATGCCCGGACGGACGGGCCTCGATCTGATCGCCGCGCTGCGCGGCAACCCCGCATACCGCGACACGCCGATCCTGGTCCTCACGACCGAATCCGGCGAGCCCTTCAAGGCAGCGGCGCGCGATGCGGGCGCCACAGGTTGGATCGAAAAACCGCTGGACCCCGACATGCTGACCGAGCTGGTCGCAGCGCTCGCCTGAGCGCGGCAGCCAGCAGGCAGCAACCGATACATGGAAGTGGCATAGCAGCCAGGACTCTCGCGGTGACACACGCATGACTCTCGACATCACTCAGTTCTACCAGACGTTCTTCGACGAAGCGGACGAGCTGCTCGCGCAGATGGAGCAGCTGCTCCTGAACCTGGACGTCGGCCATCCCGATCCCGAAGATCTGGCCGCCATCTTTCGCGCGGCACACTCGATCAAGGGCGGCGCGGCCACCTTCGGCTTCACGGCGCTGACCGAGACGACGCACATTCTCGAATCGCTGCTGGACCGCGCGCGCAACAACGAGATCGTGCTGCGCAAGGACATGATCGACACGTTCCTCGAAACCAAGGACGTGCTCTCGGGCCAGCTCGCCGACTATCGCGCGAGCGCTGAGCCGGATGCGGCCATCGCCGCCGCGATCTGCGCGAAGCTCGAACAGCTCCATAAGGAAAGCAGCGGCGCGGCGCCCGCAGCAGCAGCGGCGCCTGCCGCGGCTGCGCCGGAAGCCGCAGCCGTGCAAGGGCATACGCCGGAGCACGTGGTCGAACAGGCCGAACAGGCAGTAGAAGCCGCAGGCGTTTGGGCAGATAACGAACCGGCACAGACCGGCGCTGCTTCATCCGATGCGGCTGCAGGACCCCATCTGAAAATTACGCTACGGGGCGTTGGGGAAAAGGACCAGGAACTGCTCACCGAAGAGTTGGGCAACCTGGGCCGTATCGTCGGACAGGTGAAGACGGGCAGCGATATCACGCTGTGGCTGGAATCCGATGTGTCGTCCGACGATATCGTCGCCGTGTGCTGTTTCGTGATCGACGAAAGTCAGATCGTGATCGGCCGCGGCGCAGCGCCGGCAAACGGTGCGGAACAGGGTGCGCCTGGAGCATCCGAAGCCGCGACCGAGCCGGCGAATGCGGGGGGCATGGCGAGCGGCGGCGCGGGGGCGCCGGCCGCTGTCGTGCAGGCGCCTGCTGCGCCGGCGCCTGTCGCCGCACAGCCGGCTGCGCAGCCCGCGGCGGCGCAAGCCGCAGTGCAACCCGCCGCACAAGCGGCGCCTGTTCCGGCCGAGGCCGCAATCGTTACACCGGCCGCCGCAGCCGCGACTGCGCCCGCCGCGCCGAAGGCCGCGCCTGCATCCGCCGAAGGCGATCGCAAGGCGCGTCCGGCAGCCGCCGCGAATGCGGGTGAAGGCAGCTCGATCCGCGTGGGCGTCGAAAAGGTCGACCAGCTGATCAACCTGGTCGGCGAACTGGTGATCACGCAGGCGATGCTGGCCGAAACCACCAGCACGTTCGACCCGGCGCTGCACGACCGTCTCTTCAACGGCATGGCGCAACTGGAGCGCAACGCGCGCGATCTCCAGGAAGCCGTCATGTCGATCCGCATGATGCCGATGGATTACGTCTTCAGCCGCTTCCCGCGTCTGGTGCGCGATCTGGCGGCGAAGCTCGGCAAGCAGGTCGAACTCGTCACCTTCGGTCAGGCGACCGAACTCGACAAGAGCCTGATCGAGCGGATCATCGACCCGCTGACCCACCTCGTGCGCAACAGTCTCGACCACGGCATCGAAACGGTCGAAGCGCGCAAGGCGGCGGGCAAGGATTCGACGGGCCAACTGGTGCTGTCGGCCGCGCATCACGGCGGCAACATCGTGATCGAAGTGAGCGACGACGGCGCGGGCCTGCGCCGCGACAAGATTCTCGCGAAGGCCGCCAAGCAGGGCATCACCGTCAGCGACACGATGACGGACGACGAAGTCTGGAACCTGATCTTCCTGCCGGGCTTTTCGACGGCGGAGCAGGTGACGGACGTCTCGGGCCGCGGCGTCGGCATGGACGTGGTGAAGCGGAACATCCAGTCGATGGGTGGTCACGTCGAAATCACGTCGCATGCGGGCAAGGGCAGCACCACGCGCATCGTGTTGCCGCTCACGCTGGCGATTCTCGACGGCATGTCGGTCAAGGTGGGCAGCGAGATTTTCATTCTGCCGCTGAACTTCGTGATGGAGTCGCTGCAGCCGCGCGCCGACGATATCTACACCGTCGCGAATGGCGAGCGCGTCGTGCGTGTGCGCGGCGAATATCTGCCGCTCGTCGCGCTGCACGAAGTGTTCTCGGTCGAAGACGCGCGCACCGATCCGACCCAGGGCATCGTCACCATCATGCAGACGGAAGGACGACGCTTCGCGATGCTGATCGACGAACTGGTCGGCCAGCAACAGGTGGTGGTGAAAAACCTCGAAACGAACTACCGCAAGGTACACGGCATTTCCGCTGCGACCATCCTCGGCGACGGCAGCGTCGCGCTGATCGTGGACGTGGCGGCACTGAACCGCGAGACGCGCGCGTCGCATAGTGCGTCGCTGGCGCTCGCCTGACATTGAAACTGAAACTCAACTCATCCCAACCGTTTGGGGGCTAACGTGGCAGAAGTCCAATCCATCAATTCGAACGGCGTAGCCGGTTCGATCGGCCGCCGCGACGCGCAAGCCGACGCGAGTGGTCAGGAATTCCTGATCTTCACGCTCGGCGCCGAAGAGTACGGCATCGACATCCTGAAGGTGCAGGAAATCCGCGGCTACGACAGCGTGACGCGGATCGCGAACGCGCCGGAGTTCATCAAGGGCGTGATCAATCTGCGCGGCATCATCGTGCCGATCGTCGATATGCGTATCAAGTTCCACCTCGGTCGCGTCGAGTACGACCATCAGACGGTGGTGATCATCCTGAACGTTGCGGGCCGCGTGGTCGGCATGGTGGTGGACGGCGTCTCGGACGTGCTGACGCTCGCTATCGACCAGATCATGCCCGCGCCGGAATTCGGCGCGACGCTGACGGCGGAATATCTGACGGGCCTCGGCACGGTCGACGGCCGCATGCTGATCCTGATGGACATCGAAAAGCTGATGACCAGCCGGGAAATGGCCTTGACGGAAACGCTCGGGAAGTAAGGCAGGCAGAAACGACAGCCTCGCATAGGATGGAAGCCACGCGCGAAAGCGCCAACTTCCATCGGCAGAATCAGGGAGCAAAACAATGCTGAGCAGATGGTCGATCCGCACGACGCTGACCGTCGTAGGGATCATTCTCGTTGGGCTGACGGTGATCGTCGGGGCGCTCGGGCTCACCGCGCTGAGCCGTTCGGGCGACGCGCTCGACACCATGACGCACGGCGACATGGTCGCGATCCGCACGCTGAACGACTCGGGTTCGTTCCTGCTGCGCTCGCGCGTGTCGCTCGACCGCGTCAACGCGCTGACAGCGGCAGGCGAGATCGAGCAGTCGAAACAGGTGCTCGACCGCGCGGCCGAACTGCTCGGCAAATCGAATGAGAACTGGCAGGCGTTCCTGAACACGCCGAAGAACGGCATCGATCAGTCGCTGATCGACGCCGTGGTCGCGAAGCGCACGGCGCTCATCAACGACGGCGTGAACCCCGAGTTCACGGCGCTCCGCGCAAGCGACCTGTCCGGCTATCACGCGATCGCCGATACGAAGATCAGCCCGATGTTCGTCGCCTACGACAACGCCGCGTCGCCCGTGGTCAAGGCACTGCAGGCGCACGCCGAACAGCAGCAGGCGGACACCGTCGCGCAGATGTCGATGCTGCGCGCGGCGATCATCGGCGTCATCGTGGTTGCGCTGGTGCTGGTGGTGGCGATCCGCTTCGCGCTGCGCGGCATGATCGTGCAGCCGCTGGACGATGCCGTCACGTGCTTCGAGCGCATTGCGAAGGGCGACCTGTCGCAGCACATGGACACGTCGGGCACCAATGAAATCGGCCGCCTGTTCAAGGCCGTCAAGGCGATGCAGGACAGTCTGTCGACGATGATCCGGGCGGTGCACACGAGCGTCGAGTCGATCGACACGGGCGCGCGCGAAATCGCAATGGGCAACACGGACTTGTCGCAACGCACCGAGCAACAGGCGGCGTCGCTGCAGGAAACGGCGTCGAGCATGGAACAGCTGACGGGCACCGTAAAGCAGAACGCCGACAACGCGCGCCAGGCGAGCCAGCTTGCCGTGAACGCGTCGGACATCGCGACGCGCGGCGGCGAAGTGGTGGGCCAGGTGGTGAGCACGATGCAGGGTATCGCGACCAGCTCGAACAAGGTCGTCGACATCATCAGCGTGATCGAAGGCATTGCGTTCCAGACCAACATCCTCGCGCTCAACGCAGCCGTCGAAGCGGCGCGCGCAGGCGAGCAGGGCCGCGGCTTCGCGGTCGTCGCCGGCGAAGTGCGCAGCCTCGCGCAACGCAGCGCGAGCGCGGCGAAGGAAATCAAGGAACTGATCGGCGACTCGGTCGACAAGGTCCAGAGCGGCTCGGCGCTCGTCGGCCGGGCGGGCACGACGATGGACGAGATCGTGCAGGCCGTGCGCCGCGTGACGGACATCATGGGCGAGATCAGCGCGGCGTCGGAAGAGCAGTCGGGCGGCATCGAGCAGGTCAACCGCGCGGTCGTGCAGATGGACGAAGTGACGCAGCAGAACGCGGCGCTCGTCGAACAGGCTGCCGCTGCGGCGGCGTCGCTCGAAGAGCAGACGCGCTCGCTGCAGACGGTGATCGGACAGTGGCGCGTGAGCGGCACGCAGCAGACGGCGAAAGCGGTCCCGACGGCCAACACGGCGAAGAGCCGCGTGAAGGCGGCCGTCGCGCAAGCGAAGCCGGCGCAAGCGCAGCCTGCCGTCGCGAAGGCGGAAGCGGCAGTTCATACGCGCGCTGAACCGGTGGCGCGCAAGGCAAGTGCCGCGGCGGCCGAACCGGCGCCGCGCCAGACGGCCGTGGCCTCCACGTCCGATGCCGACTGGGAAACGTTCTGAAGGACGGTGGATCGAGATGCGAACGCCCGGCACATCGTCCCGTGATGGACGTTTCAGCGCGACGCGCCGTGAAGGCGCGCGTGCAGCAGCCTGGAGCGGGATGTGGGCAGGGCAGTGGGACCAGGTAGAACAGAAGGCCGTGGCGCTGGCGACAGCGCATGCAACATCGCAAGCAGTATCGAAGGCAACAGCGGCATTGGCGGGATCGACGGGCGGTGCGGCGCTCCTTATGGCAGACGGAAGACATCATGATGGCAACGCGCGCGCAATCACGCCCTGAACGGGCAGAGCCGGGAAGATCCGGCGAAACGGCACGCGACTTCGAGTTCACGTCGGCGGATTTCGCGCGGATTCGTGAGCTGATTCATCGCAGCGCAGGCATTTCGCTGTCCGACCACAAGCGCGACATGGCGTACAGCCGACTCGCGCGACGACTGCGCGCACGCGGGCTCGACTCGTTCCGCCAGTACCTCGACATGCTCGAGGCGGACAACGATCCCGCCGAGTGGGAAGCGTTCACCAACGCGCTCACGACCAACCTCACCGCGTTCTTTCGCGAAGCGCATCACTTTCCGATCCTCTCGGAGTTCGTTGCGCGCCGGTCTGCGCCCGTGTCGGTGTGGTGCTCGGCGGCATCGACGGGTGAGGAGCCGTATTCGATCGCGATGACGCTGATCGAAGCGCTCGGCGACCATGCCGCGCGCCAGGCAACGGTGCTCGCCACCGACATCGACACGCAGGTGCTGGCAAAGGGTGAAGCGGGCACGTACCAGTTCGACCAGGTCAAGCACCTGTCGCCGGAACGGCTCAAGCGCTTCTTTTTGAAGGGCACGGGCGCGCACGCTGGAATGGTGAAGGTGCGCCCCGAAGTGCGCGCGATGATCCGCTTCGAGCAGTTGAACCTGACGGATCGCGATTATCGGCTGAACACGCAGTTCGACGCGATCTTCTGCCGCAACGTGATGATCTATTTCGACAAGCCGACGCAAGGGCAAGTGCTGTCGCGCTTCGAGCCGCTCGTGAAGCCGGGCGGCCTGCTGTTCGCCGGGCATTCGGAGAACTTTACGTACGTCACGCAGGCGTTCCGTCTGCGCGGACAGACCGTCTATGAACTGACACGCGATGCGGGCGCTGCGACGGCTGCCGGCCGCGCGGCTCAGCGTGCGACGAGCGGGGTGCCAGCATGAGCAGCACCCTGCCGATCGCAACCAACCTGTATTACGACAACCACTTCCAGCGCCCGGGCGTGAAGCTGTTGCCGAACGAGTTCTACACGACGAGCGAAGACATGGTGCTCGTCACCGTGCTCGGCTCGTGCGTGGCGGCGTGCATCCAGGACCGCACGGCGGGTATCGGCGGCATGAATCACTTCATGCTGCCCGATGACGGCGCCGACGTCGCGCAAGCCGCATCCGACTCGATGCGCTACGGCGCGTACGCAATGGAAGTGCTGATCAACGAACTGATCAAGGCGGGCGGCCGCCGCGAACGGTTCGAAGCCAAGGTGTTCGGCGGTGCCGCCGTGCTGGCCGGCATGACGACGATGAACATCGGCGACCGCAACTCCGAGTTCGTGCGCCGTTACCTTGCGCTCGAAAAAATTCGCATCGTCGCCGAAGACCTGGAAGGCAAGCATCCACGCAAAGTTGCGTTCATGCCGCGTACCGGTCAGGTGATGGTGAAGAAGCTGCGTCTTCAGCAGGAGGAAGGCGTCGCGGAACGCGAACAGGCGCTCGCCCGGCAATCGGCCGAACAGCGCGCCGAGCGGCTCGCGAAAGCACGCGCGCGCGTCGAATTGTTTTCGTCGCCCGCTGCCGCGAAGCCGCGCATCGAGCTGTTCGGCTCGGGCGGATCGGCGGGAGCCAACCAGGCTTCGGGAACGGGCGCCGCGCGCCCGGCTGGCGCGAAGCCGCGTATCGAACTATTTGGCGCCACCGCGCGCCCGACCCAACCAAATAACGCCAGGACAGTAGAGGAGGCGTGAGCACTGTGCAAAAGATCAAAGTATTGTGCGTCGATGATTCGGCGTTGATTCGCAGCTTGATGACGGAAATCATCAACAGTCAGCCTGACATGACGGTCGTCGCCACCGCGCCCGATCCGCTCGTCGCGCGAGATCTCATCAAGCAGCACAACCCCGACGTGCTCACGCTCGACGTCGAAATGCCGCGCATGGACGGCCTCGACTTCCTCGAGAAGCTGATGCGCCTGCGTCCGATGCCTGTCGTGATGGTGTCGTCGCTGACCGAGCGCGGCTCGGAAATCACGCTGCGCGCGCTCGAACTGGGCGCCGTCGATTTCGTCACGAAGCCGAAAGTCGGCATTCGCGACGGCATGCTCGACTACTCGGAAAAGCTCGCTGACAAGATTCGCGCGGCGGCCCGCGCGCGCGTGCGCCAGGCCGCGCCGGTGCAGCACGCGGCAGCCGCCGCCGGGCACGCCGGCGCCGCGGCGCATGCTGCATCGCCGGCACCGCTGTTCAACAATCCGCTCGTGTCGACGGAAAAGCTGATCATCGTCGGCGCGTCGACGGGCGGCACGGAAGCGATCCGCGAAGTGCTCGTGCCGCTGCCGCCCGATGCGCCCGCCGTGCTCATCGCGCAACACATGCCGCCCGGTTTCACAAAATCTTTTGCACAACGCCTTAATGGTTTGTGCCGGATTACCGTTAAAGAGGCAGAGCACGGCGAACGCGTGCTGCCCGGTCATGCGTATATCGCGCCCGGCCACGCTCACTTGTTGCTCGCCCGTAGTGGGGCCAACTATATTGCGCATCTGTCAGACGACCCGCCGGTCAACCGGCATCGTCCGTCTGTCGATGTGTTGTTCCGCTCGGCGGCGCAGCATGCGGGGAAGAACGCTGTCGGCGTGATTCTCACAGGCATGGGACGCGACGGCGCGGCGGGCCTGCTGGACATGAGGAAAGCGGGCGCGTACACGCTCGCGCAGGACGAAGCGAGCTGCATCGTGTTCGGCATGCCGCGCGAGGCGATCGCGATGGGCGCCGCGGACGAAATCGCGTCGCTGTCGGAAATGAGCCGGCGCGTGATGGCACGTTTGTCCGCAATGGGCGATCGCGTTCAACGCGTATGATGCGAGCCTCGGCGCAAATTTGAGATAAGCCGAAGACCACCGCACGATCTGGATTGGGGAAAAAGGAACAGGAAATGGATAAGGGAATGAAGATTCTGGTTGTGGACGACTTTCCGACGATGCGCCGGATCGTTCGCAATCTGTTGAAGGAACTGGGCTACTCGAACGTCGACGAAGCGGAAGACGGCGCGGCGGGTCTTGCGCGTCTGCGCAGCGGCGCTTACGAGTTCGTGATTTCCGACTGGAACATGCCGAACCTGGACGGCCTCGCGATGCTGAAGGAAATCCGCGCGGACGCGACGCTGTCGCATTTGCCCGTGCTGATGGTGACGGCCGAATCCAAGAAGGAAAACATCATTGCGGCGGCTCAGGCTGGCGCAAGCGGCTATGTGGTGAAGCCGTTCACGGCTGCGACGCTCGACGAGAAGCTCAACAAGATTCTCGAGAAGATGGCAAAAACCGGGAGCTGATGTGAACCCACCCATCGACGAGCAAGGCGCCAGGGAAGACGGCACCGACCTCGCTACCGACCGCATCCTTGCCCGCATCGGACAGTTGACGCGCACGTTGCGCGATTCGATGCGCGAGCTGGGGATCGACAAGCATGTCGAGCGCGCGGCGGAAGCGGTGCCGGATGCTCGCGACCGTCTGAAGTACATCGCGACGATGACCGAGCAGGCGGCCGAACGCGTGCTGTCGGCGATCGAAGTGGCGAAGCCGATGCAGGAGCAGTTGCAGCAGGACGCGGCGGAACTCGATGCACGCTGGGAGCAGTGGTATGCGGCGCCCATCGAGCGCGAGGAAGTGCGGGCGCTGATGAACGACACGCGGACGTTTCTCCGCGGGGTGCCGGAGCTGACTACTGCGACGAACGCGCAGATGCTCGAGATCATGATGGCGCAGGACTTTCAGGATCTGACGGGCCAGGTCATCAAGAAGATCACGGATGTTGTTTATCTGATCGAGCAACAGCTGCTCGGGGTGCTGATCGACAATATTGCTGCCGAGCGGCGGGAGCAGTTTGCTGCTACGGCGCAGCAGCTCGTGGCTGAGGCGCAGCATGAGGCTATTTCGCCGACTGGCAGTCCGGAGAGTTTGCTGAATGGGCCGCAGATCAATCCTGAAGGCAAGGCCGATGTCGTGCAGGATCAAGGGCAGGTTGATGATCTGCTAGCTAGTCTCGGGTTTTGATTTTTTTTGTCTTGCGATGTTGGGTGGGGTGCTTGTGATTTTGCTGGCATCCGCGGTTTGCTTCTGGTTCGCAAGCGTTGCCCCTGTGCGGGGCGGCACCTACTTTTCTTTGCCGCCGCAAAGAAAAGTAGGCAAAAGAAAGCGGCTCACACCGCCAGTTCTAGTATTTGCCT
Source organism: Paraburkholderia largidicola (assembly GCF_013426895.1). Classification (NCBI taxonomy): domain Bacteria; kingdom Pseudomonadati; phylum Pseudomonadota; class Betaproteobacteria; order Burkholderiales; family Burkholderiaceae; genus Paraburkholderia; species Paraburkholderia largidicola. The sequence continues at coordinate 3,573,024 of NZ_AP023174.1, read as the reverse complement.
GAGGGCCCCCAAAGGTTCTTACGCTTCACACGGCAACGCGCCAGTCGGCGCCCGTTGCCAACGTTCTCCCTGTACGCCTCACCCGCTTCATGCCCCCGCGCCACTGCACGCGGTGCCAGATAGTCCACGGCCGCCCAGGTGGCAAACTGTGTGTAGGCCCCTTGTGCTCCACACGCCTCACTTCGGACCGATAGCGCACGCGCTCCACCCTGTAAGAGCGCCAGGCTACACGACGCGACAACCTACACACCGTTTGCCACCTGGGCGGCACATACCATTTGCTGCCGCTGGCTCTTGTGTGGGTGTTTAAAGCGGGTGAGGCGTTCTTTCGAAGCGCTGGCAACGAGTACCAGCCAGGGGCACGGCCGTGTGAAGGGTGGGGACGTTGGGGGCCCGTGGATAGGAACAAGGATTGGCGGTGTGAGCCGCTTTCTTTTGCCTACTTTTCTTTGCGGCGGCAAAGAAAAGTAGGTGCCGCCCCGCACAGGGGCAACGCTTGCAGCACGCTAACAAAACGCGGATGCCAGCAGCAAACCAGGCGAACCATGACGTCGCAGACAACCAAAATCAGGTGCCGCCCCGCACACGGGCAACGCTAGCAGACCAATCACATCAAGCGGATGCCACAGCAAACCCAAAGCAAGCCGCACCAGGCGCCACACCCCCAAGAACCCCAAAAAACCGTCACTGACACAAACCACTGGCATACTACCCCCAAGGGAGACGGCCGCGCGCCACAACCGCGGCCCCAATACGCATAACGCGCGTCTGCACGCGCCATGCTGCTTTGCTCCCTGAATCAACAAGCCGGGCCCGCGAATTGCGGGCGATTGTCCGCTGACGATTGTGGGAGGCACACAACCATGTCGATCCGCTTCAGCCGTGCTGTGTTTGCTTCAGCTCTGGGATTCTGCTGTTCGCTGTCCGCCGTGCTCATTCCCCTACCCGCGCACGCCGCGCTAGGTGGAGATCCAATGACGCCGCCCGCCGGATCGAGCGAAACCACGCGCACCATTGCCGCGCCCTCGTCGAATGGCACTGCCGTGATGCGCAGCGCGTCGTCGGCCAGTTCGGGCGCTACCACTTCCACCTCTTCAACCAGCGCATCGGCCTCCTACTCCGTGCGGCAAATGACGCTCGGCAACGGCACGGTGATCCGCGAATACATCTCGTCGGCAGGCAGCGTGTTCGGCCTTGCATGGAGCGGGCCACAAATGCCCAATCTGTCCGACCTGCTCGGTAGTTATTTCCCACAGTACGTCGCAGGCGTGACCAGCGCGCGCCAGCTGCGCGGCGGCGGCCACGGCCCGGGTATCGTGCAGGACAGCGGACTCGTCGTGCATTCGGGCGGCCATATGGGCGCGTTCTCCGGCCAGGCCTATCTGCCGCAGGCATTGCCCGCCGGCGTGAACGGCACCGACATCCAGTGACGACGGGAGATCCATCATGCGATTTGCGTTGAAGATCGAAGCATGCGTCAACGTCGTGAAGGCCGTGCTCGCCGTGTCCGTCGTCGCGATGACGGCATTGGTCGCGGGCTGCGGCGGCGGGGGCGGCGATTCGTCGTCTTCGTCGAACAACAGCAACAACAATAGCGGCCCCAACCAGCAACCGATCGCCGCGAATGCGGCCAACACGGTGGGTGTGACCGTCGCGCGGGGCGTGGCGGGCATCATCAACATACCGACCGTCAGCGTGACGGTCTGCGCGCCGAATTCGACGACAAACTGCGCAACGGTCGACAACGTGCTGCTCGACACCGGCTCGTTCGGCTTGCGCGTCGTCAACTCGGCGCTCGGCTCGATTGCGAACTCGCTGCCCATCCAGCAGGCGACGGCAGGCGGCCAGCTCGCCGAATGCACGCACTTCGCGGACGGCTTCACATGGGGCACGACGCGCACTGCGACCGTAAAGATCAGCGGCGAGGTGGCGAGCAACATCCCGATCCAGGTCATCGGCGACATGCCCGACTCGACTATTCCGGCAAGCGGCTGCGTGAACGGCGCCAACGAAAACTCGGCCAGTGCGCTCGGCGCGAACGGCATTCTTGGGCTCGGCGTGGCGCCCGTCGATTGCGGCGTGGCCTGCTCGGTCCAGGCCAATGTCGCGCAGTTCAGCAACTATTACGCATGCCCGAACGGAACGAACTGCACGCGCACGCTGGCCGAGACCGCGAAACAGGTCGCTAACCCGATCCCGAACTTCCCCGTCGACAATAACGGCGTGATCGTGCAGATGGCGCCGATTTCGTCGAGCGGCGCGGCGACGGCGACGGGAACCGTCGTATTCGGCATCGGCACGCAGTCGAACAACGGCAATGCATCCAGCACGACCTATACGACGGATGCATCCGGTGACCTCGTCAACAGCACGTTCAACGGCACGACGATCCGCACGTTCATGGATTCGGGCTCGAACGGCTATTTCTTCACGGACAACTCGCTGGCGATGTGCGGCGGCAACCTGGCGTCGTTCTATTGCCCAGGCTCGACGCAGTCGCGCACCGTGAACCTCGTCGGCGCAAACGGCGCGACGGGGGCGCTGACGATCAACATCGCGAACGCGCAGACGCTGCTCAGCAACGCCAACAACTACGCGTTCAACGATCTCGGGGGCAGATCGGCTCGCTGAGCGCGTTCGACCTCGGGTTGCCGTTCTTCTTTGGGCGCTATGTGTATTACGGGATCGACAAGCGCGCGACGGGTGGCGCGGCGCCATTCGTTGCGTTCTGACGCCGCCGTTTCCCGGCCGGGTTTTGATGACGGCGCGGGCGGCCCGCTTCCGGGCGGGCCGCCGCGCGCGACGCCTGCCCGCGAACCCGGCGGCGCGCCCTTGCGCCGCCCATCGGTTGAAATACCCCGGTTTCCCCGCCCTTATCCGCCAATCGCCGCTCGACGTCTGCAGGAATAATCGCTCTCACTGAAAAAGGGCATGGTGCCCAGCCCAGCTGGAGAGCGCATTGGCAGAGGATAGCGACCTCGAAAAAACCGAATCAGCCACTCCCCGGCGCCTGGATAAGGCGCGGGAGGAAGGGCAGGTTGCGCGTTCGCGGGAGCTGGCGACGTTCGCGCTCGTCGCGGCCGGGTTTCTCGGCGCGTGGGGCATGTCCGGCATGATCGGCGAGCACGTGCAGACGATGCTGCGTACGGCCTTCACCTTCAACCACGAGACGGTCTTCGACACGAAGCGCGCGCTGACGAATGCCGGCTCCGTGGCGCGCGAGGGCGGCCTCGTACTGGCGCCGCTGCTCGTGCTGACGGGCCTCGCCGCGCTGCTCGCGCCGATGGCGCTCGGCGGCTGGCTGCTGTCGACCAAATCGCTCGCGCCGAATTTCGGGCGCCTGAACCCCATCACCGGACTTGGCCGCGTCTTTTCGATCAACGGCGTGATCCAGCTCGGCATGTCGATGGCGAAGATCCTCGTGGTCGGGGTGATCGCTGCGACGGCGATCTGGCACCGGCGCGACGACATGCTCGCGCTCGCGACGCAGCCGCTGCACATCGCGCTGTCGAATGCCGGGCATCTGGTGGCCGTGTGCTGCGCGATGACGGTCGCGGGCATGTTCGTGATCGCGGCGCTCGACGTGCCGTATCAGCTGTGGAGCTTCCACAAGAAGCTGCGCATGACCAAGGAAGAAGTGAAGCGCGAGCACCGCGAAAGCGAAGGCGATCCGCACGTGAAGGCGCGCCTGCGTTCGCAGCAACGCGCGATGGCGCGGCGCCGGATGATGGCGAACGTGCCGAAGGCGGACGTCGTGGTGACCAACCCGACGCACTTCGCGGTCGCGCTGCAATACACGGACGGCGAAATGGGTGCGCCGAAGGTGGTCGCGAAGGGCGTGAACCTGGTGGCCGCGCGCATCCGCGAACTGGCCGTCGAGAACAACGTGCCGCTGCTCGAAGCGCCGCCGCTCGCGCGGGCGCTGTATCACAACGTCGAACTGAATCGCGAGATTCCGGGCGCGCTGTACGGCGCCGTCGCGGAAGTGCTCGCGTGGGTCTATCAGCTGCGCCGCTTCAAGGAAGACGGCGGCGTCGCGCCTGTCGCGCCGACGGATCTCGAAGTGCCGCCGGAACTGGACAAGGGCGGCGTGTCGGACGACGACGCCGACCAGGAAGCTGCCGATTCGCTCGGCGGCGACAATCAAAGTAATGGAGTATCAGCATGAACGCCCGCGCAGGTTTCCTTTCACGACGGCCGGACGCGCTGAGCGGCACGAACTTGCGGGCACTGGCGGGCCCGCTGCTGATCTGCATGATCCTCGGCATGATGATCCTGCCGTTGCCGCCGTTCCTGCTGGATCTGCTGTTCACGTTCAACATCGCACTGTCGATCATGGTGCTGCTCGTCAGCATGTACACCATGAAGCCGCTCGATTTCGCGGCCTTCCCGAGTGTGCTGCTGTTCTCGACCTTGCTGCGCCTGTCGCTGAACGTCGCGTCGACGCGTATCGTGCTGCTCGAAGGCCACACCGGGCCGGGCGCGGCGGGTGCGGTGATCAAGGCGTTCGGCCACTTCCTCGTGGGCGGCAACTTCGCGGTCGGTATCGTCGTGTTCGTGATCCTCATGGTGATCAACTTCATGGTGATCACGAAGGGCGCGGGGCGTATCGCGGAAGTGTCCGCGCGTTTCACGCTGGATGCGATGCCCGGCAAGCAGATGTCGATCGACGCCGACCTGAACGCCGGCATGATCAACGAAGACCAGGCGCGCAAGCGCCGTCTGGAAGTCGGGCAGGAAGCCGAGTTCTACGGCTCGATGGACGGCGCGAGCAAGTTCGTGCGCGGCGATGCGATCGCCGGCCTGCTGATCATGGTGATCAACATCATCGGCGGGCTGATCGTGGGCGTCGTGCAGCACGGCATGGACTTCGCCGACGCGGGCAAGACCTATACGCTGCTGACCATCGGTGACGGCCTCGTCGCGCAGATTCCGTCGCTGGTGATTTCGACGGCGGCGGGCGTGATCGTGTCGCGCGTCGCGACCGACGAAGACATCGGCACGCAGTTGACGGGCCAGCTCTTCACGAATCCGCGCGTGCTGATGATCACGGGCTCGATCCTCGTGCTGATGGGGCTGATCCCCGGCATGCCGCACTTTGCGTTTCTGCTGCTGGGCGGCGGCGCGATCCAGCTTGCCCGCGTGATGAAGAAGCGCGCGACGCAGAGCAAGACGTCGACGGCGCTGGCCGAAGTGGCGCCGCAGGCGCTCACGCCGGCGGAAGGCTCGGAAGCCAGCTGGGACGACGTGACGATGATCGACGCGCTGGGGCTCGAGGTTGGTTATCGGTTGATTCCGCTCGTCGACAAGAACTCGGACGGCGAACTGCTCAAGCGCATCAAGAACATCCGCAAGAAGTTCGCGCAGGAAATCGGTTTCCTGCCGCCTGTCATTCATATCCGTGACAACCTGGAACTGCGGCCGAACGGCTACCGGATTGCACTGAAGGGCGTCGAAGTGGGGGTGGGCGAGGCGTATCCGGGCCAGTGGCTCGCGATCAATCCTGGTCAGGTGACGGCGGCGCTGCCCGGCACCCCGACCACCGATCCCGCGTTCGGCCTGCCGGCGATCTGGATCGACACGAATCTGCGGGAGCAGGCGCAGGTGTATGGCTACACGGTTGTGGACTCGAGCACGGTGGTCGCGACGCACCTGAACCACCTTGTTGTGACGCACGCGGCGGAACTGCTCGGCCGCCAGGAAGTGCAGGCGCTGATCGAGCGGATGCAGAAGGATGCCGCGCCGCTGGTTGATGATGTCGTGCCGAAGATGTTGCCCGTTGCTACCTTGCAGAAGGTGCTGCAGAACCTGCTGGAAGAGGGGGTGCCGATTCGCGACATGCGGACGATTCTCGAAGCGCTGTCGGAGCATGGTTCCAAGATTACCGATCCGCATGATCTGACGGCTGCGGTGCGGCTTTCGCTTGGGCGCGCGATTACGCAGCAGTGGTTCCCGGGCAATGGCGATATCCAGGTCATGGGACTCGATGCGCATCTGGAGCGGCTGTTGACGCAGGCGCTTGCGACGGGGGCGAATCCGGGTCTTGAGCCGGGCCTCGCCAATACGCTTTTGATGGAAACGCAGAAGGCGATGACGCGGCAGCAGAATATGGGGCTGTCGCCGGTGATGCTTGTGCAGCATTCGTTGCGGGCGATGTTGGCCAGGTTTTTGCGGCGTAGTTTGCCCCAGTTGAAGGTTCTTTCTTATGCTGAGGTGCCGGATACGCGGCACGTGCGGGTCGTTAATGTGATTGGAACGTAAGGTTTTTTTGGTTTGTCTGCGACGCTGGGTGGTTTGCTGTTTGGTTTCGCTGGCATCCGCGGTTCGTTAGCGTGCTTCAAGCGTCGCCCCTGTGCGGGGCGGCACCTACTTTTCTTTGCCGCCGCAAAGAAAAGTAGGCAAAAGAAAGCGGCTCACACCGCCAGTTCTAGTGTTTGCCTGAGGGCCCCCAAAGGTTCTTACGCTTCATACGGCAACAAGCCAGTTCGCGCCCGTTGCCAACGTTCTCTCGGTACGCCTCACCCGCTTCATGCACCCGCGCCGCTGCACGCCCTGCCGGGCAGTCCGCCGCCGCCCAGGTGGCAAACTGTGTGTAAGCCCAAGTGCTTCACACGCCTCACTTCGGACCGGTAGCACACGCGTCCCACCCCGAAAGAGCGCTCCCGTCTGCGACGCGACAACCTACACACAGTTTGCCACCTGGGCGGCACATACCATTCGCTGCCGCTGGCCGTTGTGCGGGTGTCTGAAGCGGGTGAAGCGTTCATTCAAAGCGTTGGCGACTGGCACCGGCCAGGGCACTGCCGTGTGAAGCGTGGGGGCGTTGGGTGCCCGTGGACAAGAACAAGAGCTGGCGGTGTGAGCCGCTTTCTTTTGCCTACTTTTCTTTGCGGCGGCAAAGAAAAGTAGGTGCCGCCCCGCACAGGGGCGACGCCTGAAGCACGCTAACAAACCGCGGATGCCAGCGAAACCACAAGCAGACCACGCAGCTCGCGCAGCAACAAAAAAACACTCCCCGGTATGCCCGTGCCGCAAAAGGCACACAACCAAAACCCAAACCGGGAACCGGCAAACCCTCCCCATTGCCCGAATTGCCAGCGTTTCACCTTCTTTATTGCCCGATAGCCAATAGACGTCTCCCGCAATAATTCATCTCATCGGGAATCGGTATGTCGCCGGACCGGGCAGCTCATCGGAGAACAGCTTGAACATTCGCAAATTTGTCGGTGCAACGAGTCGTGACGCGCTGCGTCTCGTCCGCGAGGCATTGGGCTCCGATGCAGTCGTGCTGTCGAACCGTACCAACGAGGATGGCAGCGTCGAAATCGTCGCCGTCGCCGACCGCGATCTGAGCGCCATCGCACCGCGCAGCCAGGAAGGCGCCGCCAGCCAGGGCGCAGGCCCGAACACGGCAGCAGGCTCCGCACGCCCCCTGCTGCCCTCGGCGTCGTCGATGCCCGTCAACAACCCGTACGCGAGCGGCATGCCCGACGTGTTCTCGTCGGTGTTCGGCGCAAGCCCCGAAGCCGGCACGGAACGCATGCCCGCGGTCAGCGAAGAAAAGGCCGGCCCGCAAGCAGCATCCGCCGAAAGCGCGGCAGTCGAAAGCCCGGCAGCCGCAGCGCGCCCAAGCGACGACGTGCGCGTCGACCTGCGCAGCGAAACGCCCGCCGCATCGGCGAAAGCCACCGCGCCCGCGATGCCCGAAGCACCGGCCCGTCAGCGCACGATGGCCGAAACGAACCCCTGGCTGATCGATCACGCACGCCGCATCGCGACGAAGGACGTGGTCCACGCAGCCAATCCGACGATGACGCCCGCCGCTGCGATGGCACGCGGCCTGGGCACGCCCGTCGATGCAGGCAACGAAGAAGCAAAGCCCGACTGGGCTCGCGAAGCCGCGCAACTCGCCGCGCGCCGCGCCGCGCAGAAGAACAACCCTCCGACGATGGCCGACGGCGCAGGCGACATCAACACGGCGCGCGACGGGCGCAAGAACGCCGCCGCCGCCGACATGACGCCGAAGCAGGCCGCCGCGCTGACGGAATCGATCAAGTCGCGCATCGAGCAGATGGTCAACGAGACCGTGATGCAGGAGCTCACTTCCATGCGCGGCATGATGGAAGAGCAGTTCGCGGGCCTCGTGTGGGCCGATCGCCAGCGCCGCAGCCCGACGCATGCAGCGTTGACGCGACATCTGTTCGCCGCCGGCTTCTCGGCGCAGCTGGTGAAGATGGTGATCGACAACCTGCCCGAAGTCGAAGGGATGGACGAGGGCATGGAGTGGGTCAGGACGGTGCTCGAATCGAATGTGCCCGTGATGGAAAACGAAGACGCGCTGATGGAGCGCGGCGGCGTGTTCGCGCTGATGGGCCCGACGGGCGTCGGCAAGACCACGACCACGGCCAAGCTCGCCGCGCGCTGCGTGATGCGCTTCGGCGCCAGCAAGGTCGCGCTGCTCACCACCGACAGCTACCGGATCGGCGGTCACGAGCAACTGCGCATCTTCGGCAAGATTCTGGGCGTGTCGGTGCATGCCGTGAAGGACAGCGCCGACCTGCAACTGGCGCTCTCGGAACTGCGCAACAAACATATCGTGCTGATCGACACGATCGGCATGAGCCAGCGCGACCGTCTGGTTTCGGATCAGATCGCGATGCTGTGCCGCGCCGGTCAGCCTGTGCAGCGCCTGCTGCTGCTGAACGCGACGAGCCACGGCGACACGCTGAACGAAGTCGTGCAGGCCTATCAGAACGCGCCGGACCAGCAGCCGCTCGCCGGCTGCATCCTGACCAAGCTCGACGAAGCGACCAACCTGGGCAGCGTGCTCGATACGGTGATCCGCTACAAGCTGCCCGTGCACTACGTGTCGACGGGACAGAAGGTGCCGGAGAACCTGTACGTCGCGACGAAGAAATTCCTCATCAAGAGCGCCTTCTGCATTCCGCGCGAGAACTCGCCTTTCGTCCCGCAGGACGAGGACGTGCCGGCGCTGCTGTCGGCCCTGTCGGCCCGTTCGACCGCCGATCTGCACGAGGTTCGCTTTGGATAAATTCGTGCTGGACCAGGCTGAAGGACTGCGGCGTTTGCTTGCGCGCTCCGGCTCGCGGGTCATAGCGGTCGCAGGTGGCTCGCACGGCGTAGGCGTGACGACGACGGTGGTGAACCTCGCCGCGGCGCTCGCCGAGCAAGGCAAGGATGTGCTCGTCATCGACGAAAGTCTTGGCGAGCGTTCGGTGAGCGCCATGCTGGGCGGCGTGCGCAACGTGGGCAATGTCGCTGCCGTGATGCGCGGCGAGATGACGCTCGACGAAGCGGCCGGACGGCATTCGCTGGGCTTCGCGGTGCTCAATGCGTCGCGCGGCAATCGCGACAGCTGCACGCGCGAGCAGATGAGCGTGGTGCTGAGCGGACCGGCAGATGTGGTGCTGATCGATGCGCAGGTGGACCGAGAAGGCTCGCTGTCGGCGCTCGCGATGCAGTCGCACGACGTGATGGTGGTGACGCGCGTTGCGGCGCAGGCGATCACCGATGCGTATGCGTGCATGAAGCGCCTGCACTTCGCGCATGCGATCGCGCAGTTCCGCGTGCTCGTGAATCACGTGCAGAGCGTGGCCGATGCGCATACCGCGTTTGAGAACCTGGCGGGCGTGGCGGGGCGTTATCTCGCTGTGTCGCTTGAAGATGCCGGCTGCGTTGCAGCCGATCCTTTGATGGCGCGAGCCATGGAGTTGTCGCGTTGTGTCGTCGATGCTTTCCCATCGGCACCTGCTGCGCGTGATTTCCGTCATATCGCAGCCGAACTGCAGTACTGGCCGATGCGGCCAGCGATTTCGTCACGGACGCATGGCGTGCCGCCGACGACCGTAACAGCGGCGCAATTCGCCGATCAACCGTCAGCGCAGCACGCGTGAAGGCAAGGACAAGGGGAGCACGATGTACAACGCTCAAGGAAAAATTTCGCAAGCCGAGGTTCTGACGAAGTACGCACCGCTGGTGCGCCGTCTCGGTTTGCAGCTCGTGGCGAAGATGCCGGCAAGCGTCGATCTCGACGATCTGATTCAGGCGGGCATGATTGGTCTGCTGGACGCGGCGAGCCGCTACAAGGAAGACCAGGGCGCGCAGTTCGAGACGTACGCGAGCCAGCGGATTCGCGGCGCGATGCTCGACGAGCTGCGCAGTAACGACTGGTTGCCGCGGAGCTTGCGGCGGACGTCGCGCGAGGTCGAATCGGCCGTGCATCAGGTTGAGCAGTCGCTCGGGCGCTCGGCGAGCGAGACGGAGATTGCTGAGCATCTGAAGATGCCGCTCGATGAGTATCAGTCGATGTTGCAGGATCTGCACGGCAGTCAGTTGATCTATTACGAAGACTTCGATCGATCGGCCGATGATGAGCCGTTTCTGGATCGGTACTGCGTTGATCATTCTGATCCGTTGTCGGCATTGCTGGATGAGTCGCTGCGCGGGGCTTTGGTTGAGGCGATTGACCGGTTGCCCGAGCGGGAGAAGCTTTTGATGTCTCTCTATTACGAGCGTGGGCTGAATTTGCGGGAGATCGGCGCGGTGATGGAGGTCAGCGAGTCGCGGGTTTGTCAGTTGCATTCGCAGGCCGTTGCACGGCTTAGGACTCGCTTGCGCGAGCAGGCATGGGCTTCTGCCGAAACTAGCTAATGCGCTTTTGATTTTTGCCCTGCGGGCTGCTGGTTTTTTTGCTTCCTCTTTTTCTTCTTCGAGAGCCGATCTTTTATAGGTCGGCTTTTGTTTTTTGGGTTGTCTGCGGCGCTGGGTGGTTTTTTTGGCCTTTTCGCTGGCATCCACGATTTGTTAGCGTGCTTCAAGCGTCGCCCCTGTGCGGGGCGGCACCTACTTTTCTTTGCCGCCGCAAAGAAAAGTAGGCAAAAGAAAGCGGCTCACACCGCCAGTTCTTGTATTTGCCTGAGGGCCTCCACAGGTTCTTACACTTCACACGACAACCACGTGATCCACGTTCGTTGCCAGCGCTCTTGCAGTGCGCCTCACCCGCTTCACGCTCCCGCAATACAGCACGCCGTGCCAGATAGTCCACGGCCGCCCAGGTGGCAAACTGTGTGTAGGTTGTCGCGTCATATAGCTTGGCGCTCTTACATGGTGGAGCGTGTGCGCTTTCGGTCCGAAGTGAGGCGTGTGGAGTACTACGGCCTACACACAGTTTGCCACCTGGGCGGCGCATACCGTACGCTGCCGCTGGCCCGACTACGGATGTTTGAAGCGGGTGAGGCGCTTATTCGAAGCGTTGGCAACGAGCACTGACTGGGGCACTGCCGTGTGAGGGATGGGGACGTTGGGGGCCCGTGAATAGGAACACGGGCTGGCGGTGTGAGCCGCTTTCTTTTGCCTACTTTTCTTTGCGGCGGCAAAGAAAAGTAGGTGCCGCCCCGCACAGGGGCAACGCTTGCGAACCAGAAGCAAATCGCGGATGCCAGCGCAAACGCACAGCAAACCACCCAGCGTCGCAGACAAGCAAAAACCAAAACCAAAAACCAAAAAGCCGATACTCTCAACGAGCACCGGCCAAGTAAAAACCAAAAAAAACGGGGATAAAGAAGGGGGAGAACCCCTTCAAAAAAACTCACATTCCAAACGCTGGAACCCGCCCATCGGGCCCATACAACGCGCCTCGCTCGGGCCCAACAGCCACGTTCAGAGCGGCGAGCGCCCGCCGGTTGTACTCCATGCGAGTACGAATCAAAGCACCATTGGTCGTATTGAACCGCCGAGCCCGCTCAACAGCCTTCTGCAACAAAGACCACTGCGTCGCCAGACGAGAATCAGCAGCAACAGCCAGCTCCATCCCCTTCCATCCCGCCGGATACCCCAACTCAGCGAGTTGCGAATCTCGCGCCTTCTCCAGCGTGGAGAGCCGCTCCACCAGCTCCATCTTCTTTTCGACGATGGGCGGCAGCGTGTCGATGGGATGCACCGTGGTCAGCGCCCTCTCCTCGGCAGCGAGGACAGAAGCAAACAGCTCCACAGCGGAATATTCGTCGATGACGGTGGCAAGCAGGGCGTCTTTCATCACAAAGCAACTCGCTAGGCACCGGCTCGCGCAACACGCAAACCGGATTTGTCACAAATACCGCCCGGCACACGCCGCACCGTCCATCGGTGCGTCCATCAGTTGCCGGACGACTGGCTCTTCTTCTGCAACAGGTCGCGCGCCGTCGCCAGCACGCCATCGGCGATCTTGCCGGAGTCGATCGTCAACGTACCGTTTTTGATCGCCTGCTTGATCGACTCGACATGCGCCGTGTCGATATCCGACGAACCGGCGCTCGCGAGGCTGTGCAAATGCGACGACAGCCCCGACAGATTCACATTGGCGTCGCCCGACGCGCCCGTGGCCGTCGACGTACCTGCGCCGCCCGTCGTGGCGGCGTCGCCTTGCTGCGTGCGCTGCAGCCCGTCTTTCAACGTCTGCAGGCCTGAATGGGTAGTGGAATCAACTTTCACGATTGGCTTCCTGAACGATTTGAATGAATTAACGGCATTCACCCATCGAACTTTAGGTCAATCGATCCGACACGTTTTTCAAGTTGTAACCACCGGTAACACCCGTCAGAGCTGGATCACGACGGTTCCGCCGTCCTTCACGATGCCCTGGATGATCTGCCCATTCGCCGTCTTCACCCGCACCGGCTGGCCCGGCGACGCGTTGTTCATCGCGCTGCCTTCCGACGAAATCGCAAAACCGTCACCCTGCGCTACCACCTTCACCGATTGACCGATCGTCACCGAGTCCGCGCTCTTCAGCATGTCCCGGCGCAGCGGCAGCCCCGCCGACACCCGCATCAGCGACACCGAACCGACAGCCTGCGCCGGATCGGTGATGACGGCTTGCGGCAGCAGCGTCAGGTCGCCATCGCGGGCGATGAGGTCGGCGGCGGACAGCAGCTCGCCCGGCGCAATCGAGCGCGAAGCGAGAAAGTAGGTCGCGTGGATCGACACCTTGGCCTGCAGATACAGCGTCCACGGATGCTCGCCCGAGCAGCGCACGCCGACCGTCGTGCGGCCCCAGACGCGCGCGCCCGTCGGCAGGAACGGTTCGAGCGTCGTGCACGCGGCAAGGCCGCGCGGAAACACCGTCGCGACGGTGATGTCGACCTTGCCCGGCAATCCCGCCGACTGCTGTTGCAAATACGCAAGCGCGGCGCGGCGGATCGCTTCGCCGTCCTGCTGTCCGGCCGGTACGGGCGCCGCCGGTTGCGCGGCGGCCTGAGCCTGAGCCTGAGTCTGCGCGGCAGCAGGCGGCACCGCGGCCGCGGCGCGCAACTGCGCCGCTGCGGCAGTGCCGGTAGCGGGATTCACCGCAATCGGCTGAACACCCGCCGTCGGTCGCGCTGCGGCCTGAGCCGGCGCGACCACGACGGGCATCACCTGACGCGATGCCGGTTGCAGGCTGACGCGCATCATGCCCGGCGCACCCGCATTCACAATCCTGTTGGCAGGCGCGGCGGCAACACCTTGCTGCGCCGACGTCTCACCCGCGCCCGGAATCACGATCGCGCCATCCGCATGCGCGGCTTTCGCGAAACGGTCCGCCTCGTCGCGAGGATTCGCGGCGAGCGTTGCAGGCGCAACCATCGGCGCCGGCACACTCGCGCGCGGTGCTGCGGCGGGCGCAGGCGTGTTGATCCGCTCCGCCAGTGCCTGCAGATCGGCGGGGTTCTTCTCGCCGGGTCCGGCAATGACGATCGGTCCGTTGTTCTCTTGCGCATGCGCAATGGATGCGGCCGCGCAAGCGCTGACCAGCGCCATCGCCGACAGCGTCCGGGCAGCACGCGCGCCCGGACGGCGAGCATCGCGTGAAGCGGTGACGGGCAAGGGCATGGTCTGACTCCTTCATTGATGCATAGGTACGAATCGCATTCTAGAGATCGCGCCTCCCGTGCAAACGGTGAATAGAGGCGTCCTTCCCCGGCTATTCGTCCGATTAAGACTTGCGCACCGCCCGCACAATTCACCACATGCAAAAAGGCCATCCCGGCCAACGCAGTCGAAACGCTTCTTACCGAACAAGGCGAATCGTCGGCGCGAAACGGGAAGCCACGGACCGTTCCACGGAGAACCCAATGCTGGACAAACTCGATGCCGAATTTGCCTTTGGCCGCCAGGCGCTCGATGTGCGCGCCTATCGGCAGGAACTGCTGTCGTCGAATATCGCGAACTCCGATACGCCTGGCTACAAGGCGCGCGATGTCGACTTCGCTTCGTCGCTCGCGGGCGCGCTGAAGAAAAGCGGCGGCTCGACGGCGGGCGCCTCGAACAACGCGCCGCTCGCGATGACGCAGCCGGCGGGTGTGTCGCAAGGCATGTCGATGGCCGCGACGGAGCCGGGCCACATGACGGGCAAGGCGCGCCTCATTCCGACAGGCGGTCCGGCCGACGACTTCGGCAAGGTGGGCTACCGCATTCCGTCGCAGCCTTCGCTCGACGGCAACACGGTCGATCTCGACGCCGAGCGCGTGCAGTTCGCCGACAACTCGCTGCACTTCGAGTCCGGCATGACGGTGCTGTCGCAACAGATCAAGTCGATGCTGTCGGCGATCACGTCGAACGGTTAACGACATGGCGCCGCCTTCCATATAGAGGGCAGCGCGCTGGATCAACGCTAAAAACCAACAACGCTACGGGATTAGACGCCGGTGCGCCGGCAAGAGAGGTCGAAAGCCATGCCATCCCTGATGAACATTTTCAACGTCGCCGGTTCGGCGATGTCCGCGCAAGCACAACGCCTGAACGTGACTGCGTCGAACCTCGCGAACGCCGACAGTACGACGGGCCCGGACGGCAAGCCGTACAAGGCGAAGCAGGTCGTGTTCGCCGTCAATCCGATCGGCGGCGCGCGCACGGGCTCGGGCCAGCAGGTCGGCGGCGTGCAGGTGACGGGCGTCATCGACGACCCGACGCCCATGAAGACGTCCTACGACCCGGGCAACCCGGCCGCTGACGCAAACGGTTACGTCCAGATGCCGAACGTCGACCCGGTGCAGGAAATGGTCAACATGATTTCGGCCTCGCGCTCTTACCAGGCCAACGTCGAAACGCTCAACACCGCGAAACAGCTGATGCTGAAGACGCTCACGATCGGAACCTGAGGAGAGTTTCCTTGACTACGCAATCCACAATCGGCAACAACGGCGCGACTGTTTCGCAGACGTTGCTCGATACGATGAACGGCACGAGCAGTGCGTCGTCGTCATCGAGCTCGTCGTCCAGCGCGACGTCGGGCAGCGACCTGCAGAACACGTTCTTGCAGCTGCTCATCGCGCAGATGAAGAACCAGGACCCGACCAACCCGATGGACAGCTCGCAGATGACCTCGCAGTTGGCCCAGATCAATACGGTGACGGGTATCGCGCAGCTGAACACGTCGCTGACGTCGCTCGCCACGCAACTGACGACGAACCAGCAGACCCAGGCCGCGAGCCTCATCAGCGCCACGGTGCTCGCCCCGGGCGACAGTTTCTCGGTGGCATCGGGCAAGGCAACGGGCTTCGGCGTCACGCTCGCGAACGACGCGACGGACGTGCAGGTCACGGTCAAGAACTCGGCCGGCCAGATCGTCAACACGATCGACCTCGGCAAGCAGTCGGCAGGCACGATTCCGATCGGCTGGACGCCCGTCGACACGGCCGGCAACGCGCTGCCCGACGGCACCTACACGTTCACCGCGAGCAGCACGACGGCAAACGGCACGGCTTCGCCGGCCACGCTGTCGGCGGCCACGGTGCAGGGCGTCATCAAGCAGCCGGACGGCACGCCGGGCCTCGTCCTCTCTAACGGCAAGACGGTCGGCCTGACGTCGGTCGCCGCCATCATCTAAACGCATTCAGCTTCAGCAGATACGGAGACCGTCATGGGTTACCAGCAAGGATTGAGCGGACTGGCAGGCGCATCGAGCGACCTCGACGTCATCGGCAACAACATCGCCAACGCGAATACCGTCGGCTTCAAGCAAGGTGCGGCGCAGTTCGCGGACATGTACGCGAACTCGGTCGCCACGGCCGTCAACAACCAGATCGGCATTGGCACGCGCATGTCGGAAGTCGAGCAGAACTTCTCGCAAGGCACGATCACGAACGACGACATCGCGCTGCACGTCGCCATCAACGGCAACGGCTTCTTCCAGATGTCGAACAACGGCTCGGTGACATACTCGCGCAACGGCGTGTTCCAGCTCGACAAGAACGGCTACATCGTCAACGCCGACGGCCTGAAGCTGATGGGCTACGCGGCGAACGCGAACGGCGTCGTCAACACGGCGGGCACGGTGCCGCTGCAGGTGCCGACGGCCAATATTCCGCCGACGGCCACCAAGGGCATCACGGCTGGCCTGAACCTGAACGCGCAGGACAAGCTCGCGCTGGGCACGCCTACCGCGACCTTCGCCGGGACCAACACGGGCACGTTGACGAACAACGGCGTGTCGATCACGGACGGAACGCAGGGCACGAACGCCAACACGTACACGGTCACCTTCACCAGCCCGACGGCCTACACGGTGACGGGCAGCGACGGCTCGAGCGTAACGGGCACGTACTCCGCCAACTCGCCGATCAAGCTCGGCAACGGCGAAACGATCACGCTTGCCGGCACGCCGGCCACGGGCGACGCGGTAACGGTCACGCCGACGCCGCTCGCTTTCGACCCGAACAACAGCGCGACGTACACCTACTCGACGTCGGTGCCCGTCTATGACTCGCTGGGCGGCAAGCAGCAGGTCGACATGTACTTCGTGAAGACGGCGGCCGGTTCGTGGGACGTGTATGCAGGCAAGGACGGCAGCGTCCCGACCACCAAGATCGGCACCGCGAAGTTCGACACGTCGGGCAATCTGGTCAGCACGCTCGATGCATCGGGCAACCCGACCTCGACGCTGTTCGCATTCAACTTCTCGATCCCGAACTCGGACGGCTCGGCAACGCCGCAAGGTCTGACGCTGAACATCGCCGGCACGACGCAGTTCGGCAGCAAGGACGGTGTCAACTCGCTGACGCAAGACGGTTTCGCGGCGGGTCAGCTGACGAGCTTCTCGGTCGGCGCCGACGGCATCATCACGGGCAACTACTCGAACAACCAGACGGCGGCGCTCGGCCAGGTCGCACTGGCGACGTTCGCGAACCAGAACGGCCTGATCAACCTCGGCAACAACGAATTTCAGGCAACGGCAGCTTCTGGCGTCGCAGTGATCGCGGCGCCGGGTTCGACGAACCACGGCGTGCTGCAAGGCGGCGCGACGGAAAACTCGAACGTCGACCTGACGAGCGAGCTGGTGAACCTGATCACGGCGCAACGCGATTACCAGGCGAATGCGCAGACGATCAAGACCCAGCAGGCCGTCGACCAGACGCTGATCAACCTGTAATAGCTGACGCACCGACACCATCATGGACCGGCTCATATACACCGCGATGTCGGGCGCGACCCAGGCGCTCGAACAGCAGGCCGTGGTCGCGAACAACCTCGCGAACACCTCGACCACGGGCTTCAAGGCCCAGCTCGCGACGTTCCGCGCCGTGCCGATGGCGTTCGGCGACGGCAGCACGATTCAGGACGACACCACGCGCACTTTCGTGCTGTCGTCGACGCCGGGCGCGGACTACACGCCCGGCCCGATCCAGCAGACGGGCAACCCGCTCGACGTCGCAATCCAGGGCCCGGGCTGGCTGTCGGTGCTGACGCCCGACGGCCAGGAAGCGTACACGCGCGCAGGCAACCTGCACGTCGACGAAAACGGCCAGCTCGTGAATGCCAGCAACATGCCCGTGGTGGGCGGCGGCGGCCCCGTGTCGATTCCGCCCGGCGCGCAGGTGACGATCGGCAAGGACGGCACGGTAACGGCGCTGATGCCGGGCGACCCTGCCACGACGATCGCGCTCGTCGATCAGCTGAAGCTGGTGAATCCCGCGCCTGGCGCGCTCACACGCGGCAATGACGGGCTCTTTCACACGAGCGACGGCAATCCCGCCGATGCCGATCCCGCTGTGGTCGTGACGGCAGGGGCACTCGAAGGCAGCAACGTGAACCCGGTGTCGGCGATGGTCTCGATGATCACCAACGCCCGCCAGTTCCAGATGCAGACCAAGATGATCGAGTCCGCTGACCAGAACGAACAGTCGGCCAACAAGCTGCTGAACTTCAGCTAATCCCGACGCAGATTTTACGGAACGCAGAACGCGCTTCCACGGAGAGAAACAAGTGAACCGCTCACTCTATATCGCCGCCACGGGCATGAATGCGCAACAGGCGCAGATGGACACGATCTCGAACAACCTCGCGAACGTCAGCACGAACGGCTTCAAGGGCTCGCGCGCCGTGTTCGAAGATCTGCTGTATCAGACGATCCGCCAGCCGGGCGCGAACTCGACGCAGCAGACCGAATTGCCGTCGGGCATCCAGCTCGGCACGGGCGTGCAACAGGTTGCGACCGAACGTCTGTACACGCAGGGCAACCTGCAGCAGACGGGCAACTCGAAGGACGTCGCGATCAACGGCCAGGGCTTCTTCCAGGTGCAGATGCCGGATGGCACGACCGCGTACACGCGCGACGGCTCGTTCCAGACCAACTCGCAGGGCCAGCTCGTCACGTCGAGCGGCTATCAGGTGCTTCCCGCGATCACGATTCCGCAGAACGCGACGTCGCTCACGATCGGCAGCGACGGCGTGGTGTCGGTGACGACGGCAGGCTCGACGGCGACGACGCAGATCGGCTCGTTGCAGATCGCCACGTTCATCAACCCGACGGGTCTCGATGCGAAGGGCGAAAACCTGTTCCAGGAAACGACCTCGTCGGGCACGCCGAACGTCGCGACGCCGGGTCTGAACGGCGCCGGCACGCTGAATCAGGGCTATGTCGAAGCGTCGAACGTGAACGTCGTGCAGGAACTGGTGAACATGATCCAGACGCAGCGCGCGTACGAAATCAACAGCAAGGCCGTGACGACCTCCGACCAGATGCTGCAGACGCTCAGCCAGATGCCGGTTTAAGCAGGCTGATCGCAAGGCTGAAAGTCGGAAACACTTAGGCGGTAACCAAGATGTCGCACCTCATTCGAACCCAGATTCCTCTGCGCCGCACGCGAGCAGCATCGATGCTCGCCTGCGCTGGCGTGCTCGCAGCCGCGCTCGGCGGCTGCGCGCTCGTGCCGAGGGAGCCGATCACCCAGCAACCGATGACGGCCGTGCCGCCGCCGCCGCCGTCGCTGCAGACGCCCGGCTCGATCTACAACCCGGGTTACGCTGGCCGGCCGCTGTTCGAAGACCAGCGTCCGCGCAATGTCGGCGACATCCTGACCATCGTCATCTCCGAAAACATCAACGCGACGAAGTCTTCGGGTGCGAACACGAACCGCAACGGCGAGACCAAGTTCGGCGTGCCGACGGCAGGCTTTCTCGGCGGTCTGTTCGGCAAGGTGAACCTCGACGCGACGGGCGCCAACACGTTCAAGGCGACGGGCGGCGCCAATGCGTCGAACACGTTCAGCGGCGTGATCACCGTCACGGTGATCGGCGTACAGCCGAACGGCAATCTGCTCGTGAGCGGCGAAAAGCAGATGCTGATCAACCAGGGCAACGAATTCGTGCGTTTCTCGGGTGTCGTCAACCCGAACACGATCAGCAGCCTGAACGCGGTTTACTCGACCCAGGTCGCGGACGCGAAGATCGAATACTCAGCCAAAGGCTATATCAACGAATCCCAGGACATGAGCTGGCTGCAACGCTTCTTCCTCAACGTCGCGCCGTTCTGATCATGCGTACCTTCTCTTTTCTCCGCCTGACGTCCGTTTCCGGGTTCGCCGCTCGCGCGTTCGCCGTGGTTGCGCTCGCGTGCGCCGCGCTGCCCGTGACGACGCACGTCGCTCATGCGGAACGCCTGAAGGACCTCGTGCAGATCCAGGGCGTGCGTGACAACCCGCTGATCGGCTATGGCCTCGTCGTCGGTCTCGACGGCACGGGCGACCAGACCACGCAGACGCCGTTCACGACGCAGACGCTCGCGAACATGCTCGCGAACCTCGGCATCTCGATCAACAACCAGCAGGCGGGTTCGAACTCCAGCAACAATTCGCTCTCCAGCATGCAGCTGAAGAACGTCGCAGCCGTGATGGTGACGGCGTCGCTGCCCGCGTTCGCGCGGCCCGGCGAAGCGCTCGACGTGACCGTCTCGTCGCTCGGCAACGCCAAGAGCCTGCGCGGCGGCACGCTGCTGCTCACGCCGCTCAAGGGCGCGGACGGCCAGGTCTATGCGCTTGCGCAGGGCAACATGGCCGTCGGCGGCGCAGGTGCCAGCGCGAACGGCAGCAAGGTGCAGGTGAACCAGCTTGCGGCGGGCCGCATCGCGGGCGGTGCGATCGTCGAACGCTCGGTGCCGACTACGATTTCGCAGGCGGGCACGATGCAGCTCGACCTGAACGACATGGACTACGACACGACGCAGCGCATCACGTCGGCGATCAACAACACCTTTGGCTTCGGCACGGCGGTCGCGCTCGACGGCCGCACGATCCAGTTGCGCGCGCCGACCGATCCGGCGCAGCAGGTGCAGTTCATGGCGCAGTTGCAGAACCTCGATGTGAAGCCCGCGCAGGCTGCCGCGAAGGTGATCCTGAACGCGCGCACCGGCTCGATCGTGATGAACCAGATGGTGACGTTGCAGACTTGCGCGGTGGCGCACGGCAACCTGTCGGTGATCGTCAACACGCAGCCGGTGGTGAGCCAGCCGGGCGCGTTCTCGAACGGTCAGACGGTCGTTGCGCAGCAGTCGCAGATCGCGCTGAAGCAGGACAACGGCGCGCTCAAGATGGTGAGCGCGGGCGCGAACCTCGCGGACGTCGTGAAGGCGCTCAACGCGCTCGGCGCGACGCCCGCCGATCTGATGTCGATTCTCCAGGCGATGAAGGCAGCGGGTGCGCTGCGAGCCGATCTCGAGATCATCTAAGGAACAACCAGAATGAACTCCGACACGACGCGCAACGCCGCAAACGATCTGACCAATCGCTTCGCGCTCGACACGCAGGGCTTCGACGCGATGCGCGCGCAGGCAGCGGCGAATCCGCGCGAGGCGATGAAGTCGGCGGCCAAGCAGTTCGACGCCGTCTTTACGCAGATGATGCTGAAGAGCATGCGTGACGCGACGCCGTCCGACGGTCCGTTCGACTCGCACGACACGGCCACCTTCACGTCGATGATGGACCAGCAGCTCTCGCAGCAGATGTCGTCGAAAGGCATTGGCGTCGCCGACGCGATGCTCAAGCAGTTGATGCGCAACTCCGGCATGTCCCCCGACGATACGAACGCGGGCAACAACGTCGCGTTGAATGCGCTGGCGAAGGCGTACTCGAACCCGGCGAACAACGGCGCACTGAAGATGGGCCGCGGCTATTCGGCGAACAGCGCGTTGACGCCGGCCGTGCGTGGCGACGGCTCGTCGGACAAGGTGGATGCCTTCGTCGACAAGCTCGCTGCGCCGGCGCAGGCGGCGAGCGCCGCGACGGGCATTCCGGCGCGCTTCATCATCGGCCAGGCCGCGCTCGAATCGGGCTGGGGCAAGCGCGAGATCCGCAAGACGGACGGCACGACGAGCCACAACATCTTCGGCATCAAGGCCACCGACGACTGGAACGGCAAGACTGTCGCGACGGTCACGACCGAGTACATCAACGGCCGCCCGCAACGCGTGGTCGAGAAATTCCGTGCGTACGATTCGTACGAGGAAGCGATGACCGACTACGCGAGCTTCCTGAAGTCGAACCCGCGTTATGCGCAGGTGATCAATTCGTCGCGCGACGTGAACGGCTTTGCGCAGGGCATGCAGCGCGCCGGTTACGCGACCGATCCGCACTACGCGAAGAAGCTGATTTCGATCATGCAAAAAATGGTGTGACGCGCGCAGGCGTGGCGCGAGCCGCGCCCGTTTCCGTTACGCGTCGTAGTTACGCGGCGCTTCAAAAGCATCATGCCGGCGACGGGGCCATGTCGCAGAATCAGACGGACGGGCTGGCCGCCGGGTGCGGTTGGCTCGAGCCGCTTTTCTTCCAGTTCTTGTCTTTTGCCACTTTCGGGCCGCGAGCAGATTTCGCGTATCCTGTCTTCGTTGCGGTGTCAAACGTTTGCGGAAAATATTTCGTAAAACCGGTCTAAACTTTGGGCCGACGCTGCCGCTAAACAGTCAGACCCGATACCGGAATGGTGCGAAGAATTCCGGACCCACGCGTGTTTCGCGACGTATGCAGGCCGTGCCGAGCACCGGCCGGCGGTGCTTTCGCGACGTGCCCGCAAGAACGAAGAGAAATTGGCAAGGCCATGAATACCACCCAGTCGAATGGTGACAACCGCGAGATGGAAGGCGTCGACTTCGGCCGCCGCAATCCGCTTGAGATCGGTGTGCAACTGCGCAATCTGCTCAATCGCGGCGATTTTCTGA
This sequence comes from Paraburkholderia largidicola, assembly GCF_013426895.1. Taxonomy (NCBI): domain Bacteria; kingdom Pseudomonadati; phylum Pseudomonadota; class Betaproteobacteria; order Burkholderiales; family Burkholderiaceae; genus Paraburkholderia; species Paraburkholderia largidicola. Next base: position 3,550,562 of record NZ_AP023174.1, on the reverse strand, counting down.
CCGTGCAGTACAAGGGCGGCCAGCTCGTGACGAAGATCCTCGAAGTGGACGTGCGAGAGCGCACCTTCACGTTCGACTGGGGCGCGCTTGCCGAGCAGAACCGTGGGCTGCTGACTTCGCCCGAGGGCCATTTCCATGCGACGCCCGACGGCGTGCGCGTCCATTTCGTCACGCAGACGCCGCGTGAAACGACGTTCGAAGGGCGGCCTTCGTTCGAGGCCGATTTCCCTGAGGTTTTGTATTACGTGCAGCGGCGTGAGTATTTCCGCGTCGATGCGCCGTTGCTGGATCCGTATATTTGCCGCGGGCGCTTGCCGGATGGGGAAGGGTTCCGGTTCGAAGTGCAGGATCTGTCGCTGGGCGGCATGGCGATGCGTACCAGCGATGAGCGTGTGTCCACGCTCGAGCATGGGGTTCAGTTGCTGGATACCGAAGTGATTCTTGGGTCGCTGGGGACGTTGCAGCTCGATCTGGAATTGATGTCGAATCGGGCGGTGGATCTGCCTAACGGCACGCAGCGTTATACGCTGGGGTTTCGGTTTTTGTCCCTGCCGGGGAATGCTGAGAATACGCTGCAGCGGTTGATTACTCAGTTGGAAATGAAACGGCGGTCGTTGGCCAGGGTTTAAGGTTTAAGGTTTTTGGTTTGCTGTCTGCGACGCTGGGTGGTCTGCTTGCGTTTTCGCTGGCATCCGCGATTTGTTAGCGTGCTTCACGCGTTGCCCCTGTGCGGGGCGGCACCTACTTTTCTTTGCCGCCGCAAAGAAAAGTAGGCAAAAGAAAGCGGCTCACACCGCCAGTGCGTGTGTTTGCCTGAGGGCCCCCACAGGGTCTTACGCTTCAAACGGTAACGCGCCAGTCCGCGCCCGTTGCCAACGTCCTCTCAGTACGCCTCACCCACTTCACGCACCCGCATCACAGCGTGCCATGCCAGATAGTCCACGGCCGCCCAGGTGGCAAACTGTGTGTAGGCCCTTGGTGCTTCACACGCCCCACTCCGGACCGATAACGCACGCGCTCCACCCTGTAAGAGCGCTACCCTTTACGACGCGACAACCTACACACAGTTTGCCACCTGGGCGGCACATATCATTCGCTGCCGCTGGCCGTTGTACGGGTGCCTGAAGCGGGTGAGGCGCTCATTCAGAGCGTTGGCAACGAGCACCGACCAGGGCACTGCTGTGTGAAATGTGGGAACGTTGGGGGCCCGTGGATAAGAACACGTGCTGGCGGTGTGAGCCGCTTTCTTTTGCCTACTTTTCTTTGCGGCGGCAAAGAAAAGTAGGTGCCGCCCCGCACAGGGGCAACGCATGCAGACCAATAACATCGAGCGGATGCCAGCGAAAAAGCAAAAACAACACGCCCTTCGTCGAAGACAAAATCAAAACCCCATCCAGCGCTCCGCGCAATAAAAAAACTGGGGCGCTCCGCGCAAAAAAGCCCTTCCCGCCCTCAATCTTCCCGCCAGAACGCCGATATACAAATTGTTCGGTCAACCTGGCGGTGCCCCACGCACCGCCCCTTACGCCGTCTTTCAGGATGACGCATGTCGAGTAACCTTTTTAGCATCGGCCTTAGTGGACTCAACGCAGCCCAATGGGGCCTGACGACTACGGGTCAGAACATCTCCAACCAGGCGACGCCTGGCTATTCCGTCGAGCGTCCCGTCTACTCGGAATCGAGCGGACAGTACACGGGCTCCGGCTATCTCGGCAGCGGCGTGTCGACTACGACCATCCAGCGCCAGTACAGCCAGTACCTGACGACCGAGCTGAACAACGCGCAGTCGCAGTCCGGTTCGCTCAACACGTACTACAACCTGATCGCGCAGCTCAACAATATGGTCGGCAATCCGACCTCGGGCATTTCGAGCGCGATCACGTCGTACTTCACCGGAATGCAGAACGTCGCGAACGATGCGTCGAATCCCGCGATGCGCCAAAGCGCCATCAGCACCGCGCAATCGTTGGCGGACCAGATCAACGCGGCAGGCGACCAGTACGACCAGCTGCGCACCAGCGTCAACACGCAGATCGGCGACACGGTCAAGCAGATCAACACGTACAGCGCGCAAATCGCGCAACTGAATTCGCAGATCCAGTCGCTGAGCGCTCAAGGCCAGCCGCCCAACCAGCTGCTCGACCAGCGCGATCTCGCCGTGTCGAATCTGTCGCAACTCGTCGGCGTGCAGGTCGTGCAGGGCGATAGCGGCTACAGCGTGTTCATGGGCAACGGCCAGCCGCTCGTCGTCGCCGACAAGAGCTTCAATCTCACAACCGTCACCTCGCCGTCGGACCCGACGGAAACGGCCGTTGCCTACGCAGGTCTTGCGAGCCAGGCCGGAACGACGACGCCGCAAATCCTGCCCGACAGCGTCCAGCTGGGAGGGCAGATCGGTGGGCTGATGACGTTCCGCAGTCAGACGCTCGATCCCGCTGAAGCGCAACTCGGCGCGATCGCGACGAGCTTCGCCGCGCAGGTCAACGCGCAGAATTCGCTCGGTATCGACCTGAACGGCAACAAGGGCGGCGCGCTGTTCACGGTCGGCAATCCGACTATCTTCGCGAACCTGAAGAACACGGGCGGCGCGACGCTGGGCGCTTCGCTGTCCAATCCGTCGCAACCCGTATCGGGCGACTACACGCTGTCGTATGACGGCTCGAACTACACGCTCACGAATCGCGACACGGGCCAGGTCGTCGGCCAGGCGGCCAACCTGACCAACCCGATCGGCGGCATGCAGTTCTCGCTGTCGGGCACCATGAACCCCGGCGATTCGTTCACCGTCGAGCCGACCCGCGGCGCGCTGAACGGCTTCGGGCTGACTACGAGCGACGGCGCGGCCATCGCGGCTTCGTCGCCGGTTCTGGTTTCGAAGGGTTCGTCGAATACGGGCACGTCGACGGTCACGCAGGGCACGGTATCGGCGGGCTACACGTTGCCGAACACGACCACCACGCTGACGTACGACTCGACGACGGGATCGATCTCCGGCTTCCCGGTCGGCTCGACCGTGACCATCGACGGCACGCCGCCGACCTCGTACAACATCACGGCAGCGACGCCTAATGTGCCGTACAACCCGGCCATGGGCGCGTCGATGACGATCACGGGCAGCACGATCAACAACGTGTCACTGCAGATCACGGGCTCGCCCGCGAACGGCGACACCTTCACGATCGCGCCGAACCCGGCGGGCGGCAAGGACGGCCGCAACGCGCAGTCGATCTCGAACCTCGTGACGGCGAAGTCGATGGGCAACGGCACGCTCACGCTGACCGACTCGTACGCGAACTACGTGAACGACATCGGCAACCAGACGAACCAGATCCAGGCGTCGAGCAAATCGCAGACGTCGCTCGTGACGCAGATCACGACTGCGCAGCAGTCGATCTCCGGCGTGAACATCAACGAGGAAGCGGCGAACCTGCTGCAATACCAGCAGCTGTATCAGGCGAACAGCAAGGTCATCCAGACGGCCCAGACGCTGTTCCAGACGATCCTCGGCATTTTCAATTGAGGCGTTGAACGACTATGCGCATCTCTACTACGCAATACTTCGGCATGAACGTCCAGACGATGGACGATCAGCAATCCACGCTCGCGTCGCTGTATCAGCAACTGTCGAGCGGCGTGAGCCTCGCGACGCCGTCGGACAACCCGGTCGGCGCGGCGCAGGCGGTGCAGCTCAGCATGCAGGGCGCGACGCTGTCGCAGTACGCCGACAACCAGAACACCGCGCTTGCCGCGCTGCAATCCGAGGACGGTTCGCTCTCCAGCATCAACAACGTGTTGACGTCGATCAGCACGCAGCTCGTGCGTGCGGGCGACGGCTCGCTCAACGACGGTGACCGCGGCGCGATCGCGACGCAGTTGCAGGGCCTGCGCAACCAGCTGATGGGTCTCGCGAACGGCACTGACGGCTCGGGCAACTATCTGTACGCCGGCTATCAGGCTGCGACGCCGCCGTTCTCGATCAATTCGAGCGGCGCGGTTCAGTACAACGGCGACAATGGCGTGCAGAACGTGCAGGTGACGGGCACGCGCAACATCGCGATCGGCGATACGGGCCAGGCGGTGTTCCTGAGCATTTCTCCGGCGGGCAGCGCGCCCGTGACGGCGGGCAACTCGGCCAACACGGGCACGGGCACGATCGGCAATGTGTCGGTGAGCAATCCGACCGATCCGACGAACCAGCACAAGTACACGATCAACTTCACGTCGTCGACGACTTACACGATCACCGACACCACCGCGTCGACGACGACCGCACCGCAGACCTTCGCGGCCGGCCAGGCGATTTCGCTTGGCGGCGGCGGCCAGAGCGTGACGATTTCCGGCACGCCCAATGCGGGCGATGCGTTCTCGGTGACGCCTGCGGCGCAATCGAGCAAGGATGTGTTCGCGAACCTGGACAGCGTGATTGCCGCGCTGCAAGCGCCCGTTACGGGCACGGGTGGCCAGGCGAACCTGACGAACGCGCTGGGCACGGCGATGACGCAGTTGCATAACACGATGAACAACGTGACGTCGATCCAGACGTCGGTGGGCGGTCGCGAGCAGGAGATCGAGGCACTGCAGACGGTGACGCAGACGAACTCGTTGCAGACGACGAGTAATCTTGCAGATTTGACGCAGACGGATCTGACGTCGGTGATCAGTAAGTACACGATGACGCAGTTTTCGCTGCAGGCAGCGCAGCAGGGGTTTTCGATGATTCAGAAGTTGTCGTTGTTCGATTACATCGGGAACTGATTTTTTTCGTTCTTCATTTTAGGTTTTTGTTTTTTGCTTTTTGACTTTTTGTAGGTGTGAGACGCCTGACTCTTTTGAATGAGGGTTGGGCGTTTTTTTTGTCTTGCGACGTTGGGGTGGTTTGCTTGTGTTTGCGCTGGCATCCGCGTTTTGTTAGCGTGCTTCACGCGTTGCCCCTGTGCGGGGCGGCACCTACTTTTCTTTGCCGCCGCAAAGAAAAGTAGGCAAAAGAAAGCGGCTCACACCGCCAGCCCGTGTTCTTATCCACGGGCCCCCAACGTCCCCATCCTTCACACGACAGTGCCCTCGCCGGTGCTCGTTGCCAACGCTTCGAACAAGCGCATCACCCACTTCAGGCACCCATACAACGGCAGACGGCAGCAAACGGTATGCGCCGCCCAGGTGGCAAACTGTGTGTAGGTTGTCGCGTGGTATAGCCTGGCGCTCTTACATCGCGGTATGCGCGTGCTATCGGTCCGGAGTGAGGCGTGTGAGGTACTGCGGCCGACACACAGTTTGCCGCATGGGCGGCGGTGGACTATCTGGCGCGGGATGCGGTGATGCGGGCGCGCGAAGCGGGTGAGGCGTACAGAGAGAACGTTGGCAACGCACGCGAACAGGAAAGTTGCCGTGTGAAGTGTAAGAACCTGTGGGGGCCCTCAGGCAGGAACAAGAACTGGCGGTGTGAGCCGCTTTCTTTTGCCTACTTTTCTTTGCGGCGGCAAAGAAAAGTAGGTGCCGCCCCGCACAGGGGCAACGCGTGCGGACCAATAACAAACCGCGGATGCCAGCGAAAAGCCCCAAAACCCAAAACCCAAAACCCAAAACCAAACAGCAAAAACCCTCACCTCAACCCAGCCACCACCCGCCCCATCTGATCGATCCCACTTTCAAACAACCGGACAAAGAAGGGCATCATATTGGGCAACATCAACTGAATCAGCAGCAACCCGGTAATCACGGTGACAGGCAGCCCAACCTGAAAAACCCCAATCTGCGGCGCAGCCCGATTAAGAATCCCGAGCGCAAGATTAGTGATAAGCAGCGCCGTGACAATAGGCAAAGACAAAAGCAGAGCCGCACTGATCACAGTGCTCCCCCACCCGGCGAGCACTCGCCAACCATTCGCCCCAAGCACATTCGCCGACACAGGCAACGCCTGAAACGTCTGAATCAGCGCAGACAACACCTGCAAATGCCCATCAACCGCGAGAAAAGTCAAAATCGCGAGCATGTTCATATACCGCGACATCACATCCGTCGACCCCGCAGCATGCGGATCGAAGAACGTCGCGAACCCGAGCCCCATGCTCATGCCCATGATGTCGCCGGCGGCCTGAATCGCACCGAACACGAGTTGCATCGTAAAACCGAGCGCCGCGCCGATCAGAAACTGGTTGACGATGATCCACACGCCCTGCGCGGAGAACACCGTCACCTGCGGCAACGCACCGATAGTCGGCGCAATGATCAGCGTAATAAAACCCGCCAGCCCGATCTTCACGCGAGTCGGCAACGACTTGTCGCCGAACGCAGGCGCCGTCGCCATCATCGCGAGAATCCGCACGAACGGCCACAGGAACGCGGTAAGCCAAACGTTCAGCTGTTCGTAGGTGACGGAAAACATCGCGCGTCGAATGAAGGAAAGAGAAGGGCGCTCAGTTGGCAAGCGTCGGAATGCTCGTGAACATGTGGCGCGTGTAGTCAAGCAGCTTCGCGAGCATCCACGGACCAATCAGCACCAGCGTCACGGCGATCGCGAACAGCTTCGGAATGAACGACAGCGTGGATTCGTTGATCTGCGTCGCAGCCTGGAACAGGCTCACGACGAGACCGACCACGAGCCCCACGAACAGCGGCGGCGCAGCCAGCAGCAACGCAATGTACATCGCTTCGTGCGCGATCGTGGTGACGGTTTCCGGCGTCATGGCGTGATTCTCCCTGCGAAATTCAGACGAAGCTCTGCGCAAGCGAGCCGATGATCAATTGCCAGCCGTCGACCAGCACGAACAGCATCAGCTTGAACGGCAGCGAAATGGTCGCGGGCGAAATCATCATCATGCCCATCGACATCAGCACGCTCGCCACCACCATGTCGATGATCACGAACGGAATGAACACCGTGAAGCCAATCTGAAAACCCGTCTTCAGCTCGCTCGTCACGAACGACGGCACCAGCAGCGACAGCGGCACGTCTTCCGGACCCTGCATCGGCGCGGCGTGCGAGATGCGCGCGAACAGCGCGAGATCGCTTTCGCGAGTCTGCTTCAGCATGAACGCCTTGAACGGCGCGACGCCGCGCTTCACGGCCTCGTCCATCTGGATCGTGCCTTCGGAGAAGGGCTTGTAGCCATCGGTGTACGCCTTGTCGAGCACGGGCGTCATCACGAACAGCGTGAGAAACAACGCGAGGCCGACGACCACCTGGTTGGGCGGCGTAGTCGGCGTGCCGATCGCCTGACGCAGCAGCGACAGCACGATGATGATGCGCGTGAAGCTCGTCATCATCAACACCATCGCGGGCAGGAACGACAGCATCGTGAGCAGCAGCATCGTCTGCACGCTCAGCGAGTACGTCGTGCCGCCGTTCGGGCCGGGGCTCGTGTTGAAGGCGGGCAGACCGTTGGCCTGCGCATGCGACAGCGTCGGCAGCGCAAACAGCAGCGCGGGCACGGCGAGCGGCGCGATCAGCGCGGCGCCCTTCAGGATGCGCTTTTTCATCGAAGCGGGAGCCTGCTCTGATACAGGCGTGGATGCCTGTGAAAGGACGTGGGAAGTCACAGCGCAGCCGCGCTGCACGTCAGATCGGTCGTACTGCATTACTGTTCTCCGCTCGCGCGTCGCTGGAAACGTTTGGCCGCTTCGTTTTTGAGCGCGTCGCGAAAGCGTTGTCCGAAGGTGCCGCTCAACTGGACCGGGCCGCCGGGATTGGATGCGCCGGGCACTGAAAAAGGCGTGCCGGTGGGAAGGGTTGCGCCCGAGGCGGAGCCGGCGGGCATCGTATGCAGCAGGCGCACGTTGCCGGGCGCAGCGCCCAGCACGAGCCACGTATCGCCGATCTCGACGACGGCCACGCGCTCCTTGCCGCCGAGCGACGTGCCGCCGATCGTCTTAACGATCCCGCCGCGCTGGCCCGGTTGCAGGCCGAAGCGGCGCGCGAGCCATGCGAAGCCGAACACGAGACCGATCACGACGGCAAGACCGACGATCGTCTGCAGCACGGCGCCGACGCCGAGCGACGGCACCGCTGTTCCCGCGCCGACGCTAGAAGCGATCTTCGCGGCGTTGTTGACGGCATTCATATCGGCGGCGTGCGCGAAATTACATGCACTGGCGCAGAGCACGCCCACCGTCGACATGAAACGGGCGCGGCGCGGCAGCGGCATGCCGCTCCCGTGAGACGCGGCCCGGGTTACTGCGTGTTTCATCGGTTCAGCTTCCGGATACGCTCGGACGGCGTGATGATGTCGGTCAGACGGATACCGAACTTGTCGTTCACGACCACCACTTCGCCCTGCGCGATCAGGCAGCCGTTGACCAGCACGTCCATCGGCTCACCCGCGAGACCATCGAGTTCGACGACGGAACCCTGCGCCAGTTGCAGCAGGTTGCGGATCGCGATCTTCGTGCGGCCCAGCTCGACCGTCATCTGGACGGGAATGTCCAGGATCATGTCGATGTCGTTGCGCGTCGTCGACGGCTCGACCTTCGACAGCGGCTGGAACACGCCCGCCGTGGTGGCGCTCACGGACGTGTTGTCGTTCTGCTCGGCGAGCGCGCTCGCCCAATCGTCGAGGGCCGCTTCTTCGGCGCCCGAGCCGGGCAACGGATCATTCACCTTCGACTCTTCCGGCATGTCCATATCGGGTGTCGAGTTCAGCTCAGTCATATCCCGCTTCCTTCATCTGTTCCGCTGCGCTGATCATCTTCTGCACGCGCAATGCGTATTGACCATTGAAAATTCCGTAGCCGCATTCCATCACCGGCACGCCGTCGACCTTCGCCGTGATGTGCTCGGGAATGTTGATGGGCAGCACGTCGCCCGCCTTCATGTTGAGAATCTCGTGGAACGTGACGGGGACCTGCGCGAGATCCGCCGTCAGTTCCACTTCGGCTGCCTGCACCTGCTGCGACAGCACGCGCACCCAGCGGCGGTCCACTTCGAGCGCTTCACCCTGGATCGGCGAGGACAGCACGTCGCGGATCGGCTCGATCATCGAGTACGGCATGCAGATGTGCAGCGTGCCGCCCGTCGGTCCGAATTCGATCGAGAACTGCGTGACGATCACGATTTCGTTCGGCGTCGCGACGTTGGCGAACTGCGTATGCATTTCCGAACGCACGTATTCGAACTGCAGCGGCCGCACGCTCTTCCATGCCGTCGTGTAGTGCTCGAACACGAGCCCCAGCAGTTTGCTGATGATGCGCTGCTCGGTTTGCGTGAAGTCGCGGCCTTCGACGCGCGTATGAAAACGCCCGTCGCCGCCGAACAGGTTGTCGACCACGAAGAACACGAGGTTCGGATCGAACACGAACAGCGACGTGCCGCGCAGAGGCTTCACGTGGACGAGGTTCAGGTTCGTCGGGATCGGCAGGTTGCGCGTGAACTCGCTGTACTTCTGCACCTTCACCGGGCCGACGGAAATTTCCGCCGTGCGCCGCATGAAGTTGAAGATGCCGACGCGCAACAGACGCGCGAACCGGTCGTTGATGATTTCGAGGCCGGGCATCCGGCCGCGAACGATGCGTTCCTGCGTCGCGATGTTGTACGGACGTACACCGGACCGATCGCCCTGATCGGACTGCGAGTCGGACTCGCCGGTGACGCCCTTGAGGAGGGCATCGACCTCCTCCTGGGACATGAACTCTTCGTGGCCCATTCCTATTCCTCGTACGTCCCTTCGATGGCGCGGTTGGAAATCAAATCAGTCAGCGCAATGCGCTATTACTGGACGACGAATTCGGTGAACAGCACGTCGGAGACGTGCACGGGTTGACCGTTGGCCTCGGTCGGCTCTTCGATCAGCTTCTCGAGTTCCGTGGCGAGTGCTTTCTTGCCGTCGAGCGTCGCGAGTTCTTCGGGATGCTTGTTCGACAGCGCGAGCAGCACGCGGCTGCGGACTTCGGGCATGTGTTCGGTCAGATGTTCCTGCACTTTCTGATCGGCAAGCTTCAGCGTCAGACCGATGCGCAGGTAGTGCTGCTGGCCGTCGTCGGACTGCAGGTTCACCGTCATCGATTCGAGCGGAAAGAAAATCGGTACAGGCGCGGGCGTCGGCGCTGCTGCCGTCGCGGCGGCGGGCGCGCGCTTCGACATGAAGAACCAGGTGGCGGCGCCGGCTACGCCTGCCGCGACCAGTACGATCAGCAGGATCACCAAGATGCGCTTGACGAGGCCCGGAGAGGAGGGCTTCGCGTTGGCTTGCTGGTTTGCGGTCGTGGTTGCCATGGAATTGATTGCCTCAATGCTGTAGGTTGAATTTTCAGGTGTCCGACGCTGCTGCGATGGGTCGAAAAGAAGGGATATTCAGGGTTAGCTCGTGTGTTTGCCTGTCGGGGGGTGGTTTTGTTTTTGCTGCGCAGGCTTTCTGCGGTTTGCCGTTGCGCTGGCATCCGCGGTTTGCCGTCGCGCTGGCATCCGCGTGATGTTTTCGGTTTTCATGCGTTGCCCCTGTGCGGGGCGGCACCTACTTTTCTTTGCTGCTGCAAAGAAAAGTAGGCAAAAGAAAGCAGCTCACACCGAGCCGCTTGACCATTGCTCCAGAGCTTCCAGCATCCTTTTTGCGGCAAACTCTGTGCAGGCCATCGTGCCGCCCACGTGGGCACTCCGGACCAGGTCCGAAGTGCACGCGCATAAGGCGAGGAAGCCTACATACAGTTTGCCTCAGCTTGGGCTGTCTGAATTCCTTGGCGATCGTCAAGCGGCTCGGTGTGAGCCGCTTTCTTTGGTTACTTTCTTTGCGGCGGCAAAGAAAGTGACTGCCGCCCCGCACAGGGGCAACGCATGAAGAACGACAACATCACGCGGATGCCAGCGCAGCAACAAACCGCATAACGTCACGCGAACGTGTCCACCAACCCAACCGTGCGTCGCACCGGCATGCTCACCGTCGTCGCACTGCCGCCCGCGACGTCGATGCCCGCATCGCCACGGCCGCTGCTGCGGCCGCCGCGAGCGCCGCCGCTCTGCTCCTGGCCCTGCTGGCTGCTCTGGCGGGCAAAGCCGTCGCTCACGCTGGCGCTGCCCAAGCCAATGCCGCCTTGCTCCATCGCTTCGCGCAGTTTCGGCAGCGCGGCTTCGACCGCTTCCCGCACCTGCTGATGCTGCGAAACAAAAAGGGCATGTGCATGGTTATCGGCAACCTGCAGGACGACCTGTAGCGGGCCGAGGTCGCGTGGATTGAGCGTGAGTTCCGCCGTCTGCTGATGCGCGTTGGTGAGGAACACGACCTTCTGGCTGAACGCGTCTTCCCAATCGTGCGCGCCGACTTGCGGCGCGATGGCGTTCGCCATCGCGGCGGTCGCGGGGTTGGAACCCTGCGTTGCCGTCGTCGTCGCGCTTGCGGCGGCTGCCGCCGATGCGGCCTGAGTCGCCGCGAGCGCGGCGTTCGTGTCGGCATTCGCGGCAGGCACGGCGCTCGCCTGCGAGACGCTCGCGCTGGCGGCGGCGAGCGTTTCGGCTGGGCTCGGCTGCGCGGCTGCGGCGGCGGCCGGTGTGGTAGCGGCCGTCGCGTTCGTCCCAGCCGCGTCGCCCTTCATGTTGCGCAAGTCGCCAAGCGTCAGGCCCTTGCCGGCACCTGCGCCCGTGCCGCCGAGCGTCGCTTCGCCCGTCGCCGACGCGCCGGAGCTTGCGGATGTGCTCACGCCCGTCGCAGGCGTTGCGCCCTGGCCGTTCGCCATCGCGGCGAAGGCAGCCTGCAACGCATCTTGAGTCGCTTTCGGGTCGAGCGAGGCGATCTTTTTCGACGGTGTCTGAACCACGGGCGTGGTCGTATTGCCGGCGACCGGGGTCGAAGCGGGCGTCGGTTGCGCGTCGGTCGTTGCCGCATTCGCTGCATCGGCTGCGCTGCTCGCCTGGGCCTGAGCTTGTGCAGCGGCGGCTGCGGCCGCTGCGGCTGCCGCCGTCTCCGCGGCTGCGGCGCCTTTGGTCGGCGCGCCGTCGTCCGGCTTCGATGCCGTGTCGGTCTTGTCCTTGCCGTTCGCGCCATTGGTGCCGTCTGCACCGTTGGCGCCGTTCGACGCGCCGCTTTGCTGCGTGTTGTCGCTCTGGCTCGCGGACTTCGTGCTGTCGGTGCCGTTCGAACCGTCGGCGGCACTGGTGTCCTTCGAGCTGTTGTCGGCGGGCGGCACGTCGTGCACGCTGGAACCATTCGATGCGGACGGTGCCGGCGTCGGCGCGGGCGCCGGTGCGGGAGCAGGCGAGGGCGCGAGCGCCTGGTTCTGCGCGGCGATGCTTTGCTGCAGCGTCGTCGAGAACGGCAGCGTGCTGGCGTTCACGCCGTTCGACGCGCTGCTGCCCGATGAGCCGCTCGTCGAGCCGAGCAGCGAGTTGATCAGTGAAAGAGGCGACATGCTGGATCTCGTGTGGTCGTGTCAGTCCCGTTGCGCGCCGCATCGTTTCGCGGCGTGAGGCGTCTTCATGCGCCTTCCGCGCGCATCCGGAGAATTCGTGCGCCGAACTCGTCGGCGTCCCGTTGCTCGCGGCGCGCCGCGACTTTTGCTTCGGCGGCGATGCCGCGTGCTTCCAGTACTTCGTAAGAACCAAGCTTCTGCTTGCTGTGCTGCCATTCGGGCTTGGCCGCTTCGACACGCGCCGTCGCCGTCGCCAGCAAGCCGCGCTGCTGTTCGATGGCGGCGTCGAGCGTGTCGATGAACGCCTGAAAGTTGCGCATGTTGCCGGCGGGCATGCCCGCCTTGGCGGTTTCCGTGAAACGGCGGTGATACTCGTCGCGGTATTCGATCAGCGCGGTCAACTGCGCTTCGACGTCGTTGCGCTCGCGCTGCACGCGGCCGAGCTTGCGCGCGGCAGCATCGACGTCGTCCTGCGCGAGGCCAATCAGCGTCTTGATCGGAAAGTGCTTGCTCATTCAGTCTCTCCTGGCTTGCTAGCCGAACAGCGAATCGAGGTGCGCGATGCTGGCGTCGAAGCCCGCACTTTCGCGGAAACCTTGCTGCAGGAACGCTTCCATGCGCGGATACAGCGCGATGGCCTTGTCGAGTACCGCGTCGCGTCCCGACGAATACGCGCCGACGTTGATCAGATCGCGGTTGCGCTGGTAGCGCGACAGCATCTGCTTGAACTGCCGCGTGCGATCGAGATGCGCGTCGCTGATGAGCGAGGTCATCGCGCGGCTGATCGACGCTTCGATGTCGATGGCAGGATAGTGGCCCGCTTCGGCAAGCGCGCGCGACAGCACGATATGGCCGTCGAGAATCGCGCGCGCCGAATCGGCGATCGGGTCCTGCTGGTCGTCGCCTTCCGTCAGCACCGTATAGAACGCGGTAATCGAACCGCCGCCTTCCGGGCCGTTGCCCGTGCGCTCGACGAGCGCGGGCAGCTTCGCGAACACGGAAGGCGGATAACCCTTGGTCGCAGGCGGTTCACCGATCGCCAGCGCGATCTCGCGCTGCGCCATTGCGTAACGCGTGAGCGAGTCCATCAGCAACAGAACGTGCTTGCCCTGGTCGCGGAAATATTCGGCGAGCGAGGTCGTGTAGGCGGCGGCCTGCATCCGCAACAGCGGCGACACGTCGGCGGGCGCGGCCACGACGACGGAGCGCGCGAGACCTTCCTCGCCGAGAATCTGCTCGATGAATTCCTTCACTTCGCGGCCACGTTCGCCGATCAGGCCGATCACGATCACTTCGGCGCTGGTGTAGCGCGCCATCGTGCCGAGCAGCACCGATTTACCGACGCCCGAACCGGCGAACAGCCCCATGCGCTGGCCGCGTCCGACGGTGAGCAGCGCGTTGATTGCGCGCACGCCGACGTCGAGCACCTTGTGAATCGGCTCGCGATGCAACGGGTTGATGGTCGGCGCGGTGAGCGGCGCGTCGTTGCGCGCGTTGAGCGGGCCGAAACCGTCGAGCGGCTTGCCTGATGCATCGACCACGCGGCCGAGCAGTTCCCAGCCGACGGGCAGTCGCTTCGCGCCCGCCATCGGATCGGCGATCGGCGCGACTTCCAGCGGATAGACACGCGCACCGGGCAGCAGACCGGCGACTTCCGTGGTCGGCATCAGAAAGAGCTTGTCGCCGTGAAAGCCGACCACTTCGGCTTCCGCCATGGTGCGTGAGCTGCCGGGCGGCAGTTCGATCATCACTTCCGAACCGACGGCCAGACGCAGGCCAACGGCTTCGAGCACCAGACCGGCGGCGCGCGTCAGGCGGCCGCAGGCGCGCAGCGGGCGCGCGATCTGGTTGCGCTCGCGCAAACCGTTCAAACGATTGCGCCACGCCTGCAAATGCGGATTGGATGCGAGCGCGGGATCGGGCGCGCGCTTTTGCGCAGCCGCCGATTCGCGGCTCGCGGGCGCGGCAGCGGGATGTGCGCCGCTGGCGTTGTCGTTTGTGTCGTCGCGGGTTTCATCGCGGGATTGACCTGCCGAATGCGCGTCAGAAATCGCGGATTCCAGCGCCGCGAGCGACTCTTCCATCTGCGCGACGGTGAGCGCTTCCGCGCCGAACGACGCCAGCGCCAGCTCGCGCTCGAGCGGCGTGAGGTCGCTGTGCTGAATGTCTTCGATGGTCGGCTTTACCATGTGCTTGCCTTGCCGAGCGCAGCCGTCACGCGCTCCCAGCGCGTGCCGATGCCGGCGTCCACTTCGCCTGTCGTGGAGACGGCACGGCAGCCGCCGCGTTCGACCGCGGGGTCGGTGCGCACGCTCCAGCCGCGCGTCTGCAGTTCTTCCAGCAGATACGCTTCGACGACGGGCAGATCGGCGGGACTCACGATCAGCGCCGGCGCGCCGACCAGCGCCGGTTCCGTCGCCATCACCTCACGCGCGGCGGCGATCAGTGCCGTCGGATCGTGCTGGACATGCTGGCGAACCACTTGTTGCGCGATGTCGAGCGCGAGCGCGACGATCGTTTCGGACAATTCGTGCTGCGCATTGTCGAGCGCTGCCTTGAAGGTCTCGGCGAGCGCGGCGAGCTGTTCGGCTTCCGCGCGCGCTTCCGTCTGACCCTGTTCGAAGCCCTGAGCGCGGCCCTGTTCGTAGCCGGCCTGATAGCCGAGCGCCTGGCCAGCCACATGGCCGGACGCGACGCCCTGCGCATGCGCGGTGTCGCGCAGGCGTTGCAGTTCGGCTTCGAACGCGCCGTCGTCGACTTCGGGTTCCGGCTCGGGAACCGGGTCGAACGAGGCCATCTCCCAGCGCTGGTAGGCCGAGAGGCTCTCCTTGCGCGGGGAGTCGTGCTCAGACATATGCATCTTCCGCCTTGCCGCCGATCACGATTGCACCGGACTCGGCGAGATTGCGCACGACCTGGAGGATCTTGCGCTGTTGCGTTTCCACTTCCGACACGCGGACCGGGCCGCGCGCATCGAGGTCTTCCGCGAGCAGTTCGGCCGCTCGCTGCGACATGTTCGACAGGAACTTCTGGCGCAGCGCGGGCTGCGCGCCCTTCAGCGAGATGATCAGCGTTTCCGACTCGACTTCCTTCAGCAGCAGCTGGATCGCGCGGTCTTCCAGGTCGAGCAGGTTGTCGAACACGAACATCTGGTCGATGATCTTCTGCGCGAGTTCCGCGTCGTACTGGCGGACGTTGTCGATGACGGACTCTTCGTGATTGCCCGGCAGGAAGTTGAGAATTTCCGCCGCCGTGCGAATGCCGCCCATCGGGCTGCGCTTCAGGTTGTCGCTGCCCGAGAGCAGGCCCGTCAGCACGTCGTCGAGTTCGCGCAGCGCGGCGGGCTGAATGCCGTCGAGTGTCGCGATGCGCAGCAGTACGTCGTTGCGCAGACGCTCCGTGAAGCATGCGACGATCTCCGACGCCTGATCGCGGTCCAGGTGCACGAGAATCGTCGCGATGATCTGCGGGTGCTCGTTCTTGATGAGTTCCGCGACGGCCGCCGAATCCATCCACTTCAGGCCTTCGATGCCGCTCGTATCGCTGCCTTGCAGGATACGGTCGATGATCGCGCCTGCCTTGTCGTCGCCGAGCGCCTTGGTCAGCACCGAGCGGATGTAGTCGTTCGAATCGAGCGAGAGGGCAGTGTGCTTGTCCGCCTCGGAGACGAACTCGTGCAGCACCTCGTCGATCTGCTCGCGGGTGATGTTCTTCAGCGACGCCATCGCGACGCCGATCTTCTGGACCTCACGCGGCCCCAGAAACTTGAATACCTGAGCTGCCTCTTCCTCGCCGATCGACATCAGCAGGAGCGCGCT
Organism: Paraburkholderia largidicola; assembly: GCF_013426895.1. Classification (NCBI taxonomy): domain Bacteria; kingdom Pseudomonadati; phylum Pseudomonadota; class Betaproteobacteria; order Burkholderiales; family Burkholderiaceae; genus Paraburkholderia; species Paraburkholderia largidicola. Next base: position 3,534,417 of record NZ_AP023174.1, on the reverse strand, counting down.
CTTCAATACGCCTTCAGTGCTCATCGGACACCCAGCTCTTCACGACGGTTGCAACGATCTTCGGATCCTGACGCGCGATCTGACGCGCATATTCGAGGTTCCGCTCATATTTGGCCTTGTCGCTTTCCAGCGAGACCAGCGATCCTTCGACTTCTTCTTCGGCGGCGATGGCGGCTGCGCTCGGCAGGCCGTCGAGCACCGGCTCGTCCGGCGACGGCAGCGCGGCGACAGCCGGCTCCGGCGGCGGGAACGCGCGGCGCAGCGCCGGCTTGACCATCACGAAGTAGAGGAACAGGGCGACCGCGCCGATGCCCACGTACGTCGCGATCTGCTTGTACATCGCGATCATGTCCTTGGTGCGCCACCACGGCAGGTCGGCATCCGGATCGACGATCTGCGTGAACGCGCTGTTCACCACGTTGATCGAGTCGCCGCGTGCCTGGTCGTAGCCCATCGCGTCCTTCACCAGCTGTGTGACCTGCGCGAGCTTGTCGGCGGGGACGGGCTGCATGGTCGCGTGGCCCTTCGCGTCGACCACGCGCATGTAGTTCACCACCACCGCCACCGACAGGCGCTTGATGCCGCCGATCGCCTTTTCCGTGTGGCTCACGGTCTTGTTCAGCTCGTAGTTGGTGGTCGCATCCTTGCGGTCGCTGACGGGCGTCGTCGTCACGCCGCTTGCGCCATTTGCGCTCGCGACGATCGGTGCGGAGGCCGGCTGCGGCGGCTGGTTAGACAGTGCGCCCGGCACGCCCGACGCACCGCTCTGCGACATTTCGGTGGCCGTGCTGGTCTGCTGGCTGCGGATCGCGGCTTGCTGCGGGTTGCCGTTCGGGCCGTAGTCTTCCGACGTCTGCTCGCCTTTCGAGAAATCGATGTCTGCGTTCACCGACGAATGCGCATTGCCCGAGCCGAACAGCGGCCCAAGGATCGCGTCGATGCGCTGCTGCGTGTTGCGTTCGATCTGCTGCACATACTTCAGTTGCGTGGCGTCGAGGCCGCTGCCACTGACGCCTGCCTGCGTGAGCAGGTTGCCGTCCTGGTCGATGATCGTCACGTTGCGCACGGGCAGGTCGGGCACGGCGGAGGCGACCATATGCGTAATCGCCACGACCTGGCCTTCGTCGAGCATGCGGCCCGGATACAGATTGACCATCACGGATGCCGACGGCGCTTCGCGGTCGCGCACGAACACGGTCGGCTTCGGAATCGCCAGATGGACGCGCGCCGTCTTGACCGTCGAGATGGATTCGATCGTGCGCTGCAACTCGCCTTCGAGCGCGCGCTGATAGTTGATCTGCTCGGCGAACTGGCTGATGCCGAACTTCTGGTTGTCCATCAGTTCGAAGCCGACCGAGCCGCTCTTCGGCAAGCCCTGCGACGCGAGGCGCAGACGCATTTCGTGCACCTGGTCGGCGGGAATCAGAATCGCGCCGCCCGCATCGGAAAACTTGTACGGCACGTTCGCCTGCTGGAGCGCGGCAACGATTGCGCCGCCGTCCTGATCGGAGACATTGCTGTACAGCACCTTGTAGTCAGGAGCGCGCGACCAGAGGATCAGCCCCGCGACCACGGCGACCAGCAGCGCGACGGCGAAGATCAGCGGCGCGCGCGGGTTGCCGCGCATCTGCGACAGCGACGTGGGAAGGCCCGGGAAGCGCGTGGCGAAACCACCGCCCGTGCCGCCGAGGTCGAGGCCTGCAGCGCCGCCGGCTGCTCCCGCTGCGCCCGGCTGCGCGCCGGCGAGGCCCATGCGGGCGTCGGGGTTGATCAAAGAGTTGGCTGACGAATCCATGCGTCGGGTTTCTCCGGAATGCTTTTGCGTTCTGCGGCTTACGGCGCCTTACCTTGCCTGCCGACAGAGACTTTCACGCTAGGGATTATCCGCATGGGTAAGCAACCCGATGCGCCGAATAGCGGGGGGTTTCCCCTTACTTTCACGGCTTTCGCAAAAGGGCCACTGCTATGCTTCCTGTCCAATCGGTGTATGGCGCGAACGCTCGCCTGCATCTCACTCAGGAGAGAACATGACGGCACTCATCAATCCGCTCCAGTCGGCCTTGCAGCAGATGCAGGAGATGGCGGCTCAGGCCACGGGCGGCAGCGCCCCGGTTGGGAATGACAATGGCGCGGCCACGGCAGGCGGCTTCGCGTCGGCCCTGAAAGCCTCGATCGACAAGATCAGCGGCGACCAGAAGAGCGCGATCGGCGAAGCCCATGCGTTCGAAATCGGCGCGCCGAACGTGTCGCTGAACGACGTGATGGTCGACATGCAGAAGGCCAACGTCGGCTTCCAGTTCGGTCTGCAGGTGCGCAACAAGCTCGTGTCGGCCTACAACGACATCATGCAGATGGCCGTCTGAGACGCCTGCGGCGCATGCCGCGTGCGATCGCGAGCCGCCGCCAGCCTCCGGGCGGCGGAACGCGGTCGATGCAGGCGGCATCGCGTCTGTCGCAAGCGTGCGCAGCGTCCCGTCGCCCGCCTCGCCGGGCGGCCTCGCGCGCGGGTTCCGTGCACCGTGCCGGTGCGGCGGCCCGCCATGCGCAGCCAACCTGCGCCCGCGCGCGGCGCCCGGGCGCCGCGCCGCGTATCTTTCCTGACGCTTCCTTCCAGCGGGCTAAAGCTTTATTCGTATGAACCGATAACCTTGATACAAGGGCTGGCCGGAACGCGTGCGGCAGAATCTCGCGGCGTTTTGGCGGGCTGTCCGCTGTCAGTCTGATCTGATCGTCATCTGCAATACAGGAGGAGCGCCGATGTTTTCCCCGGGACACTCTGGAGCCAATGCCTACGCTCGGGTTGGCGTGGAGACAGGGGTGATGGGCGCCAGTCCCCATCGCCTGATCGTGATGCTCTACCAGGGGGCACGCAAGGCCGTTGCGCAGGCGCGCATGCATCTGCAGCAGGGCGACATTGCGGCGCGCGGCGAGGCGATCGGCAAGGCGATTCAGATCATCGGCGACGGATTGCAGCAGGCGCTCAACGTAGAAGCAGGCGGTGAAATCGCGGAGCGTCTCCACGCGCTCTATAGCTATATGACACGGCGACTGCTCGAGGCGAACCTCAAACAGAGCGATGCGATGCTCGTCGAAGTCGACGGCTTGCTGGCGACGCTCGAGGAAGCCTGGATTGGAATCGCGCCGGAGATTGCGCGGATGGCGATGCAGTCATCCGCCGAAAGCATGAGATGAGTTCGAACGCAGAATATTTCGCCCGCTACGAGGCGATCGCAGCGATTTCAGTCCAGATGGTGATGGCGGCGCGAGAGGCGCTCTGGAACGAGCTCGTCCTGTTGCAGGACGAGTACCGGCATCTCGTCGACGCGCTGAAGCACGCGGAAGACGGCGTACGCCTGTCCGACGACGAGCGCTCGCGCAAATTCGACCTGATCCGCCAGATCCTCGCCAACGACGCGACGGTCCGCGATCTCGCGAACCCGCGCATGGCCAAGCTGCAGGCGCTGTTCGCGCCGAGCCGCCCGGCCATCGTGCTGAAAGAACTTTACCAGGCGCGCTGAGCGCTTTCATAACGTCCAATACGAGCCGCTAGCGGCCACGCAGCGTCAATGCGCGAGAGGAAGCGGGCATGAACGGAATCGACACGGCGGTGGCCTCGTTGCTGGCTAGCCGCATCGACAGCCTGCTTCCCCTCGGCTCGCGATCCAGCGCGACGACCGCGCAGACCGACGCGTCCCTGAACGTCAGGCAGCCGCCCGGTGCGCCCATCGCAATGATGCCTGCGCCGTTGCCGGCATCCGCGCAGACGGTGCTGTCGGCCGTCGCGCTGACGCTCGACGCGATTACCCGATCCGGCGGCGAAGCGACACCCGCGCTGGTCGGGCAGATTCCCGTCTGGCCCGCTGCACCCGCCATCGACATCGCGCCGCTGCCGCTCTTCGACACGGGCGCGAGCGCATCGCAGGCGGCTGCTTCGGGTAACGCCCCAACAGGTGCCGCGCCTTCGCAGACCGCAGGCGGCGCGAATGCCGCACACGGCACGGACGCGGCGGCGAACATCGTCGCCGCGCCGTTGCCCGTCGCCGAGCTGGCGGCCGCCCTCAGGCGCACCGTCGACGAAAGCGGATTGTTCTACGAATCGCATCTCGCGCAGTGGCTGTCGGGGCAACGACCCGTCGAATCGCTTGCGGGCGAAGCGCAGAACCGGCTTGCCGACGCGGCGTCGCAAATGCCGCTCGACTTGAGCCACGACGCCGACGAATCGAACTCCTGGACGCAAGGCCGTCCCTCAGGCAACACGGGCGCCGCGGCTTTCGCGGCTGCGGTGGCCGCTGCGCGCGGCACGCCGGAAGGCCCGCAGACGCAGTCGGCGCGCTTCACGACGTTCGATCTCGCGACCCACGACATCATCGACACGCCCGACCAGGCGGGGCAACCGGCGCAGAACCCGGCGGCGGCCCATGCCGCGGGCATGGACGACGCCAACGCGCACCAGCAGCAATCGATGGCGGCGGCGTTGCATCCCGCGACGATACCGCTCGTGCGCCAGCAACTCGATCTGCTCGCGACCGGGCAATTCCGCTGGACGGGTGAAGCGTGGCCGGGCGCGCGCCTCGACTGGACGATCGAGCAGGACGGTGACGAATGGCGGCGCAGCGGCAACGGTGCCGCCTCTGCCGACGACGAATACCCGTGGCGCACGCGCCTCACGCTGTCGCTGCCGTCGCTCGGTACCGTCGACGCCGAACTCACATTGACGGGCTCGCGGCTGGTCGCGCGCGTGCAGGCGAGCCCCGGCGGCGCGGTGCGGCTCGCGGCGCAGGGCGAAACCTTCCGCGAGCGGCTCGCGCAAGCGGGCATCGAACTGAGCGGCCTGTCGATCCGCGAAATCGGCGGAAGCATGCCGGCGGGCGGCGCGGCGGCGGCTGCCGCTGCGGCATCGGCGTATGCGCGCTCGACGGCGGACAAGCCCGCGCAGAACGATGCCGACGACCGCGATTTCGATTGGGACATGCAATGAGCCGTACGAGTCGCAAGAGCGCGGCGGCGCTGGTCTACGATTCGCACGGTCACGACGACGCGCCGCGCATCGTCGCGAAAGGCTACGGGATCGTCGCCGAGATGATCGTGCAGCGCGCGAAGGAAGCGGGCCTGTACGTGCATCAATCGCCCGAAATGGTGTCGCTGCTGATGCAGGTCGATGTCGACTCGCGCATTCCGCCGCGGCTTTATCAGGCCGTCGCGGAACTGCTCGCCTGGCTGCATCGGCTGGAGAGCGGTGCCGGCGATGATTCGCCCGTCATCGACATCGTTGCCACCGATCTTCCGCCCGACACGTCCAGCGAGCTTTGACGCCCGGCGTCAGAACCGCATCATCAGACTGAGCAGCGCCCGCACGCGCCTGCCATACGGCGGTGCGATCAGGCCGCGCGCGTTGAAGCGCGCCTGCGTCAAGACCGGCTTCATCTTCGAGAACGTGACGAAGCCTTCGTACCCGTGATACGCACCCATCCCGCTCGCGCCGACGCCGCCGAACGGCAGGCTTTCGCACGCAAGATGCATCAGCGTTTCGTTGACGGACATGCCGCCCGCGATCGTTTCGTGCGTGACGCGCGCGATCGTCGCCTTGTCGTCGTCGTACAGATAGAGCGATAGCGGACGCGGGCGCGCGTTGACATAGGCGATGGCGTCGTCGAGCGAATCGTAGGGAATCACGGGCAGCAACGGCCCGAAAATCTCTTCCTGCATCAGCATGGACGTGTCGGGCGCGTGCGTCACGGCGACGAGCGGAAAGCGGCGCGCGTTGGCATCGGGCGCGGCATCGGTGAGCGCGTGCAGCTGCGCGCCCTGTTCGCAGGCTTCGTCGGCGAGACGCTGCAGGCGCTCGAAATGGCGCGGCGAAATGATCGACGTGTAATCGGGGTTGCGGGCGAAATCGGGATACAGGCGCGTCATGCGCGAGCGTGCCCGCTCGATGAACGCCTGTTCCTTGCCGCGCGGCACCAGCACGTAATCCGGCGCGATGCAGGTTTGTCCCGCGTTGAGCGTCTTGCCCGCGACGATGCTGTCGACGGCGTAGTCGAAGCGCGCCTGCGGCCCGACGATGGCGGGCGACTTGCCACCGAGTTCGAGCGTCACGGGCGTCAGATGCGTCGCGGCGGCGCGCATCACTTCATGGCCGACTTTCGTCGAGCCGGTGAACAGCAGATGGTCGAATGGCTGTGCGCTGAATGCCGCCGCAAGCGCGGCGTCGCCGTTCACGACGGCGACGTGATCGCGGGCGAAGGTCTGCGCGATCAGTTGCTCGAAGAGCAGCGAGGTACGCGGCGTCAATTCCGACATCTTGATGATCGCGCGATTGCCGGCCGTGAGCGCGCTGATGAGCGGTCCGGCCGCCAGCAGCACCGGATAATTCCAAGGCACGATGATCCCGACCACGCCGAGCGGCTGCGGCACGACCTTGGCGCGGGCAGGCAAGAGCCACTTGTTGGTCGCGCGGCGCTGCGCTTTCATCCAGCGCTTGCCGTGACGCAGCGCGCCGTCGATTTCCTCTTTGATGAGCAGAAATTCGGCCAGCAGGATTTCTTCCTTCGCGCGATTGCCGAAGTCGGCGTGCATCGCATCGGCGAGCGCGTCGCGATGGTCGAGCAGCACTTCGCGTAGCGCCTTCAGATGCGCGGCACGCTGATCCCATGACGGATACGGCGCTTTCAGATATGCCGCCCGCTGCTCGCGCAACAGCTCTTCCAGGGCCGCGATATCCGGCCGATCGTTCTTCATTTCGTTGTCTCTCCCATTTTCTTGTATGCCGCGTGAAGTCAGCCGGTGAACGCGCGATCGACGATCGCCTTATGGTCGAACGAGGCGGGCAGCGTGCCGTACACGCGGCCGCTTTCGCCGCAGCCATCGCCCAGCCGCGTCGCGATGAACGCATCGGCGACGAAGGCAGGCGCATGCTGCACGAGCAGTACGGCCTGCGCGATCAGCACGATCTGTTGCGCGATGCGGCGCGCGGACGCCTCGCGTTCTTCGGGCGCCGACGACAGCGCGCTCATCAAACGTTCGAGCGCTGCGTTCAGCGCGGGATGCGCTCGCGCCGCTTCGCGCCACGCGGCAAGCAAGGCCTGTGCGGCGTCGGGCTCGCGCTCCATCGCGCGCAACACGTCGAGACACATCACGTTGCCCGAGCCTTCCCAGATCGAGTTCACGGGCGCTTCGCGGTAGAAGCGCGCCATCGGCCCCTCTTCGACGTAGCCGTTGCCGCCCCAGACTTCCATCGCTTCGCCCGTGAATTCGAGCGTGCGTTTGCAAACCCAGTACTTTGCGGCGGGCGTGACGAGACGCCGCCACGCGCGTTCTTCGGGCGCGTTCGTGGTGTCTTCGAAGGCGCGCGCGAGGCGCATGAACAGGACCGTGGCCGCTTCCGTTTCGAGCGACAGATCCGCGAGCACGTTGCGCATCAGCGGCTGATCGGCAAGATGCCTGCCGAATGCGCTGCGATGCCGCGCGTGGTGGATCGCTTGCACGAGCGCCGCGCGCATCAGCGCCGCGCTGCCGATCACGCAGTCGAGCCGCGTGTAGTTCGCCATTTCGATGATGGTTGGCACGCCGCGTCCTTCGTCGCCGATCATCACGCCGTGGGCGTCGAAGAATTCGACTTCGCTGCTCGCGTTCGAACGGTTGCCGAGCTTGTCCTTCAGACGCTGCACGCGCACGGCGTTCTTGCTTCCATCGGGCGCGAAGCGCGGCACGAAAAAGCATGACAGCGCTTCCTGATCTTCGGTGCGCGCGAGCACGAGATGTGCGTCGCACTGCGGCGCGGAAAAAAACCACTTATGGCCGACCAGCCGATACGCCGCGCCGCGTCCGCCGCCGTCCGCCGCGAACGCCTGCGTGCGGTTGCTGCGCACGTCCGAGCCGCCTTGCTTCTCGGTCATGCCCATGCCGACCATCATCGATATTTTCTGATCGAGCGGGACGTCGCGCGGATCGTGCTCACGCGAATAGAGCTTGTCGCGCAGCGTGGCGAACAACGCAGGCTCACGTTGCAGCACGGGGATGCTGGCGAAGGTCATCGTCAGCGGACAGAGCGAGCCGGATTCGAGTTGCGCATGCAGAAAATAACCCGCGCAGCGTGCGACCATCGCGCCGGGCTGCGGATCGGAAAACGGCAGCGCGTGAAGTCCTTCGCTGCGCAGCAAGCCGAGCAGCGTTTGCCACGCGGGATGAAACTCGAGCGCGTCGATGCGCTCGCCGCGCGGGCTGAAGCTCGCGAGTTCGGGCGTGTGGCGATTGGCCAGATCGGCGAGCGCGAGCACTTCAGGTGCTGTCAGCGCGGCGCCGTCGCGTGTGAGCGCCTCGCGATGCCACGCCGCGCCTTCGCGCTCGACAGCAGCGGCCAGCGCGGCATCGCTCGCAAACAGGTTGTAGTTCGCGAGGGGCGGGACCTGATTGGTCACTTCATGCGTGTTGCCGGGGCCGAACCGTTCCATCTGATGTCTCCAGTCGATGCACGCGCGCCGTCCATTGTGCGGGCGCTGTTTTATTGGAGTGCGCGAGCCATACGCGTATAAGACGATGCGCGAAAGACCGTGTTTGAATGAGTTCCGCGCGCGGTGCCGGGCGCGGACAGCATCTTTCATCATAGGGGCGCGTCGCGGGTTCCGTTTAGAGTGATCGCTCTGACGCCACCAGCGCGCGAACGGCCGGCGCTCCCTACAATGCGCAAACAAACGCACGTAGACAAGTGTGCACGAGACAGATGCCGCCAGCAAATCAGCGCGGTCGACAGGAGGAGCGGATGCAATACGACTACGTCATCGTCGGCGCAGGCTCGGGCGGCTGTTCGCTCGCCGGGCGTCTCGCCGAGCAATGTCCCGATGCGACCATCGCGCTCATCGAAGCCGGCCCGCACACCGAACGCAATCTGTTCGTCAACATGCCGCTCGGTGTCGCGGCCGTCGTGCCGTTCCGGCGCAAGACCAACTACGGCTATCTGACGACGCCGCAACCCGGCCTCGGTGGAAGGCGCGGTTATCAGCCGCGCGGACGCGGCTTCGGCGGATCGAGCGCGATCAACGCGATGGTGTACACGCGCGGCCATCCGCTCGACTACGACGACTGGGCGCGTCTGGGCTGCGACGGCTGGGCATTCGACGACGTGCTGCCGTATTTCCGCCGCGCGGAAGGCAACGAGCGCGGCGCCGATGCGCTGCACGGCGCGGACGGCCCGCTCAGCGTGTCGAACCTGCGCTTTCAGAATCCGTTTTCGCATCGTTTCGTGAAAGCCGCCGTCGAAGCGGGCTTCCCGCGCAACGACGACTTCAACGGCACGCAGCAGGAAGGCATCGGCTTCTATCAGGTGACGCAGCGCGACGGACAGCGCTGGAGCGTCGCACGCGCGTATATCTATGGCCACGCGCGTGCGAACCTGCACACGATCGCCGACGCGGCTGTGCTGCGCGTGGTATTCGACGGCAAGCGCGCGAAGGGCGTGGAAGTGGTGCGCAACAGCGTCACGGAGACGATCGAGGCGCGCGCGGAAGTCGTGCTGTCGGCGGGGACGTTCAACTCGCCGCAACTGCTGATGTGCTCGGGCGTCGGTCCCGCCGATCATCTGCGCGCGCTCGGCATTCCCGTGCTGCACGACGCGGCCGAGGTCGGGCGCAACCTCACGGATCACGTCGACTTCACGATCAACAAGCGCGTGTCGTCGGCGCAGACCATCGGCTTCTCGCTGCGCGGCTTCGCGAAGATGGTGCCGGGTTTTGTCTCGTATCTGCGCAGCGGGCGCGGCATGCTGACGAGCAACGTCGCGGAAGCGGGCGGCTTTCTGAAAAGCCGGCCGACACTCGACCGGCCCGATCTGCAACTGCACTTCTGTACGGCGCTTGTCGACGATCACAACCGTCGCATGCATTGGGGGCACGGCTATTCGCTGCATGTGTGCGTGCTGCGTCCGCATAGCCGCGGCTCGGTGACGCTGGCAAGCAGCGATGCGCGCGAAGCACCCGTCATCGATCCGGCGTTTCTCAGCGATCCGCGCGATCTCAACCTGCTGGTCGAGGGCGTGCATCTGTCGCGGCGCATTCTCGATGCGCCATCGCTCGCGCTGTGCGGCGGCCGCGAGCTTTATACGCGGCATGGTCAGACGGACGCCGAATTGCGCGCGACGATCGCCGCGCATGCCGACACGATCTATCACCCCGTTTCGACGTGCCGGATGGGCGGCGACGATCGATCCGTCGTCGATACGCAGCTGCGCGTGCGCGGCGTGACGGGTCTGCGCGTGGTCGATGCTTCCGTGATGCCGACGCTGATCGGTGGCAACACGAATGCGCCGACGGTGATGATCGGCGAGCGTGCCGCCGATTTCATCGCCGCTGCGCGCCGTGCTGGCCCGAGTGCGGCGATCGCGAACGAGCCGGCGCGCGCCACGTGAAGCGACGTGGCTCCTGCGGCGCACGCCGTGAATTGTGATAAAGCGCAAAAAGCGCAGTAAGAGAATTCCGATAACGTTTGAAAATCATTGATCGCTTCAATTCTGAGATTTCCCCGCTCCTATAATCGCCGCCCAACGAAGGGCGCATGGGCGCGCGTTCGAAATTCAGGGAAACGAATCGATGAGTGTCAATGTGATTCAACTCGTCCGGTCTGTGTTGCCGGACACCGTGGTTCAACAGCTGTCGAACTGCCTCGGATTGCCGCCGGAAGCGACGGCGAAAGTCATGGACGTCACCACGCCCGCGCTCGTTGCCGGCCTGCTGAACAAGTGCACGACGCTCGATGGCGCGCGTGCGCTGTTCGCGACGATCCTCGGTCAGGAAGTCAACGCGGATGTCGCCGAACAGCTGCCACGCCTCTTCTCGAGCACGACGGGCGTCACGCAGTTGTCGTCGACGGGACGCCAGTTGCTCGAGCATTCGTTCGAGCGACGCATCGACGGACTGAGCGACACCGTGTCGATGCAAACGGGCGTGCCCGCGCATGCGACGCACGCCGTGTCGGGCATTGCGGGCAGCATTCTGATGGGCGTGCTCAAGCGTCATATCCTTGAGCATCGGGGCAATATTGGTCAGTTGCCGACCTTGCTCGGCCAGCAGTTGCCGATCATCGCGCCGTTTCTGAACGACGGCCTCACGACCGTGCTGGGTCTGGGCGGCGCAGCTGCCTTCGCGCAGACGATCGGCTCGCAGGTGCGCGCCGTGTCGTCGCATTTCGAGCATCCCGCCGCCGCGCCGGCGTCGACGACCGCGCGCGTTCCCGTCGAACCCACGTTGTCCCCCACTGCGACGTCTGTTGTGCTGCCCGCGCGCGAAGTGCGTCATGTCGGCCCGAAGGCGAAGCACTGGTTCGGCATGGCGACGTTGTCCGCGCTGATCGGCGCGATCGCTGCGATGCTGACGTGGGTGGCGCTGGCCTTGTGCCCGGCGGCGACCAGCTTCCTCGGCCGCGACGCGGTCGCGGCTACCGTTGCAGCGCCGGCTGCTCAAGCGCAAGTGGATGTGCAGCCCGCCTCGCAAGCACCGCAGGACAGCGCGGCCAGGGCAGCCGGCAAAGTCGAAACCGAAGCGGCGCCCGCCGTCGCGAAGGACTCGCAACTGATCGTTTCCGTCGACGGGAAGGGCAAGCCGACGGTGACCGCGGTCGTGCAGAACGTTGCGGAGAAATCGGCGCTGCTCAACGCGCTGACGAAGAAATTCGGCGCCGGCAACTTCAACGCCGACATCACCGTCGACGAAAGCCGTAAGGCTGCCGATTGGCTCGCGCAGATCGACGCGCTGATGCCGCTGCTGTCGATGCCGGGTGCGGAGATGAAGATCGACGGCACGCATGTCGAACTGAGCGGCGCGGCCGCCGATGCAAAATCGGGCTGGCTCGACCGTCTGAAATCGTTGTTCGGCGCGCCGTATCAGGTGAGCGCATTCGATGCTGCGCAAGCCGTTGCGAACGCCGCGCAGTCGTTCAGGAACGCGGCGAAATCGCTGGGCGCATCGTGCGCGGCTGCGGATGTCGTGAAGACGCTGAACCTGCAGGTCGTCAATTTCGCGTCACGCGACGCGCACGTGCCGCAGTCCGCGCTCGACGATCTGAACCAGTCCGCACAACTGCTCAAGTCGTGCACGACGAACGTCCACGCGCTGAAGCTGGAAGTGGCGGGTTTCTCGGATAACGTCGGCAGCGAATCGGCGAATCTGGAACTGTCGAAGGAACGCGCCGACGCCGTGCGCGCCTACCTCGTGAAGGCCGGTGTGCCCGCCGATGCGCTCGTCGCGCAGGGCTACGGCAACGTCCATCCTGTAGCGAGCAACGCGACGGAGAGCGGACGCTTTGCGAATCGCCGGATCGAATTCAGCGAGGCGCAAGCTCAGACTCAGGCCCAAACGCAGGTTCAGACCAAATAAAGCGTTGCTACGCAGCGTAAAGACGTGAGACACGATGCCGCCCGGCGCAAACCGGGCGGCATTTTTATTTCAGCGGCGGTTTCGCGCGATCCGGCGTAGTCGTGGGCGCGTCGAAGGTCAGCGGGTGCGTGAAGTTGTCGGTGGTCAGTCCCGGCAGCGTTTCACGCGCGACCTCGAGCCATGCGCGCGCCGCATGCGACAGATAGCCCTTGCGCCGCCAGCCAATCGCCATTTCCCACGGTATCTCCGGCGCGACGACAGGCCGGCAGGTGAACTGCGCCGCATCGAGCCGCCGGCAATACGGCGCGGGCAGAAGCGCAATGCCGACGCCCGCCAGCACCAGCGCCGCCATGAAATCCCAATGCCCGCTACGCCCGACGATGGTCGGCGCGAAACCGGCCGTGCGGCACGCCGTCAGCACGACGTCGTTGAGCGCGAGGCTTTCGCCGTAGAAGACGAATGGCTCGCTGGCGAGATCGGCGAGCGGCACTTCGTGCAACTCGTCCCAGCGCGAGCCTTGACGAGCAACGAGCCACAGCACCTGGCGGCTCATCGGCAGCACGTCGATCATGTCGTCGACGGGTTGCAGCACGCCGCCCAGTTCCAGTTCGCCGGAAATCAGCGCGGCTTCGATGGCCTTCGACCCCTGTTCGAAGAGTTTCAGTTCGATCTTCGGATGGCGCTGACGGAACGCGGCGATGGCGGGCGTGAACAGCGACCCGCCCATCGGCGGAATGCCGATCGTCAGTTCGCCGCGCCCGAGTTTGTCGAGGTCGTTCAGTTCGGCCTGCAACTGCGCGTAGGCGGCAAGCACGTCCTGGCCACGCTGATAGACGATGCGCCCGGCATCCGTCAGTACCATCTGCCGGCCGTCGCGCAGCAGCAGCGGCGAGCCGGTTTCGTCCTCCAGCGCCTTCACCATCTTGCTGATGGTCGGCTGCGTGACGAACATCTGCTCGGCGGCGACGGTGAAGCTCTGTTGTCGAACGACCTCGACGAAATAGCGGAGCGCGCGCAGTTCCATGTTCGTAGCCCTCGGAATTCCAATTTGGAATGAAGCAGATAATTCTAAGTCATTATATTTATGTTGCACTGCACCCTATACTGAATCTCATCTAAAAGTCACCTAGGGTTTGCCATGATCTCGCCGCTGATCGCCCGTCTTGCCGCTTCTGTCCGCCTCGATGCGACGTCGCCCGTCGCGAAGATCGGCCGGATCGCCGTGCAGAGCGCTGGGATCGCCGCCGTCTGGTTCGCCGCCGACTACATCGTGCGCCGTTTTGGCTTGCCGGTGCCGGGCGGCGTCGTGGGCCTCGTCGCGTTGCTCGCGCTGCTGTTCTGCGGCGGCGTCGCGCCGCGCTGGGTGAAGGCGGGCGCCGACTGGTTGCTGTCGGACATGCTGCTGTTCTTCATTCCCGCCGCCGTCGCGGCCGTCCAGTACGGCGGCCTGTTTCGCGAAGACGGCTGGCGCCTTGCGCTCGTCGTGGTCGCGGGCACGCTGATGGTGATGGTGGCCGTCGCATTCGCCGTCGAACAGGCCGCGCGGCTCGAACGCCGTCTCGCGCTGCGTCGCGTGATGATTCAGCGCGCGCCCGTCGAACGTCCTCCTGTCAGCCGCAACTTCCTCTAATCCACGACCGGGACCATTCCGCCGATGAGCGCCTTCTACACGTCCCTTTTCGCCGACGACGCCTCCCGGCTCATCGCGGCAGGCTGCTTCGTGCTGACGGTGGCGCTCTATTTCGCATCGAAGGCGCTGTATGCGCGCTTCAAATCGCCGTGGTTGACGCCGCTTCTCGCCGTGCCCGCTGTGCTTGCCGCGATCGTCGTGATCGCGCGGATTCCGTACGCCGTCTACTTTCAGGACACGCGCTGGCTGATGTGGCTACTCGGCCCGGCCACGGTCGCATTCGCGGTGCCTATCTATGAATACCGCGATCTGCTGCGGCGGCACTGGATTTCGCTCACGGTTGGCGTCACGGTCGGCATCGTGGTTGCCGTGGGTGGTTCGCTCGCGCTGTCGAAGCTGCTGCATCTGTCGCCAGAACTGCAGCGCAGCCTGATGACGCGCTCGGTGTCGACGCCTTTCGCGCTCGCCGTTTCCGACAAGATTCACGCGCCGAAGGACCTGACTGCGCTGTTCGTGATCGCGACGGGCGTCTGCGGGATGCTGTTCGGTGAACTCGTGCTCGCGCTCGTGCCGCTGCGCACGCGGCTCGCGCGCGGCGCGCTGTTCGGCGCGGCGGCTCATGGCGTCGGCACCGCGAAGGCGCGCGAACTGGGCAGCGAAGAAGGCGTCGTCGCGAGCCTGACGATGATGATCGCCGGCGTCGTGATGGTGCTGCTCGCGCCGCTGTTCGGGATGCTTCCGCTTTGACGTAGCCGGGATCGGCAGCAAATTTGGGATGAACGGCGGCGCGCTGGCTCTATGATTGCCGCCGTCGTTCATTCCCGAGGCCAGTCCAGGCAATGCTTCCCATCTCCGTCATCATTCCCTGCTACAACGCCGAACAGACGCTGGCGCGCACGCTCGACAGTTGCATCGCGCAGCCCGAAGCCGCGCAGATTCTCGTCGTCGACGACGGCTCGCGTGACGCTTCGCCCGATATCGCCGCGCTGTATGCGCAGACGCATCCGCAGATCGAACTGCTGCGCATGCCGCAAAACGGCGGCGCGGCACGCGCGCGAAACTGGGGCGCGATGCACGCGCTGCATCCGCTGCTGGCTTTCATCGATGCCGACGACGAATACATGCTGCACGCGCTCACCGCTGCCGCTGCCTTCCTGCACGATCATCCAGGTCAATCTTCGATTCGCCTCGACGTCGACTATTGCGGCTTCCCCGCCGACATCACCGATCATCCGCAATTCGAGACTCACGCGGCGACGCTGAGCAACACGGTGCCGAGCAGCCTCGTGATCCGCCGATCCATCTATGCGGCATTCGGCGGATTTCCGCCTGATGACGTGTTCCGGCGTCACGGCGGCGAGGATGGTGCGTTTTCGCTGGCGCTGCTCAATATTTTCGGCAATCCGCGACTCGACGACCGAAAGCGCGTGCGCATGCACTATCACCCGAACATCCACGCAGAACGCTACTTCCGCATATCGATGGGCATGGTCCAGGCCTCGGACGAACTCGTCGACTCGACCCGCGATGCGTCGTGG
This sequence comes from Paraburkholderia largidicola, assembly GCF_013426895.1. Taxonomy (NCBI): domain Bacteria; kingdom Pseudomonadati; phylum Pseudomonadota; class Betaproteobacteria; order Burkholderiales; family Burkholderiaceae; genus Paraburkholderia; species Paraburkholderia largidicola. The sequence continues at coordinate 3,518,887 of NZ_AP023174.1, read as the reverse complement.
CGCTTCGTGCGCCGCGCATATGAAGCGATACAGGTATTGCGCGGCGTCGAACTCGCGCCGCATCTGACCGCGCAGCAAGGCGCGGATTCGGCGCCAGATCAATCGGCATAAGCTGAATCGTCATACCGCAAGCCATCTCGTTTTGCTACAATCGCCGTTCGTCTTCGAGGAGCGTTGCGACGGGCTCCACCCGCCAGGCTCGAAGGCTTTCAATCGGAAGGATTGGACGCGCGCCGCGCCTACAAACCAACCGCATCGAACGGCGCTCACGTCAAATTTCTAGTCATTTTTAGAAAGGAGGGCGTGATGAACGCCGCAGTTATGGATTCCAAAAATTCCCAGGATTTCGTTGTTGCCGACCTGTCGCTGGCCGACTGGGGCCGCAAGGAACTCACCATCGCCGAGACCGAAATGCCCGGTCTCATGCAAACCCGCGAAGAGTACAAGACGCAGCAGCCGCTGAAGGGCGCGCGCGTCGCGGGCTCGCTGCACATGACCATTCAAACGGGCGTGCTGATCGAGACGCTGACCGCGCTGGGCGCGGACGTGCGCTGGGCATCGTGCAACATCTTCTCGACGCAAGATCACGCCGCCGCCGCCATCGCGAAGGCCGGCACCCCCGTGTTCGCGTTCAAGGGCGAATCGCTCGACGAATACTGGGAGTTCTCGCACCGCATTTTCGAATGGCCGAACGGTGAGTTCGCCAACATGATCCTCGACGACGGCGGCGACGCAACGCTGCTGCTGATCCTCGGCTCGAAGGCCGAGAAGGATCGCTCGGTGATCGCGAAGCCGACCAACGAGGAAGAAGTCGCACTGTACAAGTCGATCGAAAAGCATCTCGAGATCGACCCGACGTGGTACTCGAAGCGCCTCGCGCACATCAAGGGCGTGACGGAAGAAACGACGACGGGCGTGCACCGCCTGTATCAGATGGAGAAGGAAGGCCGTCTGCCGTTCCCCGCGATCAACGTCAACGACTCGGTCACGAAGTCGAAGTTCGACAATCTGTATGGCTGCCGCGAGTCGCTCGTCGACGGCATCAAGCGCGCGACCGACGTGATGATCGCCGGCAAGATCGCGGTGGTTGCCGGTTACGGCGACGTGGGCAAGGGCTGCGCGCAATCGCTGCGCGGTCTGGGCGCGACGGTGTGGGTCACGGAAATCGATCCGATCTGCGCGCTGCAAGCCGCGATGGAAGGCTACCGCGTCGTGACGATGGAAGCCGCTGCGCCGCACGCAGACATCTTCGTGACGGCAACGGGCAACTACCACGTGATCAACCACGATCACATGAAGGCGATGCGCAACAACGCGATCGTCTGCAACATCGGCCACTTCGACTCGGAAATCGACGTTGCGTCGACGCGCCAGTACCAGTGGGAAAACATCAAGCCGCAAGTCGACCACATCATTTTCCCGGACGGCAAGCGCGTGATCCTGCTGGCTGAAGGCCGCCTCGTGAACCTGGGCTGCGCCACGGGCCACCCGTCGTTCGTGATGTCGAACTCGTTCACGAACCAGACGCTCGCGCAGATCGAACTGTTCGTCGACGGCGCCAAGTACGAGAACAAGGTTTATGTTCTGCCGAAGCAACTCGATGAGAAGGTCGCGCGTCTGCACCTCGCGCGCATCGGCGCGAACCTGACGGAGCTGTCGACGGAACAGGCTGGCTACATCGGCGTCGACAAGAACGGTCCGTTCAAGCCGAACCACTACCGTTATTAAGCCGCACGCCAGGCCGCAAAAAGCGGCATGACAGGTGCGGCCGCCTGCTTCGGCGGGCGGCTGCACCGGACGAAGCACAGGCCCATGCGAGACATTGCATCGGCTGACGCTTTTCGCGTGCCTTCGAGTTCAATCCGGACTTCACACCACAGACGACCAGGAGCTGTTCATGACTGTATTGCTGACCTGGGTGATCAATGCGCTCGCGCTGCTGATCATCACCTACCTCGTGCCGTCGATCCACATTCGCAGTTTCGGCACTGCGCTGATCGTCGCGCTCGTGCTGGGGCTCATCAATGCCGTCTTGCGGCCGGTGCTGATCCTGCTGACGTTGCCCGTCACGATTCTCACGCTTGGGCTCTTCATACTGGTGGTGAATGCGCTGTGCTTCTGGCTGTGCGCGTCGCTGCTGAAGGGCTTCGAAGTGTCGGGATTCTGGTCGGCGTTCTTCGGCTCGATCCTGTACAGCATCGTTTCGTGGCTGTTGTCCGCGCTCATCTTCGGCAACCGCGGCCTGAGCTGACGGGTGCCAACAGAACCATGAACCCCATCGAACTTTCATTCGAATTCTTCCCGCCGAAGACACAGGAAGGGCTCGACAAGCTGCGTGCGACGCGCGCAGAACTGTTGCCGCTCAAGCCCAAGTTCGTGTCCGTCACGTTCGGCGCCGGCGGTTCGACCCAGCAAGGCACGCTCGACACGGTGCTCGACATGGCGAAGGACGGCCTCGAAGCCGCGCCGCACCTGTCGTGCATTGGCTCGTCGAGGGAAAGCCTGCGCGCGATTCTCAACGAATATCGCTCGCACGGCATCCGCCATATCGTCGCGTTGCGCGGTGATTTGCCGTCGGGCATGGGCGCAGTCGGCGAGTTGCGCTACGCGTCGGAACTGGTGAGTTTTATTCGCGCCGAATTCGGCGACTGGTTCCGCATCGAAGTGGCGGGATATCCCGAGTATCACCCGCAGTCGCGTTCACCGAAGCATGATCTCGAGAACTTCGCGCGCAAGGTGAAGGCGGGTGCCAATTCGGCGATCACGCAGTACTTCTTTAACGCTGACGCGTATTTCCGTTTTGTCGACGATGCGCACAAGCTTGGTGTTGATGTGCCTATCGTGCCGGGCATCATGCCTATCACGAACTTTTCGCAGTTGATGCGGTTCTCCGAAATGTGCGGTGCTGAAGTGCCGCGATGGGTCGCGCGACGGCTCGAAAGTTTTGGTGATGACCGCGAGTCGATTCGGGCGTTTGGGCTCGATGTGGTGGCGGATCTTTGTCGTCGGCTTGTTGAGGCGAAGGTGCCGGGGCTGCATTTTTATACCCTTAACGGGTCGGCTGCTACTAAGGCTATTTGCGAGCGGTTGGGCGTCTGATCGGTTTTTCTGTTTTTCTGCTTTTCTGCTTTTCTGTCTGCGACGCTGGGTGGTCTGCTTGTGTTTTTCGCTGGCATCCGCGATTTGTTAGCGTGCTTCAGGCGTCGCCCCTGTGCGGGGCGGCACCTACTTTTCTTTGCCGCCGCAAAGAAAAGTAGGCAAAAGAAAGCGGCTCACACCGCCAGTTCTTGTATTTGCCTGAGGGCCCCCAAAGGTTCTTACGCTTCACACGGCAACCACGTGACCACGTTCGTTGCCAGCGCTCTTGCGATGCGCCTCACCCGCTTCACCCTCCCGCGTTACAGCATGCCGCGCCACACGGTCCATCGCCGCCCAGGTGGCAAACTGTGTGTCGGCCCAAGTGTTCCACACGCCTCACTCCGGACCGATAGCGCACGCGCCCCACCCTGTAAGAGCGCCAGGCTATACGCCGCGACAATCTACACACAGTTTGCCACCTGGACGGCGCATACCATTTGCTGCCGTCTGCCGTTGTATGGGTGCCTGAAGTGGGTGATGCGCTTGTTCGAAGCGTTGGCAACGAGCACCGGCGAGGGCACTGTCGTGTGAAGGATGGGGACGTTGGGGGCCCGTGGATAAGAATATGGGCTGGCGGTGTTAGCCGCTTTCTTTTGCCTACTTTTCTTTGCGGCGGCAAAGAAAAGTAGGTGCCGCCCCGCACAGGGGCAACGCTAGCAGACCAAAGACATCACGCGGATGCCAGCGCAAACACGACCAAATACGACCAAACCAAACCCACCCTGCCCCGAACCCAAATCCCAAATACCAGAAAAGGCAAAAGCAAAAGTGGAGTGAAAACCCATATTGAATCCGATTATTGGCTGACTATGATCCAAGGGCACTCGCCCCAGCTGCCTCGCGGAGAACGCCATGCCCATGTCATCGACGCTGTCTGCAGTTCGAAATGCAGTTCGCAAGTCCTGCCTGCCTGTGCTGTCCACCGCCGCGCTACTCGCGGCCTGCTTTGCGCCTGAACTGTCTGCGGCAGCCTCACTCCCCGACAAAACAGTCGTCTTCTGCTCCGAAGGCAGTCCAGCCGGATTCGACACCGCCCAATACACCACCAGCGTCGAGTTCAGCGCCGGCTCGTACACCGTCTATAACCGGCTCGTCGAGTTCGGCCACGGCAGCACCGACATCGAGCCGGGTCTCGCCGAAAAATGGGACGTCTCCAGCGACGGCCTGCAATACACGTTTCACCTGCGTAAAGGCGTGAAGTTCCAGACCACGTCGTTCTTCAAGCCGACCCGCGACTTCAACGCGGACGACGTCGTGTTCACGTATACGCGCATGCTCGACCCGGAACAGCCGTTCCGTAAGGCCTACAACGTACCGTTTCCATACTTCAGCGATCTCGGCCTCGCAAAGAACATCACCAAAGTCGAAGCACTCGACCCCTACACCGTTCGCTTCACGCTGAAAGAAGTCGACGCACCGTTCCTGCAGCAGATCGCGATGCCGTTCGCATCGATCCTGTCGGCTGAATACGCGGACCAGCTGTTGAAGGCCGGCAAGGCCTCCGACATCAACCTCTTTCCCGTCGGCACGGGGCCGTTCATCTTCCGCAGCTATACGAAGGACGATTCGATCCGCTTCGACGGCAACCCGAACTATTGGAAACCCGGCGTCGTGAAGGTGAGCAAGCTGATCTTCGCGATTACGGTCGATCCGTCCGTGCGTCTGCAAAAGCTCAAGCGCAACGAATGCCAGGTGATGAGCTACCCGAAGCCGGCCGACATCGCGCAGATTCAGGCGGATTCGTCGATCGCCTTGCCGCATCAGGTGGGCTTCAATCTGGGCTTCATCGCGTACAACACGACGAAAAAGCCGCTCGACAACGTGCTCGTGCGCCGCGCGCTCGACATGGCCGTCAACAAGAAGGCGATCATCGATTCGGTCTACCAGGGCGCGGGTCAGGCGGCAACCAATCCGATGCCGCCCACCCAGTGGGGCTACGACAAGAGCCTGAAAGACGCCCCCTACGACGTCGACAAGGCCAAAGGGCTGCTCAAGCAGGCGGGTTACCCGGACGGCTTCGACCTGACGCTGTGGGCGATGCCCGTTTCACGCCCGTACAACCCGAACGCGCGCCTGATGGCTGAAATGCTGCAGGCCGACTGGGCGAAGATCGGCGTGAAGACGAAAATCGTCACCTACGAGTGGGGTGAGTACATCCGCCGCGGACACAGCGGCGAGCACGAGGCGATGCTGATCGGCTGGACGGGCGACTACGGCGACCCCGACAACTGGCTCGGCGTGCTACTCGGCTGCGACGCGGTGAACGGCAGCAATTTCTCCAAATGGTGCTACAAGCCGTTCGACGACCTCATCAAGGCGGCCCGCAGTACCACCGATACGGCCACGCGCACCAAGGACTACACCGAGGCGCAGCAGATCTTCAAGGATCAGGTGCCATTTACGCCGATCGCGCATTCGACCGTCTACCAGCCCCTGTCGAAGGCCGTCACCGGCTTCAAGATCGACCCGTTCGGCCCAACCCAGTTCTGGAACGTCGGTCTCAAGTAGGCAATTTACGGCTTCTCTCCCCAATTCCGCTGAAATTCGGGTCGGTTGCCGCGTCACGCGCGGCAACCTGAATGAAAGCTGTTTCCGATCGTCAACAAAGTTAATTTCCTCCAATTGCGGCCCCTGGCAAAGCTCAGTAATATCGCGCTACGCTGGTTTTTGCCGGCGCCGATCCTGGAGGAAACATGAAGCAAAACAAACTGTTGCGCGCGGCACGGCTCACGATGCTGGTCGCGACGGCAGCGGCATCGATGGCGGGGACTCAACTGGCGAACGCCGCCGATATCCCGAACAAAACCCTCGTCTACTGCTCGGAAGGCAGTCCGGCGGGCTTTGATCCGGCGCAGTACACCACGGGCGTGGATTTCACGGCCAATACGTTCACGGTTTATAACCGCCTCGTCGAATTCGAACGCGGCGGCACGAAAGTCGAGCCGGGCCTCGCAGAAAAGTGGGATGTCTCGCCGGACGGCAAGACGTACACGTTCCATCTGCGCCACGGCGTCAAGTTCCACACCACGTCATGGTTCAAGCCGACCCGCGAATTCAACGCGGATGACGTCGTGTTCACGTTCCAGCGCATGCTGGACACGAACCAGCCGTTCCGCAAGGCTTACCCGGTGCAGTTCCCGTACTTCACCGACATGGGCCTCGACAAGCTGATCGACAAGGTCGAAAAGGTCGACCCGTACACGGTCAAGTTCACGCTGAAGGAAGTCAACGCGCCGTTCATCCAGAATCTGGCAATGGAATACGCGTCGGTCCTGTCGGCTGAATACGCGGATTCGCTGCTGAAGGATGGCAAGGCCGCCGACATCAACCAGAAGCCGGTTGGCACGGGCCCGTTCATTTTCCGCAGCTACACGAAGGACGCGACGATCCGTTTCGACGGCAATCCGGATTACTGGAAGCCGAACACGGTCAAGATCTCGAAGCTGATCTTCTCGATCACGCCGGATGCCGGCGTGCGCGTGCAGAAGCTCAAGGCCGGCGAATGCCAGGTGATGAGCTATCCGCGTCCCGCCGACATCGCGCCCCTGAAGGCCGATTCGAACATCGACATGCCGTCGCAGCCGGGCTTCAACCTGGGCTATCTGGCGTACAACGTGTCGCACAAGCCGGTCGACAAGCTCGAAGTGCGTCAGGCGCTCGACATGGCGATCAACAAGAAGGCGATCATCGATTCCGTCTACCAGGGCGCAGGCCAGGCCGCGACGAATCCGATGCCGCCTACGCAATGGTCGTACGACAAGAGCCTGAAGCTCCCCGCTTACGACACGGAAAAGGCCAAGGCGCTGCTCGCCAAGGCTGGCTTCCCGAACGGTTTCGACATCACGCTGTGGGCCATGCCCGTGCAGCGCGCGTACAACCCGAACGGCAAGCTGATGGCGGAAATGATCCAGGCCGACTGGGCCAAGATCGGCGTGAAGGCGAAGATCGTCACGTACGAATGGGGAGAGTACATCAAGCGCGCGCACGCGGGCGAAGACGACACGATGCTGATCGGCTGGACGGGCGACAACGGCGACCCGGACAACTGGCTCGGTACGCTGCTCGGCTGCGACGCAGTGAACGGCAACAACTTCTCGAAGTGGTGCTACAAGCCGTTCGACGAACTCGTGCAGAAGGGCCGTGAAACGACGGGCCAGGCAGATCGCACGAAGGCGTATGTGCAGGCGCAGCAGATCTTCGCGCAGCAACTGCCGTTCTCGCCGATCGCTCACTCGACGGTGTATCAGCCGGTGAGCAAGAAGGTTGTCGACATGCGCATCGAGCCGCTCGGCTACGCGCGCTTCGACGGCGTCAGCATGAAGTAAATCACGTGATGCGGTGGGCTTCGTTGCCTGCTGCATCCCATACGCAGTACGCTTTTCGTTCGGTTAGAAGACTGGTCGAAATGGTCCGGCGACCGGGGTCACGAGCCCTCGTCGCCGGTTGCGTTTTTTCTCACCAAGACCATAGGGACGAACCATGTTCCGATTCGTTTTGCGCCGCATCGGGATGGTCATACCGACTTTCATCGGTATCACGATCCTCGCGTTCGCGCTCATTCACCTGATTCCGGGCGACCCCATCGAAGTCATGATGGGCGAGCGCGGCGTCGACCCGGCCATGCACGCCGCCGCGATGCATCGCCTCGGGCTCGACGAACCGCTGCCCATCCAGTACCTCCATTACGTCGGCCACGCGCTGCAGGGGAACCTCGGCACGTCGATCATCACCAATACCAGCGTGATGGACGAATTCCTGGCCCGTTTCCCCGCCACCGTCGAGCTATCGATCTGCGCGATGCTGTTCGCGTTGATCGTCGGCCTGCCGGCGGGCGTGTTCGCTGCGCTGCGGCGCGGCACGGCAGTCGATCACGGCGTGATGGGCACCGCGCTCACTGGCTACTCGATGCCGATTTTCTGGTGGGGCTTGATCCTCATCATGTTCTTCTCGGCAAAGCTCGGCTGGACGCCCGTGTCGGGTCGCATCGCGGTCGAATACGACATTCCGCACGTGACCGGATTCCTGCTGATCGACTCGCTGCTGCCCGGCACGGACGAAGGCTCGTTCCGCTCGGCGCTGTCGCACCTGATCCTGCCGTCGATCGTGCTCGGCACGATTCCGCTCGCGGTGGTCGCGCGGATGACGCGTTCGTCGATGCTCGAAGTGCTGCGCGAAGACTACATCCGCACGGCGCGCGCGAAGGGCTTGTCGCCGGGACGCGTAATCGTCGTGCATGCGCTGCGTAACGCGCTGATTCCCGTCGTGACGGTGATCGGTCTGCAGGTCGGCACGCTGCTCGCGGGCGCTGTGCTGACGGAGACGCTGTTCTCGTGGCCGGGCATCGGCAAATGGCTGATCGACGCGATCGGCCGGCGCGACTATCCCGTCGTGCAGGGCGGTATCCTGATGATCGCGACACTCGTGATCGTCGTGAACCTCGTCGTCGACCTGTTGTACGGCGTGCTGAATCCACGCATCCGTCATACGAGGTGAGGTAAAAATCGTGGCAGACATTCAAAATACAGTCCCCCAGGCAGTAACACCGCCCAGCGGCCGTGCACTGGCCGCCCGTGAATTCTGGTCCAACTTCTCGCGCAATCGTGGCGCAGTCGGCGCGGGCGTCATCGTGCTGATCCTGATCTTCGTCGCGATCTTCGCGCCGTTGATCGCGCCGCACAGCCCGATCGAGCAATACCGCGATTCCGTGAAGATTCCTCCCGCCTGGCTCGACGGCGGCAACTGGAAGTTCATTCTCGGCACCGACGAAGCAGGCCGCGACATCCTCTCGCGCCTGATGTACGGCGCGCGCCTGTCGTTCTGGATCGGCTTCGTTTCGGTGGTACTCGCGCTGATTCCCGGCGTCGTGCTCGGTCTGATCGCCGCGTTCTTCGAGAAATGGGCCGACACGCCCATCATGCGCATCATGGACGTGCTGCTCGCGCTGCCGTCGCTGCTGCTCGCGGTGGCAGTGGTTGCCATCATCGGTCCGGGTCTGGTGAACACGATGCTTGCGATCGCGATCGTCGCGCTGCCGGGCTATGTGCGTCTGACGCGTGCGTCGGCGCTCGGCGAACTGCACAAGGAATACGTGATGGCGTCGCGTGTCGCGGGTGCCGGCACGGCTCGCCTGATGTTTTCGCAGGTGCTGCCGAACTGCACGGCGCCGCTGATCGTGCAGGCGACGCTCGGTTTTTCGTCGGCGATTCTCGATGCCGCCGCGCTCGGCTTCCTCGGCCTCGGCGTGCAGCCGCCGTCGGCGGAGTGGGGCGCGATGCTCGCGTCGGCACGCGACTACATCGACAGCGCATGGTGGATCGTCACCATGCCCGGTCTCGCCATCCTGATCTCGGTGCTCGCGATCAACCTGCTCGGCGACGGGCTGCGCGACGCACTCGACCCGAAACTCAAGCGGATGGCCTGACATGAGCAACGCTAACCTTTTGACCATCCGCAATCTCGCGGTGAACTTCAGCGGCCTGCCCGCTGTCGATCGAATCAATCTGAACGTGGCGCCGGGCGAAGTGGTCGGCGTCGTGGGCGAATCGGGCTCGGGCAAGAGCGTGACGATGATGGCGCTGATGGGCCTGATCGACGCGCCCGGCAAGGTCACCGCCGACGAAGTCACCTTCGACGGCAAGGACCTGCTGAACGCGACGCCCAAGCAACGCCGCACGATCATCGGCAAAGACGTGGCGATGGTGTTTCAGGACGCGCTGACGAGCCTGAATCCCAGCTACACCGTCGGCTATCAGATCAAGGAAGTGCTGAAGCTGCACGAAGGGCTGCGCGGCGACGCGCTGCACAAGCGTGCGCTCGAACTGCTCGATCAGGTTGGCATTCCCGACGCGAAGAACCGCATCAACACGTTCCCGCATCAGATGTCGGGCGGCATGAACCAGCGCGTGATGATCGCGATGGCGGTCGCGTGCAACCCGAAGCTGCTGATCGCCGACGAGCCGACCACGGCGCTCGACGTGACCATTCAGGCGCAGATCATGCAACTGCTCGTGCAGTTGCAAAAAGATCGCGGCATGGCGCTCGTGCTGATTTCGCACGATCTGGCCGTCGTGTCGGAAGTCGCGCAGCGCGTGGCCGTGATGTACGCGGGCGAAGTCATCGAAACGAACCGTGTGCCCGATATCTTCAAGGCGCCGCATCATCCGTACACGGAAGCGCTGCTGGCCGCGATTCCCGAGCACAACGTCGGCGCAGTGCGGCTGGCCGCGCTGCCGGGCATGGTGCCGGGACGCGACGACCGTCCCAAAGGGTGTCTCTTCGCGCCACGCTGCAAATACGTCGTCGACGAATGCAACAAGGCGCGTCCCGCACTTTCGCCGCTGGCCGATCACGACCCCGCCGCCCAGGTTCGCTGCATCAAGCCGCTGAACCTGATTCGCGATGCCATTCAACCGGGAGGCGCACGATGAATGCAGTACCCGAAACGCGGCGCCCCGATGGCGATAGGCCCGGCAAGCCCGCAGGCGATCACGTGCTGATCGCCGACAACCTCGCGCGTTTCTACGACGTGAAGCGCGGCATGTTCGGCCACGGCACCGTCAAGGCGCTGAACGGCGTGTCGTTTCATCTGGAGCGCGGCAAGACGCTCGCCGTGGTCGGCGAATCCGGTTGCGGCAAATCGACGCTCGCGCGTCAGCTGACGATGATCGAAGCGCCGTCGGCCGGACGTCTGCTGATCGACGGCGAAGACGTCGCGGGCGCGAGCCGCGAAAAAATCGCGCAGTTGCGCCGCCGCGTGCAGATGGTGTTCCAGAACCCGTTTGCGTCGCTCAATCCGCGCAAGACCGTCGAGCAGACGCTGGGCGAGCCGCTCGCGATCAACACGCAATTGAGCGTGAGCGAGCGCGGCGAGCGCATTGCGCACATGATGCGCATCGTCGGCCTGCGGCCCGAGCACGCGAAGCGCTATCCGCATATGTTCTCGGGCGGCCAGCGTCAGCGTGTCGCGATTGCGCGCGCGATGATTCTCGATCCGCAGATCGTCGTCGCCGATGAACCCGTCTCCGCGCTCGACGTGTCGATCCAGGCGCAGATCCTGAACCTGTTCATGGACCTGCAGGATCAGTTCAAGACGAGCTACGTGTTCATCTCGCACAATCTGTCGGTGGTCGAGCATATCGCCGACGACGTGATGGTGATGTACTTCGGCGGCGTGGCCGAGCTCGGCGACAAGAAGCGCATCTTCAGCAAGCCGCGTCATCCATACACGCGCGCGCTGATGTCGGCGACACCGTCGATCTTCGAAGCCGACCGCCGCATCCAGATCAAGCTGCAAGGTGAAATGCCGTCGCCGCTCAATCCGCCGTCGGGCTGTACGTTTCACCAGCGTTGCCCGTATGCTATCGAGCGTTGCCGCAAAGAAGAGCCGAAGCTGCGTGAAGTGGATGGTCGCCAGGTATCGTGTCACCGCGCCGAGGAGGTGGGGGACGACGCGAATGCATGAACGGGTGGCGGCGCGTGATGTTGCGCGCCGTCACGCGCGTCGTTTGCATGTGAATCATGCGGGCGGCGCGCGCGTTGCGCTTACGCCCCGGCGGGTCGCGCGCGTCCTGATGGGCGCGCTGCTCGCCGTGGCGGCGCAATGCGTTTTGCTTCCACACCCATTCAGTTCGTTCGATCCGATCGCCTCCGCGCATGCGGCAGGCGCCGCGGCGAATACCCCCGTGCAGGGCGCGCAGGCCAATCAGGTTGGCCGCCCGGCCGTCCCCGTGCCGCACACGCCGTCGCCACCGCGCGCGACGCTGCCGGGTTTCAATCCGCCGCCTTCGTATGCAAGCGGCACCACGGCGAGCGGTCCGGTGCGCGCGCAACCGGCGCGCATGCCTTTCTATGTCGCGACACGCGGCAAGACCACGATTTACCTTCTGGGCACGCTGCATGTCGGCGATCCCAACGACTATCCACCCAACCAGCCATTCCGTGCGCCGATTCTCGGTGCACTAGCCGCATCGCCCACGCTGGCGCTCGAACTGTCGCCCGACGATCTGCTCGTCTCGCAGGACGATGTGTCGAAATACGGCATCTGCACGTATGAATGTCTGCCGAAGCTGTTGCCCGAGCCGCTGTGGCACAAGCTCGCGATGCGTCTGCGCGGCAATCCCGCTGCGCTCGACGAAATCCGCAAGATGCGGCCGTGGCTCGCCTCCCTGCTGGTCGAAACCTACGATTCGCTGAGCGCCGGGCTGCAGACGGAGTACGGCACGGAAGCGCAGTTGCAGAACGTGTATCTGCGGCAGAAGGGAAAGATTGTCGGGCTGGAGACGCTCGGCGAGCAGATGCGGGCGTTCACGGGGCTCACGCTCGCGCAGCAGCGCGAAATGCTCGCGCAGGATCTCGTGCAGACGCCCGCCGAGAATGTCGCCGATGTGCAGACCTTGCACCGGCTATGGCGCGTCGGCGATGCGGACGCGATTTCCGCGTGGGAAGCGGCGAAGTCGGAGAAACTCGCGCGCGACAAGCGCATCTCCGCGCAGGTCGACAACAAGATACTGTTCGATCGCAACCGGCGCTTCGTCAACCGGATGGTACTGATCGCGGCGCCGAACAAACCGGTGTTCGTCGCGATCGGCGCGCTGCATCTGGGCGGGCAAAAGGGTGTGCTGCAGTTGTTGCGGCAGCGGGGTTTCGTCGTCGAACCGTATTGATACGCGCGCTGCCGGTGCGCTCAAAGCGAGCGACCGCTAAACGGTGGCGCCTACCGCGCCGAATGCGCCGTTAGCGATACGCCCTCGGCCCGTTTGCGACGCGAGCTTCAGCGCGGCTTCCAGTGCGTCGAGCGACAGGTCTTTCGAACCGCTCGTCTTCAGACAGACGTTGACCGTGCGCGCATTCAGCGACAGCAACGCGCGGTAGTGCTCGTCGGCATCGTCGAATCGCATCAGGCGGTCGAGCGCCGAGCCGAGATTGAGATGCACGTCGGCGAGCGTCGGGTCGATTTTCAGCGCCTCGCGATAGTGATGCACGGCTTCACCGAGCTTGCCGCCCGCTTCCAGTGCCACGGCGATGTTGTTGTGCGCATCGGGCGAGCGCGGATCGAGCGCCAGCGACACCCGATAGCAGCGCAGCGCGAGCGCTTTGTCTCCGAGCGCATTGGCCACGAAGCCGCGGTCGTTCCAGCACTCCGCGTTGTCCGGCTCGAGTTCGAGCGAAAGGTCGATGTACTCGAGCGCCAGCCTATGCTGGCCCCGCTGATGCAGCAGCACGCCGTAGTAATGCAGCGCATCCGGTTGTTCCGGGCAGATATCGAGTGCTTCGTGGTACAGCGACTCGGCTTCGACGTAGCGGCACGCGCGATGTGCTTCGAGCGCGAACGCGAGCGTCACCGGGAAATGCCGGGTTGCGGAGGCGGTAGAAGCGGAGGAAGTAGAAACAGCGGATTGCGGTTGCATGGCGATGCTCTCCAGACTCTCGAAAGAGCCGGCGCAGACCTGTCGACGCGCCGGACTGTGAACGATGGAACATTCACAGGTTAGGTCCAGGGCCTCGGCCAAACTATCAGAGGCATCCTAAAAATGGCGGCGCGCCTTTTGAAACCAGCCGCGCGGGCGGTTCGCCTATCCTGAAAATAGGAAATGGCGAACCGCCCGCAACCGGCAACCGCACGACAACGCTACAGGAACATCAGGAAGTTGAGCAGGAAGATATTCACGACGAGCAGCGTGAGCGCCGTCGGAACTTGCACCTTGATCACCGCGTTCTTGTCGGGGAGTTCGAGCAGCGCGGCAGGTACCATGTTGAAGTTCGCGGCCATCGGCGTCATCAGCGTGCCGCAGTACCCCGAGAACATGCCGATCGCGACCATCACGGCCGGGTTGCCGTGAAACACGTTGACGAGGATCGGCACACCGACGCCGCCCGTCATCACCGGGAACGCCGCGAAGCCGTTGCCCATCACCATCGTGAAGAGCGCCATGCCGATGCAGTAGACGGCCACCGCGATCAGCCGGTAGTCGAGGCTGATATAGGCCGTCGTCACGTGCGCGACCGCCTTGCCGACGCCCGCGTCCGAGAACACGAGGCCCAGCATGCCGAGCATTTGCGGCAGCACGGCCGCCCACGACAGCGCATCGACGAGACGCCGCGCTTCCTTCATCGACTGGCCGACGGTGTCGCGCGTCATGACGCAGGCGAACGCCAGCGCGATCACGCAACCGATGCCGAAGCCGATCAGCGTGACGTTCTTCTGCTCGACCAGCGGCGTGCCGCCGAACACCAGATGGCTCGCCGACAACGTGATGATCACTGTGACGACGGGAATCGTCAGCGCGGGGACGAACAGCTTGTTGCCGAGGCGCGCGGCGCTCGCCTTGCGCGCCGCTTCTGAGAGCACCTTGGGTTTGCCCGCCGTCACGCCGCCGAAGCCCGCGATCAGCGCCATCGCGATGACGAGCACGCCCACCACTTCGACGGGCAACTTGTCGCCGACCAGGAAGATCAGCGCGTAGATGATCCAGAAGCCGCCCGCCGTGAGGCGGCGCGGGTGGTCCTTATCGGTGACGATCATGCCGCCGATCACCAGCAGCACGATGCCGAGCAGCCAGAACAGATAGTTGATGGTGAGTGTCATGCTTCGTCCCCGGTCGTGCGCGTCGCGTTGTGGCTCGCGTGGTTGTTCGTGTTGACGCTCGCAGTCGCTTGCGATGCCGCGTTGCCGCGCAACTCGCGTTCGAGCCTGCGATCCAGCAGCCAGAGCCGGAAGCCGTGGATCAGGAAGGCGCTGATAGCCGTCGGAATGCCCCACAGCGCGACGTGCATCGGCTCGACCGTGATGCCCGCTTCCTTCAGGAACGTGACCATCAGCACGATGGCGCCGAATGCGACGAAGATGTCCTCGCCGAAGAACAGGCCGACGTTGTCCGTCGCCGCCGAGAACGCGCGCAGCTTGTAGCGCACGGCATCGCTGAGCTTGCCGAAGCGCGTTTCCGTGGCGCCTTCCGCCATCGGCGCGATCAGCGGACGCACCATCTGCGGATGCCCGCCGAGACCCGTCAGGCCGACGGCCGCCGTCAGTTCGCGCACGAGCAGATAGACGATCAGCAGACGCCCGGCCGTCGCAGCCTTGATGCTGGCGATCCAGGTCTGGGCGCGCTCGCGCAGTCCGTGCCGTTCGAGCAGGCCGATCACCGCGAGCGGCAACAGGATGATGAGGGGAATATTGCGCGTCTTGATGAAGCCGCTGCCGATCGCGGCCAGGATCCGGTCCGGCGGAAAGTGCGCGGCAATCGCGGTGATGACTGCGGCGGCGGCCACGATCAGCATCGGGTTGAAGCGCAACACAAACCCGACGATGATGACCGCGACTCCAATGAGCGGCCATAGGTTGACGGTTGACTGCATCTAGATCTCCAGAGGTGGTCCTGCATTGGGACACCGCTCGTGGCGGCGAACTTTAATGACGCCGGGCCTTGTTTTTTGGGTCCGGCTTTCCTCGGCGCCCTGCGGCGCTTCAATGGCCGCTTCGGGTGCACTGCCTGCTGCCTGTCGTTGCTGCGGGTACTTCCACGGGTACTGCCGAACTTCTGATGCTTCAAAATTCCATTGGCAACAGAGGATGTTGCTTTCTGGAAAATGCCCCGCGAAAAGCGGGGCATGGGGTGCTGCGAGATTGCGTTTAACGGGATGCGTGCCCGGCTCAGACGCGCGCCGCGCCGGCCGCGTGCACGCCGATGCCCGCCGCTTCGAGCGCCTTGCGGATGCGTTGCGCGAACGCGAGCGCATGCGGGCCGTCGCCGTGCAGGCAGATGGTCTGCGCGTTCAGCGGCACCCATTCGCCGCTCACGGCCTGCACGCGCTGCTCGCGCACCATCTTCAACGTGCGTTCGAGCACTTCGTCTTCGTCTTCGAGCAGCGCGCCGGGCTCCTTGCGCGGCACGAGCGAGCCGTCCGCGCGATAGCCGCGATCGGCGAACACTTCTTCGATGGCGACAAGGCCGGCGTTGCGCGCAGCCGTCACGAGCCCGCTGTTGGCGAGCGCGAACACGGCCACGGACGGATCGAAGTCATGCACGGCGGAGACGATGGCATCGGCGATCTTCGGGTCGCGCGCGGCCTGGTTGTAGAGCGCGCCGTGCGGCTTCACGTGCGCGATGCGGCCGCCCTCGGCCTGCGCGATCGCCGACAGCGCGCCGAGCTGATACAGCACGCCCGCGTAGATCTCGCCCGCGGGCAAGTCCATTTCCTTGCGGCCGAAGTTTTCCGGGTCGTTGAAACTCGGATGCGCGCCGATCGACACGCCTTTTTCCACCGCCCAGCGCACGCATTCGCGCATCGCGTTGGGTCCGCCTGCATGCCAGCCGCAGGCGATGTTCGCCGAGCTGACGAGGTCGAGCAGCGCCTCGTCGGAGCCGCATCCTTCGCCGAGATCGGCGTTCAAGTCGATTTCCATGATGTTCCTCGTAGGTCTCACACGGCTGCGGACGCGGCGAGCCGCGCGCAGCGTTCTTCATGCATGCCGATTGCGGCATCGATCTGCCGCAGGTACTTGCGTTCTTCGATCAGCGCCTGGCGCGCCTCGTAAGGCGTGGTCGGAATGAAACGGACCGCGCCGTTCAGACGGATCTGCGCGAGCTTCCATAAATCCGCGTGAATCACCGCGCCGATCTTCGGATAGCCGCCCGTGGTCTGGGCGTCGCTCATCAGGATGATCGGCTGGCCGTTCGGCGGCACCTGGATCGTGCCGGGCATCACCGCGTGCGACAGCAGATCGCTTTTGTGCGTGCGCTTCAGTTCGGTTCCCGCCAGCCGGAAGCCCATGCGGTTGCTGTTCGGCGTGACGAGCCACTCGTCATTCCAGAAGGCGTTGTGTGCGTCGGCGGTGAAGCTGTCGTACTCGGGGCCGGGCAGCACGCGGATGGGCGGCGCCCACGCGACGCCCGACGGGTGACGGCCGCGCCGCACCGGCTCGTCGACGAGCACGAACTTGCACCAGGCGGGCGCCTTCACGCCGAACTCGGGCGCGTCGGGCGAAAAGCCGGAGCCCGCACCCGCGCGCGGCGCGCCGACGGGCAGACGGTCGCCGTCGCGCAGCGCACGGCCGCCCAGGCCGCCGAAGCCTGCTTGCAGATCGGTGCTGCGCGAGCCGAGCATCGGCAGCACGTCGACGCCGCCCGCGATGCACACGTAGCCGCGCATGCCGCGCTTCGCCGCGTTCAGCGTCAGTTCCTGGCCGGCCTGCACGGGCAGGCTCCACCACGAATAGACCGGTTTGCCGTCGAGGGTCGCGCCGAACTCGGTGCCCGTGATCGCGACGCGCGTCGGGCGCAAAAAGCGCAACACGGTCGGACCGAAGGTGATTTCGAGCCCGGCGGCATCGGGCCGGTTGCCGACGAGACGATTACCGACTTCGAGCGACAGCCGGTCGAGTGCGCCGCCCATCGCGACGCCGAGATGCCGGAAGCCGTGCCGGCCGAGATCCTGAATGGTGGTCAACAGACCCGCGCGTATCACGTCGATCATGCGTGCAACCCCGCGATGGTGAAGCGGACGCGATCGCCCGGTTGCAGAAGCGTGGGCGTCGAGCGCGACGGGTCGAAGAGCTTCAGCGCCGTGCGGCCGATCAGTTGCCAGCCGCCTGGCGAAGTGGCCGGATAGATGCCCGTCTGCGCGCCACCGATGCCCACCGAGCCGGCCGGCACTTCGAGACGCGGCTCGGCGCGGCGCGGCGTGTGCAGCACGTCCGCGAGCCCGCCCATGTAGGCGAAGCCGGGCTGGAAGCCGAGAAAGAACACGATGTACTCGCCGCCTGCGTGCCGCTCGACGACTTCTTTCACCGAGAGTCCTGTGTGATCGGCGACCGTCTTCAGGTCCGGTCCGAACTCACCACCGTACTGCACGGGGATTTCCACTTCGCGGCCCAGGTCCTGCGCGCTGCCTGGCCGCTCCCACGCGGCCTTGAGCCGGGCCGTCAGATCGTCGGGATCGGCTTCGAGGGGATCGAAGATCACGGTCAGGTTGTTCATGCCGGGCACCACTTCGAACACGTGCGGCCAGTCGCGCGCGGCCTGCGCGGCCGACCACACGCGCCGCTGGCAATCCAGCGTGGCAGGCGGCGGCGCTTCGCAGACCAGTGCGCTATCACCAAACGAAAAGATGCGGGGTTCAGTCATCAATGTCCAGGTTCAAGTAGAGAAGCAGCAGATTCGTCTGACGAAGTCTGCCAATTTCTCACGACAGGGCTAGCCTACATTCTCAATAAAATATCGACAATTTATCAATAAGCGATGTCCCCAGGCTCGCCGGTGGAGGAGGGACGTCGTACACTTCGGTCAACCACCACGCTTCGCTTAGAAAAATCACCATGGCGCGTCATCCGACCAAAATCGTCTCATCGGAACATCTTGTGTCTGAATTTAGTGCGGAGTTATCCGAACTCGAGTACGGACTGATCATGGCGAGCAACGCGTTCAACCGTTGGATGGTCCGGTGCATGGCGGCCGCCGGCGACAAGGACATGACGGCGATCGAAGTGTCGCTGCTGCATCATGTGAGCCACCGCGAGCGTCGCAAGAAGATTGCCGATATCTGTTTCGTGTTGAATATCGAGGACACGCATGTCGCGACTTATGCGCTCAAGAAGCTCGTAGCTAGAGGGTATGTAAAAAGCGAAAAGACCGGCAAGGAAGTGTTTTTTTCTGCTACGCAGGCGGGGCGTGATCTGTGTCTGAAGTACCGTGAGGTAAGGGAGAGTTGTCTGATCGCGACGCTCAAGGAGAGTGGGCTCACTAATGAGCAGATTGGGGAGGCGGCGCAACTGATGCGGAATGCTTCCGGGCTTTATGACACCGCTGCGCGGGCGGCGGCATCTCTGTAAGGGTTTGGGTTTGGGGTTGGGTTTGGGGTTGGTTGTCTGCGACGCTGGGTGGTCTGCTTGTGTTTTTCGCTGGCATCCGCGATTTGTTAGCATGCTTCAAGCGTCGCCCCTGTGCGGGGCGGCACCTACTTTTCTTTGCCGCCGCAAAGAAAAGTAGGCAAAAGAAAGCGGCTCACACCGCCAGTTCTAGTATTTGCCTGAGGGCCCCCAAAGGTTCTTACACGTCACACGGCAACCACGTGACCCACGTTCGTTGCCAGCGCTCTTTCGATGCGCCTCACCCGCTTCACCCTCCCGCGTTACAGCATGCCGCGCCACACAGTCCACCGCCGCCCAGGTGGCAAACTGTGTGTCGGCCCAAGTGCTCCACACGCCTCACTCCGGACCGATAGCGCACGCGCCCCACCCTGTAAGAGCGCCAGGCTATACGCCGCGACAACCTACACACAGTTTGCCACCTGGGAGGCACCTACCATTCGCTGCCGTCTGCCGTTGTACGGGTGCCTGACGCGGGTGATGCGATTGTTCGAAGCGTTGGCAACGGGCAACGAACAATGCGTTACCGTGTGACGTGTGGGGACGTTGGGGGCCCGTGGATAGGAACACGGGCTGGCGGTATGAGCCGCTTTCTTTTGCCTACTTTTCTTTGCGGCGGCAAAGAAAAGTAGGTGCCGCCCCGCACAGGGGCAACGCTAGCAGACCAATAACATCTAGCGGATGCCAGCGAAAAGGCAAATCGCGGATGCCAGCGAAAACGCAAACCAACAACCTACAAGCCACCCCTACCTTTACCTATAGGAAGCAACCTCAGTAACCACAACATCGAGCGGAATATCGTGCGCCTCACGCTGCAGCGTGCCAGCCCGGCACACCTCATACGCGACACCGACGGTCACAGGCACTTTCCCCGCCTCGCGAAACGCGGCGAGCGTCCGATCGTAGTACCCACCGCCATATCCAAGCCGATACCGATCGGCATCAAACCCAACACACGGCACAAACAGCAAATCAGGCGTAATCACGTCACCGGAAGTCGGCTCATGAATGCGATGCGCGCCGACCCGCATGGGCATATCAGCCGACCAGACATGAAACTCCAGCGGCCGATCCCGGCCAGTAATCACCGGAAGGCTCGCGCGCCGCGCACTATCGCCATCGAGCCACGTGGCAATGACAGATCGAATATCGAACTCCCCTGACAAAGGCCAGTACAACCCTACACTTGCGGGCGAATAAACCGATAACACATCCAGCACCCGACGCCTCAGCGCATCATTGCCCGCCGCATCGAGAGCCGCATGCAGACGTGCTTCCAGCAGCGTTGCGCGCAGTTCCTTTTTCGATTTCGCGCCGGGGTTGCATGCTATGCTTGAGTTCAATTCGCGCTCCAGAAACGCTCTAGAAATAACGATGTCCAAACGCCTCTTCCGAGTATATCGCGCGGCCAGTCTGGCGCTCGCCGCGGCGGCACTCGTCGCGTGCAGCACGGCCTCCGCCGTCAAGCCGATCCCGCTTTCCCAACTCACCAACGACGACCAGACTTTCGTGCAATTGCGCGAGGCAGCGCGCAATAACGACGCAGGCCGCGCCGCGCAGCTCGCAGCAATGATTCCGGACTATCCGGCGCCGTCATATCTGGAATATTTCCAGTTGAAGCCGCAGCTGTTCGACGGCTCTGGGCATCCGCGCATCGACGCGCCCGACGCGCCCGTGCTGTCGTTCCTGCAACGCTACGACGGCCAGGCCATCGCTGACCGCATGCGCAACGACTACCTCGTCGTGCTCGGCGCGCGTCACGACTGGAAAAACTTCGACCAGCAATACGCGCGCTTCGTGCTGAACGACGACACGCAGGTCAAGTGTTACGCGCTCGAATCGCGTGCGGCGAAAGGTGAGAACGTCGTCGATGCGGCGCGCGCACTGCTCGTCGATCCGCGCAATTATGGCGACGGCTGTGTCGATCTGATCACGTCGCTGGCGATCAACCAGCAGTTCACCACCGACGACGTCTGGCAGCAAATCCGCCTCGCGTACGAACAGAACCAGACCGGCACGGGCGCCAAGCTCGTCGACGCACTGGGCAACGCCCGTCCTGATCCGACGCTGTTCGACCAGGCCGCGACCACGCCGCCGCTTCTGCTCGCGCGCGGCGTCGGCGCCGATCCGCAATCGCATCAGCTCGCGCTGCTCGCCATCACGCGCATGGCCCGCAACGATCCCGCCATGGCCGCCGCGACCTTCGGTTCCGTCGCACCGTCGCTGACGTCGCCCGAGCGCGCCATCGGCTGGGGCACCATCGCCTATCAGGCGGCCGCCAAGCAGATGCCGGGCGCCGTCGACTGGTACCGGCTGTCGGCGAATGCGCCGCTGTCGAATCCCGCATACGAATGGCGCACGCGCCTCGCGCTGCTCAACGGCGACTGGACGATGGTGCGCTGGTCGGTCGAACAGATGCCGCCAGCGCTGCGCAGCCAGCCCGCGTGGACATACTGGCACGCGCGTGCCTTGAAACAGGCGGGCGACGTCGTCACGGCGAACCAGGAGTTCGAGTCGATCTCGCAGCAGTTCAATTTCTACGGCCAGCTTGCCGCGGAAGAACTCGGCCAGAAGATCGTCGTGCCGCCCAAGACCACGGTCACGGACGCCGAAGTCGAACAGGCGGGGAACACACCGGGCTTCGCGCTTGCTCAGAAGTTCTATCAGCTGAATCTGCGTCTGGAAGGCAACCGCGAATGGAACTGGCCGCTGCGCAGCATGACGGACCGCCAGTTGATCGCCACCGCCGAATACGCGCGCCGTATCGAACTGTATGACCGCGCCGTGAACACGGCCGACCGCACGAAGACCGAGCACGATTTCTCGCTGCGCTACCTGTCGCCGTTCCGCGATATCGTCGAGCGCGACGCCCAGTCGAACGGGCTCGACGTCGAATGGGCATATGGTCTGATCCGCCAGGAGTCGCGCTTCATCATGAACGCGCGCTCGGAAGTCGGCGCGAGCGGCCTGATGCAGCTGATGCCGGGCACCGCGCAACTGGTGGCGAAGAAGATCGGTCTCGGCACGATTTCGCGCGCGCAGATGAACGACATCAACACCAACATCCTGCTCGGCACGAACTATCTGTCGATGATCTACAATGAGTTCGACGGGTCCGCCGTGCTCGCCACGGCAGGTTACAACGCAGGTCCGGGCCGTCCGCGCAACTGGCGCTCAACGTTGCCGCGCGGTGTCGAAGGCGCGATTTTCGCGGAAGCCATTCCGTTCCAGGAAACGCGCGACTACGTGAAGAACGTGCTGTCCAACACGGTCTACTATGCAGCGTTGTTCGAAGGCCGTCCGCAATCGCTGAAGGCGCGTCTGGGTTATATCCAGCCGTTGCAGTAACGATGCGCCTGCCGCCGCCGCGTGACACGTCACGCTCGCGGCGGCGTTCGAACCTCAGCCGTTGCCGCGGCTTCCATCAGGGAGTCGAAAAATGCGACATCAAACCATCGCAGTCGTCGGCGGTTCCGGGTTCATTGGCAGTCATCTCGTCAACGCGCTCGTCGAACTCGGCAAGACGGTACGCATTGCCACCCGCCGCCGCTATAACGCGCGGCATCTCACGCTGCTTCCCATCGACGTGATCGAAACGGATGTGTTCGATCCGATCCAGCTTGCGCGTTTCGTCGAGGGCGCGGATGCCGTCGTCAATCTCGTGGGCGTATTGCACGGTCATCGCGGCGACCCGTATGGGCCCGAGTTCGCCAAAGCCCATGTCGAACTGCCGACGAAGATCGTCTCCGCGTGCGAAGGCAAGGGCGTCCACCGGCTGATTCACATGAGCGCGATCGGCGCCGACCCGCGCGGTCCGAGCATGTATCTGCGCTCGAAGGGCGACGGTGAGCGCGCGGTGCATGCATCGTCGATGCTGGCTTCGACCATCTTTCGTCCGTCCGTCGTGTTCGGTCCCGAAGACGCATTCCTCAACAAGTTCGCGTTCCTGCAGCGCATGTTCCCGGTGATTCCGCTCGCGAAACCCAACGCCCGCTTTCAGCCGATCTTTGTCGGCGATGTCGCCAAGGCGATCGTCAACGTGCTGGATCTCGATGCATCGACGGGCCGCACGTACGAGCTTGGCGGGCCGTCGGTGTACACGCTCGAGGCGCTCGTCGAGTATTGCGGCGACGTGATTGGCAAGCATGCGCGCATCATCCGCTTGCCGGATTCGCTGGCGCGTTTGCAGGCGCTGTCGTTCGAGCTGGCGCCCGGCGAACCCGTGATTTCGCGCGACAATCTCGATTCGATGAAAATCGACGCCGTGCTGAGCGCGCCGCTCGCGCCCGAGCTCGATATCGAACCGGCCAGCATCGAAACGATCGCGCCCGTGTATCTGACGGGTTCGTCGTTCCGCTCGCGCTTCAACGCGTTTCGCGCGAGCGCAGGCCGCTAAACTTTTTATCGTTCATTCCACTTTCTGGCGAAGCATGAAACTCGTTATCGGTGACAAGAACTATTCGTCGTGGTCGATGCGGCCGTGGCTAGTGCTCAAGCATTTCGGCATTGCATTTGAAGAGGTGATGGTTTTGCTGAACGAGCCGCAGACCAAAGCCTCGATTCTCGAGCATTCGCCGTCCGGTAAAGTGCCGTGTCTGATTGCCGACGACGGCGTCACCGTCTGGGATTCGCTCGCGATCTGCGAGACGCTCGCCGAACGCTATCCGCAACATGCAATGTGGCCGCGCGACGCCGTGGCGCGGGGCCGTGCGCGCAGCGTCAGCGCCGAGATGCACTCCGGTTTCGGCGCGCTGCGCAACAACATGTGGATGAACATTCGCGCGTCGTTCCCGGGCAAGGGCGCGACACCGGAAGCCCTGGCCGACATCGAGCGCATCGACACGATATGGCGCGAGTGCCTGGACGCATACGGCGGCCCGTTCCTGTTCGGCGAGTTCACGATTGCCGATGCGATGTATGCGCCCGTCGTAATGCGCTTCAATACCTGGCAACCGAAACTATCGGAAGCGGCGCTTGCCTATTCGCGCCGCGTGACGGCACAGCCCGCGGTCAAGGCGTGGATCGACGAGGCGCTGCAAGAGACACATCGCATCCCCTATCAAGACACCTGCGCATGAATATCTACGCAGTAGGCGGTGCGATCCGCGATGAGCTGCTCGGGATGCCCGTGCAAGACCGCGATTACGTCGTGGTCGGCGCCACGCCAGAGCAGATGGTCGCCAAGGGCTTTCGCCCCGTCGGCAAGGACTTTCCGGTTTTTCTGCATCCCGACACGCATGAGGAATACGCGCTTGCGCGGACCGAACGCAAAACGTCGGCGGGTTATCACGGTTTCCAGTTTTTCTATGCGCCCGATGTGACGCTCGAAGAAGACCTCGCGCGGCGCGATCTCACGGTCAATGCAATGGCGCGCGAAGTCACGCCGGACGGCGAGCTGATCGGTCCCGTGATCGATCCGTTCAACGGGGAGGACGATCTGCAGCACCGCGTGTTCCGGCATGTCAGCGATGCGTTTCTCGAAGACCCGGTGCGCATTCTGCGCGTCGCGCGTTTCTCTGCGCGCTTCACGGATTTCGCTGTCGCGCCCGACACATTGGCGCTGATGCGCAAGATGGTCGAAGCGGGCGAAGTGGATGCGCTCGTACCCGAGCGTGTGTGGCAGGAACTGTCGCGCGGACTGATGGAGAAGAAACCGTCGCGGATGTTCGACGTGCTGCGCGAATGCGGGGCGCTCGGGCGGATTCTGCCGGAGATCGATGCGCTCTACGGCGTGCCGCAGCGCGCCGACTATCACCCGGAAGTGGATACGGGCGTGCACGTGATGATGGTCGTCGATCATGCCGCCGCGCAGAACTATGCGCTCGCGGTGCGGTTCGCCGCGCTGACGCACGATCTCGGCAAGGCGACCACGCCCGAAGACGTATTGCCGCGTCATATCGGCCACGAAGGGCGCAGTGTCGATCTGCTGAAGCCACTGTGCGAACGTCTGCGTGTGCCGAACGAATGCCGCGATCTCGCGCTGCTGGTGGCGCGCGAGCACGGCAATATTCATCGCGTGATGGAGACGAAGGCGGCGGGCATCGTGCGGCTGTTCGAGCGCAGCGACGCGCTACGCAAGCCGGCGCGTTTTGCCGAAGCGTTGCAGGCCTGCGAGGCCGATGCGCGCGGCCGTCTTGGCTTCGAAGCGAAAGCCTATCCGCAGGCGGAGCGTCTGCGCGTGGCTTTGGTCGCTGCGCGTGCCGTCGATGCCGGCGCGGTCGCGAAAGCCTACGAAAGCGATCCGGCGAAGATCAAGGATGCCGTGCATCGCGAGCGTGTTCGGGCGGTCGCGCAGGCGCTGAGCGAAACGGCGCCGGACTGATCGCACGCGGTCACCCGGGACACATGCAACCTACTCACGAAATTCACCGGTTCACGACCGCCCCTGTCTGATGTCCGTCTCCTACGATCGCAATCAAGTTAACCTGTGGCTAAGTTCGCACACGAGAGCCAAGGCGCGCGACTATCTGAATGCCGTCTCTGAGGTGCGCTGGGTGAGCAGCAAAATCCTGGCCGGTCTGGTGCAGGGTAGTCGTTCAAAGCCCTATGACGTGCGAGTGCAATTCTTCGAGCGCAGCGCATCGGACTGGATAGAGGGCCAATGTTCGTGCCCCGTCGGATTCAATTGCAAGCACGTCGCGGCCTTGTTGATCGCCGCCCTTCCGCACCACCAGAAGCTGCCGGCCAGCGGCGTGCGCCCGGAAGTGCTCAAGTGGGTCGAGGGCTTCCGGGTGAAACACGCACCGTCCGCAGCGGGCACCGGCGGAAAGTCCCCGAGATCGACGCAGGTGCTCGCCTACGTGATTTCGGAATCGTTCATGGGATATCCGGCCGTCAGTCTCTACAAGACCCGCACGAATGTGGACGGCTTGATCCAGAAACTCGACGATCCCTGGTATAACGTGGAGAAGGCGCTGGTTCAACCGCCGAAGTTCGTGACCTCGGACGACCTGGCGATCTTGCGCCGGTTGTGGTTGGGCCCTTCGCGCGGCTACGTGGGAACCTACAAGCTCGATGGCGCCGCGGGCGCCGAGACCATGGAAAAGGTCCTCGCGACCGGCCGGGCATTTGTTTCGCTGACCACCCGTATCGTTCAGTCTGGAGAGACTCGCGCGCTGCGTTCCGGCGCATCGCGTCGCGGCCAGATCGAATGGCGCACGCAGGCGGATACGAGCGTGCGCCCCGTACTTCAGACCGAGCCGCCCGCGACGATGCTCATGACGACCACGCAGCCCTGCTGGTATGTCGATGCGCAAACGGGGGAAGCTGGAATCGTTGATGTGCCGTGGCCGGCCGACCAGCTCAGCGAGTATCTGTCGATGCCGCCCGTCACGCCCGAAGAGGCCGTCCTCGTCGGCAAGGTGTTGCGTGAGGTAGCGCCAGATTTGCCACTGCCACCTGCGCATGATCGGGCCGCCCTACGCGTCATCGACGCGACGCCAGTTCCCGTGCTGTCGTTCGATACGCGGCCGACATATGGAAGCGCCTCGTCGTCCAATGCGGTGGATTTCGCGACCGTCAAGTTCGACTACGCGGGCGAAAGCGTCGACGCCTATAGCGACACCACGCTCGTACGCGATTCAAAGGGTGATGCCGTCCAGATCACGCGTCAGCACGACGCCGAAGAGAGGCGCATAAAGGAACTGGGCAAGGTCGGCCTCAAGAAGTTTTCGACCCGGCACGCGTATGGCCCGCGCCCGTTTCCTGAACACATGCTGGCGCCGGAGAACGCCGGCGATTGGCTCGCCTTTGTCACACGCGATCTGCCGACACTGCGCGAGAAGGGCTGGCAGGTGACGATGAGCGATACCTTTCGCTTCAATGTCATCGAGATCGACACCATCGAAGGAGATCTCCGCGAGACCGGCGACGGCTGGTTCGACGTCGAAATGGGTGTCTCCGTCAACGGTCGGACCGTGCGGCTCGAACCTTTGCTGACGGACCTGTTCCGGCGCGATCGAAGATGGCTGCTGGGCCGGCTCGATGAGATCGGCGACGATGAATACGTACAGCTCGTGACCGACCGCAACGAGCGCCTGCATCTACCCGCTGAGCGCCTGAAGCCCGTGGTGCGCGTACTGATCGACCTCTTTGATTTCTTTGGCGAGGGAAAGGTGCGCATCTCGAAATGGGACGCGGCGCGGTTCGACGCACTGGACAAGAGCGGGCGCTGGCAGTTTCACGGCGACGATTCGGTCCGGCAGCTCGCCCAGCGTCTGGTCGCCGGACCCGGCGTGGGCGAAACGCCCGTGCCGCGTGGGCTGCGCGCGGAACTGCGCACTTACCAGCGGCAAGGTCTCAGCTGGATGCAGTTTCTGCGTGAACAAAACCTCGCAGGCGTGCTTGCCGACGACATGGGCCTGGGCAAAACCGTCCAGACGCTGGCCCACATCCTCGCTGAAAAGGAAGCGGGCAGACTCGACCGTCCCGCGCTGATCGTCGTGCCCACCACGCTGATGCATAACTGGACCGAGGAAGCGCGGCGGTTCACGCCGGACCTGCGCGTGCTCGACTTGCACGGGCCGCAGCGTCATGAGCGTTTCGATGAAATCGGCCGCTACGACCTGATCCTCACCACGTATGCGCTGCTGTGGCGCGACCAGGCGGTGCTCGCTCAACACAGCTACCACCTGCTGATCCTGGACGAAGCGCAGTACGTGAAGAACGCCGCCACCAAGGCCGCCGCCACGATTCGCGAACTACAGGCGACGCATCGGCTGTGCCTGACGGGCACGCCGCTCGAGAATCACCTCGGTGAGCTGTGGGCGCAATTCGATTTCCTGCTGCCCGGCTTTCTCGGCACGCGACAGGACTTTACGCGGCGCTGGCGCACGCCGATCGAAAAGGGCGGCGACACGACGCGGCGCGAGCTGCTCGCGCGACGCATCCGCCCGTTCATGCTGCGTCGGCGCAAGGACGAAGTGGCGACCGAGCTGCCGCCGAAAACGACCATCGTTCGCACGATCGAGCTCGAGGGCGCGCAGCGCGACCTCTATGAAACCGTCCGCTCGGCGATGCAGGAAAAAGTCCGGGCAGCCGTCGCCGAGAAGGGGCTTGCACGCAGTCATATCGTCGTACTCGAGGCGCTGCTCAAGCTGCGCCAGGTGTGCTGCGATCCGCGGCTTGTCAAGAACGCTCAGAGCGCGCGCATCCGGGAGTCGGCCAAACTGGAACTCCTGCTGGATATGTTGCCCGAACTGATAGAGGAAGGCCGCCGTATCCTGCTGTTCTCCCAGTTCACAGGCATGCTGGACCTGATCGCTGCTGCACTCGACGAGGCGCAGATTCCGTACGTGATGCTGACGGGCGAGACCACCAACCGGGTCACGCCCGTCAAGCGCTTCACAAAGGGTGAAGTTCCGCTGTTCCTGATCAGCCTGAAGGCGGGCGGCGTCGGCCTGAACCTGACGGCTGCCGATACGGTGATTCACTACGACCCGTGGTGGAACCCCGCCGCCGAGAACCAGGCCACTGATCGCGCACATCGTCTCGGACAGGATCGGCCCGTGTTCGTCTACAAGCTGATCACGGCAGGCAGCGTGGAAGAGAAAATCGTCGCGATGCAGGGGCGGAAGGCGGCGCTGGCAGACGCTATTCTTTCTGAGGATGGTGCGGGCGCCGTCAAGTTCTCCGAAGATGATCTTGCGGCGCTGTTCGAACCCATTCCCGCAGCGGCAACGACTGCTCCTTCAACGAAGCCACGCACAAAAAGGACAACCGCCAAACAGGAAAGGTGACGGCAGCCGGGTCTAAAGCAGCCGCGCAATGATTGACAGCAGCATCGACAGCACCAGCGTCGACATGAACGGAAACGGATACTCCTTCCCGAACAGCCGCAGCGTGACATCACCCGGCATCCTGCCGATGCCGATCTTGCGTAGCCACGGCCAGCACGCCGACAGCACGGCCACCGCGATGAAAGTAGTCAGCAGCCAGCGGATCATCGTGTGTGCCTCGGCTCGGAGCGCTTAGAGCGTGTGGGAGCGGTCGCCGCGCGCGAACGCGTCGAGCGTGCCCTCGATACCGCGCGAAAATGCGATCACCTTGAACAGTTCGCCCATCTCCGCTTCCGACAGCAACTTCTGCACCGCGTTGGCGGCGGGCAGGAAGTTGGGAATATCGGATGGATCGATCGCGCTCAGTGCTTCCGTCACGCCCGCATTCATCAGAAAGCGCGCCTGCGATGTAAAGCCGAGCAGGTCCGCGCCCGCATCGACGCCGGCTTCGGCGATACCGGTGAATTCGACGTGCGCGGTAATGTCCTGCAAGCCGGGGTAGAGAAACGGATCGCCATGCGCGCGGTGCCGGTAGTGGCACATCAGCGTGCCCTGCGCGCGCTGCGCATGATAGAACTCGTGACGCGGAAAGCCGTAGTCGATCAGCAACACCGCGCCGCGCGTGAGCATCGTGCAGATGGTTCGCGTGAAGGCGAGGGCGGCATCGTGCGTTTCCGTCACGTAGTCGTGATCGCCTTCGATGTCCAGATCGCGCAGAAAAGCGGCGTCGTGCGTCGACTGGACGGGGCGGTCCTCGAACTGCAGCGCGCCGTCTTTCATCGTGACGCCGCGCTCGGCCCACGTATCGCCGATGCGCGCGAACAGTCGCACGGGCATCGCGTCGAGCACTTCGTTGCCGACCACGACGCCTTCGAACTGCTCCGGCAGCGCGTCGAGCCAGCGCACGCGCGCGGCCAGCCCGGGCGCTTGCGCTTCGATTGTTTCCCGCTGACGCTCGCGCAATTCTCCAGACAGATCGACGATCGAATACGTGTCGAACTGCGCGCCGAGTTCAGCCAGAGCGTTGAGCAGGCCGGACGCCAGCTTGCCCGTGCCCGCCCCGAACTCCATCACGTGACGCGTGCCGCTCATCTCCAAAGCCTGCGCGACTGGCCGCGCCAGCGTCTGCGCGAACAGCGGCGACAGTTCCGGCGCCGTCACGAAGTCGCTGCCATCCTCCGTGCGGCGGCCGAATTTGACGGAACCGCCGCTGTAATAGCCCAGTCCCGGCGCGTAGAGCGCGCGCTCCATGTAGCGATCGAACGGCATCCAGCCGCCGTTTGCGTCGATCTCCGCGCGAATCTGCGAAACCAGCGCTTCCGACTGCGCGAGCGCGGTCGGGCCGGGAGCAGGTAAACTATCGGGTTGGTGAGCTATCGGATTCATCCCCGTATTGTAAATGACCGCCTCGAACGATACTTTCGCCGCCAGCGGCCGTCCCGGCCGTCCTGCCCGCACCGTGCTCGTCACGGGCGCCGGGCACCGGATCGGCCGTGGACTCGCGCTGGGCTTCGCCGCAGCGGGCTGGGACGTGGCCGTGCATTACGGCTCGTCGAAAGCGAAAGCCGACGAAGTGGTCGCGGAAATCGCCGAACTCGGGCGGCGCGCCGTCGCGCTGAAGGCGGATCTGTCCGTCGAGGCGGAAGTGGAGCGGCTCGTGCCGGATTGCACGGCGGCGCTCGGGCGTCCGTCGTGCATCGTGAACAACGCGTCGCTGTTCGACGAGGACACCGCGCTCGACGTCGGTTACGCCAAGCTGCTGCATCTGACGTCGATCAACGTCGGCGCGCCGCTCGTGCTCGCGCGGATGTTGTATGAGGTCACGCCCGAGGCGGCGCGTCACGACGAGTCGCTGCGCGCGGCCGTCATCAACGTGCTCGACCAGAAGCTCTACAACATGAATCCGGATTACCTGTCGTACACGCTGTCGAAGGCCGCGCTCGGCACGGCGACCGTCGCGCTGGCGCAGGCGCTGGCGCCGAAGGTGCGCGTCGTCGGTCTTGCGCCCGGCCTCACGCTGCAATCCGGCGATCAGACGGCGGAAAGCTTCGCGGCCGCGCACAAGGTGACACCGCTCGGCCATGCGTCGCGCGTCGAAGATCTCGTCGCGGCGGCGCTGTATCTGGCGGATGCGCGTGGCGTCACGGGCACGACGCTGGTTGTCGACGGCGGCCAGCATCTCGTGCCGCTGCCGCGCGATGTGATGTTTTTGACGGGCGCCGACCGCTGACCGACAGTTGATCGAACGTTACGGCCGTTAGACGTTGCGCCCACCGGCGCGCCGCACAGCGCGCCCAATTTGCAACTGCGTGCGCGTTCGCACGCACCCTTTTTGTACTGGAACGAACATGTCTGCCGCTTTGCTTCATCCCCGGCTCGCTGATTGCCGCCGGCTCTTTCTGCGCGATTACGAGGTGCACATCAACATCGGCGTGCATGACTTCGAAAAGCGCGGCGAGCAGCGCGTGGTGATCAACGTCGAACTGTTCGTGCCGCTCGCGCTGTCCACGCCCGTCGAAGACAAGCTGCGCGAAGTCGTCGATTACGACTTCATGCGCTCGACGATCGCGAAACGCGTGAGCCAGGGGCATATCCATCTGCAGGAAACGCTGTGCGACGACCTTGCGAAAGCGCTGCTTGCGCATCCGCAAGTGCGCGCCGTGCGTCTGTCGACGGAAAAGCCCGATGTCTATCCCGACTGCGATGCAGTAGGCGTCGAAGTCTTCCATATCAAAGAGGTCTGAGCGATGAACGCTCCCGAAACGCTGACGGGCGTCGACGCGGCCGCGCCCATTGCCGAAGCTCAAGTCGAAGCAGCCGAACCCAAGCGCGCGCTCACGCGCCGCGAGCAGAAAGAGGCGTACGAGAACAACAAGCTGTTCAAGCGCCTCGCGCGCCAGGTCGGCCAGGCGATCGGCGACTTCAACATGATCGAGGACGGCGACAAGGTGATGGTGTGCCTGTCGGGCGGCAAGGACAGCTACGCGATGCTGGAGATCCTGATGCGGCTGCGCGAGCGCGCGCCGATCAACTTCGACATCGTCGCCGTGAATCTCGACCAGAAGCAGCCGGGCTTTCCGGAACACGTGCTGCCCGAGTACCTGAGCAAGCTCGACATTCCGTTTCATATCGAGAACCAGGACACGTATAGCATCGTCAAGCGGCTCGTGCCCGAAGGCAAGACGACGTGCTCGCTGTGCTCGCGTCTGCGGCGCGGCATTCTCTACCGCGTGGCGGGCGAACTCGGCGCGACCAAGATCGCGCTCGGCCATCATCGCGACGATATCCTGCAAACTTTGCTGCTGAACCTGTTCTACGGCGGCAAGCTGAAAGGCATGCCGCCCAAGCTGCAATCGGACGATGGCAAGAACGTCGTGATCCGGCCGCTCGCGTATGTGAAGGAAACCGATCTCGAGAAATACGCGGAACTGCGTCAATTCCCGATCATTCCGTGCAACCTGTGCGGCAGCCAGCCCAATTTGAAACGTGCGGAGATGAAGGCGCTGATCCGCGAATGGGACAAGCGTTTCCCGGGTCGCGTCGACAACATGTTCAATGCGTTGTCGAATATCGTGCCGTCGCATCTGATGGATCACAAGCTGTTTCCGTTCACCTCGTTGCGAGCCACAGGCGAAGCCGATGCACAAGGCGATATCGCTTTCGACGAAGAGCCGTGTTCGACCGATTCCGCATCAGAAGGGATGCAGCAGGCATCGCAAACGATTTCCTTCGTGCAATTCGACGATGTTTAACACTTTCCTCATCCCGCAAAGCCTTTTAAAACAGGTATTTGCGGGGTGATGTCGATCTGGAAGGCCACGTTGCAGTCACACGCAGCGTGCTAGAATCGCCCACTCCAAACTCGTCGAATACGCCCACGTCATGAACATCGTGATTCTGGCGGCAGGCACCGGCAAGCGCATGCGCTCTGCATTGCCAAAGGTGCTTCATCCCCTGGCCGGTCGGCCGCTTCTTGCTCACGTCATCGACACCGCTCGCACACTGAACCCGACGCGCCTCGTCGTCGTGATCGGTCATGGCGCGGAACAGGTGCGCGAAGCCGTTGCGGCGCCCGATGTGCAGTTCGCCTTGCAGGAGCAGCAGCTCGGCACAGGACACGCGGTACAGCAGGCCTTGCCGCTGCTCGATGCGTCCGCGCCGACGCTCGTGCTGTATGGCGACGTGCCGCTCACGAAGACGAGCACGCTCAAGCGTCTGACCGACGCAGCGGGCCACGACGGCTACGGCGTGCTGACCGTCACGCTCGACGATCCTACCGGCTACGGCCGTATCGTGCGTGATGCGCAGGGCAAGGTGGAGCGCATCGTCGAGCAGAAAGACGCAACGCCGGAACAGCAGAAGATCGCCGAGATCAACACGGGCATCGTCGTGATGCCGACGAAGCGCCTCGACGGCTGGCTGTCGTCGCTGAAGAACGACAATGCGCAAGGTGAGTTCTATCTCACCGACGTGGTCGAACTCGCCATTGAAGCGGGCATCGAAGCCGTCACCGCGCAGCCCGACGAAGAATGGGAAACGCTCGGCGTCAACAGCAAGCAGCAACTCGCGGAGCTCGAACGCATTCATCAGCGCAACGTCGCGGACGAACTGCTCGTCGCAGGCGTGACGATCGCCGACCCGGCGCGCATCGACGTGCGCGGCACGCTCGAATGCGGCCGCGATGTGTCGATCGACGTGAACTGCGTGTTCGAAGGCAAGGTGACGCTGGCCGATAACGTATCGATCGGGCCGAACTGCGTGATCCGCAATGCGTCGGTTGGCGCGGGCACGCGCATTGACGCGTACACGCATATCGAAGGCGCGCAGGTCGGCGCGCAGGCCGTGCTCGGCCCGTACGCGCGGCTGCGTCCCGGCGCGACGCTAGCGGACGAAACGCACGTCGGCAACTTCGTCGAAGTGAAGAACGCGGTGCTCGGTCATGGATCGAAGGCGAATCACCTGTCGTATATCGGCGATTCGGACGTCGGCGCGCGCGTGAACATCGGCGCGGGCACGATCACCTGCAACTACGACGGCGCGAACAAATTTCGCACGGTCATCGAAGACGATGTGTTCGTCGGCTCGGATACGCAACTGGTGGCGCCCGTGCGCATCGGTCGCGGCGTGACGATCGCGGCGGGCACGACGGTCTGGAAGGATGTCGAAGAAGGTCTGCTGGTGCTCAACGAAAAGACCCAGATAGGCAAGACGGGCTACGTGCGCCCGACGAAAAAGAAAAGCTGAGGCAAACGCGCGCACGAGGTGCGCTTTCGGCCCCTAACACTGCAAAGGACCATTCACTATGTGCGGCATCGTCGGCGCAGTAGCGCAGCGAAATATCGTTTCCGTTTTGATCGAAGGATTGCGCCGCCTCGAATATCGCGGCTATGACTCGTGTGGCGTCGCCGTGCTGGCGAACGGCGAGCCGAAGCGCGCGCGCAGCGTGGCGCGCGTCGCCGATCTCGACGATCAGGTGCGCGAGACGCATCTCGAGGGCGCAACGGGCATCGCCCACACGCGCTGGGCCACGCATGGCGCGCCCGTGACCGACAATGCGCACCCGATCTTCTCGCGCAACGAACTGGCGCTGGTGCACAACGGCATCATCGAGAACTACGAGTCGCTGCGCGAGATGCTGCGCGGCAAAGGCTACGAGTTCGTCTCGCAGACCGATACGGAAGTGATCGCGCATCTGGTCCATAGCCTGTATCGCGGCGATCTGTTCGCGGCCGTGCGCGAAGCGACGGCGCAACTGCATGGCGCCTACGCGATCGCCGTGCTGCACAAGAAGCAGCCGCATACGGTGGTGGGCGCGCGTCAAGGTTCCCCGCTCGTGGTCGGCCTCGGCGAAGGCGAGAACTTCCTCGCGTCCGACGCGCTCGCGCTGGCGGGCAGCACGGACCGCTTCATCTTCCTCGAAGAAGGCGACGTCTGCGAACTGACGCTCGAAAAAGTGCGTGTATTCGATCGCGACGGCAATCCGGCCGATCGCGAAGTGCGCCAGGTAGCAGCCTACGGCGGCGCGGTCGAACTCGGACCGTATCGCCATTTCATGCAGAAGGAAATCTTCGAGCAGCCGCGCGCGATCACCGACACGATCCCGCAAACCGATGCATTCGATGCGGCGCTGTTCGGCGAACACGCGCAGAAAGCGTTTTCGGAGATCGACAGCCTGCTGATTCTCGCTTGCGGCACGAGCTACTACTCGGGCCTGACGGCGAAGTACTGGCTCGAATCCGTCGCGAAGATTCCGACCCAGGTCGAGATCGCGAGCGAATATCGTTATCGCGATTCGGTGCCGAATCCGAAGGCGCTCGTCGTCGTGATTTCGCAATCGGGTGAAACGGCCGACACGCTCGCGGCGTTGAAGCACGCGCAGTCGCTGGGACACAAGCACACGCTGTCGGTATGCAATGTCGGTACGAGCGCGATGGTGCGCCTGACGGAGTTGTCGTTCCTCACGCATGCGGGCCGCGAAATCGGCGTCGCGTCGACGAAGGCCTTCACGACGCAGCTGGTCGCGCTGTTCGTGCTCGCCATGACCCTCGGCAAGATGCGCGGCCATGTCAGCGCAGCGCAGGAAGCGGACTACATCCGCCAGCTGCGTCACCTGCCTGCCGCGCTCAATAGCGTGCTGGCGCTGGAGCCGCAGATCATCGCGTGGTCGGAAGAGTTCTCGCGCAAGGAAAACGCGCTGTTCCTCGGTCGCGGCCTGCACTATCCGATCGCGCTGGAAGGCGCGCTCAAGCTCAAGGAAATCTCGTACATCCACGCCGAGGCTTATCCGGCGGGTGAGCTGAAGCATGGGCCGCTCGCGCTCGTGACGGAAGCGATGCCGGTGGTGACGGTCGCGCCGAACGATGCGCTGCTCGAAAAGCTCAAGTCGAACATTCAGGAAGTGCGCGCGCGCGGCGGCCAGCTGTACGTGTTCGCGGATGCCGATACGAAGATCGTCAACGACGAAGGCATCCACGTGATTCGCATGCCGGAGCATTACGGCCTGCTGTCGCCGATCCTGCACGTCGTGCCGCTGCAGTTGCTGGCGTATCACACGGCGTGCTCGCGCGGCACGGACGTCGACAAGCCGCGTAATCTCGCGAAATCGGTGACGGTGGAGTGAGGTGGTTCGCCTTGTGTTGATGTCGTTGTCGTAACCGTCTCACCTGCGTTCTGGATACGGCGCCGCGTTCGCGGACGTATCCAGAACCAGTCAAATCTCCTTTCTGCTCCCCCTGATGTTTCCTTCGCGTAGCCTTCAAGGCTTCGTCGCACAGGCCAGCACGCACGGCATCGGTATCCGCACATCATCCTCGCTGGCATAGCGCGCCGCGCCTTCGCGCACGGTCTTGCTGATGGCAGCCAGCGCATCCGGCGTCTGCGCATTCAGAATCGCCGAAACCCGTACGCCGCCGCGCAACAGCATCTCGAACAGCGCATCCGGCGAGCGGGCATGCAGGGTCTGGTCGACTTCCTCGATGCGCGGTTCGCGAAAGCCCGCCGCGAGCAACACGCGCTCGCACTCTGCCCAGTCGCTGAATCGGAAAAACGCCGGCCCGGGCGGCAACTGGACGTCCATCCGTCCATGCGCCTCGATCGCCTTCAGTACGATCGAGAAACCGACGGCCTTGTCCGGCGCAGCCCATACCGTGAAGCCGACCTTGCCGCCCGGCCGAAGCACGCGGAACGCTTCCTCGATCGCCTTCTCGGGATGCGAGAAGTGCAGCATGCCGAAGCTGATGCCGACGGCATCGAATTCGTCATCGTCAAACGGCAGGTCTTCCGCGCTGCCGATGCGAAACGTCAGCGCGGGATAGATGCGCCTCGCCTGATCGACCATCGAATCCGCGAAGTCCACCCCGACGACATCCGCGCCGCGCTGCGCCGCCGCAGCAGCGAGATAGCCGGGGCCCGAGGCGACATCGAGCAAACGCACGCCACGGCGCACGGCCAGCGCATCGAGCAGCGCACAGTGCGACTGGATGGTCAGATTGCCGAAGAACGTGTGATAGGGCTGCGCGACGCGCTCCCATCCCCGATGTTCGAAAGCACTGAACTGGTCTTCATTCATGGCCGTTCCCCCTTGGTGCTTCAAGTCACTTTCCGTTATAGGACCCTCGCGTCAGAGGTCAACGACCAATCGTCGCGAGAACATCCAGCTGGCCTTTAGACATCCAGATGTCCACACGAAGCTATGGACAACATGGGGATATCACGGAGGCGATTGCTGTGGGCAGATTCTGGGTAAACACGATGTGTGCCCGAACATGGGACAAGTTATTCAAACTTCCGGTCAATCGTCCCAAGCTTATGCGCAAAGGTATACGTTTCGCAATCCGTTGAGCGCAAAGCGGATTTGGCGCTTGTCCACAGAAAGTGGATGCCCTTGTTAACTGCTACTACGTATACATATTGATAACTTCAAAGACGGTAAACAAACCGCGCGTGCCGCCTGCATCCGTGGCAGGACGATGAATCTGCCTCTCCGGCGAACAGCATCCAGCAGCAAAAACGCGCTGTCGGAATTCGCAACCAGCAAGCGGGTCATGTGTAGGGTCCGAGCCAACACTTCTGTGCCCGAGTTCGTTCGCGGCGCGCGATCACGCGAGCCCGAATCGCCGCCAGGGCGCACGTAGCAAGCGACACAGTTGGCGCGCGGCATACGGGCATACACCTTGCTGTTATTGGGCGCGCCCGCTAATCGAAGCGGACCTCACCAAAACACCCCGGAGGCGATCGTGCTGGCAACAAAACCGTGTACTGCGACCTGTGTCATCGATGGAATCGCGGTCACGCTGACCTTTTTCCCTGACACCGGCGTCCTGCGCATCACCGACAGCACTGGCAGCCGTTTGAGAGAGACACGCTGGTCTGCGTCGTGGCAAAGCCTTGTCGCGACATTCCGCGAGCTGAGCGAAACGCCCGTCGAAGACCGCGCCGATCCGGATGTGCTGTTTGGCAGCCACTATCGATCGCACGCGATGAGCAGCCGCTTCGCGAACTGAGCGTGACGTGGCGCGCACGCCGGCTGGCGTGCGTGCGTGCGGACAAACGGCCGAACTGGGCCACGATTCGCCCTCGCTTCCATCGATTGAATGCGCGTGCCGGCTCCTATACTTCTTTCCATGGCGCGACGATTCAACAGCCCATCGACGCGGTTCCCCTCCGCGTTGCGCAAGACCGCAGGTTGCCAGCAGTCGTAGCAGAAGTAACGGAAGCACCGGCAGTGGCAGTCACCGAAGTAGCAGTAGGCGCAGCAACGGAAGTCGATGTAACAACCGAAGTACTCGCAGCAATGGAATCAGCAGTTTGAATTGGCGGTTTGAAGTTGCAGTCGCAGTGGCAACACAAGCAACGCAAGCAACACAGGCAGCACGAACAACAGGCAGTCGAAAGACCGGTTCATCAAATGCAGTTGGGGTTAGCAGCAAGGAGTAGGCGCGGGGCCAATCGAAGCAAAAAGAGCTTTTACTAATAACAGCTTCTCGTGATGAGCAGCAGTCGGCAAGCATCCACGCGCCTGTTCGATATGACTCATCCACCGAGCCCTGTTCCCCGCGGAACAGGGCTTTTTTTTCGTGCAGTGAGCGCGTCTCACACGCGCTCGACCTCCTGCCAGCCACCCGTCGCCATGCTTTTCACCGATGCGGCAACGAATGCCAGTCCCTTCACGCCGTCGCCGACGCCGGGAAAGAGCGTCGGCTGGTCGTCGCCAGGTGTTCCCGCTATTCGTGTCGCAACGCGTTGCGCGAACTCCGTATAAAGATTCGCGAACGCTTCCAGATAACCTTCGGGATGACCGATCGCGATACGCGTCGAACGCTGTGCGCCTTCGCTCGTCGCAGGCCCCAGCCGGCGCGTGATGATTTCTTCGAACGCGTCCTGCCGCCGATGGATCAGCCGGTTTGGCTCTTCCTGATGCCACTCCAGCCCGCCCTTGTCGCCGTGAATGCGGAAGCTCAATCCGTGCTCCGAGCCCGCTGCCGCATTCGTGACCCACAGCGAACCGCGCGCGCCGTTCTCGTAGCGCAGCAACGCGGAAACGTAGTCGTCGACGGTGCGGCCGGGAATTGCGGACCCGACGTCCGCGCACAACCGCGTTACGTCTAGCCCCGTCACGTAAGCACCCAGATGAAACGCATGCGTGCCGATATCCATCAGCACGAGCGAACTGCCCGCGCGTCCCGCTTCCGTGCGCCAGCCGGCCGGCAGATCGTGGCCGGCCAGATAACTCTGCACATACTGCAGATGCACCTGGCGAATCTCGCCGAGTTCGCCCGCGCGGATCATGTCGCGCGCCTGACGCACCATCGGAAAGCCGGTGTAGCAATAGGTCACGCAGAACTCCGCGTGCGTCGCCTCCACGCGCGCGGCGATCTCGCGTGCCTGCGCGAGATCGTTGGCCAGCGGCTTGTCGCAGATCACATGGAAGCCGCGCTCCAGCGCCAGCATACAGATCGGGTGATGCGAGTCGTTGGGCGTCATCACAGCGACGGCGTCGATGCGGTCGGGGCGCGCCGCTTCCGCTTCGAGCATCTGTTGCCACGACGCGTACGCGCGGTCCGCGCCGATGCCGAGGTCGAGCGCCGCCTGCCGCGCGCGGTCGGGATTCGACGACAGCGCGGCTGCAACGATGTCGTACTGGCCGTCCAGGCGCGCCGCAATGCGATGCGTCTCGCCGATGATCGAGCCCGGCCCGCCGCCGATCAATCCCAGCCGGATGCGCCGGCCAATCGTGCCTGTCACCATGTCGTCTCCGTCGTTATCGAATGTGCGGGGCTAATGCGTCGCGTTGCGGAACTCGAGGTTGCGCAGCGCGTCGGCGAATTGCTCGTCGGACCAGCTTTCGTCGAGCGCGGTCGCGAGGATCTGCTGCTGACTGGCTGGCGCGAGTCCGCCCACAGGCGGATTGCGATCGAGATTCGTCGGGAACGCGTAGCCTTCCGCGCACGACGCGATGACAGCCGCCGTTTGCGCCGCGTCGAGACGCTGCTGCGCGCGCATGTCCCGCAACACGGGAAACACGGCGTTGCACATTCTCGTGCGATCGAGCGATTCCATGGCGCGCCCATACGCCGACGACACCTGCAGCAGGTTCGCCATCCGTTGCACGTCTTGCGTGCGGTTCGAGCCGGCAGCGTGAAACAGCGCGGGATTGAAGAACAGCGCGTCGCCTTTTCGCAGCGGCAACTGCGCGTAGTGCGATTCGAAATACGCGCGGAAGTCCGCGCGTCGCCACGCGACATAGCCCTGCGGGTAACGCTGCGAGAACGGCAGCAGCTTGGTCGGGCCGCTCTCGACGGGCATGTCGGTGTGTGCGACGGCGCCTTGCAGCGTCAGCAGCGCCGACATCGTGTGCACATGCGCGGGAAAACGCTGCGCTTCGTCGACGGTGAGAAAGCCCAAATGGAAATCGCGGTGCGCCTGTTGCGCTTCGCCGCCCGGCCGCACGACGTTCACCTGTGACGTCATCTGATACGCGGGCCCGAGCCACGCTTCGGCGGCCGCCACCAGAACGGGATTCGCGAAGTAGCGGACGAACACCTCCGGTGCCGCGAGGCACAGCTTTTCCTGCGCGTTCCAGATGCGGTCGTTCGCGCCCGCCTTCGCGAAGTGATCGGCACCGCCGCCCGCCTTGCGCTCGCTACGAATGATCGATTCGAAGATTGCGGTCGCGTCGTCGATGGCGGTCGTGTCGTCGTACGCGCGGTGCAGCACGAATACGCCGGCGCCGTCGAGTAGA
Organism: Paraburkholderia largidicola; assembly: GCF_013426895.1. Classification (NCBI taxonomy): domain Bacteria; kingdom Pseudomonadati; phylum Pseudomonadota; class Betaproteobacteria; order Burkholderiales; family Burkholderiaceae; genus Paraburkholderia; species Paraburkholderia largidicola. Next base: position 3,478,371 of record NZ_AP023174.1, on the reverse strand, counting down.
ACGCTGGCCCATTCGGCGAGCAGTTCGGGACGGCGATGCGCGTCGGCCACGATGGGCCGCAGCGCATCGCCGTCGTAGACGGGGATGGCGTGGGCGACGTCGGCGGCAAGACGCGGCCGTGGTCGCATTTCACGTGAGGTTTCGATCAGCGACGCGAAGTCGTCGACGGAACAGTCGGCTTCGCGAAACCATGTTTGTCCGCCTGAAGGCAGATGCTGGGGGTTCATCTCGTCTCCTCCGATGCAACCGGTTTGTCCGATGCTGCGAACCAGCTTATCCGCAATCTCCGTCGCTGCGTTACCATCGAAACATCAAAAACACATCAAGAACGGGCGGCGCGTTCGTTCGGTGAGCCATGAGTCATCCCTTTCTGATCAAGGAAATCGCTTTGCAGGCGGGACTCGGCACGGCGACCGTCGACCGCGTGCTGAACGGCCGCGCGCACGTTCGCGAGCACACGCGGCGGCGCGTCGAGCAAGCGATCCGGGAACTGGAGAAGCAGCAGCTGACGATGGCGACGAGCGGCCGCAAGCTCGTCATCGACGTGGTGGTCGAGGCGCCGCGCCGTTTTGCAGACGAAATCCGCGATGCCCTGGAAGACATCGTGCCGGGCCTGCATCCTGCGATCTTCCGGCCGCGCTTTCTGATGCAGGAAACGATGACGACGGCGCAGGTCGTCGATGCGCTGCGCGCCATTGCGCGACGCGGCAGTCACGGTGTTTTCCTGAAAGCGCGGGACGTGCCCGAGATTGCGCAGGCTATCGCCGATTTGAAACAGCGCGAGATTCCCGTCGTGACGATGTTCACCGACATCCCGGCGTCGGAACGCATTGCGTATGCGGGACTGGACAATCGTGTCGGCGGCGCGACGGCGGCGTATCTGATCGGACATTCGCTCGGCAAGCACGCGGGCAACGTGCTCGTGACGATGAGCAATGAACGCTTTCGCGGCGAAGAGCAACGCGAGGCCAGTTTTCGTGCCACGCTGCGCGAGCGCTACGCGCATCTTGACCTGATCGACGCGAGCGGCGGGCAGGGGCTCGATGCGGAAACGGAAGAGCGGGTGCGCCAGGCTGTGGGAGCGGGACAGAAAATCACCGCGGTTTATTCGATGGGTGGCGGCAATGCCGCCATTCTGCGCGCGCTGAAGGCGGTGAATCAGCATCCGAAGTGCTTCATCGGGCACGATCTGGACCGCGAAAACGTGCAGCTGCTGCATGGGCGCGAAATCACCGCAGTTCTGTATCACGATCTGCGGCAGGACATGCGGTGCGCGTGCCAGCATGTGATGAGCTTTCACAAGCTGTTGCCGGCGTCGGCGGTGAGTGCGTCGTCGTCGGTGGTCGTCGTCACGCCGGAGAATATTCCGCGTGAAGTCGATGAACGATTTGGCGGGTGTCGATAGAAGCTTCATCGCCGTTCGGCGGAAGTTTCACTCGTCTATTCGCTTTTCGGTGAAGCGACGCGAATCACGCGCCGAATTTCAGACAAATACGACGAGCATTCGGAACGTGACTACAACGGGTGTGGTCCTCGCGTTCTAGGATTACGGGTTGGCTTGCCTGATCATTTTGATTAGGTATCCATATAAATGGATCGCTCTGAAACGAAGCGATCTTATCGTTTACCTCTCCGTCAGTCCGCCTACATGAACAAAAAACGATTCCGCCTCAAGTTCAGCAAACGACTGGGCATGTTGATCGCGGTCGCAGAAAACAGATCCAGCCAGCGCAAGAGTTCGTCGAGCAAGAGAGGACGAGGTGCCCGCATTGTGTCCTCGCTGACGGCAACGGCGGCGCTCGCGCTGCTGGCACTGGATCCGTCGCTCGCACACGCACAGGCGCTGCCGACCAACGGCCAGGTGGTCGCGGGCCAAGCCGCGATCTCGCAGAATGCGAACACGATGAACATCAACCAGGGCAGCCAGCGCGCGGTCATCAACTGGGATACGTTCAACGTCGGCCAGGGCAATACGGTGCAATTCAACCAGCCCAACGCGCAGGCGCAGGCGCTGAATCGCGTGGTGACGGGTGTGCCGTCGAACATTCAGGGCACGCTGCTGGCCAACGGCCAGGTGCTGATCCAGAACGCCAACGGCGTGCTGTTCGGCAAGGGGGCGGTGGTCAACGTGGGCTCGCTGCTGGCGACGACCAAACCGATCGATACGAACCAGTTCATGGCGGGCGGCCCGCTGGAACTGAAGTCGTCGGGCACGAACGCAGGCGTGGTCAACGACGGTACGATCCAGGCGCAGGGCTATGTGACGCTGATGGGCGATCAGGCGCGTAACACAGGCTCGATCACGACGGCGCCGGGCGGCCAGGTGGTGCTCGCAGCAGGCGACAGTGCGACGGTGGCGCTGGCTAACGGCCAGGGCATCCAGCTGACGCTGACGAACGCGACGGCGAACGCGCTGGCAGAAAACAGCGGCACAATCAACGCACAGAACGGTGCGGTGCTGCTGACGGCACGCGGCAGCAACACGCTGCTGAACACGGTGGTGAATCTGGATGGCGTGACGCGCGCGGGCACGGTGGTGGCCGATGCAGGCAACACGGGCGATGTGGCGGTGACGGGCAGGATCGATGCATCGAACGCGACGGGCGCGGGCGGCACGGTGGTGCTGTCGGGCGACCGCGTCGGTGTATTCGGTAACGCGAGCATCGATGCAAGCGGTGCGACGCAAGGCGGCAAGGTGATCATCGGTGGTGACAGCCTGCACAAGCTGGACGGCACGCAGGCGCAATCGATGCTGCAGGACGGCGTGCAGTTCGCGAACTTCACGCAGGTGGATGCGGGCGCGTCGATCAAGGCAGGTTCGAGCCAGGGTAACGGCGGCTTCGTCGAAACCTCGGGCCATAGCCTGAATGTCGAAGGCACGGTGAGCGCAGCAGCGCCGAATGGCAAGTCTGGCGAATGGCTGATCGATCCGACCAATATCACCATCGCGACGGGCGCGGATGCGAACTACAGCGGCAACGTATTCGACGGCACGTTCAGCGGCGGCTCAAACACGAGCGCGACGGTAAAGAACACGACGATCAGCAACGCGCTGAACGCGGGCACGGACGTGACGATCACGACGGCAAGCGCGGGCACGGCGACGGGCAACATCGTGCAGCAGGCCGGTGCGGATATCACGAAGACGGCAGGCGGCGTGGCGAACCTGACGCTCGCGGCCGACGGCAGCATCGCACTGAACGGCAACATCACGTCGACGTCCGACAAACTGAATCTGAACCTGACGGCCGCGATGGGCGCGGCAAACGGATCCGTCAACCAGACGGCCGCGAGTACATTCGATCTGAATGGCGGCGACCTCACGATCAGCGGCAACACGACAGGCGGCCCCGGTCAGGCCGCGGGAAGGCGCGCCGTCGAACTCGATGGCCATGCGCTGAACATCGGCAGCGGCACGATCGCGGGCGCTGCGTCGACTGGGGCAGGCGTCTATCTGACGGGCGCGCTCGAAGCGAACGGCAATGGCACGCTGAACATCTCCGGCTCGTCGCGCAACGCCGATGGCGTCAGCCTGAACGGCAATTTAGCCGTGCGCGACGCCGCGGTGCTCACGATCAGCGGCACTTCATTCAACGGCATAGGCGTGAGTCAATCGTCGACCGCGAGCATTCATGTTGCCGGTGACGGCTCGGCGGATGTCGCCGGGACATCGGTGAATGGCAACGGCATTTCGCTTACGGGCCACACCGCCGTCGACCAGCAGGGAAAGCTCGACATCAGTGGCAGTTCGACTAACGCGAACGCCATTCAGAGCAACGGCAGCCTGTCGGTGGCAGACGATGGCGCATTGAGCATCACCGGAAACGCATCGGGTTCGACGACGGGTTTCGTCGGCTTCGGCAGTATCGACGTGACGGGCAACGGCAGCTTCGATCTGAATGGCACGTCAGGTTCGGGAACGGGCGTATCGGTCGGCAATCAGTCGGGCAATCATCTGAATGTCAGCGGCAATGGGACGGCCAACGTGCGCGGCGTATCGGGCGGTAACGGCTACGGCGTCGCGCTTTCGACCACGGATGTCGGCGATAACGGAACGCTTCACGTCGACGGTAAGTCGGGCGGCAATTCGGGCGTACTGCTGAAAGACGCATTCGATGTTTCCGGCAACGCATCGGCATTCGTCAGCGGCAGTGCGCAAACGGGCGCGGGCGTGACGATGGCGAACAACCTCGCGGCGAGCGTCAGCGGAACGGGTCAGCTCGTGGTGAACGGCGTATCGACGACTGGCAGCGGTGTCGAGCAGAACGGCGCACTGCTCGTCGAGGAAAACGGCGCGGCCGCTGTGTCGGGGGTGTCTACAGCCGGCGCGGGCGTGTCGCAGAACGGTGTGATCGACCTTGCCGGCCAAGGCTCGTTGAATGTGACGGGTAATTCGACTGGTCGTGATGGCGTCGATCTGAATGGCACGCTGAATATCGGTGAGCAGGCGACGAGTTGGATCGAAGGCGCGTCGATCAATGCCGCGGGCGTCGCGCAGAATGGTGCGGTCGCGATTTCCGGGGACGGGGCATCCAGCATTGCAGGGACATCGACGAATGCCGAAGGTGTCGTACAACGCGGCAATGGTTCGATTGCCGTTGCTGGCAACGGGACGAGCCGGATCGAGGGCATGTCCAATGCCGGTGACGGCGTCGCGTTGGGCGGCGCAATCGTGATATCGGAGACTGGTGCGTCCAGCGTTACAGGCCGATCGATCGATGCAGAAGGCGTCGATCTGCACGGCGCGATTGTCGTTGCGGATACAGGCACGAGCGACATCAGCGGCATCTCTGCGAATGCGGCGGGCGTCGAGCAGAACGGGTCGCTCGCGGTGTCGGGCGCAGGCGTGTCGAATATCAGCGGACGCTCGGACGAGGGCATCGGCGTCGATCAGACAGGCGCGATTCATGTCGCGGACAACGGTGCCAGCAATATCTGGGGCGTATCGTCGGATGCAGCGGGCGTCGACCAGAACGGCACGATCGAAGTTGTGGACAACGGCGTGTCGAATATCACGGGCACGTCCGTCAAGGGTGACGGCGTCGATCAGACGGGATCGATTCATGTCGCGGACAACGGTGCCAGCAATATCTGGGGCGTATCGTCGAATGCAGTGGGCGTCGACCAGAACGGCACGATCGAAGTCGCGGACAACGGCGTGTCGAATATCACGGGCACGTCCGTCAATGGCGAAGGCGTCGACCAGACGGGAACGATTCATGTCGCGGACAACGGCACCAGCAATATCTGGGGCTTGTCGACAAACGGCGCAGGCATCGCACAAAACGGCACGATCGAAGTCGCCGACAGCGGCGTGTCGAACCTGACGGGTCAATCGTCCGAAGGCGACGGCATAGATCTGAACGGCAACATCAACATTGGCGACAACGCGAACGGCGAGATCCGTGGCGATTCGGTGAACGCGACGGGTGTCGACATGAACGGCACGATCGATGTCTCCGGAAACGGCACGCTGGTGATCGATGGCAACTCGACGCATGCATACGGCTACGACCAGAGCGGCGCGATCGATATCACCGACAACGGCAAGCTCATCATCAACATCAGCAACGGCGCGAGCAACGCGGATGACGGCGGATCGAACGGAACACCCGACGACGGCGGCAGCACCGACAACAACTCCAGCAACGAGTCGGGCAGCCATTCCGACAATGGCTGGAATAACGGAGCCAATACCAACACAGACAACGGCGCGATCAACAACGACGCGAACGGCACATCGGGCGACATTCCTGCCGGTGGAACGAACGGAGCATCGAGCCAGACTCAGGGCAGCGCATCGGGAGGCGGTTCCAGCAGCGGCGCAGCGGTGGCGGCGGGCGTGGTGGGCACAATGGGCATCGGCGGCGCAGCAGCCTATTTCATTACGCACACGGAGGAGCACTGGTATCTGGCGAAAGCGCAGCCGTTGACGCTCGAGGCCGGCGAATCGTCGTACTGGGCCAAAGCATCGCTCGATCACGTCACGATCGACATGACAACCCACGTGGCGGATGCACGATTGCTCACGGGGAACGGCGCTCTGAATCGTCATCTGACCTTGCGCGATGCCGCCGACGGCATCAAACACTTCGATTTTGAAGATACGACGTCACAAACGAAGGCCGATCTGTCGGTGAACATGCAGACGCACGAGTTCTTCTATACGGAGAGCGGTGTGTCGAACGGGAAGCCGTATGTCGTGAAAGCGCACGGCTGGCTGCAACGAGGGATCGATCCAATGCATGCCGAGCCGTCGCGCGCATCCGATGGTATCGATCTGACGAGCTAATCGCGCCACCTACGCTGCCGGCCTCGCGAGCGGCCGGCAGCAGCGATCTCTCCAATCGCCGAAAAGTCGTCGATAAATCTAGGAGTATTCCTATCGACTGCTATGTTGCGCTCACTCAATGATGCGTTTCCCCTTGGCCAAGCGCCATATCAATACACCTTAGCCGCTCACGCAGTCGCCGCGTCGTCTCGCCTGCTTTCCAATTCCCAGCATCTGATTTTGTCTTATCGCAACGATTTAGGAATAGGCCGATGTATCCAGAGGGGAGTGACTTCTAGGATGCGCAACAAGGATTCGTACGCGCGGTTCGGATTCTCAAAAAAGCCTCGGTAGCCAAATACGGTACTGCCGAGGTCTCTGCCAAAGATCGCTCTGATCGAGGCGTCTTGAACCGCACTGCCAGTCATGGCGCTTCATCGATTCCCCATTTTTATCCAGGCCGGGAGAGGCCATCAGGACACCGCATCGTGCGGAGCCTATGGCTTTGCTTTGCCCGGAAATCGAAACGCTGCGACGCAGTTGTCACGATTTTTATCTTTTACCTCTAGAGAGTCTCCATCCATGAACAAGAATCGGTTCCGTCGGGTATTCAGCAAACGTCTGGGTATGCTGGTTGCCGTTGCAGAAAACGTCATCAGCCAGGGCAAGGCGCCGGGTGAAAGCGCAGGCGAAAGCCCGCGCGGTGAACTCGGCGTCGTGTCGTCGCTGACGGCAACGGCGGCACTCGCGCTGCTGACGCTCGATCCGTCGCTCGCTCACGCGCAGGCACTGCCGACCAACGGCCAGGTGGTCGCGGGTCAGGCGGCGATCTCGCAGAACGCGAACACGATGAACATCAACCAGGGCAGCCAGCGCGCGATCATCAACTGGGATACGTTCAACGTCGGCCAGGGCAACACGGTGCAGTTCAACCAGCCCAACGCACAGGCGCAAGCGCTGAACCGCGTGGTGACGGGCGTGCCGTCGAACATCCAGGGCACGCTGCTGGCCAACGGCCAGGTGCTGATCCAGAACGCCAACGGCGTGCTGTTCGGCAAGGGCGCGGTGGTCAACGTGGGCTCGCTGCTGGCGAGCATGGCGACGACGATCATGTCGTCGCGCTTCCTTGGCACGCCGTCCGCGCACCAGAAGCGCGAAATGCTGCTGCGCTGGCTGCCGGAGCGGCTCGCCGAGATCGAGGAAATCGACGCGCTGCCGATGGGCGTGATGCACGACATGTACATGCACTGCAGCTACGCCGACCTGCCGGGCAAGCACGACATCAAGAAGCCGATCAACGCACTGATCCGCCGCAAGCTGGCGAGCCTTGGCATTCACGACGTGCAACGTCCCGCGGTGCAGCCCGCGCAGGGCGAAAAACCCGTCCTTCTCGTCGTACTCGAATGGTTCTCGAAGAACCACTCGATCTACCGCACCCATTCGCAGACGATGGTCGCGATGCGCGACAAGTTCCATCTGATCGGGATGGGTTACAACGGTCGCGTCGACGATGTGGGCAAGGAAGTCTTTCACGAGTTCATTCCGCTCGAAGGCGCGAATTTGTGGGAAACCGCGCGGCACGTGCGTGATACGAGCGAAGCGCGCAACGCGCAAATGATGTACATGCCGAGCGTCGGTATGTTCCCGATCACGATGGTGCTGGCATGCCTGCGCGTTGCGCCACTGCAGATGATGGCGCTCGGCCACCCGGCGACGACGCACGGTCACGCAATGGACTACGTGGTGGTCGAAGAGGACTATGTTGGCGACGAAGCGTGCTTCAGCGAAAAGCTGCTTAAGCTGCCCTCTGACGGCATGCCGTATCGCGCACCCGCTGCGCTGCTCGAACTGCAACTGCCGGAGAAGCAACCGTCGAATGGCGTCGTGAAGATCGCGGTCGCTGGTACGACGATCAAGCAGAACCCGGGCTTCCTGAATACCTGTGCGCAGATCGCCAACGAATCTAAGGTGCCTGTCGAGTTCCACTTCCTGATGGGACAGGCGAACGGGTTGATCTTCCCGCAAGTGCGCAACCTCGTGCGTCGTCTGATGGGCGACAAGGCGGTTGTTCACAAGCACCAGAACTACGGCAGCTACATGAAGGTGATCGCGGGCTGCGACCTGTTCCTGAATCCGTTCCCGTTCGGCAATACCAACGGTATCGTCGATACGGTGTGGGCTGGCCTCGTGGGCGTGTGCAAGACCGGGCGCGAAGTGCACGAGCACATCGACGAAGGCATGTTCCGCCGTCTCGGTTTCCCCGAGTGGATGGTCGCGAAGACCAACGAAGAGTACAAGGCCTCCGCGCTGCGCCTGATCGAGAATCCGGAAGAGCGTCACGCGCTCGCTGCGAAGCTGGCCGGTCCGCAAGCTATCGAGAAGCTGATCTTCAAGGGTCGTCCGGAGATTCTGGGTGAGCGCATGCAAGCGCTGTGGCAAGAACAGGCGGGCGCGGCGGCGTCGGCGGCGGCGTGAGACGGCCATGAACGAGACGAGCAAATCGGCGCTGCGTCGTTCGCACGATCCGGCCTTCGTTCAGTGCTACTTTGCCGGCGAAGGTCTGGACATCTGCGCAGGCAATGATCCGCTGAGCGCGCATGCGCATCTCTTTCCGCGTGTGCGCAACGTCAAATCGTGGCGCGAAGGCGATGTGACGCAGATGGCGGGCACCCAGGAAGCGTCGTTCGATTTCGTGCACGCCAGTCATCTCCTCGCAGACGTCACCAATCCGGGCAAGGCACTGGCCAGGTGGCTGGAGTTGCTGAAGCCGGGCGGCCATGCGGTCGTCACGGTGCCCGACGAAGATCTGTACGAGAAGGGCGCGTGGCCGAGCCGCTTCAACGGTCGGCACCAGGCGAGCTTCACGATCAGCAAGCCGCGCAAGCAGTTGCCTCAGTCGGTCAACGTGCTCGATCTGGTGCAAACCTTGTCGTATGTCGCCTCGGTCGAACGGGTGAGTCTGGTGCGCGATCACTATGATGATTCGCGCAATGCGGTGGATCAGACGGCACACGGTCTGGCAGAGTGCGCAATCGAGATCGTGCTGCGCAAGCGCGCGGTGCCGACTGTCGGCGCGACGCTCGACGCACTGATGCACGCGGGCAGCGCTGACGCCAGCATCGAGATGGGGCAGCGTGCGGTTCGTACGTATCCGTATGCCTTCCATGTCTACCATCGCACGGCGATGGAATGGCTGCGTTGGGAGCGCGAAGAAGAAATCGATAGCCTGTGGGCGCAGTGTGTCGACCGGCTCCCGGGCGAACATCTGCCGCGTCTTTATCGCGCGTTGCACGAGATTTCGCGGGGCAATCTCCAGGAAGGTTTTCAGTTGCGAGAAGCGACGATGTCGATCTTCGGCTGGCAGCGCCGCACGACGGTTCAGCCTCCGGCGACGTTTCCCGAGTGGAAAGGTGAATCTCTGACGGGCAAATCGATCGTTATCTGGAGCGAGTTTGGCCTCGGCGACGAAATCTTCTTTCTGCGCTTCGCGCGGTTGCTACGCGAACGATGTGGCGCAGCATATGTGACGGTGGTGTGCCAGTCGCCGCTCGTGAAGCTGTTCGAGGAATCGCGCGAAGCCGATGCTGTGATCGATGTGAAGAACGCCGCGCAACTGCCCGCGCACGATTACTGGGTATTCCCGCACACGATTCCCGCATATGTGCCGCTGGAACTCGAAGCGCTGCCGCCGGCCGTGCCTTTTCTCCGTGCGTCACCAGTCAAGGCGCCGGCAGTATTGCTGTCGGCGCCGCGCGACGTGTTGAAAGTGGGGGTGGTCTTCAAAGGCGCGCCGACGCACGAAAATGACCGCGCGCGCTCGCTGCCGTCGCTGTCGGTGCTCGATGAATTGTTCAAGCTGAAAGGCGTCGAGTTTTTCAGCTTGCAAAAGGGTGCGGGTGCCGACGAGGCAGCGCAGTACGGGCAGCGGCTGTCCAACTTCCACGATCTCGGGGCTTGCATCGCGAGCATGGAGGAGACGGCAAGCGCGATTGCCGAACTGGATCTCGTACTGACCGTCGATACTTCCGTGTCGCATGTTGCCGGCGCGATGGGCAAGCCGACATGGGTGCTGCTGCCCAGCTACGGCGACTGGCGCTGGCATTACAGGCGTGAAGACAGTCCATGGTATCCGACGGCCCGGCTCTTCCGCCGACGCTTCGGCGGCGATTGGCCCGAAGTGGTTGCACGTATCCGTGGCCATCTTCTTGTATTGAGCAACGAGAAGCAACTCGCGGTAGCCGCCTGAAGTAGCCTATTGCAAGGGCGCCGACCACGCGACAGTGCGGTTGCGCCCTTCCCGTTTAGCCGAGTAGAGCGCGCTGTCGGCGCGCGCGAGCGTCGTGTTCAGATCGTCGCTCGTTTCGACCTTGCATACACCTGCCGAAAACGAATAGCGGATCGCACAGTCGCCAGCGACCTGCACACGGCGGCTCATCACCTGGCGCCGCATCCGTTCCACCGCCGACACGCCGTGCTCGACGGACGTCGACGGAAACACCACCAGAAATTCCTCTCCACCGATACGGCCCGCGATATCCGTTTGCCGCGTCGCATGCCGGCAGACTTCGCCGAAGTCGCGCAGCACCGCGTCGCCGGCAGCGTGGCCGTGCGAGTCGTTGATCTGCTTGAAATGATCGAGGTCGACGAGCGCGACCGTGAGCGGCGTTTCCGTGCCCACGGCGGCCGTGATCGCGAGTTCTAGTGCCGACATCGAATGACGCCGGTTCGAAAGGCCCGTCAGCACGTCGGTGCGCGCTTCCTGCACGGCGCGTTCGTGCGCGCCGATCCACGCCTGCTCGCTGGAACGCAACGCGGAGATGTCGGTGCCGATCAGCACGATCCAGTCGTTCTCCAGCAGCGATTCCGTCATCCAGAACCAGCGCCCGTCGATCAGTTCCGTCGCGAAGCTGCGCTGTCCGGCCCGTTCGCGGCGCACGGCGATGGCGTCGCCGATGACGGCTGCGGCGTTATCGCCCTCGATACGCGGGCCGCATTGGCCGAGGATGCCGCGCATCACGAGATCGGCGTATGTGATTTCGCCGCGCTCGCGGTTGAGCCGGAACGCGTGCTTGAATGCGCTGCTCGCGAACACGAGCCGGTCGCTCGTATCGTAGATCGCGACCAGTGTGTTTTTGCCGTCGAGGGCGCCGAGCAACGCTTCACATGCGATGTCGTCGGTACGCAGATCCTGAATCGATTTCATATCGGTGCAGATAGGTCTCCGAGCCGGCCGCGTCGTCGAAGCGCGGCCCCGGTCCCAGGTTCGCCGTGTCGTTCAAGAAAAGCGCCACGGACGAAGCCGTGGCGCGAAGCGTTCCAATGATTCCGACTGCGTAAAGAATCACGGAGAACGTGGAGACAGGATTTAGTCTACGTCGGCGGGCGGTGCGGCCATCGTGTGAACAGTGAGCAGTTTTGCCCGCAATTCTGCGGGTCGCGCAGGTTTCGCGGCGTGGTGACGCTCACGCGTGGCGCTTCTCAGGATCCGTGTGATCGCTCAGGCCGTCCGGCGGCGCTTGCGTCCAGTCCACCCCTTGCACCTGGTTGCGGCCGGCCGCCTTCGCCGTGTAGAGCTGCGCATCGGCGGCGGCCAGCAGTTCCTGCGCGTTGCGGCCGTCGGCAGGCCGGCCCGTCGCGCAACCGACGCTCACCGTCACGGCCGGCAATTGCCTGATGCGCAACGCCTCGACGCCGCGACGGACTTTTTCGGCCGAGTTCGCCGCAGCGCTCGCTCCGAGATCCGGTAGCACGACCGCGAACTCTTCGCCGCCGTAGCGCGCAACTACGTCGATCGAGCGCCGCGCCACTGATGCAATGCAGTCGGCCACGGCCGTCAGCACTTCGTCGCCGGCGGCGTGCCCGTAGGTGTCGTTGAAGCGCTTGAAATGATCGATGTCGATGAACAGCACCGACAGCACCGCGCCGTTGCGCCGCGCGCGGCGCCACTCCTCGTCGAGGTGACGATCGAGCGTGCGGCGGTTGCTGAGCCGGGTGAGGGGATCGGTCGCGGCGAGCTCGGCGAGGCGCGTCTGCGCGCGCACCTTGTCGCGCAAGGCAAACGCGAGCATCCAGCAGACCAGCACGACGACGGCGCCCAGCGTGAACGTCAGCGCGCCCGCGACCGCGCTGCGCTTGCGCCACGGGGCGAGCACGTCGTCGAGAGCGGGTGCGACGATCACGACGAGCGGCGTGTCGGGCACATGCGCGTACGAATAGATGCGCCGCACATGATCGATGGGAGAGTCGTCGATGAACGATCCCGCCGTTCCCGAGTGCACGACCTGATATTGCGGATACCGGTCCACATCGACGCCGATGATGGCTTCGGCATAAGGCTTGCGCGCGAGCACCGTGCCGTCTTCGAGCAGGATGAACGCGGTGCCGTCACGGCCCGTGTTGACCTTGTCGAGCAGCCGCTGCAGATAGGCGATGCGCACGGCGAGCAGCGCGACGCCTGCAAACGAGCCGTCGCGCGCGTCGATGCGCCGTGACAGCGCAAACGAAAGCTCGCGCTCGCGCAGCCGCGAGCGGAACGGATGCGAGACGAACAGACCCGCGCTGGGGTTGCGTTGATGGACGACGAAGTAGTCGCGGTCGTCGAACCGGACATTCTTGTTGACGGGGCCTTCCTGCGTGGCCTTCAGCACGCCGTGCTCGTCGACTACGTAGGCGCCGCCGAGGTAAGCCGCAAGCGTCGCACGATCGAACAGTACGGTGCGGCGCAGGTCGTCGGGCAGATGCCAGACGGTCGGCTCCTGCGACCGATGGACGATTTCCTGCAGCGACAGATCGTAGATCTCGACGTTGCGCGCGAGATCGCTCGAAATCAGCGAAACCAGATTGGCCGAGGTTTCGCGCGCGTGATTCAGCGCGTCGGTGCGTCCCGAGTACAGCGTGGCGAGCGTCAGACCCGCCATCGCGGTGGCGATCAGCGTGCCCGCGATGCCCGTCAGGAACGGGCGGTTGCCGACCGCTTGCGACACAGCCGCGCCGCGCTTGCGCGCGAGATGGCGAAACCATTGGCGCAGGACGAGAAGCGGATTGAACACGAGCGTCGTCTCCGTCGTGATTGTGCCGTTACGCTAGCAGGGTTGCGAAGCGCGCGGCAAGCCTCGCGCGCGGTCCCGCCGCAGGCGATGCAACGTGCACGCTGAACGAACGTTCGCGATGTACAGTGATAGCCCAATCGATCGATACAAACAACGACATGACGACTGGTTTCGCCCAACGCGTGATCGCCTGGACCTATGTCCTGAGCGGCGTCACGGCAAGCAACCCGCGACACGCATCACGCGCGACGCCCCCGGCGGGCGAACACGCCGATGCGGCCGATGCCACTGAGTTTCCAGCGCGCGGGCCGACGCTCTGGCTGGCCGTGAGCCTGTCGATGGGCAGCGCGATTGCGCTCGGGCTTGCGCGCTTTTCCTATGCATTGCTGTTGCCGCCGATGAAAAGCGATCTCGGCTGGAGCTTCGCGCAAGCCGGCGCGATGAACACCGCGAACGCGCTCGGCTATCTGATCGGCGCGCTTGCGTTTCCACGTTTGTCGCGCCGCTGGTCGGCGGGGGCGCTGTTTGTCGGCGGATGCGTTGCGACGGCCTTGCTGATGGCCCTCACGGGCGTGCTGTCCGATACCGGCGCGCTGCTCGTTCAGCGCGTCGCGACAGGCATCGCGAGCGCATTCATTTTCGTGAGCGGCGGCGTGCTGGCGGCGCGCCTCGCCACATCGCGTCCGCGCGATGCGGGCCTCGTGCTCGGCCTGTACTACGGCGGCACCGGATGGGGGATCGTCGCGTCGGCGCTGCTGGTTCCCGCTTCGCTCGCTTCCTTCGCGCTGGTGCATCGCGCGCATGACTGGCAGTTGGCGTGGTTCGCGCTCGCTGTGGCGTGCGTCGCGTTGTCGTTGATCGCGGGGCGCGCCGCGCGACGCATCGACCGGCAGCACGTGATACGCACGGGCACGTCCGACGCCGCAGCGGCCGAGCAGCAGGCTGCGCCGATGCTGCGCTATGCGTTCGCGCTCGCCGGTTATGGGCTGTTCGGGGTCGGTTATATCGGCTACATGACGTTCATCATCGCGCTGCTGCGCAACGGCGGCATGAGCGAAGGCGTCGTGACGGGGTTCTATCTGCTGCTCGGCGTGGCGACGATCGTGTCGGCGCGGATCTGGTCGAAGCTGCTCGATCGCATGCGTGGCGGGCAGGCGCTCGCGCTGCTGAATGCGCTGCTCGCGCTGGCGACGCTGATGCCTGCGATCGTCGCGCATCCTGTCGTCGCGTTTGCGTCGGGTGTGTTGTTCGGCGCGACGTTCCTGTCGGCCGTCGCGTCGACGACGGCCTTCGTCCGCCACAATCTGCCCGCCGCGCACTGGGGCCGCGGCATCAGCGCGTTCACGATCGTGTTCGCATTCGGGCAGATCGTCGGGCCGACTGTGATCGGGTGGGTCTCCGACGGCGTCGGTCTGGAGCGTGGACTCATCTATTCGGCATGTCTGCTTGCTGCTGGCGCGGTACTTGCTGCATTGCAGACAAGCTTGTCGCAAACACCCATTCGGTGAACTGAGCGTTTCGACGAAAGCATTGCACAACGCGCGACCGCATATTCAGTGCCAATCCAGGCGCCATGTGGTCCACACAGTTGCTGCGTTGCGGTCGCCAGCGCACAGATCGAACGCGCAGCCGGGAGCAGGATGAAAACCGATGAAATACTCAGTCATCCAATTCGAATTTGACTGTTGCTATTTCGTCAAAACAACTAGAGAGACGCGAGATCAACGCCTAAAGTTAAAGTGCTTTCTCAAGTCTTTTGTGCGGTGCGGGGGTGCTTATGAAACGCAGGAACGCGCGACAACTGGTCCGGATGCTCTCAGACATACGGCACGCGGCAGATTGCAGGGCGCTGCGCGCGGCGGCAACGCAACGGGCCATGGAGCTTGCTGCGGAAGAAGCGGCCGAAGAGGAGCAGGAGAAGCCGGACACGGCACGCGAGAGCACCCGCGGCAAGACGACGTGGAGAACGTCATGAGAAGCGCCACCGAGCAGTCGCTGCGGTTTCTCGTCGAGAAATGGCTGGGGCCGGTTTCCGCGCCGGTGCATGTCACGCAGTTCGGCCGCACCAAATGGGATCACACGCGCTACGTGCGTGTCGAAACGTCCGCGCCGGATGGCGTGCGCTCCCTGTTCTTCTTTCGTCACGACGACGGATGCTGGTGCGTTTTCCCGCCGACATCGAAGCGGCGTCGTTCCGTCGAAAGCTGGCGCCAGGTGGCGGCGCAGGCGGCCGCGTAGGATCTCCGCCGCCGGCCGGCCCACGCGCGCGCCGACGGTGCCTCAGGCCGGTTCCGCCGAATCCGACGAGACTTCGCGGCGCGCGGTCCACATCGGCATCACCTGACACACGATCAATCCCGCCAGCATCAGCGCGCAGCCGAGCAACGCGCGCGTCGCCAGCGTTTCGCCCAGTACGAGCCAGCCGGCGAGCGCGGCAAACACACCTTCCATGCTGAAAATCACGGCCGCGTGCGCGGGAGCCGCATCCTTTTGCGCGACGACCTGGATCGTGTAAGCAACCCCCACCGAAAGTGCCCCGCCATAAAGAATGGTCGGCGCGGCGCGCACGATGTCCTCGATGCGCAGCGGATCGACAACGAGTCCCACCACGAGGCTTATCACGCCGCACACGACGAACTGCACCAGCGCGAGCGCCAGCGGCTCGTGACGGCGTGCAAAGCGGCTCACGAGCACGACCTGCGCCGAAATGACAAACGATCCGGCAAGTTGCAGCCAGTCGCCGTACAGGATGGAAAAATGTTCATCGACGCTCAGAAAATACATGCCGATTGCGGCCAGCAGCGCGCCGAGCCATATGCCGATGCCCGTCTGATGACGCAACGCGACGCCGATCAGCGGCACGATCACGACATACAGCGAACTGATGAAGCCCGCGTTGGCCACCTTCGTGTATTGCAGGCCGATCTGCTGGCAGGAGATCGACACGGCGACGAGCAGGCCGAGCAATGCGCCGTCGCGCCATAGCGTAGACGCGCGAGAGGGCACCAGGGAAGCGGGCGCGTCATCCGCACCTGCCTGCTTGCGACGCCGGCGCGCAACCGACCACACGATCAGGACAACGAACGCGCCCAGCAGAAAGCGCAGCCCCGTGAAGAGAAACGGACCGATCGAATCGAGACTCAGGCGTTGCGCGACGAACGCGCTGCCCCAGATCATCGCGGCGACGAGCATCAGCAGATTCGCGCGCAGGTGTTGGCGGGTGGCGGTTTTCAAGCGGAAATTCCTGACTGGACAGATCGTTTCGCGTCCCTTCTGTTCAGACGAAACGACGGTCATTGAATGGCAGCCGACATGATACCCGTGTGGCCGTCGGCGAAGCGTCGAGATGTTGAAAGCAATCGGTAAGGAAGCTGTCTCCCGGAAAATACATATCGAAGCTTATGAGATGACAAACCGCCAACGCTGCGTGATACTCCCCGCGGGGAGCGGCCGGGCGCTGTGCGGCCCAGCAAGCTTCGCCATCATGCGGTTCCAATTCAACATTTGACTTACAGTCGTCAGGTTTGGGGATAACACACATGAAGAAGATCATCGCCTCGCTCGTCACCGCCTCGCTCGCGCTGGTGTCCGTTCAAGCTTTCGCACAGGCATCCGACGCAGCGCCGGCAGCAGCTAGCGCCGCGAAGCCGAAGCATGCTCACAAGCAACTGAAGACGCACGGCAAGCGCGCTGGTGTGTCGTCGGCGGCATCGGCTGCAGGCACGAACGACAAGGGCACGCAGAACTAAGCAGCCCGTTCGCGCAGCAAAAAGAAAGGCCGAAGCAATGCTTCGGCCTTTTGCATTTGTGGCGCGTTATCGACGCGCTCGCCGCGCATTCGATCCGCGCAGCCGCGCAATGGGCGCGCGACGCCCGCCGCGCCGCTCAAGCGCTCGCTGCGAGTCCGTTGACCAGCAGCTCGGCGATCAGTCCGTTCATGCCTTCGGGATGGGTTGCAGCGCGCTCCTTCAACTGATCGACAAGCGATTCCGGAAGCTTGCACGCGAACGGCACGAGGCCTTTGGCCTGATCGAGCTTGCGCTGCTCGCGCCGGTCGAGCTGCGGCTGCGACGATGCCTTGCCGAAGCGGTCGGCGGCGAGCGACTGTTTCAACTCGTTGCCGAGCTTCAGCGCCTTGTTTTTCTCAAGGTCGAATTTCTTCATTGCCATGCGGAAAGGCCTCTAACAGGTAAGCAATCCAGCATTGTACGCATCGCGCGGCGCGTGAATGCCTCAGGCTATTTCGCCGGCGCTTCCGCGTTCGTCACGCTGTCCATCAGTGCGCGCATGCGCCGCCAGTGCGTGCCTTCCCAGAAAACACGCCGGCACACGTCGCAGGTCACGAACTGCGCATGACGTTCGAGCACGCCTTCTGGCGCGCGTCCGACTGCTTCGTCTTTCGGAATGCGCCGCAGCGGCGCGTTGCACGTGAGACACAGACGAAACGGCCGCGCGCTGCGCGCCAGATCCAGCCGGTCGAAAATCTCACGCAGTTGCGCCTCGGGTTTCAGCGTACGGACGTAGCAGCCATGCGTGATCGTGCGGCGTTTCAGCAGTTCACGGTCGCGCGTCAGGACGATGCGGCCTTCGTCGGATGCAATCGACTCGATATGCGAATCGGCGTAGTGGTTGTCGTACAGTGTGTCGAAGCCGGCGAGCCGCAGCAGTTGTGCCAGTCCGCCGAGATGCGCGTCGGCGACGAAACGCACCACGCGCAGCGGCCGCTCGCGCACGCGAAGAATCGGCTGGATGTCGAGCGCCTCGAATTTCGGGTAGACGGCAACCCGGTCGCCTCCCTGCAGCGGGTGATCGAAGCCGACCGATTCGCCGTTCACGACGATCAGTTCGACTTCCGTGTGCGGCACGCCGAGCGCCTCGATCATGTGCTTCGCGGTTGCGGCGCGCGCACACTCGCAACTGAACGACTGCCGACGCTGCGGCCGCGCCAGGAAGTCGTTCAATTCTTCATAGAAGCGGAAGGTGGCCGTAACCATGACGTCAGTATGGCACCGCGCCGCACGCAGCGCCGATGGGCAATTACCTGCACGACGCGCGCGGCTATGCTCTACTTCGGGTTCTTGAACAGGAGTGATTGATGGACATCGGTTTTATCGGTCTCGGCGAAATGGGTGCCGCGATGGTCGCAAACATGCTGAAAGCTGGACACAGCGTACGCGTCTGGAACCGCTCGCCGGACAAGGCGCAGCCGCTCGCCGAGCTGGGCGCGCAGATCGTCGGTTCGCCCGCTGAGGCTTTCACCGGCGACGCCGTCTTCTCGATGCTCGCCGACGATGCCGCGCTTCGCGACGTCATCAGCGCATCGCTGCTCGAGCATGCGCCGCGCGGACTGATTCACGTGAACATGGCGACGATCTCCGTCGCGCTGGCAGAAGAGCTGGCGACGGCGCACGCCGGGCGCGGCCTGAACTACGTCGCGGCGCCCGTGATGGGCCGGCCGGATGTCGCGGCGGCCGCGAAGCTGACCATCGTCGCCGCCGGGCCCGCCGAAGCGATCGACCGTGTGCAACCCGTGTTCGATTCGATCGGCCAGAAGACGTGGCGCATCGGCTCGTTGCCGCAGCAGGCAAACGTCGTGAAGCTGGCGGCGAACTTCAT
The DNA here is from genome assembly GCF_013426895.1 of Paraburkholderia largidicola. Classification (NCBI taxonomy): domain Bacteria; kingdom Pseudomonadati; phylum Pseudomonadota; class Betaproteobacteria; order Burkholderiales; family Burkholderiaceae; genus Paraburkholderia; species Paraburkholderia largidicola. Next base: position 3,459,435 of record NZ_AP023174.1, on the reverse strand, counting down.
GCTGGCATCGGCGGTGGAGTCGCTTGGCGAGGCGTCGGCCTTGCTCGGCGGTCACGGCGTCGCCATGCAGGATTTTCTCGACGTGATCACGAACAGCGTGTTCCCCGGTCCCGTGTATCAGGGCTACGGCAAGATGATCGCCGAACAGCGCTACGAGCCGGCGTTGTTCAAGGCGCGTCTCGGCCTGAAGGACGTGCGTCTCGCGCTGGCGGCTGCCGAGTCGGTGTCGACGCCGCTGCCGGTGGCGAGCGTGGTGCGCGACAGTCTGATCGAAGCGGTCGCGCACGGCGACGGCGAGAAGGATTTCGCCGTGCTGGGCCAGGTGGCGTCGCGCCGCGCGGGGCGCTGAGGGCGCGGGCGTTCGTTTTACCGCACGCGCGTTCGCGCAGGCGAGCGTTCCGAACTGCGTGAGAGCGGGCGGGGCGGGCATAATGCCTGTTCCGCCCGTTTTTCATTTCATCGAGCAATACGCATCATGAGTCTGCATACCTGGTGGCTCTACCTGGCCACGATCTTCGTTGTCTGCGCGATTCCCGGCCCGAACATGCTGTTGATGATGACGCACGGCGCCCGTTACGGCATGCGTCAAACGACGGCCACGATGGCCGGCTGCCTGACCTCGCTCATCTTGATGCTGGCTGTTTCCGTCGCCGGACTCGGCGTGCTTCTGAAAGCATGGCCCGCGACGTTCGACACGCTGCGTCTGTTCGGCGCGGCCTATCTGATCTGGCTCGGCGTGAAGGCATGGCGCGCGCCTGTGAGCGAAGCCGCAGCGGCAAAAACCGACGCTTCCACCGATGGCATGGGCGGCAAGCGCGCACCGTCGCGCGGCGCGCTGATGCGCATCGGCTTTCTGGTCGGCAGCAGCAACCCGAAGGCGATTCTGTTTTCGGCCGCGCTGTTGCCGCAATTCATCGACGCCTCGCGCCCGACGCTTCCGCAGTTCGCGGTGCTCGTCGCCACGACGGCGGTGATGGAAGTCAGCTGGTACGCCGTCTACGCAGGCTGCGGCACGCGGATCGGCGCGAAGCTGAAGAGCAGCAGCGTCGCGAAGGCGTTCAACCGGTTGACGGGCGGCGTGTTCGTCGGCTTTGGCGCGATGATGGCGCTGGTGCGCCACTGACGCTTGCCTTTCAGCGCTCGCCGCGTCTCATGGCGCGGCGGGCGCTTCTTCGTCAACGACGGCCGGCTTGCGCGGCGCGATCGACGAAACCGAACAGAAACACGGCAACCGCGAATCCCAGCGCGACTACGCAGACGCCGCTCCACCCGGCTCTCGCCCACGCAACGCCCGATAGCGCGGCGCCGATTGCCCCGCCGACAAAGAAAATTCCCACGAAAAGCGCATTCAACCGACCGCGCGCGGCGGGGTTGATGAGATTGATCGCGCGTCGTCCGAGCGTCTGATCGGCGATGACGCCGGCGTCAAGTGCCGCCGCCCCGACAACCAGCAGCGCGAGCGCTGCCACAGGATGCGCCGCTGGCGAGAGTCCGCCCCAGCCAGCACCGGCGATGCCCAGAACGAGGACGGCCGCGATCATCACCAGATGCGCGACGATCTGCGTTGCGCGGCCCGCGCCGCGATCGCCGAGGTGACCGGCGAGCGGCGTGACGATCGCGCCCGTCGCGCCCGCCAGCGCGAACCCGGCGATGCCATGCATGCCGAGCGAGAACGGCGGCTGCGCGAGCCGCAGCGCGATGGTGGTCCAGAACGCGCTGAACGCGCCGAGTGAGAGGGCGGCCAGCGTCGCGCGCCGTTGCAACACCGGTTCGGTGCGCAGCAGCGTCCATAGCGAACGCAGCAATTCCGGGTAGCGCGCGATGGCGTGCGGCGTGTGGTTCGGTAGCTGAAGGTAGAGCACGACGGCCAGCAACACGTCGGCAAACGCTTCGATGCCGTAGAACGCCCGCCAGCCGAATGTTCCGGCGATCACGCTCGCAAGCGGACGCGACAGCAGAATGCCGAGCATCAGTCCACTCATCACATTGCCGACGGCGCGCCCGCGCCGGCTTTCGGGCGCCATCGACGCCGCCATCGGCACCAGCATCTGGATCACGCTCGACGTCGCGCCCGCCATGAACACGGACGCGAGAAACATCCAGCCCGAGCGCGCGAGCGACGAAAGCGCGAGAAACGCGGCACAGCAGGCAAGTGTGCGGACAATGAGCCGGCGGTTTTCGAGCAGATCGCACAGAGGCACCAGCAGCAGCAAACCTGCCGCGTAGCCGAGTTGCGGGAGCATCGCGATCAGGCCGGCCAGTTCGGGCGGCAGATCCAGCGCGCGGCTGACCGGTCCCGTCAACGGCTGCGCCGCCGTCAGATTGACGACGATCAGGCCGACGGCTGCGGCGAAAAAAAGCGTCAATGGCGTGCTCAACGTTGCGACCGACGGCGCGGCGGAATGCGGCTGTGGCGGTGCCGTAGCGGCGACGCTGCGCGGACAGGTGTCGGCAGGCTGGTTCATGGTTCGGCTCCCCGAGATTCGATCCGGCGTATCCTAGGCATGCCGACGTTATGCGACAATTGAATTATCTCGATAATGTTTATGCGAGGTTGTTTTGAACACGCGTGACTTGCAGGCTTTTGTGGCGGTGGTCGAAAGCGGATCGATGGTGCGAGCGTCCGAAAAGCTGTTCCTGACGCAGCCGGGGCTCACACGCCGCGTGCAGAACCTCGAAACGATGCTCGGCATCGAACTGCTCGACCGGCAGAGCAAGCCGCTGAAGCCGACAGCGGCGGGCAACGAGGTGTATGGCCTTGCGCGCACGGTACTGCGCGCGGTCGACGATCTGATGTCCGTCGCGTCGCCCGACAGCGAACCGACGGGCGAGCTCAGGATCGGCGTGCCGCCGTTTCTTTCCGAGCTTGCGCTGGAGCAGCCCATCGACCGTTTGCGCAGCGCCTACCCGAAACTGACGCTGCGCGTGACGGCGGGGTGGTCGCCGGGTTTGCTGCAGATCGTCGAACAGGCGAAAGTGGATGCCGCCGTCGTGCTGCTGCCGGAAAGCGTGCCGTTGCCGGAAGGCCTGACATCGACGCTGCTGGCCTACAAGCCGACCGTGGTCGTCGCGCCGCGCTCGTTTGGCATTGCCGACGAGCCGGCGACGCTCGCGACCTTGTCGGGCTACCCGTGGGTGTTGAATCAGGACGGCTGTGGGATGCGCTCGGCGCTAAGCCGCGCAATGGCGGCGGCGGGATTGCCGTTCAACGTCGCCGTCGAGGCATTTGGCTCGGAACTGCAACTGTCGCTGGTGACACGGGGGCTGGGCGTGGGCCTCGCAACGCCGGAAGTGCTGGCGCGCAGTCCGCATCGCGGGGCGCTGCAGGTCATCGGCGTGCAGGACTTCCGGAACGGCCTGAATGTGTGGCTCGTGCATGGCGCGCTGCCCGGACGCCTGGTGCGGCCGGTCGCATTGATGCGCGACGCGCTGGTCGAAAAGCTGGACACGGATGCGGCCTGTGTGGCGTCGGCCGGTCCGGTCGTATGATGCAGAGCACAAAATCGTACCTGAAAAGAATGGGTGCGACGTTTTGTCACCCTTTGATCACGTAGAACCGGCCCTCTAACGCATCATGTTGCAACGCACCAAGTGATTTGCTATAGTCTGTCTTGTCTCCTCCATGTCTCCTCTGATATGGATTCAGCCCGCCAACATGGCGGGCTTTTTTTTGCCCGGATTTCGCCGATCCCCGCGCACTCAGAACTTGTACGACACCGCGAGGTACGTGATGATCGGATCAGCCTTCAGTTCGGCCTTCGACACTGCCAGTTCCGTGCCGTCCGCTGCCTTGATGATCGTCGACGACGTCGTCTTCAGCGGAATGTAGGTCACCGACGCCGTGACGCCCCAGCGGTCGGTGATGTTGTACATCGCGCCCACATTGAAGACCGGCTGCCAGGACGACGACGCCTTCGCCTCCACGGTAGTCTTTCCCGTCTTGCCCGCGCCCGCAGCCAGAACCGCGCCGAGGTTGTTCTGGGTCTGTGTGACGAAATTCTCATTCAGCTGGATGTCGCTGAACCAGTTGTACGACACGCCGATGCCGACAAACGGCCGGAACTTCGACGTCGACTCGCCAAAGTAATACTGAAAAATTAGCGCCGGGCTCCATTGACGCACGCTCTTGACGATCGGATTGACGGCCGGGTCGCCGATGTCCTGCTTGCCCAGCGCACCCGCCGGGCCGGGCGGCTGGATCGTGCCGTGGCCGTAGAGCTTGAACTTCGGCGGCACGCCCGCCACCGACGTCACCGCGAAATGGTCCGTTACGAAGTGCGAAAACACGAGGCCGAGCGTATCGGCACTGTTCGTCGACAGGCTCGTGCCCGGCGATGTGAACGAGTTCGGCAGACGCAGTGGCGTGTTGATCGGCACGGGCGCGACGTGCGTCGTGAGCGGCGTGCTCGAGTCCTGCGGCATCACGTGAAACCAGCCTAGCGAGACGAGGTTGTCGCCGGCCTTCTGCGCATAGGCATCTGGCATCGATAGCGTGGCCAGGGCAGCCACGCATACAGCGGCAAATGCGTTGGGCATTGCCGCGTCCAAGAGCTTTCTCATTCTGTTCCTCCTGAGCGGGCGGCCTGCCTCGCACGCGACGGCGTTATCGGTGCCGTCTGCTGCGCTTCCCGCTTGCCCGTTTCCCAGCGCGAAGGCTGGGAAGCGGCCGGGGTGGCGGTCGCCTCGTTGCGTTCTATGCGGTGGACCTCGCGTCCGTTACTGGACGAAGGCGCCGATCGTGAAGTACGGCGACGACGCGTTCGACAAGTCCAGGAAGCCGAACACGCCGCCCGTGAAAATGAACTTGCCGGTCGGCGCGCTGCCTGCGGCCGCGCTCGCGTAGGTCGACGTCACGACGCCGGGCACGGCCTGCGTGAAGTCGAGATTCAGCGCCTTGGTCAGCGACGCCTGGGACGGATTGAACGGATCGAGCAGCGTCGCCTGCGTGCCGACGAGCGCGTTGGTGCGGTAGTTGAACTCGCTGTCGACGCCGATGTACTCGCCGTTCTGCGAGTTGACGGCGATGGTCGACTGCGGCGCGAGAATCGAGATGCCCGATTCGTCGTCGGCGACGGGGCCGCTGATGCCGTTTTGCGGGTTCGGCGTCAGCGTCGAATTCGCGACGCCCGTGCGGACGAGGATCGGCACGTTCTGGTTGCGCAGCTTGCCGACGATCATGAAGCCCTTGCCGACGGGCGACGTCGCGAGCGTCGGCTTGCCCTGGCCCTGGAAGTTGTCGGTTTCGAATGCGCCGCTGCCATTCGACGATTGCGCCCAGTTCGTGCCCGGCTGCTGGCACTTGCCGGCGTTGACGCCAGCGTTGTCGCACTCGGTCCAGGTGCCGTCGGCGTTGATCGTGATCTTCGTATCGACGACAGTCGGCGCGAAGTTCTGCGACGGAATCTGGTGATAGCCGAGCTGGTTGTACGTCCCGGCGACATTCGCCAGATTCGTCTCGATCGTGGAAAAGCCGATGAACGGGTAGTACGGGAATTTCGTATCGGGTACCGCGCCTTGCCCGAGAATGCCGCCAAACGAAATTTCGGCGCCCGGAATCGTGCCGCCCGCCACGCCCTCGCCGACGAAAATGCGCGCCGGACGGTTCGGGTCGAGACTCGCGCCGTTCAGACGGAACGCGCACTGGTTGAGCTTATTGGTGGGAAGCAGCGTTTCCTGGGTTAGCGTGCCCGATGCCGTCTGACCTTTGCGGGTCGGTGCGACCGTGCCCGTCGTCGCGGGAATCGGTGATTCGATGTAGGCGACCTGCCAGGTCATCTTCGTTGTATCGAGCTGCAGCTTGACGAGTTCGCCGTCGCCGCCGCCGCCCGTGAAGGTCGTGCCGTAGTCGAGCGACGCGGGGCACAGGCGCGCTTCCACCGGCGGCGCGCCTTCGCTGCCCGAGCCGCCGCATGCGCCGAGCAATGGCGCTGCAAAAGCCAGCACCGAAAAGATCTTCCAGTTCATCGTGCCTCCAGTCTTGTTATGGGCGGCCAGCTCCCAGTCCAGCCGCCTCTAGGTCTTGTTGATCTACCGATGCTGCTTTCTGCTCGTGTTGCCTCCTGCCATGCGCGGCCCTTGAGCCCGGTTGATTCGGGTGAGACTCACTTGCTGATCTGCGCGCCGACGCTGAAGTACGGCGCGCTGGCGGTGTCGGAATTGGCCGAACTGGGCGTGATGCCACCGTTTTCGGTGCCGTTGATGAAGATCGCGTAAAGGCCGCCGCCCGCGATTGCGTAGCCCGTGCTGCCCTGCTTGTCGATCACGCTCACGAGGCCCGGATTGCCAGCGCCGTATCCCAGACCGAAGCCGCTTTCGGCCGCCTGCGTGGTCGGATTGATGAAGGTGCCGAGGCCGCCCTGGATCAGCGACGCGGTGTACTTGAAGTTCGAGTCCGCGCCGACATAGCCACCGTCGAAGCCGCCCGATGCAAGCGACGTCGCGCTTTCCAGCACAGCGATGCCGGATTCGTCGTCGACCTGGGCATCGAGCGGAAGCGCGCCCGTGCCCGTGAATACGTGCCCCGTTCTGACGACGACCGGGACAGTCACCCCGTTCAGCTGACCGAGGATCATGTGGGCCGACGAGGTGCCCCGTGCGCCGAGCAGCGGCAGCACCAGCTGGCTTTCGATGCGCGGCGCGTTGGTGCTGTCGAAATAGCCGTTTGTGTTGAGCGTCGGCGTGTCACCCATCGACAGACAGCGCGTCGGGCTCGCGTTGCCATTCGCGGGCGGGGCGTTCGTCGCGGACGAGCAGGCGCCGTTTGCATCGAAGGTTTCGGATGTCTGGGCGGCCGCTGCCGCGTAATTGCCCGACGGAACGATGTGATAGAGCAGCCCGTTATAGTTGCCAGCGAGCTTCGAGAGGTCCGTCGTCGTGCTTGCAAAGCCGAGGAACGGATAGAAGTCGAAATGTCTTGCCGTGACGGCGCCGACGTTCTGGAAGGTGAGAATCGTCTTGCCTGCGTACGCGACGTCGGCGCCCGGAATACCGCCGCCTGCCACGCCCTTGCCGACGAAGACGATGGGCGGATTGGTGGTCGAAAAGGGCGTCGTGTACGTTGCGCCCGTGGAAGGCGCGGTGCCCGACGCGGGCGTCAGCATGAACGCGCAGCGCGTCTGCTCGGCGTTCGGCAGCATCCCCGCCGGCGGATGCATGACGGCGCCCGTGACGGTCGTGCCTGCCCGCGTATTGTCGACCTGACCCGCCGATACCGGAATCGGTGACTCGAGAAACTTCAGCGTGTACGTCATCTTCACGGCGTCGATATTCAACGACACCACTTCGCCGCTGCCTGCGCCGCCCAGATAGGTGCTCTGGCCGATCGCGGCGTCGGCGGGGCAAAGCGTGCCCGCGGTAGCCGTCGACCCAGGCGGCCCTTGCACGCCGCAGCTCGACCCTGAGCACTGGTTCGCGTTGATCGGGCCGGGATCGTCTGCTTTTCCACCTCCGCAGGCGATCAAAAACGGCACGCTGGCAATGGCACATGCCAGCCATTTTGAATTGGCGTACATGCTGTTGTCTCCCTGACTTATCTAATTTGCGAGCTAATTTCGCTGCGCGATTTAGGGCTGTCAATTGAACGAACCGTCTAAAAAACCCGATTCAAACAGCGCATTTTTCGCGAAGAGTCGCATGGCGCTTCGAAGCGCGCCTTTTTAAACAAAACAGCATTTTTCCGGATCGGACGAATTTTTCCGTGTCGCCGCTGGGCCTTGATGCGCGGGCGGTTCGGCAAAATGCATCTATCATCTTCGAACGTTCGTTCGTAAAAAAATCCGGAATATCCCTATGCGGTAATAGATGCCCGATGGAATAAAAAGAGAAGCAGTAAATACCTGCTATGAGGACTGCTGGAGATAGTGAGAAAATCGAAAGGCGTTAATTCGCGTTTGAATGAGGCGTTTTAAATCGTGGATTGGCAAGCATAAAAAGAAAAAGCCGGCGTTTGAATGCCGGCTTGGTGACACGCAGGACGGCGACGCCGTCCGCTAGTGAAATGTCAGCGTTTGAGACCCGTCGCCTCGTCCGTGCCGATGGCGAGATTCATGCACTGGATCGCCGCGCCCGACGCCCCCTTGCCGAGGTTGTCGAGCCGCGCGACCGTGACGAAGCGCTCTTCGTTGCCGAACACGAACAGGTCGACGCGATTCGTGTCGTTGTTCGCCTGGACGTCGAAGAAGCCGCTGTCGAGGTTGTCGTCGGCATTGAACGGCGCGACGCGCACGAACTGCTCGCCGCTGTAGTACTCGGCGAACAGCGCCTGCACGTCTTGCGGCGTGGTCGGCTTGGACAACTGGCCCGGCGTGAAGTACGTCGTCACGGCGAGGCCCTTGTAGAAGTTGCCGACGATCGGCGTGAAGATCGGCGCGTTCTTCAGGCCCGTGTGCGCGGCCATTTCCGGCAGATGCTTGTGGGCGAGGCCGAGCGCGTACGGACGCGGGCTGTCGAGCTTCGCGTTGCCGCCCGCTTCGTAGTCCGCGATCATTTTTTTGCCGCCGCCGCTGTAGCCGGTGATCGAGTAGCTGTGCGCAGCAAAATCCGCCGACACGACGCCCGCATCGACGAGCGGACGCATGGCCAGCACGAACGCCGATGCATGGCAGCCCGGCACGGCGATGCGTTTTGCCGTGCGCAGGCGCTCGCGCTGCGCGCGGGCCAGTTCGGGCAGGCCGTACGCCCAGTCGGCGCTGGTGCGAAACGCGGTGCTCGCGTCGATCAGCACCGTGCGGTCGTTCTCGACGAGCGACGCCGATTCGCGCGACGCCACATCCGGCAGACACAGGAAGGTGACATCCGAAGCGTTGATGAGACGACGGCGCTCGTCGATATCCTTACGCTTCGCTTCTTCGATGCGGAGGATTTCAACGTCTGCGCGCTGCGACAGGTATTCGAAAATCTTCAGGCCGGTCGTGCCTTCCTGTCCGTCGACAAAAACTTTCGTGCTCATCTCGATCTCGCTGGCTGATAAAAACGGCGGAAAACGCGGCGCTGCTTGCGCCGGAACGTTATTTTAAGACCGTGAGGCGGCGCGTGCGCGAAATTGGCCGAAAAACACGTTGCGCCGCAACAGTGACAGCAACGTGACAAGCCACGTTCCCGCGCACTCCAGGCGCGTTCACGCCGGCTGTCCCGCCTTCCAGCGCGCCGTCACGGCGGCGATGCGCGCGCCGAACACTTTTGCCGTGTCGAGGTCGCCGGGCGGGGGCGCTTCGTCGGGTGTGGCGTCGGCAGGCGACTGCGACAGGAGGCCCGCGAAACCGCCGATGAAATTCAGGTCGTTGCGCGTTGCCGCCTTCGTGTTGGCGGGCATCATGCCCATGCCTGCCCAGATCATGCCGTGCTGCATCGCGAGGGTGATGAAGTACTGGATCGTCGAGAACTTGTCGCCGTTCATCGACCCGGAGTTGGTGAAGCCTGCCGCCATCTTGTCCTTCCACTTTTGCGCGAACCACGGCTTCGAGCTGGCGTCGGCGAACTTCTTGAAGTCGGCGGACGGGCCGCCCATGTAGGTCGGCGCGCCGAAGATGATGGCGTCGGCCGCGTCCAGTTCGGCCCAGGCCGCGTCGTCCAGTTCACCGACCGCGATCATTCTCGCATCGGCGCCGCCGTCGAGCGTGCCCGCCAGCACGGCTTCCGCGAGCTTCTTCGTATGGCCGTAGCCGCTGTGATACACGATGATGATTTTTGACATATCCGGCTCCCTTGTTGCGAATAATCATGCGCTCTCAAAGCGCGAACCTGAGCGTGATTCATTCTGTCACCACGACCGGGTTGTTTCAGACGCGGCGAGATAGCCGCGGCGTCGCGCGGATCGCTGTCGCGAAAGACTAGCGGCCGTACGTGACCGTCATGCGTGCGTAGCCGAGCGTTGCCGTGCTGATCTCGTGGTCGAACATCAACGACGGCCGGCCTTGCGCGAGCCTCAGGTTCGACGTGTTCAGCGCGTACACGGTGATCACATAGCGATGCGGTTTGCCGGGCGGCGGGCAGGGGCCGCCATAGCCGTCGATGTCGAAGTCGTTGCGCGCCTCGACGGCGCCGAGCGTCTTAAGAAAGCCGGACGCACTCGCGTTTTCCGGCAAGCGGTCGACGTTGGCAGGAATGCCGACGACGGCCCAATGCCACCAGCCGCGTCCGGGCGAATCGGGGTCGAACATGGTGACGGCGAAGCTGCGCGTGCCGTCGGGCGGGTTGTGCCAGTTCAGTTGCGGCGAGCGGTTAAGGCCTTTGCACTCGTCGCGGTTGAACACCTGCGCATTGTCGACCGTGCCGCCCGTGCGAAGGTTGGTGCTCGTGACGGTGAACGCGGTGTCGGCAGAGGCCGCGCTCGCATGAAATGCGAATGAAAAAACGATGAGCGAAGCAACGCGCGATCGTGCGAGATACAGAAACGGCAGGAACGAACGAGACGAAGGGGCGGAACGACCGGGCAACGCAAGCGCATGTGCCGAATCTCCTGTCAGGCTCGTAAAGAAATGTCCTTACGAGGGATTGTTGTCCTTTTTTATGCCCAAGGGACAAATCGAGTCTAACATTACATCTTATGAAGCCATTTGTGCTCGATGAGGGGCCAGTACGGCGCGAAATCGGCTATAGTCGCTGCAATCGTCCGCGGTTGTACGCAAGCAGACAAGTCCTAGAAATTTAGAACTAAGAACGGTTGCATGACTGAAGTTTCGGAGCGTGGATTGTCAGTTGAAGGAAGGGCCATGCAAGATCCCATCAGGGTCGTGGTCGCCGATGACCATCCAGTAATTCTCTTTGGTGCCGAACAGGCGTTGCTCAAGTTTCAGGGCATTCGCGTGGTCGCGCGCGCAAAGCAGTCCACCGAGCTGGTGAAGATATTGCAGACGACGCCGTGCGATGTGCTGGTCACGGATCTCGCAATGCCAGGTGGGCAATACGGCGACGGCTTGCCATTGATCGGCTATCTGCGTCGGAATTTTCCCGACCTGCCTATAGTCGTCCTGACGATGCTCGAAAACGCTGCGCTGTTGAAGCGCCTGAACGAGCTCGGCGTGATTTCGGTCGTCAACAAATCAGACGACCTGAGTCATATCGGTCTTGCGGTGCAGCACGTCAGCCGGCATATCGAATACATGAGCCCGTCGGTGAAGGCCTCGCTCGATACATTGCGCATGAACGCGGGTGGCAAGAGCGACGAAGTGATTCTGTCGAAGCGCGAACTGGAGGTCGTACGGCTCTTCGTGTCGGGCATGACGATCAAGGAAATTTCCGAGCAGCTGAACCGCAGCATTAAGACGATCAGCACGCAAAAGAATACAGCGATGCGCAAGCTCGGACTCGAAAGGGATTCCGAACTATTTCAGTACGCGCAGAGTAATGGCTTGATGAATCTGTCGTCGTACGCGCCGGGTGAGGCGGATACGGGCAGCACGTCGCAGGGAAGTTCTTAGGCGCGCCTCGGAAACTGGAAAGCGGATCAAACAAAAAACGCCGTCTGTCTCACGACAGGCGGCGTTTTCGTATGGAACGCTGAAGCAGGCTGCTCGCTTATTGCGGTGCCGACGTCGCGCCACCGTGAGCCGCCGACCACTCGGCAGGCGCGTGCAGGAATTTCTCGACTTCGTCGAGCGTCTTCGTTTCGAAGTAGCCCTGTTGCTTCGCGACGCGCAGCACGTCCCACCACGTGGCGAGCGCGTGCAGATCGACGTCGATATCCTTCAGCACCGACACGCTTTCCTTGAAGATGTTGTAGTGGAACAGCACGAAGCAGTGGTTCACCTGCGCGCCCGCCGTGCGCAGCGCGTTGATGAAGTTGATCTTGCTGCGGCTGTCGGTGGTCAGATCTTCAACCAGCAGCACGCGCTGACCTTCCGTCAACAGACCTTCGATCTGCGCATTGCGGCCGAAACCCTTCGGCTTCTTGCGCACATATTGCATCGGCACCATCAGGCGGTCCGACAGCCAGGCGGCAAACGGAATGCCCGCCGTTTCCCCGCCGGCGACGGCGTCGATCTGCTCGTAGCCGACGTCGCGCAGAATCGTCGCTTCTGCCATTTCCATCAGGCCGCGGCGCACGCGCGGATACGAAATCAGCTTGCGGCAGTCGATATATACCGGGCTCGCCCAGCCGGAAGTGAAGATGTACGGTTTTTCCGCGTTGAAATGCACTGCCTGGACTTCCAGCAGCATTTTGGCGGTCGTGTCGGAGATCGTCTGGCGATCGAAGCCTGTCATGGGCGAATCCTTCGGTGTGGTGAGCTTGGAGGGCGGGCGCGGGGCCCTGTGGCGCAGCAGGCGTAACGTTTCGCGCCTGGTGGGCGAAACATGCCGGACGAGTTGAGAAACAGGCCGGTTTGCTGCGCGCGTAGCCGAATATTTTACCCGATTCGGACTGTTCCCAGGGCGCGAGGCGGCGAAAGCGGGTAGGCGCGGCGGCCGGATGTGCGTTTCGCCTATGTCTTCTGGCCAGGTTGTGACACCAATCTGGCGCCTTTACACTCACGGCAAATTTTCACAGACGGCCCTTCAGAGGGCCTTCTGCTCACGTCTGCTGCAAGGTTGCCCCCATGAACATCGCCCCTTCTTCGACCCAAGCCGCGCAGGACGCCCGTCCCGGCTATGCGGCGCGCGCGCTGATCGCGTCGGTGCTCGGCTACGCGATGGACGGCTTCGATCTGCTGATTCTCGGCTTCATGCTGCCCGTCATCGCTGCCGACCTGCACCTTTCATCGACGCAAGCCGGGTCGCTGGTGACATGGACGCTAGTCGGCGCGGTCGCGGGCGGCGTGATTTTCGGCGTGTTGAGCGACTACTTCGGACGCGTGCGGATGCTCACGTGGACGATTCTGATCTTCGCCGTCTTTACTGGCCTGTGCGCACTCGCGCAAGGCTACGGCGATCTGCTCGCCTACCGGACGATCGCGGGCATTGGGCTGGGCGGCGAGTTCGGCATCGGCATGACGCTCGTCGCGGAGGCCTGGCCGGCGGCACAGCGGGCGCGCGTGTCGTCGTACGTCGGGCTTGGCTGGCAACTGGGCGTGCTGGCGGCGGCGCTGCTGACGCCTTTACTGCTGCCCATAATCGGCTGGCGCGGGATGTTCGCGCTCGGACTGCTGCCCGCCGTCGTGTCTTTTTTCGTGCGCCGGCGCGTCGAGGAACCGGCGATGTTCACCGAACGCGTCGCGCGCGGCATGCGCAAGGCGCCGATGAAACTGCTCGTCGCCGACGCCCGCACGACCCGCGCAAGCGTGGGCGTCGCGATTCTGTGCTCGGTGCAAAACTTCGGCTATTACGGCCTGATGATCTGGCTGCCCACTTATCTGTCGAAAACTTTCGGCTACTCGCTGACGCGCTCCGGCCTGTGGACAGCGGTCACGGTGCTCGGCATGGCTGCCGGGATCTGGCTATTCGGCGTCGCCGCCGACCGCTTCGGCCGCAAGCCCGCGTTCCTGTTCTACCAGGCGGGCGCCGTGTTGATGGTGTTCGTCTACTCGCAGTTGAGCACGCCGTTCGCGCTGCTGATCGGAGGCGCGGTGATGGGCATGTTCGTCAACGGGATGATCGGCGGCTATGGCGCGCTGATCTCCGAGTTGTATCCGACGGAAGCTCGTGCCACTGCACAAAACGTATTGTTCAACATCGGCCGCGCGGTCGGCGGATTCGGGCCCGTTGCCGTCGGCGCGCTGGCCGCGCGGTTTTCGTTCGCGGCGGCGCTCGGCGTGCTCGCTTCGATCTATATCCTCGACATTCTCGCTACGCTCTTTTTGATCCCGGAACGCCGCGGCGCAATGCTCGAATGAGGCCTTGCCGCCACGGGGTGGCGGGCAGGGTGGAAGTGCTTTCATGCCGCGCCGCAGCAAGCACTGGCGCGGCTGCGGCTTATCCAGCCGGTACAAAACCTGGCCCGAATTGACGCATCCGGGGTGTACACTGATCGGCCCGAAAAAGCTCAGCGCCGCCTGCTTTCCGCTGAGGTTTGACGCCGCGCCCAACCGGCGCACGCGAGAATCGCCGCCGTCGAGTCACCCGTCGACATTGGCCAGCGCAGCACGTGACATTGAGCCGGGTCCAATTATTAACGTCTCGCAGGTTAGAAAATGGACGAACAACTGAAGCAAAGCGCTCTCGCGTACCACCAGAATCCGAAGCCCGGCAAGATTTCGGTCACTCCGACCAAGCCGCTTTCGAATCAGCTCGACCTGTCGCTGGCGTATTCGCCGGGTGTTGCAGCCGCGTGCATGGCCATCTTCGACGAGCCGCTCGACGCGCAGAAGTACACGTCGCGCGGCAACCTCGTCGGTGTGATCACGAACGGCACGGCCGTCCTGGGTCTCGGCAACATCGGGCCGCTCGCCGCGAAGCCGGTGATGGAAGGCAAGGGCTGTCTCTTCAAGAAGTTCGCCGGCATCGACGTGTTCGATATCGAGCTGAACGAGTCCGATCCCGACAAACTCGTCGACGCGATCGCGATGCTGGAGCCGACGCTCGGCGGCATCAATCTCGAAGACATCAAGGCGCCCGAATGCTTCTACATCGAGAAGAAGCTGCGCGAGCGCATGAAGATTCCCGTTTTCCATGACGACCAGCACGGCACGGCGATCATCGCGTCGGCGGCGATCCTCAACGGCCTGAAAGTGGTCGGCAAGAAGCTCGAAGAGGTCACGCTGGTGTGCTCGGGTGCGGGCGCGGCGGCTATCGCCTGTCTGGACCTGCTCGTCAATCTGGGCCTGTCGAAGAAGAACGTGCTCGTCGTCGATTCGAAGGGCGTGATCTACGAAGGCCGCGGCAACCTGGACCCGTCGAAGGAGCGCTACGCAGCGAACACCGAAGCGCGCACGCTGGCTGACGCGATCAAGGGCGCGGACGTGTTCCTCGGCTGCTCGAGCGCGGGTGTGCTGAAGCCTGAGATGGTCAAGGAAATGGGCACGCAGCCGCTGATTCTCGCGCTGGCGAACCCGGAGCCGGAAATTCGCCCCGAAGAAGCAAAGAAGGTGCGGCCGGACTGCATCGTCGCGACGGGCCGTTCGGACTATCCGAACCAGGTCAACAACGTGCTGTGCTTCCCGTTCATCTTCCGCGGCGCGCTGGATGTCGGCGCCACGACGATCACGGAAGAAATGAAGCTCGCGTGCGTGCGCGCGATCGCTGAACTGGCGGAAGAAACCGATCAGGGCGATGAAGTCGCGAAGGCGTACGAAGGCCACTCGCTCGAATTCGGCCCCGACTACCTGATTCCGAAGCCCTTCGATCCGCGTCTGATCATCAAGATTGCGCCCGCCGTCGCGCAGGCGGCGATGGATTCGGGGGTCGCCACGCGCCCGATCCAGGACATGGACGCGTATCGCGAGCAACTCGGCGCAACCGTCTACCGCACGGGCATGGTGATGCGCCCGGTGTTCGCGGCGGCGAAGGCCCAACCGGCGCGCATCGTGTTCGCGGAAGGCGAAGACGAACGTGTGCTGCGCGCCGCGCAATTCGTGCTGCTGGAAAAGATCGCGAAGCCAATTCTGGTTGGTCGCCCGAGCGTCATCGAGATGCGTCTGAAGAAGATGGGCTCGAAGCTCAAGTGCGGCGAAGACGTCGAGATCGTCAATCCGGAAGACGATCCGCGTTATCAGAAAAGCTGGCAGGCGTATCACGAGATCGGCGCGCGCGAAGGCGTCACGCCGGAAGTCGCGAAGGCGGCAATGCGCAAGTTCAACACGCTGATCGGCGCGATTCTCGTGCACCTCGGCGATGCGGACGGCATGATCTGCGGTCTGATCGACACGTACCACGAGCATCTGAAGTTCGTCGAGCAGGTGCTGGGCAAGGCAGAGAAGGTGGACAACTTCGCCGCGATGAACCTGCTGATGCTGCCGGGCCGCAATCTCTTCATCAGCGACACGTACGTGAACGAAGTGCCGACGGCCGAACAGCTCGCCGACATGACGATCCTCGCCGCACGCGAGATCGAGAAGTTCGGCATTGCGCCGAAGGTGGCGCTGTTGTCGAACTCGAACTTCGGCAGCGTCCCGTCGTCGTCGTCGGCACGCATGGCGGCCGCACGCAAGCTGATCGCCGAACGCGCGCCGCACCTCGAAGTGGATGGCGAAATGCACGGCGACGCCGCGTTGTCGGAAGCGGTGCGCAAGGCCGCGTTCCCCGGAACGACGCTGACGGGCGAAGCGAACCTGCTGATCATGCCGAACGTCGAAGCGGCGAACATCACGTACAACCTGCTGAAGATGATCGGCGGCGAAGGCGTGACGGTCGGTCCGTTCCTGCTCGGCGCGGCGAAGCCGGTGCACATCCTGACGCCGGCGGCCACCGTGCGCCGGATCATCAACATGACGGCTGTCGCTTCGGCGAATGCCAACGTGGAGCGCAACGTCGCGAAGTAATCTTCGTTCGTTGATGCGATGAAAAAAGGGCACCGCGAGGTGCCCTTTTTACTTCGGGATTGGCTGAACGTTATGCCACGTGCCGTTCCACACCACCTACCGGCGAACGCCACTTGGCGAGCAACGACGCCCACTTCGACCGCACGCCCTTCAGGTTGTTCTCCTTGACGTGACCATACCCGCGAATCCCATCCGGCAGATTCGCAAGCTCGACAGCCAGCGCACGCTTCTCCGTGGTCAGCCCGCCGACCAGCTCATGCACCAACGTCTCGTACTCGACGATCAGCGCCCGTTCGGTGCGACGCTCTTCCGTCTTGCCGAACACATCGAGCGCCGTGCCGCGCAGGAACTTCATCTTCGCGAGAACGTGCATTGCGTTGAGCATCCACGGACCGTACTGCTTCTTCACCAGATGCCCATGCGCATCCTTCTTCGAGGTAGCGGGCGGCGCGAGGTGGAACTTGAGCTTCCAGTCACCCTCGAAATTCGCCTTTAGCTTCTCGACGAACGCCGGGTCCGAATAGAGCCGCGCCACTTCGTACTCGTCCTTGTACGCCATCAGCTTGTGCAGATTCTTCGCGACGGCTTCCGTCAGCGGCATCTGGCCGTCGACGGCATCGAGCTTCGTTTCGGCGGCGCGCACGGTTTCGACTAGCTTGCGGTAACGCGTCGCGTACGCTTCGTTCTGGTAGGCGGCGAGATACTGTGCGCGTTTGTCGATCAGCGTATCGAGTGCCTTCGGCGTATGCAGCGAAACGATCTTGCCGCTCGCGGCATTCGCCGTGTTGCCGTCATCGATTCGATCCTGCATCTGCGCGAGCTTGCGCACGCCAGCCAGATCGTGCGCCGCGCGGCGGCCCCATTCGAACGCCGCGCGATTCTTCTCGACCTGCACTGCGTTCAACTCGATCGCGCGAATCAGCGACTCGTGCGTGAGCGGCAGCCAGCCCTTCTGCCATGCGTAGCCGAGCACGAACGGGTTCGTGTAGATCGCGTCGCCGAGCAGCGCGACCGCGAAGTGATTCGCGTCGACGGCGGCGACATTCTCGTCGCCCGCTGCCACGCGGACGTCCGCATCGGCGTTCGCGCCTGGGAAGCGCCAGTTCGGGTTCTTGATGAACTCCGCAGTCGGTGTCGGCGCGCTGTTCAACACGACGTGCGTTTGACCGGCCTGCATCCGCGACACACATTCGTCGCTGGCCGTCACGAGCGAATCGCAGCCGATCACCAGATCCGCTTCGCCCATCGCGATCCGTGTCGCGTGGATGTCGGCGGGCTGGTTCGCGATCTGCACGTGGCTCATCACGGCGCCCCCTTTCTGCGCGAGGCCCGTCACGTCGAGCACGGTGACACCCTTGCTTTCGAGGTGCGCGGCCATGCCGAGCAACGCGCCGATCGTCACGACGCCCGTGCCGCCAACGCCCGTCACCAGCACGCCATACGGCCTCGCGATGGCGGGAACGTCAGGATCAGGAACGGGCGGCATCGCGTCGCCCGCGACACCCGACGCTTTCGGCTTGCGCAGTTGCCCGCCCTCGACCGTCACGAAGCTCGGGCAGAAGCCCTTCAGACACGAGTAGTCCTTGTTGCAGGTCGACTGGTTGATCTGCCGCTTCGTGCCGTACTCGGTTTCGAGCGGTTCGACGGACAGGCAGTTCGACTGCACCGAGCAATCGCCGCAGCCTTCACACACCGCCTCGTTGATCACGACGCGCTTCGCCGGATCGGGATAGGCGCCGCGTTTCCGACGGCGGCGCTTCTCGGTTGCGCAGGTCTGGTCGTAGATCAGGATCGTCGTCCCTTCGATCTCGCGCAGTTCGCGCTGCACGTCGTCGAGCTGGTCGCGATGATGAATGTCGATGCCCGGCGCAAGGCCGACGTTCGCGTTGTACTTCTCGGGCTCGTCGGTGACGATGACGATTTTTTTCGCGCCTTCGGCGGCAAGCTGATGCGTGATCTGCGGCACCGTCAGCACGCCGTCGACGGGCTGGCCGCCCGTCATCGCGACGGCATCGTTATAGAGAATCTTGTAGGTGATGTTCGCCTTCGACGCGATCGCCGCGCGAATCGCGAGCAGACCCGAATGGAAGTACGTGCCGTCGCCGAGGTTGGCGAACACGTGCTTGTCGTTCGTGAACGGCGCCTGGCCGACCCACGCGACGCCTTCGCCGCCCATCTGGCTGAACGTGCTGGTGCTGCGGTCCATCCACACGGTCATGTAGTGGCAGCCGATGCCCGCCATCGCGCGCGAGCCTTCGGGCACATTCGTCGACGTGTTGTGCGGACAGCCGGAGCAGAACCACGGCTTGCGCTCCGCCTGAACGCGCGGGCGCGCGAGCGCCTTTTCCTTCGCTTCGATCACCGCGACGCGCGTGGCGATGCGCGCGCGCACGTCGGACGGCAGGTCGAACTTGTCGAGCCGCGTGGCAATCGCCTTTGCGATCAGCGCGGGCGAGAGTTCATAGTGCGCGGGCAGCAGCCAGTTGCCCATCGGCACCGACCATTCGCCGCCTGCGCCGTCCTTCTCGTCGAACTTGCCGAACACGCGCGGACGCTGCGCGTCGGGCCAGTTGTACAGCTCTTCCTTGATCGCGTACTCGAGAATCTGGCGTTTCTCTTCGACCACGAGAATTTCTTCGAGGCCACGCGCGAAAGCCTGCGCGCCTTGCGCCTCGAGCGGCCACACGCAGCCGACCTTGTACAGGCGAATGCCGATGCGCGAGCAGGTTTCGTCGTCGAGGCCGAGATCGGTCAGCGCCTGGCGCACGTCCAGATAAGCCTTGCCGCCCGTCATGATGCCGAAGCGCGCAAGCGGCGAATCGATCTCGACGCGGTCGAGCTTGTTCGCGCGCACATAGGCGAGCGCGGCGTACCACTTGTAGTCGAGCAGACGCGCTTCCTGCACGAGCGGCGGATCGGGCCAGCGAATGTTGAGGCCGCCTTCGGGCATCGCGAAGTCGGTCGGCAGAATGATTTGCGTGCGGTGAGGATCGATATCGACGGATGCCGATGACTCGACCACGTCGGTCACGCACTTCATTGCGACCCACAGGCCGGAGTAGCGGCTCATCGCCCAGCCGTGCAGGCCGAAGTCCAGATATTCCTGCACGTTCGACGGAAACAGCACGGGCAGGCCGCATGCCTTGAACAAGTGTTCGGACTGGTGCGCGAGTGTCGACGACTTGGCGGCGTGATCGTCGCCGGCCAGCACCAGGACGCCGCCATGTCGCGACGAACCTGCCGAGTTGCCGTGCTTGAATACGTCGCCGGAACGGTCGACGCCCGGACCCTTGCCGTACCACATCGAAAACACGCCGTCGTATTTGGCGCTGGGATACAGGTTGACCTGCTGCGAGCCCCACACGGCGGTGGCGGCGAGGTCTTCGTTGACGCCTGGCTGGAACACGACCTGGTGCGCGGCGAGATGCTTCTTCGCCTTCCACAGCGACAGGTCGAGACCGCCGAGCGGCGATCCACGATAGCCCGAGATGAACCCGGCCGTATTGAGCCCGGCGGCCCGGTCGCGTTCCTGCTGCAGCATCGGCAGGCGGACCAGCGCCTGGATGCCGCTCATGTACGCGCGGCCGCGTTCAAGCGTGTATTTGTCGTCGAGCGTGACGGACGTCAGCGCGGCTTCGAGCGAGGCTCGCTGACCGGCGTCTAGCGGGGCATTCATTATGTGTACTCCTCCACCCAGTTTGGGATCGCCAAAATCTGCTTGGCCTCGGCATCTTGTGAATGCTTCGGCCGGGGTCGCCATGTTGACGGCTTTTGATCGATGGTAGCACTGGTAAAAACCCGCCGCCTATCGTCGGAAACACCACGATGCGGAACAAATCACAAAAGAAAAGTCATGCGTATGACCGTGCGCAGGGTTTTTCGTTTTTCGCTGTTACAGGGTGTAAAAGCTTGCAACGCGTGGAACTGGTCTTGAAATGTCGGTCTAAACTCCCCAACTGCATGAATCGCAACGTTCCGCATGCTGCGGAGCTTCGCTGTGCAGTCGAAAAAGGAGTACGCATGAACACGAAACACATCCAGACCTTCCTGATGGTCTCGGCGGCATTCTTCGCGATGAGCGCGCCGATGCGCCCCAATAGCGCCAATGCGCTCGCGAATGCCGTTACGCGCACCACGCAGGTCGCAGCGACAACGGTCGCCGTGAACCAGCGGCGCGAATCCGACGATACGGAGCAGCGTGGCTGACGCGCTCTGGCGGTTGATCAAATGATCTTCCGCGGCGCATGAACAGATGAGAGCCGGCTGAAGGAGAGAAACGCCGGTTCTTGAATGCAAAAGGCGAGGATCGTACGATTCCTCGCCTTTTCTTATTTGGCTCTGACTTTTGAGTAGCGTGTCAGGCCTTGTCCTGCACGACTCCGCGACGAATCTGATCGAGTTCGATCGATTCGAACAGCGCCTTGAAATTACCCTCGCCGAAACCCTGGTTGCCCTTGCGCTGGATGATCTCGAAGAAGATCGGTCCGATCTGGTTCTCGGTGAAGATTTGCAGCAGCAAGTCTTCGCGTGCACCGTCGATCAGGATCTTGCGTTTGCGCAGTTCGTCCAGCGGCTCGCCGTGATTCGGCACGCGGCGGTCGACGAGTTCGTAATACGTGTCGATCGTATCGAGCAGCGAGATGTTCGCGCCGCGCAGGCCGTCGACCGTCGCGTAAATGTCGTTGGTGCCGAGCGCGATATGCTGGATCCCTTCGCCGTGGTACGCATCGAGATATTCCTGGATCTGGCCCGCCGTCTCCGAACCTTCTTCGTTGATCGGAATGCGGATCTTGCCGCACGGCGACGTCATCGCCTTCGATTTGACGCCCGTCACCTTGCCTTCGATATCGAAGTAGCGCACTTCGCGGAAATTGAACAGGCGCTCGTAGAACTCGGCCCATTCCTGCATGCGTCCGCGATGGACGTTGTGTGTCAGGTGATCGATGTAGGTGAGGCCGTGGCCGACGGGATTCGGGTTCGCGCCCGGAATCGGTTCGAAGTCGACGTCGTAGATGTTGATGTCGCCGATGCTGTTCGGCGCCGCGCCGTTCTTGCCGCGCCAGCGGTCGACGAAATAGATCAGCGAATCGCCAATTCCCTTGATGGCGGGAATGTTCAGTTCCATCGGGCCCGTCTTGTTGTCGAAGCCCCATGCGCCGAGCTCGAGCGCGCGCTGGTACGCCTTCGCCGCGTCCTGCACGCGGAACGCGATCGCGCAGATCGACGGGCCGTGCAGACGCGCAAAGCGCTGCGCGAACGAATCGGGCTCGCCATTGACGATGAAGTTGATCTCACCCTGACGGTACAGCGTCACGTTCTTGTGGCGATGCTTCGCCACCGCCGTGAAACCCATGCTCTCGAACAGCTTGCCGAGCGCGACCGGGTCCGGCGCGGTGTACTCGATGAACTCGAAGCCGTCGGTGCCGACGGGATTTTCCCAGGTTGAAACCTTCATGTCTGTCTCCTCGACTGTGTGCGGGGGCGCGTCGCGCGATCTGATGAAGAACAGTGTAGTTGCCGGTTGGAGAAGAAAACTTGCGAAATTAATCGGCGAATACTACGCTCGGGCTATTTTCTGGCGCTTAATCAGCCTTGGACGGCAGAACATGGCTCAAATTGAGATAGACGCGATCGACCGGCGCATTCTCGCGATCCTTCAGGAAAATGGGCGCCTGTCGAATCAGGAAATCGCCGACCGGGTGAACCTCTCGCCGAGTCCGTGTTTGCGGCGTATCCGCAGACTGGAGGAAATCGGCGTGATTCGCGGATATGTCGCGCTGCTGGATTCCCAGATGCTCGGGCTCGATCTGCTTGCCTACATCAACGTGCGGCTGGAAAAGCGCGGCGGCCCGGCGCTCAGCGCGCGCGCCGACGGCACCCAAGGCCGTGCGGGCGCGACGCATTCGGAACTGTTCCGCGTGGCGGTGCAGGGCTGGCCGGAAGTGGTCGCGTGCTACGCGATGACGGGCGACATGGACTACCTGCTGCGCGTGCAGGTGCGCGACATGGCGCACTTTTCGCGATTCGTGCAGGACCAGTTGCTGCGGCATCCGTCGGTGATCGACGTGAAGTCGAGCTTCTCGCTGGAGAAATTCAAGGAGACGACCGCGCTGCCGCTTTGAACGACGGGCGGCGCATCGCCCAAATGAAAAGGGCGGCCCGTTGAGGAGCCGCCCTTTGGCGAATGTTCTTTTGCGCCGAAGCTTACGCGGCGATCGCGGTCGGAATGAACGACTCGATCAGCTTCGACGTGTTGCGCGCCTGGCGCTTGAGCACGTAGTCGAACACGGCGGCCTGTTCCTGCAGCATCTCCGAGATGATGCTGTTTTGATCTGCCGGCGCGAGCGTCAGGTAGGCATCCGCCTCGCCGTACGCGTATTCGATCTTCATGCCCGCCTTCTTGGCGATGTGCATCATCGTCGTGTTGCGCGACAGGCAGTGGATATACAGCGTGGTGACGTGCGTATTGCGGCTGCGGATGGCGGCGCGCTCGAAGAGCTTCGTGCCGATGCCCTGGCCGCGCACGCTTTCCGACACCGACACGCCGAATTCCGCGGTGCGCGTATCGCCTTCAGCCGGCAGATACGCCAGATGGCCGACGCCGACCAGTTCCAAATGACGGTCGAACACGCCAAACACGGTGTCGCGGCTGAAATCCAGCATGCGAACGTAGTTTTCGATGACGTGGTCCGGCGTGACCTGGCCGAAGCGCAGCAGGCGATCGTCTTCGTCGAGTTCGAGGAAGTGAGCGAGCAGACGCTCGCGGTCTTTCTCGCTGAGTTCCCGGATCAGAACAGGCGCGCGGCCGGCGACATTCAGCAAGCGATCGACAACGATCGGCTCGGCGGCGCGGACGGTTTGCTGATTCATGGTGGGTTCTCCTTTAGCTATGCGGCATGACGCGCCGCAATAAGCATTCTAATGGAAAACCCGAATCAGCACTCGGGAAAACCCTTATGTGAGCCGAGAGTGCAGTCTAAAAATATGCAGCCTGTGTTATATGTAGTTGATTTTTAAGAGAAATATTCTTGGTTGTCGCGCACAACCAGTGCGTCGTCTTGCCACAACGACGGCACGGTATTTGCTGCGCGACAGCATCCAATCGACGCCGAACGTGTGGCGGCGCGCACCTCAACTGCCAGCACCACCCTCCGGTGCACTCGTGGCCAGTCCGTGATCCACCATCGCGACGACCTGTTCCGCGAATTCCCGGTAGCCCATCCGGCCGCCCGGCTTCAGCCAGGTGAACGTCCAGTTGATCATGCCGAACACCATCATCGTGAGGGCCGTCTGGTTTTCACGCGCGACGCGCTCGGGGTACGCGCGCGCCAGTTGCCGCGCGAACGCGGCAACCACGTCGCGCTGACGGTTCAGGACGATCTCCCGCTGCGACTCGACCAGATATTTGACGTCGTTCAGCAACGCGACGTGCCGGCTGTGCGAGGTCTCGTACTCGGACAGGAATGCGCGAATCAGCTCGGCGAAGGTTTCGCGCTCGGTGAGTCCGCGCCGCTGGCTCGCGCCTTCGACCTCGGCGATGATCAGCATCAGTCGCTTCGTGTAGCGGTCGAGCAGGTCGAAGAGAATCGCTTCCTTGCTCTCGTAATAGTGATAGAGGCGCGCTTTCGACGTGCCGCTCGCCGCGGCCAGATCGGCCATCGACGTGCTCGGATAGCTCGTTTGAGCGAATTTTTCGGCGGCCAGGTCGAGAATCTGGTCGCGCTGGCTTTCATGATCTGGGGCTCGTGTACGGGCCATGATTATTCTGTTTGGTCTTAAGCGGGAGAAAGGGTCGCGCGCGTGACGTTCATTTCGAGCGAACGCCAGTCATCCGCGTCGCCGCGCAACTGCAACTGGCCAGCCGCCGCGAGTTCGCGCAGCCGCCATAGCACGAGGCTGTCGCTGACCAGCAAGCCGTTATCCGCCGCCATCACGTAAGCGGCGACGCGGCCAGCGGGCTGCCAGCCCTCCACAGCGTGTTCGAAGATTCGGGCGTCCAGTTCGGCGAACGTGCCGGTCGTAAAAGTGTTGTCACGCCAGCGGCGCAGGTCGGCGTCGACAACTTTTACTTCCTGCCATTCGAGCGCAAGCCTGCCGATGCGCAACACCGAAATCGGCGCGGCGCTGCGCAGGCGCTTTTGCAGCAGATCGGGCGCGAACATGCCCACGGAAGTCGCGCGGTCGGGACGGCGCAGCGGGGCGCTGGCGTCGCCCGTGAGATCGTCGATCGACAGACGTACTTCGTTGAGCCGCTCGGGCATCTCGCGCAGATGGAAGCACACGCGGCGCAGCGTCAGTTGATCGGCGGCACTCTGGCCGTGCCACACGACCACATGCGTCGTTCCGTCGACCACCGCTTTCAGTTCGTCCGCCTGCTGTTCGAGTCCGGCGAGAAAATCGCGTGTGCTGTCGCCAATGACGCCTTGCCAGAAATCGGCACGTACCTGCGGCGTATCGTCGATACCGTGCAACGGTCCGGCGGCCAGATCGTCGCGCAAAGCCAGCACGACGTCCGCACGGCGCGCCTGGTCGAGCGCCTTGCGCAGAGAATCGGCGGCGACGTCGCCATTGGTGATGTGGATCGTGCTCATGGTCATTGACGGTCGATTCGCACGCGCTTCGAGCGCAATACGAAGCGTGGTTTGATTACATGGTTCAGTCAGATAACGGAAAAGGCCGCCCGTCCGGGGAATGCGTTTCCCGTGACAGGCGGCCCCTAGTGTAAGCGGATCGCGTGTGTGCCGAAAGCGACGATGCGCACGTTCGGTGCATGGCGCACGGCGCCATGCGGGCATCAACGTTCGTCGTAGCTGACCACGATCTTGTCGCTGACGGGATGGCACTGGCAGGTCAGCACGTAGCCGTCGCGGATTTCATGCTCTTCCAGCGTGTAGTTCTTTTCCATCTTCACTTCGCCTTCCAGCACCTTCGCGCGGCAGGTGCAGCAGACGCCGCCCTTGCACGCATACGGCAGCGCGAGTCCGGCGCGCAGGCCGACGTCGAGCACGCTCAAGCCCTGATACGGCAGACGCAGCTTGCGCTTCTTGCCGTCGAGGACGATTTCGAGATCGGCGGTCGGCGTATCGTCGGTGATTTCCGCGACGGGCACGCCCGCCTGCGGCAGCGGCGTGCCGAAGCGCTCGACATGCACCTTCGCCTGCGGCACGCCCGCTGCCTTCAGCGCGGCTTCGGCGGCGTCCATCATCGGACCGGGGCCGCAGATGAAAGCTTCGTCGATCGAATCCGAAGGCACGAGCGTCTCGAGGAACGACTCGCACTTCGCCTGATCGAGCGCGCCGTTGAACAACTCGACGTCCTGGATATCGTCGGACAGCACGTGGTACAGCACGAAGCGGTTCATGAACCGGTTCTTCAGGTCTTCGAGCTCTTCCGCGAACATGATCTGATCGACGCTGCGGTTGCCGTAAATCAGCGTGAACGCGCTGCGCGGCTCGAGTTCGAGCGTCGATTTGACGATGGCCAGCACGGGCGTGATACCCGAGCCGCCCGAGAACGCGACGTACTGCTTGCCGTGGTCGGCGTTCAGGTGCGTGAAGAAGCGGCCGTCCGGCGTCATCACGTCGATCGTGTGGCCGGGCTGCAGCGTATCGAACGCGAAGTTCGAGAAGCGGCCGCCGCGTACGCGCTTGATGCCGATGCGCAACTCGCCGTCGCGGTCGTAATCGGTGACGCCGACACAGATCGAATACGAACGGCGCGTTTCTTCGCCGTCGATATGCGTCTTCAGCGTGACGAACTGGCCCTGCGTGAAGCGATACTGCTCGCGCAGTTCGGCGGGAACTTCGAAGGCGACGGAGACCGCATCGGCGGTTTCGGGCCGCACTTCCCGGATGCGCAGCGGATGAAATTGCGGGGTAGCCATATCAGTACGGTTTGAAATAGTCGAAGGGTTCGCGGCAGTCGACGCAGCGGTACAGTGCCTTGCAGGCAGTCGAGCCGAATTGCGCGAGGCGTTCCGTGTGCTTCGAGCCGCAACGCGGGCAGGCGGGCGCGGGCAGCGAGCGCGGGACGAAGCGGATCACTTTCTCTTTCGATCCAGCGTTCGCGGTGGGCTCGCCGCTGCCACAGTTGCCCGTCGGCGGCGCGATGCCGTAGGCGCGCAGCTTGTCGCGGGCGTCGTCGGTGATCCAGTCGGTGGTCCAGGCGGGTGCGAGCACGGTTTGGACGCGATACGGCGCAAATCCGGCCGCGTCGAGTGCATGGCCGATGTCTTCCGCGATCTGCGACATCGCCGGGCAGCCCGAGTAAGTCGGCGTGATGACGACTTCGAGCGCGCCATCGGCGGCGTGGCGCACGTCGCGCAAAATGCCCAGTTCGCGAATCGACACGACGGGGATTTCCGGGTCGGGCACGGCTTCGAGCACGGCCCACGCCTGGGCGAGCGCGTGATCCGGTGCAAGGGCGGCTGTTTGAGCGGTCGACATCATCGTGGATCTCACCTGTTGGATCGACGGATTACCAGCTTGCGCCCGGATGCTGGCGCGCGAGGCTTTGCATTTCGGCGAGCAGGAAGCCCATGTGCTCCGAATGCTCGCCATGCTTGCCCGTCGTGATGTGCCTGACGGGTTCGGGTAGCGTAAGCGTCGCTTCGTCGAGCGCGGCGCGCACGTCTTCCAGCCACAGTGCTTCCAGTTCCGACGTCTTCGGACCGATGCCGGCGGCGGCGATTGCGTCTTCCGTCGCGTCGGCGCTGAAAAATTCGCGTGTGTACGGCATCAGATAATCGAGCGCAGCCTGCGCGCGGCGATGGGATTCGTCCGTGCCGTCGCCGAAACGCACGAGCCACTCGTGAGAGTGATGCACGTGATACTGCGTTTCCTTGATCGACTTTGCGGCAATGGCGGCCAGCTGTTCGTCCGACGAACCCGTCAGAGCCGACCAAACGTGCAACATCAGCGTCGAGTAAAGGAAGTTGCGCACGATCGTGACCGCGTAGTCCTTGTCTGCGCGCGCCGTGCCCGCGAGCGGCCCGACATGCGGCAGCTCGGCAAGCGTGTAGTTCGCGAACTCGCGCTCGGCGCGGAAGAACGCGTAGTCGTCTTCCGTGCGGCTCTGGCCGGTCAGCGTCTTTTCCAGATCGGCGGCGTGCGTGTAAAGCAGGCGCGCCTGACCGACCAGGTCGAGGCTCATGTTCGACAGCGCGATGTCTTCTTCGAGAATCGGGCCGTGGCCGCACCATTCGGCGTTGCGCTGACCGAGGATCAGCGCGGTGTCGGCGAGGCGCAGCACGTAGGCGAGGTGTTGGGGTGTGATATCCATGACTCGCGCTTACATGTGGTTGACTTCGTCGGGCAGCTGATAGAACGTCGGATGGCGATAGATCTTGTCTGCCGCCGGTTCGAACAGTTCTGCCTTGTCGTCAGGCGCCGATGCCGTAATCGCCGACGACGGCACCACCCAGATGCTCACGCCTTCCTGGCGGCGCGTGTAGACGTCGCGTGCCATGCGCAGTGCCATCGACGCGTCCGACGCGTGCAGGCTGCCGCAATGCTTGTGGTCGAGTCCCTGCTTGCTGCGCACGAAGACTTCCCAGATCGGCCATTCCTTGTTCATCGCTATCTCCTTCCAGTCCTTCCAGATTCGGGGCGCCACTCAGGCGGCGTGTTGCTGCGCGCGCTGGCGCTGTTTTTCGGCATGGGCGAGGGCGGCTTCGCGGACCCAGGCGCCGTCGTTGTGCGCCTTCACGCGCGTGGCGAGGCGTTCCTTGTTGCACGGGCCGTCGCCGTTGACGACGCGCCAGAATTCATCCCAGTCGAGGTCGCTGTAGTCGTAGTGGGCGCGCTCTTCGTTCCACTTCAGATTCGGGTCCGGCAGCGTGACGCCCAGCACCTTGGCTTGTTCGACCGTCGCGTCGACGAATTTCTGACGCAGATCGTCGTTCGTGATGCGCTTGATGCCCCACTTCGCCGACTGGTTGCTGTGGACGGAATCCTTGTCGCTCGGACCGAACATCATCAGCACCGGATACCACCAGCGGTTCACAGCCTGCTGGACCAGCTCGCGCTGCGCGTCGGTGCCTTTCATCATCGCGAGCAGGGCGTCGAAACCCTGACGCTGGTGAAACGACTCTTCCTTGCAGATGCGGATCATCGCGCGGGCATACGGGCCGTACGTGCAGCGGCACAGCGGAATCTGGTTCATGATCGCCGCGCCGTCGACCAGCCAGCCGATCACGCCGACGTCCGCCCAGGTCGGCGTCGGGTAATTGAAGATGCTCGAGTACTTCGCCTTGCCGGAGTGCAGCCCGTCGATCATCTGGTCGCGCGTGACGCCGAGCGTTTCAGCCGCGCTATACAGATAGAGACCGTGGCCGCCTTCGTCCTGCACCTTGGCCAGCAGGATCGCCTTGCGCTTCAGGCTCGGCGCGCGCGTGATCCAGTTCCCTTCCGGCAGCATGCCGACGATTTCCGAGTGCGCATGCTGAGAGATTTGACGGACCAGCGTCTTGCGGTACGCGTCGGGCATCCAGTCTTGCGGTTCGATCTTGCCGTCGGCGGTCATGACCGCGTCGAAACGGGCCTGCTCGGGCGAACTGGCAGCCGCGTCGAGCGGGGCAACGTTGCCGGGGATGTCGAGGGATTGCGTGTACATATCGAACGCTCTCGTCATGAGTAAGTGTGTGTTCGGCAGTATAAACCAACCGTCCGGTCGGTTAATAAATTTTTCGAGATAGGCCGGTAGGGGTTTGCACTATGCAATCGTGCACAATGAGCGGCTTGTGTCTTTAACCATTTTTCACCGATCAATCAGTCGCAATGACCAATCGTTCTCTCGCCGTCGTGTGTGGCGCGGTTCTGTCTTCCTTTTTGCTGGCGTCGGCTCCCGTTTCGGCCGCCGATAATCCGTCGCCCTGGGTCACCGCCTGGGCGACCGCGCTCCAGCCGATTCCGCAAATATCCAGTCCACCTCCGTTGTACCGGGCGCCTGAGGTTGCGGGGCGGACGTTTCGGCAGATCGTGTATCCGACGTTGTCGGGCGAGGTCGCGCGCATCCATATAAGTAATGCATATGGGAAAGCGCCGCTGGTCATCGAGGATCTGCGGATCGCGCGGTCGGGTGCCGGCGCGGCTATTCAGGTTGGAACGGAGGCGCGGGTGACTTTCGGCGGGAAGCCGGCAGTCAGCGTGCCGCCGGGCGGAGAAATCGATAGCGATCCCGTCCGCGTCGGGATTGCGGCCGGCGTGCCATATGCCGTCAGCAGCTATATGGGGCGCGAGCAAAACCTGGTCGCGTGGCATCGTGTGTCGAGCCAGGTCAACTATCTGTCGATGCCAGGCAACCACACCGGCGACGCCTCCGCCGACGCTTACCGGCAGCGCGTCACTCAGTTCGCGTGGGTAACGGGTGTGCAGGTCGAGGCGCCTTCGTCGGCGACGATTGCGGCAATCGGCGATTCGATCACGGACGGAATGCGCTCCAGTCTGAATCAGAACCGACGTTGGCCGGATGCACTGGCGCGACGGGTGGCGCAGAGTGGCGACAAGTCGGTGGCGGTCGTCAATCTGGGAATCAGCGGAAACCGGCTATTGACGGATTCGCCGTGCTACGGAGATGCGCTCGCGTCGCGCTTCGGGCGGGACGTGCTGGCCCAACCGGGCGTGAAGACGGTAATCCTGCTGATCGGCATCAATGACATCAACTTCGCAGCGATGCCGCCGCACGGCGGCCTGGATTGCGACGCACCGCATACGCAGGTGACAGTGGATGGGCTGATCGCGGGTTACAAGCGCGTGATTGCGGCGGCGCATGCGCGCGGGGTGCGGATTTTCGGTGCCACGTTGACGCCGGCGGCGCTGCCGCCGCAGCGCGAAGCGATTCGCACGGAGGTGAACCAGTGGATCCGGACGAGCCATGCGTTCGATGGCGTCGTGGATTTCGACGCTGCGCTGCGTGACCCCGCCGATCCGACGCGCCTGCGACGCTCGTTCGACAGCGGAGACCAGATTCATCCCAGCGACGCAGGCTATTCAGCGATGGCGGATGCGATTCCACTGCAACCGGTGGTGAACTCGACAAGGAAGTGACCCCGAAAAAAACTTTGCGCCATACCCTTGTCACGGGGCGCGGGATGGCCTAAGATTCGCGTCCTCGTTGAGCAGCAGGCAGTTGGATGCGACGCAACGGGGCCGCGGCAGAAACGGCGCGGTCGTGAAGTCAGCAGGGTTTTTCAGGCGATGCTAAAAAAACCGGTTGACGAAACGAAAAAGGTTCTTCATAATCTCGTTTCTCTGCTGCTGACGCAGCAACGCGGTGAAAGCAAGGCGCTTCCCGCGAATGTTCTTTAACAATCAACAGCCGATAAGTGTGGGTGCTCGATGGCGGCGCGCGGTGATCTTCGGATCACTGATATAGCGAAAGTAATCGAGTCTCACACAGAAGTAATTGAGGAAGGTTTGAGCAATCAGATCTTTCGTCAGTGATTTTGAGTGAGCGACCGGTTCTTAACGGAACCGAAAAACAGTAACAGGTTTGAACTGAAGAGTTTGATCCTGGCTCAGATTGAACGCTGGCGGCATGCCTTACACATGCAAGTCGGACGGCAGCGCGGGGGCAACCCTGGCGGCGAGTGGCGAACGGGTGAGTAATACATCGGAACGTGTCCTGGAGTGGGGGATAGCCCGGCGAAAGCCGGATTAATACCGCATACGCTCTATGGAGGAAAGCGGGGGATCTTCGGACCTCGCGCTCAAGGGGCGGCCGATGGCAGATTAGCTAGTTGGTGGGGTAAAGGCCTACCAAGGCGACGATCTGTAGCTGGTCTGAGAGGACGACCAGCCACACTGGGACTGAGACACGGCCCAGACTCCTACGGGAGGCAGCAGTGGGGAATTTTGGACAATGGGGGCAACCCTGATCCAGCAATGCCGCGTGTGTGAAGAAGGCCTTCGGGTTGTAAAGCACTTTTGTCCGGAAAGAAAACCTCCGTCCTAATACGGTGGGGGGATGACGGTACCGGAAGAATAAGCACCGGCTAACTACGTGCCAGCAGCCGCGGTAATACGTAGGGTGCAAGCGTTAATCGGAATTACTGGGCGTAAAGCGTGCGCAGGCGGTTCGCTAAGACCGATGTGAAATCCCCGGGCTTAACCTGGGAACTGCATTGGTGACTGGCGGGCTAGAGTATGGCAGAGGGGGGTAGAATTCCACGTGTAGCAGTGAAATGCGTAGAGATGTGGAGGAATACCGATGGCGAAGGCAGCCCCCTGGGCCAATACTGACGCTCATGCACGAAAGCGTGGGGAGCAAACAGGATTAGATACCCTGGTAGTCCACGCCCTAAACGATGTCAACTAGTTGTCGGGTCTTCATTGACTTGGTAACGAAGCTAACGCGTGAAGTTGACCGCCTGGGGAGTACGGTCGCAAGATTAAAACTCAAAGGAATTGACGGGGACCCGCACAAGCGGTGGATGATGTGGATTAATTCGATGCAACGCGAAAAACCTTACCTACCCTTGACATGTACGGAACCTTGCTGAGAGGTGAGGGTGCCCGAAAGGGAGCCGTAACACAGGTGCTGCATGGCTGTCGTCAGCTCGTGTCGTGAGATGTTGGGTTAAGTCCCGCAACGAGCGCAACCCTTGTCCCTAGTTGCTACGCAAGAGCACTCTAGGGAGACTGCCGGTGACAAACCGGAGGAAGGTGGGGATGACGTCAAGTCCTCATGGCCCTTATGGGTAGGGCTTCACACGTCATACAATGGTCGGAACAGAGGGTTGCCAAGCCGCGAGGTGGAGCCAATCCCAGAAAACCGATCGTAGTCCGGATCGCAGTCTGCAACTCGACTGCGTGAAGCTGGAATCGCTAGTAATCGCGGATCAGCATGCCGCGGTGAATACGTTCCCGGGTCTTGTACACACCGCCCGTCACACCATGGGAGTGGGTTTTACCAGAAGTGGCTAGTCTAACCGCAAGGAGGACGGTCACCACGGTAGGATTCATGACTGGGGTGAAGTCGTAACAAGGTAGCCGTATCGGAAGGTGCGGCTGGATCACCTCCTTTCCAGAGCTTCGCGTCTCAAAGTTGAGCGCTCACACTTGTCGGCTGTTAATTGAAGACAGGCTCAGGGGTCTGTAGCTCAGTCGGTTAGAGCACCGTCTTGATAAGGCGGGGGTCGATGGTTCGAATCCATCCAGACCCACCATTGCCTTGTCTGGTGTGGTTGCTGATGTAGCTGGCTGGATATGCCCTGTGCGCTGTATGACTGGGGGATTAGCTCAGCTGGGAGAGCACCTGCTTTGCAAGCAGGGGGTCGTCGGTTCGATCCCGTCATCCTCCACCAATTCCCAATGCCTAGCGTTCAGTGCGAACTGAGCATTAAGCATTGGCAATTGAGCCAGTCAGCAAGTGATTTAAGGCATAGCGCCTTATATCGGCTGTCGTTCTTTAACAATCAGGAAGAAGTAGTAAAGAGATTCACGAAAGCGTGCTTAGAGATGGGCGCGTGAGTAGGTGAATCAGGGTTGTGATTGTATCAATGTATTTTTTGAGTTCATCGAAAGACGAACCTGGAATACGGCACAACGCGAATACTCAACCTGTAGCGGATGTTATCCGGTGAGCAATCACTGAGAGACACACCCGTTATAGGGTCAAGCGAACAAGTGCATGTGGTGGATGCCTTGGCGATCACAGGCGATGAAGGACGCGGTAGCCTGCGAAAAGCGGAGGGGAGCTGGCAAACGAGCTTTGATCCTCCGATATCCGAATGGGGAAACCCGGCCCGTATGGGTCATCCATGGCTGAATACATAGGCCATGTGAAGCGAACGCGGTGAACTGAAACATCTAAGTAACCGCAGGAACAGAAATCAACCGAGATTCCCAAAGTAGTGGCGAGCGAAATGGGACCAGCCTGTACTCTTTATCTTCGTTGTTAGCCAAACGCTCTGGAAAGTGCGGCCATAGTGGGTGATAGCCCCGTAGGCGAAAACAGCGAGGAAGAACTAGGTGTACGACAAGTAGGGCGGGACACGTGAAATCCTGTCTGAAGATGGGG
Source organism: Paraburkholderia largidicola (assembly GCF_013426895.1). NCBI lineage: Bacteria > Pseudomonadati > Pseudomonadota > Betaproteobacteria > Burkholderiales > Burkholderiaceae > Paraburkholderia > Paraburkholderia largidicola. The sequence goes on along the minus strand of NZ_AP023174.1, from coordinate 3,426,067 downwards.
GGACCATCCTCCAAGGCTAAATACTCGTGATCGACCGATAGTGAACCAGTACCGTGAGGGAAAGGCGAAAAGAACCCCGGGAGGGGAGTGAAACAGATCCTGAAACCGCATGCATACAAACAGTCGGAGCCTCGCAAGGGGTGACGGCGTACCTTTTGTATAATGGGTCAGCGACTTACATTCAGTGGCGAGCTTAACCGATTAGGGCAGGCGTAGCGAAAGCGAGTCCGAACAGGGCGATTCAGTCGCTGGGTGTAGACCCGAAACCAGGTGATCTATCCATGGCCAGGATGAAGGTGCGGTAACACGTACTGGAGGTCCGAACCCACTAACGTTGAAAAGTTAGGGGATGAGCTGTGGATAGGGGTGAAAGGCTAAACAAACCTGGAAATAGCTGGTTCTCTCCGAAAACTATTTAGGTAGTGCCTCGTGTATCACCTTCGGGGGTAGAGCACTGTCATGGTTGAAGGGTCCATTGCGGATTACTTCGCCATAGCAAACTCCGAATACCGAAGAGTGCAATCACGGGAGACAGACATCGGGTGCTAACGTCCGGTGTCAAGAGGGAAACAACCCAGACCGCCAGCTAAGGTCCCCAAATATGACTAAGTGGGAAACGAAGTGGGAAGGCTAAAACAGTCAGGAGGTTGGCTTAGAAGCAGCCACCCTTTAAAGAAAGCGTAATAGCTCACTGATCGAGTCGTCCTGCGCGGAAGATGTAACGGGGCTAAGTCATATACCGAAGCTGCGGATGCACATTTATGTGCATGGTAGGAGAGCGTTCCGTAAGCCTGCGAAGGTGCGTTGAAAAGCGTGCTGGAGGTATCGGAAGTGCGAATGCTGACATGAGTAGCGATAAAGGGGGTGAAAGGCCCCCTCGCCGTAAGCCCAAGGTTTCCTACGCAACGTTCATCGGCGTAGGGTGAGTCGGCCCCTAAGGCGAGGCAGAAATGCGTAGCTGATGGGAAGCAGGTCAATATTCCTGCACCAGTGTGAAATGCGATGGGGGGACGGATCGCGGAAGGTTGTCCGGGTGTTGGAAGTCCCGGTCGCTGCGTTGGAGAAGGTGCTCTGGCAAATCCGGGCACGGAATTCAAGGGCGTGGCGCGAGCTTCTTCGGAAGCGAAGCAATCGGAAGGGGTTCCAGGAAAAGCCTCTAAGCTTCAGTTTCACATTGACCGTACCGCAAACCGACACAGGTGGGCGAGATGAGTATTCTAAGGCGCTTGAGAGAACTCGGGAGAAGGAACTCGGCAAATTGGTACCGTAACTTCGGGATAAGGTACGCCCCTGTAGCTTGATGCCCCTGCGGGCAAAGGGTGAAGGGGTTGCAATAAACTGGTGGCTGCGACTGTTTAATAAAAACACAGCACTCTGCAAACACGAAAGTGGACGTATAGGGTGTGACGCCTGCCCGGTGCCGGAAGATTAAATGATGGGGTGCAAGCTCTTGATTGAAGTCCCGGTAAACGGCGGCCGTAACTATAACGGTCCTAAGGTAGCGAAATTCCTTGTCGGGTAAGTTCCGACCTGCACGAATGGCGTAACGATGGCCACACTGTCTCCTCCCGAGACTCAGCGAAGTTGAAGTGTTTGTGATGATGCAATCTCCCCGCGGCTAGACGGAAAGACCCCATGAACCTTTACTGTAGCTTTGCATTGGACTTTGAACCGATCTGTGTAGGATAGGTGGGAGGCTATGAAGCGTGAACGCCAGTTTGCGTGGAGCCGTCCTTGAAATACCACCCTGGTTTGTTTGAGGTTCTAACCTTGGCCCGTGATCCGGGTTGGGGACAGTGCATGGTGGGCAGTTTGACTGGGGCGGTCTCCTCCCAAAGTGTAACGGAGGAGTACGAAGGTACGCTAGGTACGGTCGGAAATCGTGCTGATAGTGCAATGGCATAAGCGTGCTTAACTGCGAGACCGACAAGTCGAGCAGGTGCGAAAGCAGGTCATAGTGATCCGGTGGTTCTGTATGGAAGGGCCATCGCTCAACGGATAAAAGGTACTCTGGGGATAACAGGCTGATACCGCCCAAGAGTTCATATCGACGGCGGTGTTTGGCACCTCGATGTCGGCTCATCTCATCCTGGGGCTGTAGCCGGTCCCAAGGGTATGGCTGTTCGCCATTTAAAGAGGTACGTGAGCTGGGTTTAAAACGTCGTGAGACAGTTTGGTCCCTATCTGCCGTGGGCGCTGGATATTTGAAGGGGGCTGCTCCTAGTACGAGAGGACCGGAGTGGACGAACCTCTGGTGTACCGGTTGTCACGCCAGTGGCATCGCCGGGTAGCTATGTTCGGAAGAGATAACCGCTGAAAGCATCTAAGCGGGAAACTCGCCTTGAGATGAGATATCCCCGGGGCTTCGAGCCCCTTGAAGGGTCGTTCAAGACCAGGACGTTGATAGGTCAGGTGTGGAAGCGCAGTAATGCGTTAAGCTAACTGATACTAATTGCCCGTAAGGCTTGATCCTATAACAGGTGTGTCTCGACCAGCGTTAGCGCTTCAGCGCTTACGCTGGTCCGATCCCCGAAGGGGATACTGTGAACCTCCAGAGGAGGTATCAGGACACACAGGTTGAGATCAGTGTTGTGCCAGATTAAACAACACAACCCCCCTCTTTACGCTTCTTCCAGATTGGCTGTGGCGCGCAAAACCGCGACGCAGCAACCCGTCAAAGCCTGATGACCATAGCGAGTCGGTCCCACCCCTTCCCATCCCGAACAGGACCGTGAAACGACTCCACGCCGATGATAGTGCGGATTGCCCGTGTGAAAGTAGGTAATCGTCAGGCTCCCTATATCAACCAGGACCCCGCCCTCAAAAGCGGGGTCTTGGCGTTTGCTCTCTACTATAAGTGAGAGCCTATGGGTTTCGAGCGGTCAAGAGCCACTTGACAAGATGTAATCGCTCCCCCATAATCATCAGTTCTCTGCGGAGGGGTGCCCGAGTGGCTAAAGGGGGCAGACTGTAAATCTGTTGGCTTACGCCTACGTTGGTTCGAATCCAACCTCCTCCACCAGATTTCAAAGTGCTGTAAGGCAGTTGTCGGGAATCGATAGATCCTTGCGGGTGTAGCTCAATGGTAGAGCAGAAGCCTTCCAAGCTTACGACGAGGGTTCGATTCCCTTCACCCGCTCCAGCAAGCAAAGTAGATGTAGCGCCCATGTGGCTCAGTGGTAGAGCACTCCCTTGGTAAGGGAGAGGTCGGCAGTTCGATCCTGCCCATGGGCACCAGCTAGTACCAAAGTGATGGTTTGCGCCCGGCGCAACGTACGGAAAAATCCTCTTAGGAGTCGAAAATGGCCAAAGGTAAGTTTGAGCGGACCAAGCCGCACGTGAACGTCGGCACGATCGGTCACGTTGACCACGGCAAGACCACGCTGACGGCAGCGATCACGACGGTGCTGACGGCAAAGTTCGGCGGCGAAGCAAAGGCGTATGACCAGATCGACGCAGCGCCGGAAGAAAAGGCGCGCGGCATCACGATCAACACGGCACACGTCGAGTACGAAACGGCTAACCGCCACTACGCACACGTCGACTGCCCGGGCCACGCTGACTATGTGAAGAACATGATCACGGGCGCCGCGCAGATGGACGGCGCGATCCTGGTGTGCTCGGCTGCAGACGGCCCGATGCCGCAAACGCGTGAGCACATCCTGCTGGCGCGTCAGGTCGGTGTGCCGTACATCATCGTGTTCCTGAACAAGTGCGACATGGTCGACGACGCCGAGCTGCTCGAGCTGGTCGAAATGGAAGTGCGCGAACTCCTGTCGAAGTACGACTTCCCGGGCGACGACACGCCGATCATCAAGGGTTCGGCGAAGCTGGCGCTCGAAGGCGACAAGGGCGAGCTGGGCGAAGTGGCGATCATGAACCTGGCCGACGCACTGGACACGTACATCCCGACGCCGGAGCGCGCAGTGGACGGCGCGTTCCTGATGCCGGTGGAAGACGTGTTCTCGATCTCGGGTCGTGGCACGGTGGTGACGGGTCGCGTTGAGCGCGGCATCGTCAAGGTCGGCGAGGAAATCGAAATCGTCGGTATCAAGCCGACGGTGAAGACGACCTGCACGGGCGTGGAAATGTTCCGCAAGCTGCTCGACCAGGGTCAGGCAGGCGACAACGTCGGTATCCTGCTGCGCGGCACGAAGCGTGAAGACGTGGAGCGTGGCCAGGTGCTGGCCAAGCCGGGCTCGATCACGCCGCACACGCACTTCACGGCTGAAGTGTACGTGCTGAGCAAGGACGAAGGCGGCCGTCACACGCCGTTCTTCAACAACTACCGTCCGCAGTTCTACTTCCGTACGACGGACGTGACGGGCTCGATCGAGCTGCCGAAGGACAAGGAAATGGTGATGCCGGGCGACAACGTGTCGATCACGGTGAAGCTGATCGCGCCGATCGCGATGGAAGAAGGTCTGCGCTTCGCAATCCGCGAAGGTGGCCGTACCGTCGGCGCAGGTGTCGTCGCCAAGATCATCGAGTAAGCCAGCTAGTTCTCGTTGATCGGTTGTTTCGGGGTTGGCGATGCCGCCAACCCCAATGGTTTAGGGGTATAGCTCAACTGGCAGAGCGTCGGTCTCCAAAACCGAAGGTTGGGGGTTCGATTCCCTCTGCCCCTGCCAACTCTCGCGTCGTATGTGACGCTCGTTAAGGTGTTATGGCGAATCCTTCCGTCGAAACTGTTAATACTTCCAACGACAAGCTCATGCTCGTCGCCGGCGTATTGTTGGTCTTGGCTGGGTTCGTGGGGTTCTTCTGGCTGAATGGCCAAGAGTGGTACGTCCGCGGAGCAGCTCTGGCTGTCGGGCTGATCGCAGGCGTCGCAGTCGGTCTTCTCTCAGCGCCCGGCAAAGGTTTTATCGCGTTCGCCAAAGATTCATACAAAGAAGTCCGCAAAGTTGTCTGGCCGACCCGCAAGGAAGCGAGTCAAACGACTTTGGTAGTTTTCGGATTCGTACTGATCATGGCGGTGTTCCTCTGGATTTGTGATAAATCCATCGAGTGGACAATTTTCTCGGCGATTCTGGGTTGGAAATGATATGAGTGATATTCCGGCATCCCCGAGCGGAAAACGTTGGTACGTGGTGCACGCCTACTCCGGCATGGAGAAGAGCGTGCAACGTGCGCTTCAAGAGCGCATTGAGCGTGCCGGCATGCAGGACAAATTTGGCCAGATTCTCGTCCCGACGGAAGAAGTCGTCGAGGTGAAGGGTGGCCACAAGTCGGTGACCGAACGTCGTTTCTTTCCGGGCTATGTGCTCGTTGAAATGGAGATGACGGACGAGACGTGGCACCTCGTGAAAAACACGGCGAAGGTGACTGGTTTCGTGGGCGGTGCGCGTAATCGTCCGAGCCCGATTTCCCCGCGGGAAGTCGAGAAAATCATGTCGCAGATGCAGGAAGGCGTCGAGAAGCCGCGCCCGAAGACCCTGTTTGAAGTGGGCGAGATGGTTCGCGTGAAGGACGGTCCTTTCACCGACTTCAACGGCAGCGTCGAGGAAGTGAATTACGAAAAGTCGCGTGTCCGTGTATCTGTGACGATTTTCGGTCGCGCGACGCCAGTCGAACTAGAGTTCGGTCAGGTCGAAAAGTTGTAACTCAGGTTTCGCGGATCGCGCCAAACGGCGCGGTCCGTCTTTCGCGCTTACGGTCCGCGTAATGGCCGTTGAGGAGCGTCGGTAGTCGGAGTTTGACGAGGGCGCGTTACTACTCATCGAACGCACTAGCGTTCTAAAGAGGTTTTTCACATGGCAAAGAAAATCATCGGCTTTATCAAGCTGCAGATTCCTGCAGGTAAAGCCAATCCGTCGCCGCCGGTCGGTCCGGCTCTGGGTCAGCGCGGCCTGAACATCATGGAGTTCTGCAAGGCGTTCAACGCGCAGACTCAAGCGATGGAGCCGGGTCTGCCGATTCCGGTCGTCATCACCGCGTTCGCGGACAAGAGCTTCACGTTCGTTCTGAAGACGCCGCCCGCTACCGTCCTGATCAAGAAGGCCGCGAAGCTGGACAAGGGTTCGAGCAAGCCGCACACCGACAAGGTCGGCAAGATCACGCGCGCTCAAGCTGAAGAAATCGCCAAGACCAAGATGCCGGATCTTACGGCAGCTGATCTGGACGCGGCGGTTCGTACGATCGCTGGTAGCGCCCGCTCGATGGGCATCACCGTGGAGGGCGTGTAAATGGCTAAGCTTTCGAAGCGTCTGCAAGCATTTGCAAACAAGGTTGATCGTCAAAAGCTGTACGCGATCGACGAGGCCCTGTCGCTCGTGAAGGAATGCGCAAGCGCGAAGTTCGACGAGTCGATCGACGTTGCAGTGCAGCTCGGCATCGACGCGAAGAAGTCGGACCAGGTCGTTCGTGGTTCGGTCGTTCTGCCGGCTGGTACCGGTAAGTCGGTCCGCGTTGCTGTGTTCGCCCAAGGCGAAAAGGCTGAGCAGGCTCGTGCAGCCGGCGCTGAAATCGTCGGTATGGAAGACCTGGCTGAGCAGGTCAAGGCCGGTAACCTGAATTTCGACGTCGTGATCGCTTCGCCGGACACGATGCGCGTTGTCGGTACGCTGGGCCAGATCCTCGGCCCGCGCGGCCTGATGCCGAACCCGAAGGTCGGTACGGTCACCCCTGACGTCGCGACGGCAGTCAAGAATGCAAAGGCCGGTCAGGTTCAGTTCCGTGTCGACAAAGCCGGTATCATCCACGCAACCATTGGTCGCGCATCGTTCGAGCCGACGGCTCTGCGTTCGAATCTGAGCGCGCTGGTCGAAGCGCTGCAAAAGGCGAAGCCGGCAACGAGCAAGGGCGTGTACCTGCGCAAGATCGCACTGTCGAGCACCATGGGTGTTGGCGTTCGCGTCGACCAGGCAACGCTGGCAGCACAGTAAAGTTTTAGCCGCCCTGGTCGGAAGGCCGGGGCGGATTTAAGGGCTTTGGGCGGTCGCAAGATTGCAGTCTCGATCTGGCGGCCGGTTGTCAAAGACCGTTGGTGGAGGCGCAGCAGTTGGGTGCTTCCTTAATTCAAGCCAACGCAGATGGCGAACCCGAAAAAGTTTTGAAGTGGTGAAGCCGTTCGATCCCCACAGCCATGTGGATCTCGAGCGGTCGAAGTACTCCTGACTGGTCGGACGCCGTTGTTGAACGCGATGTGCGAGGCATTTGCCAAGTGCATCGAATCTGGAGGTTAACCGTGCCACTCAACAAAGAAAGTAAGCAGGCCGTTGTAGCTGAGGTTTCCGCGCAAGTCGCGAAAGCTCAGACCGTGGTTCTGGCTGAGTATCGTGGGATCACGGTTGGCGATCTGACCAAGCTGCGCGCGAAAGCGCGCGAGCAACAGGTGTATCTGCGCGTGTTGAAGAACACGCTGGCGCGTCGCGCTGTCGAAGGTACCCCGTTTGCTCCGCTGGCTGAGCAGATGACTGGTCCGCTGATCTACGGCATCTCGGAAGATGCAATTGCTGCTGCTAAGGTCGTCAATGACTTCAGCAAGAGCAATGACAAGTTGGTCATCAAGGCCGGTTCCTACGAAGGCAAGGTGATGGACAAGGCAGGCGTGCAAGCGCTGGCCAACATCCCGAGCCGCGAGGAACTGCTCTCCAAGCTGTTGTTCGTTATGCAAGCTCCTGTTTCTGGCTTCGCGCGTGCTCTGGCCGCGCTGGCAGAAAAGAAGGAAAGCGAAGCTGCGTAAGCAGTGCATCGACGCACTTCAGTCGAGCGTAATTGATCGCTGGCTGTATCCGAATTCAATTTAGGAGTATTTCAAATGGCAATCGCAAAAGAAGACATCCTCGAAGCCGTAGGCGCGATGTCGGTTCTGGAACTGAACGAACTGGTCAAGGCATTCGAAGAGAAGTTTGGCGTGTCGGCTGCTGCTGTTGCAGTTGCTGGCCCCGCAGGCGCAGGCGGCGGCGCTGCTGCTGCTGAAGAGCAAACCGAGTTCACGGTTATCCTGACCGAAACGGGCGCAAACAAGGTTTCCGTGATTAAGGCAGTTCGCGAACTGACGGGCCTGGGCCTGAAGGAAGCGAAGGACCTGGTCGACGGTGCACCGAAGCCTGTTAAGGAAGCGGTACCGAAGGCTGCTGCTGAAGAAGCCAAGAAGAAGCTGGAAGAAGCCGGCGCGAAGGCTGAAATCAAGTAAGTTTCGGCGCGCTGTGCGAAGGCTGGCGGTTTTCCACCGCCGGCCTTTTTGTGCTTTGTGGGAACGACGTTTTGGCGCGCAAGTTTCGGCAAAAACGTACTCCCAGAAGCCAAAGAAAATCGCCGTTCGGCAAGTTCGACTGGCGCTTCTCTTTGTCTTCTGAAGCGACTGCAGAAGGCAAGTTTGGTCGGGTAGCGGGCAACACAGGCATCCGCTGCCGTCAGCCAGCGGTTGGTAGCGGCCAACCACCAAGCTTCTAGGCTCGTTCAAGCCATCGGACGGCCAACGGGTCTCAGTCGGTGAACACTCGGGTTGTCACATCAAGGTATCCCGCCTCGACAACAATGCCCGCCGTGATTCGGAGATCGTATGCAATATTCCTTCACCGAGAAGAAGCGTATTCGCAAGAGTTTCGCGAAGCGCCCCATCGTTCACCAAGTACCTTTCCTGCTGGCTACCCAGCTTGAATCATTCAGCACGTTTCTGCAAGCAGAAGTGCCCACGGTGCAGCGCAAACCGGAAGGTCTGCAAGCTGCGTTCACCTCAGTTTTCCCCATTGTTTCGCATAACGGCTTCGCTCGTCTAGAGTTCGTCAGCTACATGCTGTCGCCGCCGGCATTCAACATCAAGGAATGTCAGCAGCGCGGTCTGACTTACTGCTCGGCGCTGCGAGCGAAGGTGCGTCTGGTGCTGCTCGACAAGGAATCGCCGAGCAAGCCCGTCGTCAAGGAAGTGAAGGAGCAGGAAGTGTACATGGGCGAAATTCCGCTCATGACGCCGACTGGCTCGTTCGTCATCAACGGCACGGAACGTGTGATCGTGTCGCAGCTGCACCGTTCGCCTGGTGTGTTCTTCGAGCACGACAAGGGCAAGACGCACAGCTCCGGCAAGCTGCTGTTTTCGGCACGGATCATCCCTTACCGCGGCTCGTGGCTCGACTTCGAATTCGACCCGAAGGACGTGCTGTACTTCCGCGTCGACCGTCGTCGCAAGATGCCCGTCACGATCCTGCTGAAGGCAATCGGCCTGACGCCGGAACAGATCCTCGCAAACTTCTTCGTGTTCGATAACTTCACACTGATGCCGGAAGGCGCGCAGATGGAGTTCGTGCCGGAGCGTCTGCGCGGTGAAGTCGCGCGCTTCGACATTACGGATCGCGACGGCAAGGTCATCGTCCAGAAGGACAAGCGTATCAACGCGAAGCACATTCGCGACCTCGAAAACGCGAAGACGAAATACATTTCGGTCCCCGAAGATTATTTGCTCGGCCGCGTGCTGGCGAAGAACGTCGTTGATGGCGACACGGGCGAAGTGATCGCGAACGCGAACGACGAAGTCACCGAAAGCGTGCTCGAAAAGCTGCGCGAAGCGAAGATCAAGGACATCCAGACGCTCTACACGAACGATCTGGACCAGGGTCCGTACATCTCGTCGACGCTGCGTATCGACGAAACGGCCGACAAGATGGCCGCGCGTATCGCGATTTACCGGATGATGCGTCCGGGCGAACCGCCGACGGAAGAAGCCGTCGAGGCGCTGTTCAACCGTCTGTTCTACAGCGAAGAAGCGTACGACCTGTCGAAGGTGGGTCGTATGAAGTTCAATCGCCGTGTCGGCCGTGACGAAATCGTCGGCCCGATGACGCTGCAGGACGACGACATCCTCGCGACGATCAAGATCCTCGTCGAACTGCGTAACGGCAAGGGCGAAGTGGACGACATCGACCACTTGGGCAATCGTCGTGTGCGTTGCGTCGGCGAACTGGCGGAGAACCAGTTCCGTGCGGGTCTCGTGCGTGTCGAACGTGCAGTGAAGGAACGCCTCGGCCAGGCCGAAAGCGAAAACCTGATGCCGCACGACCTGATCAACTCGAAGCCGATTTCGTCGGCGATTCGCGAGTTCTTCGGTTCGTCGCAGCTGTCGCAGTTCATGGACCAGACCAATCCGCTGTCGGAAATCACCCACAAGCGCCGTGTCTCGGCACTTGGCCCGGGCGGTCTGACGCGTGAGCGCGCTGGCTTTGAAGTCCGCGACGTGCACCCGACGCACTATGGCCGCGTGTGTCCGATTGAAACGCCGGAAGGTCCGAACATCGGCCTGATCAACTCGCTGGCTCTGTACGCGCACCTGAACGAATACGGCTTCCTCGAAACGCCGTATCGCAAGGTGACGGACAGCAAGGTCACGGACCAGATCGACTATCTGTCGGCAATCGAAGAAGGCCGTTACGTGATCGCTCAGGCGAACGCGGCAGTGGCTGAAGACGGCACGCTGACCGACGAACTCGTTTCGTCGCGTGAAGCGGGCGAAACGCTGATGGTCACGCCGGACCGCATCCAGTACATGGACGTGGCGCCGTCGCAGATCGTGTCGGTGGCAGCATCGCTGATTCCGTTCCTCGAGCACGATGACGCGAACCGTGCACTGATGGGCTCGAACATGCAGCGTCAGGCTGTGCCGTGTCTGCGTCCGGAAAAGCCGGTCGTCGGTACGGGTATCGAGCGTACGGTGGCTGTCGACTCGGGCACGACCGTGCAAGCGCTGCGCGGCGGTGTGGTCGATTACGTCGACGCAGGCCGTATCGTGATTCGCGTGAACGACGATGAAGCGGTGGCTGGCGACGTCGGTGTCGACATCTACAACCTGATCAAGTACACGCGTTCGAACCAGAACACGAACATCAACCAGCGTCCGATCGCGAAGGTCGGCGATAAGGTTGCGCGCGGTGACGTGCTGGCTGACGGCGCTTCGACGGACCTCGGTGAACTGGCGCTTGGCCAGAACATGCTGGTCGCGTTCATGCCGTGGAACGGCTACAACTTCGAAGACTCGATCCTGATCTCGGAGAAGGTTGTTGCGGACGACCGTTACACGTCGATCCACATCGAAGAACTGAATGTCGTAGCTCGCGACACGAAGCTCGGACCGGAAGAAATCACGCGCGACATTTCGAACCTCGCGGAAGTGCAGCTTGGCCGTCTCGATGAGTCGGGCATCGTGTACATCGGCGCGGAAGTCGAAGCAGGCGACGTGCTGGTCGGCAAGGTCACGCCGAAGGGCGAAACCCAGCTGACGCCGGAAGAAAAGCTGCTGCGCGCGATCTTCGGCGAGAAGGCGTCGGACGTGAAGGACACGTCGCTGCGCGTGCCGTCGGGCATGAGCGGCACCGTGATCGACGTGCAGGTGTTCACGCGTGAAGGCATCCAGCGCGACAAGCGTGCGCAACAGATCATCGACGATGAACTGAAGCGCTATCGCCTCGACCTGAACGACCAGCTGCGTATCGTGGAAGGCGACGCGTTCCAGCGTCTCGCGCGTATGCTCGAAGGCAAGGTTGCGAACGGCGGTCCGAAGAAGCTCGCGAAGGGCACGAAGATCGAACGCGCTTACCTGGAAGATCTGGATCACTACCACTGGTTCGACATCCGCCTGGCGGACGAAGAAGCAGCGGCCCAGCTCGAAGCCATCAAGGATTCGATCGAACAGAAGCGTCACCAGTTCGACCTCGCGTTCGAAGAGAAGCGCAAGAAGCTCACGCAAGGCGACGAACTGCCGCCGGGCGTGCTGAAGATGGTCAAGGTGTACCTGGCTGTGAAGCGCCGTCTGCAGCCTGGCGACAAGATGGCAGGCCGTCACGGTAACAAGGGTGTCGTGTCGAAGATCGTTCCGATCGAAGACATGCCGTACATGGCCGATGGCCGTCCGGCTGACGTCGTGCTGAACCCGCTGGGCGTTCCGTCGCGGATGAACGTGGGTCAGGTTCTCGAAGTGCATCTGGGTTGGGCCGCGAAGGGTCTGGGCTGGCGTATCGGCGAAATGCTGCAGCGTCAGGCGAAGATCGAAGAAGTTCGCAAGTTCCTGACCAAGATCTACAACGAGTCGGGCCGTGCGGAAGAGCTGGAAAGCTTCTCCGACGACGAAATCCTCGAGCTCGCGAAGAACCTGCGCGAAGGCGTGCCGTTCGCAACGCCGGTGTTCGACGGTGCAACGGAAGAGGAAATGTCCAGCATGCTGGATCTGGCCTACCCGGACGACATCGCGCAGAACCTTGGCATGACGAAGTCGAAGAACCAGGTGCGTTTGTATGACGGCCGCACGGGTGAAGCCTTCGAACGTACGGTGACGGTTGGCTACATGCACTACCTGAAGCTGCACCACCTGGTCGACGACAAGATGCACGCGCGTTCGACGGGTCCGTACTCGCTGGTCACGCAGCAGCCGCTGGGTGGTAAGGCGCAGTTCGGTGGTCAGCGCTTCGGTGAAATGGAAGTGTGGGCGCTCGAAGCCTACGGCGCATCGTATGTGCTGCAGGAAATGTTGACGGTCAAGTCGGACGACGTGACGGGCCGGACCAAGGTTTACGAGAACCTGGTGAAGGGCGATCACGTGATCGACGCGGGCATGCCGGAATCCTTCAACGTGCTGGTGAAGGAAATCCGCTCGCTCGGTATCGACATCGACCTCGACCGCAACTAATCGGACTACGGAGAGAAAGCAATGAAAGCTCTGCTCGATCTATTCAAGCAAGTCCAACAGGAAGAAGTTTTCGACGCGATCAAGATCGGTCTGGCCTCGCCGGACAAGATCCGTTCGTGGTCGTTCGGTGAAGTCAAGAAGCCGGAAACGATCAACTACCGCACCTTCAAGCCGGAGCGGGATGGTCTGTTCTGCGCGAAGATTTTCGGTCCGATCAAGGACTACGAATGCCTTTGCGGCAAGTACAAGCGCTTGAAGCATCGTGGCGTGATCTGCGAGAAGTGCGGCGTCGAAGTGACGCTCGCGAAGGTGCGTCGCGAACGCATGGGCCACATCGAACTGGCCTCGCCTGTCGCGCACATCTGGTTCTTGAAGTCGCTGCCGTCGCGTCTGGGCATGGTGCTCGACATGACGCTGCGCGACATCGAACGCGTGCTGTACTTCGAAGCCTACGTGGTGATCGATCCGGGCATGACGCCGCTGAAGGCGCGTCAGATCATGACGGAAGAGGATTACTACAATAAGGTCGAAGAGTACGGTGACGAATTCCGCGCTGAAATGGGCGCGGAAGGCGTGCGCGAACTGCTGCGCGCGATCAACATCGACGAGCAGGTCGAAACGCTGCGCTCGGAGCTGAAGAACACGGGTTCGGAAGCGAAGATCAAGAAGTACGCGAAGCGTCTGAAGGTACTCGAGGCATTCCAGCGTTCGGGCATCAAGCCCGAGTGGATGATTCTCGAAGTGCTGCCGGTGCTGCCGCCGGAACTGCGTCCGCTGGTTCCGCTGGACGGCGGTCGTTTCGCGACTTCGGACCTGAACGACCTGTATCGCCGCGTGATCAACCGTAACAACCGGTTGAAGCGTCTGCTCGAACTGAAGGCGCCTGAAATCATCGTCCGCAACGAAAAGCGGATGCTGCAGGAAGCTGTCGATTCGCTGCTGGACAACGGCCGTCGCGGTAAGGCGATGACGGGCGCGAACAAGCGTCCGCTGAAGTCGCTCGCCGACATGATCAAGGGTAAAGGCGGTCGTTTCCGTCAGAACCTGCTGGGTAAGCGCGTCGACTACTCGGGCCGTTCGGTCATCGTGGTCGGCCCGACGCTGAAGCTGCATCAGTGCGGTCTGCCGAAGCTGATGGCGCTCGAACTGTTCAAGCCGTTCATCTTCAACAAGCTGGAAGTGATGGGTGTTGCTACCACCATCAAGGCTGCGAAGAAGGAAGTCGAGAACCAGACGCCGGTGGTGTGGGACATCCTCGAAGAGGTGATCCGCGAGCATCCGGTCATGCTGAACCGTGCGCCGACGCTGCACCGACTTGGCATTCAGGCTTTCGAGCCGGTGCTGATCGAAGGTAAGGCAATCCAGCTGCACCCGCTCGTTTGCGCGGCGTTCAACGCCGACTTCGACGGTGACCAGATGGCTGTTCACGTTCCGCTGTCGCTCGAAGCGCAGATGGAAGCGCGCACGCTGATGCTGGCGTCGAACAACGTGCTGTTCCCGGCCAACGGCGATCCGTCGATCGTGCCGTCGCAGGATATCGTGCTCGGCCTGTACTACGCGACGCGCGAAGCGATCAACGGCAAGGGCGAAGGCCTGACGTTCACGGGCGTGTCGGAAGCGCTGCGCGCGTACGAGAACAAGGAAGTCGAGCTGGCCTCGCGCGTCAACGTGCGGATCACCGAAATGGTCCACAACGAAGACACGTCGGAAGGCGCACCGAAGTTCGTGCCGAAGATCTCGCTGTACGCGACGACCGTCGGCCGCGCAATCCTGTCGGAAATCCTTCCGCCGGGCCTGCCGTTCTCGGTGCTGAACAAGCCGCTGAAGAAGAAGGAAATCTCGCGTCTGATCAACACGGCATTCCGCAAGTGCGGTCTGCGCGAGACGGTGATTTTCGCTGACCAGCTGATGCAGTCGGGCTTCCGCCTGGCAACGCGCGCCGGTATTTCGATCTGCGTCGACGACATGCTCGTGCCGCCGCAGAAAGAAACGATCGTCGGCGACGCCGCGAAGAAGGTGAAGGAATACGACCGTCAGTACATGTCGGGTCTCGTCACCGCGCAGGAACGCTACAACAACGTGGTCGACATCTGGTCGGCAACGTCGGAAGCGGTCGGCAAGGCGATGATGGAGCAGCTCGCCACGGAACCGGTGGTCGATCGCGACGGTAACGAAACGCGTCAGGAATCGTTCAACTCGATCTACATGATGGCCGACTCGGGCGCGCGGGGTTCCGCGGTCCAGATCCGTCAGTTGGCGGGGATGCGCGGCCTGATGGCGAAGCCGGACGGCTCGATTATCGAAACGCCGATTACCGCGAACTTCCGCGAAGGTCTGAACGTGTTGCAGTACTTCATCTCGACCCACGGTGCACGTAAGGGTCTGGCTGATACGGCACTGAAGACCGCCAACTCGGGTTACCTGACGCGTCGTCTGGTCGACGTCACGCAGGATCTCGTGGTGGTCGAGGACGATTGCGGCACGTCGAACGGTGTGGCGATGAAGGCCCTCGTGGAAGGCGGTGAAGTCGTCGAAGCGCTGCGTGACCGTATTCTCGGCCGTGTCGCGGTGGCGGACGTCGTCAATCCGGAAACGCAGGAAACGCTGTACGAAGCGGGCTCGCTGCTTGACGAAGATTCGGTTGAAGAGATCGAGCGTCTGGGCATCGACGAAGTGCGCGTGCGCACGCCGCTGACCTGCGAAACGCGTTACGGTCTGTGCGCGTCGTGCTATGGCCGCGATCTGGGCCGTGGCTCGCTGGTGAACGTCGGTGAAGCTGTCGGCGTGATCGCTGCACAGTCGATCGGTGAGCCGGGCACGCAGCTGACCATGCGTACGTTCCACATCGGTGGTGCGGCATCGCGTGCGGCAGTGGCGTCGTCGGTTGAAGCGAAGTCGAACGGTACGGTGCGTTTCACGTCGACGATGCGTTACGTGACGAATGCGAAGGGCGAGCAGATCGTCATTTCGCGTTCGGGCGAAGCGATGATCACCGACGATCACGGCCGCGAGCGCGAGCGTCACAAGGTGCCGTACGGCGCGACGCTGCTGCAACTCGACGGCGCGCAGATCAAGGCGGGCACGCAACTGGCCACGTGGGATCCGCTGACGCGTCCGATCATCACCGAGTGGGGCGGTACGGTGAAGTTCGAAAACGTCGAAGAAGGCGTGACGGTCGCGAAGCAGATCGACGACGTGACGGGTCTTTCGACGCTGGTCGTGATCGACGTGAAGCGCCGCGGCTCGCAGGCTTCGAAGAGCGTGCGTCCGCAGGTGAAGCTGCTCGACGCGAACGGCGAAGAAGTCAAGATCCCGAACTCGGAGCACTCGGTTCAGATCGGCTTCCAGGTCGGCGCACTGATCACCGTGAAGGACGGTCAGCAGGTTCAGGTGGGTGAAGTGCTCGCACGTATCCCGACTGAAGCGCAGAAGACGCGTGACATTACGGGTGGTCTGCCGCGTGTGGCGGAACTGTTCGAAGCACGTTCGCCGAAGGACGCAGGTATCCTGGCGGAAGTCACGGGTACAACGTCGTTCGGTAAGGACACGAAGGGCAAGCAGCGTCTCGTTATCACGGACCTCGAAGGCAATCAGCACGAGTTCCTGATCGCGAAGGAAAAGCAGGTTCTGGTGCACGATGGTCAGGTCGTCAACAAGGGCGAAATGATCGTCGACGGGCCGGCGGATCCGCACGACATCCTGCGTCTGCAGGGTATCGAAGCGCTGTCGCGTTACATCGTGGACGAAGTGCAGGACGTGTACCGTCTGCAGGGCGTGAAGATCAACGACAAGCACATCGAGGTGATCGTGCGTCAGATGCTGCGTCGCGTGCAGATCAGCGACAACGGCGATACGCGCTTCATCCCGGGTGAGCAGGTCGAGCGTTCGGACATGCTGGACGAAAACGATCGCATGATCGCGGAAGACAAGCGTCCGGCAACGTACGAGAACATCCTGCTGGGTATCACGAAGGCGTCGCTCTCGACCGATTCGTTCATCTCCGCGGCATCGTTCCAGGAAACGACCCGCGTGCTGACGGAAGCGGCGATCATGGGCAAGCGCGACGATCTGCGTGGCCTGAAGGAAAACGTGATCGTCGGTCGTCTGATTCCGGCCGGTACGGGGCTCGCGTTCCACAAGGCACGCAAGAGCAAGGAAATGGCGGATCGCGAGCGTTTCGACCAGATCGCTGCAGAAGAGGCCTTCGAGTTCGGTACGCCGGAAACCCCGGCCGCCGAGCAAACGCCGCACACCAACGAGTAAGCCGGCAGGCGGCGCAAGCCGCCATGTCTGCAAGGTTGTTGGCAAAACCGCCCGGTTTCGACCGGGCGGTTTTTTTTCGTCAATCGGATTCACGTTTTTGCCTATGTCGTTCGGACTCTGCCGGATGGTCAGTTACACGACAAAGCTCGGGCGAAGTGCGATTGCGTTGGTAAAATTCGAGTCACCCGCTCCGCGCACTTCACTCTCTCCTTCATGTCCCGTTCGCTCCAGATCCTCAACGAAGTTTTCGGTTATCCCGCGTTTCGAGGGCAGCAGGGCGAAATCGTCGAACACGTTTCTTCGGGCGGCGACTGTCTGGTGTTGATGCCAACGGGTGGCGGCAAATCGCTGTGTTATCAGATTCCGTCGCTGGTGCGGCGTGAGGCGGGCTTGGGCGCGGGCATCGTCGTCTCGCCGTTGATCGCGCTGATGCAGGATCAGGTGGCGGCGCTGAGGGAAGTCGGTGTGCGCGCGGCGTATCTGAACTCGACGCTGTCGGGCGCCGATGCAGCCGCGACGGAGCGTGCGCTGCGTGAAGGCGAAATCGATCTGCTGTATGTCGCGCCCGAGCGGCTGATGACGCCGCGCTTTCTTGATCTGCTCGAACGCGCGCGCATCGGACTGTTCGCAATCGACGAAGCGCATTGCGTGTCGCAATGGGGCCACGATTTCAGGCCTGAATACATCCAGCTGTCCGTGTTGCACGAGCGGTTCCCTTCGGTGCCGCGCATCGCTTTGACCGCCACGGCCGACGCGATCACGCGCGACGAAATCATCCACCGCCTGGCGCTCGACGACGCGCGGGTGTTCGTATCGAGCTTCGATCGGCCGAATATTCGATACCGTATCGTCGAGAAGGACAACGCGCGTTCGCAACTGCTCGACTTCATTCGCGCGGAACACACGCGCACTGACGGCACCACTGACGCGGGTGTCGTGTATTGCCTGTCGCGCCGCAAGGTCGAGGAGACGGCCGAATGGCTCAAGGCGCAGGGCGTGCGGGCGCTGCCGTATCACGCGGGGATGGAGTTCGAAGTGCGTCAGCGGCATCAGGAAATCTTCCAGCGCGAAGAAGGCATCGTGATGTGCGCGACGATCGCGTTCGGCATGGGCATCGACAAGCCGGACGTGCGCTTTGTCGCGCATCTGGATTTGCCGAAGAGCGTCGAAGGCTATTACCAGGAAACGGGCCGTGCCGGCCGCGATGGTTTGCCGGCAAACGCGTGGATGACCTACGGTCTCGGCGACGTCGTGCAGCAGCGCAAGATGATCGACGAGTCCGAAGCCGACGATGCGCATAAGCGCGTGCAAACCGGCAAGCTCGATGCGTTGCTCGGCTTATGCGAAACGGCGACGTGCCGGCGCGTGCGGCTGCTCGCTTACTTCGGCGAAGAGGGCAAGCCCTGCGGCAACTGCGATACCTGTCTCGAGCCGCCGGCGTCGTGGGATGCGACGCGTGAATCGCAGATGGCGCTGTCATGCGCGTTTCGCGCGCAGCGCGCCAGCGGATTCAATTTCGGCGCAGGACATCTGATCGACATCCTTCGCGGCAATCGTACTGAGAAGATTCTCCAGCGCGGGCACGAGAAGCTGAGCACATTCGGAATCGGTGCGGCGTTGTCCGAGCATGAATGGCGCGCCGTGTTTCGCCAGTTGGTCGCATTCGGATTTCTCACCGTCGATCACGACGGTTTCGGCGCACTCGTGCTGACCGAAGCCAGCAAGCCTGTTCTGAAAGGCGAGCAACAAGTGACGATGCGCCGCTATGTGAAGCCGGTGCGCACGCGTCAATCTTCCGGACGCACAAGCGAGCGCGCCGATCCGACCGCCGGTATGAATTCACGTGAGCGTGCGCGCTGGGACCGTCTGCGCGCCTGGCGCACCGAAACCGCGAGGAGCGACGGCGTACCGGCGTACGTCATTTTCCACGACGCGACGCTGGCCGAAATCGCGCGCAACTCCCCCGGATCCCTCGACGACTTGCGGCACATCCCGGGCATGGGCGCGCGCAAGCTCGACCGTTTCGGCGACGAACTCCTCGAAGTCGTCGCTGCGGATTGAGCCAGCACGGTTCGCCAACCCTTTCGGATCGGTGCAACCTGTTGACTCGTTTGGGATTTTCGGAATATGATGCTAGGTTCCGGTTCTTGGCAGGATTGCGTGCGGCGCAAGCTCGTCGCCAAAACGTCGAGGCTGGAAGTCAGCAGTAGCCAAAAACGCGTCATTTTCTGCTTTGCCCAGAAAGAACGCGTCGATTTTGTTCAATTTCAGGAATAAACAATGCCAACCATCAATCAACTGGTTCGCAAAGGCCGCACGTCGGAAACGACGAAGAGCAAGAGCCCGGCCTTGCAGGACTGCCCCCAGCGTCGTGGCGTGTGCACCCGTGTGTACACCACGACGCCTAAGAAGCCTAACTCGGCACTCCGTAAGGTTGCCAAGGTTCGTCTGACGAACGGCTTCGAAGTCATTTCGTACATCGGTGGTGAAGGCCACAACCTGCAGGAACACTCGGTCGTGCTGATTCGCGGCGGCCGTGTGAAGGACTTGCCGGGTGTGCGTTACCACATGGTTCGTGGCTCGCTGGATACCCAGGGCGTCAAGGATCGTAAGCAAGCTCGCTCGAAGTACGGTGCGAAGCGTGCCAAGGCTGGCAAGTAAGCAGCCAGTCAGCAGTAACAGGTCGCTCGCAGGAGCGGTTTAGCGGTGGTGCCGGATAGCCGGTGCTGTCGAGTAAGTGGTCACCCGACCAGGCTGGTAAGTCGTAATAGATGAATCGGGTTAGTTGGTGGCCGCGGGGTGAGTGCACGAAGCACCGCTCCAACTGAAAAGTCAAAGGAAGAAACATGCCGCGTCGTCGCGAAGTCCCCAAGCGGGAAGTGTTGCCGGATCCGAAGTTCGGTAACGTTGATGTTGCAAAATTCATGAACGTGCTGATGCTCTCCGGCAAGAAGTCGGTTGCCGAGCGCATCGTGTACGGCGCTTTCGAACAGATCCAGACCAAGGGTGGCAAGGACCCGCTGGAAGTGTTCACGGTAGCGCTCAACAACGTGAAGCCGGTGGTCGAAGTCAAGAGCCGTCGCGTTGGTGGTGCGAACTATCAGGTTCCGGTCGAAGTGCGTCCGTCGCGTCGTATGGCATTGGCGATGCGTTGGCTGCGTGAAGCCGCGAAGAAGCGCAGCGAGAAGTCGATGGCTCTGCGTCTGGCTGGTGAACTCTCCGAAGCGGCTGAAGGCCGTGGCGGCGCGATGAAGAAGCGCGACGAAGTTCACCGGATGGCAGAAGCCAACAAGGCGTTCTCGCATTTCCGTTTCTAAGCATCCCGTCCCCGGGCTGGCAGTAAAGCGGAAAGAAATTCCGGGCGGGTGCGCTTATCAAGCGCCTCGCCCGTTTGTGTTAGAGCGCGATGGACTGGTTTCCATCGTGTTATCCCAATAGAGGATCAAAGTGGCTCGCAAGACACCTATCGAGCGCTACCGTAACATCGGTATTAGCGCTCACATCGACGCCGGCAAAACGACGACGACCGAGCGCATCCTGTTCTATACCGGCGTGAACCACAAGATCGGTGAAGTGCACGACGGCGCCGCAACCATGGACTGGATGGAGCAGGAACAGGAGCGTGGTATCACCATCACGTCCGCTGCTACCACGGCGTTCTGGAAGGGCATGGCAGGCGACCGCGCTGAGCACCGCATCAACATCATCGACACGCCGGGCCACGTCGACTTCACGATTGAAGTCGAGCGCTCGATGCGCGTGCTCGACGGTGCGTGCATGGTCTACTGCGCCGTGGGCGGCGTGCAGCCGCAGTCGGAAACGGTGTGGCGCCAGGCGAACAAGTACAAGGTTCCCCGTCTCGCGTTCATCAACAAGATGGACCGTACCGGCGCGAACTTCTTCAAGGTCTATGACCAGCTCAAGCTGCGTCTGAAGGCGAACCCGGTTCCCGTCGTCGTGCCGATCGGCGCGGAAGAGAACTTCACGGGCGTCGTCGATCTGATGAAGATGAAGGCGATCATTTGGGACGAGGCGTCGCAAGGCACCAAGTTCTCGTACGAAGACATCCCGGCTGAACTGGTCGATTCGTGCAATGAATGGCGCGAAAAGATGATCGAAGCCGCGGCTGAATCGAGCGAAGACTTGATGAACAAATACCTCGAAGAAGGCGAGCTGACGGAAGCGGAAATCATCAAGGGTCTGCGCGACCGTACGATCGCTTGCGAAATCCAGCCGATGCTGTGCGGCACCGCGTTCAAGAACAAGGGCGTTCAACGCATGCTGGACGCCGTTCTGGACTTCCTGCCGTCGCCGATCGACATTCCGCCGGTTACGGGCGAACTGGAAAACGGCGAAAAGGGTGAGCGCCGCGCTGCTGACGACGAAAAGTTCTCGGCACTGGCATTCAAGATCATGACGGACCCGTTCGTCGGCCAGCTGATCTTCTTCCGTGTGTACTCGGGCGTTGTGAATTCGGGCGACACCGTGCTGAACGCGACCAAAGACAAGAAGGAACGTCTCGGTCGTATTCTGCAGATGCACGCGAACCAGCGCGAAGAAATCAAGGAAGTGCGCGCAGGCGACATCGCTGCTGCAGTCGGCCTGAAAGACGCAACGACGGGCGACACGCTGTGCGATCCGCAAAGCCCGATCGTGCTTGAACGCATGATTTTCCCGGAGCCGGTGATTTCGCAGGCTGTTGAGCCGAAGACGAAGCCTGACCAGGAAAAGATGGGTCTGGCGCTGAACCGTCTGGCTCAGGAAGATCCGTCGTTCCGCGTTCAAACGGACGAAGAATCGGGTCAAACCATTATTTCGGGCATGGGCGAGCTCCACCTCGAAATTCTGGTTGACCGTATGAAGCGCGAATTCGGCGTTGAAGCGACCGTCGGCAAGCCGCAGGTTGCTTACCGTGAAACGATTCGCGGTAAGGCGGAAGACGTTGACGGCAAGTTCGTCAAGCAGTCGGGTGGTCGCGGCCAGTACGGTCACGCGGTCATCACGCTCGAGCCGAACGAACAAGGCAAGGGCTACGAGTTCCTCGACGAGATCAAGGGTGGTGTGATTCCGCGTGAATACATCCCGGCGGTCGACAAGGGTATTCAGGAAACGCTGAAGGCAGGCGTGCTGGCAGGCTTCCCGGTCGTCGACGTCAAGGTTCACCTGACGTTCGGTTCGTACCACGACGTTGACTCGAACGAAAATGCGTTCCGCATGGCCGGCTCGATGGCGTTCAAGGAAGCAATGCGCAAGGCTCAACCGGTCATCCTCGAACCGATGATGGCTGTCGAAGTCGAAACGCCGGAAGACTACATGGGCAACGTGATGGGCGACCTGTCGGGCCGTCGCGGTATCGTCCAGGGCATGGACGACATGGTGGGCGGCGGCAAGATCGTCCGCGCTGAAGTGCCGCTGTCGGAGATGTTTGGCTACTCGACGTCGCTGCGCTCGCTGACGCAAGGTCGCGCAACGTACACGATGGAATTCAAGCACTACGCAGAAGCGCCGCGTAACGTGTCGGAAGCGATCATCAACGCGAAGTCGAAGTAAGACCTCGCATAGTCATTCATCGAACAACTTTTTTGAAAGAAGAGAAACATGGCTAAAGGTAAATTCGAACGGACCAAGCCGCACGTGAACGTCGGCACGATCGGTCACGTTGACCACGGCAAGACCACGCTGACGGCAGCGATCACGACGGTGCTGACGGCAAAGTTCGGCGGCGAAGCAAAGGCGTATGACCAGATCGACGCAGCGCCGGAAGAAAAGGCGCGCGGCATCACGATCAACACGGCACACGTCGAGTACGAAACGGCTAACCGCCACTACGCACACGTCGACTGCCCGGGCCACGCTGACTATGTGAAGAACATGATCACGGGCGCCGCGCAGATGGACGGCGCGATCCTGGTGTGCTCGGCTGCAGACGGCCCGATGCCGCAAACGCGTGAGCACATCCTGCTGGCGCGTCAGGTCGGTGTGCCGTACATCATCGTGTTCCTGAACAAGTGCGACATGGTCGACGACGCCGAGCTGCTCGAGCTGGTCGAAATGGAAGTGCGCGAACTCCTGTCGAAGTACGACTTCCCGGGCGACGACACGCCGATCATCAAGGGTTCGGCGAAGCTGGCGCTCGAAGGCGACAAGGGCGAGCTGGGCGAAGTGGCGATCATGAACCTGGCCGACGCACTGGACACGTACATCCCGACGCCGGAGCGCGCAGTGGACGGCGCGTTCCTGATGCCGGTGGAAGACGTGTTCTCGATCTCGGGTCGTGGCACGGTGGTGACGGGTCGCGTTGAGCGCGGCATCGTCAAGGTCGGCGAGGAAATCGAAATCGTCGGTATCAAGCCGACGGTGAAGACGACCTGCACGGGCGTGGAAATGTTCCGCAAGCTGCTCGACCAGGGTCAGGCAGGCGACAACGTCGGTATCCTGCTGCGCGGCACGAAGCGTGAAGACGTGGAGCGTGGCCAGGTGCTGGCCAAGCCGGGCTCGATCACGCCGCACACGCACTTCACGGCTGAAGTGTACGTGCTGAGCAAGGACGAAGGCGGCCGTCACACGCCGTTCTTCAACAACTACCGTCCGCAGTTCTACTTCCGTACGACGGACGTGACGGGCTCGATCGAGCTGCCGAAGGACAAGGAAATGGTGATGCCGGGCGACAACGTGTCGATCACGGTGAAGCTGATCGCGCCGATCGCGATGGAAGAAGGTCTGCGCTTCGCAATCCGCGAAGGTGGCCGTACCGTCGGCGCAGGTGTCGTCGCCAAGATCATCGAGTAAAATCGAAGATTGCTGTAGCAGTATGCAGTGCCCGGGTCCGGGCACTCGCGTCCAGCGGGCGCCCGGACCTACGTTCTTTTTCTAATCGGCGGTGCAATATCGCCTCGCTCTTTCCAAGGAATTCGTCATGCAGAACCAGAAAATCCGCATTCGCCTGAAGGCTTTCGACTATCGTCTGATCGATCAATCGGCAGCTGAGATCGTCGACACGGCAAAGCGGACTGGCGCAATCGTTCGCGGTCCGGTGCCCCTGCCGACCCGTATACAGCGTTTCGACATCCTGCGTTCGCCGCACGTCAACAAGACGTCGCGCGACCAGCTCGAAATCCGCACGCACCAACGCCTGATGGACATCGTCGATCCGACGGACAAGACCGTTGACGCGCTGATGAAGCTGGACTTGCCGGCTGGCGTAGACGTCGAAATCAAGCTGCAGTAAAGGTTCCAGGCGGCACCCAGGTTATTG
This sequence comes from Paraburkholderia largidicola, assembly GCF_013426895.1. NCBI lineage: Bacteria > Pseudomonadati > Pseudomonadota > Betaproteobacteria > Burkholderiales > Burkholderiaceae > Paraburkholderia > Paraburkholderia largidicola. The sequence continues at coordinate 3,401,933 of NZ_AP023174.1, read as the reverse complement.
GGTGTCGCTAAGTCTTTGATTGCTTGCGGAAAACGAAAAGCCTCGCTATAATGCAAGGCTTTTCGCGCAATTGCGTAAAAAAGCCGTCGCGTTTCGCCTCTGAAGCGCGAGGCATTTTGTAAATTAGCCCCGACCAATCGCAGTCGGGAATGGAGAAAACGATGAGCCTTGGACTCGTAGGTCGCAAGGTTGGCATGACCCGTATCTTCACGGCTGAAGGGGATTCGATTCCCGTTACCGTGCTGGACGTGTCCGACAACCGCGTGACGCAGATCAAGACTGTTGAAACCGACGGCTACACGGCCGTTCAGGTTGCCTTCGGTACGCGCCGTGCATCGCGCGTGACGAAGCCGCTGGCAGGTCATCTCGCCAAAGCCGGCGTTCAAGCCGGTGAAATCCTCAAGGAATTCCAGATCGAAGCCGCTAAGGCTGCCGAGCTGTCGAATGGCGCCGTGATCGGTGTGGATCTCTTCGAAGTGGGCCAGAAGGTCGACGTGCAAGGTACCTCGATCGGTAAAGGCTACGCCGGTACCATCAAGCGCTACAACTTCGCTTCGGGCCGTGCATCGCACGGTAACTCGCGTTCGCACAACGTGCCGGGTTCGATCGGTATGGCGCAGGATCCGGGTCGTGTTTTCCCGGGTAAGCGCATGACGGGTCATATGGGTGACGAGACGGTCACCGTGCAGAACCTCGAAATCGCACGTATCGACGCAGATCGCAAGCTGCTGCTCGTCAAGGGTGCTGTTCCGGGTGCGAAGGGCGGCAAGGTTTTCGTGACGCCGGCTGTCAAGACGCGTGCCGTGAAAGGAGCGAAATAATGGAACTTAAGCTCCTGAACGCCAACGGTCAGGAAGGCGCGGCAGTCAACGCATCGGACGTCGTGTTCGGTCGTGACTACAACGAAGCCCTGATCCACCAGATCGTCGTCGCTTATCAGGCGAACGCACGTAGCGGCAACCGCGCACAGAAGGATCGTGAGCAGGTCAAGCACACCACGAAGAAGCCGTGGCGCCAGAAAGGTACGGGCCGTGCTCGTGCCGGTATGTCGTCGAGCCCGTTGTGGCGTGGCGGTGGTCGCATCTTCCCGAATTCGCCGGAAGAAAATTTCTCGCACAAGGTCAACAAGAAGATGCATCGCGCAGGTCTCTGCTCGATCTTCTCGCAGCTGGCCCGCGAAGGCCGCATCGCGGTTGTCGACGAGCTGACGCTCGAAGCGCCGAAGACGAAGCTGCTGGCCGAAAAGTTCAAGGCAATGGGTCTCGACTCCGTGCTGGTCATCACCGACACGGTTGACGAAAACCTGTACCTCGCGTCGCGCAATCTGGCCCACGTGGCCGTTGTCGAGCCGCGTTACGCCGACCCCCTGTCGCTGATCTACTTCAAGAAAGTGCTGATCACGAAGGCTGCGGTCGCCCAGATCGAGGAGTTGCTGTCATGAGCGAAGTTCGCAAAAACGATCATCGTTTGATGCAAGTTCTGCTCGCGCCGGTGATCTCCGAAAAGGCGACGCTGGTGGCTGACAAGAACGAGCAAGTCGTGTTCGAAGTTGCGCCGGACGCTACGAAGCAGGAAGTGAAGGCTGCCGTCGAACTGCTGTTCAAGGTGGAAGTCAATTCCGTCAACGTGCTGGTCCAGAAGGGCAAAGCCAAGCGCTTTGGCCGTTTCATGGGTAAGCGTAAGGACGTGAAGAAGGCGTACGTCTGCCTGAAGCCCGGCCAGGAAATCAACTTTGAAGCGGAGGCCAAGTAATCATGGCAATCGTGAAAGTTAAGCCGACTTCGCCGGGCCGCCGCGCGATGGTCAAGGTGGTCAACAAGGATCTGCATAAGGGCAAGCCGTACGCACCGCTGCTCGACGCGCAGAGCAAGACCGCCGGCCGTAACAACAACGGCCACATCACCACGCGTCATAAGGGTGGTGGTCACAAGCAGCACTATCGTATCGTCGACTTCCGTCGCACGAAGGATGGCATTCCCGCGAAGGTCGAACGCCTCGAGTACGATCCGAACCGTAGCGCGAACATCGCGCTGGTCGTGTACGCAGACGGCGAGCGTCGCTACATCATCGCTCCGAAGGGTGTGACGGTTGGTCAGCAACTGATGTCGGGTTCGGAAGCTCCGATCCGCGCAGGCAACACGCTGCCGATCCGCAACATCCCGGTTGGTACGACGATTCACTGCATCGAAATGCTGCCGGGCAAGGGCGCGCAAATGGCGCGTTCGGCTGGTACGTCGGCGATGCTGCTGGCTCGTGAAGGCACCTACGCGCAGGTTCGTCTGCGTTCGGGCGAAATCCGCCGCGTTCACATCGAATGCCGCGCGACGATCGGTGAAGTGGGCAACGAAGAGCACAGCCTCCGTCAAATCGGTAAGGCTGGCGCGAACCGCTGGCGCGGTATCCGCCCGACGGTGCGTGGCGTTGTTATGAACCCGGTCGATCACCCGCACGGTGGTGGTGAAGGCAAGACGGCTGCAGGTCGCGATCCGGTGAGCCCGTGGGGCACGCCGACGAAGGGTTATCGCACCCGCAGCAACAAGCGCACGACGAGCATGATCGTCCAGCGCCGTCACAAGCGTTAAGGAGTAGGCAATGGCACGTTCTATTAAAAAAGGTCCGTTCTGCGACGCCCATTTGCTGAAGAAAGTTGAGGCGGCTGCAGCATCGCGCGACAAGAAGCCAATCAAGACCTGGTCGCGTCGCTCGACGATCCTGCCGGACTTTATTGGTCTGACGATCGCTGTGCATAACGGCCGTCAACACGTTCCGGTGTACGTCACGGAAAACATGGTCGGCCACAAGCTTGGCGAGTTCGCACTGACCCGTACGTTCAAGGGTCACGCGGCCGACAAGAAGGCCAAGAAATAAGGGGCAATCAAGATGGAAGTGAAAGCAATTCATCGCGGTGCCCGCATCTCGGCGCAGAAAACGCGCCTTGTGGCTGACCAGATTCGTGGTTTGCCGGTCGACAAGGCGCTGAACGTTCTGACGTTCTCGCCGAAGAAGGCGGCGGGTATCGTTAAGAAGGTCGTGTTGTCTGCGATCGCGAATGCGGAGCACAACGAAGGCGCCGATATCGACGAGCTCAAGATCAAGAGCATTTACGTCGACAAGGCTGCTTCGCTGAAGCGTTTCACCGCACGCGCAAAGGGTCGCGGTAACCGCATCGAGAAGCAATCCTGTCACATCACTGTGACGGTCGGGAATTAAGGAGCCATACGATGGGACAGAAAATTCATCCGACTGGCTTCCGTTTGGCCGTCAGCCGCAATTGGGCTTCGCGTTGGTACGCGAACAACAACAATTTCGCGGCGATGTTGCAGGAAGACATCGGTGTTCGTGAATACCTGAAGAAGAAGCTGAAGAACGCGTCCGTCGGCCGCGTTGTGATCGAGCGTCCTGCAAAGAACGCGCGCATCACGATTTTCAGCTCGCGTCCGGGTGTCGTGATCGGCAAGAAGGGTGAAGACATTGAACTGCTGAAGTCCGAGCTGCAAAAGCGCATGGGCGTTCCGGTTCACGTCAACATCGAAGAAATCCGCAAGCCGGAAACGGATGCGCAGCTGATCGCTGATTCGATCACCCAGCAGCTCGAGCGCCGGATCATGTTCCGCCGTGCGATGAAGCGTGCGATGCAAAACGCGATGCGTCTGGGTGCTCAAGGCATCAAGATCATGAGCGCGGGCCGTCTGAACGGTATCGAAATCGCGCGTACCGAGTGGTATCGCGAAGGTCGCGTGCCTCTCCACACGCTGCGTGCTGACATCGACTACGCAACTTCGGAAGCGAAGACGACGTACGGCATCATCGGCGTGAAGGTGTGGGTCTACAAGGGCGACACGCTCGGCCGCAACGACGCTCCGGTGGTTGAAGAAGTTGCCGAAGAAAAGCGTCCGCGCCGCAACGCACGTCCGGGCGATCGCCGCCCGCGTCGCGATGGTGAAGGTGCACCGGCAGGTGCTCGCCGTGGTGCTCCGCGCCGTGGCGGTGCCGGCGACGGTAAGACTGGAGAATAACGATGCTGCAACCGAAACGCAGGAAGTATCGCAAAGAGCAGAAGGGTCGTAACACGGGCGTCGCAACGCGTGGTAACGCGGTGTCGTTCGGTGAGTACGGTCTGAAGGCTATCGGTCGCGGCCGCCTGACCGCGCGTCAGATTGAAGCAGCGCGTCGTGCAATGACGCGTCACATCAAGCGCGGCGGCCGTATCTGGATCCGCATTTTCCCGGACAAGCCGATCTCGCAAAAGCCGGCGGAAGTGCGTATGGGTAACGGTAAGGGTAACCCTGAGTACTACGTCGCCGAGATTCAGCCGGGCAAGATGCTGTACGAAATGGATGGTGTGACCGAAGAACTGGCACGTGAAGCGTTCCGTCTGGCTGCAGCCAAGCTGCCGCTCAAGACGACGTTCATGGTTCGCCAGCTCGGCGCCTAAGGAGTGAATGATGAAGGCATCCGAACTTCACCAGAAAGATCAGGCCGCGCTCAACAAGGAGCTGTCGGACCTGTTGAAGGCGCAATTCGGCCTGCGCATGCAACTCGCGACCCAGCAGCTCACGAACACGAGCCAGCTGAAGAAGGTTCGTCGCGACATCGCACGTGTACGGACCGTCCTGACTGAGAAGGCGAACCAGAAATGAACGATAGCGTAAAAACCTCGCTCAAGCGGACGCTGGTCGGCAAGGTCGTCAGCAACAAGATGGACAAGACGGTTACCGTGCTGGTCGAGCACCGCGTGAAGCACCCGATCTACGGCAAGTACGTCGTACGTTCGAAGAAGTACCACGCTCACGACGAAGCGAACACCTATAACGAGGGTGACCTCGTTGAAATCCAGGAAACTCGTCCGGTGTCGAAGACGAAGGCTTGGGCGGTGTCGCGTCTGATCGAAGCTGCTCGAATCATCTAAAGCGGCTGAGCTGTAAGAAGTAGTTGAAATCGCAGTAGATTTCGCTTGCAAGACCGAGGTTATTTGTTATAATCTCGGTCTTCCCTCTTTGTGGGAGCCCCATCGCGGGCGAAGTCGTAGGTGGGGGAAGCGACTTGGGCGCCAGTCCATGTCGACAGAATCACCGGATTGCGATGGCGGGTTTCGTTTGCCGTCGCTGCTGTTCATACCCAAGCAGCCGTTGGCTGACGGGACCAAGACTGACCGAGTGCATCATGGTGGTGCAACCGGATTAAGTTGGGAAAGATAAACCATGATCCAGACCGAAACTCGGCTCGAAGTGGCCGACAACACGGGTGCGCGTGAAGTCATGTGCATCAAGGTGCTCGGCGGCTCGAAGCGTCGTTATGCCAACATTGGCGACATCATCAAGGTGAGCGTCAAAGAGGCAACGCCGCGCGGGCGCGTGAAGAAAGGCGAAATCTACAACGCCGTGGTGGTTCGCACCGCCAAGGGTGTGCGTCGTCAAGACGGCTCGCTGATCAAGTTCGACGGTAACGCAGCCGTGCTTTTGAATACCAAGCTTGAGCCTATCGGCACCCGCATTTTCGGGCCGGTTACGCGTGAGCTGCGCAGCGAACGTTTCATGAAGATCGTTTCGCTCGCGCCGGAAGTGCTGTAAGGAGCCGAAATGAACAAGATTCGCAAGGGTGACGAAGTTATCGTCATCACCGGCAAAGACAAGGGCAAGCGTGGTGTTGTGCTGGCTGTTGCTGATGACCGTGTGACTGTCGAAGGCCTCAATATCGCCAAGAAGCATGTGAAGCCGAACCCGATGAAGGGTACGACGGGCGGCGTGGAAGCGAAGGCAATGCCGTTGCAAATTTCGAACGTCGCGCTGGTCGACGCGAATGGCAAGCCGTCGCGTGTCGGCATCAAGGTCGAAGGGGAAAAGAAAGTACGTTTCCTCAAGACGACCGGTGCTGTGCTGAGCGCCTGACGCTGCGGAGTAAAAAATGGCACGTTTGCAAGAATTTTATAAAGAGAAGGTTGTTCCCGGCCTGATCGAGAAGTTCGGTTACAAGTCCGTGATGGAAGTGCCGCGCATCACCAAGATCACCCTGAACATGGGTCTTGGCGAAGCCGTCGCTGACAAGAAGATCATCGAGAACGCCGTTGGCGATCTGACGAAGATCGCGGGCCAGAAGCCGGTCATCACGAAGGCACGCAAGGCAATCGCGGGCTTCAAGATCCGTCAGGGTTACCCGATCGGTGCGATGGTCACGCTGCGTGGCCAGGCAATGTACGAATTTCTCGATCGTTTCGTGACGGTTGCGCTCCCGCGTGTGCGTGACTTCCGTGGCGTGTCGGGCCGTGCATTCGACGGTCGTGGCAACTACAACATCGGTGTGAAAGAGCAGATCATTTTCCCCGAAATCGACTACGACAAAATCGACGCGCTGCGTGGGCTGAACATCAGCATCACGACGACTGCGAAGACTGACGACGAAGCAAAGGCACTGCTCGCCAGCTTCAAGTTCCCGTTCAGAAACTGAGGTTACCGTGGCTAAACTGGCACTGATCGAACGTGAAAAGAAGCGTGCGCGCCTGGCTGCAAAGTTCGCACCGAAGCGTGCTGAGCTGAAGGCTGTCATCGACGACCAAAGCAAGTCGGAAGAAGAGCGTTATGCAGCTCGCCTCGAACTGCAGCAACTGCCGCGCAATTCGAACCCGACCCGCAAGCGCAACCGTTGCGCTATCACTGGTCGTCCGCGTGGCACGTTCCGTAAATTCGGGCTGGCGCGTAACAAGATTCGCGAAATCGCGTTCCGCGGCGAGATCCCTGGCCTGACCAAGGCGAGCTGGTAATAGGAGAAACGTAAATGAGCATGAGTGATCCTATCGCCGATATGCTGACTCGCATCCGCAACGCGCAGATGGTTGAGAAGGTTTCGGTGACGATGCCCTCGTCGAAAGTCAAGGTTGCGATCGCGCAAGTCCTGAAGGATGAAGGCTATATCGACGATTTCGCAGTGAAGGCTGAAGGTGCGAAGTCGGAATTGAACATCGCGTTGAAGTACTACGCTGGCCGTCCGGTTATCGAGCGTCTCGAACGCGTCTCGAAGCCTGGTCTGCGTGTGTACCGCGGCCGCAACGACATTCCTCAGGTGATGAATGGCCTGGGCGTTGCGATCGTTTCGACGCCGAAGGGTGTGATGACCGACCGCAAGGCGCGCGCTACTGGCGTGGGCGGCGAAGTCATCTGCTACGTCGCTTAAGACCGAAGGGAGAAGAAACATGTCTCGAGTAGGTAAAAGCCCGATCGCGCTGCAAGGCGCAGAAGTGGCCCTGAGCGACGAGCGCATTACCGTCAAGGGCCCGCTGGGTACGATTTCGCAGAACGCGAACCGCCTGGTGAAAGTGGTGAACGACAACGGCACGCTGAAGTTCGAGCCGGTTGACGAAAGCCGCGAAGCAAATGCGATGTCGGGCACGATTCGCGCGCTGGTCGCGAACATGGTGCAAGGCGTGACCAAGGGTTTCGAGCGCAAGCTGACGCTGGTTGGCGTTGGTTATCGTGCGCAAGCGCAAGGCGACAAGCTGAACCTGTCGCTGGGTTTCTCGCACCCGGTGGTGCACCAGATGCCGGAAGGCGTCAAGGCCGAAACCCCGTCGCAAACCGAAATCGTGATCAAGGGGATCAACAAGCAACAAGTTGGCCAGGTCGCTGCAGAAGTGCGCGGCTATCGTCCGCCGGAGCCCTATAAGGGCAAGGGCGTGCGCTATGCCAACGAGGTTGTGATCCTCAAAGAAACGAAGAAGAAGTAAGGGTGCGCAATCATGGATAAGACTCAATCACGCCTGCGCCGCGCTCGTCAGACGCGTATCAAGATCGCTGAGCTGCAAGTCGCGCGTCTGGCCGTGCATCGCACGAACACGCACATCTATGCGCAAGTGTTCTCGCCGTGCGGCACCAAGGTGCTCGCCAGCGCGTCGACGCTCGAAGCCGAAGTGCGTGCGCAACTGGCCGACCAGTCGGGCAAGGGTGGCAATGTTGCCGCTGCGACCCTGATCGGCAAGCGCATCGCAGAAAAGGCTAAGGCTGCCGGCATCGAATCCGTCGCCTTCGACCGCTCGGGTTTCCGCTACCACGGCCGCGTGAAAGCGCTGGCTGATGCGGCGCGCGAAGCCGGGCTCAAGTTCTAAGGAAGGAATTCGTCATGGCAAAGATGCAAGCGAAAGTTCAGGCTGACGAACGCGACGACGGCCTCCGCGAAAAGATGATTTCGGTCAACCGCGTGACCAAGGTCGTGAAGGGTGGCCGTATTCTCGGTTTCGCCGCACTGACCGTGGTTGGCGACGGTGATGGCCGCGTCGGCATGGGCAAGGGCAAGGCCAAGGAAGTCCCGGTCGCTGTTCAGAAGGCAATGGAACAAGCCCGCCGCAACATGTTCAAGGTGCCGCTCAAGAACGGTACGCTGCAACACGAAGTGCACGGCAAGCACGGCGCATCGACGGTTCTCCTCGCTCCGGCGAAGGACGGTACCGGCGTGATCGCTGGTGGCCCGATGCGTGCAGTGTTCGACGTGATGGGCGTGCAAAACGTTGTGGCCAAGAGCCACGGTTCGACGAACCCGTACAACCTCGTTCGTGCGACGCTGGATGGTCTGCGCAAGCAGTCGACGCCGGCTGACATCGCCGCGAAGCGTGGTAAGTCCGTCGAAGACATTCTGGGCTAAGGTGGTCACCATGTCTGATAAAACTGTCAAGGTTCAGCTCGTCAAGAGCCTGATTGGGACCCGCGAATCGCACCGCGCCACGGTGCGCGGTCTTGGCCTGCGTCGTCTGAACTCGGTTAGCGAGCTGCAGGACACGCCGGCTGTGCGCGGCATGATCAACAAGGTCTCGTACCTCGTTAAGGTCATCGGCTAAGCGGCCGTTCGGGCACTCAAGGAGTTGATAATGGAATTGAATAACCTGAAGCCGGCTGAAGGCGCGAAGCACGCAAAGCGTCGCGTTGGTCGCGGCATCGGCTCTGGCCTCGGCAAGACCGCTGGCCGTGGTCACAAGGGTCAAAAATCGCGTTCGGGTGGCTTCCACAAGGTCGGCTTCGAAGGCGGTCAGATGCCGCTGCAACGCCGTCTGCCGAAGCGTGGCTTTACCTCGCTGACGAAGGAATTCGTTGGTGAAGTGCGTCTCGGTGATCTGGAAAAGCTGCCGGTCGACGAGATCGATCTGTTGGCACTGAAGCAAGCCGGTCTGATCGGCGAGCTGATGACCAGCGCGAAGATCATTGCGACGGGCGAGTTGAAGCGCAAGGTCGTTGTGAAGGGACTGGGTGCGACGAAGGGCGCGCGCGCTGCGATCGAAGCAGCTGGCGGTTCTTTCGCCGAGTAACGTGCAAGTCGATTGCCGTCACTAGCATTTGCATCGGAGAAGGTTCTTGGCTAACAGCCCGAGTCTCGCAAAACCCGGTCGAAGCGCGGCGAAGTTTGGCGATCTGCGTCGGCGTGCAGTGTTCCTGCTGCTGGCGCTGGTCGTCTACCGTATTGGCGCGCATATTCCGGTGCCGGGTATCGACCCGGACCAGCTGGCAAAGTTGTTCCAGAGCCAGTCGGGCGGCATCCTTGGCATGTTCAACATGTTCTCGGGTGGCGCACTTTCGCGGTTCACGATTTTCGCGCTTGGGATCATGCCGTACATCTCGGCGTCGATCATCATGCAGTTGCTGGCGATCGTCTCGCCGCAGCTCGAAGCGTTGAAGAAGGAAGGTCAGGCAGGTCAACGGAAGATTACGCAGTACACGCGTGTCTTTACGGTGGTTCTGGCGACGTTCCAGGCTTTCGGTATCGCTGTTGCGCTGGAGAATCAGCCGGCACTGGTGATCGATCCTGGCATGGTCTTCCGGCTGACGACGGTTGTGACGCTCGTGACCGGTACGATGTTCCTGATGTGGCTCGGTGAGCAAATCACGGAACGTGGTCTCGGTAACGGCATTTCGATCATTATTTTCGGCGGTATCGCAGCGGGTTTCCCGAATGCGATCGGTGGTCTCTTCGAACTGGTTCGTACTGGCTCGATGAGCATCATTTCGGCGATCATCGTGGTCGCGCTGATTGCAGCTGTGACGTATCTGGTGGTGTTCATCGAACGCGGCCAGCGCAAGATTCTTGTGAACTACGCGAAGCGGCAAGTTGGCAACAAGATTTACGGTGGACAGTCGTCGCATCTGCCGCTGAAGTTGAACATGTCGGGTGTGATTCCGCCGATCTTCGCATCGTCGATCATCCTGTTCCCGGCAACTATCCTGAACTGGTTCAGTTCGGGGTCGCGGACTGGTTGGTTCGCGGACACGCTGCACAACGTGGCTGAAGCGCTCAAGCCCGGTCAACCGGTGTACGTGTTGCTGTATGCGTTGGCGATCGTATTCTTCTGCTTCTTCTACACCGCGCTGGTGTTCAACAGCAGGGAGACGGCCGACAACCTGAAGAAGAGTGGTGCATTCGTCCCGGGTATTCGTCCGGGTGACCAGACGGCACGCTATATCGACCGCATCCTGACGCGTCTTACGCTGGCTGGTGCGATCTACATCGTGTTCGTTTGCTTGCTGCCCGAGTTTCTGGTGCTGCGCTGGAATGTGCCGTTTTATTTTGGTGGAACGTCGCTGCTGATCATTGTCGTCGTCACAATGGATTTCATGGCGCAGGTGCAGTCGTACGTTATGTCGCAACAGTATGAGTCGCTGCTGAAGAAGGCTAACTTCAAGGGCGGCGGCGTCCCGATGCGTTGAAAGGACTTATGGCCAAAGACGATGTAATCCAGATGCAAGGCGAGGTTATCGAAAACCTCCCCAATGCTACCTTTCGGGTGAAGCTGGAAAACGGCCATGTCGTATTGGGACACATATCCGGCAAGATGCGGATGCACTACATCCGTATCCTTCCGGGCGACAAGGTTACGGTTGAATTGACGCCTTACGATCTGTCGCGTGCGCGGATCGTGTTCCGGGCGAAGTGATTTGAAAAAAGGGTAATATCATGAAAGTGATGGCATCGGTTAAGCGCATTTGCCGCAATTGCAAGATCATCAAGCGCAAGGGCGTCGTTCGCGTGATTTGCAGCTCTGATCCGCGCCACAAGCAGCGTCAAGGCTGAACGCCGCGCTTTTGTTTGCGCTTTTTGTTTGAGGAAAAACAATGGCTCGTATCGCAGGGGTTAACATCCCGAATCACCAGCATACCGAAATCGGCTTGACGGCAATTTACGGTATCGGCCGCACGCGCTCGCGCGACATCTGCGTCGCAGCTGGTGTGGCATTTTCGAAGAAGGTCAAGGACCTGAACGACGCAGACCTCGAAAAGCTGCGTGAAGAAGTCGGCAAGTTCATCGTTGAAGGCGATCTGCGCCGTGAAACGACGATGAACATCAAGCGCCTGATGGATCTGGGCTGCTATCGTGGCGTGCGTCATCGCAAGGGCCTGCCCCTGCGTGGTCAGCGCACGCGTACGAATGCCCGTACGCGCAAGGGTCCGCGTCGTGCAGCGCAATCGCTGAAGAAGTAAGCGGGACTGACAGTTACAGGAAAACGTAATGGCTAAGGCTTCGAACAACTCCGCGGCGCAACGCGTTCGCAAGAAGGTCAAGAAGAACGTCGCCGAGGGCGTGGTTCACGTTCACGCGTCGTTCAACAACACCATCATCACGATCACCGATCGTCAAGGCAATGCATTGGCCTGGGCGACGTCGGGTGGCCAGGGCTTCAAGGGTTCGCGTAAGTCGACCCCGTTTGCAGCTCAGGTTGCCGCTGAATCGGCTGGTCGCGTGGCGATGGAATACGGCGTGAAGAACCTCGAAGTGCGGATCAAGGGCCCTGGCCCTGGCCGTGAGTCCGCGGTGCGCGCGCTGCATGGTCTTGGTATCAAGATCACCGCGATCTCCGACGTGACGCCGGTTCCGCACAACGGCTGCCGTCCGCCGAAGCGTCGTCGTATCTAAGACGCTCGCGCCGCTTGCGCCTGTTGCCGCTAACGGCGGTAACAGGCTGCTTGCGTTATTGAATTGACTAAGCCCACCGTTCGACCCAAAGGGTTCGGACTAGCGTGAATGAAAGTTCACGTGATCAATCACAGAAGGAATGCAAAGTGGCACGTTATATCGGCCCTAAAGCCAAGCTGTCTCGCCGTGAAGGCACCGACCTCTTCCTGAAGAGCGCCCGTCGTTCGCTCGCTGACAAGTGCAAGCTTGACAGCAAGCCGGGTCAACATGGCCGCACCTCGGGCGCACGTACGTCCGATTACGGCACGCAGCTGCGCGAAAAGCAAAAAGTGAAGCGCATCTACGGCGTGCTCGAGCGCCAGTTCCGCCGTTACTTCGCTGAAGCCGACCGTCGCAAGGGCAACACGGGCGAAAACCTGTTGAAGCTGCTCGAGTCACGTCTGGACAACGTCGTGTATCGCATGGGCTTCGGCTCGACGCGCGCAGAAGCGCGTCAGCTCGTGAGCCACAAGTCGATCACGGTGAACGGCGTCGTCGCGAACATCCCGTCGCTGCAAGTCAAGGCTGGTGACGTCGTTGCAGTGCGCGAACAGGCGAAGAAGCAGGCGCGTATTCTCGAAGCGCTGTCGCTCGCCGAACAAGGCGGTCTGCCGCAGTGGGTTGCTGTCGATTCGAAGAAGTTCGAAGGCACGTTCAAGGCAATGCCGGAACGCAGCGACATCGCTGGCGACATCAACGAAAGCCTGATCGTCGAATTGTATTCGCGGTAATCGGATTAACGGCCGAGGTTCCCTGATTGCGTTAGGCAAGGGGGCGCCTCGGCTGTTTATTTTCAGGTTGTTACCGGTCAGCCTTATCGGTGTAACGAGCCGAGGGTATTGAAAAGGAAAACCTATGCAAACCAGTTTGTTGAAGCCCAAGATCATCGCTGTTGAATCGCTTGGTGAAAGCCACGCGAAAGTGGTCATGGAACCGTTTGAACGCGGTTACGGCCACACCTTGGGTAACGCGCTTCGGCGTGTGTTGCTGTCGTCGATGGTGGGCTACGCGCCGACCGAAGTGACGATCGCAGGCGTCGTGCACGAATACTCGACGCTCGATGGTGTGCAGGAGGACGTAGTCAACCTGTTGTTGAACCTGAAGGGCGTGGTGTTCAAGCTGCATAACCGTGACGAAGTGACGGTTACGCTGCGCAAGGAAGGCGAAGGCGTTGTCACGGCTGGCGACATCGAGCTCGCGCACGACTGCGAAGTGATCAATCCGGATCACGTGATCGCGCATCTGTCGAAGGGCGGTAAGCTCGACGTGCAGATCAAGGTCGAAAAGGGCCGTGGCTATGTCCCGGGCAACGTGCGTCGTTACGGCGAAGAGTCGGCCAAGATCATCGGTCGTATCGTGCTGGACGCATCGTTTTCGCCGGTTCGCCGCGTGAGCTATGCCGTGGAGAGCGCGCGTGTCGAACAGCGTACCGACCTCGACAAGCTCGTGATGAACATCGAAACCAACGGCGTGATTTCGCCGGAAGAAGCGATCCGTCAATCGGCGCGTATTCTGGTCGATCAGCTGTCGGTGTTCGCAGCGCTGGAAGGCACGGAAGCAGCAGCAGAAGCACCGTCGCGCGCTCCGCAGATCGATCCGATCCTGCTGCGTCCGGTCGATGATCTCGAACTGACGGTTCGTTCCGCGAACTGCCTGAAGGCCGAGAACATCTACTACATCGGCGATCTGATTCAACGCACGGAAAACGAGCTGCTGAAGACGCCGAACCTGGGTCGCAAGTCGCTGAACGAGATCAAGGAAGTGCTCGCTTCGCGTGGCCTGACGCTCGGCATGAAGCTCGAAAACTGGCCGCCGGCTGGTCTCGACAAGTAAGCTCAGTAGTATCGACTGGTAAGGACGCGGATTTTCCTTTAAAATCCGCGTCTTGCCTTTTCCACTACCGGCCCGTGCTTTCCAGGCTGTACACACGGAAAGCGATAGAAGAGCTGGACCAAAACTTTGATTCAAGGAAATTGAAATGCGTCACCGTCATGGTCTGCGGAAACTGAACCGCACGAGCAGCCACCGTCTGGCAATGCTCCGTAACATGTCCAACTCGTTGATCGAGCACGAAGTCATCAAGACGACGCTGCCGAAGGCGAAGGAACTCCGTAAAGTCGTCGAGCCGCTGATCACGCTTGGTAAGAAGCCGTCGCTGGCAAACCGTCGTCTGGCGTTCAACCGCCTGCGCGATCGTGACTCGGTCACGAAGCTGTTCGACGTGCTGGGCCCGCGCTTTGCGAACCGTCCGGGTGGCTACCTGCGCATCCTGAAGTTCGGTTTCCGCGTTGGCGACAATGCACCGATGGCACTGGTCGAACTGCTCGACCGTCCGGAAGTCGAAGAAGTTGAAAACGTTGCAGAAGCTGAATAAGCTTTCTGACAGCGACAGAAAAAAAGCCAGGCATGAGCCTGGCTTTTTTGTTTTCGGCGTGCGTTTTTCCTATGCCATTCGAGCGCCAGCGAGTTATCAGGACAAGGTGATACGATAGCGTCACCCTGTTTTGGAAAGCGCTGGAGCGGTCGGTGAACGTGAATGTGAGTTTGGTATTGACGACCGTGCCGGACCTCTCAACGGCGCAGAAATTGGCTCAGGACGCACTCTCGGCTCGTCTCGCTGCGTGTGCGACGCAACTTGGCAGCGTCCAGTCGAGCTTCCACTGGCAGGGCAAGATCGAATCGGCGGAAGAGATCCAGTTGCTGTTCAAGACGAGCATCGTCCGCACGCTTGAACTCGAACAGTTCATCCAGGCTCAGCACCCGTACGACACCCCCGAAATCCTTTCCTGGCAAGTCACTGCATCGGCTGCGTATGGCCAATGGGTGAATGCCGAAACGCAACGCCCAATCCATGTTTAACGGTTTGTCCCGGCGCTGGCGGAATGTCGCGCGCTTCATCACCTTTGTTGCAGGCGTACTGCTGCTGTCGCTGACTACGGCGAGTCTGGTTCGTGCGGCGGACGACTTTCTCGATCCCTCGATCGCTTTCAGATTCAGCGCGTCCGAGGAGCCGGGCGAAGTGCTGGTGCACTACAAGATCGCCGACGGCTACTACATGTATCGGGAGCGATTTGCCTTTGCGACGCGCAACGGCACGGCCACGATCGGCGACGCTCAATTGCCTGCCGGGCATGTGAAGTTCGATCAGACCTTCGCGAAAAACGTTGAAACCTATCGCGGCGAACTGACCGTTCGCGTGCCCGTGAAAGAGGCGGGCGGTCCGTTCGATCTCGCCGTTACGTCGCAAGGCTGCGCCGACGCGGGCATCTGCTATCCGCCCATGGAGCGCGTCTACCACGTGACGGGAGCGGCGTTGCACGCGGCCGTTGCGGGCAGTACGACTACGCAGCCGGCTCAAGACACGCAAGGCAGCACCCCGTGGTACGAGCGCGCGACCAGCGCAGACTATGCGCAATCGCTGCTACAAGGCGGCGGCTTCTTTGCGATCGTTGGCTTGTACTTCGTCGCCGGGATCGTGCTGAGCCTGCTCCCGTGTTCGTATCCGATGATCCCGATTCTGTCGGCAATCATCATCGGCGAGGGGCCCCGGGTTACGCGATCGCGCGGTTTTGCGCTGTCGCTGGCTTATGTTATCGGGATGGCGCTCGTGTACACGGTGCTCGGCATCGCGGCCGCGCTCGTTGGGCAAAGCCTTGGCGCCTGGCTGCAGAACCCGTGGGTGCTCGGCGCGTTTGGCGTTTTGCTGTCCCTCTTTGCACTCACGCTGATCGCGGGCGTAGATATCGTCTTGCCTCAGCGTTTGCAGCGCGGCGTTTCAAAGGCTTCCGAGCAGCGCTCCGGAGGCAAGTTCGCGGCGGTCGCGGTGATGGGCGCGCTTTCTGCGCTGGTAGTCGGTGCGTGCATGACGGCACCGCTGTTCGCGGTATTGGCGTTCATCGCGCATACCGGCAACGCCGTGCTGGGCGGTGCGGCACTATTTTCGATGGGTATCGGCCTCGGCGTACCGCTGCTAATCATCGGGCTGGGTGCCGGTACGCTGCTGCCGCGCGCGGGTGCCTGGATGGACAGCGTCAAGGTTTTCTTTGGCATCCTGCTGCTCGCGGCTGCGCTTTGGATCGTGTGGCCGGTTTTGGGTCCGATTGCACAAATGCTGTTGGCCGCATTATGGCTGCTGGTCGCGGCAGCCGGCCTGGGGCTATTTTCTCCGCATGTTGGCACAGGCTCGATCTGGCGCGGTCTCGGGCGCGGCATCGGTGCAGCACTGGCGATCTGGGCCGCCACATTGCTCGTCGGCCTGGCAGCAGGATCGACGGATCCGCTGAAGCCGCTTGCCGTGCTCGCGAGCCGAACGTCGAACGTGCCGTCCGGACAGGCCCAACAGAGCGATCTGGCCTTCGCGACAGTGCGGTCTTCAGGTCAGCTCGACGAAGCCGTCAAAACGGCTGCACAGCCCGCCATGCTCGATTTTTACGCAGACTGGTGCGTCAGCTGCAAAGAAATGGAGAAGTTCACCTTCAGCGACCCGCGCGTCCAGGCGAAGCTCAAGCAAATGAACCTGCTGCGCGCGGACGTGACGGCGAACAACGCAGACGATCAGGTTTTGCTCAAACGCTTCAACCTGTTTGGGCCGCCGGGAATCATCTTTTTCGACCGCGGCGGAAAAGAGGTGCTGCGGGTCGTGGGATATGAATCGGCGGATAAATTCCTGAGAAGTCTCGACCGGGCGATGACGGCACCTCAGACCTGAGCGTCAAACGTCGCGCACGCGTCATCACCACCGTCCGCATCGGCTTGAAAATAAAAAGCGGAGACCGCCCCGAGGCAATCTCCGCTTTAAGCCACTACCTACCGCGACACTGCGACATAGCTGCACGCGGCAAGAACCGCAGCCTTACTTCTGCGCCCGCAGCAAGCGCGCAGCGTCCAGCGCGAAGTACGTGAGCACGCCATCCGCACCTGCACGCTTGAACGCGAGTAGCGACTCCATCATCACCTTGTCGTGATCGAGCCAGCCGTTTTGCGCGGCGGCCTTGAGCATCGCGTATTCCCCGCTGACCTGGTACACATACGTCGGGAAGCGGAACTCGTCCTTCACGCGACGCACGATATCCAGATACGGCATACCCGGCTTGACCATCACCATGTCCGCGCCTTCCTCGATGTCGGCGCGCACTTCGCGCAGCGCCTCGTCCGAGTTGGCGGGATCGAGTTGATACGTCATCTTGTTGCCCTTGCCGAGATTCGCCGCAGAGCCCACGGCATCGCGGAACGGGCCGTAGAACGCCGATGCGAACTTCGCCGAATAAGCCATGATCCGCGTGTGAATGTGGCCTTCGCTTTCAAGCATTTCGCGAATCGCGCCGATCCGGCCGTCCATCATGTCGGACGGCGCGACGATGTCGACGCCTGCCTGCGCCTGCGTCTGCGCCTGCTCGACCAGAATCTCGACCGTTTCGTCATTGATCACGTAGCCGTTTTCATCGAGCACGCCATCCTGGCCGTGGCTCGTGTACGGATCGAGCGCGACGTCGGTCAGTACGCCGAGTTCGGGGAAGCGCTGCTTCAACTCGCGGACCGCGCGCGGAATCAGGCCGGCTTCGTTGGTTGCCTCGCGACCATCGGGCGTCTTCAGCGACGCCTCGATCACCGGGAACAGCGCCAGCACGGGCACGCCCAGTTCGAGACACTGCTCGGCGACGCCCATCAGCAGATCGACGGACACACGCTCGACGCCGGGCATCGACGGAACAGCCTGACGGACATTCGTGCCTTCGACCACGAAGACGGGGTAGATCAGATCATTGGTGGTGAGGATGTTTTCGCGCATCATGCGGCGCGAAAAGTCGTCCCGGCGCATGCGGCGCGGGCGGTGATGCGGATAGAAGCTCATGTGGGGATATCGGCAAAAGTCAAAAATGCTGGCGGCACCCTGCCAGAAACTTTTCGAGACAATGGTATATCATACCGATCGAGCAAGGCGCCTAGCGCTGACCTCCCCGCTTCTCCTCCCTGAGCGGGTGCCTGTCGTTTTTCGATTAGGCTGTTTAACCCGCCGTTATCTAGCGGCGGGTTTTTTTCTGGGCGAACGAAAAGCGCCGCCCGCGTTTAGCGGCGGCGCTTTGCGCGTTATTCAGGCCTTATTCAGCCGAAGCCGGTTCGTCGGAATCGCCCACCGTGCCGGGCGCGATCCAGCTTTCGATCAGTTCGTGCGCCTCGTCGAGGCCGACCCGTTTGAGCGCGGAAAAGAGCTGGGCGGATAGTTCGCCCTGATAGCCCGCCGCGCGATATTCATCGAACCCTTTCTTCGTCGCTCGCAGCGCATTGGTGCTCTCCTGGCGAGTCAATTTGTCGCACTTGGTGAGCAGTGTGTGAATCGGCTTGCCCGTCGGCGCGAACCACTCGATCATCCGACGGTCCAGTTCCGTGAGCGGGCGACGCGAATCCATCATCAGGATCATGCCGCGCAGTTGCGACCGCGTTTGCAGATAGGACGACAGCAGCTGCTCCCAGTGAGCCTTAGCCGCGCCGGGCACTTCGGCATAGCCGTAACCGGGCAGATCGACGAGATTCGCGATTGGCTCGTCCGCCGGTCCCACCGAGAAGTAGTTGATGTGCTGCGTGCGTCCGGGCGTCTTACTGGCGAACGCAAGCCGCTTCTGGTTGCAGAGGATGTTGATGGCCGTCGACTTTCCCGCATTCGACCGCCCCGCGAAAGCGACCTCGGGTTGCGGCGTAGGCGGCAGGTCCCGCAAGTGATTGACGGTCGTAAAAAAGCGCGCTTGGTGGAGCAGAAAAGACATGGAGAAGACCAGATGGAGGGGTGAATGGACGTCGAGCGGACGTCCTGCGCACATCGGCGGACGTGATGAATTGCCCTGCAAGGGCGATGCAGCCCTGCCGTAAAGGCCGGAGAGGCCCGACTGGCGCCAGATCGATTAGCGAGTTATTGTACAATACGATGGTTTACTGAAAACCTGTGAGGCCGCCGCGCGGGCCTCGGCGGCTGATCGGTCGCTGTCGTATTTTGCAAAACCTCTAATTCCCACAAGACGAAACAGGGTGTGCGAATGAATCGACTGGGCAAGTTTCTGGTGGTACTTCACACAGCAGCAGGTCTTTCAGGTTTGGCGGTACAGGCAAGAGCAGCAGATCAGGCAAAGCCGGATTTGAATCGGGGGCAGGCAATCGCAGCGCAGGTGTGCGCCTCATGTCACGGCGCGGATGGCAACAGTGCAGGCGGCGCGTATCCGAAGCTCGCAGGCCAACACCCCGAGTATCTCGTCAAGCAGCTCAAAGATTTCAAAACCCAGCCAGGTGCGAAGCAGCCCGCACGCAACAATGCAATCATGGCGGGTATGGCGGCGGCGCTGACCGATCAGGACATGGTCAATGTGTCGGCGTACTTCGCGTCGCAGGCTCCGAAGCCCGGTTACGCGCACAACAAGGACACCGTGCCCCTCGGGCAGAAGATTTATCGCGCTGGCATCGCCGACAAGGGCGTCCCAGCCTGCGCAAGCTGTCACGGGCCGACGGGGCAGGGGATTCCGTCACAGTATCCGCGCCTGTCGGGGCAATGGGCGGATTACACCGCTGCACAGTTGACCGCGTTCACACAGGGCCCGGGCGCGCGCAATAACAACGAAGCAATGCACGCCGTCGCGTCCCGTTTGTCGGATAGCGAGATCAAGGCGGTGGCCGATTACATCGCGGGCTTGCACTAAGAGTCCGTACGAAAGCGAAGCCGGTCGGAACATGACCGGCGAAAAAACAAGAAAAGGGTGAGGGAATCGCAAGCAGCGATGTCCCTGCACCCTTTTTTGCTGTTCAGTCGGAGTTTGAATGAGCGTCACCACGTCGGGTTTGGAGTTGAAGTCGCGTCAGCGCTTCTTGCGCACGTCGGTCGAATTGATCAGTTCGATGCGCTTTGCGATCTCATTGCTCGTGATCCTGTCGATCGCGAGCATCATCGGCACCGTGCTTACGCAGGACGATCCGTATCCGAACTACGTCAACCAGTTCGGGCCGTTCTGGGCTGACATCTTCCGCTCGCTGAGCCTGTACAACGTGTACAGCGCGTGGTGGTTCATGCTGATCCTCGGTTTTCTGGTCGTGTCGGTCTCGCTGTGCGTGATCCGCAACGCACCGAAGATGATCGCCGACACGAAAAGCTGGAAGGACAAGGTCCGCGAAGGCAGCCTGCGCGCGTTCCATCACAAGGGCGAATTCGAGGTGCCGAACGCGACGCGCGCGCAAGCTGCCGCCACGCTCGGCAAGCTGTCGACGAAGCTCGGCTACAAGTACGTGACGCGCGAATCGGAAGGCGCGACGCTGATCGCTGCGAAGCGCGGCGCGCTGACCAAGCTCGGCTACATCTCCGCGCATATCGCGATCGTGATCATCTGCATTGGCGGGCTGCTCGACAGCAATCTGCCCATCAAGCTGCAGATGTGGATGTTCGACAAGACGCCGATCCGCAGCAACACCGTCATCAACGAGATCCCGCCCGAGCATCGTCTGTCGCAGGGCAATCCGACGTTCCGCGGGTACGCGTGGGTGCCGGAGGGCCAGCATGTGTCGACGGCGATCCTGAACCAGCAGGACGGCTCGCTGATCCAGGATCTGCCGTTTTCGATCGAACTGAACAAGTTCATCGTCGATTACTACTCGACGGGCATGCCGAAGCTCTTTGCCAGCGACATCGTCGTGATCGACCACAAGACGGGCGCGCGCGTGCCGGCACGCGTGGAAGTGAACAAGCCGTTCGAATACGACGGCGTGTCGATCTATCAGTCGAGCTTCCAGGACGGCGGCTCGCAGATGCAGACGACGGCCTGGCCGATGACGGGCAACAACGTCAAGAGCGAGCCGTTCAATGGCGAGATCGGCGGCTCGAAGGTGTTGAGCGCGTCGCTGCCGGGCGCGGATGGCCAGACGGTCGAATTTGCCGATTTCCGCGCAATCAACGTCGAGAACATCTCGAACGGCAACGGCCAGAACGACGCACGCGGCGTCGCTGCGCATCAGTCGCTGAAGGAAGCGTTCGACGAGCGCCTCGGCTCCGGTGCCAAGACGTCGAAGCCGGTCGATCTGCATAACGTCGGTCCGTCGGTGCAGTACAAAGTGCGCGACAAGGACGGCCAGGCGCGCGAGTACAACAACTACATGCTGCCCGTCGACGTGAACGGCGAGCGCGTGTTCCTCGCGGGCATGCGCTCGAATCCCGACGATGCATTCCGCTATCTGCGCATTCCCGCCGACGCGGGCGGCACGGTCAACGAATGGATGCGCATGCGCGCCGCGCTGCAGGACCCGGCCATCCGCGCGCAGGCGGCGCGCGACTTCGCGCAGCGCTCGGTGCAGTCGAATGCGGAATTGCAGCAGCATCTGGAAGAGAGCGCGGCGCGCGTGCTGACGCTGTTCGCCGGGGATGACCCTAGCTTGGGCAAGGCAACCAATGGTGAGAAGATTGGTGGCTTCCAGGCGGTCGCTGCGTTCATCGACCGCTCTGTCCCCAAGCCCGAGCAGGAGAAGGCGGCAGGACTCTTGCTTCGAATGCTCGAAGGTTCGATGTGGGACGTGTGGCAACTCGCGCGCAAGCAGGCGGGAGAAGGCCCGGCAACGGCCGATCCAACCACCAGCCGCTTTGTACAGAGCTCGATCAACGCGATTTCGGACAGCTTTCTGTACGGTTCGCCCGTCTATTTGCAGCTTGACTCCTTCAAGCAGGTGCAAGCTTCGGTATTTCAGTTGACGCGCGCGCCGGGCAAAAAAGTCGTGTATCTTGGCAGCCTGCTACTCGTGCTAGGCATCTTTTCGATGTTCTACGTCCGCGAACGACGGCTGTGGTTCTGGCTCAAGGACGCGGAGCGCGGCGGAAATGGCGTGAACGTCGTGATGGCGATGTCGACGGCACGCAAGACGTTCGATTTCGAGAAGGAATTCGCTCAAACCCGCGATGCCGTCGGCGTCGCGCTGGGCGGCAAGCCTGTCGATGCCGATCCCGACCACGAGGCAAAGGGCGCCGTCCGTGCAACGAGCGAAGCGTCCGCAGATTCATCCGATTCGACCCGGTAAGATCATGGACCTGACTCAAGTTTCCTCATCCTCGCGCGCCAAGCCGCGCTCCGATACGGCGGTCCACTCGACCCCGCATCTGACCGGCGAAGCGCTGCTGGACGATCGTCCATTCCTGAAGCGCCTCGGCCTGTTCGACTGGCTGTTCGCGCTTGCTATGGTCGCGGGCGCCGGCTTCGGGCTGTCGCGTTACCACGAGTACATGAATTACTACGACAAACTGGTGCTGGTGTGCGCAGTGCCTGTGTTCGTCGTGCTCGGCTGGCGCTGGAAGCCGGTGCGCCTGCTGATGGCGTGCATCGCGGTGCTGTCGCTTTCGGCTATCCAGATTTACGGCGGCGATCTCGCCCGCGCCGACCACGCATTCTTCCTCAAATATTTCCTGTCGAGCCAGTCAGCCATCCTGTGGATGAGCGCGCTGTTCGTGCTGGCCACGCTGTTCTACTGGATCGGCACGCTGTCGCGCTCGCCGACGGGCGCCGCGATCGGCTCGAAGATGACGTGGGTCGCGGTGCTGATGGGCTTCGTCGGCCTGATGGTGCGCTGGTACGAGTCGTACCTGATCGGCTCGGACGTCGGCCATATTCCCATCTCGAACCTGTACGAAGTGTTTGTGCTGTTCAGCCTGATCACGGCGCTCTTCTACCTGTACTACGAGCAGCACTACAACACGCGCTCGCTCGGCGCGTTCGTGCTGCTGGTGATCAGCGCGGCCGTCGGCTTCCTGATGTGGTACTCGATCGCGCGCGACGCGCAGCAGATCCAGCCGCTCGTCCCCGCGCTGCAAAGCTGGTGGATGAAGATTCACGTGCCGGCGAACTTCATCGGCTACGGCAGCTTTGCTTTGTCGGCGATGGTCGGCGTTGCGTATCTGATGAAGGAGCGCGGCGTGCTGGCCGACCGCCTGCCCACGCTCGACGTGCTCGACGACGTG
Source organism: Paraburkholderia largidicola (assembly GCF_013426895.1). Lineage (NCBI taxonomy): Bacteria > Pseudomonadati > Pseudomonadota > Betaproteobacteria > Burkholderiales > Burkholderiaceae > Paraburkholderia > Paraburkholderia largidicola. The sequence continues at coordinate 3,379,042 of NZ_AP023174.1, read as the reverse complement.
ATGTACAAGTCGATCGCCGTCGGCTTCGCGTTCTTCACGATCGCGACGATTCTCGGCGCGCTGTGGGCGGCCGAAGCGTGGGGCGGCTACTGGAGTTGGGACCCGAAAGAAACGTGGGCGCTGATCGTCTGGTTGAATTACGCGGCGTGGCTGCACATGCGTCTGATGAAAGGCCTGCGCGGCGCGGTCGCCGCATGGTGGGCGCTGACTGGCCTGCTGGTGACGAGCTTCGCGTTCCTCGGCGTGAACATGTTCCTGTCGGGGCTGCATAGCTACGGCAAGCTGTAAATTTCGCCGGATCGGATCGACTGAAACCGCCGTGTGCGCTGCACCGGCGGTTTTTTTTATGCCGGTATGGAAGAATCGCTCGCCGCGTGTGTTAACAAATCGAAGAACGGCGACTCCCACGCGCGAGTCGAATGGATACCGATCGGGCGAAGGCGCCCGGCAAGGAGTTTTCAGCATGTGGATCAAGCGAAGCGACCGGGGCCAGCTCTATGGTGACGACATCGCGCGCAGCGAAATCACGCCGCAACGCGTGTTCGAGAATCGTCGGCGCATCCTGCAGGCGGCGGGCGCGGTGGCGCTCGGCAGCCTGATCGGCGTACATGGCGAGGCGTTCGCGGAATATTCGTCGCCCGACCCGAAAGCGCTGAAGCTCGGCGCGAAGACCAATCCGAAGTTCGTCGTCACCGACAAGGTCACGTCTTACAAAGACATCACCACGTACAACAACTTCTACGAGTTCGGCACCGACAAAAGCGACCCCGCGCACAACGCCGGGACGCTGCGGCCGCGGCCATGGAAAGTGAGCGTCGAAGGCGAGGTGAAGAACGCGAAGGTCTATGACATCGACGAATTGCTGAAGCTCGCGCCGCTCGAAGAGCGCGTGTACCGGATGCGCTGCGTGGAAGGCTGGTCGATGGTGATTCCGTGGATCGGCATTCCGCTGTCGGAAGTCATCAAGCGGGCGCAACCGACGGCAAACGCGAAATACGTGCAGTTCATCACGCTTGCCGATCCGTCGCAGATGCCTGGATTGTCCGAGCCGATTCTCGAATGGCCCTATTCGGAAGGTCTGCGGATGGATGAAGCGATGAATCCGCTGACGCTGCTGACGATGGGCGTTTACGGTCAGGTGCTGCCGAATCAGAACGGCGCGCCCGTACGCATCATCGTGCCGTGGAAGTACGGCTTCAAGAGCGCGAAGTCGCTGGTGAAAATCCGCTTCGTCGACAAGCAGCCGCCCACCAGCTGGAACACCTACGCGCCGAGCGAGTACGGTTTCTATTCGAACGTGAACCCGAACGTCGACCATCCGCGCTGGAGCCAGGCGACCGAACGGCGCATCGGTGACGGCATCTTCACGCCCAAGCGGAACACGCTGATGTACAACGGTTACGGCGATCTGGTCGCGTCGATGTATCAGGGCATGGACCTGAAGAAAAACTTTTGATGGCGGCGCGCATGGCATCCGATACGACCCAAACCGCACCCGCCAGCAACGCCACGAATACCGTGCGTTCGCCGCGAAAAGCCGGCACGAGCGCCAGCGCCGGCCGCTGGATCGTCCCAGCGAAGATTGCGGTATTCGTCGCCGCGCTGTATCCGCTTGCGCGGCTCGTGCTGTTCGGCTTCACGGGCGGCCTGGGCGCGAATCCCATCGAGTTTGTCACGCGCTCGACGGGTTTGTGGACGCTGGTGTTCATCTGCATCACGCTCGCGGTGACGCCGCTACGCAAGTTGACCGGCTGGAACGCATTGCTGCGCTTTCGCCGCATGCTCGGCCTCTTCGCATTCTTCTACGCGGCGCTGCATTTCACGACGTACTTCTGGTTCGACAAGTGGTTCGATATCGCCGCGATCGTGAAAGACATTGGCAAACGGCCGTTCATCACGGTTGGCTTCGCGGCGTTCGTGCTGCTGTTGCCGCTGGCCATCACGTCGCCGAAGGCAATGGTGCGCAAGCTCGGCCGGCGCTGGCAGACGCTGCATCGCGCGATCTACCCGATCGCGGCGCTCGCCATCCTGCACTTCTGGTGGATGAAGGCCGGCAAGCACGATCTGATCTTGCCGAAGATTTACGGAGCGATCGTGATTGCTTTGCTGGGCTGGCGCGTGCTGGTTTGGGCGCGAGACAGGATCAGGCAACGGGCGAAAACCTGAAACGTCCGAAGCTGGAAGCTGGGTGCGATAAAAAAAGGCGATGCGCGGTGAGCGCATCGCCTTTCTGTTTTGCGCGTCCGAAACTTGCGGCGCGTGAATCAGCGTTATTCGGGCAGAACCGTCTCGCCAGCGAATAGATCTTTCACTTCCTCACGTTTGCGTACGACGTACGCCTGGTCGCCGTCGACCATGACTTCGGCCGCGCGCGCACGCGTGTTGTAGTTCGAGCTCATCGCGAAACCGTAGGCGCCCGCGGAACGGATCGCGAGCAGATCGCCCGGTTCGACAGCGAGTTCGCGTTCGCGACCGAGCCAGTCGCCGCTTTCACACACGGGACCGACGACGTCATACACATGCTTGTCGCCTGCACGCTGCACGACGGGTTCGATCGCGTGATACGCCTCGTACATGGCAGGGCGCGCGAGGTCGTTCATTGCCGCGTCGACGATCGCAAAGTTCTTCTCAGCACCCGGCTTCAGAAACTCGACGCGCGTAAGCAGCATGCCGGCATTGCCGACGAGCGAGCGGCCCGGCTCGAAATACACTTCGCGATGGCCGTGCCCGCGTGCTTCGATCCGGTCGAGGAGCGTGCGCACGAAATCGCCGATATCCGGTGGCGTTTCGTCGTCGTAGGTGATGCCGAGGCCGCCGCCGACATCGATATGCTTGATCTTCACGCCGTCCGCTTCGATCTGCTCGACGAGTTCGAGCAGCTTGTCGACGGCGTCGAGATACGGCGCGACTTCCGTGATCTGCGAACCGATATGGCAGTCGATGCCCACCACATCGAGGTTCTTCATCGCGGAGGCGGCGCGATACGTGGCGCGCGCGTCGTCGAATGCGACGCCGAACTTGTTCGACTTGAGGCCCGTCGAGATATACGGATGCGTCTTTGCGTCGACATCAGGATTCACGCGCAGCGACACGGGCGCTTTCTTGCCCATTTCGCTCGCAACGGTATTGAGGCGGTCGAGTTCGGGAATCGATTCGACATTGAAGCACTTCACACCCGCCGCGAGCCCCTCGCGCATTTCCGCGACGCTCTTGCCGACGCCCGAAAACACGGTGTTTTCCGCTTTGCCGCCTGCCGCGAGCACGCGCGCCAGTTCACCACCCGACACGATGTCGAACCCCGCACCCATGCGCGCGAACAGATTGAGCACGGCGAGGTTGCTGTTCGCCTTGACCGCGACGTGCACGGTCGCGTGCCGGCCCGCGCATGCGTCGGCGTAAGCGTGCCACGCCTCGGTTAGCGCAGCGCGCGAGTAGACATAGAGCGGCGTGCCGAACTGCTCGGCAAGCGATGCGGCGGACACGCCTTCAGCGTGCAGCACGCCGTCGACGTAGGCAAAAGCGGATTGAGTCATACGGCAGTCTTATTGAGCTTCGGACGCGCCGGACGCCGGTTGGGCGGGCGCGTTCGACGTCGGCGCAGTGCGCAGTTCGGAATCGGGCGACAGGGACAGCGGCGTGCCCGATGTATCCGGAACGGAACCCTCGGCGGATTCGGCACCGGGTTTCGTTTCGTCGGGCGAGGTCGGCTGGGTCTGTGCGGTCGGTTTGGCCGGAAGCGGCGGAACGGTAGGCAGATAAAGCGAACCGCGTTGTCCGCAACCGCTGAGCGCGACACCTGCGACAATAGCCAGAGTCGCTAGAATCGTGGCCGTGGCGCTCGTCCGGAATACGACTCGCATGACTGTCCCTGAATAATTAATCGCTGGAGTTTAGCATGTCCGACAGTGAATACCTGACCCGCGCCGAGGCTGTGCTGGCAGCCATCGAACGCTCGCTCGACGATACGGACGCCGACATCGAATTCGAGCGCAGCGGCAACGTGCTGACGCTCGAATTCGAGAACGGCACGAAGATCATCGTGAATCTCCAGCCGCCGATGCAGGAGATCTGGATCGCCGCGAAGTCGGGCGGATACCACTTCCGTTTTGTCGACGGCGCGTGGCGCGATACGCGCAATGGCACCGAGTTCTACGCTGCGCTTTCCGACTACGCGACGCAGCAGGCAGGCGAGCCGGTGCAGATCGAGCCGTAAGCGTTTCGCTTCGACGCGCGTGTCCCCGACGCGCGTTCGCTGAAAACGAAAAAAGCCGCCGCGTTCTTCACGCGGCGGCTTTTTTCGTTCGGCAAGCTTGGTGGACTCAGTGACCTTTGAACAGGTTCATGATGTCCTCTTTTTCCTGCGCGCCGACCGCGGCGGGCGCGGCGCTGGCCGCATCGCTGGCTCCCGGCGGCGGCAGCGTCACCCCGACTGTCGACACGAAACCGTTGCCCGGCGTGAAGTCGTCGAAGTACAGCTCGTCGCTGATGGATACGACGTCTTCCGGCATCGGCATCTTGTACTCGGGCACGCCCTTGAGCGCGCGTCCCATATAGTCGATCCACACGGGCAGCGCGAGCCCGCCGCCCGTTTCCTTGTCGCCGAGACTGCGCGGGTTGTCGTAGCCCATCCACGCGATCGCACAGAGCGTGTGCTGATAGCCGGCGAACCACGCGTCGCGCGAATCGTTGGTGGTGCCTGTCTTGCCCGCGAGGTCCGTGCGCTTCAGGACGTTCGACTTTGCGCCCGTGCCGCGCTGGGCGACGCTCATGAGCAAGCTGTTCATCACGTACGCGTTGCGCGGCTCGATCGCGTGCGGCGCGTTGCTCGCAGCGACCAGCGGGTCCGCATGCGCGACCACCATGCCGCGCTGATCGGTGACTTCGGCGATCAGATACGGATTCACACGAAATCCGCCGTTCGCGAACACCGAATAGCCAGCCGCCATCTGCAGCGGTGTGACGAGGCCCGCGCCGAGCGCCATCGGCAGATAGGCGGGATGACGTTCCGCGTCGAAACCGAAGCGCGTGATGTACTGCTGCGCGTACTTCGTGCCGATGTGGTTGAGAATGCGGATCGACACGAGATTCTTCGATTTCTGCAGCGCGGTGCGCATCGACATCGGGCCATCGAAGCCACCGCCGTAGTTCTTCGGCTCCCACGCCTGGCCGCCCGTTTCGGCGGCGCTAAAGAAAAGCGGCGCGTCGTTGATGACGGTTGCCGGTCCCAAACCTTTTTCGAGCGACGCCGAATAGATGAACGGCTTGAAGCTCGAACCCGGCTGACGCCATGCCTGCGTCACGTGATTGAACTTGTTCTTGTTGAAGTCGAAGCCGCCGACCAGCGCGCGGATCGCGCCGTCCTGCGGCACGACGGAGACGAATGCGCCTTCGATCTGCGGCAACTGCGTGATCGACCAGTTACCGTCGTCGTTCTTCACGATACGGATGATCGCGCCCGGCCGCACGCGCTGGTTCGGCTGCGCGCGTGTGCTCAGCGCAAAGGTCGCGTAGCGCAGTCCGTCGCCTGTGATCGTCACGGCGTTGCCGTCGATCAGCGTCGCCTGCACCTGCTTCGGACTGGCCGAGGTCACCACGGCCGCGATGATTTCGCCGTTGTCGGGATGCTCGAGCAGCGCGTCGTCGATGGCCTGCTCGCGTTCGTCCGCGTCGGTGGGCAGGTCGATGAACGCTTCCGGACCGCGATAGCCGTGACGCCGCTCATAGTCCATCAAGCCTTTGCGCAGCGCCCGGTAGGCGGCGTCCTGATCGGCGGAATCGATGGTGGTTACGACGTTCAGGCCGCGTGTGTAGGCTTCTTCGCGGTACTGCGCATACATCATCTGCCGCACCATTTCCGCGACGTACTCCGCGTGCACGCTGAATTCCTTGCCCGCGCCCTTCACGATGAGCGGCTGGCGGCTCGCCGTTTCGTACTGGTCCTGCGTGATATAGCCCAACTCCAGCATGCGCTGAAGGATGTATTCCTGACGCACTTTCGCGCGCTTCGGATTCACCACCGGGTTATACGCGGACGGCGCTTTCGGCAGACCGGCGAGCATCGCGCATTCGGCGAGCGACAGGTCTTTCAGGTCCTTGCCGAAATACACCCGCGCCGCGCTCGCGAAGCCGTACGCACGCTGGCCGAGATAGATCTGATTCATGTACACCTCGAGAATCTGATCTTTGGTCAGCTTCGACTCGATCTTGTACGCCAGCAGCATCTCGTAGATCTTGCGCGTGTAGGTCTTTTCGCTGGACAGGAAGAAGTTGCGCGCAACCTGCATCGTGATCGTGCTCGCGCCTTGCGTTGCGTGGCCGTTGGTGAGCGCGACCACGCCGGCGCGCGCGATGCCCGTCAGATCGACGCCACCGTGATCGTAAAAGCGCGCGTCTTCGATGGCCAGCACGGCCTTCTTGAGATTGTCCGGCACCTCGCGCATATGCACGATGTCGCGCCGCTCTTCACCGAATTCGCCGATCAGCACGTGATCTGCCGTGTAGATGCGCAGCGGCACCTTCGGGCGATAGTCGGTCAACGCGTCGAGCGAAGGCAGGTTGGGCGTGGCGACGACCAGCGCATAGCCCAGCACGAGCACGACGCAGAGGATTCCGGCGAGGATCAGCCCGATGAAGCCGAGGATGATCGTCAACCAGAGTGGACGCTTGCGCTTCTGCGGGGCTGGGGGCGGAGACGTAGGAGTCGTGGATTGCATATGAACACCAGAAAACGGTCCCGCGATTATAGCCGCCCGATCCGGCAGCTTTCGGCGTGCTTACGGCCGACGCGACCGTGCGGCTATGAGAACACTGTAGTGCCTTTGATTGTCGCCGGATATCGGTTACCCGACCATTAGCCATTCGGCTGAATTTCGCTTGTGTGTCGCGCTGCGCAGAATGCCTTCCGTTGCCCGCGTTCTCTGGATGCCGCGGGCCTTCAGTTTCCGTTGGTATCTGAGGGAGGAAGGAATGGCGTTGAAACACTCGTTACGAATGGCAATGCGGCGTCAGGCAGTCGGCATCGATGTCGGCGCGCAAGCGGTGAGGATCGTGGCGCTCAGCTGCAGCGCGCGAAAGATGGGACCCGTGCGCATCGAATGCGTTGCTTTGGAGCCGCTGGCGCCGGGCGCGATGGCGGGCGCGGAGATCGTGGACCGGCAAGCGGTGTCACGCGCGTTGTCCGAGGCGTTTGGTCATTTGCCGGAGCAATGCGCGTCGGCGGTCCTGCGTTGCGCAATGGCGATTCCGGGTTCCGCGACCTTCACGGCGCATCTGCCCATTAGTCAGGTGAACGGCTCGCATCGTTCGGCTGCGTCAATCGAGCCTACGGTGCTGATGGAAGCCGAGCGCGTTGCGGGCATCGAGCGTCATGCGCTCGCCGTCGACTGGTATGTCGACGAGTCGACGCCGCATCCTGGCTCGGTGTCGATTGCCGCGACGGCGCGCGAGCATCTCGAGGCGCGTATCGAAAGCGCGGCGATGGCGGGCGTGACGCTGACCACCGTCGACGTCGAGCCGCATGCGGCGTTGCGCGCGCTGCGCCACGCGGCGACCTTCGAACTCGAACTGCACGAACCGTATGCGGCAATCTGGATCGGCAGCGATGGCGTGTACGGCTGGCGTATCGAAGAGGAAACGATCGCGGAAGAAATCCGTTATCCATCGCCCGAATATTCGTGCGTCGCCGACGCGTTGCGGGATCTCGCGGAAAACAATCTGAACGTGTGCGCGCTGGTGGGCGGCGAAATCGCGTTGCTCGAAGGCGTGTGCTTTTCGCTTGCCGATATCGGCGACGTGTTGGGCTGTTCCGTGTTGCCGTTCGACTGTTCGTCGCTCAGCGACGGCAACGTGATACCCGATTCGGATCGGTTGCACGAGCCTGCGTTCGCGGTTGCGTTCGGCCTTGCGTTGCGGGGCATGACGCAATGACGTCGGCCTGCGGTTTCAATCTGATGCCGCACCGGCAGCGCGATGCGCGGCTCGCGCGTCGGCGTCGCTATGTCGAATGGGCGAGTGCGATGCTTTGCGGTTGTGTCGCCGTGGCGTTGTTGGTGACGTGGCAGACGTTCGAGCGGGCGCGTAGCGACGGTGAGCGTGCGGCGATCGAGCAACGCCTTGCAGCGCTCGCGCCGCCGCTTGCCGAGCAAACACGGCTCGTCCGCGAAGCACGCGACGAGCGCCTCAGGGACGAGCGCGCGGCGACGCTTTCCGAACCGCTCACCCACTTGCTCGATCTGCTCGATGCGTTGAGCGGGGAGTCGTCCGAGGCTGTCGTCGTCAGGCAGTTGCGGCAACGCGAGCGCGATACGGAACTGCTTGCCGCATCGTCCGATCATGCGGCGTCGGCGGCGTGGCTGAACCGCCTTGCCGCGTTGAAAGGCGTGAAGGATTCGGACTTGAGCGACGTGCATCGTGCGAACAACGCAACGGATGCCTCGACGCCGTTCGAAATCAAGGCGCATCTGAAATGGGGCGGGCCGCCTGAACAACGCCCGGCCCCGGCAACGGCTCATCAGAACACGAGAGGGAAGCAATGAACACGACTATTGCTGGCCGCATCATGCTGGCCCCGCACGAGCGGCTCGGACGGATGCTCATCGAGCGCCTGCGCGTGCCGCTCGAAGCATGGAGCGTGCGGCGGCGCTGGGCCGTCGCATTGTGCATCGCCGTCGCTGTTTTCGTGCTCGGCGCGAATGCGTGGCTCGCCGCGGATATGAGCGGCGTGCAGGCGAGCCGGGAAGCGTCATTGGCGGCGCAACGCAAACTGGGCGAAGCCGAAGCGGACGTCGCGCAGCTGCCTGCATTGCATCAGGCGGCGAGCGTCGTGCCGATGCCCGCGAACTGGACCTCGGCCGACGACATACGCGTGATTTCGCAGCTCGCGGCACGCAATGACGTGACGCTGCTTGCAATCGAGCCGGGCATCGTCTCGGGCAGCGGAATCGACGCCATGCGTCCGCTGCATGTGACGGCTCAGGCGGACTTCGATCATGTCGTCGATTTTTTCGAGGCGCTTGCGAGTTTGCCCGTCCTCGTCGTGCCTGAAGACGTGACGCTCAAGCGGCAGGGCGAGGCATTGTCGATCAACGCGACGCTCCATTCGTTCAGCGCGATTCATCCCGTGCGGAACGCCGCACGTCGAACCGTGCGCGATGACCCTCACGCATTCGATCCCGACGAAGAAATCGTGTTCTACGATCCGTTTCAACCCGCGGCGTTTGCGTCGGCCGCGGCGAGCGCTTCTTCATCGATGCGCCTGGTCGGGCTGCTGGCCGACCGCCTGCGCGGCCTCGCACTGATCGAAGCGGGCGATAGCGCAGCGACGCTCGAACCGGGACAGCAGTGGGGCGACGAGCGGGTTGCGCATGTCGATGCACGCGCCCTCACGCTCGCAAAGCGCGATGGCAGCGTGTACTCGCTGACGCTTGCGGAGGCCGTCGAATGAGGCGGTTCAACGTCATGCGTCTGATGTTCGTGTGTGCTGCTTTCGTCGTCACGGCGGCGCGCGCATCGTTGCCGCCGCTTCCCGCCGACATGCCGCTCGACGATGCGCTCGCGCCCGCCGGCATGCCGCCGTTGCCGCGCGTGATCACGACGGACGTCGCCAATCCGTTCACGCCGGATGCAGCCGACGAAGCCGCCGCGCCGGGGCGCGAGGCGGACTCGGCGCAATCGTCTGCCACCTCGCGCGACGAAGCCGAATCGAAACGCCAGGACGAAGCGCGAACGGACGCGCTCGAAGGCCCGCCCGTTCCGCTCGCGCCCGCCGCGCGTCTGAGCACGGACGCCTCACCGTCGATTCCCGTCGACCGGCCGATCACGCTGCATTTCCAGCACGCCGAGCTGGGCGCCGTGCTCGGCGCGTTCGCAAAGTTCACCGGCCTGAATATCGTCGCCAGTGACAAGGCGCACGGCGCGGTCACGCTGCATCTGGACAACGTACCGTGGCGCGCCGCGTTCGATACGCTGCTCGACGTCAACGGGCTCGCGATGGAACAGCGCAGCAACGTGATCTGGGTGGCGCCGCTGTCCGAACTGGCTGCGCGCGAGCGACAGCGCTTTGAAGCGCATGCGCGCGCCGCCGAACTCGAGCCGCTCGCGAGCCGCACCTTCGAGCTGCACTACGCGCACGCTGAAGAGCTGCGCAAGCTGCTGACGGCGTCGGGCAACCAGCGTGTGTTATCGAAGCGCGGCGCGGCGATGGCCGACCCGCGCACCAATCTGCTGTTCGTCACCGATCTCGACGCGCGACTCGCACAGATCGCGGAACTGATCGCATCGCTCGACCGGCCGACGCGTCAGGTGCTGATCGAGGCGCGCATCGTGGAAGCGGAGAAGGGCTTTTCGCGTAATCTCGGCGTGAAGCTGTCGATGCTCGCCACGAACGAGGATGGCAAGGCGACGGGCTTGGTGGGCGGCAAGGACGGCGCGATCTTCGATCTGTCGGCGCGGCCGATCTCCGGCTTCGACGCGGCCACGGCGGGCTTTACGCTGTTCGCCGCGCAGGCGACGCGCCTCGTGAACATCGAACTGAGCGCGCTCGAAGCGGAAGGGCTCGGGAGGATCGTATCCAGCCCGCGCGTGGTGACGGCGGATCGGATGAAGGCGATCGTCGAGCAGGGCACCGAACTGCCGTATCAGGCGAAAGTCGGGCAGGGCGTGTCGGGCGTGCAGTTTCGCCGCGCCAGCCTCAAACTGGAGGTCGAGCCGCAAATCACACCGGACGGCCGGGTCGTGCTGGATCTCGACGTCGCGAAGGACAGCGTCGGCGAGCAGACGGCGTCGGGGCCGGCCATCAACACCAAACATGTGCAGACGCGCGTCGAGGTGGAGGACGGCGGAACGGTGTCGATTGGCGGAATCTACGAGTCGGACGACCGGGATGATGTGACGCGCGTGCCGCTCCTGGGCAAAATACCGCTTTTGGGCGCGCTATTTCGGCATCGCGCCCACCGCGATCTGACCAGCGAACTCGTCGTTTTCATTACGCCGAGGGTTGTGCAGACAAATTGACGGAACGTCGGGAAAGCGCCATGGGCGCGGGCCTAAAGCATGATCGGCGGCAGTTGCGCCGGCCGTCAGGCTCGACAAGGCAGGCGCTTTGCCAGTAAGCTGCCGCACGAACTACACCGGATTAGCCAGAGGATAAGTTGCAAGCGCGGGACGCACACGCCAACGTTTTTTTTGTAGGGCTCATGGGGGCAGGCAAAACCACCGTGGGCCGGGCCGTGGCGCGCCGGCTGGATCGCCCGTTCTTCGACTCCGATCATGAAATCGAGGCGCGCACGGGCGCGCGCATCCCGGTGATCTTCGAACTCGAAGGCGAAGCGGGCTTTCGCGACCGCGAGGCGCAAGTGATCGCCGAGCTCACCGGGCGCGAAAGCATCGTGCTGGCCACGGGCGGCGGCGCCGTCCTTCGCCCGGAAAACCGCGACGCGCTGCGCGCACACGGCATCGTCGTCTATCTGCGCGCCAATCCGCACGATCTCTGGCTGCGCACGCGCCGCGACAAGAACCGGCCGCTTCTGCAGACCGAGGACCCGAAAGGGCGCCTCGAAGCGCTCTACGAAGTGCGCGATCCGCTCTACCGTGAATGCGCCCATTTCGTGATCGAAACGGGCCGTCCGTCCGTCAACGGGCTCGTCAACATGGTGCTGATGCAACTCGAGATGGCGGGCGTCGCCAAGCCTGCTACGTCATAATGGCGAGATGACTTCCATGATTACCGTCAACGTCGAACTGGGCGAGCGCGCCTATCCCATTCATATCGGCGCCGATCTGATCGGCCGCAGCGAGCTGTTTGCGCCGCATATTCGCGGCGCGTCGGTGACGATCGTCACCAATACGACCGTCAATCCTCTGTACGGCGATACCTTGCGCAAGGCGCTCGCGCCGCTCGGAAAGGACGTGACGACAGTCGTGCTGCCCGACGGCGAGGCGCACAAGAATTGGGAAACGCTGAATCTGATCTTCGACGCGCTGCTCGGCGCGCGGGCCGATCGCAAGACCACGCTGATCGCACTCGGCGGCGGCGTGATCGGCGACATGACGGGTTTCGCGGCCGCCTGCTACATGCGCGGCGTGCCGTTCATTCAGGTGCCGACCACGCTGTTGTCACAGGTCGATTCGTCGGTGGGCGGCAAGACGGGCATCAACCATCCGCTTGGCAAGAACATGATCGGCGCGTTCTACCAGCCGCAAGCGGTGATCGCCGATATCGGCGCGCTGCGCACGCTGCCGCCGCGTGAACTGGCGGCGGGAATTGCGGAAGTCATCAAGACGGGCGCGATTGCCGACGCAACGTTCTTCGACTGGATCGAAGCGAACATCGAAGCGCTCAACCGCTGCGAACCGGAAGCGCTCGCCGAAGCGGTCAAGCGTTCGTGCGAGATCAAGGCTTCTGTCGTGGCCAAGGACGAACGCGAAGGCGGTCTGCGCGCAATCCTCAATTTTGGCCATACGTTCGGTCACGCGATCGAAGCGGGTCTCGGCTATGGCGAGTGGCTGCACGGCGAAGCGGTCGGCTGCGGGATGGTGATGGCGGCGGACCTGTCGGTGCGGCTCGGCCATCTGGACGAAGCCGCGCGCAAGCGGCTCGTCGCTGTCATCGAGGCGGCGCATCTGCCTACTCAGGCGCCCACGCTCGGCGCGGCGCGTTATGTCGATCTGATGCGCGTCGACAAGAAGGCGGAAGCGGGCGAGATCAAATTCATCCTGCTGAAGCGTTTCGGCGACACACTGATCACCCGTGCACCCGACCACGCGGTGCTCGAAACGCTCGACGCCAGCGTCGGGACCTGACGCGAAGCGCAGCGGCCTGGCACAACCCACAGCGGCCGTCGCATCTGATTCGGAGATATCGGTGAGTGAAATACGCAGCGACCATCTGAGCGAATCACTCGACGCCGCTTCTGTGACACCCGCTACGGGCGTCGTGTCGCAGCCCACCACCGCCGCGCTAGAAGCGCACCTCGCGCCGTACGCCGCGCATTCTTCGCAATCGCGCGGCCGGCGCCATCACGAAGCGCCACCGAGCGCGCGCACCGAATTTCAGCGCGATCGCGACCGCATCGTCCATTCGACCGCTTTCCGCAGGCTCGAGTACAAGACGCAGGTCTTCGTGAATCACGAGGGCGATCTGTTCCGCACTCGTCTCACCCACAGTCTCGAAGTCGCGCAGATCGCGCGGTCTGTCGCGCGCAATCTGCGCGTGAACGAAGATCTGGTCGAAGCGATTTCGCTGGCGCACGATCTCGGTCACACACCGTTTGGCCATGCAGGACAAGACGCGCTGAACGAATGCATGCGCGACTACGGCGGCTTTGAACACAATCTGCAAAGCCTTGCCGTCGTCGACGATCTCGAAGAGCATTACGGCGCATTCGACGGCCTGAATCTGTGCTTCGAAACGCGCGAAGGCATCCTCAAGCATTGCTCGCGCGAAAACGCGCGGCGTCTCGGCGAACTGGGCGAGCGGTTTTTGCAAGGGCGACAACCGTCGATCGAAGCGCAGATCGCGAATCTCGCCGACGAAATCGCATACAACAATCACGATGTGGACGATGGTCTGCGCTCGGGATTGCTCACGATCGATCAGCTTGCCGAAGTCGAGCTATGGCACACGCATTACGACGCGGCGCGTCGTGACTATCCGCAGATAGAAGGGCGCAGGCTCATCCACGAAACAGTGCGGCGCATCATCAACACGCTGATCGTCGATCTGATCGACACGACCACGCGAAATATCGCGCAGCATGCGCCCGCGTCGCTGGACGACGTGCGCCGTGCGCCGCCACTCGTCGCGCACAGCGACGCCGTCGCTGCGCAGGCGACCGAACTCAAGCGGTTTCTGTTCAAAAATCTGTACCGCCACTATCGCGTGATGCGCATGGCGAACAAGGCACAGCGCGTCATCGCCGGTTTGTTCGACGCGTTCATCAACGATCCTCGCCTGCTGCCGCCCGCCTACCAGACGACAGACGCGGCGAAGCAGCCACGCCTCATTGCGCATTACATCGCGGGTATGACGGACCGGTACGCGTCGAAGGAATACCAGCGGCTGTTTATCGTCGACGGCGATTGATCGGGCGCGCGACAAATCCCGCGACAACGACGCTCGGCTCGCATTACAAAAGAAGCGGCGCGCAAACACGCGCCGCGCCTGTCCTATGCAGCGATCCGAGGTCCAGCCGTCGTAGGCTGGCCCTCTTCGGCCAGTTGGACGCGCAGCGAGCCGTCAGCGCGAACCGCCGCCGCGCGCAATCAAGGCACCCGCAATCAGCGCAACGCCGCCAACAATGGCAATCGTCCGCCACGGATTTTCATGCACGTAGTCATCGGCATCGTGCAATGCCGCTTCGGCGCGTTCGCGCATCGCATCGCGCGTATCGTTCAGACGGCTACGCGCTTCGTCGAGACGCTTGCGCATCTGCGTGCGCAGCACCGCTGCGTCGGCTTGCGTGCCATCTCCAAGCGTGTTTTCGAGTTCGTTCATCAATGTGCGCAGTTCGCTTGCAATATCTTCAGCAGCATGTCGGCTGTGGCGCGCAATGCGCCGGGCACGACGGCCAGCCGTAGTCCAGGATTCGCCCAGGGCATCTCGCGTGTTAGGAAGTGCAGTCATGGTCGCTCCGTCGATGAGGGTAGTTTGAATATCCCCGCAACACAGCGCGGGAAGTTTCCTCTGACGCAACTTCGATGCCCGCCCGGCGACATGATTCGCACCGTCGTTCCGGCTGGACCGATGCATGTCGCATGCGGCAGAAATTGCACCGCTGGCGTGCACGTTTCAGTCAAATTTACAACGACCGATCTGCGCTGGCGGCGTGTATGGCAGGAATGATGTCGCGATACGTCGGAGACGAAGGCGTGCACATACAGGTATCGTGAAAGCATGGAAAAACGCCGACGCGCTTTTGCGCATCGGCGTTGTTCAAGCCCGAAAATCTCGTCTACCCTGTTGAGTTAGAACCGGTAACCGAGGTTCACATACGTGACGATCGGGTTCAGACGAATCTTCGTCTCCGATTGCACGTTGACGGTACCGATCGGCGTCTGCGCCTGGGTGTTCAGCTTGGCGGTAGTAGAGAGCGGCAGGTACGAGATCGAGAAGCCCGCGAACCAGTGGTCGGTGAACGCGTACGTGAAGCCGGCATTAAACACGGGCTCCCACGAACTATCCGTCGTGACTGTGGTCGGACCATGAAGTACGTTGGCTTCGAAAGCGCCGTTCGTGATGTGCTCGTCGGTAAACGAAACGCGGCTCACGCCCAGGCCCAGATACGGACGGAACTTCGCTTGCGGCTGGTTGAAGTAATACTTGAACAGCAGCGTGGGGCTCCACTGTTTTGCCGAGCCCAGCTTGCCGTATTGCTGGAATGCGCCCGTGCCCTTCAGGTCGAATTGCGGTGGCACGCCGATCACGAATTCCGTGGCGATATGGTCGGTGACGAAGTAGCCGCCGGTGAAGCCGATGGTGTCGCCGCTGCCGAGTTCGGCGCCCGTATTGGGCACGGTGATGTTGACGGGCGTACCGTTGACGTTTGTCTCTCTCAACGGGTCACTACTGGACTGAGGCGCGAGATGGAACCACCCTGTCGTAATAAAAAAACTGCCGGCCGATTGCGCGTGCGCTGTGGTTGTTATGCAAGCGAGTGCCGCGACCCCCAAGGCCTGTTTTAATTTCATTTGTGCTCCTCCAAAAAAGGCCCGCCAATTATGACCACAACGTTTCAAACAAACCATACGCGCCGGCTAGAGCGTTCTGCCTAGGCTTTATGCCGTTTCCCGGCAGACCCGCTTGGCGCGTGAGGCCGCGCCGGCGCAGTTTTTCGGACCTTCGGGTATGTACCAACGCGACTTTGGATAATCCAGCATGGCACGGCTTGCACGTCTTTATGTCCCCGACCAGCCGCAGCACGTGATCCTGCGCGGACTCGACCAGCAGCCCGCATTCGTGGACGACCAGGATTACGAACTGTTCATCGATTGCCTGAAGGCGGCTTCGCGCGATCACCATCTTTCCGTTCATGCATACGCGCTGATGCCCGGCGCGGTGCAACTGCTCGTCACGCCTACCGACGAATCGAGCCTGCCCAAAGCCATGCAGGCCGTGGGCAGGCGTTACGTCGCGCACTTCAATCGCCGTTACTCGCGGCGTGGCACGTTGTGGGAAGGCCGCTATCGCGCAACGGTCATCGAAGGCGAGAAATACTTCCTGCTCGCGAGCCGCGTGGTCGAAATGTCGCCGGTGCGCAACCAGCTGGTGAGCACGCCCGAAGACTACCGATGGTCCAGTTATCGGCATCACATCGGCCTGACCTTAGACAGTTTGATCACCGATCATCGTTTGTACTGGTCACTCGGCAATACGCCGTTCGAACGGCAGCGCGCGTACCGCGAATTGTGCGAGCAACCGCTCGACGAACGCGAAGCCAGTCAGCTTCAACAGGCCACGTTAAAGGGCTGGGTGCTCGGTAGCGACTCGTATCGCGAGTGGGCGGCGCGGGCGGCGAACCGGCGGGTTTCGCCCTTGCCGCGAGGCCGGCCGCGCAAGGTGCGGGAGACGCCGCAAACCCAATAAAGCCTTTTCGCTCAGGGGCTTACTGGCTGCAGCAGAAAGTGAACGGCATCCATGTATGCCGTTTTCTTTTGCCCTGTTTTGATATGGCACCAATTAATGGGGCGGAAAATGCACCACATTGATAATAGGGGTCCGAACATCACATTTTGTTTGCTATTCCTTTGATTCGTCGCGTATATTCCGATTTCCGGCGTCCCGATGTGCAACTGCAATATCGCGCGTCCGCGGCCGCCCGCGCGGTCGAAGTCCGCACCGCGGGCAAAAACAAAATGGTTCAACGGCCCCACGGCCCCTGACAGACGGTGTCCCCATGAACGACCATCAGCAGCCGCTTTCCACGGTTCCCGCCGCGCAAGGTCTATACGACCCCGCAAACGAGCACGACGCATGCGGCGTCGGCTTCGTTGCGCATATCAAGGGCAAGAAAAGCCACGAGATCATCCAGCAGGGCCTGAAGATCCTCGAGAACCTCGATCACCGGGGCGCCGTCGGCGCCGATCCGCTGATGGGCGACGGCGCAGGCATCCTGATCCAGATTCCGGACTCGTTCTACCGCGAGGAAATGGCCAAGCAGGGCGTGACGCTGCCGCCCGAGGGCGAATACGGCGTCGGCATGATCTTCCTGCCGAAGGAACACGCGTCGCGTCTCGCCTGCGAACAGGAACTGGAGCGCACGGTGAAGGCCGAAGGCCAGGTCGTGCTGGGCTGGCGCGACGTGCCCGCCGACCACAACATGCCGATCTCGCCGACGGTCAAGGCGAGCGAGCCGCTGATCCGCCAGATCTTCATCGGCCGCGGCAAGGACATCATGGTGACGGACGCGCTGGAGCGGAAGCTGTACGTGATCCGCAAGACGGCCAGCCACCGTATCCAGGCGCTCAAGCTCAAGCACGGCAAGGAATACTTCGTGCCGTCGATGTCGGCGCGCACGGTCGTCTATAAGGGTCTGCTGCTGGCGGGCCAGGTCGGCGTGTACTACCGCGACCTGCAGGACGAGCGCGTCGTGTCGGCGCTCGCACTCGTGCACCAGCGTTTCTCGACCAACACCTTCCCGGCATGGGAACTGGCTCACCCGTATCGCATGATCGCCCACAACGGCGAAATCAACACGGTGAAGGGCAACGTCAACTGGCTGAACGCGCGTACGGGCGCGATCGCCTCGCACGTGCTCGGCGACGACCTGCCGAAGCTGTGGCCGCTGATCTATCCGGGCCAGTCGGACACGGCATCGTTCGACAACTGTCTCGAACTGCTCGTGATGGCTGGCTACCCGCTCGTCCACGCAGTGATGATGATGATTCCCGAAGCATGGGAACAGCACACGCTGATGGACGACAACCGCCGCGCGTTCTACGAATACCACGCCGCGATGATGGAGCCGTGGGACGGCCCCGCTGCCATCGCGTTCACGGACGGACGCCAGATCGGCGCGACGCTCGACCGTAACGGCCTGCGTCCGGCGCGCTATATCGTCACCGACGACGACCTCGTCATCATGGCGTCGGAAGCGGGCACGCTGCCCATTCCCGAGTCGAAGATCGTCAAGAAGTGGCGTCTGCAGCCGGGCAAGATGTTCCTGATCGACATGGAGCACGGCCGCATCATCGACGACAAGGAACTGAAGGACAACCTCGCCAACGCCAAGCCGTACAAGAGCTGGATCGATGCCGTTCGCATCAAGCTCGACGAAATCGAGCCGAACGCGGAAGACGTCGTCACGGAACGCCGCGAAGCGGCTGCGCTGCTCGATCGCCAGCAGGCATTCGGCTACACGCAGGAAGACCTCAAGTTCCTGATGGCGCCGATGGCGCAGGCAGGCGAAGAAGCCGTTGGCTCGATGGGCAACGACTCGCCGCTGGCCGTCATGTCCAACAAGAACAAGACGCTCTATCACTACTTCAAGCAGCTGTTCGCGCAGGTCACGAACCCGCCTATCGATCCGATCCGTGAAAACATGGTGATGTCGCTGGTGTCGTTCGTCGGTCCGAAGCCGAACCTGCTCGATACGAACAACATCAACCCGCCGATGCGCCTCGAAGTGTCGCAGCCTGTGCTCGACTTCAGGGACATCGCGAAGATCCGCGCAATCGATCAGTACACGGGCGGCAAGTTCAGCTCGTACGAACTGAACATCTGCTACCCGGTCAGCTGGGGCAAGGAAGGCATCGAAGCGCGCCTCGCGTCGCTGTGCGCGGAAGCCGTGGATGCGGTGAAGTCCGGCTACAACATGCTGATCGTGTCGGACCGCAAGACGGACCGCGACAACGTCGCGATCCCGGCGCTGCTCGCTACGTCGGCCATCCACTCGCACCTCGTGCAGCAAGGTCTGCGCACGAGCACGGGCCTCGTCGTCGAAACGGGCTCGGCGCGTGAGACGCACCACTTCGCGCTGCTCGCAGGCTTCGGCGCGGAAGCCGTTCACCCGTACCTCGCCATGGAAACGCTGGCGCAGATGGCAGCGGGCATGAAGGGCGACCTGTCGGCGGACAAGGCGGTCTACAACTTCACGAAGGCAGTCGGCAAGGGCCTGCAGAAGGTCATGTCGAAGATGGGCATTTCGACGTACATGTCGTACACGGGCGCGCAGATTTTCGAGGCGGTCGGTCTCGCCGAAGATCTCGTGAACAAGTACTTCAAGGGCACGGCGTCGAAGGTGGGCGGCATTGGCCTCTTCGACGTGGCTGAAGAAGCGATCCGTCTGCACCGCGACGCGTTCGGCGACAACCCGGTTCTCGCCAACATGCTCGACGCGGGTGGCGAGTACGCGTACCGCGTGCGCGGCGAAGACCATATGTGGACGCCGGATGCGATCGCGAAGCTGCAACACTCGGCGCGCAGCAACTCGTATCAGACGTACAAGGAATACGCGCATCTGATCAACGATCAGACCAGGCGCCACATGACCTTCCGCGGCCTGTTCGAATTCAAGGTCGACCCGTCGAAGGCGATTCCGCTCGACGAAGTCGAATCGGCGAAGGAAATCGTCAAGCGCTTTGCAACGGGCGCGATGTCGCTCGGCTCGATCTCGACGGAAGCGCACGCTACGCTGGCTGTGGCGATGAACCGGATCGGCGGCAAGTCGAACACGGGCGAAGGCGGCGAAGACGAAAACCGCTATCGCAACGAACTGCGCGGCATTCCGATCAAGAATGGCGACACGATGAAGACCATCCTCGGCGATGAAGTCGTGACCGACATCCCGCTGAAGGAAGGCGATTCGCTGCGCTCGAAGATCAAGCAGGTCGCGTCGGGCCGGTTCGGCGTGACGGCGGAATATCTTGCGTCCGCAGACCAGATCCAGATCAAGATGGCGCAGGGCGCGAAGCCGGGTGAAGGCGGCCAGTTGCCGGGTCACAAGGTGTCCGAGTACATCGGCAAGCTGCGTTACTCGGTGCCGGGCGTCGGTCTGATTTCGCCGCCGCCGCACCATGACATCTACTCGATCGAAGACCTCGCACAGCTCATTCACGATCTGAAGAACGCAAACCCGGTGGCGAGCATCTCGGTGAAGCTGGTGTCGGAAGTGGGCGTCGGCACGGTCGCCGCGGGTGTCGCGAAGGCGAAGGCCGATCACGTCGTGATCGCCGGCCACGATGGCGGTACGGGCGCATCGCCGCTGTCGTCGGTGAAGCACGCCGGCACGCCGTGGGAACTGGGCCTTGCTGAAACGCAGCAGACGCTGGTGCTGAACCAGCTGCGCGGCCGTATCCGCGTGCAGGCCGACGGTCAGATGAAGACGGGCCGCGACGTCGTGATCGGCGCGCTGCTCGGCGCGGACGAATTCGGCTTCGCGACGGCGCCGCTCGTCGTCGAAGGCTGCATCATGATGCGCAAGTGCCACCTGAACACGTGCCCGGTCGGCGTCGCGACGCAAGACCCCGTGCTGCGCGCGAAATTCCAGGGCCAGCCGGAACACGTCGTGAACTTCTTCTTCTTCATCGCTGAAGAAGTGCGCGAAATCATGGCGCAACTGGGCGTGCGCAAGTTCGACGACCTGATCGGCCACAGCGAATTCCTCGATATGAAGAAGGGCATCGAGCACTGGAAGGCAAAGGGTCTCGACTTCTCGCGCGTGTTCTATCAGCCGAACGTTCCGGCGAGCGTCGCGCGCATGCACGTCGAATCGCAGGATCACGGCCTCGACCGCGCGCTCGATCACACGCTGATCGAGAAGGCGAAGGCGGCTATCGAGAAGGGCGAGCACGTGTCGTTCATCCAGCCGGTGCGCAACGTGAACCGTACGGTCGGCGCGATGCTGTCCGGCACGATCGCCAAGAAGTACGGCCACGACGGTCTGCCCGACGACGCGATCCACATCCAGTTGAAGGGCACGGCGGGTCAGAGCTTCGGCGCGTTCCTTGCAAAGGGCATCACGCTGGATCTGGTCGGCGACGGTAACGACTACGTCGGCAAGGGTCTGTCGGGCGGCCGCATCATCATCCGTCCCACGAACGACTTCCGCGGCAAGTCCGAAGAGAACATCATCTGCGGCAACACGGTGATGTACGGCGCGATCGAAGGCGAATCGTTCTTCCGCGGCGTCGCGGGCGAGCGCTTCTGCGTGCGTAACTCGGGCGCGACGGCGGTTGTCGAAGGCACGGGCGACCACGGCTGCGAATACATGACGGGCGGCACGGTCGTCGTGCTCGGCGAAACGGGCCGGAACTTCGCGGCAGGCATGTCGGGCGGTCTTGCCTACGTGTACGACGTGGACGGTTCGTTCGCGGCGAAGTGCAACAAGTCGATGGTCGCGCTCGAGCCGGTGCTGCAACAGGCCGAACAGGAACGCACGGTCGACAAGGCACTGTGGCACATGGGCCAGACCGATGAAGCGCTGCTCAAGGGGCTCATCGAACGTCACTTCCAGTTCACGGGTTCGCCGCGTGCGAAGGCGCTGCTCGAAAACTGGGATGCGTCGCGCCGTCAATTCGTGAAGGTGTTCCCGACCGAATACAAGCGCGCGCTGGGCGAAATGGGCGCGAAGAAGGCTGCCAAGGAAGTGCTCGCAGCCTGATCGTTCCCCGACCCAATCAGACGACATAACGAAGCGCACCTGCCGCGCGCGTGAAAACGCATGCGGCGGGTGCCGATCCCCTCACCGATTCAGATAGAAATAGAGAACCACATGGGCAAGGCAACCGGTTTTCTCGAGTTCGAGCGTCGCCACGAGGCGTACGAAGCACCCCTCACGCGTGTGAAGCACTACAAGGAATTCGTCGCGGCATTGACCGACGACGAAGCCAAGATTCAGGGCGCGCGTTGCATGGACTGTGGCATCCCGTTCTGCAATAACGGCTGCCCGGTGAACAACATCATTCCGGACTTCAACGACCTGGTGTTCCGTCAGGACTGGAAGAACGCGATCGACGTCCTGCATTCGACGAACAACTTCCCCGAGTTCACGGGCCGCATCTGCCCGGCGCCGTGCGAAGCGGCGTGCACGCTCGGCATCAACGACGACCCGGTCGGCATCAAGTCGATCGAGCACGCGATCATCGACAAGGCATGGGCCGAAGGCTGGGTTGCGCCGCAACCGCCGAAGCACAAGACGGGCAAGAAGGTTGCCGTCGTCGGTTCGGGTCCCGCGGGCATGGCGGCCGCGCAGCAACTCGCGCGCGCCGGTCATGACGTGACGGTGTTCGAGAAGAACGACCGCGTCGGTGGCCTGCTGCGTTATGGCATCCCCGACTTCAAGCTGGAGAAGTGGCTGATCGACCGCCGCATGCGCCAGATGGAAGCGGAAGGCGTGACGTTCCGCGCGAATGTGTTCGTCGGCAAGGATCCGCTTCCGGCGCACATTGGCAACACCGCGAAGGAAACCATCACGCCGGAAGAACTGAAGGATCAGTTCGATGCGGTGATTCTGACGGGCGGTTCCGAGACGCCGCGTGATCTGCCGGTGCCGGGCCGTGAGCTTTCGGGCATCCATTACGCGATGGAATTCCTGCCGCAGCAGAACAAGGTCAACGCGGGCGACAAGGTTGCTGATCAACTGCTCGCGAAGGGCAAGCATGTTGTCGTGATCGGTGGTGGCGATACGGGTTCGGATTGTGTCGGCACGTCGAACCGTCATGGCGCGAAGGGGGTCACGCAGTTTGAACTGCTGCCGCAGCCGCCGGAAGAAGAGAATAAGCCGCTGGTGTGGCCGTACTGGCCGGTCAAGCTGCGCACGTCGTCGTCGCATGAGGAAGGCTGTGAGCGCGATTGGGCGGTTGCGACGAAGCGCTTCGAAGGCAAGAACGGCAAGGTCGAGAAACTGATCGCGGCGCGTGTCGAATGGAAGGACGGCAAGATGGTCGAAGTGCCGGGTTCCGAGTTCGAAATGAAGGCCGATCTCGTGTTGCTGGCGATGGGCTTTACGCAGCCGGTTTCGCCGGTGCTCGAGGCCTTCGGCGTCGATAAGGATGCGCGTGGGAATGTGCGTGCTTCTACCGAAGGGGATAAGGCTTATTACACGTCGGTGGAGAAGGTGTTCACCGCGGGTGATATGCGGCGTGGGCAGTCGCTGGTTGTGTGGGCGATTCGTGAAGGGCGGCAGTGCGCGCGGTCAGTGGATGCGTATTTGATGGGGCATTCTGAATTGCCGAGGTAAGGGGTTTTTGTTTGTCTGCGACGCTGGGGTGGGGGCGGTTTTTTGCCTTTGCTCTGGCGTTTGTTTTTTGGTTTTTGGTTTTTGGTTTTTGCAGGCGGTGGCGGGCGGTCTGGTTTGCATGTGTTATCGCTGGCATCCGCGTTATGCATTTGGTTTGCTAGCGTTGCCCCTGTGCGGGGCGGCACCTACTTTTCTTTGCCGCCGCAAAGAAAAGTAGGCAAAAGAAAGCGGCTCACACCGCCAGTTCTTGTGTTTGCCTGAGGGCCCCCAAAGGCTCTTACACTTCACACGGCAACGCGCCAGTCCGCGCCCGTTGCCAACGTTCTCCCTGTACGCCTCACCCGCTTCTTGCGCCCGCGTCGCAGCACGCGGAGCCAGACATCCCTCTGCCGCCCAGGTGGCAAACGGTGTGTAGGCATTCGCGCCTCACACGCATCACTCCGGACTGGGTAGCAAGGCCGGTGTTTCTGATAAAAGCGCTGACCTGTGCGGCGCGACAACCTACACACCGTTTGCCACCTGGGCGGCATGGACAATTCGCTGTCGCCAGCTCTTGTGTGGCTGTTTGAAGTGGATGAGGCTTCTATTCAAAGCGTTGGCAACGCACGCGAGCAGCGGCGTTGCCGTGTGAAGCGTGGGGACGTTGGGGGCCCGTGGATAAGAACAAGGATTGGCGGTGTGAGCCGCTTTCTTTTGCCTACTTTTCTTTGCGGCGGCAAAGAAAAGTAGGTGCCGCCCCGCACAGGGGCAACGCGTGAAGCACGCTAACAAAGCGCGGATGCCAGCGAAAAAGCCAAAGACACAATGCGGATGCCCGCGCAAACCCCACCGAACAGGCATAAAGTATCAAAAAGCGGGAACGCGCCAGGAGACCTCCGATGCAACGCACCGATCCGCAGCCAGATCAAAAAGAAAGCGCAGGGTCCGCCTCAGACCCGAACAACGAACTGACCGATCAGCACGACTACCAGCGCTGCTTCATAGCTCTCGTCCCCGACACCGCGACTCGCGACGCACTCTCCGCCATCGACGTCCCGACGACTGCGCGCCGCGTTCCCTACGAACAACTGCATCTAACGGTAACGTTCATCGGCATACTGCCGCAAGAGAAAAGCACACCGCTGATCGAAGCACTCACGCAAGAAACGGTGCCGCTCAAGCTCACACCGATAACAAAAATCGAACACTGGCCGCGCGCCTCACACCCACGCCTGACCGTCGCGACACTCGCACTGTCCGATGAATTCATTGCTCTGGACTGGCGCGTGCGCTCGTCGATGATCGCGCTCGGTTTGCCCGTCGACGCCCGCACGTTCCGTCCGCACGTGACGCTCGCGCGCTACCGGCAAGACGCGGCGCCAGTCGGTCCCGCAACGGACTTGCAAAACGAACTGATCGCGCGCTTCGACTCGTTGACGCTCTATTCGAGCACGCTGGCTCGTACAGGCGCGCGATATCGATCACTGGCCAGCGTGCCCGTCGTCTACGCATGACGCGCAAGCAGGCCAAACCGAAACCAAACCCAAATCACGACCCGCGATACCGCGCCAGCGTCAACCCATCCAGATCGATCTCCGGCTTGCGCTGCGTGATCAGATCAGCCACCACGCGCCCCGATCCCAGCGACATCGCCCACCCCGTCGAGCCATGCCCGAGATTGATCCACAGCCTGTCGATCCCGGACGGCCCGAGCAACGGCGCGCCATCGGGTGTCATCGGACGGCGTCCGACCCAGAACTGCGCGGAAGAGGGCGCCGTCGCATGCGGGAACCAGTCGTCGAGCACTTTCATCAGCGTCTGTAGCGCCTGCTCGCGCAAGGTCGTCTGCCGGTTGCCAAGCTCGGCCGTGCCCGCGACGCGCAGATTCGGCCCAAAGCGCGTGATCGCTGTTTTCAGCGACTCGTCCATCAACGCGGCGCGCGGCGACTTTTCATCGTCGACGATCTGCAGTGTCGCCGAGTAACCCTTCACGGGATACAGCGGCACTTTTACGCCAAGCGGCGCAAGCAGATCCGCGCTATCGACGCCCGCCGCTACCACGACGGCATTCGCCACCAGCGTCTCGCTGCCCGCCGCGCTCTCGACATGCACGCCGTGCGCCGTGCCGCCACGCACGTCGAGCGCCGTCACGCGCGTGTCGAAGCGAAAGCGTACGCCGTTCGCCTCGCAGATCGCACGCAATTCCCGCGTGAAGCGCGCGCAATCGCCTGCTTCGTCGTCGGGTAGATAGAGACCGCTCAACGGCGCCTGACGCGCCCAGCGCAGTCCCGGTTCGATCACCGCGCATTCGGCCGCGCTCACTTCGCGATGCCGGATGCCCGCGTCACGCAGCACGGCAAGCGCGGGCTGCGCGAGTTCGACGTCGAACGCCGTGCGAAAGAGTTGCAGATAGCCCTGGCTGCGTCCGTATTCGAACGGATGATGCCCGCGAAACTCGCGCAGGCATTCGCGGCTGTAGTACGCGATGCGCTGCATCCGCTGCTTGTTGACGCGAAAGCGCGCGAGATCGCATTCGCGCAGCCAGCGCGCGATCCAGCGCCATTGCGCGAGATCGAAGGTCGGCCGGAAGATCAGCGGCGACGCGGGCTTGAACAGGTACTTCAGGATCTTGAACGGCATGCCGGGCGCGGCCCACGGCGTGACGTAGCCGGGCGCGATCACGCCCGCGTTGCCGAAGCTGGTCGCGAGCGCCACGTCGGACTCGCGCTCGATCACGGTGACGTCGCAGCCGCGCTCGCGCAGGTAGAAAGCAGTGGCGACGCCGATGATGCCGCCGCCGAGAACGATGGTTTGCATGGGTGGTATTACACGTGTTCCGCCGATTCCGCGCTCTCGGCGGCAAGCGACTTGCCCTTCGTTTCGGGCAGCGCCAGCGCCGCCACGACGACGAGCAGATAGCCCGAACCCGCGACGATGCCGATCGCCTTCACGAGCGTCATCGTCTGCGACAGCGTGCCCACCAGAATCGGAAAGAACGAGCCGATGCCGCGCCCGAGGTTATAGCAGAAACCCTGTCCAGAGCCGCGAATCGCATTCGGATACAGCTCTGATAGATACGCGCCGACACCCGCGAATATTCCCTGCACGACGATGCCGAGCGGAAAACCGAGCAGCAGCATCGCGCTATCGGTGATGGGCAGCATCGTATAGATCATGCCCAGCAGGAACGAGCCGACCGCGAACAGGATGAACGACGCGCGCCGTCCGATCCGGTCCGAGAGAATCGCGCCGACGATATACCCGATGAACGAACCGACGATCAGCACCACCAGATAGCCACTCGTGTTGAACACGGACAGATGGCGCACGGTCTTCAGGTAAGTGGGCAGCCAGGTCGTGATCGCGTAGTAGCCGCCCAGCATGCCGCTGCACAGCGCGCTGCCGAGGATCGTCGTTTTCAGGTGCGCGGCGGAGAAAATCTGCAGGAAATGGGAGCTGTCGAAGCCGCTGTCACGCGCGCGCCGCGTCGCGATATAGATGTCGGGATCGCTGACGTTGCGGCGGATATAGATGATCCACAGCGCCGGCACGATGCCGATCCAGAAGCACGCGCGCCACGCATACTCTTCGGGCAGCAGCGCAAAGAACGCCCAGTAGAGAATCGCCGCCGCGCCCCAGCCGAACGACCAGCTGCTCTGCACGGTGCCAACAGCTTTCGCGCGGTGCTGCGGCGAGCGGATCGTCTCCGCCATCATGATCGTCACCACCGACCACTCGCCGCCGAAGCCGATGCCTTGCAGTGTGCGGGTCGTCAGCAGTTGCCAGAAGTTGTGCGTGAAGCCCGACAGGCAGGTGAACAGGGCGAAGGTCGCGATCGTCCATTGCAAGACGCGGATGCGGCCGTAGCGGTCGGCGAGTACGCCCGCCATCCAGCCGCCTATCGCCGACGAGATCAGCGAACTCGTCGCGATCATGCCCGCTTCGCTCTTCGACATGCCCCACGTCGCGATCAGCGTCGGGATCAGGAACGAGTAAATCATGAAGTCGAACGCGTCGACGGCATAGCCGCCGAAGCCTGCGTAGAGCGTGCGCCTTTCGCGCGTCGACAGCTCGGTAAACCACTGAAATGACGCCATCCCCTCTCCTGTGATCCCGTGTACGTGGGTTGCTGTTGTGATTCTGTGTTCGTCCGGCGTGCCGCAGGTGGCTTGTATTCTACGGTCCGCCTCGATCAGGGCCAATGCGCGGCCAAAAAAGCGCTGGGCTATTTCAACCCGCGTCTCACATGTCAGGAACACCGCGCGAGACGCCCACATTGCGATTCCTTACTGATTGCTACTGTGTAACCATCGAGCTGTTTTCGTCCATTACACTGCACGTCGACGCCGTAAGTGATCGACCCATGCGGTTGATGACACTGTCGATCGGTTCGTCAAACCTGCACGTCACCCGCGTGCGTCTTTCGCATTTGCGCGCGGCACCCGCGCCGCACCTTGTAGACACAACGATGACCTCCTCTGCGAAAGCGGACATTTCGCTCGCCGCTGCGCATGATCTCTACGCCTTGCCGATTGCGCTGGCGCCATCGCACGCGCGGGCGCAGCTCGCGTCGCGCCGCCGCTTCCTGAAGAGCACGGCGGGTGCGCTGCTGCTCTCCGGCATGGGCAGCACGCTGCTGACGGCGTGCGGCGGCAACAACGCGGGCTCGGATCAGGCGCCGACGCCGCGTCTCGCGTCGCTGGAAAACTTTCGTGATGTGGGTGGGACGGCAGCCGGCTATCCGACGGTCGACGGCCGCGTCGTGCGGCGCAACGCGTTCTATCGCTCGAATGCGCTGACGCAAAACGCCGCCGATGCCGCGGTACTCGATTCGCTCGGCATCACGGCAGTCTACGATCTGCGCACGCCCGGCGAGATCGAGCGCGCATCCGACGTACTGCCCGCCAACGCGGCCTACATGAAGATCAACGTCACAGGACGCGAGGACGTCATCACACCCATGCTGGATAGCGAGGGGAGCGCGGTGTCGTCGATGGAACGCGCACAGCGGCTCTACGTGACGGATGCCGTGCAGCGCGCGGCATTCGGCTCCCTGCTTTCGCAGCTTGCCGACACGGCCGGCCCGCAGCTGATTCATTCGAGCGCGGGCAAGGATCGCGCGGGCTGGGCCGCAGCGCTGTTGCTGAGCATCGCCAACGTGCCGTTCGACATCATCATGCAGGACTATCTGCTGTCGAACACGTATATGGCAAATGCGATTTCGGCGCGCGTCGAGGCGCGCCGCCAGCAAAGCGGCGATCTGGCCGCGAATGCGGAAAGGCCGCTCGCGAGCGTGCAGAGCAGCTATTTGCAGGCATCGTTCGATCAGGTGCAATCCAGCTACGGCACGATGTCGGGCTATCTCACGCGCGGCCTCGGCCTCACGCAATCGACGGTCGATACCTTGCGCGACCGTTTTCTTCTCTGACTTTTCCGGCGCACAAAGAAAAAACGGCCCGTCCCAGGTGGCAGCGGGACGGACCGAACAGGGAGGCGCCGAGGACGCCGGATTGCACTATAGGTCCGCAGGGCAGTGAAATGGCGTAACCGTAAGGCAAGGTAAGCGCAAACGGCGCGTGCGTAACGTGAGTAACGTATCCAGCGTGCGTTAGCCGCTATTCACGGGCTGGCGTCGCCTCACGCTTCCGGCACGGCGACAGGCAGCGCGACGCGCACATGCAGCCCGCCTTCCGGGTGATTCTCCACCGTGCACTTGCCGCCGCGATGATGCGCAAGGCGCACGACGATCGCGAGGCCGAGCCCGCAATGTCCTTCGCCCCCGCGCGCCGCATCGAGCCGCACGAACGGCTTCATTGCCGCCGCGATGCGGTCTTCGGGAATGCCAGGCCCGTGATCGCGGACATCGATGATCCATTGTTCCCCGTCGTGTGACGTCGCGATTTCGACGGGCGGCGCGCCGTGCTCGAACGCGTTGTCGACGAGATTGGTAACGAGCCGGTCCAGCAGCGTGCGCGGCAGCGTGAAGTGCGAACCGGCCTGCAGATCGAGCCTGAAAAGCGGCGCTTCGCCGTCGTCGGCTTCGTCGGCTCCATCAACTTCATCGCCTTCAATGCCGTCCGTGGAAGAAAACTGCTCGCGCAGGAAAGCGTCCACTTCCGTCATCGGTCCCGACTCCGCCGACTGTCCCGCGAACTCCAGGAATTGCTGCACGATGTTCGTCAGCGAATCGACGTCGCGGATCAGGCCCGCGCGTTCGTTCTCGTCGGCGAGCACGCTGGCGCGCAACTTCAAACGCGTGAGCGGTGCTTTGAGATCGTGCGCGACGCCTGCGAGCATCACGGCCTGATCGTCGCCGGCTTCGTTCAGGCGTCGCATCATGTCGTTGAACGAGCCGATCAGATCGCGCAGTTCGCGCGGACCCTGTTCGGAGACGGGCTCGGGCCGGCTGCCCGCGCCGAACGCGCGCGCCGCATGCGCGACGCGTGTCAGCGGCCGCTGCATCTGCCAGACGGCGAGCAGCGACAGCAGCAGCGCGGCGAGCAGCATCGAGACGGATTCGATCACGAAGCGGGGACGCGGCGGCACATCGACGGGTATCACGACCCACATCGACTTGCGCGGAAAGCGCACCCATAGACGCGGCATATGCGTGTCGTCGACGGCGATCTCGGTGCCGGCGGGCAGGCTCGCACGCAAATGGCGTGTGAGCTCGACGAAGGGCCTGCGCGTGGGCGGCTCGAGATGGACGGTGGCGGGCATGTTCCATGTCGGCACGAGATGCACGCGCAGCGCGGGCGCGACGTCGGCGCCGTTGACGGGCTCGCCGTTCGCGGCCTGCAGCGCGAGCAGAATGCCGCGTGCGTAACCGTCCACTTCGTGATGCGGCGGCTGCATCACGACCAGCACGAACCAGCCAGCCTGAATCGCAAACAGCACCGCTGACGACAGCAACGCCATCCTGCCGAACAGCGTATTCAGCGGATTCCTGATGCGGGTCACGCGAGAATCACGCGGGATCGGCGGCGAAGGGCGCGCCATTCGGGTCCGCGTCGGGGACGAACACGTAGCCCTTGCCGCGCACCGTCTGCACGTAGCACGGATTCGACGGATCGTTTTCGATCACGCGGCGCAAACGCCAGATCGGCACATCGAGACTGCGGTCGCGGAACGGCAGGTCGTCGCGATGCACGAGATCGTGAATCAGCACGCGCGACAGCACCTTGTACGGATTGTTGACGAAGATCTTCAACAGCGCGAATTCGCTGTCGCGCAGCGTGACGCGCGTCTCGTCGCGTGACAGCGTGCGCGTTGCGAAGTCGAGTTCGAACGGACCGAAGCGATAACGCTTGCGCGCTTCCGGCGCGCTCGTCGTCGCCGGGCCGCGCCGCCGCAGCACCGTCTGGATGCGCGCGAGCAGTTCGCGTGGATCGAATGGCTTCGTCAGATAGTCGTCGGCGCCGAGCGACAGCCCGATGATGCGATCGGCCACCGTGCCGCGCGCCGTTACGAAGATCACGGGAATGTCGTCGCCGGCGGCACGCAATGCGGTGAGCGCGCGCAGGCCGTCGGTGTTCGGCATCATGATGTCGAGCACGACGACGGAAGGCCGCTCCCGTTCGAGACGGCGTTGCAGATGCGTGCCGTCATGCAGCACGGATGCATCGTAGCCATTCGATTGCAGGAAGCGGCAAAGCAGATCGCGCACGACGGGATCGTCGTCGACGATGAGGACCTGTGGATTCATACCGAAATTCTAGTCCGGCAGGGCTTGTCGGCGGTTGAAGCTTTCCTTACCAACACTTACTCAAACTCTCGCGCAGCGTGCGCGCGGGGCACCCCTTCTGAAGCCTTCCTTGCCAGGCGGGGCGTCGCGGTCCGTCGCGCGCGTTGCAGTCCGCAATATTTCTCTCGCGCGCGCATTCCGGATGTTGAGCGAAAACCTCTGCATTTTGCGGCATTGGAAAGATTTCGCGTGCATTCGCAAGCGGTCGTAAGCACCTCAGAAATACGTGCGTTGCTTGAGCCATCGTGACAACGAGGCAGACGGGATCATTCGTCATGCCACACGCCGCCGTGTGCGCCGACTCCGCGATGCCTGTCGCAAACGGGCGCACGGCGATTCCGAAGACTCTCGCACTTCATGAGGTTTGCCATGACTGTTCAGAACAACCACTTCACGACGCAACTGCAGAACATTGCTCGACCATCCGCCGCTGAAAAGCCCGCCGCGCGCGGCACGTCCACGACGGCCGCCGCGACGGCAACGGGCGACAAGGCGAGCACCGCGCAAACGTCCGGCTCGCCTGTCGGCATGGTCGGCAATCACGTCAACACGACGGCCTGACGTGCCGGAGTTCGCCGTGCCGAAATCACGCTTTTACCTGCGCGCAAGACGCGCTGCTACGCGTCTCGCGATGTGGTCGGCCGTGGGCGCGGCGGTGTTGCCGCTCGACGGCTGCGCCGTCGCGGCGCTGCCGTGCCGGCTGACCTCGGCGACGCTGAAGATTCTGCCCGTCGTCGGCCATGTGGCCGCGACGCCGTTCGACGCCTGTGCGGCAGCCATCGACTGAGCTGCTGCCATCAGTTACGCGAGGCGAGCCATGCAACTCACTTCGATTGGGCGCGCGCTGACCGCATGCGCCGTGGCCTTGTCCTGCGCGCTGATACCGTTGGCGGCGAGCGCGCAGAACATGTTGTCGCCGCAACAGGCGGCCACGTTGCGCATGTCGGCGGTCGGCGCGAAAAAGCGCACCGCCGACAAGCCGTTCGCGTTTCGCGGCATTCCGCTCGGCATCACGCTCGACGAATTTCGCGCCGTCTCGCGGGTGCGTGCGACGCCGCTCGGCAGCGTGCCTGTCTGCGAGACGGACAACGTCGCGGGTTCGCTCGGCATGCGGCTGAAGACGTCGCAGAGCCTGACGATCGCGTGCCAATGGGCGCATCGCGCGGCGGACGGCTGGGAAGTGTCGCGCGCCGTCGTGGACGGCGCGCCTGCCGACGAGCATGTGCTGCGCTTTGTGCGCGTCGATGGGCAGAGCGGCTTCCGGCTGTATGAGATTTCATTCGTGATCGACGAGATCACGGCCGACGATCTGCGCGACGCGTTCGAAGACCGCTATGGCGCGCCGCGCACCGCGACGCAGGTCAGCTCGCCGACGGCGGGCGCGCTGCCCGTCTATATCTGGGAAAACGACGTGAGTTCGATCACGTTGTGCCTGTTGCCCGCGACGCACAACGCGACGCTCATCTATCTGCTGAAGGACCCGGACGCGTATATGAAGTCGGTCGTGCGGCAGTGGCAGGCGAGCAGTCCCGACGCGGGTTGACGAGAGATTTCGATTGGCTTCATTGCTTCATCACACGCAGGGGCACGACACACCATGAACGTCATGTACATGCCACGCGCCGTCGCCGTGCTGACGAGCGCCGCCGCTTTCTACGCGCTCGCCGGCTGCGGCGCCACGAAAGATTCGATCGTCGACACGCCGATGCTGCCGCCGCTGTCGACCGCGCCGCTCAACGTGAACACGCAGGGCGCGATCTTTCAGGCGGGCACGGGGATTCTGCTGTACGAGACGCCGCGCGCGCAGCATATCGGCGACGTGCTGACGATCCGTCTGTCGGAGTCATACACCGGCTCGAACAGCACGAACGCGCAGGCGAGCCGCGCGAGCGACATCACAGCCGAAGCCGCCGACAAATCGACGGGCACGGCGGCGCGTCTTGCGCGGCTGTTCAACATCGGCTCGGCGAGCACGACGTTCAAGGGGCAGGGATCGATCGCCGATACGAGCGGCATGACGGGCACGCTCGCCGTCACGGTGATCGGCACGATGCCGACGGGCAACCTGGTGGTATCGGGCGAGAAGCTGATTTCGATGGGCGGCAACCGTGACCGGCTGCGGCTGTCGGGCATCGTGAACCCGAAGGATATCGAGTCGGGGAACTACGTCGCGTCGAGCAAGGTGGCGAACGCACGCATCGAACAGGCGGGCCAAGGCATGCTCGCCGATTCGACGACGCTCGGCTGGCTGCAGCGGATGTTCATGAGCGTGTTGACGTTCTGATGCTTTGCGCGGGCCGCGCGGCAGGCGCGGTGGTTCTTGCGCTCGCGCGCAAGCTGTCGGCGCTTGCCGATCCGTTCATGAAACGCGGCGTTGCAGCGTGTCAGAGATTCGCGACGGGCGCGTCATAACGTTCCGCTGCGCCGATCTCGCCGTCCGGCACGAATACATAGCCTTTGCCCCACACGGTCTGCACGTAGCGCGGCTCGGACGGATCGACTTCGATCAGCCGGCGCAGGCGCCAGATCGACACATCGAGGCTGCGATTGCGGTGCGTATCGGTGCCGCCGTGCAGCTTTTCGAGCAGCTGCGCGCGCGTGAGCACGGTCATCGCGTGCGACACGAACACTTTGAGCATCGCGAATTCACTGGAGCGCAGGGCGATGCGTTCGCCGTCGCGGCGCAGTTCGCGCGCGGGGAAATTCACTTCGAAGCGACCGAAGCGATACGGCGCGCGATTTTCGGGCGCGCTAGGCGCTGCGCTTTCGCGTCGGCGCAGCACGCTGCGGATGCGTGCGACGAGTTCGCTCGGATCGAATGGTTTGCCGAGGTAGTCGTCTGCGCCCAGTTCGAGACCGATCACGCGATCGATCACATCCGCGCGCGCGGTCAGCAGGATCACGGGGATGTTGTCGCCGGCGAGGCGCAGCGCGCGCAATGCGCTGATACCGTCCAGCTCGGGCATCATGATGTCGAGCACGACGAGCGCGGGCCGTTCGTTCTGGAGCGCCTGTTGTAGCGCCATACCGTTTTCGAGCACGGAGACCGTGAAGCCCCGGCCTTGCAGATAGTCGCGCACGATGTCGCGGACGACGGGGTCGTCGTCGACGACCATAATGGATGAGTTCATCCTGGCGATAGTAGTTGGGGTGCGCTTCGCGCGGAAGCTGGGGGTGCTTTCGAAATCTTTCCTCCGTAAGAGGTTTTTTTCGTCTGCGACGCTGGGTGGTGGTTTGGGCTTTTTTTGCTGGCATCCGCGTTATGCATTTGGTTTGCTAGCGTTGCCCCTGTGCGGGGCGGCACCTACTTTTCTTTGCCGCCGCAAAGAAAAGTAGGCAAAAGAAAGCGGCTCACACCGCCAGCCCGTGTATTTGCCTGAGGGCCCTCAACTGGTCTTATGCTCCACACGGCAACGTCTCTGTTGGCGCTCGTTGCCAACGCTCCGAACAGATGCCTCACCCGCTTCAGACACCCTCACAAGAGCCAGCGGCAGCGAACGGTTTGTGCCGCCCAGGTGGCAAACTGTGTGTAGGGTGTCGCACCGCACAGGTTAGTGCTCTTATCAGAAACACCAGCCGTGCTACCCAGTCCGGAGTGATGCGGTCATGGCGCGAATGCCTACACACAGTTTGCCACCTGGGCGGCTGAGGACTGTCTGGCACGGCGTGCTGAGACGCGGGGCACGAAGTGGGTGAGGCGTACAGGGAGAGCGTTGGCAACGAGCGCGAACGGGGGCGTTGCCGTTTGAAGTGTAAGAACCTATGGGGGCCCTCAGGCAAACACACGTGCTGGCGGTGTGAGCCGCTTTCTTTTGCCTACTTTTCTTTGCGGCGGCAAAGAAAAGTAGGTGCCGCCCCGCACAGGGGCAACGCTTGAAGCACCAGTAACAAAACGCGGATGCCAGCGAAAAGGCAAACCCCACCGACCGGCAAAGCCCCTGCAGAGCACTACTTCCCGATTGCTGAAGTCTGAATAGTCTCAACCTGCAAATCAGCGATCTGATTCACGACCATCTTATCGATCAACCCATCCAGCTTCACCGAAGCACTCGAGTATCGATCGACCCCAAGCCCACCCGTCTGATACCGCGCGGTCACGAGAATCCGCCCATGCTGAATCAGCGTGAGATCGATCATTGAAAGATACTGCGTAGGCTCATCGCTGAACGAGCGGCGCCCATAGTCGACAGACGCGTTATACACGAGCCGTGCCTCGCACCCGGCCGGCGAAGTCCCCGGGTTATACACGTCAGATCGAATCCCGCGCTTATCGAGCGCAAGCTGCAAAGCAGGCACGAAGTCGCCAACCGAAACCAGCTGGTTCACCTCGATGCACACCGTGCTGATCTTCGCGCGCCGCCCGCTGATAAAAGTCGGCGACGAATAGTTCGACGCGATCGCGTAGCCTGCCTGAATCACAGAACCCGTCGCATCGGCGGCCGTAATCAGCGTCCACGCGCAACCACCCAGCGACATCAAACACAGCGCCGCGAGCACGAACCGCAAGACATGCGCGAATGAAGAAGCGATCACGATGCGCTCGCGAGCAGGCTGGTTGAGATGACGTCAGGTCGGGTCAAGAGCGCTCAGCGCGCAATGCGCAGACGCAGTTCGTTCTGACCTTGCACGCTCGCCGTGACGCTCACGCGGCGGTCGGCCGTCTTCACGATGAAGTGCTGGCGCGTCGGCGTGTTGATGTCGTGCACGACGTTCGGGAAGCACGCGGCGATGTCCGCGCCGATTTCCTCGAGCGGATCGTTGACGAAGCCGTCAGCTTCCCAGTGCGCGCGCCAGCGGCAATCGTACGCATGCGAGTTGGCACGGCAGTCTTCGATCGGGTCGACACCCGGCAACGTCGCAGCAGGCTCGTCGCGCAGTTTCTTGAAGTCGGCGGACGACACGATGTGCGACAGCGCCGGGCAGACGTCGGCGGGTTCGGCCTGTTTCACGGGCGTGGTCTGCGCGGCGTTCGCGGCCGTCGCGAACAGCAACACGGCCGTGGCCGTCAGCGCGGCGTCGCGGCCGGACTGCGCGATACCAGCAGACAGGCGGGACAAACGGGAAAGCGAAAGGAGGCGGCGGTCGAATGACATGGCAGGTATTTCCAGTGACGTTGAGTTTGCGTCGCGGGCTGCGCCAGGGGAGCGTTTGGCCCACGATGCAATCGTCGCTGGAAATGCCCGCGCGCAAAGCACGGAACAGCGCATGCGCTTCGGAAGTGCTTTCGAACTGTTCGAGAGTCTTTCAGGATGTTGCGCTGACTGGAAGCGCGTAAGACTCGCGCGTCGCTTAGCCGAGCGTCAGCCCGCCGTCGACGTGGATCACCTGACCCGTGACGTGGCGCGCGGAGTCGGAAAGCAGAAAGGCGATCAGCGCGGCGATGTCGTCGGGTTCGGCGACCTGCCCGAGCGGTGTCGCCTCCGCAGCACGCGTCCACGCGGGCGCATTCTCCGCGCTCGGTCCGCGATCCTTGCGCGTGTAACCCGGCGCGACGCAATTCACCGTGACGCCGTGCGGCGCCAGTTCGGCCGCTGCCGTTTTTGCCAGCGATTCGAGCGCGGCCTTCGCGGCAGCCGTACCCGCAAACGCCGAGTCCGCACGATAGCGATGCGCGACGAACGAACTCACGGCCACGACGCGACCGCGTTTCGAGGTTTCGAGCGCAGCCGCCGCCCGTTTGACGAGCGCGCCGAACGCAGCAGGCATCGCCGCGAACGACTCCGCGAGCGCATCGAAATCGAGCGTGCCGATGGTTTGACGCTGCGCGTGTCCCGCGTTGGCGACGATCTGGTCGAGCGCGCCAAAACGCGCGAGCGTCTGATGGACAGCGTGTTCGGACGCGCCGCGTTCGGCGAGATCGGCAAGCACCGTTGCGCATGTCGCGCCGTTCGCCGCGCAGGTCGCCGCGACCTGATCGAGCCGCACGCGAGACGCTTCGTCCGCGCCGCGCGCATGCAACATCAGCGCGACACGCGGCGCCGCAATGCGCCGGGCGAGCGCGGCGCCGATGCCGGAACCTGCGCCCGTCACCAGCACGACGCGCTCGAACGGCGCGTCGCTCACGCCGCCACGCGCTCGACGGCGCGTTCGATGAACAGCGTCTGGTCGTGGAACGCTTCGAGCGTCTTGCGATGCGCGACGCTGACGATCGCCGCGTTCGGCAGACGCTCGATCAGTGCGTTGTAGATGATGCTTTCGTTCTCGGGATCGAGCGCGCTCGTCGCTTCGTCGAGGAACAGGAAGTCGGGCTGTTGCAGCAACGCGCGCGCTGCTGCGAGACGCTGCTGCTCGCCAGGCGACAGCGAGCGTTCCCAGTGCGTCGATTCGCCCAGGCGATCCGCGAGTTCCGGCAAGCGGCACACGGTGAGCACCTCGCGGCATGCTTCGTCCGAATACGCGGAAGCCTCCGACGGATAGCAGAGCGCCGCCTTCAGTGTGCCGATGGGCAGATAGCTGCGTTGCGGGATGAACAGCAGTTTCGCGTCGGCGGGTTTTTCGATCGTGCCTTCGCCGAACGGCCACAGGCCCGCGAGCGTGCGCATCAGCGTGCTCTTGCCCGCGCCCGACGGACCGCGCACCAGCCAGCGCGACTTCGGCGCGATATGGAACGATCCGACGTTCGCCATCGGCTCGCCGTCAGGACGCTGCAGATGAAGATTCGTCACGTCTATCGAATCGGTATCCGTGACGTGCACGTTGATGCCGCCGTGCGCAGTGCCTTCGACAACCGACTCATGCAGATGCTGCGAGCGCATCACGCGATGGAATTCCCGCAGACGGTTGACGGTGGCGCGCCATTCGGCGAGCGAATCGTAATTGTTGATGAACCAGGAGAACGAATCGCTGACCGTGCCGAACGCGCCCGTCACCTGCTGGTACATGCCGAACGAGATGCTCTTCGAAAAGTACTTCGGCGCAGCCGCGATGTACGGGAAGACGATGGCCAGTTGTGAATAACTGATGACGACGATGTTGAAGCGCCGCGTGAAGCGCATGATGAGGCGCCAGTTTTCCCGGATGTGCGAGAACACGCCCTTGAGCTGCTGCTCTTCCGAGCGCTCGCCCTGATACAGCGCGATCTGGTCGGCGTTTTCGCGGATGCGGATCAGCGAGAAACGGAAGTCGGCTTCCACACGCTGCTGCTGGTAGTTGATCGACACCAGCGGATGGTTGACCTTGTGCGTGACCCACGAGCCGACTGCCGCGTAGATCAGCGCCGCCCACACCATGTAACCCGGAATCGAAAACTCCGTGCCGAACATGTGGAACGCGAACGCGCCCGACAGGTTCCACAGGATCACGATGAACGAGAACAGCGTGACCGTGGTCGACAGCAGGCCGAGCGACAGATTCAGCGACGCGCTGGCCAACCCTTGCAGGTCGGCGGAAACCCGCTGGTCGGGGTTGTCGGCGAGACTGTCGCGCTCGATCCGGTAATACGCGCGGTCGCCCAGCCAGTCGTTCAGATAGCGATTGGTGAGCCACTGCCGCCAGCGGAATTCGAGCATCTGCCGGAAGTAGGTCCGGTACGAGCCGAGCAGGATCAGCGCGAGCGCAATGACCGTGAACTGCAGCAGCGAATATTTGAAGACGGGGTAGTTGTACTGCTGGATCGCGTCGAAGAACGTGCGCTGCCAGGTGTTGAACCAGACGTTGGCCGCGACCATCGTCATGTTCATCGCGATGACGAGCGCGAGCAGGCCCCGCGCTTTCCATCGATCCTCGGACACCCAGTAGGGCTTGATGAGGCCCCACGCGGTGATGTCCGCCGGATTTTTCGAATTGTCGATCATAAGCATCCTTTCATACGGTCGGCCGGGCGGCGGCGAGGTGCATTGCGCAGCGGCATGGCGCCGCTGTCGCGTCCCGTCGTGTTGGTGGCCCGGCTGCGATTGTTCCGGCACCGACTTAATCTGAACTTAAGCGGACGTTTCACCGTGCCCCGGCGCGGCTGCCCAAACCCGACAAAGGCCTTGCAGTGGCGCAGCATTCCGTCCGCATTGACGCGTGCCATTGTGCCAGAGCAATAGCGAACCTCGCCAAAATCAGCCGCCGCCGATTGAGGTCTGCCCGGGTTTGCGGCGCGCGCGGCTTTTATGGTCTAATGGTCCGGACGAAACAGGGGTGCTTCGTGCGCTGGCAGTCGCTGCAGCGAGGCTGAGAGAGACCCTTCGCACCCGATCCGGGTAATACCGGCGCGGGAAGTTTTCGGGAAGTATTTCCTGGAAGTTCTCCTTCCGCCGGGCGGCGTTCCCGTTGCATTGTGAACGCCCTTGCCCGGCCGGCTTCGCCCGCCGGTTTCGTCCTTGGGTACGTGCGCACTTTTGCCGTACGGAAAGGATTCGATGACCGCTCATTCTTCAATTTCTGGCTTCATGGCTGCGGGTTTCGCCCGTCGTTCCGTCGTGGGCGCGCGGTTTGCGGCGCTCCGGGTTTGCTTCGGAGCCACACGATGAGGACTTCTGCTCAACCGGATTTCGCCGTGATCGGCGGCGGGCTGTGCGGACGCCTCGTCGCGTGGCAACTCGCGGGCGAAGGGCATCGCGTGGCGCTTTATGAGCGCGGCGACGCGGCTGGCTCGCAGGCGGCGGCGTGGGTCGCCGCCGCGATGCTGGCGCCGCTCGCGGAGGCCGCCAGCGCCGAGCTGCTGATTACGCGGCTGGGCGCGGCGTCGCTGGAAACCTGGCCGACCTTGCTCGCGCAATTGCCCGAGCCGGTGTTTTTCCAGCGCAACGGCTCGCTGATCGTCTGGCATCACGGCGATCGCGCCGAGGCGCCGCTGTTCGAGCGACGGCTGCGCGCCAATGCGCCCGCCGAACTGCTCGACGGCGGACTCGTCGCGCTGTCAGGCGCGCAGGTCGGCGCGGCCGAGCCCGCGCTCGCGGGCCGCTTCTCGCAAGGCTGGCTGCTGCCGCACGAAGGCCAGCTCGATAACCGGCAGGTGCTGTCGGCGCTGGCTGCGGGGCTGGCGCAACGCGGCGTCGAGACGCACTGGAACACGTCCGTCGACGACGGCGCGCTGCCGCCCGCGAGGATCACGATCGATTGCCGCGGGCTGGGCGCGAAGCCCGTCATGCCGACGTTGCGCGGCATCCGCGGCGAAGTCGCACGCGTGCACGCGCCCGGCATCGATCTGACGCGTCCGGTGCGGTTATTGCATCCGCGCTATCCGCTCTATATCGCGCCGAAGCAGGACGATCTTTACGTGATCGGCGCGACGGAAGTGGAAGGCGAGGACATGTCGCCCGTCAGCGTGCGCTCGGCACTCGAATTGTTGAGCGCGGCGTTTTCGGTGCATCCCGGTTTCGGCGAGGCGCGCATTCTCGAGCTGAACTCGCAATGCCGGCCGACTTTGCCCGACCATCGTCCCGTGCTGCTATGGGACGGCGCAAGCACGCTGCGCGTGAACGGGTTGTACCGGCATGGCTACATGATCGTGCCCGAAGTCGCGGGCGAAGCGGTGCGGCTCGCGTCGGCGCTGCTCGATG
The DNA here is from genome assembly GCF_013426895.1 of Paraburkholderia largidicola. Lineage (NCBI taxonomy): Bacteria > Pseudomonadati > Pseudomonadota > Betaproteobacteria > Burkholderiales > Burkholderiaceae > Paraburkholderia > Paraburkholderia largidicola. The sequence continues at coordinate 3,338,660 of NZ_AP023174.1, read as the reverse complement.
GTCGCGTCGCCGATTCCGACGGTTTTGCCGACTGGCAACGCAACGCGCGCTGGAGCGAGCTGTTCCGGCTGGATCGCGAGCCCGCTGTCACTCTCAATGTTTGAACTCATGGACATGGACATTCAGATCAATCAGAAGCCGCTGTCGCTGCCCGAAGGCGCGACCGTCGCCGACGCGCTCAGCGCGTACGGCGCGCGGCCGCCGTTCGCCGTGGCGCTGAACGGCAATTTCGTCGCGCGTGGGCAGCATGCAGCGCGCGCATTGCAGGCGGGCGACAAGCTCGACGTCGTGCATCCCGTCGCGGGCGGCTGAGGCCGGACCACGCGACGCAAGCCACTGACAAGGAATCACACATGAACTCACACGCGAACGCCCCCGCCGACGCGCTCACGCTTTACGGCGAAACCTTCCAGAGCCGCGTGCTGCTGGGCACCTCGCGCTATCCGTCGCTGCAGTCGCTGTCGGATTCGATCGCGGCGTCGAAGCCGGGCATGGTGACGGTCGCGCTGCGCCGGCAGATGAGCGAAGGCGGCGCGGAAGCCGGCTTCTTCGATCTGCTCAAGCGCCACGGCGTGCCGCTCCTGCCGAACACGGCCGGCTGCCAGACGGTGAGCGAGGCGGTGACGACGGCGCACATGGCGCGCGAAGTCTTCGACACCGACTGGATCAAGCTCGAACTGATCGGTGACGATTACACGCTGCAGCCCGACCCGGTCGGCCTGATTGAAGCTGCTGCGCAATTGGTGAAGGACGGCTTCAAGGTGCTGCCGTATTGCACGGAAGATCTCGTGATCGGCCGGCGTCTGCTCGATGCGGGCTGCGAGGCGCTGATGCCGTGGGGCGCGCCCATCGGCACGGGCAAGGGCGTCGTGAATCCGTATGGCTTGCGCGTGCTGCGCGAGCGTTTGCCCGATGTGCCGCTGATCGTCGACGCGGGCCTCGGCGTGCCGTCGCATGCGTGTCAGGTGATGGAGTGGGGCTTCGACGGCGTGCTGCTGAACACGGCTGTCTCGCAGGCCACGCACCCGGAGACGATGGCGCGCGCCTTTGCCATGGGCGTCGAAGCGGGCCGCGAGGCTTATCTGGCCGGCCCGATGGCCGAACGTGAAACTGCCCATGCGAGCACGCCCGTCGTCGGCATGCCGTTCTGGCATCAGGATGGGAGCGCTGCGGCATGACGGAGACTCTGAAACTCGCGGGCCGCGATCTGTTCTGGCCGCCCGCCGATGAACTCACGGAAGCGGCGGAACGCATCCGCGCGCGCCTGGGCGACTGGCCGCCGACGCACGTCAACTGGCGCATCTGCCTGACGGCGCCCGACGACGTGAATGGCGGCGACCTGATCGTCTTCACCGACCTGAAGCAAAGCAGCGAGCAGCACCTCGAGCAGATCGCGCGCTGGATGACGCAGGGCGCCGGGGTGATCGAGGCGGCGGCGGGCCGCGCGGTGTTGCATCTGGGCGGCGTGCGCTATCAGCTGGAAGGCCATCTGGCCGAAGACTGGATTGCCGCGCTCGCCGCGTTTCTCGATTGCGGCTTCGATCCGCACGACGCGCTGGTGCTCGCGCTCGCATGGCGCGACGGCGACGAAACGAAATCCGACGATGCCTGGCCTTGTGACATTTCGCGCTTCCCGCGCGTCGCCGGTTTGCCGGACGCGCCTGCGCAAGCTTTTGCCGCCTGTCCGGACGCACTCGGCATCTACGCGGTGTTGCCGACAGCGGAATGGGTCGAGCGCGTAGCAAGCTTCGGCGTGAAGACCTTGCAACTGCGTCGCAAGACGGCGGAACCGGACGAACTGAAGCGGGAAATTGCACGCTCGATCGCGGCGGGCCGTGAGCACGACGCGTGCGTTTTCATTAACGACCACTGGCAAGCCGCCATCGACGCAGGTGCCTATGGCGTGCACCTCGGCCAGGAAGACGTACATACAGCGGATCTGCACGCCTTGTCGCAGGCAGGCGTGCGCCTCGGCCTGTCGACGCACGGTTACTACGAAATGCTGACCGCGCTGCACTTCCGTCCGAGCTACATCGCGCTTGGCGCCGTGTTCCCGACCACGACGAAAGTGATGCCGACCGCGCCGCAAGGTCTGGCAAGGCTCGCGCGCTACGTGAAACTGCTGGAAGGCGTCGTGCCGCTGGTCGCGATCGGTGGGATTAGTGGCGATGTGCTGCCGCAGGTACTCGCGACAGGCGTGAAGAGCGCCGCCGTCGTCCGCGCGATCACGGAAGCTGCCGATCCCGCATCGGCCGCCCAGGCGCTGCAAAAAGCGTTTTTGCAACAAAAAGTTTAGAAAAGTTAAATCGTTAGCGTCGTCAAGGCAGGGTTTGCACGAAGGCCCTATAATTCGGCCTTCCGTGTAAAAGGACTGTCAGCTACGTGCCTTCCTCTTCCGAGACCCTCCTTGAGCTGCGCGACGTCGACTTCGGCTACGGCGACCGGCTCGTCCTGTCCAACCTGAATCTGCGCTTCAAACGCGGCCAGGTGGTCGCGGTCATGGGCGGCTCGGGATGCGGCAAGACGACCGTGCTGCGGCTGATCGGCGGCCTCGTGCGCGCGCAGCGCGGCCAGGTGCTGTTCCACGGGCAGGACATCGGCGCGCAGACGCGTGAAGGCCTGTACGAGCTGCGTCGCAAGATGGGCATGCTGTTCCAGTTCGGCGCGCTGTTCACCGACATGTCGGTGTTCGAAAACGTCGCCTTCGCCCTGCGCGAGCACACCGATCTTCCCGAAGAACTGATCCGCGACCTCGTGTTGATGAAGCTCAACGCGGTCGGTCTGCGCGGCGCGCGCGATCTCGCGCCGTCGGAGATTTCGGGCGGCATGGCGCGTCGTGTCGCGCTGGCCCGCGCCATCGCGCTCGATCCCGAACTGATGATGTACGACGAGCCGTTCGCCGGCCTCGACCCCATTTCGCTCGGTATCACGGCTAACCTGATCCGCGCGCTGAACACGGCGCTCGGCGCGACGTCGATCCTCGTCACACACGACGTGCCCGAATCGTTCGCCATCGCCGACTACGTCTACTTCCTCGCCAACGGCGGTGTCCTCGCCGAAGGCACGCCCGCCGAGCTGCGTGCGTCGACGGATCCGACCGTGCGTCAGTTCATCGACGGCACGCCTGATGGCCCGTTCAAATTTCACTATCCGAGCAGCACGCCGCTTGCGGCGGATTTCGGCATTGGCGGAGGCCGCGCATGATCAGCTTCATCGGCCGTTCCGTCATTTGCGGGCTCGGACAGACGGGTTATGCGGCGCGCATGTTCGTGCGCCTCGTGCTGGAATTTTTCCCGCTGCTGCGCCGTCCGCGTCTTGTCACGAAGCAGATCCACTTCGTCGGTAACTATTCGCTGGTGATCATCGCGGTGTCGGGGCTGTTCGTTGGCTTCGTGCTTGGCTTGCAGGGTTACTACACGCTCAATCGCTACGGCTCCGAACAGGCGCTCGGCTTGCTGGTTGCGCTGTCGCTCGTGCGCGAACTCGGGCCCGTCGTGACGGCGCTACTGTTCGCCGGGCGCGCGGGCACGTCGCTCACGGCCGAAATCGGCCTGATGAAGGCGGGCGAGCAACTGACGGCAATGGAAATGATGGCCGTCGATCCTCTGAAAGTGGTCGTCGCGCCGCGCATGTGGGCGGGCATCATTTCGATGCCGATTCTCGCGGCGATTTTCAGCGCGGTGGGTGTGCTCGGCGGCTATGTCGTGGGCGTGCTGATGATCGGCGTCGACGCGGGCGCGTTCTGGTCGCAGATGCAGGGCGGCGTCGATGCGTATCGCGACGTCGGCAACGGCGTGATCAAGAGCGTCGTGTTCGGCTTCGCGGTGACGTTCATCGCGCTCTACCAGGGCTACGAAGCGAAGCCCACGCCGGAAGGCGTGTCGCGCGCGACCACGAAGACGGTCGTCTACGCGTCGCTGGCCGTGCTCGGTCTCGATTTCCTGCTGACCGCGCTGATGTTCAGCTAGGCGGTGACGAGCCAACCTCGCGCGGTGCGCCGCGCAGGGCTCGCGCCGCAGCGGCATAGATTCTCTTTGGGATGACGATGAAAAAAACTGCTCTCGATTTCTGGGTAGGTCTGTTCGTGGTGCTCGGCTTCATCGCGTTGCTGTTCCTCGCGCTGAAGGCCGGCAACATGAGCTCGCTGTCGTTTCAGGCGACGTACCCGGTCAAGCTGAAATTCGACAATATCGGCGGCCTCAAGGTGCGCGCGCCCGTGAAGAGCGCGGGCGTGACGGTGGGCCGCGTCGAATCGATCGGCTTCGACAGCAATTCGTATCAGGCCGTCGTGACGCTCGATCTCGACAAGCAATATCAGTTTCCGAAAGACACGTCCGCGAAGATTCTGACGTCGGGCCTGTTGGGTGAGCAGTACATCGGTCTTGAGCCGGGTGGCGACAGCGAAATGCTGAAAGCCGGCGACACGATCACGATGACCCAATCGGCTATCGTCCTGGAAAATCTGATCGGACAGTTCCTGTATAGCAAGGCAGCGGATTCGGGCGCTGCCAAACCCGGTGCATCTGCTGCGCCTGCGCCGGCAGAGCCGGCTCCTGCAGCTTCGGCTGCCGCTGCTTCGGGTGCATCCGGCCAATAAGGAGAATAACAATGAACTCGACACGCTTACGTGTCGCGGGGATCACGCTGGCGGTGGCAGCGCTGGCGGGTTGCGCAACTGTTCAGAATCCGACGAAGGAAGATCCGATCGAGGGCTTCAACCGTACGGTCTTCACGTTCAACGACACGCTCGACAAGTACGCGTTGAAGCCGGTCGCGAAGGGCTACGTGTTCGTCACGCCGCAACCGGTGCGTGACAGCGTCACGAACTTCTTCTCGAACATCGGCGACGTTTACATCGCGGCGAACAATCTGCTGCAGTTGAAGATCGCCGACGGTGTATCGGACATCATGCGTATCGTGATCAACACGATCTTCGGTGTGGGCGGCCTGTTCGACGTTGCGACGCTCGCCAAGCTGCCGAAGCACGACAACGACCTCGGTCTGACGCTCGGTCACTATGGCGTGCCGCCCGGTCCGTATCTGGTGCTGCCGCTGTTCGGGCCGAGCACGGTGCGCGACGGCGTGGGCATGGCGGGCAACTACTTCATCAATCCGCTCACGTACGTGAAGCCGGACAGCGTGAGCTGGGCGCTCTACGGTCTGAACGTGGTCAACACGCGCGCGAACCTGCTGAACGCAAGCGACGTGCTGGAAGGCGCGGCGCTCGACAAATACTCCTTCGTGCGTAACGCGTATCTTCAGCGTCGCCGCTATCTGTTGACCGGCGGCAATGCATCGACGGGGCTGCCGGACTACGGCAGCGAAGCGCCGCTGCCGAAATACGAAGACGTCGACGGCGGCGCGGCGACACCGCCTGCGCCCACGCCGGCTTCGGCGCCGGAGGCGGCTTCGGGCGCGTCGACGAACGATGCGGCAGGTGCCGCACAGCCCGCCTCGGGCACCGATGCACCGCCGACTGTCCCCGGTGGCCAGATCGTGCCGCCGGCGCACTTCGGCTATCCGTCGCTGAAGCTGCGCTGAGGCATAACAAATGCGGGTGGCGTATCCGTCTGTCGTAACACTCGGATACGATTCTCGCAGTTTGGGCGTGGATTGCGGCTGAACTCGCGTGATATCGTCGCCTCCAACCTAAGCTTATTTTTTTTGCAGGACTGGAAATGAAAAAATTCTTCTTCCTTATCCCGTTTATTGCAGGTCTGTTTGCATTCAGTGGCGCGGCGTCCGCACAGGCCGTCGATAGCAGCAACCCCGACACGATGGTCAAGACCGTCACGCAGCAGGTGATCGACGCCGTGCGCGCCGACAAGACGATCCAGAGCGGCAACATCAATGCCGTCACGAAGCTCGTGAACGAGAAGATTCTTCCGTACACGGACTTCCGCCGCACGACGCAGCTTGCGATGGGCCGTAACTGGCGCACGGCGACGCCGGAGCAACAGAACGCCGTCGTCGAGCAGTTCAAGACGCTGCTGATCCGTACCTACTCGGGCGCGCTGGCTCAGGTGAAGGACCAGGAAATCCAGTACAAGCCGTTCCGCGCGAGCCCGGAAGACACCGACGTGGTGGTCCGCTCGGTCGTGATGAACAACGGCTCGCCCGTCGAACTCGACTACCGTCTGTACAAGACGCCGCAAGGCTGGCGCGTGTATGACCTGAACGTGCTCGGCGCATGGCTGATCCAGGCGTACCAGCAGCAGTTCAACGAGCAGATCCAGAAGAGCGGTGTCGACGGCCTGATCCAGTTCCTGACGGCACGCAACCAGCAACTCGCGAACGGCAAACAGTCGTGAACAACTTTGCAAGCGCGCCGGTCAGCACGCCCGTCAACACGTTCGAAACCGGCAGCACCCTGACTCACGCGAGCGCGAAGGCTGCGCTCGCGGCGGGTCTCGCGCGCATCGGCAGCGGCGCGACGGCGGTCGACTGCGCGGCACTCACGCAATTCGATTCGTCGGCGCTTGCCGTGCTGCTCGCATGGCAACGCGCGGCAACCGCGCGCGGCACGCCGCTGATGGTCGTCAACCTCCCTGCGGGGCTGTCCAGTCTCGCGCAAGCCTACGGCGTGGATTCCCTTCTCACCGTACGACATTGACGCTCATGCGTCAGTGAGTCTCGGACCGCGTTTCCCGGTTTGCGCAGGCTCACGTTCTCCCAAGGCAAGTCGGCCGCTTCGACTTTTGCCCTATAATCAAACGTTTTTTGGCGCCTGGCCGTTTCATCCCGCATCGCGGAAACGGCCGTAGCGGTTGCAGCAGAGCGCAAGCGGTCTTTTGCACCCGGCCCCAATTCCGTTTTCCCCATGCTTTCGCGCCCTTGCCGGGCGATCTATCAGGCGCTGTCCACTTTGACGGCGCACAGTCATGTCAGCGATTGAAATTCGTAACGTCAGAAAGCGCTACAAGGATCTGCAAGCGCTCAAAGGCGTCAGCTTCACCGTCGAACAAGGCGAATTCTTCGGACTGCTCGGTCCGAACGGCGCCGGCAAGACGACGCTCATCAGCATCCTCGCCGGTCTCGCTCGCGCCGATGAAGGCAGTATCACGGTTCACGGCCACCACGTCGTCGACGACTTTCGTCTTGCGCGCCGCGCGCTCGGCGTCGTGCCGCAGGAACTCGTGTTCGATCCGTTCTTCACCGTGCGCGAGACGCTGCGCATCCAGTCGGGCTACTTCGGCTTGCGCAAGAACGACGACTGGATCGACGAAGTGATGGCCAATCTCGATCTCACCGAAAAAGCCGACGCGAACATGCGTGCGCTGTCGGGCGGGATGAAGCGTCGCGTGCTGGTTGCGCAGGCGCTCGTGCACCGGCCGCCCGTGATCGTCCTCGACGAGCCGACGGCGGGCGTCGATGTCGAATTGCGGCAGACGCTGTGGAAATTCATCTCGCGCCTGAACCGCGAAGGCCACACGATCGTGCTGACCACGCACTACCTGGAAGAAGCCGAATCGCTGTGCGACCGCATTGCAATGTTACGGCGCGGTGAAGTCGTCGCGTTGGAGCGCACCAGTACGCTGCTCGAACGTTTCGCGGGCACGCAACTGTTCATCCGCTTCGCGCAGGGCGTGCTGCCCGCCGAACTGCGGGCGCTCGAAGTCGATCCCACCAATGTCAACGGCCGTCAGCATCTGCTGCGCCTGTCGAGCTACGACGACGTGGAACGCATCCTCGCGCAATGCCGCACGGCGGGTTGCACGTTCGAGGAAATCGAGGTGCGCAAGGCCGACCTCGAAGACGTGTTCATGCAGGTGATGAACGGGCCGGAAGTGGTCGAGGGGTTGGCATGAGCGGTTTCCGAACGTTGTTCTACAAGGAGCTGCTGCGCTTCTGGAAAGTCTCGTTCCAGACGGTGCTCGCGCCCGTCGTCACCGCCTTGCTGTATCTGACCATCTTCGGCCACGCGCTGCGCGATCACGTGCAGGTCTATCCGGGCGTGCTGTACACGAGCTTTCTCGTGCCGGGCCTCGTGATGATGAGCGTGCTGCAGAACGCGTTCGCGAACAGTTCGTCGTCGCTGATCCAGTCGAAGATCACGGGCAATCTCGTGTTCGTACTGCTGCCGCCGCTGTCGCACTGGGAAATGTACGGCGCGTATGTGCTCGCGGCCGTCGTGCGCGGGTTGAGCGTCGGGCTGGGCGTGTTCATCGTCACGGTGTGGTTCATCCCGATGAGCTTCAGCGCGCCGCTTTATATCATCGCGTTCGCGGTGCTCGGCTCGGCGATTCTCGGCACGCTCGGCTTGATCGCGGGCATCTGGGCCGAGAAATTCGACCAGCTTGCCGCGTTCCAGAATTTTCTGATCATGCCGCTCACGTTCCTCTCGGGCGTGTTCTACTCGACGCATACGCTGCCGCCCGTGTGGCGCGAAATCTCGCGGCTGAATCCATTTTTCTACATGATCGACGGCTTTCGATATGGCTTCTTCGGTATGTCGGATATCAATCCGATGTGGAGCCTGTTGATTGTCGGCGGTTTCTTTGTCGTGCTGGCCGTACTGGCGATGCGCATGCTCGCGTCCGGCTTCAAGCTGCGTCACTGACTGGAGCATTCACAGGAGCACTCATGCTACCCACTCCCGAACAGGTCAAGAATTACATCGCGGCGGGCCTTCCTTGCGAGCATCTCGAAGTGGAAGGCGACGGCCAGCATTTCTTCGCGACCATCGTGTCGCCGAATTTCGAAGGCAAGCGGCTGATTCAACGGCATCAACTCGTGTATGCGGCGCTCGGCGACCGCATGCGCGAAGAGATCCACGCGCTCAGCATGAAAACGCTGACGCCCACCGAATGGCAAAGCGCCTGACTCGCGTATAGACATTACGCGGAAAAACCTGCTGTCTGTCGGAGGACGGCGCTCGATAACCTGGCTGCCAGAGCGGAAAACAAGCTGCACAATAAGCTTTAGACGTAGCTGCAAATTAGCTGGAACCTTAGTGCGACTTACACAAGAGAATCGCGACGCCGCAAACGGCGCCGCAGCAACCGCCCACAACAAGACGCCCGCAGGCGGACGGGCAGATCAGGAACAAACAGGCATGGACAAACTCGTGATTGAAGGCGGGCAAAAGCTCGCTGGTGAGATCGTTGTTTCGGGTGCGAAGAACGCGGCGCTGCCGATCCTTTGCGCAGGCTTGTTGAGCGCGGAGCCCGTTCATCTCGACAACGTGCCCGATCTGCAGGACGTGCGCACGACGCTCAAGCTGCTCGGCCAGATGGGCGTGCGTACCGAAAGCAGCGACGGCAAGGTGATGCTCGACGCGTCGAAGGTCGACAACCTCGTCGCACCGTACGAACTCGTGAAGACGATGCGCGCGTCGATCCTCGTGCTCGGCCCGCTCGTCGCGCGCTTCGGCGAGGCGAAGGTGTCGCTGCCCGGCGGCTGCGCGATCGGCGCGCGTCCGGTTGACCAGCACATCAAGGGCCTGCAGGCGATGGGCGCCGAGATCAACATCGAGCACGGCTTTATCGAAGCACGCGCGAAGCGTCTGAAGGGCGCACGCATCATCACCGACATGATCACCGTCACGGGCACGGAAAACCTGCTGATGGCGGCTGTGCTCGCGGAAGGCGAGACGGTCATCGAGAACGCCGCGCGCGAGCCGGAAGTCGGCGACCTGGCGAATCTGCTGGTCGCGATGGGCGCGAAGATCGACGGCATTGGCACGGATCGTCTCGTGATTCAGGGCGTCGACAAGCTGCATGGCGCGAAGCACACGGTCGTGCCGGATCGTATCGAAGCGGGCACGTTCCTGTGCGCGGTCGCGGCTGCGGGCGGCGACGTCACGCTGCGCCATGTGCGTCCGCAGATTCTCGAAGCGGTGACGGACAAGCTGCGCGAAGCAGGCGTGACGATCGAAGAGGGCGACGACTGGATGCGCGTGCGCATGAACCAGCGTCCGAAGGCCGTGTCGTTCCGCACGTCGGAATACCCGGCGTTCCCGACTGACATGCAGGCGCAGTTCATGGCGCTCAACGCGCTGGCTGAAGGCACCTCGCAAGTCGTTGAAACGATCTTCGAAAACCGCTTCATGCACGTGCAGGAACTGAACCGTCTCGGCGCGAACATCACGATCGACGGCAAGACGGCGCTGGTGAATGGCGTCGAGAAGCTGTCGGGCGCGAAGGTGATGGCAACCGATCTGCGCGCGTCGGCGAGTCTCGTGATCGCGGGCCTGTGTGCCGACGGCGAAACGCTGATCGACCGCATCTATCACCTGGATCGCGGCTACGACCGGATGGAATCGAAACTCACGGCAGTCGGCGCGAACGTGCGTCGCATCAAGGGTAATCAGGCATGAGCGAGTTGCCGCAAACGTCGACGTCACCGGCGGTCGGTAAGCCGCTGACGCTCGCGCTGTCGAAGGGCCGCATCTTCGAGGAAACGGTGCCGCTGCTCGCGGCAGCGGGCATCGAAGTGACGGAAGACCCGGAAACGTCGCGCAAGCTGATTCTGCCGACTACGGATCCCAACCTGCGCGTCATCATCGTGCGCGCCACGGATGTCCCGACGTACGTCGAGTACGGCGCCGCCGATTTCGGCGTCGCGGGCAAGGACGTGCTGATCGAGCACGGCGGCGGCGGTTTGTATCAGCCGATCGATCTGGATATCGCGCGCTGCCGGATGTCGGTGGCAGTCGCGGCCGGCTTCGACTACGCGAACGCGGTGCGCCAGGGCGCGCGCCTGCGCGTCGCCACGAAGTACGTGCAAGTGGCGCGCGAGCACTTCGCTGCCAAGGGCGTGCACGTCGATCTGATCAAGCTGTATGGATCGATGGAACTCGCGCCGCTGGTGGGCCTTGCCGACGCGATCGTCGACCTGGTCAGCTCGGGCGGCACCTTGCGCGCCAACAATCTTGTCGAGGTCGAAGAGATCATGCAGATCTCGTCGCGCCTCGTTGTGAACCAGGCGGCGCTGAAGTTGAAGCGCGCCGCGCTGGCGCCCATTCTCAACGCGTTCGAGCGCGCGTCGCAACGCACCGGCGCAACGGCCTGACGCAAAGGTCACGCCCGAGTCTGACTCGCGCGCCTTACCGAAACGGATACCAGCATGTCTATCAAGATTCGCAAACTCGATTCCAGCACTGAGAATTTCCAGAAGTCGCTGCATGCGGTGCTCGCGTTCGAAGCGAGCGAAGACGAAGCGATCGAACGCTCGGTCGCGCAGATTCTGGCCGACGTGAAGGCGCGTGGCGATGCCGCCGTGCTCGACTATACGAACCGGTTCGACCGTGTGAACGCGAAAGATGTCGCCGCGCTCGAACTGCCGATGTCGGAACTCGAAGCAGCACTGGAAGGCCTGGAGCCGAAGCGCCGCGCGGCGCTCGAAGCGGCGGCGGCGCGCGTGCGCGGTTATCACGAGAAGCAGAAGATTGAATGCGGCAGCCATAGCTGGCAGTACACGGAAGCCGACGGCACCGTGCTCGGCCAGAAGGTGACGCCGCTCGATCGCGCGGGTATCTATGTGCCGGGCGGCAAGGCGGCGTATCCGTCGTCGGTGCTGATGAACGCGATTCCGGCGCGTGTGGCCGGCGTGCGCGAAATCGTCATGGTCGTGCCGACGCCGGATGGCGTGAAGAACCCGCTCGTGCTCGCGGCGGCGCTGCTGGGCGGCGTCGATCGCGTGTTCACGATTGGCGGCGCGCAGGCGGTCGGCGCGCTCGCGTACGGCACGCAGTCCATTCCCGCCGTCGACAAGATTTGCGGCCCCGGCAATGCGTATGTCGCGTCGGCGAAGCGCCGCGTGTTCGGCACGGTCGGCATCGACATGATTGCCGGTCCGTCGGAAATTCTCGTGCTGTGTGACGGCACGACGGACCCGCGCTGGGTCGCGATGGACCTGTTCTCGCAGGCCGAGCACGACGAACTCGCGCAATCCATTTTGCTGTGCCCGGACGAAGGTTTCATCGCTCGCGTCGAAGACGCCATCAACGAACTGCTGCCGACGATGCCGCGCCGCGACGTGATCCTGGCGTCGCTCGAAGGACGTGGCGCGCTGATCAAGGTGCGCGACATGGAACAGGCATGCGCGATTGCCAACGACATCGCGCCGGAACACCTCGAAATTTCCGCGCTGGAGCCGCAGCAGTGGGCGCAGCAGATTCGCCACGCGGGCGCGATCTTCCTCGGCCGCTACACGAGCGAAAGCCTCGGCGACTACTGCGCAGGGCCAAATCACGTGCTGCCTACGTCTCGTACCGCACGTTTCTCGTCGCCGCTCGGCGTCTATGATTTCTTCAAGCGCTCCAGCCTGATCGAAGTGAGCGCGGACGGCGCGCAGACGCTCGGTGAAATCGCTGCCGAGCTCGCGTATGGCGAAGGCCTGCAGGCGCATGCACGCAGCGCCGAGTACCGGATGAAGAATACAGGCTGACCATGCGGCGAGCCGCCTTTTCACGCGGGCAACGCACGCGCTGATTTCGAGACGGCTCCTTTTCACGAAGACAGAGAACTCAACCCGGGGCGGCTGCGAGCCACCCCTATTGCGCTGTCGCCTGCCAGAAGGCGGGCGCGCCCCACGCCATGACGACACCTCAAGACATCATTCGCCGCGACGTGCTCGCGATGACGAGTTATCCCGTTGCCGATGCGACGGGCCTCGTGAAGCTCGATGCAATGGAGAATCCGTTCCCGCTGCCGGAAGCACTGGCCGCGCAACTCGGCGATCATCTGGCGGGCGTCGCGCTGAACCGCTATCCGGCGCCGCGTCCGCAGGCGCTCATCGACAAGCTCAAGCGCGTGATGAACGTGCCGGCGAACTGCGAGGTGCTGCTCGGCAACGGCTCGGACGAACTGATCAGCATCATCTCCGTGGCGTGCGCGACGCCGGGCGCGAAGGTGCTGGCGCCCGTGCCGGGCTTCGTGATGTACGCGATGTCGGCGAAGCTCGCGGGCATGGAGTTCGTCGGCGTGCCGCTGAACGCCGACTTCACGCTCGACGTGGACGCGCTGCTCGCCGCGATCGCCGAACATCGGCCTGCCGTGATCTACCTCGCGTATCCGAACAACCCGACGGGCACGCTGTTCGATGCCGCCGACATGGAGCGCATCATCGCCGCGGCGAGCGGAAGCCTCGTCGTGATCGACGAAGCGTATCAGCCGTTCGCGCAAGAAAGCTGGATGCCGCGCGCGGGAGACTTCGACAATGTCGTCGTGATGCGTACCGTGTCGAAGCTCGGTCTCGCGGGCATCCGCCTCGGCTACCTGGCGGGCCGCACGGAATGGATCAACGAATTCGACAAGGTGCGCCCGCCGTACAACGTCAACGTGCTGACACAGGCGACGGCCGATTTCCTGCTCGATCATATCGACGTGCTGGACGCACAGGCCGCGCAACTGCGCGACGAACGCGCGAAGCTGGCGCAAGCCGTCGCCGCGCTGCCGGGCGCTGAAGTGTTCCCGAGCGCGGGCAATTTCCTGCTCGTGCGCGTGCCGGATGCATCGGCGACGTTCGAAACCCTTCTCACTTCACGGGTTTTGATCAAAAACGTGAGTAAAATGCATCCATTGCTCGCGAATTGCGTGCGTTTGACGGTCGGTTCGCCGGACGAGAACGCTCAAATGCTCGCCGCGCTGAAACTCGTGCTGAACTGAAGTCAGCACGCTCACAACCCCACTTTTTTCAAAGTCAGATTCGAGGAATTGCCATGCGCCTTGCGGAAGTCGTTCGCAACACCAGCGAAACGCAGATCCGTGTGAAGATCAACCTGGACGGCACCGGTCAGCAGAAGCTGGCCACGGGCGTGCCGTTCCTCGATCACATGCTCGACCAGATTGCCCGCCACGGGCTGATCGATCTGGACATCGAGTCGCATGGCGATACGCATATCGACGACCACCATACCGTCGAAGACGTCGGCATCACGCTGGGTCAGGCCATCGCGAAGGCGGTCGGCGACAAGAAGGGCATTCGCCGCTACGGTCATTCGTACGTGCCGCTCGACGAAGCACTGTCGCGCGTCGTGATCGATTTTTCCGGCCGGCCGGGCCTCGAATTCCACGTGCCGTTCACGCGGGCGCGTATCGGCACGTTCGACGTCGATCTCTCCATCGAATTTTTCCGCGGCTTCGTCAATCATGCCGGCGTGACGCTGCATATCGACAATCTGCGCGGCCTGAACGCGCATCATCAGATGGAAACGGTGTTCAAGGCGTTCGGTCGTGCGTTGCGCATGGCTGTCGAACTGGACGAACGGGCGGCGGGGCAGATTCCGTCGACCAAGGGCAGCCTCTGAGCGACCAACTGCCACCCAAGCCACCCAAAGGACCGGTTGCGCGGCGCGCGGCCGGCTTGAGATGGACACCATCAAGTCGTTTATTTCGCTGCTGGCGTTGATCAACCCGGTCGGCGCGATACCGTTCTTTCTGAGCCTGACGTCGCAGCAGTCGTCCGCCGAACAGCGCCGCACGATCCGTGTCGCGTCGATTTCAGTGTTCTGCGTGATTACGGTGAGCACGTTGCTCGGGCAGCAGATCATCCGCTTCTTCGGCATTTCGATCGGCGCGCTCGAAGTGGGCGGCGGCATCATCATGCTGCTGATGTCGATCAGCATGCTGAACGCGCAGGTCGGCAACGCGCGCTCGACGCCGGAAGAGCGTCACGAGGCGGAGATGAAGGACAACGTCGCCGTCGTGCCGCTGGCGATTCCGCTGCTGACGGGGCCGGGCTCTATCAGTACTGTCCTAGTCTATTCGGCCAGCTATCCTCATTGGTACGAGCGGATTACTCTGATTGGCATCGGCGCTGTGATTGCAGCGCTTTGTTTCGGATCGCTGAGTCTTGCCGAACCGATTGCCCGCTGGGTCGGTCGGACGGGAATCAACATCGGTACGCGGTTGATGGGTTTGATGTTGTCGGCGCTGGCGGTGGAGTTCATCGTCAACGGATTGAAGGCGTTGCTGCCTAACTTGAAATGAAAACTTCGATTGCGATTGTGGATTACGGAATGGGCAACCTGCGCTCGGTCGCCCAGGCGTTGAAGAAAGCCGCGCCGGAAGCGGACGTGGCGATCGTCGACAAGCCCGAAGCGATCCGTTCGGCGGACCGCGTGGTGCTGCCCGGCCAGGGCGCGATGCCCGACTGCATGCGCTCGCTCGGCGAATCGGGCTTGCAGGAAGCCGTCGTCGAAGCGTCGCGCAGCAAGCCGCTGATGGGCGTGTGCGTCGGCGAGCAGATGCTGTTCGACTGGAGCGCGGAAGGCGACACGAAGGGCCTCGGCCTGTTGCCTGGCAAGGTGGTGCGCTTCGATCTGGAAGGCCAGCTGCAGGACGACGGCTCGCGCTTCAAGGTGCCGCAGATGGGCTGGAACCGTGTCCGTCAGGCGCAGCCGCACCCGTTGTGGGACGGCGTCGCCGACAATGCGTTCTTCTACTTCGTGCACAGCTATTACGTGGTGCCGGAAGACGCCGCGCATACGTCGGGCGAAACCGTGTACGGCGTGCCCTTTACCTCGGCGGTGGCGCGGGATAACATTTTTGCGACCCAATTCCACCCGGAAAAGAGCGCCGACGCGGGGCTGCGCGTGTATCGCAACTTCGTGCACTGGAATCCCTGATCCCTGCCGTCAGCATCTTTAACCGTCCATGTTCTCCGTCCGTTCTCGCTGCCCCGCCCGGATGCACATTCATCCGAAGCCGGTTGGCAAGCTCGCCGAAAGACATGTACTAAACTAGCGGAACGGCCTGGCGCCGGCCCCAGCCGGATTTGCCGCCAGCCGAACTTCAACTTTTTCCCTGACAACACCCGATTGCTATGCTGCTGATCCCCGCCATCGACCTGAAAGACGGTCAGTGTGTACGCCTCAAACAGGGCGATATGGACCAGGCGACGATTTTCCACGAGGAACCGGCGGTGATGGCCCGACATTGGGTCGACCGCGGCGCACGGCGCCTGCACCTCGTCGACCTGAACGGCGCATTCGCCGGCAAGCCGAAGAACGAAGACGCGATTCGCGCGATCATCGAAGAAGTCGGCGGCGAGATTCCCGTGCAGCTGGGCGGCGGCATCCGCGACCTGAACACGATCGAGCGCTATCTGGACGACGGCCTCGAGTACGTGATCATCGGCACGGCGGCGGTGAAGAATCCCGGCTTCCTGCTCGAAGCGTGCACGGCGTTCGGCGGGCATATCATCGTCGGCCTCGACGCAAAAGACGGCAAGGTCGCCACGGATGGCTGGAGCAAGCTGACGGGCCACGAAGTCGCGGACCTCGCGCGCAAGTTCGAGGACTACGGCTGCGAGTCGATCATCTACACGGACATCGGCCGCGACGGCATGCTTCAGGGCATCAATATCGAGGCGACGGTGCGCCTTGCGCGCGCGGTGAAGATTCCCGTGATCGCGAGCGGCGGCCTGTCGAACATGGGCGATATCGACGCGCTGTGCGAAGTGGAAGCCGAAGGCATCGAAGGCGTGATCTGCGGCCGCGCGATCTATTCGGGCGACCTCGACTTTGCCGCGGCGCAGACGCACGCGGACCGCTTGCGCGAATCTGACGACGCCTGAGCGTCGGGTTGTCTGCGCATCGCGCGCGTCTGACGCATCGTTCAGGCGCGCAGAGCGTCCGGCATGCCGGCCTTGCGCCGTTCTCCTGCGTGTGACACACGGGCGAGCGGCCTCACCAGCGGTATTGGCAAGAACTAGCAAGATCATGGCATTAGCTAAACGTATCATTCCCTGCCTGGACGTCACGGCGGGTCGCGTGGTCAAGGGCGTCAACTTCGTCGAGTTGCGCGACGCGGGCGACCCTGTCGAAATCGCGCGCCGCTACGACGAGCAGGGCGCGGACGAACTCACGTTCCTCGATATCACCGCCACGTCCGACCAGCGCGACCTGATCCTGCCGATCATCGAAGCCGTGGCTTCGCAGGTGTTCATTCCGCTGACCGTCGGCGGCGGCGTACGCGCCGTCGAAGACGTGCGGCGTCTGCTGAACGCGGGCGCGGACAAGGTGAGCATGAATTCGTCGGCGGTGGCGAATCCGCAGCTCGTGCGCGATTCGACCGATAAATACGGCTCGCAGTGCATCGTCGTCGCAATCGACGCGAAGCGCGTGTCCGCCGATGGCGAAACGCCGCGCTGGGAAGTTTTCACGCACGGTGGCCGCAAGAATACAGGCCTCGACGCCGTCGAATGGGCGCGCAAGATGGCCGAGCTGGGCGCGGGCGAAATCCTGCTGACCAGCATGGACCGCGACGGCACGAAGAGCGGCTTCGACATTGCGCTGACGCGCGCCGTGTCGGACGCGGTGTCGATTCCCGTGATCGCGTCGGGCGGCGTCGGTTCGCTGCAACATCTGGCCGACGGCATCAAGGAAGGCCGCGCGGATGCCGTGCTGGCCGCGAGCATCTTCCACTATGGCGAGCACACGGTCGGCGAGTGCAAGCGCTTCATGGCCGATCAGGGCATTTCGGTGAGGTTGTAACGTGAATCCGTCTGAAGTCGGCTGGCTCGACAAGGTGAAGTGGGACGCGAACGGCCTCGTGCCCGTCATCGCGCAGGAAGCATCGACCAACGACGTGCTGATGTTCGCGTGGATGAACCGAGAAGCGCTGTCGAAGACGATCGAAACGGGTCGCGCGGTGTATTTTTCCCGCTCGCGCCAACGCCTTTGGTTCAAGGGCGAAGAATCGGGCCACGTGCAGCATGTCCACGAGGTGCGGCTCGATTGCGACGAAGACGTCGTGCTGCTGAAGGTCGAGCAGGTGTCGGGCATCGCCTGCCACACGGGCCGGCACTCGTGCTTTTTCCAGAAATTCGAAGGCTCGGTCGATGCCGGCAATTGGGTTGCCGTCGATCCCGTGCTGAAAGACCCCGAACACATCTACAAATGACGCAAAACTCGCAATCGACAAACGATACGCTTCGGCGTCTCGCTGCCGTCATCGACAGCCGCAAGGGCGGCGATCCCGATGCTTCGTACGTATCGCGCCTGTTCCACAAAGGCGACGACGCGGTGCTGAAGAAGATCGGCGAGGAAGCCACGGAAGTCGTGCTGGCCGCGAAGGACGTGCGCCTCGGCGCGGAGCGCAAGGCGCTCGTCGGCGAAGTAGCCGATCTGTGGTTTCATTGCCTCGTGATGCTGTCGCACTTCGATTTGAATCCTGCTGACGTTCTGGCAGAACTCGAACGCCGTGAAGGCTTGTCCGGCATCGAGGAAAAAGCATTGCGCAAGAGTCGCGAGCGCGAGCAGAACGGCGACTGAGGCAGAGCAGGACCTGGCCGCGCGCGCAGACGCACGCGCGCGGCGAAACAAAACGACGAGACACATAGCACCGGCACAGCAACAGTATCCATTCGCACCCTCCGGGAGGACGCAAGCATGGAACAGTCGCACGGCGGTTATCCGCCACCGTCGTATCAGAGCGCAGTCGAAATCGACCGGCAGCGCAGCCTGCGCACGCTGACGCATATTATCTACGCGCTTTACGCCGTGTACTGGCTGACGGGCGGCATCTCGGTGCTGATCGCGATCATCATCAACTACATCAAGCGGTCGGAGACCATCGGCACGCCATACGAAGCGCATTTCGACTGGCAGATCCGCACGTTCTGGATGGGGCTGATCGGGCATCTGATCGGCGTTGCGCTGTTCATCGTGCTGATCGGCGTGCCTATCCTGTGGGCTGTCGCGATATGGACGTTGTACCGTATCATCAAAGGCTGGCTGTATCTGTACGACAATAAGCCGCTGACGAATCCGCGCGGCTGGTTCTGAGCAGCGCCGCACCTGGCGCGCGCCGCGTTCGCCGTCCACCGAGACCATGAGCCACGATCCGAACTGCCTTTTCTGCAAGATCGCCGCGGGTGAGATCCCGTCGACGAAAGTCCACGAAGACGACGAGTTCGTTGCGTTCCGCGACATCCGTCCGGCGGCCGAAACGCATGTGCTCGTGATACCGCGCAAGCACATCGAGACGCTGTCGAACTGTACCGAGAGCGATTCGGCCCTGCTTGGTAAAATGTTGATATTGGTTGCACGCCTCGCCGATCAGCTGGGCGTTGCGTACAAGGGTGGACAGACGGGTTTCCGCACGGTCATCAATACAGGGCCTGGCGGTGGCCAGGAGGTCTATCACCTGCACGCGCATCTGCTGGCGGGACCTCGCCCGTGGCTGAGAATGGGCTGAAAGCGGGTCGCCAGACAGACGAGTCACGGCGTGACTTTGAGAGCAGTGTGCTGGCGCCGCATCGTGCCAATCGACAAAGATTCGCCGCATCCGCTTTTTGACTGCGCACAATGGCGAGCCCGGCATCACGACACCGTGCTTTTATGTGGGGATGTAACGACAGCGACTCGCAGACATGGTCATAATGGGACCGGGGGCGCTGATGCAATAAAGCGGCGTCGCGGGTAGTTTTGCAGACGGGGCGTGTTCGTGAGGCGCGCTTCGATTCAGGCCGCAAGGCGTACAGTTGCCGTCGCAAGGCACGACGGTGGGGGTTAAGGAGATTTTTATGGGTTCGTTGAGTATTTGGCATTGGCTGATCGTTCTGCTGATCGTTGCTCTGGTGTTCGGCACGAAGAAGCTGCGCAATATCGGCACTGATCTGGGCGGCGCGGTGAAGGGCTTCAAGGAAGGCATGAAGGACGGCGAAACGCCTGAAGGCCAGCAGCGCGACCAGCTCTCGCGCACGAACACCGTTGACGTCGACGCTAAGGAAAAGGCGCCGCATTCCGGCGATTCCCGCTAATCCGGCGCGAGCCGAGCTTGCGCTGACACGCGCGCACTGACGGGAAGCCCTATCCATGCTGGACCTCGGTTTAACCAAGATGGCGTTGATCGGCGTGGTCGCGCTGGTCGTGCTCGGCCCCGAGCGCCTGCCGCGCGTGGCCCGCACGGCGGGCGCGCTGTTCGGCCGCGCGCAGCGCTATATCAACGACGTGAAGTCCGAAGTCACGCGTGAGATCGAACTCGACGAGTTGCGCCGCATGAAGACCGAGTTCGAGTCCGCGGCGCAAAACGTCGAAACGTCGATTCACGACAATCTGCGCAAGCACGAAACCGAACTGAACGAGGCGTGGACGCAGGGCACGTCGGTGTCGCCGAGTATTGCGGGCGGCGCGACCGACAGCCTGATGACCGACAGCGCCGATTCCACCGCGACGTCGAATGGCACGTTTTGGCGTAGCCCCGACGCCGCCGCACCGAAACGCAAGAACTGGCGCGTGAAGCAGACAGCCACGCCGAACTGGTACAAGCGCGCGACGTTGCGGCGCACGCGCGTACAGTCGGGCGCTGCGCGCGTCGCACGGCATACGCCTGTCAGCCTGCGTCGGCCGACACGTTTTTTCTGATCGTCCGATGTCCCGCGCATCAATCTCTTACCGAGGGCCGGCGTGAGCGACCCCCAAAACCAGAACGAAGGTACAGAAGAGACCTTCATCTCGCATCTCGTCGAACTGCGCGACCGCATCATCCGCGCGGGCATTTCGGTGATTGTCGTGTTCGTCGGGCTCGTCTATTGGGCGCCCGACATCTTCCGGCTGCTCGCGCGTCCGCTGATGAACAACCTGCCGAAGGACGGCAAGATGATCGTCACCGACGTCACCGGCTCGTTCTTCGTGCCGATGAAAGTGACGATGCTCGTCGCCTTCGTGATCGCGCTGCCAATCGTGCTGTACCAGATCTGGGCGTTCGTCGCGCCCGGGCTGTATCAGCACGAGAAGAAGCTGGTCGGTCCGCTCGTCGGCAGCAGCTACACGCTGTTTCTGTGCGGGATGGCGTTCGCGTATTTCGTCGTGTTTCCGACCATCTTCCGCGTGATGGCGCACTACAACGCGCCGCTCGGCGCGGAGATGACCACGGATATCGACAATTACCTGAGTTTCGTGCTGACGATGTTCCTCGCCTTCGGCGTGACGTTCGAAGTGCCGATCGTCGTCGTGCTGCTCGTGCGCATGAACGTGCTGACGATCAAGAAGCTCAAGGAGATCCGGCCGTACGTGATCGTCGGCGCGTTCGTGATCTCCGCCGTGGTGACGCCGCCAGATGTGTTCTCGCAGCTGATTCTCGCGATCCCGCTGATCGTGCTGTACGAAGCGGGGATCATCGCGGCGCGGCTGTTCGTCAGCAAGCCGGTCGTGACGGCAGAAAACGAGGGCGGGGCGGCAAGCTGAACGAACGCAGAACCGCCGAACCGCCGGTCGCACCGGACAGCAAAAAGGGCAGTGCTCCGTTGGAGACTGCCCTTTTTGTTTGACTTCGCTTAACCGGTTGATCGACTGACCTGCAGCTCAACCGCCATCGTCGTCATCGCTTTCGTCCGAAGGCTGCTTTGGCGGCGGCGGGCGCTTGCCGATCATCACGTTCAGATCCATTTCCTTGTTCTTGCGCACCAGATGCACTTTCGCGTCCGTTCCGGGCTTGATCTGCGCGATCACGTTCAGAAGGCGCGTGGTATCGGTGATGTCCTGGCCGTTGACCGACACCAGAATGTCGCCGGGCTTGATGCCGGCCTTGTCGGCGGGGCCGCCCTTGAGCACGCCCGCGACGATCGCGCCCGACTTCTGATCGAGCCCGAACGATTCGGCGATCTCCGGCGTCACGTCCTGCGGCTCGACGCCGATCCAGCCGCGCGTCACGGTGCCCGTCGTGATGATGCTCTCGAGCACGCTGCGCGCCGTCGAAACGGGAATCGCAAAGCCGATACCGAGCGAGCCACCCGAGCGCGAGTAGATCGCCGTGTTGATGCCGAGCAGATTGCCGTTCACATCGACCAGCGCGCCGCCCGAGTTGCCGGGATTGATCGGCGCGTCGGTCTGAATGAAGTTTTCGAACGTATTGATGCCGAGGTGATTGCGGCCAAGCGCGCTGACGATACCCATCGTCACCGTCTGCCCCACGCCGAACGGATTGCCGATCGCGAGCACCACATCGCCGACGCGCGTCTGGTCCATGCGGCCGAGTGTGATGGTCGGCAGATTCGTCATGTTGACCTTCAGCACGGCAAGATCGGTTTCCGGATCGACGCCGATCACCTTCGCGTTCGTGGTGCGTCCGTCGGCGAGCGCGATTTCAATCTGATCTGCGCCGTCCACGACGTGCTGGTTCGTTAGAATGTAACCTTCCGAACTCACGATAACGCCCGAGCCGAGATTGGCCGCGGGTTGCTCTTGCTGCTTTTTGTTCTTGTCGCCGAAGAAGTAGCGGAACAGCGGATCTTTGGCGCGCGGGTCGGGCGGAAGCGAGCCATCCTTGCTCGAAAACACGTTGACGACGGCGGGCATCGCCTTTTGCGCTGCGTCAGCGTAGGAATTCTGGGCATTGCCGCCGCTGCCGATCCCGGGTGCCACCTCTCGGAGCGCGACGATCGGCTCGGCCAGTTGCTTGCCGAACTGCCCTTGACGCTGCAGCCATTGCGGTTTGAGGGTCGCAATGATGAACATCAGCGCCAGCAGCACGGTCACCGCCTGGGCGAAGAACAGCCAAAAGCGTCTGAGCATCTGAAAATTAGAGGGTTATATGGATCGGATCGAACTCGAATTGTACTTGAACAATCTCCTTGAAACTTCGCGGTTCAAGGACTATTGCCCCAATGGTCTGCAGGTCGAAGGGCGGCGCAAGGTCGAGAAAATCGCGACGGGCGTGACGGCGTCGCTGGCCTTTCTGGAAGCTGCGCTGGAGTGGGGCGCCGACGCCGTGCTGGTCCACCACGGCTACTTCTGGCGCAACGAGGCACCGCAGATCACCGGCCGCAAATATCAGCGGCTCAAGGCGCTGCTCGCGAACGACCTGAATCTGTTCGCTTTTCATCTGCCACTCGACGATCATCCTCTGTACGGCAACAACGCGCAGCTCGGCGCGAAGTTCGGTCTGATCGCCGACGGCCGTTTCGGCGAGAACGACATCGGCTGGATGAGCACGCTGCCCATGCCGATCACGCTCGCGCACTTCACCGCGGAGGTCGAGCAGACCCTCGGCCGTGCGCCGCTCGTATTCGGCGACCCGGACAAGAATTTGCGCCGCGTCGCGTGGTGCACGGGCGCGGCGCAGGGCTATTTCGACGCAGCGATCGACGCTGGTGCGGACGTCTACCTGACGGGGGAAATCTCGGAGCCGACCGTGCACACGGCGGCCGAAAGCGGTGTAGCGTTCATCTCGGCCGGTCATCACGCGACCGAGCGCTACGGCGTGCAAGCGCTGGGTGCGCATCTGTCCGAGCAGTTCGAACTCGAACACCTTTTTATCGATATTCATAATCCCGTTTGAATACCGGCCGGATTAGGCGAAGAAAAGGATTGAAAAACGGAGGAAATGCTTAATAAAAGCCGTAAAAATGTTTGCGATCCGTGCGGGGAAACCCTGATTTATCAATGACTTCGCACGGTTTTTGGCAATCGGCCCTTGTAAATGCCGACTCCATTCGAGCAAACTAGCGGCGGTAGACCCGACGTGAAGGAAAAATCCAACTCAGAAGTGGGGCGTGTGATGCGAGACAAGGAAGATGAACGCGTCGATGGCGGCCGCCGTTCCTGGCTGATTGCGACGACCGTAGCAGGTGGCATCGGAGGAGTCGCCACCGTCGTACCCTTTGTTAGTTCATTTGCACCATCCGAAAAAGCCAAAGCGGCGGGGGCCCCCGTCGAAGTCGATATCTCCAACCTCAAGCCAGGCGACATGATGACGGTCGCATGGCGTGGCAAGCCGGTCTGGATCATCAATCGTACTGACAAGCAGTTGGCCGACGTCCAGAAGGCCGACAAGGAAGTCGCCGATCCCGAAAGCAAGAACCCGTTTTCGATGCCCGAGCCGGACTACACCAAGAACGAGTTCCGCTCGCGCGCCGATCACAAGAACCTTTTCGTTGCCGTCGCGGTGTGCACCCATCTGGGCTGCACGCCGACTCCGCGCTTCCAGGAGGGCGCGCAGCCCAATCTCCCTGACGACTGGCCGGGCGGCTTTCTCTGCCCCTGCCACGGCTCGACCTACGACCTGGCGGGCCGCGTCTTCAAGAACAAACCTGCGCCGCAAAACCTCGACATCCCGCCTTACATGATCACCGGCACCACGCTCGTGATCGGCAAGGACGAGAAAGGAGAAGCGTAATGGCGACAACCGAAAAGGAAGTAGAAACAACGGGACTCACGGGCTGGATCGATCGCCGCTTTCCGATGACGGCGACCTGGAAAGCGCACGTCTCCGAGTACTACGCGCCGAAGAACTTCAACTTCTGGTACTTCTTCGGCTCGCTGGCGCTGCTGGTGCTGGTCAATCAGATCGTCACGGGCATCTTCCTGACGATGAACTACAAGCCCGATTCGCTGCTCGCGTTCGCATCGGTCGAATACATCATGCGCGAGGTGCCGTGGGGCTGGCTGATCCGCTATATGCACTCCACGGGCGCGTCGATGTTCTTCGTCGTCGTGTATCTGCATATGTTCCGGGGGCTGCTGTACGGGTCGTATCGCAAGCCGCGCGAACTGGTGTGGATCTTCGGCTGCGCGATTTTCCTGTGCCTGATGGCCGAGGCGTTCTTCGGCTACCTGCTGCCGTGGGGCCAGATGTCGTACTGGGGCGCGCAGGTGATCGTGAACCTGTTCTCGGCGATTCCGTTCATCGGTCCGGACCTGTCGCTGTGGATCCGCGGCGACTACGTCGTGTCCGACGTCACGCTGAACCGCTTTTTCGCGTTTCACGTGATCGCGATTCCGCTGGTGCTGCTCGGGCTGGTGGTCGCGCACATCGTCGCGCTGCACGAGGTGGGGTCGAACAACCCGGACGGCATCGAGATCAAGGCGAAGAAAGACGCGAACGGCATCCCCCTGGATGGCATTCCGTTCCACCCGTACTACTCGGTGCACGACTTCATGGGCGTGTGCGTCTTCCTGATGATTTTCGCCGCGATCATCTTTTTCGCGCCGGAAATGGGCGGCTACTTCCTCGAGTCGAACAATTTCGTCCCGGCCAACCCGCTGCAGACGCCGCCTGAAATCGCGCCGGTCTGGTACTTCACGGCGTTCTACGCGATGCTGCGTGCCACGACGGACCCGTTCAAGATCGTGCTGATGATCGTGATCGGTCTGCTCGGGCTGTTCGCGCTGATCCGCGCGCGCGGCAAGTGGAAGCTCGGCCTGCCCGTGCTCGCCATTCTGGTGATCCTCGCGATGGCGTTCACGGAGTCCAAGTTCTGGGGCGTGGTGGTGATGGGCAGCGCGGTGGTGTCGCTGTTCTTCCTGCCGTGGCTCGACCGGTCGCCCGTCAAGTCGATCCGCTACCGGCCGTTCTTCCACAAGGTGTTTTACGGGATCTTCGTGCTGGCCTTCCTGACGCTGGCGTTCCTCGGAACCAAGCCGCCGTCTCCAGCCGCGACGCTGATTGCGCAGATCTGCGCGCTGATCTATTTCGCGTTTTTCCTCGGCATGCCGTTCTGGACGCCGCTTGGCAAGTTCAAGCAGCCCCCCGAACGAGTGCGGTTCAAACCCCACTAACCGCGAGCCAGGAGAAAACGAAAATGAGAAAACTGCTTTCGACGCTCGCGCTGCTCGGTGCAACCGTGCTGGCGCTATCCGCGACGTCCGTTCGCGCGGAAGGCGAATTCCCGCTCGACCGTGCGCCCGACAACGCGGACAATATTGCCTCGTTGCAGCATGGCGCCCGATTGTTTGTAAACTACTGCCTGAATTGCCATAGTGCGAACCTGATGCGGTACAGCCGATTGCAAGATATCGGCATTTCGCAGAAGGAAATTGAAAAAAACCTGCTGTTCACGACAGATAAAGTCGGCAACACGATGACGGTGGCAATGCGCCCCGACGACGCGAAAGCGTGGTTCGGCGCGACGCCGCCGGATCTGTCGGTGGAAGCGCGGGCAAGAAACCGCGACTGGCTGTATACGTATTTGCGCAGTTTCTACCGCGATGACACACGGCCGACCGGCTGGAACAATATGGTGTACGAAAACGTGAGCATGCCTCACGTGCTGTGGCAGCTTCAGGGGCAGAGAACGGCGAAGTTCGAAGACGAAATCGACGAACACACGAAGGAAAAGGTCAAGAAATTCGTGGGATACCAGCAGGTCACGCCGGGGACGGTGTCACCGGTAGATTATGATTCTGATGTGGCCGACCTCGTGTCGTACCTGTCATGGATGTCCGAACCGACGCAGAAGACCCGTCGCCAGCTTGGCGTGTGGGTGCTGCTGTTTCTGGGCGTCCTGAGCTTTTTCGCCTGGCGACTGAACGCCGCGTACTGGAAAGATATCAAATAGTCACGCCGTAACTGGTGTGGGGCCGGCGCAAGGGAAAACCTGCAGGACGGTTTTCCCGCTCGCTGGCCCTTTAAGTTTTTTGAGGAAACGCAAACATGATGGTTCTGTATTCCGGCACTACTTGCCCGTTCTCCCAGCGCTGCCGGCTGGTGTTGTTCGAAAAGGGCATGGACTTCGAAATCCGCGACGTCGACCTGTTCAATAAACCGGAAGACATCGCCGTGATGAATCCGTATGGTCAGGTGCCGATCCTCGTCGAACGGGATCTGATCCTGTACGAATCGAACATCATCAACGAGTACATCGACGAGCGCTTCCCGCATCCGCAACTGATGCCGGCCGATCCCGTCCAGCGTGCTCGCGCGCGTCTGTTCCTGCTCAATTTCGAGAAAGAGCTGTTCGTCCACGTCGGCACGCTCGAGAACGAGAAGGGCAAGGCCGCCGAGAAGAATCACGAAAAGGCGCGCCTGGCTATTCGCGACCGCCTGACGCAGCTCGCACCGATCTTCCTGAAGAACAAGTACATGCTCGGCGAAGAGTTCTCGATGCTCGACGTCGCGATCGCACCGCTCTTGTGGCGTCTGGATCACTACGGCATCGAACTGTCGAAGAACGCTGCGCCGCTGATGAAGTACGCCGAGCGTATTTTCAGCCGTCCGGCCTATATCGAAGCGCTGACGCCGTCGGAAAAGGTGATGCGCCGCTGAGTTTGAGATTGGCTTCGGGTATGGCGCGCGGCGTCTGGTTCGCGCGTCTGCCCGGCAAAAGGACAGTTGATGCAAGAGATTTCCACGAAGCCGTACCTGCTGCGGGCGCTGTACGAGTGGTGTACCGATAACGGCTATACGCCGCATATCGCGGTGCGTGTCGACAACCAGACGCGCGTGCCGCGGCAGTTCGTGCGCGACAACGAGATCGTGTTGAACATCAGCTTCGAGGCGACGAGCCAGCTGCAGATGGGCAACGAGTGGATCGAATTCAACGCGCGGTTCTCGGGCAAGTCGCACAAGATCGAGGTGCCTGTTGCGAACGTTCTCGCCATTTACGCGCGCGAGAATGGGCAGGGCATGGCGTTCCCGGTCGAGTCGGCGGGCGGCGAGGCGACGGACTCCGAGGACGAAGAAGCCGTGATCGCCGAAGCGCCGGAAGCGGCGCCACAGGCTGTGGCTGCTGAGAAAGTCAGCGAAACCGATGAAGATCCGCGTCCCGACGACGATGGATCGAAAGGTGGCGGAAGAGGCCACCTCAAAGTCGTGAAATGAAGTAGAATCGCGGTCTCAAGTCTTACGCCGGCTTAGCTCATCAGGTAGAGCGCTTGACTTGTAATCATGAGGTGGCGGGTTCGAGTCCTGCAGCCGGCACCAGTATCAAAAAAACGGGTTACACGGGCATACCGTGTAACCCGTTTTTCTTTGGTCCACTCCCACTGTCTCCCGTTCAGTCGTCCTCAAAAGTCTCATCCCTCCGAAACGGACACGATGTCGACGAGGCCCAACGGTTCAATAGAATACGGACATGACCAATTTCCCCACCCTGACCTGGCCTGAAGCCGACGGCCCGCAATCGGCTCGCTGGCGCTCGGAAGCCGCCGTTCCGCCCGCGAAGCGCGTCGTGATCGCTGACGACCGCACGACGGCCGACGCTGCCTATCGTCTCGCTTGCGAGGGCACCGCACTGCTATGGCGTGGCGATTTCCAGAACGCACGTCAGTTGCTGCAAGCGATGACCCGCCGCCTGGAACGCAAGCCGCGCAAGCAGGTTGGTGAAACCCCGCTGGACGCCTTCAATCTGCATCGGCAAGCGCAGTCGCAACGCGCGCGCACGCTCGGCATGCTGCTGATTCCGCTCGAAGGCGACTACACGATTCCGTTGCGCCGTGCGCCTAACGTGCAGCAGGCATGCGAAGAAGTCTACGGGCCTGCTGGTCAGGAACCGTCCGTGGTTTCGTTGCGCGAGCTACTCGGCCTGATCGGCGCGCACGAATGGCGCAAGAAGGGCGTCGAGATTCCCGTTTTGCAGGAGCGCATCCATCCGTACTACGGCGTGTTTTCGCCCGTGCGCGGCGAGTATGTCGATCTGGTCGCGCGAACGCCGCTGCCTTCCGTGGAAAAGGCGTTCGATATCGGTGTCGGCACGGGCGTGCTGTCGGCGGTGCTCGCGAAGCGGGGCGTCAAGCGGATCGTCGCGACCGATCAGGACCCACGCGCGCTCGCCTGCGCCAAAGAGAATCTCACGCGGCTCGGCTACGACAGCCAGGTCGAATTGATCGCGGCCGATCTGTTCCCTGAGGGACGCGCGCCGCTCGTGGTCTGCAATCCGCCGTGGGTGCCGGCCCGTCCGGCGTCGCCGATCGAAAACGCCGTGTACGACTACGAAAGTCGCATGTTGCTCGGCTTTCTGAACGGACTCGGCGCTCATCTTTCGCCGGGCGGCGAGGGCTGGCTGATTCTGTCCGACTTCGCGGAACATCTGGGCATGCGCACGCGCGACTGGCTGCTGGCCGCCATCGACAACGCGGGGCTGATTGTCGCCGGACGCGAGGACATCAAGCCGCGTCATCCGAAAGCGGCGGACGCCGACGATCCGCTGCACGCCGCGCGTGCCGCCGAAGTCACATCTTTGTGGCGGCTCAAGGCGAAGAGAGCCGCAACGAAGCCGTGACCTGGTGAACTAGCGCCGAAGGAGATAAGCCAGCGCGCCGCGTCCCGCGACGAGGCCGCTGGCGAAGCACGCTGTCAACAGATAACCGCCCGTCGGCGCTTCCCAGTCGAGCATCTCGCCCGCGCAGAACACGCCGGGAAGTTGGCGGATCATCAACTCGGCATTGAGCGCTTCGAATGGAATGCCGCCCGCGCTGCTGATCGCTTCGTCGATGGGACGCGGGCGCGTCAGCCGCAATGGCAATGACTTGATGGCTTGCGCGAGCTTCGCGGCATCGGTGAAATCTTCCTTCGACACACATTCGTGCAGCAAGCCGAGCTTCACGCCCGTCACGCCGATGCGGCTATGCAAGTGGCTCGACATCGAGCGCGAGCCGCGTGGCCGCGTCACTTCGTCGATCACGCGCTGTGCACTCAGGCCCGGCGCGAGGTCGAGCGCGATCGTTGCCTCGCCATTCGCGAGTAAACGGTCGCGAATCACCGAAGACAGCGCATAAACAAGACTTCCTTCGATCCCCGTCGACGTCACGACGAACTCACCTTGTCGATGCTGGACCGCACCGTCCACGTTTTCAACAGCGATCGAAACCGGCTTCACCGGCTGCCCCGCGTAGCGTTCGCGGAAGTAGTCGGTCCAGTGCGTGTCGAAGCCGCAGTTTGCGGGCAAGAGCGGCGCGACGGGAATCTCGCGCTGCTGCATCAACGGAACCCATGCGGCGTCGGAGCCGAGGCGCGCCCAACTGCCGCCGCCTAGCGCAAACACGACGGCATCGACGCTCACTTCGCGCTCGCCGTCGGGCGTCGCGAATCGCAGGCCATGCGCATCGGACGAAGCGGGCACAGCCCAGCCGATCCATTTATGCCGCATGTGAAATTGCACGCCCGCTTCCCGCAAACGATGCAACCACGCGCGCAGCATCGGCGCGGCCTTCATGTCGGTCGGAAACACACGGCCCGAACTGCCGACGAAGGTCGCGACGCCCAGTTCATCGAGCCATTCACGCAGCGCGTTCGGGCCGAACGCATCGAGCAACGGCGCGATATCGGCGCGGCGCTTGCCATAGCGGCCGAGAAACGGCTCGATCGGCTCGGAGTGCGTGATGTTCATGCCGCCTTTGCCCGCCATCAGAAACTTGCGCCCGACGGACGGCATCGCGTCGTACACGTCGACGCGCGCGCCGCCGCTCGCCAGCGCTTCGGCGGCCATCAGCCCCGCAGGGCCGCCGCCGATAACGGCAACGCGGGCGTGATGCGTGGGGTGATCGGACGAGTTCGGCATCGGCGGGAAAGTGATGTGAATGGCGGTGAAACGCGCGCGGCGCGAAGGCCGGTATTGTCCCACCCACCTGGAAGCGGGGCAAACCCGGAGCAGGCAGGCACACAGTGCGACCTATACTTTTCTCACACACCTTCCTTTCCGGCGCACGCCGCGCCGCCCAGCCGCGCACAACTCACCTATTTCCGCTGCCAAAGCCTCGCCGATAGGCGCACCGAGGCGAGGCCGGCGCACGTGTTGCACGCGACGACTTTGATCTGAGGAGTCAGTCATGGGTCGCAAATACATCGATTGCCGCGAATGCCCGAGCGACATCAACTGCACGGTCGCCCTTTGCGCCGATTCGGAAAACGAACTGCTCGAAGCCGCCGTCGCGCATGCGATGCAGGCGCACAAGCACAGCGATTCGCCCGAACTGCGCGCACAACTGAGGTCGATGTTCCACGACGGCACGCCGCCGGTCGCCGCGCCTGCCGCCGCGTAACGTCTGTCACGTCAGTCCGCGCTCAGGTCACCACGCCGACTTGCCAGGGCACGAACTCGTTCTGTCCGTAGCCGTGCAGTTCGCTTTTCGAGCGCGTGCCTGACGCGCAGTCGAGCATCATCTGGAAGATGTCCGCGCCGAGCTGATCGATGGATGCCGTGCCGTCGATCACGCCGCCGCAGTTGATGTCGATGTCTTCTTCCTGACGTTCCCACAGCGCCGTGTTGGTCGCGAGCTTCAACGAGGGCGACGGCGCGCAGCCGTACGCCGAGCCGCGTCCCGTCGTGAAGCAGATCAGGTTCGCGCCCGACGCGACCTGGCCGGTCGCCGACATCGGATCGTAGCCGGGCGAATCCATGAACACGAAACCCTTCGCGCAAATCGGCTGCGCGTACTCGTACACGTCGACGAGGTTTGTCGTGCCGCCTTTCGCCACCGCGCCGAGCGACTTTTCGAGGATGGTCGTCAAGCCGCCGACCTTGTTGCCCGCCGACGGATTGTTGTCGAGCGCTGCGCCGTTGCGCGCGCAGTAGTCCTGCCACCACGCGATACGCGCCAGCAGCTTCTCGCCGACTTCGCGGCTCACCGCACGGCGCGTGAGCAGGTGCTCGGCGCCGTAGACTTCGGGCGTCTCCGACAGTATCGCCGTGCCGCCATGCTGCACGAGCCGGTCGACGGCGGCGCCCAGCGCCGGATTCGCCGAGATGCCCGAATAGCCGTCCGAGCCGCCGCACTGCAAGCCGACCATCAGATGCGACGCGCTCACCTTCTCGCGCACCGCGCGGTTCGCATCGGCGAGCATGTCGCGCACCATCCCGATGCCGCGCTCGATGGTTTTGCGTGTGCCGCCGCTGTCCTGAATCGTGAAGCTGCGCAGTTTCGCGGTGTTGTCGGCGAGGCCGCCCGATTCGAGCACGCCGCCAATCTGGTTCGTCTCGCAACCCAGCCCCACGAACAGCACCGACGCGAAGTTCGGATGCGCGGCGTAGCCCGCCAGCGTGCGCTGCAGGATCGCCATGCCTTCGCCGCGCAGATCGACGCCGCAGCCAAGTCCATGCGTCAACGCGATCACGCCGTCGACGTTCGGAAAAGCCGCGAGTTCTTGCGGATGCACGTCGCGGCGGAAATGATCGGCGATCGCGCGCGCGACAGTCGCCGAGCAGTTCACGCTCGTCAGAATGCCGATGTAGTTGCGCGTCGCGACGCGGCCGTCCGCGCGACGGATGCCCATGAAATGCGCCGGCTCGTGGGCTGCGGCAGTCGGATGCGTATCGACGCCGAATTCGTGCTCGCGCGCGAATTCGGCCATGCTCAGGTTGTGCGTGTGCACATGCTGACCGCGCGCAATCGCCTCGCGCGCGACACCGATGATCTGGTTGTAGCGCTTGACGGGCTCGCCCTTCGCGATCGCGCGCGTCGCGATCTTGTGGCCGGGCGGAATCAGACCCGTCACGACCAGATCCTCGGTTTCGATGCGCGTGCCCGACACGAGCTGGCGCGTCGCGATGATCACGTCATCGTTCGGATGCAGGCGGATGGCGGCGTGCGCGGCGATGGCTGTCGACATGATTCGGTGCCTTATTGAAAGATCAAACGTGCGAGCGTTGCGCGCCTTCCGGCACGTAGGGGCGCTCGGGATCGGCGGGCAGCGGTTCGATGCGGCCGACGATCACAAGATAACTGAACGCGCCCAGAAAACAGAAGCCGCCCGCGACGATCAGCGGAATCGTGAACGAGCCCTTCGTCAGCGCAACCATGATGCCCGTGAACGTGGTGATGACGATGCCCGCCAGGTTCGACGCGAAGTTCTGGATGCCGCTGATCGACGCGACGTGACGCGGCGTGGGCGCGACGTCGGCGGGCAGCGACCAGATGCTGGCGGCGGCGAACGCGAGGCTGCCGTACGCGATGCCGAAGAACGCGAGCATCAGATAGATATTGGACGTGAACGCCGACAGCGTGATCACCGACGACAGCAGCATGCCACCGACCATACACGTCTTGCGCGCTGCCGTGAGGCTCCAGCCGCGCCGGAACAGCGCATCCGACACCAGCCCGCCGATCCAGCCGCCCGGAATCGACATCAGCGCGGGAATCATGCCGAGCGTGCCGAGCGACTTCAGCGAAAAGCCGCGCGTCTGCACGAGATAGCTCGGAAACCAGGTGATGAAGAAATAGATCACGAAGTTCAGGCAGAAGAAGCCGAGCATCATGCCCCACAGCGTGCGATGGCGAAACAGCGACGCCCACGTGACCGTATCGGCGGCGCGCGCGGCGCGGGTGTCGGGCACGACGTCCTGCTCGCCCGTCATGTCGCCGTGAGCCGGGCTGCGGTAAATCACGAGCCAGCCGACAATCCACACCGCGCCGATGACCCCCGTGACGACGAACGATGCCTTCCAGCCTAGCGTGCCGATGATCAGCGCGACGACGGGAATCGACAGCGCCGAGCCGACGCGCGAGCCGCTATCGAAGATGCTCGTCGCCAGCGCGCGCTGCGACGGCTTGAACCATTGGCTGACGAGCTTCGCGCACGACGGATACGCGCCCGCTTCGCCGACGCCGAGCATCAGCCGGCAGCCGAACATGCCCGCGACGCTGCTCGCGCCCGCCGTCGCCGCCGTGAACAACGACCACCATCCGACGGCGAGCGGCAACGCGATGCGCGCGCCGACGCGGTCGACGAACCAGCCGAACGGCATTTGCATCAACGCGTAAGTCCAGAAGAAGCCGCTCAGGATAAAGCCCATCTGCGCGGGGCCGATGCCGAGCGCCTTCTGGATTTCAGGCGCGGCGACGGCCAGATTCGCGCGGTCGATGTAGTTCACCGCGATTGCAAGAAAGCACAGCAAGATCACTACCCACCGCATTTTCCTCATGACGACGTCTCCTCCGTTGGCGGCATCTGTCGTATGATTGGCGCCCCTTGGCGATGCCGGTCCGGTGGCCGCTTTCCTACAGTCGTGCTGCGAGCGTGTGGCGGATGCTGTGTGCGCGTCCCGCTCTGGCGGCGGGACTGCCGTGCATGATTCGGGACGACGAGGCGTCTTGCGTCTTATGCGCTTATTGAATTTCCGCCTGACCAGTTGGGCATGATAGAAGTCATCCCGTGCGGGCGCATGCTGCGACGCAGCGGCATCAGCATGTGAGATGCGAGGGAATTGGGGAGATCACGCGTAGGCCGAGGCATAAAGTCTGGCCAAAGGCTGTCACAGGCGGCTACGAGCCGTGGCAAACATCGGGGAAAACGGCGAAAGCTGGGAGAAACGGCTGCGCGATGTCGCCGCGCAGCCGTCGACGGACTCAGCCCGGATAGGCTTCGTCGACTTTGAGTCCGGCCAGTTTGAAGATCACGCGCAGCGTCTGAGGCTTGATGTCGCGGCGCGACGCGAGCGTCGTCATCACGAAGTCCAGCACTTTCGCGTATTTGAGCAGGGTCAGGCACGTCTCCATATCGACGCTGCCGTCGCGCATGACTTCCGCGAGCCGCAGCATCTCGACCGAGATGTCGCGGGCCATTTCGAGTTCCAGTTGCTGCTTTTCTGTCCACTCGGGCGTGGCCAGCAGCTTCGCCATGAGCTCCTGAAACTTCTGCTCGGCGTTTCCGTTGGGTGTCGTATCCATTTGCCGCCTCATCAGATCTGAGCGCGCTTCGTAGCAGTCCCGGCGCACTTCAGGTTACGTAACGTTCGAACCCTTGTTCCGGCTCGACCTCCCCCACGCGTACCGGCGGTTCTTCGACGTTGCAGTAACCGGTAGCTTGCCTTTCTTATGCATCTTGCAAGCCGGCCATGCTCTATCTGGCTTGCATCAGACGACTGCCTTGCAACACGCTTTTCAGCAGGTTCGAACCTGGCGATCCTCGTGCACGAACTGTTCCAAGCCGGGTGCGATGTCGCCGTGCGCGCGCAGAATCGGGACCGTTCTTCGCGCTTTGGGTAAACTGACAGACACTTTTCCCTTTTTCCGTCACCTGACGCACGTTCGCGATGCAATCGGTGGCACGCTCATTCGATGTCCAGCAAATCCTACGAAGTCCGTCCTAACCAGTCCGTCGAGCTACTGAAGGAACTCCATATCCTCACGCGCGACGGCAAGATGAATCAGGACAGCCGCCGCAAGCTGAAGCAGGTCTACCACCTGTTTCAGTTCATCGAGCCGTTGCTCCAGGACGTGAAAGCGACGAAAGGTGAACTGTCCCTGGTTGATCACGGCGCAGGCAAATCCTACCTCGGCTTCATTCTCTACGACCTGTTCGTCAAGGAACTGCGGGATAACTCGCATATCTACGGCATTGAGACGCGCGAGGAGCTTGTCTCGAAGTCAGAGGAGCTTGCGGCGCGCCTCGGCTTCAAGGGTATGTCGTTTCTCAATCTTTCCGTAGCCGAATCGATCACATCGGACAAACTGCCGCCGAACGTGGACATCGTCACCGCCTTGCACGCGTGCGATACAGCTACCGACGACGCCATCCGCTTCGCGCTCGAAAAGCATGCGAAATACATCGTCGTCGTGCCGTGCTGCCAGGCGGAAGTGGCGGGCGTGCTGCGCAGGAACAAGGGCAAGTCGCTGGCGAACGCGTTGACGGAAATCTGGCGGCATCCGCTGCATACGCGCGAGTTCGGCAGCCAGATCACCAACGTGCTGCGCTGCCTGCAACTGGAAGCGCACGGCTATCAGGTCAACGTGACGGAACTGGTCGGCTGGGAGCATTCGATGAAAAACGAGCTCATCGTCGCGACCTACAAGGACTTGCCGCGCCGGCGGCCCGCCGAGCGGCTCAATGAAGTGATGGACACGCTCGGCATTGCGGAATTGCGCGAGCGGTTTTACGCCGAGGTTTGAGATCGTGCGAGCGTCGGCCGGTCAGTCTTTGGCCCGCTCGCTCATCCAGTTGTGCCAGCCTTCCGGGCCGAGTCGGCGCAGCGTTTCCATGTTGCGCTCGTAGATATCGGCGGCATCCGGAAAGGCTTCGACGGCGCGGTCGATGCTCGCTTCCCGCAGCAAATGAAAAATCGGGTAGGGCGCGCGGTTCGTGTAGTTCTCGATATCGTCCGGGCCGCTGTCTTCGAATTGATACTGAGGGTGAAAGCTCGCGATCTGCAGCGTGCCTTCGAGGCGCAGTTGCTTGAGCATCCGGTCCGCGAAGAACAGGCAGTCGTTGTATTCAAGAAAATCGCCGAGCGCGTGCGGAATGATGAGCAGTGTCGTGTCGATGGCGGCGGGATCGGCATCCACCAACGTGCGCAGCTCTGTCTCCAGATCGGTCAGCACGCCTTCCATGTCGTTCGCTTCGCTGATCGTGTAGCGAATCTGGTTCTTCACGTGCACCGCTTTCGCAAATGGGCACAGGTTCAGCCCGATCACGGCTCGCGTCAGCCAGTGGCGCGTGGCGTCGAGGATGGCTTCGTGCGATTGGGGTGACGTTGACGACATGGCGCGCAGGCGGGGAAAGCAAAACCGCTATTTTACAGGCGCCTCGCCGCACGCCAGCGCGACCAGCTGCTCCGCCACTCGCGGTGCGACCGCGATCGGTCCGCAGCCGGGACCGTATGTCTGGCTCGACGCGTAGATCCCTTCGATCAGCAACGCGAGCGCGTTCGCAAGCTCGCCCGGATCGCGCGCGCCTGCTTCCGTGCAAAGCGCGATGAGCCGCTCCATCAGCTTCGTCTTGTTGTTCAGCACGCAGAGTCGCGCCGGATGCGCTGGGTCCGGAAATTCCGTCGACACATTGACGAACGGACAGCCGCGATAGTCTTCCTTCGACGCGCGCCCCGCCAGATCCTCGACATATTGGGTGATCTGTTTTCGCGGCTCGCCCGGATGCTTGGCCAGGCTTTCGTCGAAACGTCTGAAGAACTGCTCGTCCGACTGTTCCAGGTACGCCACCACCAGATCGTCTTTCGAAGAGAACTGGCGGTACAGGCTCATCTTGTTGACGCCCGCCCGCTCGACGACGGCATCGACGCCCACTGCGCGCACGCCTTCCCTGTAGAAGAGATCGGCGGCGGCGCGCAGTAGATGCTGCTGTGCTTCGGAACCGGCCGTTTGCGAACGACGGCTCGGCACGCGTTTGGCGCTGTCGGAATTAGCCATGATGGTGTTGTGGTCCTTGAGTCGACGCCTTGACATGTTACCGACCGGTAACTAAGATCGCAACACCGATTGTGACAGGTCAGTCACAACTCCTTTACGAAAGCGGTAAGAATCAGATGCGGCTGGCATCGCAGCACCGTGAGCCGTGACGGAAACCTTGGAGAACCGATGAACTGGGCAGCAAGAATAATTGGTGGGCGTTTCCACTACGGCTGGCTGGCCGTGGCGGTGGTGTTTCTGGTGCTGCTCGCAGCGGCCGGCACGCGTGCGACGCCGAGCGTGATGATGGTGCCGCTCGAACATGACTTTGGCTGGAGCCGCGCGACGATCTCGCTGGCCATTTCCGTGAACATCGCGCTGTATGGCCTGATGGGGCCGTTCGCGGCGGCGGCGATGCAACGTTTCGGCGTTCGTCCGACCATTCTGACGGCGCTCGGCACGATGGCGGCGGGCGTCGGCCTGTCATCGCTGATGACGCACCCGTGGCAGATGATTCTCGTCTGGGGCGTGATGGTTGGCGGCGCGACGGGCGTGGCGGCGCTGACGCTATCGGCGACGGTGGTGAACCGCTGGTTCAGCACGCATCGCGGTCTCGTGATGGGCATTCTCACCGCCAGTTCGGCGACGGGCCAACTGGTGTTTCTGCCGCTGCTCGCAGCGATCGCGCAGCATCATGGCTGGCGGCCCGTCGTGTGGACGGTCGCAATCGCGGCGGCGCTCGTGCTGCCGCTGGTGGCGTTCCTGCTGCCGGAGCGTCCCGCCGACATGGCGCTACGTCCGGTCGGCGAACCCGCTGACTCGCCCATCAAATCCGACATCAGCAAGCAGAACCCGCTCGCGATCGCGTTCGGCACGCTGGCAATGGCGAGCAAGACGCGCGACTTCTGGCTGCTGTTCTTCAGCTTCTTCATTTGCGGCGCGAGCACGAACGGCTACGTCGGCACGCATTTGATCGCCATGTGCGGCGACTACGGGATGACGGAAGTGCAGGGTGCGTCGCTGCTCGCGGCCATGGGCATCTTCGATCTGTTCGGCACGACGCTGTCGGGCTGGCTGTCCGACCGCTTCAACGCGCGGGTGCTGCTGTTCTGGTACTACGGGCTGCGTGGTCTGTCGCTGATGTATCTGCCGCACGCGTTCGGCATCGACTTCTTCGGCCTGCCGCTGTTCGCGGTGTTCTACGGTCTCGACTGGATCGCGACCGTGCCGCCGACGGTTCGCCTTGCCACCGATGTCTACGGCAAGGATTCGGCCCCCGTCGTGTTCGGCTGGGTGGTGGCGGGCCATCAGCTGGGTGCGGCATTCGCGGCGCTCGGCGCGGGTATGCTGCGCGCGAGCCTTGGCACGTACACGGTCGCGTCGATGATTTCGGGCGGACTGTGTCTTGTCGCGTCGATCATCGTGCTGCGGATCAACCGTACCGAGCGGAGCGTCGCGGCGCAGGCCGTTTGACGCCGTAGCCTGTTTCAGGGCGAACAAGCGCGTCGGGGTCGAAGGGCCTCGACGCGCTTTTCTTACGCGCTCTCGCGTTCTAAATCTGCGCGACCAGCAAGGCGCGAACCGGACGGCTCGGGTTATGCTAGTGGGCCCTCGGGCCGCTGCCCGCCGATCATGAATTTCGACCGAGAAATGCGCATGACCACCAAACCCGCACGTACCGACGTTCCCATTCATGAACTGATCGCCGGCCGTTGGAGCCCGCGCGCGTATTCGAGCGAGCCCGTGAGCCGCGAGCAACTGCGCACCGTGCTCGAGGCGGCGCGCTGGGCGCCTTCGTCGTACAACCTGCAGCCCTGGCGCTTCGTGGTGTTCGACCGTACGGCGGACGAAGTCTCGTTCAAGAGGGCGTTCGACACCCTCGTGCCGTTCAATCAGGGCTGGAATTCGAAGGCGCCGGTGCTGATTTGCGTGACGGCGCACACGCTGACCGCGAAGGGCGAAATCAATCGCTGCGCGCCGTACGATGCAGGCGCGGCGGCGTTGTCGCTGGTGTTGCAGGCGCACGCGCTCGGCCTCGCCGCGCATCAGATGAGCGGCTTCGACGTCAATGCATTCCGCAAGGCGTTCGCGGTGCCCGACGACATCGAGGTCATTGCGATGATTTCGCTCGGCCACTTTGGCGACGTCGACAAACTCGACCCCGTGTTGCGTGAGCGGGAAAAGGCGGCGCGCACGCGTGTGCCGCTCGGCGATATTGCTTTTGCGGGCGGATGGAACAAGGCGTTCTGAGTTTTTGCCAGCACGCGAATGGTTCGACACGGAACGCGGCCGACGGCCGCGTTTTTCATTGCGCGGCTATCGCGTGTGTTCATTCGCCTCAATCGTCGTCGATCGCGGAAAGCGGCGCGGCGACGGTTTCCAGCGACCGCCGTTCCGCGTCGACGCCCCAGATCCCCGCAATCACAGCGGCGGCCAGCATCAGTGCCGAGCCAACCAGATACCCCGAAAACACCTCGCTGCGCTGCTGCGTGTCGATCAGCCGGCCGAAAAACGCCGGCCCCGCGATGCCGCCGAGCGCCGTGCCGAAGGCGTAGAACACCGCAATTGCGAGCGCGCGAATTTCAAGCGGAAACGATTCGCTGACGGTCAGATACGCCGAACTCGCCGCCGCCGACGCAAAGAAGAAAATTACCATCCACGCGATTGTCTGGGTCGTCACGGTGAGCAACTCCTGTTCGAACAGGTAGCCGCTCACGGTCAGCAGCAGCGCCGAGATCGCGTAGGTCGCGGCGATCATCTTGCGGCGGCCGATCACGTCGAACAGTCTGCCGATCAGCAGCGGCCCGGCGAAATTGCCGAGCGCGAAGGGCAGGATGTACCAGCCGATATGGTCGCCCGGCACATGATAGAAATCGGTCAACACGAGCGCGTAGGTGAAGAAGATCGCGTTGTAGAAGAACGCCTGCGCCGTCATCAGCGACAGCCCGACCAGCGCCCGACGCCGATGCACCATGAACAGCGTGTGGAAGACTTCACGTAGCGTCGTGTGCTCGCGGGCGCGCAGGCGCAGGCGTATGAGGGTGTCGTCGGCGAGCGTGTGATTGTCGGCGCGAAAACGCGCCTCGATCCCTTCGACGATCTCTCGCGCTTGTTTCTCCTCGCCGTGCGTGAGCAGCCAGCGTGGGCTTTCGGGTATCCAGACACGCATCGGCAGGATCGCCAGTGCGAGCGCGGCGCCGATGAAGAAGCACGCGCGCCACCCCCAGTCCCCCGGCAGCAGATGCGGATCGAGCATGACCAGCGAACCGACCGCACCCAGTGCCGCGCCGATCCAGAACGTGCCGTTGATCGCGAGGTCGGTATGTCCGCGCACGCGGGCGGGCGTGAATTCCTGGATCGTCGAATTGATCGCCGTGTACTCCCCGCCGATGCCCGCGCCCGTCAGGAAGCGAAACACCAGAAAACTCGTGAGGTTCCACGAAAAGGCGGTCGCCGCCGTCGCCGCGAGATACAGCGCGAGCGTGATGAAGAACAGCTTGCGTCGGCCGAGCCGGTCGGTCAGCCAGCCGAAGCCGAGCGCGCCCAGCACCGCGCCGGCGATATACGCGCTGCCCGCCAGCCCCACGTCCGCGTTCGAGAAGCGCAGCACCTCGCTCGATTTCAACGCGCTCGCAACGGACCCCGCGAGCGTCACCTCCAGCCCGTCGAGCAGCCACGTCACACCGAGCGCGACGACGATCAGCGAATGAAAGCGGCCCCATGGCAGGCGGTCGAGCCGTGAAGGCAGATCGGTTTCGACGATGCTGGCCGAGTCGGTGCGAACCGTGGCGGTGGAAGGTTCCTGCATCGAGTCTCCTGAATCAGCGAGCCAATGATCGAGCCAATGAGCGCGAGAGAATTATGAGGATTCTGTAAGCGGGCCGTCGAACAGCGTATCCTGTCGGATTCATTCGAGCCCGGCGCGACTTTTCGATGAAGCAATCTGCATTCCCCATCGCGGCAGCGCGGACCCCGCACTGCCGGTTGATGGTGTCACAGCTTTCATGTTACAAAGCCCGTCCTTTTTCTGTGCGCGCCTGCGTGAGCGGCGAATCCTGCCATGACCTATTGCGCGATTGACTTCGGCACGTCGAATTCGGCAGTTGCTGTTCCCGTCGGCGGTTCGCCGGGCGGCGGGCGGGCGACGCTGAAGCTGGCGCCTGTCGAAGGCGCCTACACGACGCTGCCCACG
This sequence comes from Paraburkholderia largidicola, assembly GCF_013426895.1. Taxonomy (NCBI): domain Bacteria; kingdom Pseudomonadati; phylum Pseudomonadota; class Betaproteobacteria; order Burkholderiales; family Burkholderiaceae; genus Paraburkholderia; species Paraburkholderia largidicola. The sequence continues at coordinate 3,297,747 of NZ_AP023174.1, read as the reverse complement.
GCCGTCTTCTTCAACACCGACGAAAACCGGCGCGAGTACGGCCGCGCGGCGCTCGAAGCGTATGTCGACGGCTTCGACGGCCGCCTGATGCGCTCGATGAAGAGCATTCTCGGCTCGGCGCTCGCGGAAAACACAACCGACCTTGGCGACGGCTCCGCGATCAAATACACCGACGTGATCGCGGTCTTCGTCACGCATCTGAAGCGCTGCGCGGAACAGACGGCGGGCTCGTCGATCAGTCGCGCGGTGCTCGGGCGCCCGGTGTTTTTCGTCGACGACGATCCGCGCGCCGATCAGCTCGCGCAGCAGCAGCTCGAAGCGGCGGCGCGCTCGGTTGGTCTCAGCGAGATTCACTTCCAGTACGAGCCGATCGCGGCCGCCTTCGATTACGAAGCGCATCTGACGCAGGAAGGGCTGGTGCTGGTGGCGGATATCGGCGGCGGTACGTCGGACTTCTCGCTGGTGCGAGTTGGGCCGGAGCGGATGAAGCGTATCGATCGCAAGGACGATGTGCTGGCGCATCACGGCGTGCATGTTGCTGGAACGGACTTCGACCGGCGCGTCGAACTGGCGACGATCCTGCGCGAACTCGGCTATCAATCGCTCGATCCGGAAGGACGCGAGGTGCCGAACCGCATTTACTTCGACCTCGCCACCTGGCATCTGATCAACACGATCTACACGCCGAAGCGCGTATCCGAGCTCAGCTTGATGCGGCATCTTTATTCGGACACGCGGCATCACGACCGGCTGATGCGCGTCGTCGAGCAGCGTTACGGCCATGCGCTCGCGGCGCATGCGGAAGAAGCGAAGATCGGCGTCGCGGCGGGTGGCGAGACGCTGATCGATCTGGAAATCGTCGAAGAGGATTTGCGCCTCGCGTTCGATGAAGCGCAACTGATTGCGGCGGGCAAGGACGAGACCTTGCGCATCGTCGAGGCCGCGCGCGAAACCGTGCAGCGGGCGGGCGTCGCACCGCGCGATGTCGATGCGTTGTACTTCACGGGTGGATCGACGGGACTGGCGTTCTTGTCGGGCGCGCTGGCTGCGGCGTTTCCCGATGCGCGCCCCGTGTTCGGCGACCGGCTTGCCAGTGTTGCAACCGGCTTGGGCATTCACGCGCAACGCGTATTCCGGTAAAGGTTTCGGATTTCACGCCGAAATCCCGATTAACGCGGAAAAGAAACGCAGAAAACAAAAAACCCCGCCTAGGCGGGGTTTTTGTGCGTTCCGGAAGGAAGCTAAGCTTAGACCGGCTTGATGTTAGCGGCCTGCTTGCCCTTCGGGCCCGTCTTGACGTCGTAGGTAACCTTTTGGTTTTCCTGCAGCGTCTTGAAGCCTTCTACGCGGATTTCCGAGAAATGCGCGAACAGATCTTCGCCGCCAGCGTCCGGCGTGATAAAGCCAAAGCCCTTTGCGTCATTGAACCACTTGACGGTACCGGTTTCCATATTACTGTTTCCTAAAAATGGTAAATAAGGCCGAAGCCCGAGGGTGCATGAAAATCAAGGAAGGGTAATAGGACCAACCGGAGTACCGTTGATGGGCGAACTACGAAAGAACCAATTCACTCGCCGCTTGAAATCCTGCCCGTCCTTTATACGGGCATTTCGAGAGAAGGTCAACCGTAATCTTTAAATCCTCATATAGATCGGGGATATTAGGTACTAAATTGCTTACAAAGCTTGCTATTTTCCCGGTTTTTTTGTAGGGCTCAAACGTATTTTGACTGCAATCGCGCGGTGCAACCGTTAAACTACGCCCCGCGCGCGACCGGTTGCACCTGTTACAGAATTCTCGCAATCGTGCTCGCGACCGCTCGCCGCATGCCCTAGTCTTTCCTATGACTTCCAGCCGTGTCTAACGGCCACGGCAGCGGCGTGCTTTCAGATATAGGAGAAGACGTGAAAAGTTCTATTCAACGGCACATCGGCCCATTCGCGCTGATGCTGACGGGACTCGGTTCGATTATCGGGTCCGGCTGGCTGTTCGGCGCCTGGAAGGCGGCCAAGATCGCGGGTCCTGCGGCGCTGTGCGCGTGGGTGATCGGTGCGGTGGTGATTCTCGCAATCGCGCTGACCTATGCCGAACTCGGCGCGATGTTCCCCGAGTCGGGCGGCATGGTGCGTTACGCGCGCTACTCGCATGGTGCACTGGTCGGCTTTATCAGCGCGTGGGCCAACTGGATCGCGATTGTCTCGGTGATTCCGATCGAGGCTGAAGCGTCGATTCAGTATATGAGCACGTGGCCGTACGAATGGGCGCATAACCTCTTTATCAACAGCGAACTGACGACGCCCGGGCTTCTGCTTTCGGCCGTGCTGGTGGTCATCTACTTCCTGCTGAACTACTGGGGCGTGAAGGTGTTCGCGCGCGCGAACACGACCATCACGATCTTCAAGTTCATCATCCCGGGCCTCACGATTCTCGGCCTGATGATGAGCGGCTTCCACAAGGAAAACCTCGGTGAAACTCTCGGCGGCACGGGCGTATTCGCACCGTACGGCTGGTCGGCGGTGCTGACGGCGGTGGCGACGAGCGGCATCGTGTTCGCGTTCAACGGTTTCCAGAGCCCGATCAACCTCGCGGGGGAAGCGCGCAATCCGGCGAAGAGCGTGCCGTTTGCGGTGATCGGCTCGATCCTGCTGGCGCTGGTGATCTACGTGCTGCTGCAGGTCGCGTACATCGGCGCGGTGAATCCGGCCGACGTGGTGAAGGGCTGGAACCAGTTCAATTTCAAGTCGCCGTTCGCCGAACTGGCAATCGCGCTGAACCTGAACTGGCTGGCGATTCTGCTGTACGTCGACGCGTTCGTGAGCCCGAGCGGCACGGGCACGACCTATATGGCGACCACGACGCGCATGATCTACGCGATGGAGCGCAACAACACGATGCCGAAGATGTTCGGCACCGTGCATCCGCTGTACGGCGTGCCGCGTCCGGCGATGTGGTTCAACCTGTTTGTATCGTTCATCTTCCTGTTCTTCTTCCGCGGCTGGAGTTCGCTGGCGGCCGTGATTTCGGTGGCGACGGTGATCTCGTACCTGACGGGCCCGATCAGCCTGATGGCGCTGCGCCGCGCGGCGACGGACCTTGAGCGTCCGCTGCACATTCGCGGCATGAGCGTGATCGCGCCGTTCGCATTCGTGTGCGCGTCGCTGATCCTTTACTGGGCAAAGTGGCCGCTGACGGGCGAAATCATTCTGCTGATGATCGTCGCGCTCCCCGTGTTCTTCTACTTTCAGGCGAAGTCGGGCTTCGGCGGCTTCAACCAGGATCTGAAGGCGGCCTGGTGGCTGGTCGCGTATCTGCCCGTGATGGCGATCCTGTCGCTGATCGGCAGCAAGCAGTTCGGCGGTATGGGTGTGTTGCCATACGGCTGGGACATGCTGGTGGTGATCGTGTTCTCGCTGATCTTCTATTACTGGGGCGTGCACACGGGCTATCGCACCGAGTATCTGAACGAGCGTGAATCGCACGACGAGATTCTCGAAGGGATCGGCGCCTGATCCAGAGCGATCGATCGCCTGCCTGATGAAAAAAGCCCGCCAGATTCTGGCGGGCTTTTTTATGTGCAACGCGCGGCGGAGAACGCTTACGAGTTGCCGAACACGTAGTTCGTCATCGCCAGCGAGCGCTGGAACGTCCCGAGCGACTGAATGCCGAGTGTGTAGTCATCGGGCGCTGCGCCCAGCGCGGCGAACACGGGCAGCAGATGTTCGTCGGTTGGATGCATGAACGCGGCGTGCGGCGCCTGACGCCGGTAATCGAGCAACGCATCGATATCGCGGTCGGCGAGGCGCGCTTCGAACCAGTCGGTGAATTCCGTCACGCGCGGATCGGCGTCTTCCGGCCGAGCCGAGAAATCCGCTTCGCGCAGATTGTGCGTGATCTGCCCCGAACCGACGATCATCACGCCCTCGTCCTGCAACGGGCGCAGCGCGCGTCCGACGCGGAAGTGATGCGCGGGATCGAGCCTCGGCTGGATCGACAGTTGCGCGATGGGGACGTCGGCATGCGGGAACATCAGCAGCATCGGCACCCATGCACCGTGGTCGAGACCATGCGGTTGCGTCGCGGTCGGAATGCCCTGTTCGCCGAGCAGCGCGGCAGCGCGACGCGCGATATCGGGTGCGCCCGGCGCCGGGTACTGAATCTCGTACAACTGACGCGGGAAGCCGTAGAAGTCGTGAATCGTCTCGGGCGCGTCGGACGTACTCGCCGCGGGTTGCTGCGTCATCCAATGAGCGGACAGCATCAGGATCGCATTCGGGCGCGGCACTTCTGCAGACAGGGACGCGAACTCCGCGCGCGGCATAGAAGGGTCGATCGGCAGCGTCGGCGCGCCGTGCGACAGGAAGAGGGACGGCAAGCGGGTCATGGCAGTGCGGGCTGGTTGAGGGCCGGAAAAGTTTCGTTGGAGCCAATATAAGGCCACACTGTCATTTGATAAACGGTGAAACGGGGATTTGATTGCGTCGCGACAGTTGTGAATTCAACGCGCTGGCGGCGCGCCTCACTGCGACGGACTATTCAACCCTTGCCACGCGGGCGCGAGCGCCGGACCCAGCGCGAACAGGTCGAGCACGCGGGCGACCGTATCGTCGACCATCTGATCGATCGACTCCGGCCGATTGTAGAAGGCGGGCAGCGGCGGAAAAATCACGCCGCCCATTTCGGTGACGGCCGTCATGTTGCGCAGATGCGCGAGATTGAACGGCGTTTCGCGCACCATCAGCACGAGCCGTCGACGTTCCTTCAGCGTGACATCGGCGGCGCGCGTGATCAGATTGTCGGAAAGGCCGTGCGCGACACTTGCCAGCGTTTTCATCGAGCACGGCGCGATGATCATGCCGTCTGTCGAAAACGAGCCTGACGCGATGCTCGCGCCGACATCGCGCACGGAATGAACGACATCCGCGAGCGAATGCACGTCTTCACGCGACAGTTGGAGTTCGTGCTGGATATTGAGCCAGCCGGCGCTGGAAATCAGCAGATGACTTTCGACGCTGCCCAGTTTGCGCAGCGTCTGGAGCAGCCGGATGCCATAAATGGCGCCCGTTGCTCCCGTAATGGCGACGATGAGACGGCGAGCCGCCGCGGCGCGTGTTTCCATGACGTGCGGCGCCGTCTCTCGTGGCTCAGTTGCGTGGCTCAGGCGGCAGCGAAGAGTTGCTGCAGTTCGCCCGACTGATACATCTCCATCATGATGTCCGAGCCGCCGACGAATTCACCGTTGACGTACAGCTGCGGGATGGTCGGCCAGTTCGAGAATTCCTTGATGCCCTGGCGCACTTCGTCGTCTTCGAGGACGTTGACCGTCTTGAACTGATCGACGCCGCATGCCTTCAGGATCTGCACCGCGCGGCCCGAAAAGCCGCACATCGGGAATTGCGCGTTGCCTTTCATGAAGAGCACGACGGGATTTTCGTCGACGATTTGCTTGATGCGTTGTTGCGTGTCCATGACTGACCTTGCGGTTCCGGTGTGTAAAGAGATAGAGTGAAATGATAGCGGATTTCTCTGATAGCGACCGGCGGCTGGATCGGTGCGCCTGGGCGCCATCTCAACGCGCCGCCACTACTGCGTATCAGCCCGGCCAACGACCGCCGCTGATGCGTTCGATATCCGCCAGATCGCATTCCGAGCGCACGTCGGCAAAGCCTTGCGCCGTGAGGATCGCGCGGACGGCTTCGGCCTGATCGTAGCCGTGCTCCATCCACAGCACGCCATTCGGCACGAGCCGCGTCGGCGCGCCGGCGACGATCGCGCGGATCGCCGAGAGGCCGTCGGCTTCGTCGGTGAGCGCGCCGCGCGGTTCGAAACGCAGATCGCCTTGCGACAGATGCGGATCGCCACTCGCGATATACGGCGGGTTGCTGACGATCACGTCGAAGGTGAGCGAAGCGTCGAGCGCGGCGTACCAGTCGCTTTGTGCGAATTGCAGGTCGCCGCCGGGACGTTTCGGTTCGAGAAGCTTGACGGCGTTATGTCGCGCGACGTCTAGCGCTTCGGCCGAGCGATCGACGGCCCAAACGCGTGCATCCGGCCGCGACCACGCAATCGACACAGCAATCGCCCCCGTGCCCGTGCCGAGATCGAGCACGCGCGAGCGCGCGGCGCGGCCTTCGAGCGCCTGCACGGCTGTTTCGACGAGCAGTTCGGTTTCGGGGCGAGGAATCAGCACGTCGCGCGTGACGTGGAAATCGAGCCCGAAGAATTCTCGCGAGCCGATCAGTTGCGCGATCGGTTCGCCCGTCACGCGTCGTGCTTCCAGCTCACGAAAGGCCGTTACCCTGGCGGCGTCGAGTGCCTCGTCGGCGCGTGTAATCAGTTCCGTGCGACGCCAGCCCAACGCATGGCCGAGCAGAATGCGCGCTTCCAGCGCGGGCAGCGGCGAGGCGCGCAGCAACGTGGTGACGGTATCGACGGTATTCATGCGCGCCGCTCAGTCCGCGTCGCCAAGCGATGCGAGCAGTTCCGCCTGATGCTCGGACACGAGCGCCGCGATCAGCTCGTCGAGATCGCCTTCCATGATCGATTCGAGGCGATACAGCGTCAGGTTGATCCGGTGATCGGTGAGACGGCCTTGCGGGAAGTTGTACGTGCGAATGCGCTCCGAGCGGTCGCCCGAGCCGATCAGGCTCTTGCGCGTCGCGGCTTCCTTTGCATGCTGCTCGTGGTACTGCTTGTCCTTGATGCGCGCCGCGAGCACTTTCAGCGCGCGGTCCTTGTTCTTGTGCTGCGAGCGGTCGTCCTGACACTCGACGACGATGCCCGTCGGCAAGTGCGTCACACGCACCGCGGAATCAGTCTTGTTGATGTGCTGGCCGCCCGCGCCGGACGCGCGGAACGTGTCGATGCGCAGGTCAGCGGGATTGATTTCGACTTCGCCGATTTCATCCGCTTCCGGCATCACCGCGACCGTGCACGCCGACGTATGGATGCGGCCTTGCGTTTCCGTCGCCGGCACGCGCTGCACGCGATGACCGCCCGACTCGAACTTGAGCTTCGAATACGCGGCGTCGCCCGCAATCCGCACGATCACTTCCTTGTAGCCGCCCAGATCCGATTCGCTCGCCGACATCATCTCGACCTGCCAGCGGTTGCGTTCCGCGTAGCGCAGATACATGCGCAGCAGGTCGCCCGCGAACAGCGCCGATTCGTCGCCGCCCGTGCCCGCGCGGATTTCGAGGAAGATGTTGCGCTCGTCGTTCGGGTCTTTCGGCAGCAGCATCTTCTGCAACTCGCCTTCGAGCTTTTCCATCTGATCGCGCGCCGAGCGGATTTCCTCTTCGGCGAAGTCTTTCATCGATGGGTCCGACAGCAGTTCCTGCGCGGTGGCCGCGTCGTTCATCGACTGGCGCCAGAGACCGTACTGCTCGACGACGGGCTGCAGTTCCGCGTGTTCACGCGTGAGCTTGCGGTACTGGTCGATGTTCGACGTGACGTCTGCGCGGCTCAACAGGTCGTTCAGTTCGGCCAGCCGGGTGGTGAGCTGGTCGAGCTTGGCTTGCATGCTCGTTTTCATTGGGCGGTCGGTCGGAGCGGGCTCCGGGAAGAACGGCTGAATTCGGGAATTCGGGACGATAACCCGGGACGAAAGCCCAGGACAATGAGATGAAGCACCACGCGGGCCTGGTCGGCAACCTGCGCGATGCCGCGGCGTGTAGCGCCGCTAACGCTCGGAAGAAGAGTGAGCGTGCTTGTAGAAGCCGCTCATCAGTTCGATGAGCGAATCGCGTTCCTCGCTGCTTGCGCGGTTGAGCGCGTGCGTGGGACCGTGGATGAGCTTGTTGGTGAGCGCCTGCGACAGCGCTTCGAGCACGGCAGCCGGGTCGTCGCCGCGTGCGAGCAGCTTTTGCGCCTTTTCGACTTCGGCGCGGCGCAGCGCGTCGGCCTGCGTGTGCATGTGACGGATGACGGGCACGATGCTGCGCGCGTCGAGCCACTGCATGAAATTCTGCACGCGCGTTTCGATGATCGTCTCGGCCTGCGCGACAGCGGCTTGCCGCGACGCATTGCCTTCACGGACGATCGCGCCGAGGTCGTCGACGGTATACAGGAACACGTCTTCGAGCTTGCCGACTTCCGGCTCGATGTCGCGGGGCACGGCGAGATCGACCATGAAAATGGGGCGGTGACGCCGCGCCTTTACCGCGCGCTCCACGGCGCCAAGACCGATGATAGGCAGCGTCGACGCCGTGCACGACACGATGATGTCGAACTCGTGCATGCGCGTGGGCAATTCCGACAGCGGAATCGACCGGCCATTGAAGCGGTCTGCAAGACGCTGGCCGCGCTCGGCGGTGCGGTTCGCGACGACCAGCTCGCGCGGCTGTTGCGCGGCAAAGTGCGTTGCGCAAAGCTCGATCATTTCACCCGCGCCGATGAACAGCACGCGTTGATTCGACACCTTGTCGAAAATGCGCTGCGCGAGGCGCACTGCCGCGGCGGCCATCGAAACCGATTGCGCCCCGATTTCAGTCGTCGTCCGCACCTCTTTCGCGACGGCAAAGGTGCGCTGGAACAACTGGTTCAGATACGTGCCGAGCGCGCCGGCTTCCGACGCCGTGCGCACTGCATCCTTCATCTGGCCGACGATCTGCGTCTCACCCAGCACCATCGAATCCAGCCCCGACGCGACGCGAAACGCGTGGCGCACGGCTTCCGACTGCGGCAGCGCATACACGTGCGGCGCGAGTTCGTCGATGGCGATGTTGTGGTACTTCGACAGCCAGTGGGTGGCGGCCTCGCGGGCGGCCTGGTCGTCGGTGGCGCAGTAGAGCTCAGTGCGGTTGCAGGTGGACAGAATGGCTGCTTCCGGCGCCGTGCGGGCCGTGCGGCCGAGAAAGATGTCCTTGAACGTCGACAGCGCCGGCTTGATCTGGTCGACCGGAAACGCCACGCGTTCGCGCAAGGCGACGGGCGCGGTGTGGTGGTTGATTCCGATCGTTAACAGTTGCACGGGGACGCTACGGCTTTTTGGGCACGGTATTGGGGCTATGGTTAGGCCCAATATTATAGCGTTTCCGCGATTCTTTCAGTCGGCGCGGGTTTATCCGCGCTATCCGTGTTTTCGACGGGAATCTGGTCCAGACGGTAGCCGTAACCGTACAGCGGCGTAAGCGTGTAGCCGAATTCCGGGCGAAGTTCGAGCTTGGTGCGGATGCGCGACGCGTGCGTGTCGAGCGTGCGCGACTTTACGTCGCGGCGGCGCGACCAGACGGTCTCGAGGATGTGCGCGCGCGACACCGGCCGCGACATATTGGTAAACAGCAGCAGGGCGAACTGCAGTTCTTTCGGCGTCAGCGTGACGCTCTGTCCCCGAAAGCTGACAATGGAGCGGCCGGCGTCGAACGCATATTCGCCGAACATTTCGCGCACGCGGTTGCGCGGGCGGCGAATACCGGCGCGGCGCATCAGCGCTTCGATGCGGGCCAGCATTTCGGGACCGCGCACGGGTTTCGACAGACAGTCGTCGGCACCTGATTGCAGCATGGCGACCAGTTCGCTTTCGCGCGGCGTGGTCATCATGGCGATGACGGGCAGGCCCGGCAGAACCTGGCGCACCCGCACGATCACGTCTTCCGCGGCGGCGTCGCCGCAATACGCGTCGGTAACGAGGAGATCGAAGAATTCGCTTGCGGCGCCCGCCAGAAAAGGCGCGCTGGACGGGAAGTGATGACAGGCATGCCCCCCGGCAAGCAGTAGCCGGCCGACGATTTCCGCATGCCGGAGGTCAGGCTCAATAAGGGCAATTCGCATGGACGGTGGGGTGGGCGCAGCGATCTGGCACGGGAGGCTTTCAGCTTGCTTAACCTAATCCCGGCCCCTAAACTCAACCGCTACGCAGAAAGCCGCGTGGACCTTCTAGTGAAAGAGAAAAAATGCTAGCCATCGATAAAACAGCCGCCTATCAGAACAGTCTTAATTTGATGGGCGGGCGACGCTAATGGGCTGGCCCGGACTGATCATTCTTGGCGCCGTCGTCGGCGCGGCCAGCTGGTGGCTACATCCGCTGCGGCGCGCGAGCCACGTCGTGCTGTGGATGGCGATGCTGATCGGCGTGGCGGGTGCCGTCCTCGCGCACATGGCTGGCAACGTCACCCAGCTTTTCCACGACGGCGACACGCTCGAGTGGCCCGTCTGCACTGCTATTGCTCTGGTTGCTGTTGCCGTGACGGTCGGCTTGTTCTCCCGTCGATGAATTCTTGCAGGTGAAACCGATGAACGTACGACTCCCCGAAACCGCCTCGATCCCCGAGCGCATTGCGCAACTGCGTAGCGCCATGAAGCAGGCAGGGCTCGCCGCCTGGCTCGTGCCATCAGCGGACCCGCATCTTTCCGAATATCTGCCCGGACGCTGGCAAGGCCGCGAATGGCTGTCGGGCTTCACCGGCTCGGTCGGCACGCTGGTCGTGACGGCGGATTTCGCCGGACTGTGGGTCGACAGCCGCTATTGGGTACAGGCCGAGGCACAACTGGCGGCCACGGGCATCCAGCTGATGAAGATGTTCGGCGGGCAGCAAAGCGCGCCGCACATCGACTGGCTCGCGCAGAACGTGCCGGCGGGCGCGACGGTCGGTGTCGACGGCGCGGTGCTGGGCGTGGCGGCAGCGCGCGCGCTGACCGATGCGCTGAAGGCTCGCGGCGTCAACCTGCGCACGGACCTCGATCTGCTCGACACCGTCTGGCCGCAGCGTCCGTCGCTGCCGACGGGCGCCGTCTATGAGCACGTCGCGCCGCATGCGAGCGTCTCGCGCGCGCAGAAGCTGGACCAGATTCGCCGCGCGATGCAGGAGAAGGGTGCGCAGTGGCACTTCATCTCCACGCTCGACGATCTCGCCTGGCTGCTGAATCTGCGCGGCGCGGACGTGAACTACAACCCGGTGTTCGTCGCGCACGCGCTGATCGGGCTGGATCGCGCGTCGCTGTTCGTCGTGGACGGCAAGGTGCCGGCTGAGCTGGCCGAATCGCTCGCCCGCGACGGCATTCGCGTCGAGGCGTACGCGAAGGCGGCCGACGCGCTCGCTGCGCTGCCGAACGGGCAGACGCTGCTGATCGACCCGCGCCGCATCACCTACGGCTTGCTGCAGTCGGTGCCCGCTTCGGTGGCGATCGTCGAGGCGGTGAATCCGTCCACGTTCTTCAAGTCGCGCAAGACGGAAGCCGAAGCCGAACACGTGCGCGCGACGATGGAGCAGGACGGCGCGGCACTCGCTGAATTTTTCGCGTGGTTCGAAGGCGCGCTGGGCCGCGAAAAAATCACCGAACTGACCATCGACGAAAGGCTCACGGCGGCGCGCGCGCGTCGGCCGGGCTTTGTCACGCTGAGCTTCGCGACCATCGCCGGCTTCAATGCGAACGGCGCAATGCCGCATTACCGTGCGACACCCGCGTCGCATTCGACGATCGAAGGCAACGGCCTGCTGCTGATCGACTCGGGCGGCCAGTATCTGAGCGGCACGACGGACATCACGCGCGTCGTGCCCATCGGTACGATCAACGACGAACATCGGCGCGACTTCACCACGGTGCTGAAGGGCACGATGGCGTTGTCGCGCGCGAAGTTTCCGCGCGGCATCCGTTCGCCGATGCTCGACTCGATCGCGCGCGCACCGATCTGGGAAGCGGGCGCGGACTACGGGCACGGCACGGGCCACGGCGTCGGCTACTTCCTGAACGTCCACGAAGGCCCGCAGGTGATTTCGCACTACGCGCCCGCCGAAGCCTGGACGGCAATGGAAGAGGGGATGATCACGTCGATCGAGCCGGGCATCTATCGTCCGGGCAAGTGGGGTATCCGCATCGAGAATCTGGTGTTGAATCGCGCGGCGGGGAAGACCGAGTTCGGCGATTTCCTCGAATTCGAAACGCTGACGCTGTGCCCGATCGACACGCGCTGCGTCGCGTTGAACCTGTTGAACGACGACGAGCGCGCGTGGCTCAACGCATATCACGAGATGGTGCGCACCCGCGTGTCGCCGCATGTGTCGGGCGACGCGAAGGCTTGGCTCGAGACGCGCACGCAGCCGGTCTGACGCGCTGCGCAGCGTTGCGCTGCGCGATCGCTCGAAAGCAAGCTGAGTTGATCGCGCAGCGGGTTTTTACACAGCATCCCATTCGCCGCTATGCTGACGAGTCGCTTCTAAACGGCGGCTCGGCCGTTTAACGCCGCCGTTTCGCTCCATCCATCACCAACGAATTGCGAGGCTCGCATGTCCGGTGTTGCCGTCATCGTCATCGACGTACAGCAGATGTTCTTCAGCGGGTCTTCCCCCGCGTATCGCGGCGAAGCAGTCATCGGCGGCATCAACCGGCTCACGGCCGCGGCGCGCAAGGCGAATGCGCCCGTCTTCTTCGTGCAGCACGAGAGCGACGCAAACGGACCGCTCGCGCGCGGCAGCGACGCCTGGCAGTTGCCCGTCGCGCTCGTTCGCGAGCAAACGGATGCGTCGATCCACAAGACGGTCGGCGATTCGTTCCACGAGACGCCGCTTGCCGACCAGCTTCGACAACAGGACATCGACAGCGTGCTGATCTGCGGTTACGCGTCCGAGTTCTGCGTCAACGCAACGGCGCGCCGCGCCGAACTGCTCGGCCTGCGCACGACGATCGTCGCCGATCTGCACACCACGCAAGACAAGCCGCACCTCGCTGCCGACAAGATCGTCGAGCACCAGAACTTCGTCTGGGCGAACTCGTCGATGACGGGCAAGCGCGTCAAGGTGCGTCCTCTCGATGACATTCTGCAAACGGAGTTCGCATGACCATCAAGGCAGTCGTATTCGATTTCGGCGGCGTGTTGATCGACTGGAGCCCGCAGTATCTGTATCGCGAGCTGATTCCCGACGACGCGGAGCGCGCATGGTTCCTGTCGAACGTCTGCACGATGGACTGGGTGATCCGTCAGGACGGCGGCCAGCCGATCGCGGAAGGTACGGCCGAACTGGTCGCGAAGTTTCCCGAGCACGAAGCGCTGATTCGCGCGTTTTATGAGCGCTGGCATCAAATGGTGGCGGGCGAACTCGACGACGGCGTCGCGACGGTGGAAAAGCTTGAAGCCGCGAACGTGCCGCTCTTCGGTCTGACGAACTGGTCGGACGAGACCTTCCCGTATGCGTGGGAGCACTATCCCGTGCTGCGGCGCTTCAAGGACATCGTCGTGTCGGGGCGCGTCAAGATGGTCAAGCCCGATCCCGCGATCTTCGCGGAGATGCTGGGCCGTATCCGCGCGCATCTGCCCGGTATCGAAGCGCACGAACTCGTTTTCATCGACGACAACCTGAAGAACGCCACCGCTGCGACGGAACTGGGCTGGCACGGCGTGCACCACACGGACGCCACGCAAACCGAAGCGAAACTCCGGGAACTGGGTCTTCCCGTGTAAGACCGCGCTAGTGTGGGCCTTATTGGCCCAGCAAATTCTTCAGCGCGTTCCCAAGCCCTTTCACCGTTTCACCCGCACCCTTCGCGACGCCTTCGGCGCTGACGCCCAGCGCCTTCGCGAAGTTCGCGCGCAACTCGGTCATCACGCTTTCATTGAGCTTGAACTTCGGATCGCGCAGATTGCCGTCGATCACGAAGTGCAGCGTGATGTCGTCGCCATGTTGTTTGAGCGCGGCGACGGCGGCGCGCGTCGGGATCTGCATGAAAGTGTCGAGCGGATCGTCGGTCGCGGCCAGTTGCAGATGATGCAGCGTGACCGTGCCCGGCGCGTGAATGTGATAGCTCGTCACCGTCGACTGCAGATTGAGGTCGAGTGTGCCGCCCGTTACCTGAGTTTTCGCGCCGGCCTTTTTCAGCAGATACGGATCCAGCGTCACGACATCGACGCCGCGCAGCGTCGTGGTCGTCTGCGAGTCCTTGCTGGCGATCTTCATCCAGCCGTCGAACGTCACCGTGCCCGTGTGCGTCGGCCCCTTGATCGAGCCTTTGACGGACAGACTCGTCGGTTCGGTGAGGTCGGGCAGGTGGATGTGATCGACAGTCGCGCTCGCGTCACTGACCGTCACCTTGTAGGGCGGCTTGCGGATCATCGCGTCGTAGAAGACGAACTGGCCGTCCGCGAACGCGATGTGATCAATGAGTTTCTCGGCGGGTAGCGGGGGCCGGCCCTCCGCTGCGCCGCTCGCTTCGCTTGCCGGCTGGCCGGGACGGCTCACCGTTTGACGCAGCTTCGGCAGGATTTCCAGCCGGCCGCTAGCGGTGCGTACGAGCGCCAGCGTGAAGCCGCGCACCACGACGCTTTGCAGATGCACGCGATGCGCGAGCAGATCGCGAATGTCGGGTGTCATCGTGATTTCGTCGGCGGTGAAGGCGTCGGGCGTCGGCCAGTCGTTGGGCGCCGTCAGCCGGACGTGGCGCAGCGTGATCGCCGAAAAGCCGACGTCGATACTTTCCGCCGTGCCGAGCGGCGCGAGCGCTTCGGCGACGCGCTCTTTCACTTCGTGTTGCACGAAATACAACCCGCCCAGCGCAATCACGACGAGCAGCACGATCGCGCCTGCGACGGCCAACGTCACGCGCTTGCCCATCGACATCGCCATGCCACCTCCTCGTCCGTGCGCCGGCCGTGGTTCGGGTTATCGGGTTACATAGGGTGGATCTTGCCGCGCTTCGGCGTGCGGCGCAGGCAGCGGGTGCCTGCGTCTGAAATTGCCTGGATCGAATGCGGCTTGCGAGTGACGGGAGCAACTCTTATGCCGTCCGCATCGAACCGCGCCAAGCGGCCCGGCTGCGGACGACACGACAACAACGCTTAACGGGTGATCGGCTTGTAGCGCAGACGCTTCGGACGCGCCGCTTCTTCGCCGAGACGGGCGCGTTTGTCCGCTTCGTACTCCTGGTAGTTACCGTTGAAGAACGTGACTTGCGAATCGCCTTCAAACGCGAGGATGTGCGTCGCGATACGGTCGAGAAACCAGCGATCGTGCGAGATCACCATGACCGAGCCGGCGAATTCGAGCAGCGCGTCTTCGAGCGCGCGCAGCGTTTCGACGTCGAGGTCGTTCGACGGTTCGTCCAGCAGCAGCACGTTGCCGCCCTCGATCAGCGTCTTGGCCAGATGCAGACGGCCGCGTTCGCCGCCCGACAGATTGCCGACGATCTTCTGCTGGTCGCCGCCCTTGAAGTTGAAGCGGCCGATATATGCACGCGACGGCGTTTCGTACTTGCCGACCGTCAGCACGTCCGCGCCGCCGGAGATCGCTTCGAACACGGTTTTGTCGCCTTCGAGCGCGTCGCGGCTCTGATCGACATACGCCAGCTTGACGGTCGGGCCCTTGACGATTTCGCCCGAATCCGGCTGTTCCTTGCCCGTCAGCATGCGGAAGAGGGTCGACTTGCCGGCGCCGTTCGGGCCGATGATGCCGACGATCGCGCCTGCCGGAATCTTCAGGCTGAGGTCATCGATGAGCAGGCGGTCGCCATACGATTTGCTGACGTTCTTGAACTCGATCACTTCATTGCCGAGGCGGTCGCCGACAGGGATGAAGATTTCCTGCGTTTCGTTGCGCTTCTGGTATTCCTGGCTATTCAGTTCCTCGAAGCGGGCAATACGCGCCTTGGACTTCGCCTGACGGCCCTTCGGGTTCTGGCGCACCCACTCCAGTTCCTTCTTGATCGCCTTTTGACGCGCGGATTCGCTCGCTTCTTCCTGCTTCAGGCGCTCTTCCTTCTGGTCGAGCCAGCTGCTGTAGTTGCCCTTCCACGGAATGCCATGGCCGCGGTCGAGTTCGAGAATCCACTCGGCGGCGTTGTCGAGGAAGTAGCGATCGTGGGTGACAGCGACGACGGTGCCGGGGAAGCGCGTGAGGAACTGCTCGAGCCATTCGACGGATTCAGCGTCGAGGTGGTTGGTCGGTTCGTCGAGCAGCAGCATGTCGGGCTTCTGAAGCAGCAGCTTGCACAGCGCGACGCGGCGCTTTTCGCCGCCCGACAGGTTCTCGATCTTCGCGTCCCACGGCGGCAGGCGCAGCGCGTCGGCGGCGACTTCGAGCTGTTGCTCGGGGCTTCCGCCATCCGACGTTGCGAGGATGGCTTCGTACTTGGCCTGCTCGGCGGCGAGCGCGTCGAAGTCGGCGTCCGGCTCGGCGTAGGCGGCGTAGATTTCATCGAGCTTCTTTTGCGCCTGGAACACGTCGCCGAGACCGTCTTCGACGGCTTCGCGCACCGTCTGTTGCGGATCGAGCTGCGGTTCCTGCGGCAGATAGCCGATGTTCAGGTTCGGCATCGGCGTGGCTTCGCCTTCGATGTCCTTGTCGACGCCGGCCATGATCCGGATCAGCGTGGACTTGCCCGAGCCGTTCAGGCCGAGCAGACCGATCTTGGCGCCGGGGAAGAACGACAGCGAGATGTCTTTGAGGATTTGACGCTTGGGCGGCACGATCTTGCCGACCCGGTTCATGGTGAAGACGTATTGGGCCATTTTTACGCTTGAGTTGGGTTCGCGGTCCGCGTGACGGTGGACGGCGTCGGGTGAATGGGTTTGGGTTTTGGGTGTTGCTGGTATTTGCCGGGCGCAGCGGGTTTGGGTTTGGCGCGCGCCTCGGGCGGAAACCGTATTGTACTTCGTGTGTCTGTGGTGCTTTTTGTTTGGGGTAGGGGGGGTGCCACTGCGTGGGCCTTTGTTGTTGTTTGGGTTTCGTTTGCGTTTGCGCTGGCATCCGCGTTTTGTTTCTGGTTTGCTAGCGTTGCCCCTGTGCGGGGCGGCACCTACTTTTCTTTGCCGCCGCAAAGAAAAGTAGGCAAAAGAAAGCGGCTCACACCGCCAGCCCGTGTATTTGCCTGAGGGCCCTCAACCGGTCTTATGCTTCACACGGCAGTATTTCTGTTCGCGTGCGTTGCCAACGCTTTGAATGGAAGCCTCACCCGCGTCAGACGCCCGTACAAGAGCCAGCGGCAGCGAACGGTTTGTGCCGCCCAGGTGGCAAACTGTGTGTAGGGTGTCGCACCGCACAGGTTGGTGCTCTTATCAGAAACACCAGCCGTGCTACCCAGTCCGGAGTGATGCGGTCATGGCGCGAATGCCTACACACAGTTTGCCACCTGGGCGGCTGAGGACTGTCTGGCACGGCGTGCTGAGACGCGGGGGCTTGAAGCGGGTGAGGCGTACAGGGAGAACGTTGGCAACGGGCGCGAACGGGGGCGTTGCCGTTTGAAGTGTAAGAACCTATGGGGGCCCTCAGGCAAACACAAGAACTGGCGGTGTGAGCCGCTTTCTTTTGCCTACTTTTCTTTGCGGCGGCAAAGAAAAGTAGGTGCCGCCCCGCACAGGGGCGACGCATGAAGCACGAAGGCAAAACGCGGATGCCAGCGCAAAGCCAAAAACCAAACGTCGTAGACAAAACCAAATCCAAAACCAAAACCAAAACCAAAACCAAATCAAAACCTCAATTCAACCGCCGCCCCGTTTCCTCATCAAAAAAATGAATCTGCCCCGCAGGCACAGCGACCTCCAGCCGCTCGCCGGCTAACGGCCGATGCCCATGCGGCAACCTCACCGTGACATCATGCTTCCCCCAGCGCCCATGCGCGAGATTATCCGCGCCGAGCAACTCGCATGAATCGACGGCAAGTGCAGCAGTCGCCGCACCGGCATCAGACGACGGCGTCATATGCTCGGGCCGAATTCCCAGCACACATGCACGCCCCGCCGCGATTTCGCGGCCCACACCCGGCACACCGGCCAAAGGCAATTTCGGCCCCTCCCCAGCAACTTCAAAAAACGCGCCGTCTTCAGTGATCCAGCCGTTCAGCAAATTCATCCCCGGCGAGCCGATAAACCCGGCAACAAATGTCGTAGCAGGCCGCTCATAAACCTCGGTGGGCGCACCGATCTGCTCCGCGTGACCGCGGTTCATCACGATTACACGCTGCGCGAGCGTCATCGCTTCGATCTGGTCGTGCGTCACGTAAAGGCTTGTCGTCTTGAGCCGTCCATGCAGACGCTGGATTTCGAGTCGCATCTGCACGCGCAGACGCGCATCGAGATTCGACAGCGGTTCATCGAACAGAAACACCGCCGGCTCGCGCACGATCGCGCGGCCCATCGCGACGCGCTGTCGCTGGCCGCCCGACAGCTCGCGCGGCTTTCTCGACAGCAGCGGCTCGAGTTCGAGAATCTTCGCCGCCGTCAGCACCCGCGACTCGATTTTCGATTTCGTCAGCCCCGCAATCTTCAACGCGTAGCCCATGTTCTCCGCAACCGTCATATGCGGATACAGTGCGTAGTTCTGGAACACCATCGCGATGTTCCGATCCTTCGGCTCCAGGTTATTGACGACCTTACCGTCGATCGCAATCTCGCCCTCGGTGATCGCTTCAAGTCCCGCGACCATCCGCAGCAAGGTCGACTTGCCGCAACCCGACGGTCCAACCATCACGACGAACTCGCCGTCCTCGACGTCCGCGTTGATGCCGTGCAGAACGTTCTGCTTGCCGTCGTACGATTTCTTTACGCCTTTTAGCGTCAGTGCAGACATGACTCTTTATCCTTGTTTTTCCGCCTTACTTCTCAGCATCGACGAGACCGCGCACGAACCAGCGCTGCATCGCCAGCACGACGACGAGCGGCGGCAGCATCGCGAGTAGCGTCGCGGCCATCACGAGATGCCATTCGGTCGCGGTGTCGCCGGAAGCGATCATGCTCTTGATGCCGACCACGGCCGTCGTCAGCGATTGCTGGTTGGTGATCAGGATCGGCCACAGGTATTGATTCCAGCCGTAAATGAACGTGATCACGAAGAGCGCCGCAAGGTTCGTCTTCGACAGCGGCAGCACGACGTCCCAGAAGAAACGCATCGGCCCCGCGCCATCGATGCGCGCCGCTTCCATCAACTCGTCGGGCAGCGTGAGGAAGAACTGGCGGAACAGGAACGTCGCGGTCGCGGACGCAATCAGCGGCAGCGTGAGCCCAGCGTACGTATTGCTCAGATGCATCGACGACACGACCTGCACGGTCGGAAAGATCCGCACTTCGACGGGCAGCATCAGCGTGATGAAGATGAGCCAGAACGCGACGTTGCGTCCCGGAAAGCGGAAGAACACGATCGCGAACGCCGAGATGATCGACACGGCGATCTTGCCGATTGCGATCACGAGCGCCATGACGAGGCTGTTGACGAGCATCGTGCCGAACGGGCTGGCCGCGTTGCCTGTGCCGTGCGTCCAGATGTTCGCGATGTTCTCGAACAGATGCGTGCTCGGTACGAGCGAAAGGGGGACGTTGAACACTTCATGCTCGCTCATCGTCGCCGCGCAGAACGCGACGTAGACGGGGAACACGACCAGCACGACGCCGATAATCAGCACGACGTGGCAGAAGATATCGAAGCCGCGGCGATTCTCGATCATGAGTATTGAACCCTCCGCTCGATGAAACGGAACTGCACGACGGTCAGCCCGACGACGATCAGCATCAGCACCACCGACTGCGCGCCCGAGCTGCCGATATCGAGCCCCTGGAAGCCTTCGGCGAAGATCTTGTAGATCAGCGTGCGCGTCGATTGCGCGGGACCGCCGCCCGTGGCGGCGTCGATGATCGGAAAGGTGTCGAAGAACGCGTAGACGAGATTGACGACGAGCAGAAAGAACGTCGTCGGCGACAGCAGCGGCAGCGCGACGCCGAAGAAGCGCCGCACGGGACCCGCGCCGTCGATCGCAGCTGCTTCGATCAGCGAACGCGGAATGGCCTGCAGTCCCGCGTAGAAGAACAGGAAGTTGTAGCTGACCTGCTTCCACACTGAGGCGAGCACGACCAGGAACATCGCCTGTCCCGGGTTGAGCGCATGATTCCAGACGATGCCCGCCTTGCCGAGCGCGAAGGTCACGAGGCCGATGCTCGGGTTGAACAGGAACGACCACAGCACGGCGGCAATCGCGGGCGCGACGGCGTACGGCCAGATCAACAGTGTCTGATAGGCTTTCGCGCCGCGTGTCACGCGGTCGGCGCAGGCGGCGAACAGCAGCGAGATCGCGAGACCCGACACGGTGACGAGTGCGCAGAAAATCAGCGTCGTTTCGAACGACGCGAGGTATAGCGGATCGCCAAATAGCTGCTTGAAGTTGCTCAAGCCGACAAATTCGCTCGACGTGCCGAATGCGTCCTGTGTCTGCGTCGATTGCCAGAGGGCTTCGCCCGCGGGCAGCAGAAAGAACAGCAACGTAATCGCGAGTTGCGGCGCGACGAGCAGATACGGCAGGAGGCTGGTGCCGAAGCGGGAACGCTTGTCCATCGACGTCCTTAGCAACAGTGAGCGGATGAGGCGCGCTTTACGTTCCAGCCGTTACGGCGGGGAAAGCGCGCCCCTCGCGTGAATCAGCTACCCGCTTTTTCGAAGCGGCGCAGCAGTTCGTCGCCGCGCGTGACCGACGAATCGAGTGCATCCTTCGGCGTCTTCTTGTCAGCCCAGACCTGTTCGAGTTCTTCGTCGATGATCGTGCGGATCTGCGGCATGTTGCCCAGACGCAGGCCCTTCGTATACGGCAGAGGCGGCTTGTTCAACATTTGCTTGATCGCCGTGTCGCTGCCGGGATTCTTCTCGTAGAAGCCCTGTTGCTGGGTCAACTGATACGCAGCCGTGGTGACGGGCAGATAACCCGTGTCCTGATGCCATTTGGCGGCGACGGGCGGCGAGCTGAGATACGCGAGAAACTTCGCGACGCCCTTATAGACGGCCGGATCCTTGCCCGACAGCACCCACAGGCTTGCGCCACCGATGATCGCGTTCTGCGGCGCGCCCTTTACGCTCGCGTCGTACGGCATCATGCCCGTGCCGAAGTCGAACTTCGCGTACTTGCGGATGGTCGCCAGCGAGCCGGACGAGTTCGTGATGATCCCGCAATCGCCGCTATAGAACTTCGATACCGGTTCGTCCTTGCGGCCGACATACGTGAACGCACCTTCCTTCTCCATCTTCTGCAGGAAGGTGATGTGCGCGATCTGCAGTGGCTTGTTGAACTCGAGCTTTGCGTCGGCGCCATCGAAGCCATTGTTTTCCGTCGCGAACGGCGCGCCGTGCCATGCGCTGTAGTTCTCTAGCTGAATCCAGCTTTGCCAGCCCGACGAATAACCGCACGACATGCCCGCTGCTTTCAGCTTCAGCGCGTCCTGCTCCAGTTCAGCCCACGTTTTGGGCGGCGTGTTCGGGTCGAGGCCGGCCTTTTTGAAAGCGTCCTTGTTGTAGTAGAGGACGGGCGTCGAACTGTTGAACGGCATCGAGATCAGATGGCCAGTCTTCGAGTCGCTGTAATAGCTGGCGATGGTCGGCACGAACGCCTTTTCGTCGAGCGTCATGCCGGCCTGCTTGAACACGTCGGAGACGGGGATGACGGCTTTCTTGGCCTGCATCATCGTTGCCGTGCCGACTTCGTAGACCTGCAGGATCGCGGGCGCGTTGCCGCTGCGGTACGCGGCGATGCCGGCGGCGAGCGTCTGGTCGTAGGTGCCCTTGAAGACGGGAACGATCTTGTAGTCGCTCTGCGATGCGTTGAAGTCGTTGGCGATCGTGTTCAGGCGTTCGCCGAGTGCGGCTTCCATCGCGTGCCAGAACTGGATTTCGGTGGCTGCGTAGGCGCCTTGATGGACGCCGAAGGCCAGAACGGCTGCAACGGACAGCGAACGGAAGAGCGGCTTGCAATGCATCGAGAGTCTCCTCTTTGAGGAATGCGCGTTGGACGGTCGCGCGATTCTAGTTGTAGTCGATGACAGGACAACGTCGGCGAGTTTTCTATATGTAAGGCTCAGTGCCGAACGGGCAATTTAACATCGGAAGAATAATCGGAGAAAGGGCGATTACCCGAAGCGTCGATGGGTGCGCATGCAACGAGGGCGAAAAAAAGCCGCGTCGATGCGCGGCTTTGGATGATTCGCGCGCCCCGCGCGAGGCGAGGGGACGCATTTGACAATCGTTCGTCAGACGTTGAACAAAAAGTTCATCACGTCGCCATCATGCACGATGTACTCCTTCCCTTCCGCGCGCATCTTGCCCGCTTCCTTCGCGCCTTGCTCACCCTTGTAAGCGATGTAATCGTCAAAGCCGATCGTCTGCGCGCGAATGAAGCCGCGTTCGAAGTCCGTGTGAATCGCGCCCGCTGCCTGCGGCGCGGTATCGCCGACGTGAATCGTCCACGCGCGCACTTCCTTCACGCCCGCCGTGAAGTACGTCTGCAGGCCGAGCAGCTTGAAGCCTGCGCGGATCACACGGTTCAGACCCGGCTCGTCCATGCCCATGTCGGCGAGGAACACTTCCTTGTCTTCATCGGCGAGATCGGCGATTTCCGCCTCGATTGCCGCGCATACGGCGACCACGGGCGCATTCTCCGTTTCCGCGTACTTGCGCACCGCGTCGAGGTGCGGGTTGTTCTCGAAGCCGTCTTCCTTGACGTTCGCGACGTACATGGCCGGCTTGGCCGTAATCAGGCAGAACGGCTTGATCAGCAGACGCTCTTCTTCCGTCAGATCCAGGCCACGAACCGGCTTCGCCTGATCCAGTTGCACGCGAACCTTTTCCAGCACGGCAGCGAGCTTCACCGCTTCCTTGTCGTTGCCGGACTTCGCGGCTTTCGCGTAGCGCGTGAGCGCCTTTTCGACCGTCGCGAGGTCGGCGAGCGCGAGTTCCGTGTTGATCACTTCGATATCCGAGACAGGATCGACCTTGCCCGCGACGTGAATCACGTTCTCGTCCTCGAAGCAGCGCACGACGTGCGTGATCGCGTCGGTTTCACGGATGTTCGCGAGAAACTGGTTGCCGAGGCCTTCGCCCTTGCTTGCGCCCGCCACCAGACCCGCGATGTCGACGAACTCGACGACAGCGGGCACGATGCGCTCCGGCTTGACGATACCGGCGAGTGCCGTCAGACGCGCATCCGGCACCTCGACCACGCCGACGTTCGGTTCGATGGTGCAGAACGGGTAATTTTCGGCGGCGATGCCCGCCTTGGTCAGCGCGTTGAACAGAGTGGACTTGCCGACGTTAGGCAGGCCGACGATGCCGCATTTGAGGCTCATGAAGGTTCTCTACAAATCAGGTGGTGACAGGCTTCGGCGAACGGAGTGCGGGCTCCATGTGGCGCGGCGCGATGCTGTCCGCAGCCCGCAAGTCCGCTCGCGCCAGGCACGTGCCAGAAGCACGCGCCGCAAACACGCGGCACAGGCGGACTGTCGTAAGACACCCGCCGCGATGCAAACGCGCGCCGGAGGTGCCGGATAACCGAAAACCGCAATTGTAACCCCGTCCGGCGGCGCATTCGCGGCGGCGGAGTCACAGTGGCGCGCGCCGTTCGTTACGCGAGCGCGCGCACAGGCAGTCCACAATCGACGCGACTTGTGCCCGATCTGCATCAATCACTGCTCAAACAAGGCCGAAACCGCGCGCAAAGCCTGTCCGGCCGATCCGTCCCCGGCACCCCTCGCGGCTATAATGGCCGGATGAATGCTCACCATCAGTCCTTCGACGTCGCCGTGATCGGCGGCGGGCTCGTCGGCAAGACGGCGGCGCTTGCGCTCACGCAAAGCGGCCTGCGCGTCGCATTGCTCGCGCAGCATTGTCAGCCGCTGCCCGCCGACGCCGTATTCGACTCGCGCGTCTACGCGCTGTCCGCGAGTTCGCAGGCGCTGCTCGAACGCCTGCGCGTCTGGCAGGCGCTCAATACCTCGCGGCTCGCGCCTGTCTACGACATGCGAGTCTACGGCGACGCCCACGCCGAACTGCATTTCTCGGCGTTCCAGGCATCGGTGCCGCAGCTCGCGTGGATCGCCGAATCGTCGCTGATCGAACAGGCGCTCGATGCGGCGCTGCGCTTCCAGCCCAATCTCACGTGGCTCGACACCCGCGCGCAGGGGCTCGACGTCAAGACGGGCGGCGCGACGATCGGTCTCGCGAACGGCAACGTGCTCGAAGCGGATCTCGTGGTCGGCGCGGACGGCGCGCATTCGTGGGTGCGCGCGCAGATCGGTTCGAAGGTGAAGCGGCGCGACTACCGGCAGACGGGCGTCGTCGCGAACTTCAAGGCCGGTCGCCCGCACGGCGAGACGGCGTATCAGTGGTTCCGCGACGGTGAGATCATCGCGCTGCTGCCGCTGCCGGACGGCCATGTGTCGCTGGTCTGGTCGGCGATGACCGATCACGCGAACACGCTCATCAAACTCGATCCGGCGCAACTCGCAGCGGAAGTCGAACGCGCGACGATGGGCGCGCTCGGCACGCTCGAATGCGTGACGCCCGCCCAAGGCTTTCCGCTCGCGCTGCAAACCGTCGACCGGCTGGTCTCGCCGCGCGTCGCGCTGGTCGGCGATGCCGCGCACCTGATTCACCCGCTCGCGGGGCAGGGCATGAATCTGGGCTTGCGCGACGTGGCGTCGCTGGTGGACGTGATTGTGAAGAAAGAGGCGTTCCGCGATATCGGCGATACGGTTCTGCTGCGCCGCTACGAGCGCTCGCGCAGCGAAGACATCCGCGCGCTGACCATTGCCACTGACGGCCTGCAGAAGCTGTTCGGGCTGCCGGGCAATATCGCGCGCGCGGTTCGCAACACGGGCATGGCATTCGTCGGCGCGCAACCGCTGGTCAAGCGCTGGCTGGTCTCGGCGGCGCTCGGCTGAATAACGGGCCAGGCGGAACGGCACGGCGGCGCGCACGTCTGACAGGATCGAACGCAAGGCATACCATCTGCGCAACAGCGCCCGATACACCCGACGCCCATCGTTGCAAAAGGGAACACCCCGGTACACGCGGAAACCCGCACGGAACTTGAACACAGGCGCAGACGAGCGGCAAACGGGCCGTGCGCCGAATCGAATCAGGAGCAGCAGCATGAAGAAACGTATCCGTATCGCCGCGCTGGCGCTGGCCGTCGCGACCATCGGCCTCGGCTGTTCGGCGCAGGCCGACCAGACCACCGACAAGCTCAAGTCGACGCTGCAATCGCGTCTGAGCGAAGCGACGATCAAGAGCGTGTCGAAGTCGCCGATCGACGGGCTTTATGAGGTGAATCTCGGCTCGCAGATCGTCTACAGCGACGCGACGGGCGATCACCTGATTCTCGGCGACATGATCGACGCGAAGACGCGCAAGAATCTCACGGAAGCGCGTCTGTCCGAAACCAACCGCATCGATTTCGCGAGCCTGCCGTTCGCGAACGCGGTGAAAGTGGTGAAGGGCAACGGCAGCCGCAAGATCGCTGTGTTCTCCGATCCGAACTGCCCGTACTGCAAGCAGCTCGAAACAACGCTGAAGTCGATGGACAACATCACCGTCTACACGTTCCTGTATCCGGTGCTGTCGCCGGATTCGACGGTGAAGTCGAAGTCGATCTGGTGTTCGTCGGACCGTGCGAAGGCATGGGAAGCCTGGATGCAGGATCACCGCGCGCCGACCGCTGCGGGCACCTGCGACACAGCCGCGATCGACAAGAACCTCGCGCTCGGACAGTCGATGAACGTCAGCGGCACGCCCACCGTGTTCCTCGCCGATGGCCGCCGCCTGCCGGGCGCCGTGCCGGCGGACGAGCTGGACAAGGCGTTGTCGTCGGTGCGCTGAGCTGCGTCCATCGTCTGAAGATGTTTGAAAGGAGGCGCGCAGCGCCTCTTGTCGTTTCTTCCCGAGTTTTCACACACGAGCGCCGATGAAGCCGATCCGCTACACCATCGTTCCGAAGCAACCCGCCGCCCATCTCTTCGAAGTGACCGTGACCGTCGCCGAGCCCGATCCGTCGGGCCAGCGCTTCATGCTGCCCGTGTGGATTCCCGGCAGCTACATGGTCCGCGAGTTCGCGCGCAACATCGTCACGCTGCGCGCCTTCAACGACGCGGGCCGCAAGGTGCGGCTCGAAAAGACCGACAAGCACACGTGGCAAGCCGCGCCCGTCAAGGGCGCGCTGACGCTGCGCTACGAGGTCTACGCATGGGACATGTCGGTGCGCGCTGCGCATCTCGACGACACAACGGGCTTCTTCAACGGAACGAGCGTGTTTCTGTCGCCGCTCGGTTTCGAGGACGCGCCGTGCGTCGTCGATATCCAGAAGCCTGTCGGTCCGCAGTTCCGCAACTGGCGCGTCGCGACGGCGCTGACGGAAGCGCGCGGCACGAAGCGCTACGCCTTTGGCGAGTACAGCGCGCAGAACTACGACGAACTGATCGATCATCCCGTCACGCTCGGTGAATTCGCACTCGGAACGTTCAAGGCGCATGGCGTGCCGCACGACATCGTGATCGCCGGGCGCGTGATCGGGCTGGACATGGCGCGGCTGTCGGCGGATCTGAAGCGCGTGTGCGAAGCGCAGATCGCGATGTTCGAGCCGCGCTCGAAAAAGGCGCCGATGGACCGCTATGTCTTCATGACGCAAGCCGTCACCGATGGCTACGGCGGTCTGGAGCATCGCGCATCGACGGCGCTGATCTGCAATCGGGCGGATTTGCCCGTCGAAGGCCGCGACGAGACGACGGACGGTTATCGCACGTATCTCGGCTTGTGCAGCCACGAATACTTCCACACGTGGAACGTGAAGCGCATCAAGCCCGCCGTGTTCGCGCCGTACGATCTGACGCAGGAAAACTACACGTCGCTGCTGTGGCTGTTCGAAGGTTTCACGTCGTACTACGACGACCTGGTGCTCGTGCGCAGCGGCCTGATCAAGGAAACCGACTACTTCACGCTGCTCGGCAAGACGATCGGCGGTGTGCTGCGCGGCAGCGGGCGCCTGAAGCAGACGGTCGCCGAAAGCTCGTTCGACGCCTGGGTCAAGTACTACCGTCAGGACGAAAACGCTGCGAATGCGATCGTCAGCTATTACACGAAGGGCTCGCTGGTCGCGCTCGCGTTCGATCTGACGATTCGCGAGCAAACGCAGAATCGCAAATCGCTCGACGACGTGATGCGCCTCTTGTGGCAGCGCTACGGACGCGACTTCTTCCATGGCAAGGGGCAGGGTATCGAGGAAGCCGACGTGGAAGCGCTGTTCGCCGAGGCGACGGGCGCGGACCTGTCCGAGCTGTTCGCGGAAGGCGTCCGCGGCACGCGCGATCTGCCGCTCGACACGCTGCTGGCATCGTTCGGCGTGACGCTCGAGGCGGACGTCGATCCGAAGGGCAAGCCGTCGCTCGGCGCCCGTATGCGCGGCGGCGCGGACTGCACAGTGGCGGCCGTTCATGACGGCAGCGCGGCGCAGAAGGCCGGTCTGTCGGCGGGCGACGTGTTGATCGCTGTCGACGGCCTGCGCGTGACGGGCTCGAATCTCGACGCGCTGCTGTCGCGCTACCAGCCGGGCGCGAAGGTCGAGGTGCACGCGTTCCGGCGCGACGAGCTGCGCGTCGCGCAGGTCAAGCTGGACGGACCGGAAGTCTCGCGCTACAAGCTCGCCGCGAATGACAAGCGTGCGGCGGCCGTGACGGCGCGCAAACGCTGGCTGGGCGGCAAGTAAGCGGGCGCCGAACCGCCCGCGCGGCAAGGTTCCCGGCGGCGGATTGTTCTACCACTGCAACAATCCTTCGCTGCCGCGCTACTTTTTCCCGGGCGGGTAAAAAAACACAATGGCTCCACTCGCGCAACACAGCGCGCCCCTCACTGGAGTCACAGATGACCACGATCCTGCAAATCAACTCGTCGGCTCGCTCGCAAGGCGCTCAATCGACGCTGCTCGCTAACGAACTGACGGCAAAGCTGCAACAATCGAACCCGGGCGCGCAAGTCGTCGTCCGCAGTCTGCACGAAGACGCACTGCCGCACCTCGACGACGAGATTCTCGGCGCGTTCTTCACGCCGGCTGAGCAGCGCACGGCTGAACAGCAAGCGATCGCAGCACGCAGCGAAGCGCTGATCGCCGAACTGCAAGCCGCCGACATCGTCGTGATCGGCGCGCCGCTGTACAACTTCGGCATCACCTCGCAACTGAAGACGTACTTCGATTTCATCGCGCGCGCTGGCATCACGTTCAAGTACGGCGCGAACGGTCCGGAAGGCCTCGTGAAGGGCAAGAAGGTGTTCGTGGTCTCGGCACGCGGCGGCAAGTACGTCGGCACGCCGGGCGACACGCAGACGCCGTACATCACGACGTTCCTCGGCTTCCTCGGCATGACGGACGTGAACTTCATCTACGCCGAAGGCCTGGCAATGGGCCCGGACGCAGCGAACGCGGCACTGGCCGGTGCGCGCGAAGCGATCGCCGCTGCGTAAGCGAACCAGGGTTCGTCAGCGCGATGTGGTGATCGACCGCGTCGCGCGGACAAACGAAAAACGCCACGGAACACAATTCCGTGGCGTTTTCTTTTGGCTCTCAGGTGAAGTAGAGCGCTTCAGGCGAATACTTCGCCCGTTTCCGGCAAACGCCAGTCGATGGGCTGGCGGCCATGTGCTTCGAGAAATTCATTGGCCAGCGCGAAATGCCGGCAGCCGAGAAACCCGCGATGAGCCGACAGCGGCGACGGGTGCGGCGCTTCCAGCACGCAGTGCGATTTGCCGCCGAGCAGCACGCGCTTGGCCTGCGCGTGCGCACCCCACAGCATGAACACGAGTCCGTCGTGACGCATCGCGAGTTCGTGGATCAACGTGTCGGTGCACTTTTCCCAGCCGCGCTTCGCGTGACTCGCGGCGTGGTCGCGCTCGACGGTCAGCACCGTGTTGAGCAACAGCACGCCCTGTCGCGCCCATGCATCGAGACAGCCGTGCTGCGGCGCTTCGTGGCCCAGGCTCGCGGCGATCTCCTTGAAGATGTTGCGCAGCGACGGCGGCGGCCGCACCGAAGGCGGCACCGAAAATGCGAGACCGTGCGCCTGCGGCATGCCGCGGTCTTCGCCGTGATACGGGTCCTGGCCGAGAATCACGACCTTGACGTCGTCGGGACTGGTGAGTCGCAGCGCGCGGAAGACATCGGTGGGATAGACGGTCTTGCCGGACGCACGCTCGCCGTCGACGAAACGGCACAGCGGCGTGTACGTCTCGCTATCGATAAACGGTTTGAGGTGCGCGCGCCAGGCGGGCGGAAGGGCGTCGAATTGGGATTCGAGCGTCTGGTTTTCGGCGGCGGGAGAGGGCGGCGCGGCGGCGCGGGTGTCGTCGTCGGTGAAGAGCGACGGCTGCGTCGGCGGAGTGCGGGAACGTTTAGCGGAATTCATGGCGGGCTAGTGTGGCAGCAAACGCGCGCGCGCTCAAGGTTCTGCGCGCGTGCTTGCGTGTTTGCTGTTTTCGCCGTTTATTGCGAGCCGCTTTCGCGCAGACGATAACCGCGCTGCGCCTTGCTGACGTCATCCGGGCGCAAGCCGTGCACGGCTTGCGCCAGTTCCGCCGACAACGCGTTCAGCGCACCCGCGTCACCATGCTTCAGCTCCAGTTCGATCTCGCAGATCGGCGCGCGGCGCGTTTCGCCGTTCACGTCCGCCACAATTTCACCCTGATCGATGGCCGCCTCGATGTCGGCGCCGTCGATGCTCACGTGCCAGAGGGTCCGCGAAAAGTTCGTGCTGAACAGCGGAATCAGATCGTCCCGCGCGCTGCACAACGCTTCCTTCGACGGTTCGTCGTCACAGGCTGCGAGCAGCGCGTCGATCTCGAGCGCGTTGCCCTTGATGGGCATTTCCCACTCGTGCCGGCTGTGCAAGCCGCCACTCGACGTGCCCACCGTCTTGTACGTCTGCAGCCAGCCATCCGGCGTGCGGCGCACGCGCACCGCGCTTTTCGCGCGCGCGAGCGTCAGCGCCGGCGTGTCGTAATAGCTGTTTTCGAGCGTGATCGAGCGACCCTTGCCACCGGCGCGTTGAATCAACCATTGCGTCGCGGCGCCGACCTGACTGGTCGGCAGCGACAGCTTGATCTCGTGTTCCATGCCCATCGCGCGGCTCGCTCTATAACGTGGTGAGAATCAGAAGAACATCCGCGCAAGCTCCACGCCCGGCTCTTCAGCGCGCATGAACGCCTCGCCGACGAGGAACGAGTTCACGTCCATCGCGCGCATCCGCTCGACGTCGCCGCGCGACATGATGCCCGACTCGGTCACGACGATACGGTCGTCCGGCATCATGTCGAGCAGGCCGAGCGTGGTATCGATCGACGTTTCGAACGTGCGCAGATTGCGGTTGTTCACGCCCATCAGCGGTGTCTTCAGCGTGAGCGCGTCGACCAGTTCGTCCTTGTCGTGGACCTCGACGAGCACCGCGAGGCCGAGCGAGTGCGCGTACGCTTCGAGGTCCTGCATCTGCGAGAGTTCGAGGGCCGCGACGATCAGCAGGATCGCGTCGGCGCCCATCGCCCGCGCTTCGAGAATCTGATACGGATCGACGATGAAATCCTTGCGCAGAACGGGCAGTTCGCACGCGGCGCGCGCCTCTTCCAGATACTTCGCGCTGCCCTGGAAGAACTGCACGTCGGTCAGCACGGACAGACACGCCGCGCCGTGCTTCGCGTACGAACGCGCAATCTCCGACGGTACGAAGTTGTCGCGCAGCACGCCTTTCGACGGGCTCGCCTTCTTGACCTCGGCGATCACGGCCGCGAGACCCGCCTCGTGCTTCGCGCGAATCGCGCCGACGAAATCACGCAGATCGCGCGACGATGCCTGCAGGCGCAATTCTTCGAGCGGCGCGCTTTGCTGCGCGGCGCGCACTTCTTCGCGCTTGACGTCGATGATGCGGTCGAGAATATCGCTCATGTGAAATCCGTTTATTTCTTGAACTGTTGCGTGAAGCGGACCAGGTCGTCGACCTTCGCGCGTGCCTTGCCGCTCGCGATTGCTTCGCGGGCCAGCCCGATGCCGTCTGCGATGGACGCTACGACGTTCGCCGCGTACAGCGCGGTGCCCGCGTTCAGCGTGACGATTTCGCGCGCGACGCCCGGCTTGTTGTCGAGTGCTTCGAGCAGCAACACTTTCGATTCCGTCGCATCCGCGACTTTCAGCGTCCGGTTCGACACCATCTGCATGCCGAAGTCCTCGGGGTGAATCTCGTACTCGCGCACCTTGCCGTCGCGCAGTTCGCCGACCAGCGTCGCGGCGCCGAGCGACACTTCATCCATGCCGTCCATACCATACACGACCAGCACATGGTTTGCGCCGAGACGCTCCATCACGCGAACCTGAATGCCGACGAGGTCCGGGTGAAACACGCCCTGCAACTGGTTCGGCGCACCGGCCGGATTCGTCAGCGGACCGAGGATGTTGAAGATGGTCCGCACGCCCAGTTCGCGGCGCACGGGCGCGATGTTTTTCATCGCCGGGTGATGGTTCGGCGCGAACATGAAGCCCATGCCCGTTTCGGCAATCGACGCGGCGACCTGTTCAGGCTGCAGATCGATATTGACGCCGAGCGCTTCGAGCACGTCCGCGCTGCCCGACTTGCTCGACACGCCGCGATTGCCGTGCTTCGCGACCTTCGCGCCTGCCGCCGCCGTGACGAACATCGTCGCGGTCGAGATATTGAACGTGTGCGATCCGTCGCCGCCCGTGCCGACGATATCGACGAAGTTCGAGTTGTCCTGCACTTCAACGTGACGTGCGAACTCACGCATCACCGTGGCAGCTGCGGTGATCTCGCCGATCGTCTCTTTTTTGACGCGCAGCCCCGTGATGATCGCGGCCGCCATCACGGGCGACATGTCGCCGCGCATGATGAGGCGCATCAGGTGCAGCATTTCGTCGTGGAAAATCTCGCGATGCTCGATCGTGCGTTGCAGCGCTTCCTGGGCCGTAATCATTTTGATGTCTCCTTGTTAGGCGCTACGCGCCACGGCCTTCGACTGCTTCACGAAGTTTTCGAGTAACGCATGGCCGTGTTCCGACAGGATCGATTCCGGATGGAACTGCACGCCTTCGACAGGCAGCGTCTTGTGACGCACGCCCATGATTTCGCCGTCCGGGGTCCACGCGGATACTTCGAGGCAATCGGGCAACGATTCGCGCTCGATCGCGAGCGAGTGATAGCGCGTGACGGTGAAGTGCTTCGGCAGGTCGGCGAATACGCCTTTGCAGTCGGTTTCGATCTGGCTTACCTTGCCGTGCATGATGGTCTGCGCGCGCACTACGCGGCCGCCGAACGCTTCGCCGATCGCCTGATGGCCGAGGCACACGCCGAGAATTGGATACTTGCCGGAAAATTCGCGCAGCACATCGAGCGTGATGCCCGCGTGTTGCGGATTGCTCGGTCCCGGCGAAAGGCAGATGCGCTCGGGATTGAGCTTCGCGATTTCGTCGAGCGTGATTTCGTCGTTGCGATAAGTCCGCACGTCTTCGCCGAGTTCGCCGAAGTACTGGACCAGGTTATAGGTGAACGAGTCGTAGTTGTCGATCATCAGCAGCATGGTCTGTCTCCCGTCAGAAATCGCTATCGAGGCCGTCTTGCACTTGCTCGGCGGCGCGCATCACCGCGCGCGCCTTGTTCTCGGTCTCTTGCCATTCGGATTCGGGCACCGAGTCGGCGACCACGCCTGCTGCCGCCTGCACATACAGATTGCCGTTGCAGATCACGCCCGTGCGGATGGTGATTGCGAGGTCCATTTCGCCCGTGAACGACAGGTAGCCGACTGCGCCGCCATACAGGCCGCGCTTCACGGGTTCGAGTTCGTCGATCAGTTCCATCGCGCGAACCTTCGGCGCGCCCGACAGCGTGCCCGCCGGGAACGTCGCGCGCAACACGTCGAAGTTGGTCATGCCCGGCTTCAGCGTACCTTCGACAGAACTGACGATATGCTGCACGTGCGAGTACTTTTCGATCACCATCTTGTCGGTCACCGACACCGAGCCGATCTGCGCGATACGGCCCACGTCGTTGCGCGCGAGGTCGATCAGCATCACGTGTTCGGCGATTTCTTTCGGGTCGTTCAGCAGTTCGGTTGCGAGTTCGGCATCGCGCTCGGGCGTGTTGCCGCGCGGACGCGTACCGGCCAGCGGACGGATCGTAACGATGCGGTCTTCGTTGCGTTTTTCCTGACGCACCAGAATTTCCGGCGACGCACCGACCACATGGAACTCGCCGAAGTTGTAGTAGTACATATACGGCGATGGATTCAGCGAGCGCAGCGCACGGTAAAGCGACAGCGGATTGTCGCGATACGGTTTCGTCAGGCGCTGGCCGACCTGCACTTGCATCAGTTCGCCCGCGGCGATGTATTCCTTCGCCTTGCGCACGGCGGCGAGGTAATCGTCTTTCTTGAACTCGCGGAAAATTTCGGTGCGCACACTCGCCGACGTGACAGGCGGCTGCACCGTCGTACGCAGGCGCTGCTTCAGTTCGCGCAGGCGCTGCTTGGCGCGCGTGTATGCCTCGGGCGTGGTCGGATCGGCGTAGATCACGAGGTACAGCTTGCCCGCGAGGTTGTCGATGACGGCGACTTCTTCCGTCAGCAGGAGCTGGATGTCGGGCAGGTTCAGATCGTCGGGCGGGGCCGTGTGTGCGAGCTTTTTCTCGATGTAGCGCACGGCGTCGTAGCCGAAATAGCCCGCAAGACCGCCCGCGAAACGCGGCAAGCCCGGACGGAGCGCGACCTTGAAGCGGTTCTGGAACTGCTGGATGAATTCGAGCGGGTCGCTCTCATGCGTCTCGACGACTTTGCCGTCTTTCACGACTTCTGTGACGCCGTTGCTCGTGCGGATCAGCGTGCGCGCCGGCAGGCCGATGAACGAGTAGCGGCCGAAGCGTTCGCCGCCCACCACCGATTCGAGCAGAAACGAGTTCGCGCCGTTGCGCTCGGTTTGCGCGAGCTTGAGATACAGCGAGAGCGGCGTTTCGAGGTCGGCCAGCGCTTCGGCGATCAGCGGGATGCGATTGAAGCCCTCGTTCGCGAGGGACTGAAATTCGAGTTCGGTCATGTTCCGATCCTGTTCGTGCGTCCGTGCGCGACTAGCGTCGGACAAAGCGGGGGCTGCGTTACCGGTCGAATGTGCTCGTCACAGGTTGGGAGACCGGCGCGCGCTTTCCCGAACGCATGCACGGCTTCACAGCACGACGATAGTACGCAAGGTACACGACGGCTAGCTGAAACTCAGTGCAGCGGTAGCGTGCCGGTCAAACCGGCGTTTCGGGAAAAGCGCGTGAGCGCAGCGAAGTAAAAAACGGGTGCCAAAGACGAGCTTCAGCGTACCTCGGGCGAGGTATCAGCGCGACCAGCGACGCCAGGGCCAGGCTCCCCGGTCGATCGTGCTCAGACTCCGTTTTTTATTCAGAAACATGAGAGAAGACTTTGTTAAGTCGATGAATGGGTGTTGCTTGATTGACGCTTATTGTACTGCATTGTGCGCTGCGATCGCCTTGGCGGCGCCCAACAGCGACACAACTATACCATCGGATTTTATGGTTTGAACAGATTCGCCGTGATTGTAGCCATACGGGACGGTCAGCGTCGCCATGCCGGCGGCGCGGCCCGCGAACGCATCGTTCTGCGAATCGCCGATCGCGACGGCCTCATTGGGCGACACGCCGAGCGCTTTGCAGGCGGTGAGCATGGGCAGCGGATCGGGCTTTTTCGCCGCGACGCTGTCGCCGCCCAGCACCACGCCGAAGTAGCGCAGCAGCCCGTGATGCTCGAGCAGTTGCGTCGCGAAGCGATGCGGCTTGTTGGTCACGCACGCAAGCGCGAGGCCCGCGTCGCGCAACGCGATCAGGCCGGCTTCGACATCGGGATAGAGCCGTGTGTGCAAGCCGTTGATCTTGGCGTACTCCTCCTGGTAGATCGCGAGCGCCTCGTCGAAGCGCGACTGCGCCAGCTCGGCTTCGAAGCGCGGCGCGAGCACGCTGCGGATCAGATGCTCGGAGCCCTTGCCGACGTAGTCCATCACTTCTTCGCGTGAGGTTTCTTCGGCGTCGAACTGGGCGAGCATGCCGTTCAGGGAAGCGGTGAAGTCGTCGGCGGTATCGACCATCGTGCCGTCGAGATCGACGATCGCGGCGCGAATCTTCCCGGCCGTGAAGGCGGGAGCGGGGTAACGAGGCGTCGTTTCCATGTCAGTGCCCAACGGATGCCAGCGCGCCGCGCATCTTGTCGATGATCGTCTTGTAGTCCGGATGGCCGAAGATCGCCGAGCCGGCCACGAAGGTATCCGCGCCTGCCGCCGCAATTTCCGCGATGTTGTCGACTTTCACGCCGCCGTCGACTTCGAGATGAATCTCGCGGCCGGTCTTTTCCTTGTACGCATCGATTTTCGCGCGTGCTTCGCGCAGCTTGTTCAGCGCCTCGGGGATGAACGACTGCCCGCCGAAACCCGGATTCACCGACATGATCAGCACGAGGTCTACCTTGTCCATCACGTGATCGAGATAGTTCAGCGGCGTGGCGGGATTGAACACGAGGCCCGCCTTGCAACCGTGGTCGCGGATCAGCGACAGCGTGCGGTCGATGTGATCCGAGCCTTCCGGGTGGAAGCTGATCACGTTCGCGCCGGCCTTTGCGAAGTCGGGCACGATACGGTCGACGGGGCGTACCATCAGATGCACGTCGATGGGCACCTGCACGTGCGGGCGGATCGCCTCGCACACGAGCGGGCCAATCGTCAGGTTCGGCACGTAGTGGTTGTCCATCACGTCGAAGTGAATCCAGTCGGCGCCCGCGGCGACGACGTTGCGGACTTCTTCGCCGAGCCGCGCGAAGTCGGCGGACAGAATGCTGGGAGCGATGCGGAATTGAGTCATGGCGTGGGGTGGGCGGGAGACGGAAAACCGCTATTTTAGCGCCGGCCGGCGCGCCGCGGCCTTCGAGGCGGCATGGCTCTCCTCACCTTCCGACCTCTTGTCCAACTGGCCGATGCGGTTGCGGGCGTGCGCTGCATCAAGCAGAATGCCAAACCATGTCAACGTCTGTGCCGGCGCGCCGCTATTCACGCCGAGCCGCCTGCACACGGCCTTGTGCAGATAGATTGCGCGCTTTGCTCACCATCGGAATCAGCATGAGTCAGTACGAATTCAGCGTGTCCTCCCAGGTCCGGTACATCGCCGAGGAGTCGGACCCGGAGCATCGGAAATACGCTTTCGCTTACACGCTCACCATCCGCAATACAGGCCAGGCCACCGCGCAACTGATCGCGCGTCACTGGGTCATTACGGATAGCGAAAATCGCGTTCAGGAAGTGAAAGGACTGGGTGTGGTCGGGCATCAGCCTTTGCTGAAGCCGGGCGAGCAGTTCGAGTACACGAGCTACGCCGTGATCGCGACGCCCGTCGGGACGATGCGCGGCGAGTATTTTTGCGTGGCGGAGGACGGTGAGCGCTGGGACGCGCCCGTGCCGGAATTCGTTCTGCGCATGCCGCGCACGCTGCATTGAACGCGCGTTGAACGTGAGACGCCGCGCGCTGTCAGTCAGCGACGCGGTTCCTGCCGCGACGGGACCTGTTTCGCGTCCTGCCTTTGGCGTGCGGCATTCTTTTTCTTGCCGGACGCTGTCCACACAACGATGAAAATCAGCAGGGAAAGCGCCAGGAGCGCCTCCAGCGCGAAGATGAGCATCGGATATTCGTCGAGCAGATCAGACATGGCAGTTTCCATCGAGAACAATCATTGTATGCGCTTTGCCCGCCGGGCCGCGGCCTGGGCGGGAGCGCTGTCGCTTGCCGTATTGCTTGCATCGTGCGGCGGCGGTGGCGCGGTGCGGCCGTCCGTTTCGCCGCCGACGGGCGCCGCGATCATACCCGGTCAGATCGCCGCCCAGCGGCTGACCCCCGTCGCGTGGCGGCAGGTGCCGGGATGGCAGGACGATTCGCTGATCGGCGCTGCTGCGGCGCTGCGTCAGAACTGCGTGCGCCTTGCCACCCAGCCGACCTGGCGGCGCGCGTGTGCAGCTGCGCTGATGCTCGACGACCTGGACGTGGCGAGTGCGCGCACTTTCTTCGAAACCTACTTCACGCCGTTTCAGTTCTCGAACACCGACGGCACGCTCGACGGACTCGTGACAGGCTACTACGAGCCGCTGCTGCGAGGTTCGCGCGTTCGGCATGGCGTGTATCAGACGGCCTTGTACCGTTGGCCTTCGGCATACCGCCCCGGTTCTCCGATGCCGGCGCGTGCGCAGCTCGAGCGTTCGGGCGCGCTGAACGGCAATGAACTCGTGTGGGTCGACGATCCCATCGAGGCTTTCTTCCTTCAGGTGCAAGGCTCGGGTCGCATCGTGATGGAAGACGGTAGCGTGATGCGCGTCGGCTTTGGCGGGACGAACAATCAGCCGTACAAGTCGATCGGCCGATGGTTGCTCGATCGCGGCGAACTGACGCCGTCGCAGGCGACCATGCAAGGTATCAAGGCGTGGGCGCGCGCAAACCCGACGCGTGTCGATGCACTGCTCGACACGAATCCGCGCTTCGTGTTTTTCCGCGAGATGCCGTCGAGCGAGCCTGCGGCCGGCGGTGGTGCCGATGGTCCGATTGGCGCGCTTGGCGTGCCGCTTACGCCGGAGCGCTCGATTGCCGTCGATCCGGCGGCGATCCCGCTCGGTACGCCCGTCTTCCTGCAGACGACACGCCCGATGACCAATGCACCGATGAATCGTCTGGTGTTTGCGCAGGACACGGGTTCGGCGATCAAGGGCGGCGTGCGTGCGGACTACTTCTGGGGACTCGGCGATGAAGCGGGCGATCTGGCTGGGAAGATGAAGCAAGGCGGCCGGATGTGGCTGCTCCTGCCCAATTCGTGATGCCAGGCCCTGATCCTGAGTTCAGGCGATAGTCTGATCTGAACAGCCCGACGGTTTGTGTCACTGCCGTCGGGCTGTTTGCTTTTGTGCGCGCGTTACGCGCCTGCCTTGCGCTTGTCGATCACGCGACGCGCCTTACCCACCGAGCGCTCGATGCCGTTCACGCCAAGCAGTACCACGTTCGCCGTCACGCCAATCAGCGCCTTGATGTCATAGGCGAGCGCCTTCTTTGCAGTCTCTAGCGCGGTCGTGTCCGGCGCGGTCTCCGGGCACGGCTCGATGTTCAACGTCATCACGTCGAGCGGGCCCTCCCTCGTCAGCACGATCTGATAATGCGGCGCGAGCGCGTGCTGCTTCAGCAGCAGTTCTTCGATCTGCGTCGGGAAGACATTGACGCCGCGAATGATCATCATGTCGTCCGAGCGGCCGGTGATTTTTTCCATTCTGCGCATCGTGCGCGCGGTGCCGGGCAGCAGACGCGTGAGATCCCGCGTGCGGTAACGGATGATGGGCAGCGCTTCCTTCGTCAGCGAGGTGAACACAAGCTCGCCGAGTTCGCCGTCCGGCAACACTTCGCCCGTTTCGGGATCGATGATCTCGGGATAGAAGTGGTCTTCCCAGATCGTCGGGCCGTCTTTGGTTTCGACGCACTCGGACGCTACGCCCGGACCCATCACCTCGGACAAGCCGTAGATGTCCACGGCGTCGATGCCCATCCGTTCTTCGATCGCGCGCCGCATGTCGTTGGTCCAGGGCTCAGCGCCGAAGATGCCGATGCGCAGCGAGCAAGTCTTGGGATCGACACCCTGGCGCTCCAGTTCGTCGGCAATCGACAGCATGTAGCTCGGCGTCACCATGATGATGTCGGGACGGAAGTCCTGAATCAGCTGAACCTGCTTTTCGGTCTGACCGCCGCCGAACGGAATGACCGTAAGGCCCGCGCGTTCCGCGCCGTAATGCGCGCCGAGGCCGCCCGTGAACAGGCCATAGCCGTAGCTCACGTGGACCTTGTCGCCGCGCCGCGCGCCTGCCGCACGGATCGACCGTGCGACGAGGTTCGCCCAGGTATCGATGTCTCGCGCGGTATAGCCGACGACGGTCGGCTTGCCCGTCGTTCCCGATGACGCATGAATGCGCGAAATCTGATCTTGCGGTACGGCGAACAGACCAAATGGATAGTTGTCGCGCAGATCCTTTTTCGTCGTGAAGGGGAAGCGCGACAAGTCGGAAAGGGTCTTCAGCTCCGACGGATGCACACCCGCTTCGTCGAACTTGCGTCGATAGACAGGGGAGTTCTCATAGGCG
This sequence comes from Paraburkholderia largidicola, assembly GCF_013426895.1. Taxonomy (NCBI): domain Bacteria; kingdom Pseudomonadati; phylum Pseudomonadota; class Betaproteobacteria; order Burkholderiales; family Burkholderiaceae; genus Paraburkholderia; species Paraburkholderia largidicola. Next base: position 3,258,843 of record NZ_AP023174.1, on the reverse strand, counting down.
TGAGCGAGCGACCACTTCAGTCGTTCGAGCTGTAGTGCAGCGAGTTCGTCGCGGCTCGCCTTTTCGATGGGATCGAGCGGGAGCGGGTTAGTCATCGAATGTCTCCTTACTTTCAGAATAGTATGCCGCGCGGAAGGCGACGCAATTACGTGAAGCTGTGACGTTCCCTGTCAGTCGTCGACGGGAATCACCGTGCCTTTGATTTGCGCGGACTTGCCGCGAAACATCGCAACGGTTTCGTTCGCGCGGTTCGTGACGCGAATGTCGTAGATGCCGTTGCGACCGCTCAATGTTTGCTCGACAGCTTCTGCAGTCAGGACGTCGCCGCCGCGCACGGGGCGCAAAAACTCGATTGAGCACCCCGCTGCGACGGTATTGATGTTGTACGAGTTGCAGGCGAACGCGAATGCCGAATCGGCCAGCGTGAACATCAGGCCGCCGTGACAGATCTGATGACCATTGAGAAAGTCCGGCCGTACGCTCATCTGAAGGCGCGCGTAGCCGGCGCGCACTTCGAGAATGTCGATGCCGAGCGCCTTGCTGCAGGCGTCGTTCGCATACATGGCTTCGGCCGTCGCGCGGGCGAGTTCGTCGGGCGTCATCGTGTTGCTCAGGTTGGGTTGCGTGGACATGTCAGCGGCCCTCGAAGCGCGGCGCGCGTTTTTCGATGAACGCACGGACCCCTTCTGCGTAGTCATGCGATGCGCCGAGGTCGCGCTGCATGTCACGTTCGAGATCGAGTTGCTGGTCGAGCGTTTGCGTTGCGCTCGACCGCATCGCCTGCTTGATGGCCGCAATCGCGCGCGTGGGCTGCTGCGCGAGTTGCGTGGCGAGCTGGGCTGCGGTGTTCTGCAGTTCGGCGTCTTCTACGGCCTTCCAGATGAGGCCCCAGCTTTCCGCCTTGTCGGCACTGAGCTTGTCGCCGGTGATCGCCAGTCCCAGCGCCCGGGCCATGCCCACGCGTTGCGGCAGGAACCACGTGCCGCCGGAATCCGGCACGAGCCCAATTTTTACGAAGGCCTGGATGAAGCTCGCCGAACGCGCGGCCAGCACGAGGTCGCAAGCGAGCGCGAGATTCGCGCCTGCGCCCGCGGCCGTGCCGTTCACGGCGGCGATGACGGGCAGTGGAAGGGCTTGCAACCGTCGGATCAGCGGATTGAAGTGCCGGTCGATCAGATCGCCGAGATCTGTCATGGCACCCGGCGTGAAATCGAGATCGGCCAGATCCTGTCCAGCGCAGAAGCCACGGCCGGCGCCTGTGAGTATGAGCGCGCGCGCGCCGGCGGCTTCTACTTCGTCGAGCGCCGCGTTCAATTCCTGATGCATGGCGCGCGTGAAGCTGTTCAGCTTGTCAGGACGGTTCAGCGTCACGGTCGCGACGCGGGTGGCAGCGTCGATGTCTACGCGGATCGCTTCATAGGTCATCGCTTGTCTCCTCGTCTCTATATGGTTTCGGAACTCGGGGCGATCAGACGCGCTCGATAGCGAGTGCGATGCCTTGCCCGACGCCGATGCACATCGTGCAAAGCGCGTAACGGCCATTGGTGCGTTCGAGTTGATGCAGCGCCGTCGTAATCAGGCGCGCGCCGGATGCGCCGAGCGGATGCCCCAGCGCGATCGCACCGCCATTGGGATTGACGCGCGGATCGTCATCGCGCAAACCGAGTTGACGCAGAACGGCCAGGCCTTGCGACGCAAACGCTTCGTTGAGTTCGATCACGTCGAACTGGTCGAGCGTCATATTGAGTTGCTTCAGCAGCTTCTGCGTGGCGGGGGCCGGGCCGATGCCCATGATGCGCGGTTCGACGCCGGCCGTTGCCATGCCGATCACGCGAGCGCGACGCCGCAGTCCGTATTGCGCTGCCGCTGCTTCACTTGCAATGAGAAGTGCGCACGCGCCGTCGTTGACGCCCGATGCGTTGCCTGCCGTCACCGAGCCGTCCGGCCGCACGACGCCCTTCAGTTTGCCGAGTGCTTCGAGCGACGTTTCACGCGGATGCTCGTCGAGCGTCACGCGGATCGGCTCGCCCTTCTTCTGCGGAATGTCGACGGGCACGATTTCCTGCGCGAGCGTACCGTCGCGTTGTGCGCGGGCCGCCTTCTCCTGACTGCGCATGGCGAACGCGTCCTGGTCGGCGCGGCTGACGTTGAAATCGACGGCGACGTTTTCTGCTGTCTCGGGCATCGAGTCGACGCCGTAGTCGCGCTTCATCTGTGCGTTGACGAAACGCCAGCCGATGGTCGTGTCGTAAATCTCCGATTGCCGCGAGAACGCCGATGTCGCCTTGCCCATCACGAACGGCGCGCGCGTCATGCTTTCGACGCCGCCCGCGATCAGCAGGTTTGCCTCGCCCGCCTTGATCGCGCGGGCTGCCGTGCCGACTGCATCCATGCCCGAGCCGCACAGCCGGTTGATCGTGCCGCCGGGCGCGTCTGTCGGCAAGCCGGCGAGCAGCGCCGACATGCGCGCCACATTGCGATTGTCTTCCCCGGCCTGATTGGCGCAGCCGTAGATCACGTCGTCGAGCGCGCGCCAGTCTACGCCGGGATTCCGTTCGATCAACGCTTCGATCGGGACGGCACCGAGGTCGTCGGCGCGGACGTCTTTCAATGCGCCGCCGTAGCGGCCGAAGGGAGTGCGAATCGCGTCACAGATAAATGCGTCGGTCATGTCGGGATTCCTGCAAGAGAACGGACCGGCAAGCGCGCCGGCCCTTGAACAGCATGTTAGTTCGACGTTTGGCGCACTTTCAGTCGGCCCGAAGGTATAGGCCAAAACGTCGGTCAAACGTCCTATATCGTTCTGCCGACTTACGCGGCGACGGCCTTCGGTTCAACATGAACCCGGCTTTGAACAACGCGGAAGCGATTCGCGACGAAGGCGGCGTCGGCGAGCGCCGCATTCGCAGCCGGATTAGCGCCCGTACCGTGGAAGTCCGAGAACGCTGCCGACTGATTGACGAAAACGCCGCCCGTCAGATTGATGGAGAGCGCGACGCCGCCAACAATCGAGGCTTCCGTGGCGGCCTCGATCACATTGTCGTCCGTGCTATAGACGGAGAGAGTGAGCGCGCCATGTTCGGCGGCGATGCGGCCGGCAAGTTCGAGCGACTGGACGGTCGAGTCGGTGGCGACCACAAAGGAAATCGGGCCGAACCATTCTTTGGTGAACTTTGCTTCGTCCGTCGCGGCATCGAGTTGGAGCACCAGCGGTGTACGTACGCGGGCGCCCGCGAACGTCGGATGCTCGAGCGACTGGCTGTCGGCGAGAACGTGTCCGAGCTTTCGAGCTTCGTCGATGCGTTGCTCAATGGCTTCGTTCTGGATCGCGCCCAGCAGTTCTACAGCGCGGGCCGGGTCCGAGCCGAGCTTCTGGACAGCACCGGCAATCGCGTCGGCGACGGCCTGGAAGGGGATCGTGCCTTCGGACGTGCGAATGCCGTCGCGTGGTACGTAGATGTTTTGCGGCGCCGTGCACATCTGGCCTGAATACAGTGCCAGCGAGAACGCGATGTTGCGCGCGGCAGCTTTGATGTCATCGACGGAGTCGATCACGATCTGGTTCACGCCGGCCTTTTCCGTGAACACTTGCGCCTGATGTGCGTTGCGCTCCAGCCACGTGCCGTTTTGCGTACTGCCCGTGAAGTCGATCAGTTTGATTTCCGGACGCTTGGCGAGGTTCTGAACGAGTTCGCCGTCGTTCGGTTCGGTCGCGAGCAAGGTCACGACGTTCGGGTCGAAGCCAGCGTCACGCAGCACGTCGCGGGCGACGCGCACGGTGATCGCGAGCGGCAGGATCGCACCCGGATGCGGCTTGACGATGACCGTGTTACCGGTTGCCAGGTCGGCGAACAGGCCGGGGTAACCATTCCACGTCGGGAACGTGCAGCACCCGAGGACGAGACCCGTGCCTCGCGGCACGATGTTGAAGCGCTTCTGCATCGCGAGCGGAGGATTCTTACCCTGCGGTTTTTCCCAATGGGCGTCGGCGGGAATCCGGCGCAACTGGTCCCAGGCGTAGGTGACGGCTTCGAGTGCGCGATCCTGCGCATGCGGACCGCCCGCCTGGAAAGCCATCATGAATGCCTGGCCAGTTGTGTGCATTACGCTGTAGCCGATCTCGAAGCTCATCCGGTTGAGGCGCGTGAGGATCTCGAGGCTCACGCCGGCCCAGGCTTTGGGACCTGCTTCGCGCCATGTCCGCTGGGCTTTGGCAGCAGCAGCAATCAGCGCATCAGGATCGGATTTGGGGTAGCGGATTCCGAGCGGAAAACCGAACGGCGATTGTTCCGCTGCCGTCATCTCGCCCGTGCTCGGCTGATCGAGTTCGAACGTTTTGTTCAGAAGAGCCTTGAACGCCGATTCGCCGTCCGCGTTCGCGGTTTCCCCGTACACTTTGGGACTCGGCATTTCAGAGAATGGGCTCCAGTAGCCGCGGGTTTCAATGGCGGCAAGGGCTTTCTGCAGCGTGTCTTCGTGCTTTGTAAAGAGTGGGTGGGTCATGGCGGGCAAGATGCTGACTGAACGTTAGAGGAAACCTTGTCGATTTATTGACCGACCGGTTGGTTGGTGAATGTTAGCATTATTGGGATGCAGCGCGAGCGTCTTGCGCCTGCTGGTAAACACTTAGGAGGAGTGCATGGGTTTCGAGAACATTCTGGTTGAGACACGTGGCCGCGTCGGCCTCATTACATTGAACCGTCCTAAGGCGCTTAACGCGCTCAATGACGCGCTAATGGATGAACTGGGCGAAGCATTGCGTGCGTTCGATTCGGATGAAGGCATCGGCGCCATTGTCATTACCGGAAGTGAGAAAGCATTTGCGGCGGGCGCGGATATCGGAATGATGTCGACTTACTCTTATATGGATGTCTATAAGGGCGACTACATCACGCGGAACTGGGAAGCTGTCCGATCAGTTCGCAAGCCGATCATTGCTGCCGTTGCCGGCTTCGCGCTGGGCGGCGGCTGCGAACTCGCAATGATGTGCGACATCATTCTTGCCGCTGACACCGCGAAATTCGGTCAGCCGGAAATCAAGCTCGGCATCATGCCCGGAGCTGGCGGCACGCAACGCTTACCGCGCGCGGTGTCGAAGGCGAAGGCGATGGATATGTGCCTGACCGCGCGATTCATGGATGCCGCAGAGGCGGAACGTTCCGGGCTTGTGTCGCGAGTGATCCCGGCGGCGAATCTGATCGACGAGGCAATTGCTGCGGCCGCGACAATCGCTGAGTTTCCAATGCAGGCGGTGATGATGGTGAAGGAGTCGGTCAATCGCGCGTATGAGACGACATTGGCCGAGGGCGTGCATTTCGAGCGTCGGCTGTTCCATTCGCTGTTCGCAACGGAAGACCAGAAAGAAGGGATGGCAGCTTTCGTTGAGAAGCGGAAACCGGTCTTTAAACACCGGTGATCGAATTGCTCAAAAAACCGCTTGCAACTGGCGAGGCAAGTGTCTAGAATTCCGGTCTTTCGCGCTGCGGCCAACGCGGCGCGAGGGAAACGAAGAAGGCCGGAAAGCCAGTATTGACGGGGCTTTCCAGTGGAGTCGACAGGTTGGGAAGTTAAAAAAACCGGTTGACGAAACGAAAAAGGTTCTTCATAATCTCGTTTCTCTGCTGCTGACGCAGCAACGCGGTGAAAGCAAGGCGCTTCCCGCGAATGTTCTTTAACAATCAACAGCCGATAAGTGTGGGTGCTCGATGGCGGCGCGCGGTGATCTTCGGATCACTGATATAGCGAAAGTAATCGAGTCTCACACAGAAGTAATTGAGGAAGGTTTGAGCAATCAGATCTTTCGTCAGTGATTTTGAGTGAGCGACCGGTTCTTAACGGAACCGAAAAACAGTAACAGGTTTGAACTGAAGAGTTTGATCCTGGCTCAGATTGAACGCTGGCGGCATGCCTTACACATGCAAGTCGGACGGCAGCGCGGGGGCAACCCTGGCGGCGAGTGGCGAACGGGTGAGTAATACATCGGAACGTGTCCTGGAGTGGGGGATAGCCCGGCGAAAGCCGGATTAATACCGCATACGCTCTATGGAGGAAAGCGGGGGATCTTCGGACCTCGCGCTCAAGGGGCGGCCGATGGCAGATTAGCTAGTTGGTGGGGTAAAGGCCTACCAAGGCGACGATCTGTAGCTGGTCTGAGAGGACGACCAGCCACACTGGGACTGAGACACGGCCCAGACTCCTACGGGAGGCAGCAGTGGGGAATTTTGGACAATGGGGGCAACCCTGATCCAGCAATGCCGCGTGTGTGAAGAAGGCCTTCGGGTTGTAAAGCACTTTTGTCCGGAAAGAAAACCTCCGTCCTAATACGGTGGGGGGATGACGGTACCGGAAGAATAAGCACCGGCTAACTACGTGCCAGCAGCCGCGGTAATACGTAGGGTGCAAGCGTTAATCGGAATTACTGGGCGTAAAGCGTGCGCAGGCGGTTCGCTAAGACCGATGTGAAATCCCCGGGCTTAACCTGGGAACTGCATTGGTGACTGGCGGGCTAGAGTATGGCAGAGGGGGGTAGAATTCCACGTGTAGCAGTGAAATGCGTAGAGATGTGGAGGAATACCGATGGCGAAGGCAGCCCCCTGGGCCAATACTGACGCTCATGCACGAAAGCGTGGGGAGCAAACAGGATTAGATACCCTGGTAGTCCACGCCCTAAACGATGTCAACTAGTTGTCGGGTCTTCATTGACTTGGTAACGAAGCTAACGCGTGAAGTTGACCGCCTGGGGAGTACGGTCGCAAGATTAAAACTCAAAGGAATTGACGGGGACCCGCACAAGCGGTGGATGATGTGGATTAATTCGATGCAACGCGAAAAACCTTACCTACCCTTGACATGTACGGAACCTTGCTGAGAGGTGAGGGTGCCCGAAAGGGAGCCGTAACACAGGTGCTGCATGGCTGTCGTCAGCTCGTGTCGTGAGATGTTGGGTTAAGTCCCGCAACGAGCGCAACCCTTGTCCCTAGTTGCTACGCAAGAGCACTCTAGGGAGACTGCCGGTGACAAACCGGAGGAAGGTGGGGATGACGTCAAGTCCTCATGGCCCTTATGGGTAGGGCTTCACACGTCATACAATGGTCGGAACAGAGGGTTGCCAAGCCGCGAGGTGGAGCCAATCCCAGAAAACCGATCGTAGTCCGGATCGCAGTCTGCAACTCGACTGCGTGAAGCTGGAATCGCTAGTAATCGCGGATCAGCATGCCGCGGTGAATACGTTCCCGGGTCTTGTACACACCGCCCGTCACACCATGGGAGTGGGTTTTACCAGAAGTGGCTAGTCTAACCGCAAGGAGGACGGTCACCACGGTAGGATTCATGACTGGGGTGAAGTCGTAACAAGGTAGCCGTATCGGAAGGTGCGGCTGGATCACCTCCTTTCCAGAGCTTCGCGTCTCAAAGTTGAGCGCTCACACTTGTCGGCTGTTAATTGAAGACAGGCTCAGGGGTCTGTAGCTCAGTCGGTTAGAGCACCGTCTTGATAAGGCGGGGGTCGATGGTTCGAATCCATCCAGACCCACCATTGCCTTGTCTGGTGTGGTTGCTGATGTAGCTGGCTGGATATGCCCTGTGCGCTGTATGACTGGGGGATTAGCTCAGCTGGGAGAGCACCTGCTTTGCAAGCAGGGGGTCGTCGGTTCGATCCCGTCATCCTCCACCAATTCCCAATGCCTAGCGTTCAGTGCGAACTGAGCATTAAGCATTGGCAATTGAGCCAGTCAGCAAGTGATTTAAGGCATAGCGCCTTATATCGGCTGTCGTTCTTTAACAATCAGGAAGAAGTAGTAAAGAGATTCACGAAAGCGTGCTTAGAGATGGGCGCGTGAGTAGGTGAATCAGGGTTGTGATTGTATCAATGTATTTTTTGAGTTCATCGAAAGACGAACCTGGAATACGGCACAACGCGAATACTCAACCTGTAGCGGATGTTATCCGGTGAGCAATCACTGAGAGACACACCCGTTATAGGGTCAAGCGAACAAGTGCATGTGGTGGATGCCTTGGCGATCACAGGCGATGAAGGACGCGGTAGCCTGCGAAAAGCGGAGGGGAGCTGGCAAACGAGCTTTGATCCTCCGATATCCGAATGGGGAAACCCGGCCCGTATGGGTCATCCATGGCTGAATACATAGGCCATGTGAAGCGAACGCGGTGAACTGAAACATCTAAGTAACCGCAGGAACAGAAATCAACCGAGATTCCCAAAGTAGTGGCGAGCGAAATGGGACCAGCCTGTACTCTTTATCTTCGTTGTTAGCCAAACGCTCTGGAAAGTGCGGCCATAGTGGGTGATAGCCCCGTAGGCGAAAACAGCGAGGAAGAACTAGGTGTACGACAAGTAGGGCGGGACACGTGAAATCCTGTCTGAAGATGGGGGGACCATCCTCCAAGGCTAAATACTCGTGATCGACCGATAGTGAACCAGTACCGTGAGGGAAAGGCGAAAAGAACCCCGGGAGGGGAGTGAAACAGATCCTGAAACCGCATGCATACAAACAGTCGGAGCCTCGCAAGGGGTGACGGCGTACCTTTTGTATAATGGGTCAGCGACTTACATTCAGTGGCGAGCTTAACCGATTAGGGCAGGCGTAGCGAAAGCGAGTCCGAACAGGGCGATTCAGTCGCTGGGTGTAGACCCGAAACCAGGTGATCTATCCATGGCCAGGATGAAGGTGCGGTAACACGTACTGGAGGTCCGAACCCACTAACGTTGAAAAGTTAGGGGATGAGCTGTGGATAGGGGTGAAAGGCTAAACAAACCTGGAAATAGCTGGTTCTCTCCGAAAACTATTTAGGTAGTGCCTCGTGTATCACCTTCGGGGGTAGAGCACTGTCATGGTTGAAGGGTCCATTGCGGATTACTTCGCCATAGCAAACTCCGAATACCGAAGAGTGCAATCACGGGAGACAGACATCGGGTGCTAACGTCCGGTGTCAAGAGGGAAACAACCCAGACCGCCAGCTAAGGTCCCCAAATATGACTAAGTGGGAAACGAAGTGGGAAGGCTAAAACAGTCAGGAGGTTGGCTTAGAAGCAGCCACCCTTTAAAGAAAGCGTAATAGCTCACTGATCGAGTCGTCCTGCGCGGAAGATGTAACGGGGCTAAGTCATATACCGAAGCTGCGGATGCACATTTATGTGCATGGTAGGAGAGCGTTCCGTAAGCCTGCGAAGGTGCGTTGAAAAGCGTGCTGGAGGTATCGGAAGTGCGAATGCTGACATGAGTAGCGATAAAGGGGGTGAAAGGCCCCCTCGCCGTAAGCCCAAGGTTTCCTACGCAACGTTCATCGGCGTAGGGTGAGTCGGCCCCTAAGGCGAGGCAGAAATGCGTAGCTGATGGGAAGCAGGTCAATATTCCTGCACCAGTGTGAAATGCGATGGGGGGACGGATCGCGGAAGGTTGTCCGGGTGTTGGAAGTCCCGGTCGCTGCGTTGGAGAAGGTGCTCTGGCAAATCCGGGCACGGAATTCAAGGGCGTGGCGCGAGCTTCTTCGGAAGCGAAGCAATCGGAAGGGGTTCCAGGAAAAGCCTCTAAGCTTCAGTTTCACATTGACCGTACCGCAAACCGACACAGGTGGGCGAGATGAGTATTCTAAGGCGCTTGAGAGAACTCGGGAGAAGGAACTCGGCAAATTGGTACCGTAACTTCGGGATAAGGTACGCCCCTGTAGCTTGATGCCCCTGCGGGCAAAGGGTGAAGGGGTTGCAATAAACTGGTGGCTGCGACTGTTTAATAAAAACACAGCACTCTGCAAACACGAAAGTGGACGTATAGGGTGTGACGCCTGCCCGGTGCCGGAAGATTAAATGATGGGGTGCAAGCTCTTGATTGAAGTCCCGGTAAACGGCGGCCGTAACTATAACGGTCCTAAGGTAGCGAAATTCCTTGTCGGGTAAGTTCCGACCTGCACGAATGGCGTAACGATGGCCACACTGTCTCCTCCCGAGACTCAGCGAAGTTGAAGTGTTTGTGATGATGCAATCTCCCCGCGGCTAGACGGAAAGACCCCATGAACCTTTACTGTAGCTTTGCATTGGACTTTGAACCGATCTGTGTAGGATAGGTGGGAGGCTATGAAGCGTGAACGCCAGTTTGCGTGGAGCCGTCCTTGAAATACCACCCTGGTTTGTTTGAGGTTCTAACCTTGGCCCGTGATCCGGGTTGGGGACAGTGCATGGTGGGCAGTTTGACTGGGGCGGTCTCCTCCCAAAGTGTAACGGAGGAGTACGAAGGTACGCTAGGTACGGTCGGAAATCGTGCTGATAGTGCAATGGCATAAGCGTGCTTAACTGCGAGACCGACAAGTCGAGCAGGTGCGAAAGCAGGTCATAGTGATCCGGTGGTTCTGTATGGAAGGGCCATCGCTCAACGGATAAAAGGTACTCTGGGGATAACAGGCTGATACCGCCCAAGAGTTCATATCGACGGCGGTGTTTGGCACCTCGATGTCGGCTCATCTCATCCTGGGGCTGTAGCCGGTCCCAAGGGTATGGCTGTTCGCCATTTAAAGAGGTACGTGAGCTGGGTTTAAAACGTCGTGAGACAGTTTGGTCCCTATCTGCCGTGGGCGCTGGATATTTGAAGGGGGCTGCTCCTAGTACGAGAGGACCGGAGTGGACGAACCTCTGGTGTACCGGTTGTCACGCCAGTGGCATCGCCGGGTAGCTATGTTCGGAAGAGATAACCGCTGAAAGCATCTAAGCGGGAAACTCGCCTTGAGATGAGATATCCCCGGGGCTTCGAGCCCCTTGAAGGGTCGTTCAAGACCAGGACGTTGATAGGTCAGGTGTGGAAGCGCAGTAATGCGTTAAGCTAACTGATACTAATTGCCCGTAAGGCTTGATCCTATAACAGGTGTGTCTCGACCAGCGTTAGCGCTTCAGCGCTTACGCTGGTCCGATCCCCGAAGGGGATACTGTGAACCTCCAGAGGAGGTATCAGGACACACAGGTTGAGATCAGTGTTGTGCCAGATTAAACAACACAACCCCCCTCTTTACGCTTCTTCCAGATTGGCTGTGGCGCGCAAAACCGCGACGCAGCAACCCGTCAAAGCCTGATGACCATAGCGAGTCGGTCCCACCCCTTCCCATCCCGAACAGGACCGTGAAACGACTCCACGCCGATGATAGTGCGGATTGCCCGTGTGAAAGTAGGTAATCGTCAGGCTCCCTATATCAACCAGGACCCCGCCCTCAAAAGCGGGGTCTTGGCGTTTGCGGCGCGCGTTTTTAATGCAGCGGCCTCAGCTGGTCGCATACGACAGCGACGACCGTGCCCGCATTTCCTCTCTATCCGACATTCCTGCGAGACGTGTCCCACGTCGCTGATGCCGCGACGACCGCGTGCCTGTGTTCTCGCGACCCCAGTCGACATTTCACCGCATAGTCGTCACTCGGCCACACTGTATTAGTTTCACCGACTGCGGCCACCCAGGGTTCACGTACCGACGCCCCTCAGCGGAACAGCAAACGCACGCATTTGCATGTCCGCCACTCATCTGAGCACTCAGGTCTTAAGCCCCGCTCACGCCTCCGCCAAAAAGCGCTGCGCCAACCGCACCCAATAACTAGCCCCAACCGGCAGCAACTCATCGTTGAAATCGTAGCTCGCGTTGTGCAGCATGCAGGGACCGGCGCCATGCCCGGCTTCACGATGTCCCCCATTGCCGTTTCCAAGAAACGCATAGCATCCAGGTTTCGCCAGCAGCATGAATGAAAAGTCTTCGGCGCCCATCGTCGGTTCGACGGCATCGTCGACCTTATCCTCGCCGACGACTTCCTTCATCACCGCCGCCGCGAACCGTGCTTCCTTGCCGCTATTGACCGTCGGCGGATAGTTGCGATGGAAGGTCATCTCGACCGAACACTCGTAGGCTTCAGCCGTGCTTTGCACGATCTTCCGCATCCGCGTTTCGATCAGATCGAGTGTCTCCGTCGTAAAAGTCCGAACAGTCCCCGCTAGCCATGCCGAATCGGGCACGACATTCACGGCATCGCCGGCATGAATCTGGGTGATCGAAAGCACGGCAGTATCGAGTGGTTTCTTGTTACGCGTAATCACGCTTTGCAGGCCATTCGCGATCTGCACGGCCGTGAACACGGGATCGCGTCCGTTATGCGGTAAAGCCGCATGGGACCCGATGCCTTTGATCTCAATGCGGAATTCGTTGCTCGACGCCATGATCGGACCTTCGGTGACGCCGAAATGTCCTGCGGCCATGCCCGGCCAGTTATGGATGCCGAATACGGCATCGACAGGGAAGCGCGTGAACAGCCCGTCGTCGATCATCGCCTGCGCGCCGGCACCGCCTTCCTCGGCCGGTTGAAAGATCAACACGATCGTGCCGTCAAAATCACCGTGCCTGGCCAGATGGTGCGCCGCGCCGAGCAGCATTGCGGTATGTCCATCGTGACCGCAAGCGTGCATCTTCCCTTCGTTTTTCGAGCGGTGATCGAAGGTATTCAGTTCCTGGATCGGCAGCGCGTCCATGTCAGCGCGCAGACCGATCGACTTCGTCCCCGTCCCGCGCTTGAGCACGCCGACCACGCCGGTTTTGCCGATGCCTTCATGTACCTCGATACCCCACCCAGCCAATGTTTTGGCGACGAGCGACGCCGTCTGCGTCTCTTCATATCGCAATTCCGGATTGGCGTGGATTGTTCGTCGGAGAGTCTGAATTTCGCCGCGAGCGGCTTGGATTTCAGGAAGCAGTTTCATGATGGATTGAGTGTCGGGCTGTGTGCGGTTTGATCCGGACAGTCGATTCCGGAGAAGATCAAAATCGATTCTACGCCCTTCCCTATTTTTGACGGTCGTGTGTCAGATCCGAGCGCCGGAACGTAATAAAATCAACACCTTCATCCGCGCAGCCCCTCGATACAAACATGAACGCTCCCGCCGAATTCGCCCGCGCCGTCTGTCCGCACGATTGCCCCGATACCTGCGCGATGCGCGTGACCGTCGACAACGGCCGCGCGATCAAGGTTGTTGGCGAACCGGATCACCCGCCGACGCAAGGCGTCCTATGCACGAAGGTCAGCCGTTATGCGGATCGCGTTCATCATCCACACAGGCTAAGCACGCCGATGCGGCGGATCGGCAAAAAAGGCGAAGGGCGCTTCGAGCCAATCAGCTGGGACGAAGCGCTGCGCCTCGCGGGCGAGCGTCTGTCCGAAATCGCGGGTCGTGCACCGGAAGCGATCGTGCCGTACAGCTACGCCGGCACGATGGGTTTCGTGCAGGGCGACAGCATCGCGCAGCGCTTTTTCCATAAGCTTGGCGCCTCGCAACTGGACCGGACCATTTGCGCGGCGGCCGGCGCAGCGGGCCTCAAATACACTTACGGCGCGAGCCTCGGGATGCTCACGGAGTTTTTCTCCGAGAGCGAGGTGATTCTGATCTGGGGCGCAAACCCGATCGCGTCGAACCTGCATTTCTGGACGCGTGCGCAGGAGGCGAAGCGCAACGGCGCGCGCCTGATTGCAATCGATCCCTACCGCTCGCTTACTGCCGAAAAATGCCATCAGCACATCGCGCTGAAGCCGGGCACCGACGGCGCGCTCGCGCTCGGCATGATGCACGTGCTGATCGCGGAAGACATGCTCGACCATGCTTACATCGCCGACCACACGCTTGGTTTCGATCAACTGAAAGCGCGCGCGCTCGACTATCCGCCGGCGCGCGTCGCTGAAATCTGCGGCATCGACGAGCAAGTCGTCGTGGATCTCGCGCGCCTCTACGGCAGCACGAAAAAGTCGGCGATTCGGCTGAACTACGGCATGCAGCGCGTGCGCGGCGGCGGCAATGCTGTCCGCGCAATTGCCTGCCTGCCGTCGCTGACGGGCGCCTGGCGCGAGCGAGCGGGCGGTGCGCTGCTGTCGTCGTCGGGGTGGGCGCCTGTCGATTCACATGCGTTGTCGCGGCCCGACCTCATGCCGGGCTGGCCTTCGAAACAGCCGCGCGTCGTGAATATGAACGCGATCGGCGACGCGCTGTGCCATCCGGGCGATGCTTCCTTCGGCCCGAAGGTCGAAGCGATCGTGGTGTACAACTCGAACCCCGTCGCGGTGGCGCCGGACTCCGAGCGCGTCGCCGCCGGCTTCGCTCGCGAGGATCTGTTCACGATCGTGCTCGAGCACTTCCAGACCGATACGGCCGACTACGCCGATCTGCTGCTGCCCGCTACGACGCAGCTCGAGCATCTCGATGTCCACAAGTCGTACGGCCACACGCACGTCATGGTCAACCTGCCGGCAATCGCGCCCGTCGGCGACGCACGTTCGAACACGGAAATTTTTCGTGGCATCGCGCGCGCGATGGCCCTCGACGAACCGGCGCTGTATGAAAGCGATGAGGCGGTGGCGTCGTCGGCGTTTCGCTGGGACGATCCCATACTGGAGGGTTTCAGCTGGGAGACACTGAAGCGCGATGGCTGGGCGAAGCTGAATGTCGCCGATGCGCCGTTCGCGAACGGCGGTTTTCGTACGCCTTCGGGCAAGTGCGAGTTCTATAGCGAGCGTCTCGCCCAAGCGGGTCTCGAACCGGTGCCGGATTATCTGCCGCCCTATGAGTCGGCGGACGGCTCGCCCGAACTCGCAGCCCGCTATCCGCTCGCGATGATCTCTCCGCCCGCGCGCAATTTCCTCAACAGCACCTTCGTGAACGTCGAGAGTCTGCGAGCCACAGAAGGCGAGCCGCATCTCGATATCCATCCCGTCGACGCAAGCGAACGCAGCATCAACGACGGCGATCAGGTCCGCATCTTCAACGATCGCGGCTCGATGCAGGCCCGCGCCCGCGTTACCGACAAGGCGCGTGTCGGGCTCGTAGTCGGCTTGTCGATCTGGTGGAAGAAGCTCGCGCCGGACGGCCGCAACGCCAATCAGGTCACGAGCCAGGCGCTGACCGACCTCGGCGGCTCCGCCACCTTCTACGACTGCCTCGTCGAGGTCGAACGAGCCTGAGTTGTGTTCCTCATGCGCGGCGGACGCTTTCGCCGCGCCTTCGCGCCCCCGTCCGCACTTTCGAGTGCGTCGTCTAACTGGGGGCTTATCCCGAATGTCGACACGTGTACGCATGCTACGATGCGGCTTTTAGCACGACCATTCGAAAATCACGGAGGAGACGCCGTATGGAAAAAGTCTGGCTGAAGTCGTATCCGCCCGGCGTGCCAAAAGAGATCGATCCGACGCAATATGAGTCGGTCACTGCGATGCTGGAGGAGAGCTTCCGCGAATATCGCGCAAGGCCGGCATTCGCCTGTATGGGCAAGCAGATCACGTATGGCGAACTCGACAGCCTGTCGACGCGGCTTGCCGCCTGGCTTCAGTCGAAGGGCATAGCGCGCGGGGCGCGCATCGCCATCATGATGCCCAACGTCCTGCAATACCCCGTCGCGCTCGCGGCGATTTTGCGCGCGGGTTACGTCGTCGTGAACGTGAACCCGCTGTACACGCCTCGCGAGCTCGAACATCAGCTGAAAGACAGCGGCGCGGAAGCGATCATCCTGCTCGAGAATTTCGCCGTGACGTTGCAGGCGGTCGTGCGCAATACGTCGATCAAGCATGTCGTCGTCGCATCGATGGGCGATCTGATGGGCGCGAAGGGCTTGATCGTCAATTTCGTCGTGCGTCGCGTGAAGAAGATGGTGCCAGCGTGGAATCTGCCGGGACACGTCAGCTTCAACGACGCGATTTCCGAAGGCGCGCGCAGCAAGTTCACGCCCGTGAAGCAACGTCCCGACGATGTCGCGTTTCTCCAGTACACGGGCGGCACGACGGGCGTCGCGAAGGGCGCAACGCTCCTGCACCGCAATCTGGTCGCGAACGTACTGCAGTCGCATGTATGGGTCGAGCCGGCGCGCAAGAAGCGCGGCGACATCGATCAGTTCGTGACGGTTGTTGCGCTGCCGCTGTACCACGTGTTCGCGCTGACGGTGTGCGGCCTGCTGACGATCCGTACGGGCGGCCTCGGCGTGCTGATTCCGAATCCGCGCGATATCGCCGGCATGATCAAGTCGCTGCACGGCTACAGGATCACGACGTTCCCCGCCGTGAATACGCTGTACAACGCGATGCTCAATCATCCCGATTTTGCGAAGCTCGATTTCTCGAACCTGCTGGTCGCAAACGCTGGTGGGATGGCCGTGCAGGAAGCGGTGGCAAACCGCTGGTTCGAGCGCACGCACGCGCCGATCGTCGAAGGCTACGGTTTGTCGGAGACGTCGCCGTGCGTCACCTGCAATCCGACTACGGTCACCGAGTACAGCGGCACGATCGGTTTGCCGCTGCCTTCCACTGAGATATCGATTCGCGACGACGACGGCAATGAACTGCCGCCCGGTCAGGCGGGCGAGTTGTGCATTCGAGGTCCGCAGGTGATGGCGGGCTACTGGAACCGGCCGGACGAAACGGCCAAGGTGATGACGTCCGACGGCTTCTTCCGTTCAGGCGACATCGCGACCGTCAACGACGACGGCTTCGTGAAGATCGTCGACCGGAAGAAAGACATGATTCTCGTGTCGGGCTTCAACGTGTATCCGAACGAGATCGAGGACGTGGTCGCCAAGCACCCCGGCGTATTCGAAGTAGCAGCCGTCGGCGTGCCCGACGAGCATTCAGGCGAAGCGGTGAAGCTGTACATCGTGAAGAAGGACGACGCGATCACGGACGCAGACATCTTCGCGTATTGCAAGACCCAGCTGACAGGCTACAAGCGGCCGCGGATGGTCGAGTTTCGCAAGGAACTGCCGAAGAGCAATGTCGGGAAGATATTGCGTCGCGAATTGCGTGACGGCCGGGCGTGAAAATCAGGTTCAGGTAAGCAGACAGGCGAGAGAGACCGCAAGCGCAAAGATCGACGAGACAGTCGGCAGGCGAGACGCGAGAAGGCCCAACGGTTCATACCCGTTGGGCCTTTTCCATTTCACGGGCCGACGGGCTCACCAATAAAAAAGGGCGCCCTAAGGCGCCCTCGAGGGTAACTACGCTTTCACAACTTATTAGAACTTGTGACGGATACCGACACGAGCCGTGATCTGGCTGTTCGAGTTCGACGGCGTCAGACCGTTGATCGAAGCAACCGCTTGCTGGCCCGTCGAGTCCGTACCCGAAGCGTGCTGGTACACGCCGATCAGGTAGACGTCCGTGCGCTTCGACAGGAAGTAGTCTGCGCCGAGTGCGCCCTGGTTGTAGTGCGCGCCGCCATGACCATTGAACGACGCGAGGCGCGTGTAGTCATATGCTGCGCCCAGGACGAGAGCCGGCGTCAACTGATACTTGAAGTTGATTTCGCCGTTGTTGAACGTTGCCGAGCCGCGGTAAGCCGGAGCCGTGACGTTCTCCGTGCCGAGGTTGCCGAACTGGATGAACGAATACGTCACGCCGACCGTTGCTGCGCCGAACGTGTACGCACCACCTGCGCCGCCGACCTGGTACGAGTTAGCCGAAGCGAAGCCCGAGATGACCGGGTTGCCCTGGACGCCCGTCACCTTGCCGATGTTGTTCGTCGGGTTCGCGCCGCTGCTCGGCACGTTGCCCCAGAACGAGGTATTCGGATCGCGGACGTTCAAGTAGCCAGCACCCAACACCAGCGGGCCGTTGTTGTAGCCAGCGCCCAACGACCAGATCTGGTTACGGCCCGTCGCGCCTGCAACACCGCCGAGGCTATACATGCCGCCGAACGTCAGGCCGGCGTAGTTCGCGCTCGTGAACTTGATTGCGTTGTTCACGCGGTTTGCGTTGTTGAAGTTGTCCAGATCGTCCGGGTGAGCCGCGATGTAGCCGCCCCACTGGTCGCCGGCTTCCAGCGGACCGACGTAGTCGACCACGGAGTCATACTGGCGACCCAGCGTAACCGTACCGAACTGGCTCGACAGACCGACATAAGCCTGACGGCCGAACAGTGCGCCGCCCTGACCCGACTTGCCGGAGTTCACGTCGAAGCCGCTTTCCAGCACGAAGACCGCTTTCAGGCCACCGCCCAGATCTTCGGTGCCGCGCAGGCCCCAACGGCTGCCTTGCAGAACACCGCTCGACAGGTTGTACAGGCTCTGGTTCGTACGACCGGCGCCAGCTGCCGTCTGCACGTGGTTCGTATAGTTAAAACCTTCGTCAATAATGCCGTACAACGTCACGCTGCTCTGAGCGTGAGCGACGCCAGCAAACGCGCCCAATGCTGCCAGAGCGAGAAGCGACTTTTTCATCGAAAGATCTCCAAGGAATTGCGAATTATTTTCAAGCAAGGCAAGTATTTATCTGTGTTGCGACCTTGCGTAACTTCTTCGAGAAGTTGCCACGTAATGTAGCAAAGACACCTAAGCGTACAAAGAAAAAGCGGGGCGGCAACCAAGTCGCTGTTTCGTTTACGCAACATGATCTAAAATCCAGAATCGGCCATCGGAAACGCTTCGGAATTTTTCTTGCCACCGGCCGCAAAGCCTTGCTGGACAAGGGTTTGCGCGAAGCGTTCCGGTCGCCGCGTCGTGGAGGCCAGAATGCTGCTTGATGAATTGATTAATGAGTTCGATCGGGGTTTACGCTCAATGACGGGGGTATCGCGCATGTCGCGCCCGCTACCCGTTCCACCCGCGTCGACGGAGCCTGTCGAGTTGAGCGATGAAGAGCGCGCACATGCAGCTGGGCTGATGCGTGTGAATCACGTTGGCGAGGTATGCGCGCAAGCGCTGTATCAGGCGCAAAAGCTGGCGACGCGCTCGCCCACGCTCAAGCAGGCCTTCGAGCACGCCGCGCGCGAAGAGGAAGATCACCTCGCATGGACGTACAAGCGCCTCGAAGCGCTCAATTCGCGTCCAAGCCTGCTCAATCCGCTCTGGTATGCTGGCGCCCTCGCGATCGGGTTTGCGGCCGGTCGTCTTGGCGATCGCGTGAGCCTCGGCTTCATGGCGGAGACGGAGCGGCAGGTTGAACTGCATCTCGGCGGTCATCTGACCACGCTGCCGGAAGGCGATCACGAGTCGCGCGCGATCGTCGAGCAGATGCGTATCGATGAAGCCGCGCACGGCAAGGCCGCAACGGATGCGGGCGGCGTCGAATTGCCATTCCCGGCGCGCGCGCTGATGCGTGCCGCGTCGAAGATCATGACCCGCACGGCGTATCACGTTTAATCTGGTTTAAAGCAAAACTGCTAGAAGTGGGCGGCGCACCCCGCGTCGCCCTGGAAAATCGCTCCAAATCTTCCGTCTTTCCGCGCTTTTCACCCTCCACGAACGCTTTCATTCCGCGCGCTTCCCTCGGACTTTTCACGTATCACCTTCACAAGTTTCGTTAGTTCATTCATTTATAACGATTTTCCATTTTTAGGCGTCACCTGAGCAGGCGTCGCTAAGTCCTTGTTCTAGCAAACAAAATTCGTCAAAAAACCGCGACTCTCCCTTGACCCGTGTTGGGGGTTACTCTAAAGTGGGAGACAGTGTGAGAAAGTGTATTTTTGTGTGATCCAACGCGCTTTCTTCGGTAAATTTCCAGAATCGGGCGACATCTTTCAGCGCCCTGACAAAAGGGGAGTGAAGTGTTCCAAGGGGCGTCAGCGCTGACACTCGATGCGAAGGGGCGGATGTCCGTCCCGTCTCGCTATCGTGATGCGCTGCAAGGACAGGCAGAAGGCCGAGTGACCATTACGCGTCACCCGGACGGCTGCCTGTTGCTGTTTCCGCGCCCCGAATGGGAAGTCTTTCGCGCCAAGATCGTCGCACTGCCTATGGAAGCCAAATGGTTTCAGCGGATTTTCCTCGGCAGTGCTGCGGATGTCGATCTGGACACGGCCGGTCGCGTGCTGATCGCGCCCGAGTTGCGCCAGGCGGCCAAGCTGGAAAAAGAAGTGATGTTGCTGGGAATGGGGAGCCGGTTCGAGATCTGGGACAAGGAAACCTACGACGCGCAGGAACAGGCGGCCATGTCGCAGGGCATGCCCGAGTCTCTGAAGAACTTCACATTCTGACCGCAGGTAATACATATGGCGCCTGCGATGAGTAACGAATTGCAGCATCGCACGGTGCTGCTCGAAGAAGCGGTGAATGCGCTCGTCACGCGCGCGGACGGTATCTATATAGATGGCACGTTCGGGCGCGGCGGCCATAGCCGCGCGGTGCTGGCAAAGCTGGGCGAGTCGGGGCGTCTGATCGGATTCGACAAGGACCCGCTCGCCATTGCGACCGCGCAGCAGATCGCCGATCCGCGCTTCGAGATCGTGCATGAAAGTTTCGCATCACTGCGCGACGCGATGAGCGAGCGCGGGGTAGGGCGTGTGTCGGGAGTGTTGCTGGATCTGGGCGTGTCGTCGCCGCAGTTCGACGACCCGGAGCGGGGTTTTAGTTTCCGCGCCGACGGCCCGCTCGACATGCGGATGGATCCGACGCGCGGCGAGTCCGCCGCGGATTGGCTGGCGCGGGCCACGGTGCAGGAAATGACGGAGGTGATACGGGATTATGGGGAAGAACGGTTTGCTTTTCAGATTGCAAAGGCGCTTGTTGCTCGCCGGGCAGAGTCCGACCGTCTTGGGCCTCTCGTCAGCACGGGCGAGCTTGCCCAAATCGTGGCTAACGTCGTCAAAACCCGTGAGAAGGGTAAGGACCCGGCAACCCGCACCTTTCAAGCTATACGGATTCACATCAATCAAGAGCTTGCGGAGCTGCAAGTCGTACTAGAAGCAGCATTGTCGTTGCTGGAGCAAGGGGGGCGGCTGGTCGTGATCAGCTTTCATTCGCTCGAAGACCGGATCGTCAAGCGGTTCATGCAGACGCACTCGAGTGCGCCTGCTGTCGATCGCCGCCTGCCGATCCGCGCCGTCGACCTGCCGAGCCCGCCGCTCAAACTGATCGGCCGTGTATTCGCGAGCGACGCCGAAGTCGCTGCGAACCCGCGCGCCCGTTCCGCCGTGATGCGCGTCGCGGAGCGGATCGCGCCATGAACCGTCTCAATATCTTCCTGCTGATCGTCGTGATGGGTTGTGCGCTTTCCGTCGTCAACGCGACCAATCAGCAGCGTCAGTTCTTCATCCAGTTGCAGCGCGCCCAATCGCAGGAGCGCCAGCTGCAGCAGGACTATTCGCAGCTTCAATATCAGCAGAGCGCGCTGTCGAAGACCTCGCGTATCGAGCAGATCGCGACTGATTCTCTCAAGATGCAGGGCGCGACCACGGGGCGCACGCAATATCTGACGCTCGACGCCGGTTCCGCCAAGGCTGAAGACGCACCGATCCCGGTCTCGGCGCCGACTCCGGCGTCGGCCGCGAAAGCTCGTGGAGCCACGCGATGAAGAAATCGTCGAACAAGAACAAGAGCGTCGCGTTCTCGGCGAATCCGATTCTCTCGGTGCGCCTGCCGATGTGGCGCTCGAAGCTCGTCGTGTTCCTGCTGTTCATGGCGTTCGTCGCGCTGACGGCGCGCGCGTTCTGGATTCAGGGTCCGGGCAACGGTTTCTATCAGAAGCAGGGTGAAAGCCGCTATCAGCGCCGCCTGGAGTTGCCGGCCACGCGCGGCAAGATTCTCGACCGTAACGGCCTCGTGCTCGCGACGAGTCTGCCCGTGCGCGCCATCTGGGCGATTCCCGAGTCGGTGCCGGACGACCTCGGCGCGGACAAGCTCGCCGATCTCGCCAAGCTGCTCGACATGACGCAGCCGGAACTGCGCAAGAAGCTGTCGGAAGACAAGACGTTCGTCTACGTGAAGCGCCAGGTGCCCGTCGACGTCGCCGCGAAAGTGGAAGCGCTGAACATTCCCGGTATCTATCAGCGCAACGAGTACAAGCGCTTTTATCCGGAAGGCGAAATCACGGCTCACCTGATCGGCTTCACGAACGTCGAGGACGAAGGCCAGGAAGGCGTAGAACTCGGCGACCAGAAGATGCTCGCGGGCGTGGCGGGCAGCCGTCGCGTGATCAAGGACCGTCTCGGCCATATCGTCGAAGACGTGGACGAGCAGGTCGTGCCGCATAACGGTCAGGACGTCGATCTGTCGATCGACAGCAAGATCCAGTACATCGCGTACACGAATCTGAAAGCGGCCGTGCAGAAGTTCAAGGCGAAAGCGGGCGCCGCGATGGTGATCGACGTGCAGACGGGCGAAGTGCTCGCGCTCGTCAATTATCCGACCTATAACCCGAACGACCGCTCGCATCTGACGGGCGAGCAGTTGCGCAACCGCATCCTGACCGACACGTTCGAGCCGGGCTCGATCATGAAACCGTTCACGGTGTCGCTCGCGCTCGATCTGCACCGCGTGACGCCGACTACACTGGTGGATACGGGTGGTGGCCGTTTCGTGCTGGACGGCGCGCCCATCACCGACGACTCTGGCTTCGGTGTGCTCACGGTCGGCGGTGTGATCCAGAAGTCGAGCAACATCGGCGCGACGAAGATCGCGATGCAGCTCAGGCCCGAAGAGATGTGGAACATGTACACGGGCATTGGTCTCGGCCAGGCGCCGAAGGTCGGTTTCCCGGGCGCGGCGGCGGGCCGTCTGCGCCCCTGGAAGAGCTGGCGCCGCATCGAGCAGGCGACGATGTCGTACGGTTACGGTCTGTCCGTGTCGCTGTTTCAGCTGGGCCGCGCCTACACGGCCATCGCGAACGACGGCCGGATCCTGCCCGTATCGATTTTCCGCACGCCGAAAGACCAGCCGGCGACAGGCACGCAGGTTTTCGCGCCGACCACTGCGCGCGAAGTCCGCGCGATGCTCGAAACGGTCGTCTCGCCCGGCGGCACGTCGCCGGATGCGGCTGTGCCCGGCTATCGCGTCGGCGGCAAGTCGGGTACGGCGTACAAGCACGTGGGCCGCGGCTATGACCACAGCAAGTACCGCGCGTCGTTCGTCGGCATGGCGCCGATGCCGAATCCGCGCATCGTGGTGGCCGTATCCGTCGATGAACCGACGGCGGGCAGCCACTTCGGCGGCCAGGTGTCGGGCCCGGTGTTCTCGTCGATCGTCGGCGACACGCTGCGCTCGCTGAACGTGCCGCCCGATCAGCCCGTCAAGCAGATGGTCGTGTCGGATGAAGTGAATCCCGCGAAACCCGCTGCCGCGTCGCAGCCGGCCGCCAATGGTGCGAACGGTGCAAAGAAACTTTCGACGCATGCCGCGCCGAAGAAGCTGCAGATTTCAGACAGCACGAAGAACCGCCCCGGAGTAGTCAGATGAGTGCGCTGCGTTCTTCTCATCCAGCGCAACAGCAGATTGCTGACGCGCTAACCTGGCTGCGCGCACGCGTGCAGCCAGGCGCACATTTGCACGCCGATACCCGCAAGATCGCGGCGGGCGACGTGTTCCTCGCGTATGCCGTCGACGGCGCGGACAACCGTCCGTTCATCGCGAACGCGATTGAGCGCGGCGCGGCTGCCGTGCTCGTGCAATCGGATGGTTTTACGGGCGATATCGATCCCGCGACGATGTTCGCGGTGCCTGGCCTGAACGAACTGGCGGGCACGATCGCGAGCGCGTGGTACGGCGATCCGAGCGACGCGATGCGCGTGATCGGCGTGACGGGCACGAACGGCAAGACGTCGTGCACGAACTGGATTTCGGCGGCGCTGACGGCGCTCGGCCAGCCGTGCGCGATCATCGGCACGCTCGGCAGCGGCATGCCGGGTCACCTCGTGCACACCGGCTTCACGACACCCGACGCGCCGCAACTGCAACGCAGCCTCGCGCAATTGCGCACTGCGGGCGCGAAAGCTGTCGCGATGGAAGTGTCGTCGCACGCGCTGCATCAGGGTCGCGTGAACGGCACCGCGTTTAGCGTCGGCGTGTTCACGAATCTCACGCAGGATCATCTGGACTATCACGGCACGTTCGAAGCCTACGAAGCCGCGAAAGCGCGCCTGTTCGCGTGGCCGGAACTGAAGGCCGCCGTCATCAACGCCGATGACGAAGCGGGCCGCCGCATGATCGCGAGCACGAAGGGCCGTGCGAAGACGATCGCCTACGGGCTTCAATCGCATGCCGACGTGCAGGCCGACGCGTCGATCGTCGCGTCCAATGTGCGCGCGACGGCGACGGGCACGGCATTCCATATCGCGTCCGACTGGGGCAACACCGACATCGAGGTCCACACGCTCGGCACGTTCAACGTGAGCAATCTGCTCGGCGTGCTCGGCGCGCTGCTCGCCTCCGACGTGCCGTTCGACGCCGCTGTCGCGCAGATCGCGAAGCTCGAATCGGTGAACGGCCGGATGGAGCGCCTCGGCGGCCGTTTGCAGAACGACGAGCCGCTCGTCGTGATCGATTACGCGCACACACCGGACGCGCTCGAAAAGACGCTGACGGCACTGCGCCCGATCGCCGACGCACGCGGCGGCAAGCTGATCTGCATGTTCGGCTGCGGCGGCGACCGCGACGCGACGAAGCGCCCGCTGATGGGCGAAATCGCGGAGCGTTGCGCCGACGGCGTGGTCGTGACGAGCGACAACCCGCGCAGCGAAGATCCGCAGAAAATCATCGACCAGATCGCGGCCGGCATGAAGGACGCGTCGAAGGCTCGCCGCATCGAAGACCGCGCGAGCGCGATTCTGCAAGCGGTGCGTTGCGCGGCGCGCGAAGACGTCATCGTGCTGGCCGGCAAGGGTCACGAATCGACGCAGGAAATCATGGGCAAGAAGCGCGCGTTCTCGGATCAGGATCACGCGCGGCTCGCACTCGCGGCCCGCGCGACGCACGCACGCGGAGGTAGCGAATCATGATGTTCACACTGCGTGAAGCCGCCGCGGAGATTCCGGGCGCAACGGTGACGGGCAACGACTCGGTCGCATTCGACCGTGTGTCGACGGACAGCCGTTCATGCGGTCCCGGCGATCTGTTCGTCGCGCTGAAGGGCGACCGTTTCGACGCGCACGATTTTCTGGCCGACGTGGCCGCGCGCAACGTGAGCGCAGTGATGGCCACGCGCACACCGGACAACTTCAACGTACCCGTATTGCATGTGACGGGCGATACGCGCATCGCGCTGGGCGCATTGGCCAACGGCTGGCGCCGCCGCTTTGCGATGCCGCTCGTCGCGGTAACGGGCAGCAACGGCAAGACGACGGTCAAGGAAATGATCTCGTCGATCTTCGCGGCGGCTGTCGGCGAACCATCGCGTCTCGCCACGTCGGGCAATTTCAACAACGACGTCGGCTTGCCGCTGACGCTGTTCCGTCTGAACGAAGCACACAAGCTCGCTGTCGTCGAACTCGGCATGAATCATCCGGGCGAAACGGCGCTGCTCGGCAAGATTGCCGAGCCGAGCGTCGCGGTCGTCAACAACGCGCAGCGCGAGCATCAGGAATTCATGGCGACCGTCGAGGCCGTCGCGCTCGAACACGCCAGCGTGATTCACGCGCTGAAACCCGAAGGCGTCGCCGTGTTCCCCGCCAACGACGCCTACGCCGGCATCTGGCGCGTCGCGGCGACGGGCAACCGCATCGTCGATTTCGCGTTGAACACGTCAGAACGCACGACGGAAGCGGCGGTCCAAGGCACGCTCGAAGGTAATCAGTTGAGCATCGATACGCCCGAAGGCCACGTCGACGTCACACTGCAAGTGCTCGGCGCGCACAACGCGCACAACGCTTTGGCGGCGACGGCAGCGGCGCTCGCATCGGGTGTTTCGCTCGAAGCGATCAAGCGCGGTCTCGAAGCATTCGGCGCAGTGAAGGGCCGCTTGCAGGTGAAGCGCGCGGTGCTCGGCTCGATGACGGGCGCGACCGTGATCGACGACACGTACAACGCGAATCCCGATTCGATGCTCGCCGCCATCGACGTGCTCGCCGAGCGTCCGTCGCCGCGCGTGCTGGTGATGGGCGACATGGGCGAAGTCGGCGACAACGGCCCTGAGTTTCATCGCGAAGTCGGCGCGTACGCGAAGGCGCGCGGTATCGACGCGCTGTACGCACTCGGTGACGCTTCGCGCGACGCGTGTGCCGCGTACGGCACCGAAGCACACCATTGCGACGACGCGAATGCGCTCGTCGCGCAATTGCAGCAGGCCGGTTACGGCGCGGCTGCAACGTATCTCGTGAAAGGCTCGCGCTTCATGAAAATGGAACGCGTGGTGGACGCCGTTACGAGTCCACAACCCGCTGCATCGGGCTCGACGCCCGGCGCACACTGAAAGAGAAGGACAGAAGTATGTTACTGGCGCTGGCGCAATGGCTGCAGAACGACGTAGGCTTTTTGCGCGTGTTCAGTTATCTGACGTTTCGTGCTGTCGCGGCGACGATCACCGCGCTGCTGATCGGGCTCGTCTGCGGCCCGTGGGTGATCCGCAAGCTCGCGCAGATGAAGGTCGGCCAGGCGGTGCGCAAGGACGGCCCGCAGACGCACCTCGTGAAATCGGGTACGCCGACGATGGGCGGCGTGCTGATTCTGATCGGCATCGCCGTGTCCACGCTGCTGTGGGCCGACCTGACCAACCGCTTCATCTGGATCGTGATGCTCGTCACGTTCGGTTTCGGCGTGATCGGCTGGGTCGACGACTATCGCAAGGTCGTCTACAAGGATCCGCGCGGCATGTCGTCGCGTGAAAAGTATTTCTGGCAGTCGGTGATCGGTCTGTTCGCAGCCGTGTATCTCGCGTTCAGCGTCTCGGAAGCGAGCAATGTGCGCGTGTTCGACCTGTTCATGGCGTGGGTGCGCAGCGGCCTGTCGATGGGCCTGCCCGCGCGTGCCGACCTGTTGCTGCCGTTCCTCAAGTCGATGACCTATCCGCTCGGCGTGTGGGGCTTCATCGCGTTGACGTATTTCGTGATCGTCGGTTCGAGCAACGCGGTGAACCTCACCGACGGTCTCGACGGCCTCGTCATCATGCCCGTCGTGCTGGTCGGCTCGTCGCTTGGCGTGTTCGCGTACGTGATGGGCAGCGCGGTCTATTCGAAATACCTGCTGTTCCCGCACATCGCGGGCGCGGGCGAAATGCTGATCTTCTGTTCGGCGATGGGCGGGGCAGGGCTCGCGTTCCTCTGGTTCAACACGCACCCGGCGCAAGTATTCATGGGCGATGTCGGCGCGCTGGCACTCGGCGGAGCCCTCGGCACGATCGCCGTGATCGTGCGTCAGGAAATCGTGCTGTTCATCATGGGCGGGATTTTCGTCGCCGAGACGGTGTCGGTGATGTTGCAGGTCACGTGGTTCAAGTTCACGAAGGCACGTTTCGGTGAAGGCCGCCGCATCTTCAAGATGGCGCCGCTGCATCACCACTTCGAATTGTCGGGCTGGAAGGAAACGCAAGTGGTGGTGCGTTTCTGGATCATCACGCTGATGTTGTGCCTGTTTGGTTTGTCCACGCTGAAGCTGCGTTAAGCCGCATTCGAGTCGTACTCAAAGTCGTACCTAAGTCGTACACAAGGGGAAGCAGTCGATGTTTGGCGAGAAGTTTCGGGATCGGCAGAAGCCGATGGTGCTCGTGCTGGGGCTCGGTGAATCGGGCCTCGCGATGGCGCGCTGGTGCGCGCGGCATGGTTGCCGCCTGCGCATTGCCGACACGCGCGAAGTGCCGCCGAATCTGTCCGCGCTCGAAGGGCACGGCATCGACGGTGATTTCGTCGGCGGGCCGTTTTCCGAGGTGCTGCTGGAAGGCGTCGAGCTGGTTGCGATCAGCCCGGGTCTGTCGCCGCTCGCCGCCGATCTCGTGCCGCTGATCGCCGCCGCGCGCGAACGCGATATCCCCGTGTGGGGCGAACTGGAATTTTTCGCGCAGGCATTGCGCACGCTCGGCGAAAGCGGCTACGCGCCGAAGATCATCGCGATCACGGGCACGAACGGCAAGACCACCACGACGAGTCTGACGGGCCTGTTGTGCGAGCGCGCGGGCAAGAAGGTCGCCGTCGCGGGCAACATCAGTCCAGCTGCGCTCGACAAGCTCACGGAAGCGATCGACAACACCGCGCTGCCCGACGTCTGGGTGCTCGAACTGTCGAGCTTCCAGCTGGAAACCGCGCACACCTTCGAGCCGGACGCCGCCGTGATCCTGAACATCACGCAGGATCACCTCGACTGGCATGGCGGCCTCGATGCGTACGCCGCGGCGAAGGGCAAGATTTTCGGCAAGAACACGGTTCGCGTGTTGAATCGCGACGATGCGCGCGTGATGGCGCTCGCGTCGTCGGCGCAGGGCGGTACGCAGGTGGTGACGTTCGGGGTCGGCGAACCGACGCGCGACGGCGACCTCGGCTTGATGCGCGAAAGCGGCATGATCTGGCTCGTCGATGCGCACGACCGCGACGCGACCGACGAACCCACGCCCACTCGTCGTCGCAAGAGCGAATCCACGACGCCGCCGAACATCGGCCTCAAGCGCTTGATGCCCGCTGACGCGCTGCGTATCCGCGGCTTGCACAACGCAACGAACGCGTTGGCCGCGTTCGCCCTCGCGCGTGCCATCGGTCTGCCGGGCGCGCCGCTGTTGCACGGCTTGCGCGAGTATCGCGGCGAGCCGCATCGCGTTGAACTGATTGCATCGATCGACGGTGTGGATTTTGTCGACGACAGCAAGGGCACCAATGTCGGCGCGACGGTCGCAGCGCTCGACGGTCTCGCGCAACGCGTCGTGCTGATCGCGGGCGGCGACGGCAAGGGTCAGGAATTCGATCCGCTCGCCGAGCCGGTGATGCGCTGGTGCCGCGCGGTGATGCTGATCGGCCGCGATGCGCCGCAGATTCGCGCAGCGCTCGCGCATACGGGCATCGCAATGACCGATCACGCGACGCTCGAAGAAGCGACGCGCGCAGCCAGCGCCGTCGCGCAGCCGGGCGACGCCGTGTTGCTGTCGCCCGCGTGCGCCAGCTTCGACATGTTCAAGGGATACGCGCACCGCGCCGCAGTGTTCAAAAGCGCGGTCGAAGACATCGCTGCCGAACGGGGGACGATGATATGAGCTGGACGGAACGCTTCGGATCGCAACTCGGCAAGCAGCGCGGCTCCGCTGGCGGCGCAACAACGGCCGAACGCACCTCGCGCACGGGTGGGCTGTCGAGCGCCGTCAACGGCGTGCGTCCGCTGCGCTCGCGGATGCTCGACTACGATCACTCGCTGCTGTGGGTCGTGGTCGCGCTGCTGGGTCTCGGCATCGTGATGGTGTACTCGGCGTCGATCACGATGCCGGACTCGCCGAAGTACGCGGCGTATCACGACTATGCATTCCTCGTGCGCCAGCTCCTCTTTGTCGTGATGGGATCGGTGGCGGGCGTGATCGCGTTCCGCGTCCCCATTTCCACGTGGGACAAGTACGCACCGAAGCTCTTCCTGATCGCGCTCGTCGCGCTCGTGATCGTGCTGATTCCGCACGTCGGCAAGGGCGTGAACGGCGCGCGCCGCTGGATTCCCCTCGGCATCACGAACATGCAGCCGTCGGAAATCATGAAGCTCGCCGTGACGATCTACGCGGCGAACTACACGGTGCGCAAGCAGGAATACATGCACAGCTTCGCCAAGGGCTTCCTGCCGATGGGTTTCGCCGTCGGCGTGGTCGGCATGCTGCTGCTGCTCGAGCCGGACATGGGCGCGTTCATGGTGATCGCGGCGATCGCGATGGGCGTGCTGTTCCTGGGCGGCGTGAACGGGAAGATTTTCGGCGGACTGGTGGCGACGGCTGTCGGTACATTTACGTTGCTCGTGTGGGCGTCGCCGTGGCGCCGCGAGCGGATCTTCGCGTACCTCGATCCGTGGGACGACCGCTATGCACAGGGCAAGGCTTATCAATTGACGCACTCGCTGATCGCGTTCGGTCGCGGCGAATGGTTCGGCGTGGGCCTCGGCGGCAGTGTCGAGAAGCTCAACTATCTGCCCGAAGCGCACACCGACTTCATTCTCGCCGTGATCGGCGAGGAACTCGGGTTCGTTGGCGTGCTCGTCGTGATCCTGATGTTCTACTGGATCGTGCGCCGTTCGTTCGAGATCGGCCGTCAGGCGCTCGCGCTCGACCGCACCTTCGCGGGTCTGGTCGCGAAGGGCGTCGGCATCTGGTTCGGCGCGCAGACCTTCATCAACATGGGCGTGAATCTCGGCCTGCTGCCGACCAAAGGTCTCACGCTGCCGCTCGTCAGCTATGGCGGCTCGGGCATTTTGCTGAACTGCGTCGCGGTTGCGGTGCTGATGCGGGTGGATTACGAAAACCGTGTGTTGATGCGCGGGGCAAGGTATGACGATGCAACAACGCACGCTGATGGTGATGGCAGGCGGGACCGGGGGACACGTGTTCCCGGGCCTCGCCGTCGCGCACCTGATGCAGGCGTGGGGCTGGCGCGTCGTGTGGCTCGGCAATCCTGCCGGCATGGAAGCGACGCTCGTCCCGAAACACGGTATTCCGATGGAGTACGTGAAGTTCGGCGGCCTGCGCGGCAAGGGTACGAAGACCAAGCTGATGCTGCCTGTGAATCTGCTGCGCGCGTGCATGCAGAGTCTCTCGGTGCTGCGTCGGGTGAAGCCCGATGTCGTGCTCGGCATGGGCGGCTACATCACGTTCCCGGCTGGCGTGATGACGGCACTGAGCGGCACGCCGCTCGTGCTGCACGAACAGAATTCGATCGCCGGTCTCGCGAACAAGGTGCTCGCGAAGCTCGCCAGGCGGGTGCTCGTCGCGTTTCCGGATGCATTGCCGAACGCGGAATGGACAGGTAATCCAATTCGTGAGGAACTTGCGCGCACGCCAGCACCCAAAGCACGCTACGCGGCGCGTAGTGGTCCGCTGAATGTGCTGGTCGTCGGCGGCAGCCTGGGCGCGGCAGCATTGAACGAAGTCGTGCCGCGTGCGCTTGCGAAGCTGGCACCGCAAGAGCGTCCGCGCATGGTGCATCAGGCGGGCGCGAAACATATCGACGCATTGCGCGCGAACTACGAAGCAGCCGGCATCGCGACGGGCGACGACGTGCAACTCGTGCCCTTCATCGACGACATGACGAGCGCCTACGCGAACGCCGATCTGGTGATCTGCCGTTCGGGCGCGATGACGGTCGCCGAGATCGCGGCGGTGGGCGTGGCGGCGTTCTTCGTGCCGTTCCCGTACGCCGTCGACGATCACCAGACAACTAACGCAGCGTTTCTCGCCGACCACGGCGCGGCGCTGCTCGTGCAACAACGCGACCTGTCGGTGGATAACCTCGCCGACTGGTTGCGCAGTCAGACGCGGGCGTCGCTCGCGGACATGGCGGAGCGTTCGCGCTCGCTCGCGAAACCCGATGCCACCGAACAGGTCGCGCAGATCTGCGCAACGGTGGCAGGCGTGACACCGAGCCTGAGCCCGGAAGGAAAGCAGCAATGAAACATATCGTCAAACACATTCACTTCGTCGGGATCGGCGGCGCGGGCATGAGCGGCATCGCCGAAGTGCTCGTCAATCTCGGCTATCAGGTGAGCGGTTCGGACCTGTCGCGCAACGCCGTGACGGAGCGCCTCGCCGCGCTCGGCGCGCGCATCGCGATTGGTCACGACGCGGAGAACATCGAAGGCGCGAATGCCGTCGTCGTATCGACGGCGGTGCGCAGCGACAACCCGGAAGTGCTGGCCGCGCGTCATCGCCGCATTCCCATCGTGCCGCGCGCAGTGATGCTCGCGGAACTGATGCGCCTGAAGCAGGGCATCGCGATCGCCGGCACGCATGGCAAGACGACCACCACGTCGCTGGTGGCGAGCGTGCTCGCGGCAGGCGGTCTCGATCCGACTTTCGTGATCGGTGGACGTCTGATCAGCGCGGGCGCGAATGCGCGCCTCGGCACGGGCGATTTCATCGTCGCCGAAGCGGACGAATCGGATGCGTCGTTCCTGAACCTGTTCCCGGTGATCGAAGTCATTACGAACATCGACGCCGATCACATGGACACCTACGGCCACGACTTTGCGCGGCTCAAGCAGGCGTTCATTGAATTTACGCACCGTCTGCCGTTCTACGGTATTGCCGTGCTGTGCGTCGACGATCCGAATGTGAAGGAGATCCTGCCGTTCGTGTCGAAACCGATCATCCGCTATGGCTTTGCGTCTGACGCGCAGGTGCGCGCGGTTAATGTCGAAGCGCGCGAAGGCAAGATGCATTTCACGGCGATGCGCGAAGACGCGGCGCCTATCGACATCGTTTTGAATCTGCCTGGCCTGCACAACGTGCAGAACGCGTTGGCCGCAATTGCAATTGCGACTGAACTTGAAGTGAAAGATGCCGATATCCAGCGAGCGCTCGCGGATTTCAACGGCGTCGGCCGGCGTTTCCAGCGCTACGGCGAAGTGAGCGTGACGGGCGGCGGCGCCTACACGCTCGTCGACGACTACGGCCATCACCCTGTCGAAATGGCCGCGACGATTGCGGCGGCGCGTGGCGCATTCCCCGACAAGCGCCTCGTGCTCGCATTCCAGCCGCACCGCTTCACGCGCACGCGCGATTGCTTCGAAGATTTCGTGAAGGTGCTGTCGACGGTCGATGCACTCGTGCTGACTGAAGTCTACGCAGCGGGCGAAGCGCCCATCGTCGCAGCGGACGGCCGTGCGCTCACGCGTTCGATCCGCGTGGCGGGCAAGGTCGAGCCGGTGTTTGTCGAAACAGTAGATGAAGTGCCGGACGCGCTCGGTGCAATCGTGCGCGACGGCGATGTGGTGATCACGATGGGCGCAGGTTCGATCGGCAGCGTGCCGGGTCGGCTTGCAGGAAACGAAGGTGTGAAATGAGCGGTATCGATCCCAAATCTTTTGGCAAGGTCGCGGTTCTTCTCGGCGGTGTGTCCGCCGAACGCGAAGTGTCGCTGAACTCCGGCCGTCTCGTGCTGCAAGGGCTGCGCGATGCGGGTGTCGACGCGCATCCGTTCGATCCGTCCGAGCGTCCGCTTGCGGCATTGAAAGACGAAGGCTTTGTGCGCGCGTTCAACGCGCTGCATGGCGGCTACGGTGAGAACGGTCAGATTCAGGGTGCGCTGGACTTTTACGGCATCCGCTATACGGGCAGCGGCGTGCTCGGCTCGGCGCTCGGTCTCGACAAGTTCCGCACGAAGCTCGTGTGGCAGCAACTGGGCGTGCCGACGCCGCCGTTCGAAGCAGTGCTGCGCGGCGACGACTACGCCACGCGTGCGAAGGACATCGTCGCGAAGCTCGGCTTGCCGCTGTTCGTGAAGCCGGCCAGCGAAGGTTCGAGCGTCGCTGTCATCAAGGTGAAGACGGCTGACGCACTCGTGCCCGCGCTTGAAGAAGCGGTGAAGTTCGACAAGATCGTCGTGGTCGAGAAGAGCATCGAAGGCGGCGGCGAGTACACGGCGTGCATCGCGGGCGATCTCGATCTGCCCATCATCCGCATCGTGCCCGCCGGCGAGTTCTACGACTATCACGCGAAGTACATCGCCAACGACACGCAGTACCTGATTCCGTGCGGCATTGCCGCTGAAGAAGAGCAGCGCCTGAAGAAGATCGCACGTCAGGCGTTCGACGTGCTCGGCTGCACCGATTGGGGCCGCGCGGACTTCATGCTGGACGGCGAAGGCAATCCGTATTTCCTGGAAGTGAACACGGCGCCCGGCATGACCGATCACTCGCTGCCGCCGAAGGCTGCGCGTGCTGTCGGCATCAGCTACCAGGAACTGGTGGTGAAGGTGCTTGCATTGACGCTCAAGGACTAAGAGGATCGCGCCCGGATCATGTGGAACAACGTTCGCCAGCTCAATCTCGCCGCCAACGCATTGCATGCGTTGTTGCTGCTCGTGCTGCTGGCGGCGGGCGCGTACTGGCTGATCCAGCGCCCGAACTTCACGCTGCGCGAGATCCGCATCGACGGCGACACCGAGCACATCAACTCGCCGACGGTGCGTGCGGGCGTGGTCGGCCGGTTGAAGGGCAACTTCTTCACCGTCGATCTCGACACGGCGCGCCAGGCGTTCGAGCAGATGCCGTGGGTGCGTCATGCAAGCGTGCGCCGCGTGTGGCCGAATGCGCTCGCGGTGACGCTCGAAGAGTACAAGCCGCTCGGCACGTGGGGCACGGATCAACTGGTGAGCACCGACGGAGAGGTGTTCACCGCGAACCAGGGCGAACTCGAAGAAGAACTGCCCGCGTTCGATGGTCCGGAAGGGTCGGCGAAGGAAGTCGTCGCGCGTTATCAGGACTTCAGGAAGTGGTTCGCGCCCGTTGGCGCAACGCCGGATGAAGTGACGCTGTCGCCGCGTTTTGCGTGGACGGTGAAGCTGTCGAACGGCATGCAGGTCGAAATTGGACGCGAGCGTAATCAGGACACGCTCTACGACCGCTGCAAGCGGCTCACCGCGGCATGGGGCGCGGTGACGCAACGTTGGGGGAAGGACATCGAATATGCGGACTTGCGTTATCCGAACGGTTTCGCCATTCGTGCAGCAGGCATGCGCTTCATTACGGAACCCGACAAGGGCAAGAAGTAACAGGACATCACACGCAATGAGCACGCTATGAGTAAAGACTATAAAGATCTGCTGGTAGCCCTCGACATCGGCACGGCGAAAGTGGTCGCCATCGTCGCCGAGCTGAAGGGCGAAGGTCATTACGAGGTGATCGGACTCGGCCAGAGCGAATCGAAGGGGCTCAAGAAAGGCGTCGTGGTGAACATCGAGGCCACGGTGCAGTCTATTCAGCGAGCGCTCGAAGAAGCCGAGCTGATGGCCGACTGCAAGATCACGAACGTGTTCACCGGGATCGCTGGCAGCCATATCCGCAGCTTCAATTCGAGCGGGATGGTCGCGATCAAGGAAAAGGAAGTGACGCAGACGGACGTCGCGCGTGTGATCGAGACGGCCAAGGCGATCAACATTCCGACCGATCAGCAGGTGCTGCACATCCTGACGCAGGAATTCATCATCGACGGTCAGGAAGATGTGCGCGAGCCGATCGGCATGAGCGGCATCCGCCTCGAAGTGAAGGTGCACATCGTGACGGGCGCGGTGAGCGCGGCGCAGAACATCGTCAAGTGCGTGCGCCGCTGCGGGCTCGAAGTGAACGATCTGATCCTGCAGCCGCTGGCGTCGTCGCTCGCGGTGCTGACGGAAGACGAGAAGGAACTGGGCGTGGTGCTGGTCGATATCGGCGGCGGCACGACGGACATCGCGATCTTCAGCGAAGGCGCGATCCGCCATACGGCTGTGATTCCGATCGCCGGCGACCAGATCACCAGCGATATCGCGATGGCGCTTCGCACGCCGACGCCGGATGCCGAAGACATCAAGGTCAGCTACGGCATCGCGAAGCAGGCGCTCGCCGATCCGGACGAGATGATCGAAGTGCCGGGCCTGGGTGAGCGCGGTCCGCGCACGCTGTCGCGCCAGGCACTCGCGGCCGTGATCGAGCCGCGCGTCGAAGAACTGTTTTCGCTCGTGCAGCAGGTCGTGCGCGAGTCGGGTTACGAAGAACTGCTCAGTTCGGGCGTCGTGCTGACGGGCGGCGCGTCCATGATGCCAGGCATGGTCGAACTGGGTGAGGACATTTTCCTGAAGCCGGTGCGTATCGGCGTGCCGGAATATGCAGGCGGTCTCGCGGACGTGGTGCGCAATCCGCGTTATTCGACGGCGATGGGTTTGCTCGTCGAAGGACGTTCGCAGCGCATGCGCGGCCGCAAGGTCGCGGTGCAGTCGGGATCGATGGGTCAGGTGTTCACGAGGATGAAGGACTGGTTCCTCGGCAATTTCTAAAAGAATTCGAAGTAAAAGGGAAATTCGCGCCGGTGACGGCGGCCGGCGCGCGACAGGAGGTTGCCCGATCTCCTGCCGAATAACGGCCGAGGAAGTGGTTCTTTTTTTCTTGACGGAGGCAACATGGAATTCCAGATGCTGGAAACGGAAACCAACGGCACCATCATCAAGGTGGTGGGCGTCGGTGGTGCGGGCGGCAATGCAGTCACGCACATGATCAATCGCGGCGTGCAAGGCGTCGACTTCATCGTGATGAACACGGACGCTCAGGCGCTGTCGCGCTCGCGCGCGCCGAACGTCATCCAGTTGGGCAACACGGGTCTGGGCGCAGGCGCAAAGCCGGAAATGGGCCGCTCGGCAGCAGAAGAAGCACGTGAGCGCATCGCGGACGCACTGCGTGGCGCGCACATGGTGTTCATCACGGCAGGCATGGGCGGCGGCACGGGCACGGGCGCAGCACCCGTGGTCGCGCAGATCGCCAAGGAAATGGGCATTCTGACGGTTGGTGTCGTCAGCAAGCCTTTCGAGTTCGAAGGCGGCAAGCGCATGCGCGTCGCTGAAGCCGGTTCGCAGCAACTGGAGGATCACGTCGACTCGCTGATCGTCGTCCTGAACGACAAGCTGTTCGAGGTGATGGGCGATGACGCCGAGATGGACAAGTGCTTCCAGTGCGCTGACGACGTGCTCAACAACGCAGTTGCCGGTATCGCGGAAATCATCAACGTCGATGGTCTGGTGAACGTCGACTTCGAAGACGTGAAGACGGTGATGGGCGAGCAGGGCAAGGCGATGATGGGCACGGCGACGGTAGCCGGTGTCGATCGCGCGCGTCTCGCGGCGGAACAGGCCGTTGCCAGCCCGCTGCTGGAAGGCGTCGATCTGTCGGGCGCGCGTGGCGTGCTGGTGAACATCACGTCGAGCCGTTCGCTGCGTCTGTCGGAAACGCGCGAAGTGATGAACACGATTAAGAGCTATGCTGCCGATGACGCGACCGTGATTTTCGGCGCGGTGTACGACGACGCAATGGGCGATGCGCTGCGCGTGACGGTGGTGGCGACGGGTCTGGGCCGCGCTGCGAAGAAGCAGCAATCGGCACCGATGACGCTGCTGCGCACGGGCACGGACAACCAGCCGGTGGGCGCAATGCAACATGCGTACACGCCGCATCACGCAGCGACGGCGGACTACGGTTCGCTGGATACGCCGGCAGTGTGGCGCACCTCGCGTGATACGGCTGCTTCGCACGTGCAGGCGCTGCAGGAAAAGGGCGTCGACACGTACGACATCCCGGCCTTCCTGCGCAAGCAGGCGGACTGAGGTTCACGCAGGAGCGGGCTTTCTGCGGCGTAATCTTGCTTGTGTGCTGATTACGCGCGGCAGAACTGCACGAGCGTGGCGGGTGGAACGGCAAAAAGGCTGCGTTGGGTTGCCCGCGCAGCATGGACAAGTGCCCTCTTCGCGGTTGTGAAGCGGATCGGGTCACTGTCGCCGGATGAATACTCCACTGCGGCACGAGAGCGTGCGAGCGTGCTCTGCATCGATGCGAAGGAACGAGCATGATTCAGTTAGGTGAAAAGCTTCCCCAGGCGACCGTTTACGAGTTGATCGAAGACGAACGCGAGGGCTGCACGATCGGGCCGAACAGCTTCGACGTGCGCGAACAGACGGCGGGCAAGCGCGTGGTGATCTTCGGGTTGCCGGGCGCGTTCACGCCCACCTGTTCGGCGAAGCACGTGCCAGGCTATGTCGAGCAGGCAGAAAAGTTGCGTACTGCTGGTATCGACGAGATCTGGTGCGTATCCGTCAACGACGCGTTCGTGATGGGCGCGTGGGCACGCGATCAGCGCACCTCGGGCAAGGTGCGGATGATGGCGGACGGCAGCGCGGCTTTCACCCGAGCCCTCGGTCTGGAGCAGGATTTGTCGGCGCGCGGCATGGGAATCCGTTCCCAGCGCTACGCGATGGTGGTCGACGACGGCGTGGTCAAGACGCTGCACGTCGAGGCACCCGGCAAGTTCGAAGTGAGCGATGCGGCCAGCATTCTCGCGACGTTGAGCCAGGCATGACGCGGCCTTGAAGCTTCGTCGCAGCCGCGCAGAGTGACTTGTTGCGCTGCGGCAACGCTTTTCGTGACGCTGTTGTGACAGGCCGTAACGCGGGCCGATGACCGGAAACGCCTCCGTTCCGGGCATCGGCCCGTCACGCTTCCCGATTAGGTAACGTAGAGAAACAGATTGAAACGCCAGCGCAACGACGCTCCGGAAACGATTGGAGTATAATTCGTGCTATGAATTAAAAAATCCTGATTGGGATTTTCAATCGAATAGAAGACCACCATGTTGAAGCAGCGCACTATCAAACAAATCGTCAAGACGGTTGGCATCGGCCTGCATTCGGGCCGGAAAGTCGACCTGACGCTCCGCCCGGCGGCGCCGGACACGGGTATCGTGTTTTGCCGCGTGGATTTGCCCACGCCGGTGGACATTCCCGCGTCCGCAATGGCGATTGGCGATACGCGGCTCGCATCGGTGCTGCAGAAAGACGGTGCGCGTGTGTCGACGGTCGAGCACTTGATGTCCGCCTGTGCGGGCCTCGGGATCGACAATCTTTACGTCGACGTCACCGCTGAAGAAATTCCCATCATGGACGGCAGCGCGGCGTCCTTCGTGTTCCTGATCCAGTCGGCGGGCATCGAAGAGCAGAACGCGGCGAAGAAGTTCATCAAGGTCACCAAGCCGGTCGAAATCCGCGACGGCGACAAGTTTGCGCGTCTCGACCCGTACTTCGGTTTCAAGCTGAAGTTCACGATCGACTTCCGCCATCCGGCCGTCGACAAGACGGGCCAGGCGCTCGAAGTGGACTTCGCGAACACGTCGTATGTGCGTGAAATCGCACGTGCCCGTACGTTTGGCTTTGCGCATGAAGTCGAAATGATGCGCGAGCTGGGCCTGGCGCGCGGCGGCAGCATGGACAACGCGATCGTGCTGGACGAGTACCGCATTCTGAACAACGACGGTCTGCGCTACGACGACGAGTTCGTGAAGCACAAGATGCTGGACGCGATCGGCGATCTGTACGTGGTCGGTCACCCGCTGCTCGCGGCGTATGACGCGTACAAGTCGGGCCACGGTTTGAACAACGCACTGCTGCGCGAACTGCTGGCGCACGAAGACGCGTACGAGATCGTCACGTTCGACGATCCGCAGAAGGCGCCGCGCGGTTTCGCGTACGACACGCAAACGGCGTTCGCCTGAGGCCAGTCTGTCGCCCCGGTGACAACCGGGGCCAAAACGAAAAAGCGACCTGAACGGTCGCTTTTTTCTTTTCAGCGCGTGATGCACGCACTCACTTCCGATGACGAGCCGCCATGCGGGCCAGCGCTTCCTGCAACGGCGACGGTTCCAGCGATTCGCTCAGTTCATGCAGCGCGTCCGCACCCGCACGCGACATGCGCGCCTGCTTGACGCGCGGCGGCTCTTTCACGGATTGCGGACGCACGCGAATCTTCAGCGCATTGACGGGCCAGCCGCGCTGCTGCAAATCCGACAGCAGACGCGGCTCCAGATGCCGCAGCCGGGCGGCGAGCGCATTGTGGGCGGCAAACAGCGCCAGCACGCCGTCCTTGATAAAGCCGGGCTCGACGCTGGTCGCCAGATAGTCGGGCAGCAACTCCGTGAGATCGCGCTCCAGCGCGGCAACCTGCTCGACGCCCGCACGCAGCGCGGCGAATGCGTCGGTGCGGTTCAGGACCTCGACCACCGCCTGCGGCCGGCGCACGCTGAACGACTTCGAGCCCAGCTTCGGGCCGGGCTTGAGCGACTGCCTTGAAAACGGTGAGAAACGGCTCATCTGGGATTCTGGTAGCAGCCCGCGCGTCGCGCGGGCTCGATGCCGGAATTGTACCGTGCGGCACTGGCGCGCAACTTCCCCTCGCAACATGTGAGACGGCCCCATTCGCAGTGCTCGCGCCCTGGTCGGATGGCCAACCATCTTGCCGCTGACACAGGCGTACGCGGGGGCGCGTGCTAAAATCCGTGATTCGAATTTACTCTTGGACCTAAGCCGCCGAGGCCCCTCCGTCAACGAGTTGCAACAAGGTGAAAGGGTGTAAAAACCGGCCTTGCAACCCCGCCGAAGCCGCGACGCAACCACGATCCGATGACCACCGGTTTTCTACAAAAGATTTTTGGCAGCCGCAACCAGCGGCTCGTCAAGCAATATCAAAAGACCGTCACGGCGATCAATGCGCTCGAACCGCAGATCGAGCAATTGACGGATGATCAACTGCGCGCGAAAACCACGGAATTCCGGCAACGCGTGAGCAGCGGCGAGTCGCTCGACAAGCTGCTGCCCGAGGCGTTCGCGGTCTGTCGCGAGGCGAGCAAGCGCGTGCTGAAGATGCGGCACTTCGACGTGCAGCTGATCGGCGGCATGGTCCTGCACTACGGCAAGATCGCGGAAATGCGCACCGGCGAAGGCAAGACGCTCGTCGCCACGCTGCCCGTGTATCTGAACGCGCTCTCGGGCCGCGGCGTGCACGTGGTCACGGTGAACGACTACCTCGCCCAGCGCGACGCCGAGTGGATGG
Source organism: Paraburkholderia largidicola (assembly GCF_013426895.1). Taxonomy (NCBI): domain Bacteria; kingdom Pseudomonadati; phylum Pseudomonadota; class Betaproteobacteria; order Burkholderiales; family Burkholderiaceae; genus Paraburkholderia; species Paraburkholderia largidicola. Next base: position 3,218,638 of record NZ_AP023174.1, on the reverse strand, counting down.
CGCGTCTCTACAACTTCCTCGGTCTGTCGGTGGGTATCAACCTGTCGCAGATGGACCACGGCATGAAGCAGGAAGCGTACGCCGCGGACATCACGTACGGCACGAACAACGAGTTCGGCTTCGACTACCTGCGCGACAACATGGTCTACGAGACCGATGCGCGCGTGCAGCGGGCGCTGAATTTCGCGGTCGTCGACGAAGTGGACTCGATCCTGATCGACGAAGCGCGTACGCCGCTGATCATCTCCGGCCAGGCCGAAGATCACACCGAACTCTACGTGCGCATGAACGCGCTGCCGCCGCTGCTCGAGCGCCAGATCGGCGAGGAGAAGGCAGACGGCACCGGCGTGGAAAAGCCGGGCGACTACACGCTGGACGAAAAGGCGCGCCAGGTGTTCCTGACGGAGTCGGGCCACGAAAAGGCCGAGCGTCTGCTCGCCGAGTGGGGCCTGATCGGCGAGGGCGAAAGCCTCTACGCGCCGCAGAACATCACGCTGATGCACCACGTGTACGCCGCGCTGCGCGCGCACACGCTGTTCTACAAAGACCAGCACTACGTCGTGCAGAACGGCGAAGTGGTGATCGTCGACGAATTCACGGGCCGTCTGATGGCGGGCCGGCGCTGGTCGGATGGCCTGCATCAGGCCGTCGAAGCGAAGGAACACGTGAAGATCCAGAGCGAGAACCAGACGCTCGCCTCGATCACGTTCCAGAACTACTTCCGCATGTACGCGAAGCTGTCCGGCATGACGGGTACGGCCGACACCGAAGCGTACGAATTCAACGAGATCTACGGCCTCGAAACGGTTGTGATCCCGACCAACCGCCCGCCGAAGCGGATCGACAAGCAGGACCAGATCTACAAGACGGCAATGGAGCGCTACAACGCCGTCATTCGCGACATCCGCGACTGCTACGAGCGTGGCCAGCCGGTACTGGTCGGCACGACGTCGATCGAAAATTCCGAAGTGCTGTCGCAACTGCTCAACAAGGCCGGTTTGCCGCACGAAGTGCTGAACGCGAAGCAGCACGCGCGTGAAGCGGCGATCGTCGCGGAAGCGGGCCGTCCGAAGCGCGTCACGATCGCCACCAACATGGCCGGTCGCGGTACCGACATCGTGCTGGGCGGCAATGCCGAAAAGCAGGCAGCGTTTATCGAAGCCGATCTGTCGATCCCCGAAGACGAAAAGGCGGCCCGCATCCAGAAGCTGCACGACGAGTGGCAAACGCTGCACGATCAGGTGAAGGCCGCGGGCGGTCTGCACATCATCGGCACCGAGCGTCACGAATCGCGCCGTATCGACAATCAGCTGCGCGGCCGTGCGGGCCGTCAAGGCGATCCGGGCTCGTCGCGTTTCTATCTGTCGCTGGAAGATCCGCTGCTGCGTATTTTCGCGGGCGACCGCGTGCGCGCCATCATGGACCGCCTGAAGATGCCGGAAGGCGAGGCGATCGAGGCAGGCATCGTCACGCGTTCAATCGAATCGGCGCAGCGCAAGGTCGAAGCGCGCAACTTCGATATCCGTAAGCAGCTGCTCGAATACGACGACGTGTCGAACGATCAGCGCAAGGTGATCTACCAGCAGCGCAACGAACTGCTCGAAGCGCACGACATCACCGAAACGATCGGCGCGATGCGTCACGGCGTGATTAGCGACATCGTCCATCAGTTCGTGCCGGCGGGCAGCATCGAAGAACAATGGGACGTGCCTGAACTCGAAGAAGTGCTGCGCAACGACTGGCAGCTCGACCTCGCCATTCAGGAGATGATCAACGAATCGCAGTCGATCAACGCCGACGAGATTCTCGAGGCCGTGACCGCGGCAGCCGACGAGGCTTACGAGTCGAAGGTCGAGCAGGTGGGCCGCGAGTCGTTCAGCGCGTTCGAGCGCTCGGTCATGCTGCAGACGCTGGACCGCAGCTGGCGCGAACACCTCGCCGCGCTCGATCACCTGCGCCAGGGCATCCATCTGCGCGGCTATGCGCAGAAGAACCCGAAGCAGGAGTACAAGCGCGAAGCGTTCGAACTGTTTGCAGCGATGCTCGACTCGGTGAAGCTGGAAGTCACGCGCATCGTCATGAACGTGCAGATCCAGTCGCCGGAACAGCTGGAGCAGGCCGCCGAGCAAATGGAAGAGCAGGGCAGCCATCTGGTCGACAACGTCGAGTTCCGTCACGCCGATTACGCGGAAGCAGGCGCAGCCGTCGCGGCGGCGCCCGTCGCGGCGAGCGCGGCAGCGTCGATGATCGGCGATGCGATGGCGCATGGCCAGGGCGTCGCGGCGCCGCTGTCGGGCGACGGCGTGCCGAAAGTCGGACGCAACGATCCCTGCCCGTGCGGCAGCGGCAAGAAGTACAAGCAGTGCCACGGCAAGATCGCGTGACACACGAAGGCGGCGCGCACCATGCGCGCCGCGTCGTTTGAAGCGTGCATTGCTGGTGATTTCGCGGTGGCGCAGGTCCATCTGGCGCCATCACCTTTGATCCCCAATGCCGGCGCACGCCGGCATTTCAGTCTCGACAGGTCGCAAACATGGCTGTCAATTTCCCCTCGATCGATCCCGCAAAACTCCATCCCGTCGCCGGCGTCACGCTAGGCTGGGCCGAGGCGAATATCCGCAAGCCGAACCGCAAGGACGTGCTCGTCATTTCCGTCGACGAAGGCGCGACGGTCGCGGGCGTGTTCACGTTGAACCGCTTCTGCGCAGCGGCTGTGACGGTGTGCCGCGAGCATCTCGAGAAGGTACGCGCGGGCGGCAAGGGCATTCGCGCGCTGGTCGTGAATACGGGCAATGCGAACGCGGGCACGGGCGAGCCGGGCATGGTGGCCGCGCGCGAAACGTGCGACGAACTCGCGCGCCTTGCGGGTATCGAGCCGCAGCAGGTGCTGCCGTTCTCGACGGGTGTGATTCTGGAGCCGCTGCCTGTCGACCGTCTGAAGGCAGGCTTGCCCGCTGCGCTGGCGAACCGTCAGGCTGCGCACTGGTACGACGCTGCGCAAGCCATCATGACCACCGACACGCTGCCGAAAGCCGTGTCGCGCCAGGTCAAGATCGACGGCCACACGGTGACGATGACGGGCATCAGCAAGGGCGCAGGCATGATCAAACCGAACATGGCGACCATGCTCGGCTTCCTCGCATTCGACGCGAACGTCGCGCAGCCGGTGCTCGACGAACTGGTCAAGCAGGTCGCGGACCGCTCGTTCAACTGCGTCACGATCGACGGCGATACGTCGACCAATGACTCGTTCATCCTGATCGCATCGGGCAAGTCGAGCCTGCCCGCGATCACGTCGACGGATTCGCCCGCCTATGCGGCGCTGCGCGATGCCGTGACGGAAACGGCGCAGACGCTCTCGCAACTGATCGTGCGCGACGGCGAGGGCGCGACGAAGTTCATGACGGTGCAGGTCGAAGGCGGATCGAGTGTCGCCGAGTGCCGCCAGATTGCTTACGCGATCGGCCATTCACCGCTCGTGAAGACGGCGTTTTACGCATCGGACCCGAACCTCGGCCGCATTCTGGCGGCGATCGGCTATGCGGGCGTGACGGACCTCGACGTGGGCAAGATCGACCTGTATCTCGACGATGTGCTCGTCGCGAAAGCGGGCGGACGCAACCCGGAGTACAAGGAAGAAGACGGGCAGCGCGTGATGAAGAAGGCGGAGATCCTGATTCGCGTCGTGTTGGGCCGTGGCGACGCGCAAGCGACGATCTGGACGTGCGACCTGTCGCATGATTACGTGAGTATCAACGCCGATTACCGTTCCTGATTCGCGCCTATCACGACATGGATAAACTCGAACAATTCCTGACCCGCGCCGAAGCCGTGCTGGTGCGCCTCGAAGCGATGCTTCCGCCGGCTGCGCCGCAAATCGACTGGTCCGCGGCTGTTGCATTCCGCTGGCGCAAGCGCCAGGGGCGCGGCTACCTGCAGCCGGTTCCCGCCATCTCGCTGATTTCGCTGGACGATCTGCAGAACATCGATCGACAGAAAAACCTGATCGAGCAGAACACGAAGCAGTTCGTCAGCAAGCAGCCCGCCAACAACGTGCTGCTCACGGGCGCACGCGGTACGGGCAAGTCGTCGCTGATCAAGGCGTGCCTGAACGCGTATTCGAAGGACGGTCTGCGTCTGATCGAAGTCGACAAGGACGATCTGCACGATCTGGGCGATATCGTCGATCTGATTTCGGCGCGGCCCGAGCGCTTCATCGTGTTCTGCGACGATCTGTCTTTCGAAGAGGGCGAGTCGGGCTACAAGGCGCTGAAGGTAGCGCTCGATGGATCGGTTGCCGCGCAGTCGGACAACGTGCTGATCTATGCGACGTCGAACCGCCGCCATCTGCTGCCCGAGTACATGAGCGACAACGAGACGTACAAGCACACGTCCGATGGCGAAATTCATCCGGGCGAAGTGGTCGAAGAAAAGATCTCGCTGTCCGAGCGCTTTGGCCTGTGGGTCAGTTTCTACCCGTTCAAGCAGGACGACTATCTGTCGATCGTCGCGCACTGGCTGCATCACTTCGGCTGCAACGATGCCGACGTCGAAGCGGCGCGCGGCGATGCGCTGATCTGGGCGCTGGAGCGCGGCTCGCGCTCGGGTCGCGTCGCGTGGCAGTTCGCGCGCGACTGGTCCGGCAAGCGGGCGCAAGCATGAGCGACGCAGCACACGGCAACGCGGGCGAGTTGAACGAAGCTGGCCGTCCCGTCACGGAAGTGGCCGTCGGCGTGCTCGTGCAGCCCGATGGCCGCTATCTGCTGGCGCAACGCCCCACCGGAAAACCATACGAAGGCTATTGGGAATTTCCGGGCGGCAAGCTGGAGCCGGGTGAAACGGTCGAAGCGGCGCTTGCGCGCGAGCTGCACGAAGAACTCGGCATCGACGTGCAGGCGAGCCACCGCTGGCATGTGCTCGAGCACGACTATCCGCACGCCTACGTTCGTCTCTATTTCTGCAAGGTGACGGCGTGGGACGGCGAGCCGCATGGGCGCGAGGGTCAGGCGTTCGCGTGGCAGACGCTGCCGGCTCAGGTGTCGCCGCTCTTGCCCGCGACGATTCCCGTGCTGGAGTGGCTGGCGGCGGAGTGAGCTGAAGGCGGGAGCGCACTTGTGCGGCTTCCGCCTCGCTGTGGATGACGACGCGTGTTGTGCCTGTCAGTGCGAGCGGTGCTCGCCGGGCGCGTCGTCGGTTGGCGGTTCTTCGTCGGTGCCGCCGATCTTGTATTTCTCGGCAGCCCACGCGCCGAGATCGATCTGCTTGCAGCGCTCGGAACAGAAGGGACGGAAGCGGTTCTCGGGAGTCCAGCGGACATCTCTACCGCAGCTTGGGCATTTGACTACAGTGACCATTCGATCAAACGTTCAATCGCAAACAATGAAGCCAGCTAAGTGAGGCCGTTTGCGTCGGTTTAAAGACTGCAGAGCGTCAACTGGAACGGCACGTCGACATCGACCGCGCGCGGACGCAGATCGCCATCCTGCACCGTGAAGCGCACCCACAACATGTACTTGTTGGCACTGGCCTCCGGAATCACCCGCAATTCCGGTGCCACGCGCACCTGCATCAGCTGATACGTGCGACCCGACAGCATTTGCTGGTAACTGCCCTGCATGGCCATCACTTTCGAAGCCTGTCCCGATTCGCGCGCGAGCCGCAGCACGATGGCGGCCGCGTCGCGTAGCGGCAGAAGCGGCATGACCCACTTGGCGATGTCCTGGCGACGCTGGTCGGGATGCGTCTGCTGCCACGCGTAGTACGACGGAAGATCGAACTTGCAGGTGCCACCCGGAATGATGGCGCGGCTGCGGATGCTCGCGAGCCACTCGTTGTCAGCAAGATGCTGGCCAGTCTTGCCTTGCATTTGCGTCAGCCCGGCGAGCGTCTGTTCGATTTCGCCGAGGACGGCTTCGAGCGCGTTCTGCTCGATACCGGGATTGCCACGAAACGGAGCGAGCGTTTGACGCTGCCGCTCCAGTTCCTTCATCAAATCGGACTTCAGATCCGCGCGGCCCGCGACTTCGGAGATTTCGAACAGCGTAGTCAGCGCGACGTGATGTTCCCTGGCATCTTCCTGAGTCAGAAAGAACGTGAAGCGCTCGAACAGATCTTCGAGGCGCAGCAGCGTCCGGATTCGCTCATTGAAGGGATACTCGTAAAGGATCAAGCGGGCTCGCCTCGGGCGTGGTGGTCGGTGACGGAATTGCAGGACATTCTAATGCCGTGAGACTACCCTAGCAATCACACACTTTTTTGGCGAGCTTCTGTCAATTTTTGCGCACTATTACGCGCATTCGTTGCGTGTAGATGCCGTTCCCGACAACATGCGCGCACGCTACAGACAATGAAGAGAATCGCTCACGGCTTAGGCCCCCGCGAGCGAAACATACGTGCGATGAAGCTGATCGACATCAACCTCGAGTTCGTCGAGCGACCGGTTGTCGTTGACGATCACGTCGTCGGCGGCGGCAAGGCGCGCTTCGCGCGTGGCCTGGCGCGCAATGATCGCGAGTACCTGCTCGCGAGTAAAAGCGTTGCGACGCATGACGCGAGCGATCTGGGTTTCGACACTGCAATCGACGGCCAGCACGCGATTCACACGCGTTTTCCAGCTACCCGACTCGACGAGCAGCGGCACGACGACGATCACATAAGGCCCCGGCGCCTGTTGACGCTGACGCTCGGTCTCTGCGCGGATCAAAGGATGGGTGATGGCTTCGAGCCGCTTGCGCGCGTTCTCGTCGCTGAAAACGAGCGCGCGCATACGGGCGCGATCGAGCGAGCCGTCTTCGGCGACGAACGATGGGCCGAACTCCGTTGCAATGGACGGCATGGCGAGACCCTGCGGCGCGGTGATGCGATGCGCGATCACGTCAGTATCGACGAGCGTCACGCCGCGTTTTGCGAACAGATCGGCGACCGTGGACTTGCCGCTGCCGATGCCGCCTGTCAATCCAACAGCAAACATGCGTCAGCCTCCCAAAGCCATGTAAAGCGGCGTGCCGACGAACAGCGTCACGGCACCGCCCGCCGCGAGGAACGGACCGAAGGGCAGCGGCTCCTCGAAGCGCATGCGGCCGATCCACGTCGCGACCAGGCCGACGACGGCGCCCGTCACGGCAGCGATCAGGATGATCTGCGGCAGCGCAGCCCAACCGAGCCACGCACCGAGCGCGGCGAGTAGTTTGAAGTCGCCATAACCCATGCCTTCGACGCCGCGCACGATCTTGAACACCCAATGCACGCACCACAGCGCGAGGTAGCCTGCGATCGCGCCGATCACGGCATCGTGCAGGCTCGCGAACACGGTATTGAAATTGACGATGAGGCCGGCCCACAGCAACGGCAAGGTCATCGAGTCCGGCAACAGGTGCGTGTCGATATCGATCGCGCTCATTGCCAGCAGTGTCGCGCATAGAGCGAACGCAGCGAGCGCCGTGCCCGTTGCGCCGAACGAGATGAGCGCGCCCAGGGCCAGCGCTGCGCTCGACAGTTCGAGCAGCGGATAACGAAAGCTCACGTGCGTCTTGCAGTGCGAGCACCGGCCGCGCAACAGCAGATAGCTAAGCACCGGGACGTTCTCCCACGCGCGCAGCACGTGGCCGCAATGTGGGCATGCGCTGCGCGGCAACCAGAGGTTGTAGCGCACGGGCAGGCCGTCGTCATCGAATGCATGGTCCGTCGCTTCGCTCACTTCGGCGCGCCACGCGCGTTCGAGCATGATGGGCAAGCGGTGCACGACGACGTTCAGGAAGCTGCCGATCACCAGGCCGAATGCAATCACGAATGCGATCTGCGCGCCCGCCGGCAGCGTGCCGAAGGCCGCGCCGAGACTGTCCGCGAAACGGGCGAGCGGGCCGCTGAAGGAAGGTTCTGACACGGACGTGAGCGTGGTCGGCATGATCGATTGTCTGGATTCGGCTGCGATGCTACTACACCACGTTGCCAAGTTGGATGATGGGAAGATACATCGCGACGACGAGACCGCCGACCAGCCCGCCCAGCACGACGATCACGAGCGGCTCGCACAGGCTCGCGAGGCCCGCGATCTTTTCGTCTACCTGACGATCGCTCAACGACGCCACGTCCAGCAGCATCGTATCCAGCGTGCCCGACTCTTCGGCGATCGCGACGGGCTGCACGATTTCTTCGGGGAAACATTGTGCTTCGCGCATCGCGGGCGCGAGCCGCACGCCGCGTCTGAGTTGCGCTGAGATCGCGACGGTCGCGCGATCGAACCAGGCGTTGCCCGTTGCGTGCGTGAGCGAATCGAATGCGTCGGCGAGCGGCGTGCCTGCCGACAGCAACGTGCCGAGCGCGCGGCTCCAGCGCGCCGCGCACAACGTAGTGAGCAGCGCACCGGCGACGGGCAGGCGCAGCGTCATACGGGCGAATTGCAGCCGAGCGGCTTCCGAGCGCCGCAGCACGCGACGCATTGCGAACATGAGCACGCATGCTAACGATGCGAGCGGCACGCTCCAGCGTCCCGCCGCGGCGGACATCGCGAGTACGAACTGCGTCGGTGCGGGCAGTTTCGCGCCGAAGCCGTCGAAGATCTGCTTGAACGTCGGGACGACCCACACCAGCAGAGCGGCTGTGATCGCGAGCGCGAGCAGCAGGATCGCGACGGGATAGGTGAGCGCGGCGTGGGCTTTGGCGCGCTGGGCGGCGGCGCGCTCACGGTCGTCGGCGAGCCGCGCGAGGACGGTCGGCAGCGCGCCCGAGGCCTCGCCGACCTCGACTAGCTGGCAGTACAGCGCGCCGAACTGCGCCGGGCGACGGGCGAGCGCCGACGAAAAGCCCAAGCCCGCAGTGATGTCACGCGCCAGGGCGTGCACGATGCGCGACATGCCTTTGGTTCGCGCGTTGTCTTTTGCTGTGGCATGCGCCAACAGTTCGAGCGATGGCGCAAGCGGCAAGCCTGCGCGTAGCAGACTCGATAACTGGCGCGTGAACAACGTGATGTCGGCGGCGCGTACTTTCGGTTGCGGCGCTGTGCCGCGCGCTGTCCATTCGACCGCATAGAGCGCGTCCTGTTTCAACGACGCGCGCGCCGTCGAGAGGTCCGGCGCGATCACCGTTCCCCGCCGGCGTATGCCTTGCGCGTCGAACGCGCGCCACTCGAAGCGTTGTTCCTGCATGGCAGCGGCCGTCATGCAACCTCCGTTGCGCTCAATGCTTCGGCGAGGCTCGTCGTGCCGTCGAAAGCGCGGGCCAGCGCCGCTTCGCGCAAGGTCTGCACGTGCTCGATGTGTGCCTGTCGCGCAATCTCATGCGTCCCGGCACGCGCGACGATGAGTTCACGCATTGCGTCCGAAACCGGCATGGTCTGGTGAATGCCGACGCGTCCGCGAAAGCCGATTCCATGACACGCCTGGCATCCCTGTGGAACGTAGGGGCGCCAGTCCGTGACCTGATCGTCGGGTACGCCGGCCGCGCGTAGCGAAGCGAACGTTTCCGAAGACGCACGTCGGCATGCAGGGCACAGACGCCGCACCAGCCGCTGCGCCGTGACGAGTCGCAGCGCGGCCGCGAGGTTGTAGGGCTCGACGCCGATGTCGATCAGACGCGCGATGGCGGCGGGCGCGTCGTTCGTGTGCAGCGTCGACAGGACCAGGTGTCCTGTTTGCGCTGCCTTGACGGCGACGTCGGCAGTCTCTTCGTCGCGGATTTCTCCGACCATGATGACGTCCGGGTCCTGGCGCAGGAACGCGCGCAGCGCGACGGCAAACGTCAAACCGGCCTTTTCGCGCACGCTGACCTGGTTGATGCCCGCAAGCTGGATCTCGGCGGGATCTTCGACCGAACAGAGATTGCGCGACTCGGCATTCAGCAGTTGCAGGAAGCAGTACAGCGACATCGTCTTGCCGCTGCCTGTCGGGCCCGTGACGAGCACGAGCCCATGCGGCGCGCGGATCGACCGGTCCACGATGTCGCGCTGCCCGGGCGCGAGGCCGAGAGAATCGAGCGAGAGATCGGCCGGCAGTGCTTCGAGCCGCCGAAGTACGAGCTTTTCGCCGAACAGCGTAGGCAACGAGTTCACGCGATAGTCTTCGACGCGCCCCGCCGCGATTGGCAGGCGCAAGCGGCCGTCCTGCGGCACGCGCCGCTCCGCGATATCCATGCGCGCCAGCACTTTCACGCGTGTGATGAACGCGTCGCGCAGATGCGCGGGCGGCCGCACGAGTTCGTGCAACACGCCGTCGACGCGCAGACGCATCCGCCAGCCGTGTTCCATCGGTTCGATGTGCAGATCGGAGGCGTTCAGGCGCGCTGCTTCCTGCAGCGTATCGGCGAGCAGGCGCACGGCGGGCGGGCTGTCCGCGTCAGGTGTGGCGGTTGGAAGCGCCGGCCGGGTCGTGGCGACGTGGGGCGCGGGTGCTGCGGTCAGAGAAGAAGTGCGCATCGAAAACCGGCTGCGAGCCGCCTGTAGAACATGACGGCTTCATCATCCGGTAACGCGCATCGGGCGGCTATTCAGCCGAATGGCCAGGTGCGAACCAGGTGCGCGATCAGCGGCCAACAAGCCGCTTGATCTTCGATCCCGGCGCAGGGCCGGGGCGAAAAATCTTAACCGTTCTGATTGCCTGATCGTCGCTGCGCATGACTTCGATTTTGATGTCGTTAATCTTTACGCAGACATCACCTTCAGGAATCTCTTCGAGAACTTCCAGGATCAATCCGTTCAGCGTTTTCGGGCCGTCCGTCGGTAACTTCAGTTGCAGCCAGCGGTTCAACTCGCGCAACGGCATGCTGCCCGCGACGATGCATTCGCCTTCCTCGTTCCAGCCGCCGCGCGAACTGGCGCTACGCGGCACGGACGTCGTGAATTCACCGATCAGTTCCTCGATGATGTCCTCGGGCGTCACGAGGCCCTGCAGTTCGCCGTACTCATCGACGACGAGTGCGATGCGGTGGCGGCTTTCCTGGAAGTATTGAAGCTGCTGGAAGACGGGTGTGCCCGTCGGCACGAAGTACGGCTCGGCGAGCAGTTCGCGCAGCGTCTCGCGCTCCAGTTCCTGGTTATGCAGGGCGGCCAGCGTCTTGCGCACGTGGAGCACGCCGAGCACGCGGTCGAAATCGCCCTGATAGACGACCAGCTTGTTGTGATAGCAGGTCTCGAGTTGATGCAGGATCTGCTCGAATGGCGCGTCGAAATCGAGGGCTTCGATACGGCGGCGCGGGATCATCACGTCGTCGACGGTAATGTTTTCGAGGTCGAACAGGTTGAGCAGAATGCTGCGGTGCTTGGTCGGCATGAAACTGCCGGACTCGAGCACGATAGTGCGCAGTTCCTCTGTCGACAGCCGCTGGTCGTGCGCGCCTTTGGTGTTGATATGCAGCACGCGCAGGATGCTGTTCGCGAAGAGGTTCACGAACCAGATCAGCGGTTTCGACACGCGCATGAGCGGCGCGATCAGCAGACTGGCGGGAAGCGCGATCTTTTCCGGGAACGTCGCGCCGACAATTTTCGGCGTGATTTCGGCGAACACGATGATGAGAAACGCGACGATACCCGTCGCGATCGACAGCACGACGTTGTTGCTGCCGAATGTGTGCAACGCGATCGACGTGGTCAGCACGGGGATGATCGTGTTGAACAGGTTGTTGCCGATCAGGACGGCGCTCAACAGCTCATCGGTGCGCGCGAGCAGGCCTTGGGTGGTCTTCGCGCCGAGCGCGCCCTTGGTCGCGAGATGTTTCAGGCGATGGCGGTTGATCGCCATCATCGCTGTCTCGGTAATGGAAAAGAAACTGGAGCAGATGAGAAGCAGGACGACGGCGCCTATTTGCGCCCATAAGGGAAGTTGTTCCACGCGACGTGAATAAGAGAAGGGGAGGGATGGGGAGAATATAGCAGAGGGGCCGGGAGCCCTCAGTGGGCGGACGGGCAGCTTGAAAACGCGTGCGTCCTTTCGACGCGCGGCAGCACGCGATTGCCTCTTGTCCGTACGACAGACGAAAAAAAACCGCGCAATGCGCGGTTTTTTCAAAATCTGGTCGGGGTGAGAGGATTCGAACCTCCGGCCTCTACGTCCCGAACGTAGCGCTCTACCAGGCTAAGCTACACCCCGATTTGGTACTGCAGTTCACTCGATCCGGACTAATCCGGCGTGTCAGTCTCGTTTAAGACTGCCTCGTCGTCGAGTAAGAACATAATTCTAGCAGGCTTTCTTTGTAAATGGAATCGGGAAACGAAGAAATTGCTGCAGCTGCGGCCTGCGCTTCGTGCTTCGCGCATTCGAGCGTGTGATCCAGCGCGCCGGAACGCGTGATGGCCTCGAAAATCTCGTCGAAGCGGTCCGTGCCGCCTTGCTCGATTGCCTCGCGCGCCAGCGCCGCCTGCTCGGGCGAGCCGCGTTCGATCAGATAGATGAGCGGCAGCGTCGGCTTGCCTTCGCGCAGGTCGTCGCCAGCGTTCTTGCCCATCGATTCCGGCGTGCCCGTGTAGTCGAGCCAGTCGTCCATGATCTGGAATGCCGTACCGATGCGTCGGCCGAATTCCGCTGCGGCCGCTTCCGTGGTCGCGTCCGCGCCCGCCAGCACCGCGCCCAACTGGGCCGCTGCCTCGAACAGTTTCGCCGTCTTGTAGCGGATCACCTGCATGTAGCGCGCTTCGTCGACGTCGGCGTCGTGCATGTTCAACAACTGCAGCACTTCGCCTTCGGAAATGATGTTGGTCGCTTCCGAAAGAATCTCCATCACGCGCATCTTGCCCACGCCGACCATCATCTGGAACGAGCGGGAATACAGGAAGTCGCCAACCAGCACGCTCGCCGCGTTGCCGAACAGCGCATTCGCCGTCTGGCGACCGCGGCGCAGATCGGATTCGTCGACCACGTCGTCGTGCAGCAGCGTGGCCGTATGGATGAACTCGACGACGGCCGCCAGTTCGTGCCGATACCCCGTCCTGTCGCCTAGCGCGCCTGCCACGAGCAACAGCAGCGCGGGCCGCAGCCGCTTGCCTCCGGCACTGATGATGTACTCGGAGATCTGGTTGATCAGCATCACCTCGGACGCCAGACGGTGCCGGATGACGCGATTCACCTGCTGCATGTCTTCGGCGATCGGAGCGAGCAGATTTGCTGCGTTGGGGGTGGGGGTGGCGGTTGACGACATGGTGGCGAATTCGGGTAGTGCCGCGAATTATAAGGCGAACTGCGGCATTTCCGCGCCGGACACCATTTGTTCATGGCCGTTTTGACCCGTTTGCGGATGGGATTGCCTGCATTTGTCGCGCACGGGACGGGTGGTTGCGGTCGTTGTCAACTGATTTTGACCGCGCAGCTAACTCTATGTATAATCGAGGGTTTCCGCGCGTGGTGCGTGGGGAAAATGAATCCAGAGTGAGGTTTTCAATGTACGCGGTCATAAAAACCGGCGGCAAGCAGTATAAAGTTGCTGTCGGCGAAAAACTTAAAGTAGAACAGATACCGGCAGACATTGACGCTGAAATCACGCTCGACCAGGTTCTCGCAGTGGGCGAAGGCGAATCGATTAAGTTCGGTACGCCGCTGGTCAGTGGGGCTTCCGTCAAAGCTACCGTCGTGTCTCAAGGTCGTCACAAGAAAGTGACCATCTTCAAGATGCGCCGCCGGAAGCACTACCAGAAGCATGGCGGCCACCGCCAGAACTACACCGAACTGCGCATCGACGCGATCAACGCGTAAGCGCATCGGGCAAGGAGCTAACAAATGGCACACAAAAAGGCAGGCGGATCGTCCCGGAACGGCCGCGACTCCGAGTCGAAACGACTTGGCGTGAAAGTGTACGGCGGTCAGGCGATCCTGGCTGGCGGCATCATCGTGCGTCAACGCGGCACGCGTATGCACCCGGGTGAAAACGTCGGTATCGGCAAGGACCACACCTTGTTCGCGCTGACGGACGGCCACGTCAAGTTCACGACGAAGGGCGCCGGCAAGAAGCATCTGGTCAACGTCGTCCCGGCTGCTGTCTGAGCTTAGTCAGGCACGGGCTTCAGGACCGGAAAAAAGGCCCCGCGAAGTTTGCGGGGCCTTTTTGTTTGCAGGCTTTTCGGGCTTCTGTTCGCGAACCTGCATCCGTCGCGGCATGTCGTTGTCGGGATGGGACAAGAATCAGGCTCAATCTGGCCATTCGGCCAATGGTGCGCGCGCGTCACGCGCGGCAAAATAGCAATACCTACGGGACGGAGTAACGCATGAAGTTCATTGACGAAGCGAGGATTGAAGTCATCGCCGGCGACGGAGGAGATGGCAGCGCGTCGATGCGCCGCGAGAAATTCGTCCCGTTCGGCGGTCCGGACGGCGGCGACGGCGGCCGTGGCGGCAGCGTCTTTGCAGTCGCAGACCGCAACATCAACACGCTGATCGACTACCGCTACGCGAAAAAGCATCAGGCGCGCAACGGCGAAAACGGTCGCGGCTCGGATTGCTACGGCAAGGGCGGCGACGACATCACGTTGCGCATGCCTGTCGGCACGATCATCACGGACATGGATACGGGCGAGCTGATCGCCGACCTTACCGAGCACAACCAGACTGTGCAGATCGCGCAGGGCGGCTCGGGCGGCCTCGGCAACCTGCACTTCAAGTCCAGTACGAATCGCGCGCCGCGTCAGAAGACGGAAGGCAAGCCGGGCGAGCGCCGCATGGTGCGCCTCGAATTGAAGGTGCTCGCCGATGTCGGTCTGCTCGGTATGCCGAACGCGGGCAAGTCGACGTTCATCTCGTCGGTGTCGAACGCGAAGCCGAAAATTGCCGATTATCCGTTCACGACGCTCGCGCCGAATCTCGGCGTCGTGCGCGTCGGGCCGAGCCGCAGCTTCGTGATCGCCGACATCCCGGGGCTGATCGAAGGCGCGGCGGAAGGCGCGGGCCTTGGTCATCAGTTCCTGCGGCACTTGCAGCGCACGGGCTTGCTGCTGCATATCGTCGACCTCGCACCGTTCGACGAAACCGTCGATCCCGTCGCGGAAGCGAAGGCAATCGTCAACGAACTGCGCAAGTACGACGAAGAGCTGTATGGCAAGCCGCGCTGGCTCGTGCTCAACAAGCTCGACATGGTTCCGGAAGACGAGCGCGAAGTGCGCGTGGCTCAATTCCTGAAGGACTTCGAATGGGATGGCCCGTACTTCGAAATCTCGGCGCTCACGGGGCAAGGCTGCGAAAACCTGTGCTACGCGGTGTACGACTACATCTCCGAGCATTCGGATGCGCACCGCGAGGCTGAGGCCGAAGATCTGGCCGCTGACGTGCGCTTCCGGGAAGGGCAGGCGGGCGGCGCCGCGGGCGCACCCGTCGAGCCGCAGGAGTAAGCAGCCGTACCCTGGATGCCGGCGCACTCCCAGCATGCGCCGGCCTTACGAATCATCTTGGAGACCGCGCACAATGCGTTCCGTTATCGCAGATTCCAGGCGATTGGTAGTGAAAGTCGGTTCGAGTCTCGTCACGAACGACGGGCGCGGGCTCGATCACGCGGCAATTGGCCGCTGGGCCGCACAGATTGCCGCGTTGCGCGAGCAGGGCAAGGAAGTCGTGCTCGTCAGCTCGGGCGCGATCGCCGAGGGGATGCAGCGCCTCGGCTGGACCAAGCGCCCGCGCGAAATCGACGAGCTTCAGGCGGCGGCCGCCGTCGGCCAGATGGGCCTGGCGCAGGTCTATGAAAGCCGCTTCGCCGAGCACTCCATTCGCACTGCGCAAATCCTGCTGACGCACGCCGATCTGGCCGATCGTGAGCGCTATCTGAACGCGCGCTCCACGCTGCTGACGTTGCTGCGTCTTGGCGTGGTGCCGATCATCAACGAGAACGACACCGTCGTCACCGATGAAATCAAGTTCGGCGACAACGATACGCTCGGTGCGCTGGTCGCGAATCTGATCGAAGGCGATGCGCTGATCATCCTCACCGACCAGCAAGGTCTCTTCACCGCGGATCCGCGCAAGGATCCGAGCGCGACGCTCGTTCAGCAGGCCGATGCCGGCTTGCCGGAACTCGAGGCGATGGCGGGCGGCGCGGGTTCGAGCATCGGCCGCGGCGGCATGTTGACGAAGATTCTCGCGGCGAAGCGCGCGGCTCATAGCGGCGCGAACACGGTGATCGCGAGCGGTCGCGAGGCGGACGTGCTCGCGCGGCTCGCATCGGGCGAGGCGATTGGCACGCAGCTGATCGCGCGCACGGCTCGCATGGCCGCGCGAAAGCAGTGGATGGCGGACCATCTTCAAGTGCGCGGGCACGTGGTGATCGACGACGGCGCCGTCGAAAAGCTCACCGAAGGCGGCAAGAGTCTGCTGCCGATCGGCGTAGTCGGCGTGCAGGGCGCGTTCGCGCGCGGCGAGGTGATCGCGTGTCTGAGCCCGTCGGGGCGCGAGGTCGCGCGCGGGCTGACGAACTACAGCAGCGCTGAGACGAAGCTGATCCAGCGTCGTCCGAGCGGCGAGATCGAATCCGTTTTGGGCTACATGCTCGAGCCCGAACTCATCCATCGGGACAATCTGGTGCTCATCTAGAAGCGCTCCCGTCCGGGAGAGGCTCATCAAAAAAGCCGTTCCATCGCAAGATGGAACGGCTTTTTTGTTGCGCCAGCATCGAGCCGCGACACCTTCCGCGCGCAGAAGATGCGTTGGACCCGCCTCAGCCTCCGCGAATCAGCGTGCTGTTCACGCGCTTGTATCTGATGTTGTTCAGGATCAGATCTGCCTTGCCGACGGGCAGCTTGCTCGTGCAGAAATAATCCTGATAGAGCGCCGCGTGATACGCGTTCAGATCGCCGTTTTCGATGCGCGTCCAGTCGTTTTCGACCGTGCGGTCCCAGCCGTCGTGATCGGCGTTGAGTCCCGCGTACAGCTTCCACGAGTAGTCTTCGCAGCGAATCCCTTCGTAGTTCACGTTGCGCGCGCCGCTCGGGCTCGTGATGACCACCGTGTAGCGGATGACGCCGTCGCTGTCGACCGTCAGCGATTTCGCATCGAGTGCGAACTGCAGCGGTGTGTTCTGCGAAACGTTGAACGGCAGCAGATCGCCTGGCGCCGGCATGGCCGGGAGCGTATCGACTTTCTTTTCGGTCCACGTCGACGGCCGGTCGAACAGATACTGAAAGTCGCTCTTGGGTCCATCGGACTTGGAAGCGTCAGACGGAGTGGAAGTCTTGGTGCTCGAACAGCCAGCCAGCAGAACGCCCGCGGCGACACACGCCGCGGCGAAAGCAGATACTTTCAATGTGATTTCCTCGAAACGCCGGCGCAGCGTGTCACACGCCGCACCGGCAGATGCGGCGTGGACAGCCGCTCAGCGTCAGTCGCGCAGCCCCGGAGCCTGAACGGCCGCCGGGTCTTCCGTCGACGAACAGTCAGACCCGATTGTCGCACGCAGCGTAGTCTCGACTACAAATGTCGTCGTGACGGTCGTCACCGACGCTGCGGACTCCATCGACGCCCCAGGCGGCGCATTCACCGACGACGCCATCCGTGGATAGCGCTGCCCGTGATGATGTCCACCAGGCCGTTCCGTACGCGGCGCAGGACGCCGCAGGAAACGGGACAATTCCGTTAACGCCAGCTGATATACATCCCGCTTGAACTCGATCACACAGTCGAGCGGCACCCAGTACTCGTTCCAGCGCCAGGCATCGAACTCGGGGTGATCGGTCGCGCGCAAACAAATGTCGCAATCGCGTCCAACCATCCGGAGCAGGAACCAGATCTGCTTCTGGCCGCGGTAATGGCCGCGGACCTCACGCTTGATGAACTTGTCAGGCACCTCATAACGCAACCAGTCACGCGTGCGACCGATAACCTTGACGTGCTCCGGAAGCAGGCCCGTTTCTTCGTGCAATTCCCTGAACATCGCCTGCACGGGAGTCTCACCATACTTGATGCCCCCTTGCGGAAACTGCCAGGAATGTTCACGCAGACGCTTGCCCCAAAACACCTCGTTGTGAGCGTTCAAGAGGATGATGCCGACGTTCGGGCGAAAGCCTTCACGATCCAGCATACAACCACCTTCGAATCCTTTAAAATTGCTTTGATTATAAACAGATAACGGGTCCGACGCACCGCCTCGCACCAGATTGGCGCGATTGCCCGCAACAAGCCTCGTCCTGCGCCCCGAGAGCCGCATTCCGGCGCTTTTGGCGCGTAGTCGGACAAGTGCTCGCGCATGCGACAATCGCTTTTCGGCCTGTCACAGCGTGCGCCGGCATGTCCAGGCGCTCAGGCGCGCGAACCCATCGTCTTACCCTTTCGGGCGGCCCCTTTGGTCCGCCGCTTTTGGAAAATTCTGAATGAAAGCCTCCCGATTCTTTATTGGCACCCTGAAGGAAGCGCCCGCCGACGCGGAAATCGTCAGTCACAAGCTCATGGTCCGTGCCGGCATGATCCGGCGCGTCGCTGGCGGCATCTACAACTATCTGCCAATTGGCCTGCGTTCGATCCGCAAGGTGGAAGCGATCGTGCGCGAGGAAATGAACCGGGCAGGCGCGATCGAACTGCTGATGCCGGCTGTCCAGCCGGCGGAGCTGTGGCAGGAATCGGGTCGCTGGGAAAAATATGGTCCCGAACTGCTGCGCTTCAAGGACCGCAAGCAGACTGACTTCGTGATCGGACCGACGCACGAAGAAGTCGTGACCGACATCGCGCGTAACCAGATCAAGAGCTACCGTCAGTTGCCCGTGAACTTCTATCAGATCCAGACGAAGTTCCGCGACGAAATCCGTCCGCGTTTCGGTGTGATGCGCGGCCGCGAATTCATCATGAAGGACGCGTATTCCTTCGATAAGGACATGGACGGCCTGAAAGAGTCGTATCGCAAGATGTACGACGCTTACGTGCGCATCTTCACGCGCCTCGGCCTCGATTTCCGTGCGGTTGCGGCGGACAACGGCTCGATCGGCGGCAGCGGCTCGCACGAGTTTCACGTGATCGCCGATACGGGCGAGGACGACATCGCTTACTGCCCGACGTCGGACTTCGCGTCCAACGTCGAAGCGGCCGAAGCGCTGCCGCTCATCGCCGAACGCGCCGCGCCGAAGGAAGAGCTCAAGAAGACGCCGACGCCGGGCAAGGCGAAGTGCGAAGCCGTCGCCGAGTATCTGGAAATTCCGCTCGAAAAGACGATCAAGTCGATCATCCTCGCCACGGAAAACGAAGGCGCCGAACCGACCATCTGGCTGCTGATGCTGCGCGGCGACCACGATCTGAACGAGATCAAGGTCAACAAGCTGCCGGGTCTCGCCGAGTTCCGCTTCGCGACGGAAGAAGAAATCGTCGAGTGGTTCGGCACGCCGCCGGGCTACCTCGGGCCGCTGAACACGAAGAAGCCGATCAAGGTGATCGCGGACCGCACGGTCGCGAACATGAGCGACTTCGTGGTCGGCACGAACGAAGTCGATTTCCACACGACGGGCGTGAACTGGGGCCGCGATCTGCCCGAGCCCGTCGTCGCGGACATCCGCAACGTGAAGAAGGGCGATCCGTCGCCGGACGGCAAGGGCGTAATCGACATCTGCCGCGGCATTGAAGTGGGCCACGTGTTCCAGCTCGGCACGAAGTATTCGGAAGCGATGAACGCGACGTTCCTCGACGAAAACGGCAAGCCGCAGCCGATGCAGATGGGCTGCTACGGCATCGGCGTCACGCGTATTCTCGGCGCGGCGATCGAGCAGAACTTCGACGACAAGGGCATCATCTGGCCGGAATCGATCGCACCGTTCGAAGTCGTGCTGTGCCCGATGGGCTACGACCGCAGCGACGCCGTGCGCGAGCAGGCGGACAAGCTGCACGACGAACTGACGGCAGCGGGCATCGACGTGATTCTCGACGATCGCGGCGAGCGTCCGGGCGTGATGTTCGCGGATTGGGAACTGATCGGCGTGCCGCATCGTCTGGTGATCGGCGATCGTGGCCTGAAGGACGGCAAGATCGAGTACCAGGGCCGTCGCGACGCGGAAGCCACGCTGTTGCCCGTCGAAGGCGCGGCGCAGACCGTCATCGACAAGATCAACGCAGCGCTCGCGCGCTGACGGGAGCGGACGGTGGAGTACAACTTCCTGTCCGCGACCATCCTGCTGATTCTCATCACTGATCCACTCGGCAACATCCCGCTCTTCATCAACTGCCTGCGGGGTGTTGCGCCTCACCGGCGCATCCGCGTGATTCTGCGCGAAGTCGCCATCGCGTTCGTGATCCTGCTGGTCTTCATGCTCGTCGGCGACCGCTTTCTGCGGATGATGAGCCTGACGGATCTGTCATTGCGCATCGGCGGCGGGATCGTGCTGTTCCTGATCGCGCTGCGGATGATCTTTCCGCATCCCGACGGCCCGTTCGGCGCCGACACGCGCGCCGCCGAGCCGATGATCGTGCCGCTCGCGATTCCCGCGCTCGCCGGTCCGTCGGCACTGGCGACGGTGATGCTGTTGACATCGCAGGCGCCGAACAAGATGTTCGAATGGGTGGCGGCGCTGACGGTGACGATGATCGTCTGCGCGATCGTGCTGGTGCTTGCGGAGCGCATCCAGCAATGGCTCGGCGAGCGCACGGTGATGGCGTTCGAGCGGCTGATGGGTCTCGTGCTCGTCGCGATTTCAGTGGAGATGATGCTCGGCGGCATTCGCACTTTCGTGCATCAGCTCGAAAAATAGCGGTTGATCGAAGCAACATCAATCAGGCAACAAAAAAGCGACCTCGAGAGGTCGCTTTTTTACGCGGCAAAAAGGGAAGCGTCAGGCGCCTTCCGTCAGCGCGCGGATAGTCGGCAGATTGCGCCAGTAACCCTTCGCGTCCATCCCGCAGCCGAACACGTAGCGGTCGGGCACTTCGAAGCCGCAGAAATCCGGGTGCAGCGGCTTCGCCTTCTGCAGGATCTTCTCGCACAGCACCGCGCTCATGAAGCGCTTCGCGCCCATATCCATGATGCGGTCGCGGATCGCGGCCATCGTCTCGCCTTCGTCGAGGATATCGTCGAGCACCAGCACGACGCGGTCCTTCACCGAACCCGAAGGCGCGACGCGCCATTGCATCTCGGCGCTGCCCTTGATCGCGTTGCGATAGCGGGTGAGGTGGATGTAGTCGAACTCGAGCGGGAAATCGAGGTGCGGCAGCAGCATGCCTGTGAACACCGCCGCGCCGCCCATCACCGACAGCACGAGCGGAAAGTCTTCGGCCATTTCGGCGCGGATCGCGTCGGCCATGTGGCTGATGGAGGCGTTGACGTCGCTGGCCGAAACGATTTCTTCGGAGTGACTGAAAATGTGGAGAGCTTCTTCGCGATTCATGACGTCTGACGGGCGGTAACTGTATACATAGTGTGAAAGACAACGACCCTGCGCGCTACAGCATATACCCGCGCCTTGGTTCGGCATACGCGCCGGGCCGTGGTGGCCGCCGCGCGCTCGCATTTGCCGGCGAGCGCACAACGTCCGGTAAGGATCAGCGCATGCCCGGCAACATGCCCTTCATGCCGCGCATCATCTTCTGCAGATTGCCGCCCTTGAGCTTTTTCATCATCGTGCGCATCTGGTCGTACTGGTTCAGCAAGCGGTTCACTTCCTGCACCTGCACGCCCGCGCCCGCGGCGATGCGGCGCTTGCGCGTCGCCTTGATCAGATCGGGCTTGGCGCGCTCCTGCGCAGTCATCGAGTTGATGATGCCTTCCATGCGGCGCATCTGCTTTTCGGCCTGGCCCATGTCCGCATTCGACGCGGCCTGCTGGAACTGCGCGGGCAGCTTGTCCATCAGCGACGACAGACCGCCCATCTTCTTCATCTGTGAAAGCTGCGCACGGAAATCGTTCAGATCGAAGTCGCCGCCTTTCTTGACCTTGTCGGCGAGCTTCTGCGCGGCCTGAACATCGACGCCGCGCTGCGCTTCCTCGACGAGCGCGAGAATGTCGCCCATGCCGAGGATCCGGTTCGCCATGCGGTCCGGGTAGAAGATTTCGAGGCCGTCGAGCTTTTCCGCGACGCCGACGAACTTGATCGGCTTGCCCGTCACGTGACGCACGGACAGCGCCGCGCCACCGCGCGAGTCGCCGTCGAGCTTGGTCAGCACGACGCCCGTGAGCGGCAGCGCGTCGTTGAACGCCTTCGCGGTGTTCACGGCGTCCTGACCGAGCATCGCGTCGACGACGAACAGCGTTTCGGCCGGATTCAGTTCCTTATGCAGCGCGGTGATCTCGTTCATCATCGCTTCGTCGATGCCGAGACGGCCGGCCGTGTCGACGAGCAGCACGTCGTGATAGTGGCGCTTCGCCCAGTCGACGGCGGCGCGCGCGATATCGACGGGTTTCTGGTCCGGCTGCGACGGGAAGAAGTCGGCGCCGACCTGTTCGGTCACCGTCTTCAACTGCGCGATAGCGGCGGGGCGGTACACGTCGCACGACACCGTCAGCACTTTCTTCTTGTACTTCTCGCGCAGCAGCTTGGCGAGCTTGCCGACCGTGGTGGTTTTACCCGCGCCCTGCAGGCCGGCCATCAGGATAATGGCGGGCGGCGTGACGGCGAGATCCAGTTCGGCGGCCTTGCCTTCGTAGTCGCCGCCGATCACGGCCGTCAGCTCACGCTGCACGACGCCAACCAGCGCCTGACCTGGCGACAGGCTGGCGATCACTTCCTCGCCGAGCGCCTTCTCCTTCACCTTCGCGATGAAGTCGCGCACGACGGGCAGCGCCACGTCCGCTTCGAGGAGTGCGAGGCGCACTTCGCGCAGCATCTCCTGGGTATTCGCCTCGGTGAGCCGGGCTTCGCCGCGCAGCGTCTTGACGACGCGCGCCATCCGTTGAGTGAGGTTGTCGAGCATGGGGGGCGATGAGCAGTGCGGCCCGTTCCGTCACCGCGCGAGACCGGCGGACTTTGGAGGGCCTGGTGTAAACTTCGAATATGGATATTGTACTGTATGCCCTCACTGCGCTCCTGTACGGCGGTCTAGCCGTCGCGGGCTGGCGCGCGCACCGGCAGGCGGCGGCCGCGCCGACGCTCGAGAGCGTGTCGCCGCTTTCTCCCGCTGCGCCGCTGCCCGTGGGCGGGCGAGGGTTGGCGGCTGCATCCGCCGGCATGTCGATGACGACGCGCGTCGTGCTGCTCGTCGCGCTGCTGGCACATGGCGTGCTGCTGCATACCACTATCTTCCCGCACGACGCGATGGTGTTCGGCTTTGCATTCGCGCTGTCGGCGATGTTCTGGCTCGGCGCGGGCATTTACTGGATCGAAAGTTTCTTTTTTCCGCTCGACGGCCTGCGTCTGCTCGTCCTGCCGCTCGCGTGCATCGCGTCGCTGCTGCCGCTGGTGTTCAACGGCGTGCACGTGCTGTCGTACGCAGCCGATCCGCTGTTCAAGCTGCACTTCCTGATCGCGAACGTCGCTTATGGTCTGTTCGTGATCGCCGCGCTGCATGCGGTGCTGATGCTGCTCGTCGAGCGGCGTCTGCACGCGATGCGCGGCGGCGGGCTCGCGCGTCAGAGTGCCGCGAGCAACGACGGCTGGCTGTCGAGCTGGCTCGACACGCTGCCGCCGCTGCTCACGCTGGAGACGCTGTTGTTCCGTCTGATCGGCGCGGGCTTCGTGCTGCTCACGCTGACGCTGGTCTCGGGCATGCTGTTCAATGAACAGTTGCTCGACCGCGCGCTGCAACTCGATCACAAGACCGTGTTCGCGCTGCTGTCGTGGGTCATGTTCGGCGCGCTGCTGACAGCGCGCAAAGTTTCGGGTTGGCGCGGCCGCGCGGCATTGCGCTGGGTGCTCGCGTCGTTCGTCGCGCTGCTGCTCGCGTATGTCGGTAGCCGTTTTGTCTTCGAGGTGCTGTTGCACCGTCCTGTGGTCTGAGTGTCATGCGACAAATTTTTCTGCTGATTCTGTTGTTCATCGTGGGCCAGTGGCTGGTGAAGGCGCTGCGCCGTGCCGACGCATCGCGCACGTCGGCGCGCACAGGTGCGGGCGGCGACGCCGGCGCCGGCGCGCGCACGGGCGCGCGAGCCAATGGTCACGCGAACGGTAGCGCGAACGGCAAGCCTGCCCAGCTCGCCGAGCCGATGATCCGTTGTGCGCAATGCGGCGTGCATGCGCCGAAGAGCGATTCCGTGCTCGTCGCGGGCCAGACGTTCTGCTCGCACGATCACGCGCAGCGTTACGCCACCCGCCCGACGGGTCGCGACGCACGATGACGGCACACGCCCCCGCGCGCTTCACCGTCGATGCAAACGGCTGGATCAACGAAGCGCGCAAGCTGCCGTCGCCGAATTTCGAAGTGCGCCCGAACGGCGCGCGCCCGACGCTGATCGTCGTTCACAACATCAGCCTGCCGCCGAACGAATTCGGCGGCACGGGCATCACCGATCTCTTCCTCAACCGTCTCGATTGCGACGCGCATCCGTACTTCGACGCGCATCTGCGCGACGTGCGGGTGTCCGCGCATTTCGTGATCCATCGCGATGGCGCGCTCGAGCAGTACGTCTCGTGCGACGAGCGTGCATGGCACGCGGGTGCGTCGAACTTCTTCGGACGCGAGCGCTGCAACGACTTTTCGATCGGCATCGAGCTCGAAGGCAGCGACGCATCGGCGTTCGAAGCGGCGCAATACCAGACGCTCGCGCCGCTCGTGCAGGCACTCGCTGGGCACTACGCGATCGAAGCGCTCGCGGGTCACTCGGACATCGCGCCGGGCCGCAAGACCGATCCCGGCCCGCACTTCGACTGGCCGCGTCTGCAGCGCGACACCGCGCTGACCGATCAGTACTTCCCCTATCTGCATCCGTCGACGCGCGCGCCGATAACGTCGTAAGCGGGTTGGCCGTTCTGTGCGCAACCCAACAGACACCGTCAGCGCGCTGTGAGCGCGTGTCATGTCCCCGACAGCTTTTTCCGACGCGGGCATCGCAAAAGTCAAGATCGTCAGACCAAATAAAAGAATTTGCGATGACCGTTCAGTACACTATACTTCGTGCCGTTAATCAGTTTTTGCACAAGATGTAGTGTTTGTCAGGCGGCGCCCGCTCCATGAGCATGGCGCCGTCAGCATTACCGGCACTGAAAAATCTGATGCGGCGCAACCAGTTACGACGACCGGTGCGCCGGCAAATTCGAAGAAAAGGCACAGCCAAGTGATCGCGACACACACAACGTTGAAGTACGTCCCGACGGATCTGTCGCATCCGGCCTCTCTGTTTCAAGGTTCCCGCTGTTTCTCTTCTTCACCCTCATCGCATGCGTCCGGGGTGGCGCAGCGTTTGTACTAATCCGCGGTAACTCCGCACTATTCCAAGACCAGGAGCTTTGCACATGCAAACCACCGACAACGTGACGACCCGGTTCGAAGGCGCACCCGCTGGCCGCCCCGAAGCGCTCGCACAGGGCGCAGCAGCGCTCGCGCCGCAGACGAACTACGCCGACTACAAGGTGATCCGTCGCAATGGCAGCGTGGTGTCGTTCGAGCCGTCGAAAATTGCCATCGCCGTGACGAAGGCGTTTCTGGCCGTCAACGGTGGTCAGGGCGCGGCGTCGGCACGCGTTCGCGAACTGGTCGAGCAACTCACGCAGAACGTCGTGCGCGCGCTGGTGCGCAGCCGTCCGAACGGCGGCACGTTCCATATCGAAGACATCCAGGATCAGGTCGAACTCGCGCTGATGCGCACGGGCGAGCACAACGTTGCGCGCGCCTACGTGCTGTACCGCGAGAAGCGCAGCCAGGAACGCAGCCACGAGCCGGAAGTCGTAGCAGGCGCGTCGGGCCTGAACGTGACCGACAACGGCATCACGCGTCCGCTGGACATGGCAGCGCTGCGCGGCATCATCGAATCCGCTTGCGCAAATCTGGGCGACGCGGTGAGCGCCGAGCCGATCGTCACGGAAACGATCAAGAACCTGTACGACGGCGTGCCGATGAGCCAGGTCTACGACTCGGCCATCCTCGCTGCGCGCACGATGATCGAGAAGGACCCGGCGTACAGCCAGGTCACGGCTCGCATCCTGCTGCACACGATCCGCCGCGAGATCCTCGAAGAAGAAGTCACGCAAGCCGAAATGGGCGAGCGTTACGCCGAATACTTCCCGCTCTTCATCAAGCGCGGCGTGAACGCCGAACTGCTCGACGAAAAGCTGCTGCAGTTCGACCTGAAGCGTCTGGGCGCCGCGCTCGACGCGAACCGCGACCTGCAGTTCGGCTACCTCGGTCTGCAAACGCTGTATGACCGCTACTTCCTGCACGCCGACGGTACGCGCATCGAAATGCCGCAGGCATTCTTTATGCGTGTCGCGATGGGTCTGTCGCTGAACGAGATCGACCGCGAAGCGCGCGCGATCGAGTTCTACAACGTGCTGTCGTCGTTCGACTTCATGTCGTCCACGCCTACTTTGTTCAACTCGGGCACGCGCCGCTCGCAACTGTCGTCGTGCTACCTGACGACGGTCGACGACGACCTCGACGGCATCTACGAAGCGCTGAAGGAAAACGCGCTGCTGTCGAAGTTCGCCGGCGGTCTGGGCAACGACTGGACGCGCGTGCGTGCGCTCGGCTCGCACATCAAGGGCACCAACGGCAAGTCGCAAGGCGTCGTGCCGTTCCTGAAGGT
This sequence comes from Paraburkholderia largidicola, assembly GCF_013426895.1. Taxonomy (NCBI): domain Bacteria; kingdom Pseudomonadati; phylum Pseudomonadota; class Betaproteobacteria; order Burkholderiales; family Burkholderiaceae; genus Paraburkholderia; species Paraburkholderia largidicola. The sequence continues at coordinate 3,192,103 of NZ_AP023174.1, read as the reverse complement.
CGTCAACGACACGGCCGTCGCCGTGAACCAGGGCGGCAAGCGCAAGGGCGCGGTGTGCGCGTACCTGGAATCGTGGCACCTCGACATCGAAGAATTCCTCGAGCTGCGCAAGAACACGGGTGACGACCGTCGCCGCACGCACGACATGAACACGGCGAACTGGATTCCCGACCTGTTCATGAAGCGCGTTCACGAAGGCGGCGACTGGACGCTGTTCTCGCCGTCCACCTGCCCGGACCTGCACGATCTGTTCGGCGCCGACTTCGAGAAGGCCTACACGGCTTACGAAGAGAAAGCGGCACGCGGCGAGATCAAGCTGTTCAAGAAGATCCCGGCGGCGCAACTGTGGCGCAAGATGCTCGGTATGCTGTTCGAAACGGGCCACCCGTGGATCACGTTCAAGGATCCGTGCAATGTGCGCTCGCCGCAGCAGCACGTCGGCGTCGTCCACTCGTCGAACCTGTGCACGGAAATCACGCTGAACACGAGCGACACCGAAATCGCCGTCTGCAACCTCGGCTCGGTGAACCTCGTCGCGCATCTGAAGGAACAGGCGGACGGCACGGTTGTGCTCGACCACGACAAGCTGAAGCGCACCATCAGCGTCGCGATGCGCATGCTCGACAACGTGATCGACATCAACTACTACGCGGTCGCCAAGGCGCGTAACTCGAACCTGAAGCACCGTCCGGTCGGCATGGGCATCATGGGCTTCCAAGATTGCCTGCACGTGCTGCGCACGCCGTACGCATCGCAGGAAGCCGTCGAGTTCGCCGACCGTTCGATGGAAGCCGTCTGCTACTACGCATACTGGGCGTCGACGGAACTGGCGGAAGAGCGCGGCCGTTACGCGACCTACCGCGGCTCGCTGTGGGATCGCGGCATCCTCCCGCAGGACACGCTGAAGCTGCTCGAGGAAGCGCGCGGCGGCTACATCGAAGTGGATTCGAGCGAATCGATGGACTGGGCGTCGCTGCGCTCGCGCATCTCGACGTACGGCATGCGCAACTCGAACTGCGTCGCGATCGCGCCGACGGCGACGATCTCGAACATCATCGGCGTGTCTGCATGTATCGAGCCGACGTTCCAGAACCTGTACGTGAAGTCGAACCTGTCGGGTGAGTTCACGGTGGTGAACGACTACCTCGTGCGTGATCTGAAGGCGCGCGGCCTGTGGGACGAAGTGATGGTCGCCGACCTGAAGTACTTCGACGGCTCGCTGTCGCGCATCGACCGCGTGCCGGGCGACCTCCGCGCGATCTACGCGACGGCCTTCGAAGTCGACGCAACGTGGCTGGTCGAAGCGGCGTCGCGCCGTCAGAAGTGGATCGACCAGGCGCAGTCGCTGAACATCTACATGGCAGGCGCGTCAGGCAAGAAGCTCGACGAGGTCTACAAGCTCGCATGGCTGCGCGGTCTGAAGACGACGTACTACCTCCGCACGATGGCGGCGACGCACGTCGAGAAGTCGACGGTCGCGCACGGCGCACTGAACGCAGTGCCGTCGAGCGACGGCGGCGCGGGTGGTGCCGGTGGTGCAGCGGGTGGTTTCGGCGTCGGCGGCGGTGTGGGTTCGTCGGGTGTGACGGGCGGCTTCCAGGCATCGGCGGCATCTGCAGCGCCCGCTGTCGAAGCAGCGCCGGAAGCGGATGGTCCTGTGTGCATGATGCGTCCGGGCGATCCTGGCTTCGAAGAGTGCGAAGCCTGCCAGTAAGCGCGACGCTTCATATAGTAGTGAGTCAGCCGCCGACGCTTGCCGGCGGTACGTAGCAGACAGGCAGTAGCAAAGTAGCAGGCGATGAGCGGAGCCAGTCGAACGCGCCGCTCATCGCGACACGAAGCCAGCGCGGCGCTCGTTGCAGTCGGAACAGAAGCACTCGACGCAGCGAGGAACATCACGTGCTACACCTCATCGACACGTGCGAGAAAACCCTGAACGGCGCACGCATGATGAAGTCAACGAGCGAGCGACAAGGTGCCGACGCATCGCGCGCCCAACACGCTTCGCACGACACGCGCAACGCAAGCGAAGCAGCAACGTTTCGAGTTCGGAACAACGCAGAAGCAACGCATACGCATCACTGAAGCAACGCGCTTTCGATCGTGCATCGTGCTTCATCGACACACGTTTCGATCGAATCGCAACGAGTGACCTTCACATACCAATGAACAAAGTGTTGTATGTAGGTCGCAACGCGATTCGAAAACAGGATTTTTCATGAGCGGACCCTTTTAACGCTCGTGAAAAGATGGTACAAACCGATCTAAATTGATGGTGACATTTATGCTCAACTGGGATGACGAGATCACTGCCGTAACTCCCTCGAGTGCTTCGCAACAAAACGTGTTGCGCAACGCTGCGGGAACGGCCGTCGGTTCGCAAGTCGAAACGCGTTCCGCTCATCAAGCTCCCTCGGCTCAAAACATCTTCGCGAACGACTTCGCAGTCGCTCCGCCGGTTCAACCGGCAGTCGCTTCCGAAGCGCGCGTGAATGTCGCCGACAAACGCATCATCAACGGCCAGACTGACGTCAATCAGCTCGTGCCGTTCAAATACAAGTGGGCGTGGGAGAAATACCTCTCCGGTTGCGCGAACCACTGGATGCCGCAAGAAATCAACATGTCGCGCGACATCGCTCTCTGGAAAGACCCGAACGGGCTGACAGAAGACGAGCGCCGCATCGTCAAGCGCAACCTCGGTTTCTTCGTGACGGCCGACTCGCTTGCCGCGAACAACATCGTCCTCGGCACGTACCGCCACATCACGGCGCCCGAATGCCGCCAGTTCCTGCTGCGCCAGGCGTTCGAAGAGGCGATCCACACGCACGCATACCAGTACATCGTCGAGTCGCTCGGTCTCGACGAGGGCGAAATCTTCAACGCGTATCACGAAGTCGAGTCGATTCGCGCCAAAGACGAATTCCTGATTCCGTTCATCCACACGCTGACCGACCCGGCCTTCAAGACGGGTACGCTCGAGGCAGACCAGAAGCTGCTCAAGTCGCTGATCGTGTTCGCGTGCGTGATGGAAGGGCTGTTCTTCTACGTCGGCTTCACGCAAATCCTGGCGCTCGGCCGCCAGAACAAGATGACGGGCGCGGCGGAACAGTACCAATACATCCTGCGTGACGAGTCGATGCACTGCAACTTCGGCATCGACCTGATCAACCAGATCAAACTCGAAAACCCGCATCTCTGGACGGCTGAGTTCCGCGCGGAAATCCGCGAAATCTTCAAAGCTGCGGTCGACCTCGAATATCGCTACGCAGAAGACACGATGCCGCGCGGGGTGCTCGGCCTCAATGCGTCGATGTTCAAGAGCTATCTGCGCTTCATCTGCAACCGCCGTTGCCAGCAGATCGGTCTCGATCCGCTGTTCCCGAACGAGGAAAACCCGTTCCCGTGGATGAGCGAGATGATCGACCTGAAGAAGGAGCGCAACTTCTTCGAGACTCGGGTTATCGAATATCAGACCGGTGGCGCGCTGTCCTGGGAATAACCCAACGCGTCGCATATGTATTTGATGGGGTTGCCGCTGGCTGTGCCGCGGCAAGTTTGGTGAGGAGCATGACCGCCTGATGCAGAGCGTGCCCGGTGTGCCGTGGATTACCACGGCCTATAAAGATCACAGGCACTTTGCGAACCCTTCAGTGGGATGGGCAAACTTCCCCCCGGAAAAAGCCGTTCGCCATAAAGCGAGCGGCTCGATCAAACGATTCGCGGCGTCGAGATTGGGCGCCGACTGGACTTGGCGCGCTGTGCCCGAAGGCACGGCGCGCCTTACCGTATTCATTAGCGTAAGCGCGCTGGAGCTGCGTACGCCGATGAATAGCCCGCTTCGCAGTGGCCGCCGTGAGAAGCGTCCGCGGGAAGCGGGTTTTGACGAAGGGTGTAGTTTGAACTGACTCTCATCTGAAAACCTGAAGGAGAAAATGATGGCACTCGCCAAGAAGAAACCGGCAGCCAAGAAGGCTGCAGCGAAGAAGGTCGTTGCGAAGAAGGCTGCTCCGGCTAAGAAGGCAGCGGTGAAGAAGGTTGCCGTGAAGAAGGTCGCTGCGAAGAAGGTCGCCGTGAAGAAGGTTGCTGCGAAGAAGGCAGCACCGGCGAAGAAGGCAGCTGCGAAGAAGGTCGCAACGAAGAAGGTTGCAGCGAAGAAAGTCGCCGTGAAGAAGGTTGCTGCGAAGAAGGCAGCACCGGCGAAGAAGGCTGCAGCGAAGAAGGTTGCAGCGAAGAAAGTCGCCGTGAAGAAGGTTGCTGCGAAGAAGGCAGCGCCGGCGAAGAAGGCTGCAGCGAAGAAGGCCGCTGCGAAGAAGGCGCCTGCGAAAAAGGCTGCCGCCAAAAAGGCTGCGCCTGCGAAGAAGGCTGCCGCGAAGAAGGCCGCTGCGCCTGCGAAGAAGGCTGCCCCTGCGAAGAAGGCTGTTGCGAAGAAGGCAGCACCTGCTCCGGCTGCGCCCGCTGCTTCGACGGCGCCGGCTGCTACGGTGAAGACGGCTCTGAACCCGGCTGCAGCATGGCCGTTCCCGACGGGCAGCCGTCCGTAAGAAGTGACGCACGTGAGTGCGTCGGTTGATTGAGTGGCGGTTGTCGCTCGATCAGCGTTGATCCCGTCGCCGGGTGACTGGTGGCGGGATTTTTTGCTTTTTGGTATTGGGTTTTTGGTTTTGCTGCGCAAGCAGGGTGGTTGGCTTGTGGTTGCGTTGGCGTTCGCGGTTTGTCTTTTGCGCTGGCATCCGCGTGATGTTATCGGTTCGCGAGTGTTGCCCCTGTGCGGGGCGGCACCTACTTTTCTTTGCCGCCGCAAAGAAAAGTAGGCAAAAGAAAGCGGCTCACACCGCCAGTTCTTGTGTTTGCCTGAGGGCCCCCAAAGGCTCTTACACTTCACACGGCAACGCGCCAGAGCCTGTCCGCATTTTTGTGGGCGAGGCGGTTAAAGGAATCGTTAGCCGCGCGCCTGCGTGAATCGATCGCCAAACAGAATAGCAAACTGGTTCATGGCTGACTTCCAGTCGAAGGCTGAGCGCACGTTTTTGGCCAGGACGTTGCGCAATGCCAGCCAGAGTAGCTTGATGGCAGCATCGTCATTGGGGAAGTGACCGCGGGTCTTGATGATCTTGCGTAACTGCATGTTCAGACTCTCAATGGCGTTCGTGGTGTACACGACCCGTCGGATCTCGGGTGGAAACACGAAGAACGGCGTGACGTGCTCCCATGCGCGCTGCCAGGACTGCACGATGCTCGGGTATTTCGCGCCCCATGGCCCATCAGCGAAGGCTTGCAGAGCCTGCTTCGCGGCCTCTTCGCTGGCCGCTGCGTAGATCGGACGCAGCGCCTGGGCGACGGCCTTGCGGTCCTTCCAGCCCGCGTATTCCAGGCTGTTGCGGATCAGATGCACGATGCAGGTTTGCACCGCCGTCTTCGGATAAGCCGCGCCGATCGCGTCGGTCAGCCCCTTCAGGCCGTCAACGACCGCAATCAGGATGTCCTGGCAGCCGCGGGTCTTGAGTTCGTTGAACACCTTGAGCCAGAACTTCGCGCCCTCGGTCTGCTCGATCCACAGGCCCAGCACATCGCGCTGGCCGTCCGCCTGAATGCCCAGAGCCAGATACACCGCCTTGTTGCTGACCACACCGTCATCGCGGATCTTGACCCGCAACGCGTCGAAGAAGACCACCGGGTACATCGTCTCGAGCGGACGGTTCTGCCAGGCCAGCGTTTCGGCCATCACCTCGTCGGTGACCGAACTGATGAAATCGGGCGACACCTCGGTGCCGTAGCTCTCGGCCAGAAAGGCCTGGATCTCACGCACGCTCATGCCACGCGCGTACATCGCGATGATGCGCTCGTCAAAGCCGGTGAAGCGGCGTTCGTGTTTGGGGATCAGGATCGGCTCGAAGCTGCCGTCGCGGTCGCGCGGCAACTCGACCCGGACGACGCCACGATCGGTGATGACCGTCTTGCGGCTGGCGCCGTTGCGCTCGTTGGCCTGGCCAGCGGGTTTGGATTCGCCCGGCGGATACCCCAGATGCAGATTCATCTCCGCACCCATCGCGCGTTCGATAATCGCCTTGTTAAACGCCAGCATCAGATCCTGCACCTCGCCTGGCGTCATCGGCCCTTTGACCAGTTCGTCCAGCAGTGCCTTGGGCAGTTCAGGCAGCGGCCCTCGGGCCGCTGCCTGAGACGCCACCGTGCGTTTCTTCTTCATTGGCATATCCATGACTTTTACCTCTCATGATATGCCTCGCCCACAAAATGACGGATAGGCCCACGCGCCAGTCCGCGCCCGTTGCCAACGTTCTCCCTGTACGCCTCACCCGCTTCATGCCCCCGCGTCGCGGCACGCCGTGCCAGACAGTCCTCTGCCGTCCAGGTGGCAAACGGTGTTTAGGCTTTCGCGCCATACGCGCATCACTCCGGGCTGGGTAGCAAGGCTGGTGTTTCTGGTAGGAGCACTGACCTGTGCGGTGCGACAACCTACACACCGTTTGCCACCTGAGCGGCAATAACCATTCGTTGCCGCTGGCCCTTGTGCGGGTGTCTGGAGCCGGTGAGGCGTCCATTCAAAGCGTTCGCAACGAGCACCGGCCAGGGTAATGCCGCATGAAGAATGGGGACGTTGGGGAGCCCTGGATAAGAACACGTGCTGGCGGTGTGAGCCGCTTTCTTTTGCCTACTTTTCTTTGCGGCGGTGTACAGACTGGAGACATGGTTGACACATGTACAGAGACATCGCTGACACATGATGGTCAGGGTTTTACTGTCTTCAGGTCAAGTTTTGCGACTCGCTGATGGGCGAACCAGATCTCGATCACCCCGTCGTCTTCTTCGCTCGGGCGGGCTGCCACCTGCAGCCCCTTGAGCGCAATCGAGAGCTTCACTTTCTCGCCTCGCACGCGCACCACGCCGCTTGCATTGACCTGTAGCACTTCATCGCCGCAACCGTATTCGGGCTCGGGCAGCCGCTCCGGCATCCTGCGCAGGCTGCACGCGTAGCGGGTGACCGGCACCGCCATGTCCAGTGCCTCATGCGGACGCTCGGTGTTGTACACCTGCCGCCAGCGATCCAGTACCTGCTGCACGTGCGCGTGCGTGGTGAACGTGTGCCGCTCCAGCACTTCGGCCTTCAGCGAGCGGTGAAACCGTTCATCCTTGCCATTGGTCTGCGGGTGATACGGGCGGCTGTAGCTCACCTGGATGCCCAGCCGGATCAGCCAGACCGCGAGCTCGGTGAGCTGCCCCGGCGCACTGGGCGAGCCCCACGGCGCGCCGTTGTCGGTGTTGATGCGCGATGGCAGTCCGTAGCAGCGAAACGCCCGCTCAAGCTCTGCCTGCACGATCCCGGTGGTGGTGCGCGCGCAGGCGCTCAGCACGATGTTGTAGCGCGAGTGGTCATCGATGACCGTCAGCGGCGCGCAGCGCCCGCTCTCCAGGGTCGGGAAGTCGCCCTTGAAGTCCATCTGCCACAACGAGTTCGGATGCTCGTGCTCGAAGCGTTGCCAGTGCTGGCGCTGGCGGGACGCCTGTTCATCAATGAGCCCGTGGCGTCGCAGGATCTCGGTGATGGTGGCGGGCGCGGGAACCTCAATCTGGCCCAGATCGCGCAGGCGCCGTGCGATCTTGCGTCCGCCCCAGCCATGCTGGCGGCGCAGGTCCAGCACCAGTGCCTCGATGTGCTCCGGTGAGCGTGTGGGGCTGTGATGCGGGCGCCGGGAGCGGTCGGCCAGCCCCTTGCTACCCTCAGACTTGTGGCGGGCGAGCCACTTGTAGCCGGTCTGGCGGGTGATCTTGAATTTACGGCATAGCTCGCTGAACGGGACCGCCTGTGTGGCGGCCTCGCAGACGAAATCTTCGCGACGATTCATGGTGTCTTTTACATCCCAGGGCATGGTTGGAATCCGGGCGTTTGATTACCCGAAAGTGTCAGTCATGTCCCTGTACACCTGTCAGCGATGTCTCCAGTCTGTACACGGCGGCAAAGAAAAGTAGGTGCCGCCCCGCACAGGGGCGACGCTTGAAGCACGAAGGCAAATCGCGGATGCCAGCGCAGAAGCAAAGCACGTGTGCTACTACCGCAAAGGCAAACCTCGCAAAACCACTGCCTCGCGCGCGAGCACCCCAAACCCACAAACCCGATCAACAAACAGACAAAATCAACCACAACGAAGGGGCCCGCCGCCCCAGAAGGCAAAAAAAAACGCATGCACAGGGGAGCACATGCGTGTGAGGTTGCCGTCACAGCGCTTCCACGCCGCCGGCAGGGAAACCAGAAAAGCTCAATGCGTAACGCGAGTCACACCACCACTCGACAGCAACCGAACCCTCTCGCCAGCGCGAAAAATCTCACCCGTGGCGCTTTGCGTAATGGCGCGCATATCGCCATTGTCGAGCCGCACGGTAATCTCGACGCCATCTCGCATCGCCGTGCTGTTCTCGATCGTATTACCCGCGACAGCGCCCGCCAGGCCGCCAACGATACCCGTCAGGATCGACCCGCGCCCGCCGCCTATCGCACTGCCCGCCACCGCGCCAAGCGCGCCGCCACCAATCGCCCCAATGCCACTAGGCTGGCCATTGTTCGAGCTGATCTTCACCGCCCGCACGCTGTCGACGACGCCCATGCGCACCGTCTCTTCGCGCTGCGCCTGCGACGACGTATACACATCAGCGGAACTGCTGTTGTACGCACAGCCCGTCATGGCGAGCGAACTCGCGATCACCGCGCCCAGTACCAGGTGACTCAACATACGACTCGTTGTTTTCATTCCCTTGACTCCAAACAGGCTCGTTTCGAGCCCCTCAAACCCGAGCGGTCAGGCGCGGCGTATGCGCAGCGGGCTCACCCGACTACATCAGGCGCCCTGCGGCAGTTCGTAACCGAATGCCTGCTTGAACCGTTCGTTGATCTCCGTGCGCGAAGGCGCATAGTTCTGCGGCCCTTGATGCTCGATCTTGAGCGCGCCCATCAGGCTCGCGAGACGGCCGGTGGTCGCCCAACCCAGACCCTTCTCGATGCCGTACAGCAGGCCACCCCGGAACGCATCGCCGCAACCCGTGGGGTCCAGTACCTGCTTTGCCTTGACGGCCGGAATCTCTTCGATGCCGTCTGCATGGTGAATCTGCGCCCCGTGCTCGCCGCGCGTCACGATCAGCGCATCGACGTGGCTCGCAATCTCTTCGATCGACCAGCCCGTCTTGTTGCTCACCAGCGCAGCTTCGTAATCATTGACTGCGACGTAGGTGGCAAGTTCAATCATGCGGCGCAGCGACGCGCCGTCGAAGAGGGGCAGCCCTTGGCCCGGATCGAAGATGAACGGAATGCCCGCCGCTGCGAACTGTTCGGAGTGCTGGATCATGCCGTCGAAGCCGTCCGGCGCGACGATCCCGAGCTTCACGCCAGGCTGGTCCGCGCGGTTCAGATGCGACTGCATCATCGCGCCCGGGTGGAATGCCGTGATCTGATTGTTCTCGAGGTCGGTCGTGATCATCGCCTGCGCCGAGTACGTGTCGGGCAGCACGCGCACGTGCTCTTTCGACAGGCCGAGCGTGTCGAGACGGTCGATGTACACCTGCGCATCGACGGCGCCGAGCGTCGCCATGATGCGCGCGTCACCGCCGAGCAGATGCAGCGAGTAGGCGATATTTCCCGCGCAGCCGCCAAACTCGCGGCGCATCGTCGGCACCAGGAAGCTGACGTTCAGGATGTGGACCTGCTCCGGCAGGATGTGCTCCCGAAAGCGCCCTTCGAAGGTCATGATGTTGTCGTAGGCGAGCGAGCCGCAAATCAGCGTAGCCAAGGCGAGCGTTCCTATAAGTGTCGGTCGGATGGAAAAAGGGTGCGACGATGTGACAGCGCCGCGCCCGGAGTGAAACGGGCGCGGCGCTGTGTCGACGCAAGTATGAAGCTTACTTCAGCGCGGCGAGCGCTGCGTCGTAGTTCGGCTCGTTCTTGATTTCGCTGACGAGTTCGGCGTGGACGACCTTGTCGTTTTCGTCGACGACCACCACGGCGCGCGCCGTCAGGCCCGTCAGCGGACCGCTCGTCACGTCGACGCCGTACGCCTGCGCGAACTCATGGCCGCGGAAGGTCGACGCCGTCACGACGTTTTCGATGCCTTCCGTCGTGCAGAAGCGCGAAGCCGCGAACGGCAGATCGCCCGACACGACGATCACAGCCGTGTTGCTCAGCTTGGCGGCGGCTTCGTTGAACTTGCGCGTGGAGGTGGCGCAGGTCGGCGTGTCGAGGCTCGGGACGATGTTCAGCACCTTGCGCTTGCCCGCGAAATCGGCGAGCGTCAGCGGCTTGAGATCCTTGCCGACCAGCGAGAAGGCGGGGGCGGCCTGGCCCACGGACGGGAACGTGCCAGCGACTTCGATCGGGTTGCCACCCAGCGTGACTTGACTCATGTTGTGCTCCGAAGATTCGTCAGGGATTGACGGGATGCGCGCCCGGTTCTCGCCGGGCCCGCGGATAACCTGCGCGCGCCGCAGATCGGTCCGTTACGGATAGAAGATCTGCACGCGGAAATTCGAGGCGACGGCGTCGCCGGTGTCGAGGCGCACGATCATCGTCTGCGTCGTGCGGGCGGGCAGGCCCGCCGCGATCGGCGTGCCGGGTTTCACATAGTCTTGCGGCCACAGCACGCGCCGCACGGCGATGTTGTTGTTCTCGTCGAGCAGCGTCAGTTCGACGGCGGGATACGCGAGCGCGAGATCGAAGCGGTTGCGCAGCGGCATCTTCAGTTCGAGCTTGTGCGGACCGTCGACCTGCCGCAGATCCGACGGCTCGACCAGCAAACCGTCGATATCGCGCGGCGGCTCGACCTTGCATCCGAGATGCGAGCAGGCTTTCACGAACAGCGGCTGCGTATCGGGCCACGCGACCATCACGGTTTCGCGCTGCCACCAGGCAAGCTGCACGAGCAGCAGAAAGCCAAGCAGACCCGCCGCGACACCGCCCAGAATATGCCACACGATGCGGCTCGACTCGGCCTGGCGCGGTTCGCGCGTGACGGCGAATGCGTCGTCTCCGCTTTCGGGTGTAGCGGCGAAAGGGGTGCCGTAGGGTTCGCGCGCGGCTGCGCCGAAGCGCGGCTCGAGATCGGGTTCCGCCGACGGCGCGCCGAAGTAGGGTTCGCGTTCCCGTTCGCGGTGCTGTTCTGCATGGCCGGCATGCTCGGCGGACGGGATGACAGTGCGCTCTTCGTCTTCGAACACGGGCTTGGCGCGCTCGTCCCGACGCGATTCGTGCAACGCGTCGTCGAATGCGTCGTGCAGCGGCGCTTCCGGCTCACGCTTCGTTTCGTTCGCGGTCTGATCGAGGCGCGCCTCGGCAGGCTCGCGAAGAGACTCGGGCACGTGCCACGCGTGCGACGGCTCGTGGACGGCAGGCTCGGCTTCGTGTGCGGGCGTTGCGCCGGAGACCGGTTCCGCTTTCTGAGCCGCTTGTTCGAATCTGGGCTCAGCTTGCGCCTCGACAGCCGGCTCGACGTTTGCCGCAGCTTGCGCGGCGACGGGCGCTTCCGGTTTCGCTTCGACAGGCGCTTCGCTGTGCGGCTCGGGTCCGACCGGCTCGCGCGCGATTGCCTTGTCGAGCTGCAACGGTTGCGATTCGGTGAGTTCGAGCGTGAGCGGCGGTTGCGCGGAACGCGGGATCGTGACCGGATTGAACGGAATAGTCGACGCGTTGTGGCGGATGCGCCGATCGATCGATGCGTCGGGCGCGGGCGCCCACGGGTTCCACGCCTCGGCGCGGAAGTCAGCCTTATCCGCCGACGATGCGGGTTGAGTTTCGCCTGCAGGGAACGATGGTTCGACACGCGCCGACCCGGCTTCCGCGGACGGCTCCGCTACGGGCGAAGCCTGGACGGCAGCTTCGTGTCGCGCTTCGACATCGACGTCCGGCGGCGCGACTTGCGCAGCGGTGTGCTCGGCGTGTTGTTCGGCGGACGCCGATTCCGTGTGTGCAGTTTCACTGCTGCCGACATGCGGCTCAGCCAGGCGCGCGTCGGACGCTTCTGCCGGCTGCGGCGTGACTGCTTCTTCCGCGTGCGTCACAACGGGCATCGCGACGGGCGCGGGCGGTACATCGACAGCAGGCGTTGCTTCCTGCGCTGGCGCCATGCCGCCATTGGCGAGTGTTTCGAGCGTATGCGCCGTCACGTCGTCGATTGTGACGTGCTTCGCCTTGTCGACGCTCACGCCGTCGCTCACGTCGAACAGGCTGCTCGACGCATCGAACACTTCTTTGCAGTGACCACAACGCACGAGTCCGCGGCGCAGCGTGAGCTGCTCCGGCTGGAGCCTGAAAACGGTTTCGCAGAAGGGACAGCGTGTCGCTAGAAGCATATTGAGCCGATAGACCGGTTAGCCGTTAAGGGGCCGGAAGCAAACAAATATGCGTTATTCTAATTGCTTTCGCGTCGCGTACCCGCAAGGCATACCCAACCTTCGTGTTCGCGCCACACTGCAATGTCGATCCACTGCTGATAGACACGCGCTACTTCATCCGCCTGTCGCGCGAGAATGCCTGACAGCGCAATGCGTCCACCCGGCTTCACCCTCGACGACAGCATCGACGCCATCAGCTTCAGCGGGTTCGACAGAATATTCGCGACGACGATATCGAACTCCCCCGCGGGGCAATCGTCGGGCAGACCATACGTGACTTCGGCGCGATTACGCTCGCTATTGTGGCGCGCGGATTCGACCGCTTGCGGATCGATGTCGATGCCGATCACGGGATTCGCGCCGCATTTCTTCGCGAGTATCGCAAGGATGCCCGAACCACAACCGTAGTCGAGCACGGATTGGTCCTGCTTCACGTTCTGCTCGAGCCATTCCATGCACAGACGCGTGGTCGGATGGCTGCCCGTGCCGAACGCGAGGCCGGGATCGAGTTCCAGCACGAGCGCAGTCGGATCGGGCGCGTCGTGCCATGACGGCACGACCCAGATACGCTCGCCAATCGGAATCGGATCGAACTGGGATTGCGTGAGGCGCACCCAGTCCTGTTCTTCGACCTCGCGCACGCTGAACGACGGCGCATCGGCGAGGGCGAGTTCATTTGCGGCGGCCGCCAGCAGCACGGCCGGCTCCTGTTCCGGCGCCAGCAACGCGATCACGCGCGAATGCGTCCACGCGGTGCGGTCCGGCGTGAGACCGGGTTCGCCGAACAGCGGCTGCTCGTCGGGCGTGTCGGCATCCGCGTCTTCGACGGACACCGACAGCGCGCCCAGTTCGAGCAACGCATCCGACAACGCTTCCGCGTGCTCGCGCGCCAGTTCGACGACCAGTTCCCGGTAGCTCATTGCTTACGCTTCTTCCGGTGCGGCTTGCAGCTTCGCGGCCAGCCGGTTTTCGAGGTAATGGATGCTCGTGCCGCCCTCGACGAACTTCGCGTCGAGCATCAGCTCACGATGCAGCGGAATGTTGGTCTGAATGCCTTCGACCACCATTTCCGACAGCGCGATGCGCATCCGCTTGATCGCCTGTTCGCGCGTCGCGCCGTAAGCGATCAGCTTGCCGATCATCGAATCATAGTTCGGCGGGACGAAATAGCCGTTGTATGCATGCGAATCGACGCGAATACCGGGGCCGCCCGGCATATGCCACGACGTAAGACGACCCGGCGACGGCGTGAACTTGAACGGATCTTCCGCGTTGATACGGCATTCGATCGCATGTCCGCGGAACTGGATGTCGCGCTGGCGGATGGCGAGTTTTTCGCCTGCCGCGATGCGGATCTGTTCCTGAACGATGTCGATGCCCGTGATCAGTTCGGTGACCGGGTGTTCGACCTGCACGCGCGTGTTCATTTCGATGAAATAGAACTCGCCGTTTTCATACAGGAACTCGAACGTACCCGCGCCGAGATAGCCCATCTTCTTGCACGCGTCCGCGCAGCGGTCGCCGATACGCTCGATCAGACGGCGCGCGATGCCCGGCGCCGGCGCCTCTTCGATCACCTTCTGGTGACGGCGCTGCATCGAGCAGTCGCGCTCGCCCAGCCACAGTGCGTTCTTGAACGAGTCGGCCAGCACCTGAATTTCGATGTGCCGCGGGTTCTCCAGGTATTTCTCCATGTAGACCTGCGGATTGCCGAACGCGCGGCCTGCTTCTTCGCGCGTCATGTTGACGGCGTTCACGAGTGCGGCTTCCGTGTGCACGACGCGCATGCCGCGGCCACCGCCGCCGCCCGCTGCCTTGATGATCACCGGATAGCCGACCGCGCGCGCAATCTTCACGATCTCCTTCGGATCTTCCGGCAACGCGCCTTCAGAACCGGGCACGCACGGCACGCCCGTTTTGATCATCGTCTGCTTCGCGGTGACCTTGTCGCCCATCATGCGGATCGTGTCCGGGCGCGGGCCGATGAACACGAAGCCCGATTGCTCGACGCGCTCGGCGAAGTCGGCGTTTTCGGACAGGAAGCCGTAGCCGGGGTGGATCGCTTCCGCGTCCGTGACTTCCGCCGCGCTGATCAGCGCAGGCATGTTCAGGTACGAGAGGTTCGACGGCGCCGGTCCGATACAGACCGCCTCGTCGGCGAGCTTCACGTACTTGGCTTCCTTGTCGGCTTCGGAATAGACGACGACCGTCTTGACGCCGAGTTCGCGGCACGCGCGCTGGATACGGAGCGCGATTTCACCACGATTGGCAATGAGGATTTTTTCAAACATAGCGGATATTCGACTCATCAATGGGCACCGCGGGCCGGTTCGGACGGGCGGCTGCCTCTGAGGATCGGTGGCGCGCCCGAAGAAGGCGGGCGCGCGGATGGCGAACGGCTACAGCGCGCCGCGTCAGCCGATCACGAAGAGCGGCTGGCCGTATTCGACTGCCTGGCCGTTCTCGACGAGGATTTCCTTGATGACGCCAGCCGCGTCCGATTCGATCTCGTTCAGCAACTTCATCGCTTCGATGATGCAGATGGTCTGGCCTTCCTTCACCGTGTCGCCGACCTGCACGAACGGATCGGCGCCGGGCGACGGAGCGCGGTAGAACGTGCCGACCATCGGCGACGTCACGACATGGCCTTGCGGCGCTGCGGCGGCGGGCGTCGCCGGCGCGCCGACGGCGGGTGCTTCACCGCCGTGTGCAGCGGGCGCCATGCCCGGCGCGGCGTATTGCGGCGCGTAGTTGCCAGGCTGCTGGACGTAAACCGGCGGCGCGTTCTTGACGATGCGCACCTTGCCTTCGCCCTCGGTCACTTCGAGTTCGGAAATGCCGGACTCGGAGACGAGGTCGATCAGAGTCTTCAGTTTACGTAGATCCATGGGCTTTCCCCTTCAATGCGTGAAGCGCCGGCGGTTTGCCGCCAGCGCCGAATTCGTGTTTTGGGTTGTCAGTCGCGCGACGATCCGGCCGTCCCAACGGCCAACCGGTCGAGCACATATTCGAGTGCGTACAGATAGCCCTTCCAGCCGAGGCCGCAAATGACGCCCTCTGCCTGGTCGGAGAAATACGAGTGATGCCTGAACGGTTCCCGACGATGCACGTTCGACAGATGAATCTCGACGAACGGGATGCCGACGCCCGCCAGTGCGTCCCGGATCGCCACGCTGGTATGCGTGTACGCAGCGGGATTGATCACGATGAAATCGGTCTTCTCGGTCCGAGCGGCCTGAATGCGATCGACCAGCGCGCCTTCGTGATTGCCCTGGAAGGTGGCCAGTTCGACACCGGCGTCCGCTGCGCGGTCCGCCAGCGCCTGATCGATCTGCGGGAGCGTGACGCGGCCATAGACCTCAGGTTCCCGGGTACCGAGAAGGTTGAGGTTGGGGCCGTGCAGAACCAGCAGTCGCGTCATGGTCGGTTCGTTTTCCGTGGAATTGGCCGCACTTTAGCGCTGATTAGAGAAATTTGTCTAGTTTCTCGAACGCGTGGCGTGTCTCGCGGCCTTACCGGGATAGCAGCAACTCGACGAACTTCTGACATCTTATTGTGAATATCGCCCAATCTGAGGCAAAAAGTTCTCAACTAAATGTCAAAAAGTTGTCGAAATCAGAGCGCGTCGAGCGTGCGTTTCAACTCGTCCGGCTTGATCTGGCCGAGTTTTGTCGACCGTACGACGCCTTTCGCGTCAATTACGACCGTGTACGGCAAACCGCCTGCGTTGTTGCCGAACGCGCGCGCGAGGTCCGCGCCGCCGAACCCGGCGACATAGATCGGATAGTTGACGGGCACTTTCTGCAGGAAAGCCTTGATGTTTTTGTCGGAATCGACGCCCAGGCCGACGAACTCGATGCCCTTTTTCGAGTATTCCTTGTGCAGCGCCGACAGGGACGGCATTTCCTCGACGCACGGCCCGCACCACGACGCCCAGAAGTTGATCACGACCGGGTGTCCCTTGAAACCGGCGAGCGACTGCGGCGCGCCGTCGGCATTGGTCACTTTCGCGGCCCACAACTGATTGACGGCGTTGTTGCTGTCGGCGGGCGCCGCATTCGCGACACCCGCGAGGTCGTTGTTGCCGAGCAGCCAGTGGCCTGCCACCGCGCCGCCCGCTGTCGCGACGACAGCCACCGCCGCGATTGCCAGAATCCGCTTCATATAGAGAGTGTGTCTGTTAAGAGTTCAGTTCGTGGGACGCGCGGCGTCGCTTTCGTCGATCAGCGCCTGGACGGCGCGGACGTCGGCGCGCGCGAATCGTCCGCGCGCGTCGGCGCGTACTGCGCCGCGCAGGTCGTCGGTGCTGTAGAGCGCGAGGTGAATGCCCACGGGCTCAGTGTCACGCCCTTCATTCGCCGGACGCCACAGAAAGCTCAATGTTTCGACGTAGCCACGACCCGCAAAGTGCCGCGTTTCGGAAACGTCGTACTGCACATTCGCGTTTAACAGATAAATGGCAACTTCCTTCGGGTCGTCGCAGAAGGCTTGCAGATGGACATCGGAATGTTCGCCCGCCGTCCCACCCAATACCGCGCCCGTCAGATAAGGATTGAACGGCGCGAGCCGCTGCATCCAGTCCAGCGCGACTTCGCGCAGCCGACGCAAGACGGCCGGCTGACTGTCGCCCTGGAACAGCGACTGATATTCGCGGATTTCTTCCTCGATCTGGTCGTTATCCGGCAGCCATTCGCCGGCGACGCGCGTCTCCCCGACCACCTGCCGCGCAGCTTTGCGCTTCGCAGTCGAGTAGTCGAGCCCGTCCTCGGCGATCATCCGCGCAGCCGCGATGGCGATTTCCTCGCGCACGCGCTGCGGATCGAAATGTGATTTGCGAACCATCCGCCAATCATACTAGAGAAAGCCCGAGGGTCTTTTTACGCCGCCGTCGCCTCGGCGGGCCTCAGGCGGCTATCTGGCGGCTATCTGACGGGTCTGCGGCGGGTTTCCGGCCGCCGCGAAACATCGGCGGGAAAAGCACGCCCGATCAAGATCGGGCGGGCCTGTCGGTTACAATAGGCGTCCTTCGCGCGAGGGCTTTCCGGTCCCCGGCGCATGTCCACTTTCCACGCAAAACACGCCTTGCGGCGCGACAGCTTTATGCACATTCACATCCTCGGCATCTGCGGTACGTTCATGGGTGGTCTCGCGGTTCTCGCGCGCAACGCCGGTCACACGGTGACGGGCTGCGACGCCGGCGTCTACCCGCCAATGAGCACGCAGCTCGAGGCGCAAGGCATCAGGTTGATCGAAGGCTGGGGTGTCGAGCAGCTCGACCTGAAGCCGGACCTGTTCGTGGTCGGCAACGTCGTGACGCGCGGCAATCCGCTGATGGAAGAAATCCTCAACCGCAGCCTGCCGTACACGTCCGGCCCGCAATGGCTCGGCGACCACGTGCTGAACGGCAAGTGGGTGCTGGCCGTGGCGGGCACGCACGGCAAGACCACGACGACCTCGATGCTGACGTGGCTGCTGGAAGACGCCGGCATGAACCCCGGCTTTCTGATCGGCGGCGTGCCGCTGAACTTCGGCGTGTCGGCCCGCCTGACGGATTCGAGCTTCTTCGTGATCGAAGCTGACGAATACGACACGGCGTTCTTCGACAAGCGCTCGAAGTTTGTCCACTATCGGCCGCGTACCGCGGTCCTGAACAACCTCGAATTCGATCACGCGGACATCTTCGCCGATCTCGCCGCGATCGAAACGCAATTTCATCACCTCGTGCGCACGGTGCCGGGCATTGGCCGCGTCATTTCGAACGGTCGGGAAGACGCGCTGGACCGCGTGCTCACGCGCGGCTGCTGGAGCGAAGTGGAGCGGTTCGGCGTCGACGGCGGCTGGCAGGCGTTGCCCGCTGAAGACGGCGTCGCCATCGACGAGCGCTTCGCCGTCTATCACAACGGCGAGCGCGTCGGCGTGGTCGACTGGCAGGTGCAGGGCGAGCACAACCGCATGAACGCGATCGCCGCGATTGCGGCCGCGCGCCACATCGGCGTGCCGCCAGCGCAGGCCGCGAAGTCGCTGTCGACCTTCCGTAACGTGAAGCGGCGCATGGAAGTGCGCGGCAGCGTCGACGGCGTGACTGTCTATGACGATTTCGCGCATCACCCCACCGCCATCCAGACGACGGTCGCCGGTTTGCGCACGCGCATCGGCCGCGACGAGAACGGCAAGCGCGCGCGCATTCTCGCCGTGCTCGAGCCGCGCTCGAACACGATGAAGCTCGGCGTGATGAAGGCGCAATTGCCGGCGAGCCTCGTCGACGCCGATCTGGTATTCGGCTATGGCGCGCCCACGGGCAAAGACGCGCTCGGCTGGAATCTGGCCGAAGCGCTCGCGCCGATGGGCGACAAGGCGCAAGCCTTCAACGACATCGACACGCTCGTCAAATCCGTGGTCGCGGCCGCGCGCCCGGGCGATCAGGTGCTCGTGATGAGCAATGGCGGCTTTGGCGGCGTGCACCAGAAACTGCTCGACGCGCTGTCGGCGCGTCCGACGGCGCAGGCGCGGGGCGTCGCGTGATCCTCTATCTGCACGGCTTCCGCTCGTCGCCGAATTCGTTCAAGGCGCGCGTGATGGCCGAGCGTCTTGCGGCGCTTGGCCGCAGCGCCGAATGGTGCTGTCCGATGCTGCCCGTGTCGCCGCTGGACACCGTGGCGCTCGTCGAAGAACGGGTCGCGGCGGCGAAGCCGGCGCAGGTGACGGTGATCGGCAGCTCGCTGGGCGGCTATTTCGCGACGCATCTCGCCGAAAAGCACGGCTGGCGCGCCGTGCTGCTGAATCCCGCGGTCGTACCGCAGCGCGATCTTAGCCACTATCTCGGCGAGCAGCCGCTGTGGCATGGCGGCGGCAGCATCGTGGTCGAGCCGCATCATCTTGATGAGTTGCGTGCGCTAGGCGTCGCGCGAATCACCCGCCCTGAACGCTATTATCTGTTTGCCGCCACCGGCGACGAAGTGCTCGATTACCGCGAAATGCTCGCGCATTATCCCGGTGTGCAGACCAGACTGATCGAAGGCAGCGACCACGCGATCAGCGAGTTTCCCGACTATGTCGACGACGTGCTCGCGTTTTGCGATGCCGCCGACGCCGACACTGAGCCGCCCGCACCGCGCGAGGCGGCATGATCCGATGATCCGCATACGCCGCGCACGCTGACGGTTGAGGCACGCGCGTTGCGGAACACCACACCGAACACGACGCCGACGCGCGAAGCAACCGCACTGCGCGCCGGCCGACGCAAGCCAGAACGAGAGTATTGAGTGAACGTTTTCTTCGAGGAATCGGGTAGTTTCAAGGCCGGCAGCGTGATGTCGCGTCAAGGCGACGCGTTTCAGGTCGAGCTGCCGGGCGGACGCCGCGCGAAAGTTCGCGCAAAAGACGTGCTGATGGAATTCGAAAAGCCGTCGGCGGGCGAACTGATGGAACAGGCCGATGCTGCCGCACAGGAGATCGATCTGGACTTCCTGTGGGAATGCGCGCCGGAAGACGAATTTCCGTTTGCCACGCTCGGCGCCGAATACTTCGGCGAGTCGTTCGGACCCGTCGAGCGTGCCGCGCTGATTTTGCGCATGCACGGCTCGCCCATCTATTTCCGCCGCAAGGGGCGCGGCCAGTATCAGCGCGCGCCGGAAGAGCAACTGAAGATGGCGCTCGCTTCGCTGGAGCGCAAGCGCCAGCAGGCGCTCGTGCAGCAGGGCTACGAAGAAGAACTGAAGGCGGGCCGTCTGCCGGACGGCTTCCAGAGCAAGGCGCTCGGCCTGTTGACGAAGCCCGACAAGAATTCGATCGAATATAAGGCGCTCGAAGCGGCAGCGGCGGCGCGCGGTATTTCGATGGCGCGTCTGATGCTCGAATGCGGCGGCATTCCGTCGGCGCGCGCGCTGCACGAGGCGCGCTTCCTGTCGGAATTCTTCCCGCACGGCACGGGTTTTCCGCCCGTGACGGTCGGCGCGCTGCCGGACGATCTGCCGCAAGCCGACGTCGAAGCGTTCTCGATCGACGACGTGACCACGACGGAAATCGACGACGCGTTCTCCGTCGAGCATCTGTCCGATGGGCGCGTGCGGATCGGCATTCACATCGCGGCGCCGGCGCTGGGCATCGAACGCGGCGACGCTGTCGATGCCATCGCGCGTGGCCGTCTGTCGACCGTCTACATGCCGGGCGACAAGATCACGATGCTGCCCGATTCCGTCGTGGAGAAATTCACGCTGGCCGAGGGCGGTTTGCGTCCGGCGCTGTCGCTGTACAGCATCGTGAACCGCGAGACGCAGGAAATCGTGGTGAGCGAAACGCGGGCCGAACTCGTCTACGTGAAGAACAATCTGCGCCACAACACGCTCGACGAACTCGTCACTGAAGAAGCGCTCGCCAACGGCACGGGCGACTATCCGCACAAGGAAGACATCGCGGTACTGTGGCCGTTTGCACAGGCGCTCTTCGAGAAGCGCCAGCTTGCGCGCGCCGGTTTCGGCCTCAAGCGCGAAGTGCAGCGCAATACGGACTTCAACTTTTACGTCGAAGGCGAGCACGTGTCGATCACGCCGCGCCGCCGCGGTTCGCCGCTCGACACCATCGTCGCCGAACTGGCGATTCTCGCGAATTCGACGTGGGGCGCATTCCTGCACGATCACGGCGTGCCCGGCATCTATCGGTCGCAGCGCGCGTTCGGCGCGCCGACGGGACCGAAGCGCACCCGCATGCAGACGACGGCCGCACCGCATGAAGGTCTCGGCGTGTCGCAGTACGCGTGGAGCACGTCGCCGCTGCGCCGCTATGTCGACCTCGTCAACCAGTGGCAGCTGATTGCGTGCGTGCAGCACGGCGTGACGGCCAAGCTCGCCGCGCCGTTCAAGCCGAAGGACGCCGACCTGTTCGCCGTCGTGCAAGGCTTCGACGACACCTACACCGCGTACGCCGATCATCAGCGTCGCATGGAGTATTTCTGGTGTCTGCGCTGGCTCACGCAGGAAGGCAAGAAACAGGTGGTCGCTTCCGTCGTGAAGGGCGATCTCGTGCGGCTCGAAGAGGTGCCGCTGTTGCTGCACGTGCCGGGTCTCGGCGTGCATGCGCGCGGCACGCGGCTGATGCTCGAAGTGATGTCGGTGGATGAACTGACGGTCGAGGCATCGGTGCGGCCGTTGCACGTACTCGACGCGCCGACCGTGACGAGCGGCGCGGAAGAAGAGGAAGAGACCGAAGAAGAAATCATCGACGCCGCCGACGAATCCGCCGAAAGCGAAGCCGAAGCGCAAGCCGAAGCCGATACGGCCGCAGCGGAAGGCGAGCAGCCCGCCGACTCGAACGATTCAACGCAACACGCGACGGAGCAGGGCCAATGACGACCGACACGACCACCCAGCGCGACCGCTACGCGGTGATCGGCAATCCGATCGCGCACAGCAAGTCGCCGCTCATCCATGCGCGCTTTGCCGAGCAGACGGGCGAACCCGTCGAATATGGCCGCCTGCTCGCGCCCGTCGATCAGTTCGTGTCGCACGTGCGTGCCTTCATCGCCGAAGGTGGGCGCGGCATGAACGTCACCGTGCCGTTCAAGCTCGACGCGCACGCGTTTGCGACCACGCTGTCGCCGCGCGCGGCCGCGGCGGGCGCGGTGAATACGTTGCGCTTCGAGAAGGACGGCGGCGTCTACGGCGACAACACGGATGGCTTCGGCCTCGTGCGCGATATCGAAGTGAACCTGGGCGTGTCGCTGAAAGGCGCGCGCGTGCTGCTGCTCGGCGCGGGCGGCGCGGCGCGCGGCGTCGTGCTGCCGATGCTCGAGCGCAAGCCGCAATCGCTCACCATCGTGAATCGCACGGCATCGAAGGCCGAGGCGCTGGTTGCACAATTCGCCGGCGCGGCCAGCGACGCCGCATGCCGTCTGACGGGCGGCAGTGCGCAAGCGATCGAAACAGGCGCCTACGACGTGATCGTCAACGCGACGGCGAGCAGCCTCGATGCGTCGTTGCCCGAGTGCGACGACGGCGCGTTCGGCGCGGGCACGCTCGCGTACGACATGATGTACGGCGCGCAGCCGACCGTTTTCATGCAGCACGCCAGCCAGCTCGGCGCGCGCGCGGCGGACGGCCTCGGCATGCTGGTCGAGCAGGCGGCGGAATCGTTCTTCGTGTGGCGCGGCGTGCGCCCCGACGGCGCGCCCGTGCTCGCCGCGCTGCGCGAGATGCTGCGCGCGCCGCAAAGCGCGTGAGCGGCTGAGCCGATCAACGCAAGCGACGCGCCTCCAGATTCCACGACATGGCGACGACAATGACGAAGACGAGGCGCGCGAAGGGGCAGCGGGCCGGCGCGAGTCCCGCACGCTGGGTGCTGTATGCCGGCGCGGTGTTCGTCGTCGCGTGGGTCGCCACGCAGCTTTTCTATTTCGCGCAGATCGCCGTGTGGAACACCGTGAATCCGCAATCGACGGCCTTCATGCGTTCCGATGCCTGGCGTCTTTCTCAAGAGCGTCCCGATCTGTCGCTCCAGCATACGTGGGTGCCCTACGATCAGATCTCGCGCAATCTGAAGCGCGCGATCATCGCTTCGGAAGATGCGAACTTCGCCAGTAACAACGGCTACGAGACGGACGCGATTCTGCAGGCATGGGAGAAGAACAAGGCGCGCGGCAAGATCGTCGCGGGCGGCTCCACGATCACGCAGCAGCTGGCGCGCAATCTGTTCTTGTCGCGTGAAAAGAGCTATATCCGCAAGGGCCAGGAACTGATCATCACGTGGATGCTCGAGACGCTGATGGACAAGGAGCGCATCTTCGAGATCTATCTGAATTCGGTCGAATGGGGCAA
This sequence comes from Paraburkholderia largidicola, assembly GCF_013426895.1. Classification (NCBI taxonomy): domain Bacteria; kingdom Pseudomonadati; phylum Pseudomonadota; class Betaproteobacteria; order Burkholderiales; family Burkholderiaceae; genus Paraburkholderia; species Paraburkholderia largidicola. The sequence continues at coordinate 3,168,908 of NZ_AP023174.1, read as the reverse complement.
TGGCGTGTATGGCGCGGAAGCGGCGGCGCGTTATTACTTCAAGACATCGGCCGCGAAGCTGACGGCCGGGCAATCTGCGCGGCTCGCAGTCATGCTGCCGAGACCGAAATACTTCGACGAGCATCGTACTTCCAGCTATCTCACGCAACGCGCGCGGGTGATCGCGCGCCGGATGGGCGCGGCGGAACTGCCGGACTGAGTTCCGCACACCGAATGGCCACAAAAACGGCGGATCCCGTAACGGGACCCGCCGTTTTGCTTTCTGCTTGGGCACACGCCATCCGATTTCACGTAATTCCCAAAATATGGACGTCACGTTCATATGTTGGTGAATCTCAAAAAAGCGCCCTACAATCCGGTTCAACGAGCCGACACCGGCCAGAAACACCGCCTCGTCGCCAGCGCAAAACCGCGCGGTGCGCGCAGCGGGACGAAAATCGGAGACACCACGCCATGCCTTCCAGCACCTTGCTGCACAGCTCGCTCGCGCCAAACCGCGCGAATCACGCTCAGCTTCGAACCACGCCCGACGCGCACCGTCACGCCGGCATTTCGCGGTAACTCACCTTTTGTCTGTTGCCAGTCGCCATGAACAAAGCGATGACCTCTCACGTCGAGTCCGAAGCGCCCGAGGCGCTTGAAGTCGAAACCGTGCGCAAGCCCGCCGCGCGTCCCGCCAACGGCGCGGTCGTGCCGACGCCGCCTGCCGACACGATCGGCCTGCCGAGCACGCTGCTCGACATCACGCCGCAGCAAGCCGGCACGCAGACGCTGCTGCGCGGCCTCGCGATTCTCGAAGCCGCCGCCGCGGGCGTGCGCGATCTGCGCACCTTCGGCGCCGCGCTCGGCACGACGCGCAGCACCACGCACCGGCTCGTCAGCAGCCTCGTGCAGGCGCGCTATCTGCGCCAGGTGCAGGGCGGCTACCTGCTCGGTCCGAAGCTGATCGAACTCGGCACGATCGCGCTCGAGCAGATGCCGCTCACGACCGTCGCGCGTCCGCATCTGGCGTCGCTCGCCGAACTGACGCACGACACGATCCATCTCGGCGTGCGCGACGGCGACGACGTGCTGTACATCGACAAGATTCCCGGCACGCGCGGCCTCGAAATGCGCTCGCGCGTCGGCCACCGGATGCCGCTCGCATCGACGGGTATCGGCAAGGCGATGATGCTCGACCTCGGTCCCGACCAGTGGCAGTCGCTGTTCGACGCGTCGCGCCGCGCGCTGGCCGGCGTCAGTTTCAAGCCCGACAACCGCCCGGACCAGCAGACCTTCATGCAGCGCATGACGAACTACTCGGCGGGCGGCTTCACGTTCGACCTCGAGGAAAACGAAGCGTCGATCCGCTGCGTGGCCGCGCCCGTGCGCGACGCGTCGGGTTCGATCGTCGCGGCGCTGTCGGTCGCGAGCACGATTCCGTACATGTCGCTCGAACGCATGGACGAGCTGATTCCCGTCGTGCAGCGCGAGGCGCGCGCGATTTCGGAAGAACTGGGCTGGCGTGTTCCGCAACCGACTACCCGCAGGATCAAACGATGACTCAGACGGGCTCGACCCTGTCCACGGAACAAGCCCAGCCGGCGCAGACGGCGGCAGCAGCGGGTCATGCCGCGCTGATCGCGCTCGACTGGGGCACGACGTCGCTGCGTGCGTATCTGTACGACGCTAACGGCGCCGTGCTGGAAACGCGCGCGTCGACGGCGGGCATCATGAATTTGCCGCGCCCGGCGGCGGAAGGCGGCTTCGACGCGGCGTTCGATGCCGTCGTCGGCGCCTGGCTGGACCGCACGCCTGAGCTGCCCGTGATCGCTGCCGGCATGGTCGGCAGCGCGCAAGGCTGGAAGGAAGCGCCGTACGTGAATGCGCCCGCCAGCGCCGATGCGCTCGTCGACGGCATCGTGCGCGTGCAGACGGCGCGCGGCGTGACGCTGAATATCGTCCCCGGCGTGCTGCAGAACGGCGAACTGCCGAACGTGATGCGCGGCGAGGAAACGCAGATTTTCGGCGCGCTGGCCTGCGCGGAACCGTCGGCGGCGGGCAAGGGCCTGCTGATCGGCCTGCCCGGCACGCACGCGAAATGGGTGATGGTGCGCGACGCGAAGATCGAGCGCTTCGACACGTTCATGACGGGTGAAGTCTTCGCGGCGCTTTCCGAGCACACCATTCTCGGCCGCACGATGCTCACGCCCGACCAGCCCGACACCGAGGCCTTCCTGCGCGGCGTGCGCGTCGCGCGCGACAAGGGCAAGGCCGGCGTGCTCGCAACGATATTCAGCACGCGCACGCTGGGCCTGACGGGCCAGCTTGCGCGCGAGCAACAACCCGATTACCTGTCCGGCCTGCTGATCGGCCACGAACTGAGCGGCCTCGAAGCAGCACTCGCGCAACAGCAATCGACGCTCGCCGGCAGCGCGCTGCAACTGATCGGCAACGAGGCGCTCTGCGAACGCTACCGGCTCGCGCTCGCGCAATTCGGCTGTCATCAGGCGGACCTCGTGAAGCAGGCGACCGAGCGCGGCTTGTGGCGCATCGCGGCGCAAGCGGGTCTCGTCAGCGAGGCGTCGGGCGCCGCGCAGGCGACCTGAAGCGCGGCCTGAACCCGACCTGCGCCGGCGCACAACGAATCAAAGGAACCGTCATGTCACTCGATCTGAATCTGCCCGCACCGTACCAGCCGCACGCCGGCCTGATGGCCGCATTCGAAGCGTGCCCGCTGGTCGCGATTCTGCGCGGCATCACGCCCGCCGATGCCGCCGATCACGGCCGCGCACTCTACGAAGCGGGCTTTCGCATCATCGAAGTGCCGCTCAATTCGCCGAACCCGTTCGACAGCATCGCGGCGATCCGCCAGGCGTTGCCCGTCGATGCCATCATCGGCGCGGGCACGGTGCTGCGCGGCGAACTCGTGCACGACGTGAAGGCGGCGGGCGGCGAGCTGATCGTGATGCCGCACAGCGACCCCGAAGTCGTGACGACGGCGAAGTCGCTCGCGATGGCGTGCGCGCCCGGCGTCGCGACGCCGACGGAAGCCTTTATCGCGCTGAAGAACGGCGCGGACGTGCTGAAGATGTTCCCCGCCGAGCAACTCGGCTGCCAGGTCGTGAAGGCGTGGCGCGCAGTGATTCACAAGGACGTGCCGCTGCTGCCCGTCGGCGGGATCTTGCCGGACAACATGGGACCGTTCCTGTCCGCTGGCGCGAATGGTTTCGGCCTCGGCTCGGCGCTCTACAAACCCGGCCAGCCGGCGACGACGACGGCTTCGCATGCGAAGGCGTTCATCAACGGCCTGCGCATTGCGCGCGCGGGCGTGAAGAAATGAAACGGCTGCAAGGCAAGGTCGCGCTGGTGACGGGTGCGGGACGCGGCATCGGCGCGGCGATCGCGACGGCGTTCGCGCGCGAGGGCGCGGCTGTCGTGCTCGCGGAACTCGATATCGAAACCGCACAGCGCACGGCCGCCGACATTGCCGCGCAAACGGGCGGCAAGACGCTTGCCGTGCAGACGGACGTCACGCAGTCGGCGTCGGTGCAGCGCGCGGTGAGCGAAGGCGAAAAAGCGTTCGGTGCGATCGACGTGCTGGTGAACAACGCAGGCATCAACGTGTTCTGCGATCCGCTGACGATGACCGACGACGACTGGCGCCGCTGTTTCGCCGTCGATCTGGACGGCGTGTGGAACGGTTGCCGCGCGGTGCTCCCGGGAATGGTCGAGCGCGGCGCGGGCAGCATCGTGAACATCGCGTCGACACACTCGTTCAAGATCATTCCGGGCTGCTTCCCGTATCCCGTCGCGAAGCACGGCGTGATCGGCCTCACGCGCGCGCTCGGCATCGAATACGCGCCGCGCAACGTGCGCGTGAATGCGATCGCGCCGGGCTACATCGAAACGCAACTGACGCGCGACTGGTGGGACGGTCAGACGGACCCCGCCGCCGCGAAGCAGGCGACGCTCGATCTGCAGCCGATGAAGCGCATCGGCAAGCCGGAAGAAGTCGCGATGACAGCCGTATTTCTCGCGTCGGATGAAGCGCCTTTCATCAACGCGAGTTGCATCACCGTCGACGGCGGGCGCTCTGCGCTTTACCACGACTGAAAGACTGAACAAGCAAAGAACAAAGCAGTAGCGAAGGAACAGAAAAAGCAGCAAAGCCGCCCCGCAAACGGGGCGACGGTGTGAACCGCCTGACGCGCTGGCCGCGTGTGTCGGTGGCGGTACAAGAAGACGCGGCCGATAACCTTCTCGTTACTCATTAGTCAGGAGACACGCATTATGAAACGCAGAATTTTCCTCACGCTGGCAGCAGCGGCGACGGCGGTGCTGTTCAACGCACCCGTCGCGCAAGCCGCCGACCCGGTCAAGATCGGCTTCCTCGTGAAGCAGCCGGAAGAACCGTGGTTCCAGGACGAGTGGAAGTTCGCCGAAGCCGCTGCCAAAGAAAAGGGCTTCACGCTGGTGAAGATCGGCGCGCCGTCGGGCGAGAAGGTCATGAGCGCGATCGACAACCTCGCAGCGCAAAAGGCACAAGGTTTCGTGATCTGCACGCCGGACGTGAAGCTCGGACCGGGCATCGTCGCGAAGGCGAAGGCTGACAACCTGAAGATGATGACGGTGGACGACCGTCTCGTCGACGGCGCAGGCAAGCCGATCGAATCGGTGCCGCACATGGGCATCTCGGCTTACAACATCGGCAAGCAGGTTGGCGAAGGCATCGCGGCTGAAATCAAGAAGCGCGGCTGGGACATGAAGGACGTCGGCGCGATCGACGTGACCTACGAACAGCTGCCGACGGCTCATGACCGCACGGCAGGCGCCACCGACGCGCTGATCGCCGCCGGTTTCCCGAAGGCCAATATCATCGCCGCGCCGCAATCGAAGACCGACACGGAAAACGCGTTCAACGCAGCGAACATCGCGCTGACGAAGAATCCGAACTTCAAGCACTGGGTTGCCTACGGCCTGAACGACGAAGCCGTGCTCGGCGCCGTGCGCGCAGCGGAAGGCCGCGGCTTCAAGGCCGACAACATGATCGGCATCGGCATTGGCGGCTCGGACTCGGCGTTGAACGAGTTCAAGAAGCCGAACCCGACGGGCTTCTTCGGCACGGTCATCATCAGCCCGAAGCGCCACGGCGAAGAGACGTCGGACCTGATGTACGCCTGGATCACGCAAGGCAAGGAACCGCCGAAGCTCACGCTGACGACGGGCATGCTGGCCACGCGCGACAACGTCGGCGAAGTGCGTGAAAAGATGGGTCTCGCATCGAAGTAAGCGGGAATACGCGCGTGAGTGCCAGGCTGGCATTCACGCGCGAGACGGAACGGATCAGAAGCAGAGGGACCAGCCATCGTGATCGCCGCGCCATACAAACGCGCTTCGGCATGCACGAAGGTTCAATCGAAGTAACAGGAGGCAAAGTGTCAGCGACGCTGCGTTTTGACAATATCGGCAAGGTGTTTCCAGGCGTGCGTGCGCTCGACGGCATCTCTTTCGACGTGCACGCCGGCCAGGTGCACGGCCTGATGGGCGAAAACGGCGCAGGGAAATCGACCCTGCTCAAGATTCTCGGCGGTGAATATCAGCCGGATTCCGGCCGCGTGATGATCGACGGCAACGAAGTGCGTTTTGCAAGCGCAGGCGCATCGATTGCCTCGGGCATCGCGGTGATTCACCAGGAACTGCAGTACGTGCCCGATCTGACGGTATCGGAAAACCTGCTGCTCGGCCGCTTGCCGAACACGATCGGCTTCGTGAAGAAGGGCGACGCGAAGCGGTACGTGCGCGAGCAGCTCGCAGCGATGGGCGTGGATCTCGATCCGAACGCGAAGCTGCGCAAGCTCTCCATCGCGCAACGCCAGATGGTCGAAATCTGCAAGGCGCTGATGCGCAACGCCCGCGTGATCGCGCTCGACGAGCCGACCAGCTCGCTGTCGCACCGCGAAACGGAAGTGCTGTTCAAGCTGGTGCGCGATCTGCGCGCCGACAACCGCGCGCTGATCTACATCTCACACCGGATGGACGAGATCTATCAGCTGTGCGACGCGTGCACGATTTTCCGCGACGGCCGCAAGGTCGCGTCGCATCCGACGCTCGAAGGCGTGAGCCGCGACACGATCGTGGCCGAAATGGTCGGCCGCGAGATCTCGGATATCTATGGCTACCGGCCGCGCGAACTCGGCGAAGTGCGCTTCTCGGTGAAGAACATCGAAGGCGGCCCGCTCGCGGAACCGGCGAGCTTCGAAGTGCGCCGCGGCGAGATCGTCGGCTTCTTTGGTCTCGTGGGCGCGGGCCGCAGCGAACTGATGCACCTGATCTACGGCGACGATCCGAAGAAGGGCGGCGAACTGGTGCTCGACGGCAAGCCGATCAAGGTGAAGAGCGCCGGTGAAGCGATCCGCCAGGGCATCGTGCTGTGCCCGGAAGACCGCAAGGAAGAAGGCATCGTCGCGATTGCGTCGGTGTCGGAGAACATCAATATCAGCTGCCGCCGTCACTATCTGAAGGCGGGGCTGTTCCTCGATCGCAAGAAGGAAGCCGAAACGGCGGACCGTTTCATCAAGCTGCTGAAGATCAAGACGCCGAGCCGCCGGCAGAAGATCCGTTTTCTGTCGGGCGGCAACCAGCAGAAGGCGATTCTGTCGCGCTGGCTGGCCGAGCCGGATCTGCGCGTCGTGATTCTCGACGAGCCGACGCGCGGCATCGACGTCGGCGCGAAGCACGAGATTTACAACGTGATTTACGAGCTGGCCCAGCGCGGCTGCGCGATCGTGATGATTTCGTCGGAACTGCCGGAAGTGCTGGGCGTGTCCGACCGGATCCTCGTGATGCGCCAGGGGCGCATCTCCGGCGAACTGTCGCGCAGCGCCGCGACCGAGCAATCGGTGCTGAACCTCGCGCTGCCGAAGAGTTCGACGACGGCGCAGGCGGCCTGAACGCCTGGGCGCGCCGGCTGGGTGAAACGAAAACCGCAAGACATCTGTAACTGACAGGATCTACAACAGTCCTGTAACCCGTGGGGAACGGGAGGAGTGAACCAAATGCAAGCCAGAGAAAACCTCGCGCAACAGGCCGCCAAGAGCGCCGCTGAAGCGCTGATTCCGCAAGCCAACGACAAGCAGAAGTGGTGGCAGCAGATCACGGAATACAGTCTGATCGTGATCTTCGTCGTGATGTTCATCACGATGTCGCTGACCGTCGATCACTTCTTCTCGATCGAAAATATGCTGGGCCTCGCGCTGTCGATTTCGCAGATCGGCATGGTCGCGTGCACGATGATGTTCTGTCTCGCCTCGCGCGACTTCGACCTTTCCATCGGTTCGACGGTCGCCTTTGCTGGCGTGTTGTGCGCGATGGTGCTCAACGCAACGGGCAACACGTTCATCGCGATCGTCGCCGCGGTCGTGGCCGGCTCGGTGATCGGTTTCGTCAACGGCGCGGTGATCGCGTATCTGCGCATCAACGCGCTGATCACGACGCTCGCGACGATGGAAATCGTGCGCGGCCTCGGCTTCATCGTGTCGCACGGTCAGGCCGTGGGCGTGTCGTCGGACACGTTCATCGCGCTCGGCGGCCTGTCGATGTTCGGCGTGTCGCTGCCCATCTGGGTGACGCTGGTCTGCTTCATCGTGTTCGGCGTGATGCTGAATTCGACGGTGTACGGCCGTAACACGCTGGCGATCGGCGGCAATCCGGAAGCGTCGCGCCTCGCGGGTATCAACGTCGAACGCACGCGCGTCTACATCTTCCTGATCCAGGGCGCAGTGACGGCGCTGGCGGGTGTGATTCTCGCGTCGCGTATCACGTCGGGTCAGCCGAATGCCGCGGAAGGCTTCGAGCTGAACGTGATTTCGGCGTGCGTGCTGGGCGGCGTGTCGCTGCTCGGCGGCCGTGCGACGATTTCCGGCGTCGTGATCGGCGTGCTGATTATGGGCACCGTCGAAAACGTGATGAACCTGATGAACATCGACGCGTTCTATCAGTACCTCGTGCGCGGTGCGATCCTGCTCGCTGCGGTGCTGCTGGACCAGTTGAAGAACCGCGGCTCGCGCGACTGATCAGCGACTGATTTTTCTTCACACTCAACGCTACAAGAAGGAAACCGAACGATGTCGTCTCCCGCCAGCGCGAACGCGCGTGAAGAACAGGGCGTCTACGCGCGCTATCCGAGCCTCGTGGACCGCACGGTGCTGATCACGGGCGGCGCGACGGGCATCGGCGCATCGTTCGTCGAGCATTTCGTCGCGCAGGGCGCGCGCGTCGCGTTCTTCGATATCGACGAAACGGCGGGCGACGCGCTCGCCGATCAACTCGGCGATTCGCGCCACAAGCCGTTGTTTCTGCGCGTCGATCTCACCGACATCGATGCGTTGAAGAAGGCAATCGCCGACGTGCGCGCGGCGCTTGGCCCGATCGAAGTGCTCGTGAACAACGCGGCGAACGACAAGCGCCACAAGATCGAAGAGGTGACGCCCGAATCGTTCGACGCGGGTATCGCCGTCAACATCCGTCATCAGTTCTTCGCGGCGCAAGCCGTCGCGGAGGACATGAAGGCGGCGAAAAGCGGCTCGATCATCAATCTCGGCTCGATCAGCTGGATGCTGAAGAACGGCGGCTATCCCGTGTACACGCTGGCGAAGTCGGCGGTACAGGGACTCACGAAGGGGCTCGCGCGCGATCTCGGCCACTTCGGCATTCGCGTGAACGCGCTGGTGCCGGGCTGGGTGATGACGGACAAGCAAAAGCGTCTGTGGCTCGACGACGCGGGACGTCTCGCGATCAAGCAGGGTCAGTGCATCGACGCCGAACTGCTGCCCGAAGACCTCGCGCGGATGGCGTTGTTCCTCGCCGCCGACGACAGCCGCATGATTACCGCGCAGGACATCATCGTCGATGGAGGCTGGGCATGAGCGACACGATCACCAACGTTCAGGCTGCATTGCTCGTCGATTCGAAATGCACGCTGGGCGAAGGCGCGACGTGGGACGCGCGCAGCGGCCTGTTCTACTGGACGGATATTGAAGGCGCGCGGCTCTGGCGTTACGATCCGCGCGATGGCCGCAGCACGTTCTGGCGCATGCCGGAGCGCCTGTCGACGTTCGCCTTGTGCGCCGATCCGCATTACATGCTGTTGGGCCTCGCATCGCGGCTGGCTTTCTTCGACCTTGCAACGGGCGAGATCGAGCCCATCGTCGATGTCGAGCCGGGTATGAACACGCGCGTCAACGACGGTCGTTGCGATCGCCAGGGGCGCTTCGTGTTCGGCACGAAGGACGAAGCGTCGCCCGTGCAGGCGATCGGCGGGTTTTACCGGCTCAATCACGATCTGACACTCGAACGTTTGTCATTGCCATCGCCCGCGATTTCGAACAGTATCGCGTTCAGCCCCGACGGCGCGACGATGTACTTCTGCGATTCGCCGACGCTCGAAATCCGCGCCTGCGATTACCTCGCGGACGGCAGCGTCGCGAACGAGCGGCTGTTCGTGAAGCTGACCGACAAGACGGGCGAGCCCGATGGTTCGACGGTCGATAGCGAAGGCGGACTGTGGAATGCGCAGTGGGGCGGACGTCGCGTGGTGCGCTACGACGCGAACGGCGTGGAGACTGAGCGCGTCGACGTGCCGACCGTGCAGCCCAGTTGCGTGGCGCTGGGCGGCGCGCAACTCGGCACGCTGTATGTGACGAGCGCGCGCGTGGGGCTCGACGCCCAGGCGCTGGCGGGCGATACGCGCGCCGGCGGCGTGTATGTCGCGACGCAGGGCCGGCGTGGTTTGCCAGAGCCGGTGTTCAAGGGGTCGCCTGCGGGGCTTGCGGCAAGACGCGGCGCTTAAGGCGAGCGAACTGAAGCAATTGAACTGAAGCAAGCGAACTAAAACATTTTGGCAGTATCCGAAGCAGGGAAGTCCACGCCCCGAAGGCAGTCCGATCGGGGCGTGCAGCAAAATTCAGGAGGCGGCCGCTACGACGCGCCGCCCGCACAAGCAGCCATCTGTTCTCCGATGCGCCGATCATGCCGTCCGATGCCTCTCGTGGGAGTTTGATATGACTGTCGCGAATTCCGCTGTCCCATCGTCTCCACAATCCCGCGCGCGCCGCGCCCGGCTCGCGGCCACCGTGCAGCCGGTGCTGGCCGGGCCGAGCACGTCCGCGGTCGCGGTCGGCGCGGGAAGCGCCGCCGACGTTGCGTGCGTGACGCTCGCCAATTCGCTGCTGCGGCTCGATGTGGCGCCGTCCCTGGGCGGCGGCATCACGCGCTTCGACTTTCGCAACGAAGGCACGCTCGTGCCCGTGTTCCGGCGCTGCCGCCATGTCGGTGCAGGCACGGATGCCAATGACCTCGCCTGCTATTCGCTGCTGCCGTATTCGAACCGGATCGGCGGCGGGCAATTCATGCTCGGCGAGCGCGCCATCGACGTGCCGTGCAACCGCGCGGGCGAGCCGCTGCCGATTCACGGCGACGGCTGGCTCGCGAACTGGACTATCGCGGCCGCCGACGCCGAAAACCTCACACTGACGCTCGACCGTCGCGACGGCAAGCCGTACGCGTATCGCGCGACGCAGACTTACGCGCTCGACGGCTCGACGCTCGTCATCACGCTCGAAGTCGAAAACACTGGCCGTGAGGCGATGCCGTTCGGCCTCGGCGTGCATCCGTTTCTGGTGCGCGATGCCGACACGCAACTGTCGGCGGCTGCGGCGGGCTTGTGGCTGTCGGACGACGACTGGCTGCCCGTGCGCCATGTACCCGTGCCGCCTGCGTGGCAGTTCGGCGTTGCGTATCCGTTGCCACGTACGCTCGTCAATCACGCGTTCACTGGCTGGAGCGGGCATGCGACGGTTGTGTGGCCGAAGCGCCGCCTGTCGCTGACGATGTCGTCGAGCACCGAGTACTACATTCTCTACACGCCGACGTCGAAAGACTTCTTCTGCTTCGAACCCGTCGATCACCCGATCAACGCGATGAACCTGCCGGGCGGTGCCGCCGACAACGGCATGACGATGCTCGCGCGCGGTGAGCGGCTTACGCGCTCGTTCAGCTTTGCGGTAGAACGCACGGGGCTGCGCGCAATGGCGGGCGGGCGCGCGGCGAAGCGCGGGTCGTAAGGGCGGACAGCCGCAACGGGCCGGTAGCGGATGCGGCCTGCGTGGCGCCGCGCGAGTAAAATACGCGGCTCATCCGTTACCCGCGCGCCGCGAGATTTTCTATGTCCACATTCATCCAGACGCTCGACCACGCATGGCACACGACGAATTCGTTGCTATGCGTCGGCCTCGATCCCGAGCCGACCCGGTTTCCCGGCGCGTACGCCAACCGTTCTGACGCGATCTTCGATTTCTGCAAGAAGATCGTCGATGCGACGGCGCCTTACGCATCGTCGTTCAAGCCGCAGATTGCCTACTTCGCCGCGCATCGGGCCGAAGAGCAACTCGAACAGCTGATCGCGCACATTCATCTGAAGCATCCGGGCCTGCCCGTGATTCTCGACGCGAAGCGCGGCGATATCGGCAGCACGGCCGAGCAGTACGCGCGCGAGGCGTTCGACCGTTATCGTGCCGATGCCGTCACGGTGAATCCGTACATGGGCTTCGATTCGATCGAACCGTATCTGGAGCACGACGGCAAGGGCGTGATCGTGCTGTGCCGGACGTCGAATCCGGGTGGCTCGGACCTGCAGTTTCTCGAGACGGAGGGCCGTCCGCTGTATCAGACGGTCGCGCGGCTTGCGGCGGAAAAGTGGAACGCGAAAGGCCAGCTGGGTCTGGTGGTCGGCGCGACGTTCCCGAAGGAAATCGAAGTGGTGCGCGGCATCGTCGGCGACATGCCGCTGCTGATTCCGGGCATCGGCGCGCAAGGCGGCGATGTCGAGGCGACCGTCCGGGCGGGACGCACGGCAGCGGGCGCGGGCATGCTGATCAATTCGTCGCGTGCGATTCTGTACGCGGGCAAGGGCGACGATTGGGTCGAAGCCGCCGCGCAGGCCGCGAAGGATACGCGCGACCGGATCAACGCGTTTCGTTAAAGCGCGGCTTTCGTGCTGAGAAGGCCGGTCCCGGTCAGGCGCCGGCCGGCCCGAGCTTTTCGATCAAATCCCGATGCTGCGGATAGTCGCGCAGCAACGCGTCGACATCCGCAATCTCGAACTCGCTGAACTCGAACCCCGGCGCAACCGTGCAGCCGACGAGCGCAACGCTCGCCGTGTCGTCGCACTGCGCGGCGAACCACTTGCCGGACGCCACGACGGCCTGAAAGACGCAATCGGCGTGTTCGAGCGCGTTGCCCAGACGATGAACCGTGAGCGCGCCGTCGCCTTCCAGCACGTAGACGTTGAGCGGATCGCCGGCATAGAAATGCCAGACTTCGTCCGACTGGATGCGATGCCACGCGGAGTGCGCGCCGTCGCAAAGCAGGTAGTAGATCGCCGTGGAGGCGGAGCGGGAATCGGCGGAATGTGTACGCCGGATCGCGTCGGACGAGCGGTACGTCTCGCGAAAGAACCCGCCTTCGGGATGCGGCTGGAGATCGAAGCGGCGGATCAGTTCATCGCGGTCGATGTGACGGGCCATGATGTCCTGCTGTGGTTGAAGAACCGGAAAGCTCAACGCTCGCGCTCGTCGAGCAAGGTCAACAGCCCGCGCAATGCGTGCGTCGCCGCCTGTACGCGCACGCGTTCGCGGTCGCCCTTGAACACGAGTGTCTCGACGACGGTATGCAGCCGGTTGCTCCATCCGAAGCACACCATGCCGACCGGCTTCGTCTCGGTGCCGCCGCCGGGGCCCGCCACGCCCGTGATGGACAGCGCGACCTGAGCCCGGGAATTCCGCAACGCCCCTTCGACCATGGCCCGCGCGACAGGCTCGGACACGGCGCCATGCTTCTCGATGAGATCGGGCGGCACGCCGATCATCTCGCTCTTGGCCTGGTTCGAGTACGTGACGAAGCCGCGCTCGAACCATCCGCTGCTGCCGGAGATATCGGTGATGGCCGTCGCGACCATGCCACCCGTGCAGGATTCAGCCGTGGCAAGCATCAGCCGTTCGTCGCGCAGACGATTGCCGGCGCGAATGGCGAGTTGGTGAACGACGGAATCGGTAGCCATGCTGGACTCGGGTAAGGGAAACGCAGGAAACGATCAGACCGACATCCGCCAAAGCGCAACGACGAGCAACGTGAAGAACGCCGCGACGAGATCGTCGAACATGATGCCAAAGCCGCCTTTCAGTCTGCGGTCGAAATAACGGATGGGCGGCGGCTTCACCATGTCGAAGAAGCGGAAGACGATGAATGCCCACAACTGTCCGGTGAAGCTGGCGGGCGTCACGATCAGCAGCACCAGCCAGAACGCGACGATCTCGTCCCACACGACGGGCGACGGATCTTCGATGCCGAGCCGGTTCGCGGTGAAGCTGCAAATGCCGATGCCCGCGATAAAACCGACGACGATCAGAATGCCCCATTCGATGACGGTCAGCTGCGCGCTGAACGCAGCGAACGATGCCCAGGCGAACAGGGTTCCGAACGTGCCGGGCGCAATCGGCGACAGGCCGCTGCCGAAACCCAGCGACAAGATATGCAACGGATGTGACAGCATGAAGCGCGCGGTCGCGCGGCGGGGCCGCGGCGCTCGCGGTTCACCGTTCGACGTGCCTTCAGGCTTACCGTCGGGTGTGCCGCCGGATGGGACGGGCTGTCCGCCTGTTGGCGCGTCGGAGAAACTGCCGGCCGGGCCAAGCGAGGATTCATTCTGCATGGAAATGATCGAAGCCTTGCAACGTCAATGTAAGTGGAGCGCCTGACGCGTCGTGCCACGAGATCGCGGGCACGGCATCGGCCGCATCGAGTGGAGTTATTGTACCGACGCGTGTCACGGGCACACGCGCCTGTTGACCGGCTGCAACGACTTCGGCGCGCGCGGATGGCGGCGCAGTGAAGCACAACTCGTAATCGTCGCCGCCCGCGATCGTGCAGCGGCGCTGGATATCCATGGCGAGGCGGCGCAGCGCATCGGAGCGTGGTAGTGCGTCGGCGTCGACGGTGGCATTCACATGCGAGCGTTCGAGGATGTGCATCAGGTCGCCCGCCAGGCCGTCGGAAAGATCGAGCGCGGCGCGCGCCACGCCGCGCAACGCGAGACCCAGCGCGACGCGCGGCTCGGGCAGCTCCATGGCGCGGCGGAATGTCGCAGCGTCGCTGGCATCGGCGGACCACTCGTCGCGTTGCACGCCGAGACTCGCGCGCGCATCGCCCAGCGTGCCGGATACCCAGATGTCGTCGCCGGGTTGCGCGGCGTCGCGCCGCAGCGCGCTCTGCGGCGGCACCGAGCCGAACACGGTGATGCACAGATTCAGCGGGCCACCCGTCGTATCGCCGCCGACCAGTTCGCAGCCGTGCCGCTCCGCGAGTTCGAAGAGGCCATCGCTGAACGCGGACAGCCAGTTGGCGTCGGCTTTCGGCAGCGAGAACGCGAGCGTGAACGCCTGCGGCTTTGCGCCCATCGCCGCGAGGTCCGACAGATTGACGGCGAGCGCCTTGTGGCCGAGCGCCTTCGGATCGACGTCAGGAAAGAAGTGGCGGCCTTCGACCAGCATGTCCGTCGAAATGGCAAGCATCTCGCCGGCGGGCGGCGCGAGCAGTGCGCAATCGTCACCGATGCCAAGGACAGCACGCTGCGGGTAAGTCGAACCCGACGCGCGGCGCGCGAAGAAGCGGTCGATCAGCGAAAACTCTGAAAGCATAAATAAGGCGGATGAGTGCGAAAGACAGCGGAAGCGGGTGGATGAATGCGCCCAAGAAACGCTAATCGAAGCTAACACGACGCTAAAGGCGCGCATTGTAGTCGCGGCGCGGAACCCAACAAAACGATGTGCATTCCTTTCACGCTGTTTCGGTCCCGGCACTTGCACCCGGATTGCAGGGTTCGACTTTTGGGATTGGCGCTACAATGCGATCGAACATCTATTCTAATCCGCACTTCCAAGTCCGCTTATGTCGACTCCCGTCAATACCAAACTCCGTGAAGCCGCTCTTGATTATCACGAATTCCCGACCCCCGGGAAGATCGCGATTGCCCCGACCAAGCAGATGATCAACCAGCGCGACCTCGCGCTGGCTTACTCGCCGGGCGTTGCGTTCGCGTGCGAGGCGATCGTCGAAAACCCGCTGAATGCGGCGCGCTTCACGGCGCGCAGCAACCTCGTCGGCGTCGTGTCGAACGGCACCGCGGTGCTGGGCCTCGGCAACATCGGGCCGCTCGCGTCGAAGCCGGTCATGGAAGGCAAGGCCGTCCTGTTCAAGAAGTTCGCCGGTATCGACGTGTTCGACATCGAGCTGAACGAATCGGACCCGCACAAGCTGGTCGAAGTGATTGCGGCGCTCGAGCCGACCTTCGGCGGCATCAACCTTGAAGACATCAAGGCGCCGGAC
This sequence comes from Paraburkholderia largidicola, assembly GCF_013426895.1. Taxonomy (NCBI): domain Bacteria; kingdom Pseudomonadati; phylum Pseudomonadota; class Betaproteobacteria; order Burkholderiales; family Burkholderiaceae; genus Paraburkholderia; species Paraburkholderia largidicola. The sequence goes on along the minus strand of NZ_AP023174.1, from coordinate 3,153,488 downwards.
TGCTTCATCGTCGAGCGCGAATGCCGCAAGCGCATGAAGATTCCCGTCTTCCACGACGACCAGCACGGTACGGCGATCGTCGTTGCGGCGGCTGTGACGAACGGTCTCAAGGTGGTCGGCAAGAGCATCAAGGAAGTGAAGCTGGTTGCGTCGGGCGCGGGCGCCGCGTCGCTGGCGTGTCTGAACCTGCTGGTCGATCTCGGCATGCCGCTCGAGAACATCTACGTGACCGACCTCGCCGGCGTGGTCTACAAGGGCCGCACGGAACTGATGGACCCGGACAAGGAGCGCTTCGCGCGCGAAACGGACGCACGCACGCTGGCGGAAGTGATGGGCGGCGCGGACGTGTTTCTCGGCCTGTCGGCGGGTGGCGTGCTCAAGCAGGACATGGTCAAGCAGATGGCCGACAAGCCGCTGATTCTCGCGCTTGCCAACCCGACGCCGGAAATCCTGCCGGAACTCGCGCTGGAAGTGCGCCCCGACGCCGTGCTCGCGACGGGCCGCACCGACTATCCGAACCAGGTCAACAACGTTCTGTGCTTCCCGTTCATCTTCCGCGGCGCGCTCGACGTCGGCGCGACGGTGATTACGAAGGAAATGGAAATTGCCGCGGTCAACGCGATCGCGGAACTGGCTCGCCAGGAACAATCTGACATCGTCGCGACGGCTTACGGTATTCAGGATCTGTCGTTCGGTCCGGAATATCTGATTCCGAAGCCTTTCGATCCGCGCCTGATCGTCCAGATCGCGCCTGCCGTTGCGCAGGCCGCGATGGACTCGGGCGTCGCCACGCGTCCGATCGAGGACATGGAGGCGTACAAGCAGCATCTGCAGCAGTTCGTCTACCACAGCGGCACGACGATGAAGCCGATCTTCCAGCTCGCGCGCGGCGTCGAGCCGGAGAAGAAGCGCATCGTGTTCGCGGAAGGCGAAGAAGAGCGCGTGCTGCGCGCGGTGCAGATCGCCGTCGACGAAAAGCTCGCGAAGCCGATCCTGATCGGCCGTCCGGCTGTGATCGAACAACGTATCGCGAAGTACGGCCTGCGTCTGGTGAACGGCCAGGACTACACGATCGTCAACACCGACCACGACGAGCGCTACCGCGACTTCTGGCAGACGTATCACAAGATGATGGCGCGCAAGGGCTTCACCGAGCAGATGGCGAAGCTGGAAATGCGCCGCCGCACGACGCTGATCGGGTCGATGCTGGTGAAGAAGGGTCATGCCGACGGCATGATCTGCGGCACGGTCAGCACGACGCACCGCCACCTGCACTTCATCGATCAGGTGATCGGCAAGAAAGAAGGCGCGAAGGTCTACGCAGCGATGAACGCGCTGGTGCTGCCGAACCGCCAGATTTTCCTCGTCGATACGCACGTGAACGTCGATCCGACGGCGGAAGAACTGGCCGAGATCACGATCATGGCGGCGGAAGAGGTGCAGCGCTTCGGCATCGAGCCGAAGATCGCGCTGCTGTCGCACTCGAATTTCGGCACGAGCAACGCGCCTTCTGCACAGAAAATGCGCGATGTGCTGGCGATCTTGCAGGAACGTGCGCCGCATCTGCAGGTGGACGGCGAAATGCACGGCGACCTCGCACTCGACGCGAACCTGCGCAAGGAAATCCTCGCGGATTCGACGCTGGAAGGCGACGCGAACCTGCTGGTGCTGCCGAACATCGACGCCGCCAACATCTCCTACAACCTGCTGAAGACGGCAGCCGGAAACAACATCGCGATCGGGCCGATCCTGCTCGGCGCGGCGCAGCCGGTGCACGTGCTGACGCCTTCGGCAACGGTTCGCCGGATCGTCAACATGACGGCGCTGCTCGTCGCCGATGTGAACGCTACGCGTTAAATCTGTCGTTGTTTCGGCGCGGGCTGTTTGTTTTTAGCCCGCGCAGGCAAAAAAAGAGGCGTGCCCGCAATGGGCACGCCTTCGAGCAATGGCTGGGGATTAGCCATCCCGCAAAAGGCAGACGCGTGACATGAATCCGTTGTGCGAACTGTCCGGACGACGAGGCATGAACGTCGTCCAACATCTTGCCTTAGGGATAACTTTATCTCACCTGGGCTAAAAACTTTGTCAAGATGTGTCATTTCCGGCGTCGGCGCTCTGCCGGTTTCGCCTGGACGGCCTTTCGTCCGACCAATGAACATTGATTCCAAAAGACATTAGCGATACCCTTACGACTTTCATGGTCGTCAAACTCGTTAGTCAACAGCGGGAATTCTGGACTCATGGCACGCAAGTGGCTCCGCGACGGCGTGCTGATCGCCGGCTTGACGGTTGGCGGCCTGGTCTGTGGCTCAGGCGGCTTTCCGGCAGGCGCCCTGGCCCGGGAAGCACAGCAGGAACAGGCCGGAGGCACCATCGCGGTGGCGCAATTGCCGCCGCAAGCTGTCACCACATTGAACTTGATTGCAGCTGGCGGGCCTTATCCGTATGAGAAGGACGGCGTCGTATTCGGCAATCGTGAGCGGTTGCTGCCGCCGCACCGGCGCGGCTATTACCACGAATACACCGTTCCCACGCCAGGCGCCCGCGACCGCGGCGCACGCCGCATAGTCTGTGGAGGCCCGCTCAGGCGGACCACCAATTGTTATTACTCAGACGACCACTACGCCAGTTTTAATCGCATTATTGAATGACATCGGGATAATCGGCATGAGCGACAACGTCTACGCGCACGACTCGAAAGTCGCGACGGATTTTCTCGCGGCCGGCGACGGCAATATGTTCCAGCGCGTCATGCAGATGCGCGATGCCGGCCAGGTCCGTGACGTCCAGAACGAAGCCAGTACGGGCCTTTCATCGGAAGAGGAGCGCATGAGTCTTTTCCAGACCGTACGACCGAACATCGTGCAGTCGATCCGCGCGTTCCGCGTGCAGGATCTCGCCGACGAAGCCAGTCGGCTCGGTCAGCATTTCCTCTACGCATTTGTGGGCAATGCCCAGTCCAAGCAGGAAGTGATGGAAACGATCGCGACGTCGTTCCTGTTTCCGAAGCATTTCGGCAAGAATTACGACGCGCTGTACGACTCGCTGACTGACCTCGTTCACAAGGCTGGCTCGCAGCCGGGATTCGTCATCGTGCTCGAAGCGCTGCCTATCGCGATCAAATTCGACAAGGAAGCGCGCGAAACGCTGCTCGACGTGTTCCGTGAAGCGGCGGAATTCTGGGCCGAGCGCAAGGTGGCGTTCCGGGTGTTTTACTCGTTTGCCTGAGTTTGATCTGGAATAAGAAAGGCCCGCCGGTTGGCGGGCCTTTTGCATTCTTGCGCGGACTTACTTCGGACGAAGGCGCCGCGAGACTGCCTTGCTTTGTTTACCAGCCGCCCCAGCGCGCAGCCAGCGCGGACAGTACGGCGATGCCTGCCGTCTCGGTTCGCAGCACGCGCGGGCCGAGACCGACAGCCGTGAAACCGTGGCCTGCCGCCGCTGCTTCTTCGGCAGCCGAAAAGCCGCCTTCCGGGCCGACCAGCACCAGCGCGCGAACTGCTGGCGGCTCGCTGGGCAGGGCGGAGAAGGGCACGCTCGCGCGCGGCGACAGCAGCAGGCGCAACTCACCGTCGACGGGCTGCTTCGGCATCGAGCTGAGCCACGTGGCGAGTTCGCGCGTCGGCATCACTTCGGGCAGGCGGTTGCGCCCGCACTGCTCGCACGACGCCTGCACGATCCGCTGCCAGTGAACCTGGCGGCGCTGCGCGCGCTCGCCGGACAGGCGCACGACGCTGCGCGTGGTCGTGAGCGGGACGAATTCGGAGGCGCCGAGTTCGGTCGCCTTTTCGATCAGCCAGTCCATCTTGTCGCTGCCGGCGATACCTTGCGCCAGCGTCAACTGATAGGGCGGTTCAGCCTCGACCTCACGGAACGGGCCGATCCGGACAATGGTTCCATGTCGATCCATATCGACGATTTCGGCGCCGTATTCACCGCCGGTGCCGTTGAACAGGCTCACGGTGTCGCCCGGTTGCAGACGCAGGACACGCACGTGCCGGTTGACTTCATCCGGCAGAGAAACGATGTCGTCGGTTTTGAACGGGGTGCCGACGAAGAAGCGAGGCATAAGGAAAGTTCTCATTCATTCAAGACAGATGGCAGGCTAACGCCCAGCGGTAGCCGTCGAGATCTTCGATCTGGGCAAATCGATCGCCCCAGAACTGATCTTGCGGTTCGCTCAGCGACCTGGCGCCGGCCGCAATGGCCCGCGCATAGACCGTGTCGACATCGTCGACATAAAGGTAAAACGATTGAGGAGCCGTCGTGGCGGCGCTTTTCGGCGTTTTCGCCGTCGAGCCGAATGCGCCTTCCGGCGCGAACATCACGATCAATTGATCCTGATACGTCATCTCGACATGCATGACAGCGCCGTCGTCATGCACGCTGTCCCGGACCCGGAAACCAAACGCCGCCTCGAAGAACGCGATCGAGGTGCGCGCGTCGCGGACGGTCAGATACGGCGTCAGCCACGGCACTCCGGCTGGGCGTGAGGCAGTCATCGAACTCTCCTGAACCAGTGGGTCGTCATGACATCGCCTTCGCTACCAGTGTGTGCCTTGAGGCGGCCGGTGCCGAAGAAGCGATGAATTTTGCAGCAGTCTCATAGCTAACGCTCTAAGAATCGGCTTAGTTTATCGCTGGATACGCGACGAACGGCGAATAATGAAGCGCGTGGTGACATTTCCAGCGTCAGGCGCCTCCGAATTTTCGCAGCATCTTGCCGGGAAAATCGCGCGGATTGTGCTTGCCTTGCGGATTCGTGAATGGTGTCAACACAGAGAATGATTCAGAGAGTGCCGCAAAAGTTCTGAAGATTGCACGCTATCAAACGCGCGCAAGCGGATGGCAGATTCAGTCTGCATGACGCCGCGACGGCTTTCGCAGCGTGTGCCAGCCGGGCGGCCATGCGCGCCGGATCGCGCGGAAACGCCCGTCCTATGGCCGAAGAGGAGCCCGGCTATCTGTTAGAATATCCCGCTTTGCAGCCCTGTCCGTTTGCTCTGCCCGCCTCGCGTCTCCCGGCGCCGCACCGTGCGCCGAAGCAGACTGGCCGCGCGGCTTCCGGACCATCAACGGCGCCTCCGCTTTTTGGACCATTCTCCGGAATCGACATGACGACCTCGTCTCCCGCCCCCACCTCCCTGATGGCCAACGCGATCCGCGCGCTCGCCATGGATGCCGTTCAACAAGCGAACTCCGGTCACCCGGGCATGCCGATGGGCATGGCCGAGATTGGTGTTGCGCTGTGGTCGCGGCACCTGCGCCACAACCCGAAAAACCCGCATTGGTCCGATCGCGACCGCTTCGTGCTGTCGAACGGCCACGGCTCGATGCTGCTGTACTCGCTGCTGCATCTGACGGGTTACGACCTGCCGATGGAAGAGCTGAAGAACTTCCGTCAACTGCATTCGAAGACGCCGGGCCACCCGGAATACGGCATCACGCCGGGCGTCGAGACGACCACGGGCCCGCTCGGCCAGGGTCTGGCGAACTCGGTCGGCATGGCGCTCGCCGAGTCGCTGCTGGCGAACGAATTCAACAAGCCTGACGCGAAGATCGTCGATCACCACACGTACGTGTTCCTCGGCGACGGCTGCCTGATGGAAGGCATCTCGCACGAAGCCTGTTCGCTCGCGGGCGTGCTGAAGCTGAACAAGCTGATCGCGTTCTACGACGACAACGGCATTTCGATCGACGGCGAAGTGATCCACTGGTTCCACGACGACACGCCGAAGCGTTTCGAGGCATACGGCTGGAACGTGATCCCGGGCGTGATCGGTCACGATGTCGACGCCGTCGACGCCGCGATCCAGAAGGCGAAGCAATCGGACAAGCCGACGCTGATCTGCTGCAAGACCGTGATCGGCGAGGGCTCGCCGAACAAGGCCGGCACGCACGACGTGCACGGCGCGGCGCTGGGCGAAAAGGAAGTCGCGGCCGTGCGCGAGAAGCTCGGCTGGCACTATCCGCCGTTCGTGATTCCGCCGGAAGTCTACGCAGCGTGGGACGCGAAGGAGAAGGGCGCGAAGATCGAAGGCGAATGGAACGACGCGTTCGCCGCCTACCGCGCCAAGTACCCGCAGGAAGCCGCTGATTTCGAGCGCCGCATGGCGAACAAGCTCCCCGCCGACTGGGCGGAGAAGGCGCAGGCGATCATCGCCGGCGCGAACGAGCGCGCTGAAACCATTGCGACCCGCAAGGCGTCGCAGCAGGCTATCGAAGGTCTCGTGGCCGTGCTGCCGGAACTCGTCGGCGGCTCGGCTGACCTGACGGGCTCGAACCTGACCAACTGGAAGGCCGCGAAGTACGTGCGCGTCGGCGAAAACGGCGCGGCGGGCGACTACGTCAACTACGGCGTGCGCGAATTCGGCATGAGCGCGGCCATCAACGGCCTCGCGGTGCACGGTGGCCACAAGGCGTTCGGTGGCACGTTCCTGACGTTCTCGGACTACAGCCGCAACGCGCTGCGCGTCGCCGCGCTGATGAAGTCGCCGTCCATCTTCGTGTTCACGCACGACTCGATCGGCCTCGGCGAAGACGGTCCGACTCACCAGTCGATCGAACACGTCTCGAGCCTGCGTCTGATTCCGCACATGGAAGTGTGGCGTCCGGCGGATACCGTCGAAACGGCCGTCGCATGGACGCAGGCCGTCGAACATCACGGTCCGTCGTGCCTGATCTTCAGCCGTCAGAACCTCGCGTTCAATCCGCGCACGGATGCGCAGATCGCGAACATCGCGAAGGGCGGTTACGTGCTGAAGGACTGGAACGAGGACATTCCCGCGCGCAAGATCATCCTGATCGCGACGGGTTCGGAAGTCGAACTGGCGATGAAGGCGGTCGAGCCGCTCGCGCGTGAAGGCATCGCGGCACGCGTCGTGTCGATGCCCGCCACGACCACGTTCGACAAGCAGGACGCCGAGTACCGCGAGCGCGTGCTGCCGCACGGCGTGCGCCGCGTCGCGATTGAAGCGGGCGTGACGGACTTCTGGCGCAAGTATGTCGGCCTGGAAGGCGGCGTCGTCGGTATCGACGTGTTCGGCGAGTCCGCGCCGGCCGGCGAGCTGTTCAAATATTTCGGCTTCACCGTCGAGAAGGTTGTCGAGACGGCCAAGGCCGCACTCGGCTAATTGCGCATCGTGTCATGCGCGCCGCGTTTCGCGCGGCGTGCATGACCCCTTCGCCGCGCATCAGCCGAAGCATCACGGTAGAATTTTTTCAGCCATCAGGAGATAGAACATGACGATTCGCGTCGCAATCAACGGCTATGGCCGGATCGGCCGCAACACGCTGCGCGCCTTCTATGAAAACGGCAAGAAGCACGACCTCGAGATCGTCGCGATCAACGATCTTGGCGACGCCAAGACCAACGCGCACCTGACGCAGTACGACACGGCGCATGGCAAGTTCCCGGGCGAAGTGACCGTCGACGGCGAGAACCTGATCGTCAACGGCGACAAGATCCGCGTGCTGGCCAACCGCAACCCGGCTGAGCTGCCGTGGGGCGAACTGGGCGTCGACGTCGTGATGGAATGCACGGGCTTCTTCACGACGAAGGAAAAGGCGAGCGCGCACATCAAGGGCGGCGCAAAGAAGGTGATCATCTCGGCGCCGGGCGGCAAGGACGTCGACGCGACGATCGTCTACGGCGTGAACCACAACGTGCTGAAGGCCGAGCACACGGTCATCTCGAACGCATCGTGCACGACGAACTGCCTTGCGCCGCTCGTCAAGCCGCTGAACGACAAGATCGGTCTGGAAACGGGTCTGATGACCACGATCCACGCGTACACGAACGACCAGGTGCTGACCGACGTGTACCACGAAGACCTGCGCCGCGCGCGTTCGGCCACGCATAGCCAGATTCCGACGAAGACGGGTGCAGCATCGGCTGTCGGTCTGGTGCTGCCGGAACTGAACGGCAAGCTGGATGGCTACGCGATCCGCGTCCCGACCATCAACGTGTCGATCGTCGATCTGTCGTTCATCGCCAAGCGCGACACGACGGTCGATGAAGTGAATGCGATCATGAAGGAAGCGTCGGAAGGCGCGCTGAAGGGCATTCTCGGGTACAACTCGGCGCCGCTGGTCTCGATCGACTTCAACCACAACCCGGCTTCGTCGACGTTCGATGCAACGCTGACCAAGGTGTCGGGCCGTCTGGTGAAGGTGTCGAGCTGGTACGACAACGAGTGGGGTTTCTCGAACCGCATGTTGGATACGGCGGTTGCACTGGCTAACGCGAAGTAAGTTTTTTCGCTTTTCAGCGGGAAGAGGCCGTCCTTTGGGCGGCTTTTTCTTTTTCTTGGGTTTGGTTTTGTCTGCGACGCTGGGTGGGTTGCTTGTGGTTTCGCTTGCATCCGCGTTTTGTTGTTGTGCTTCAAGCGTTGCCCCTGTGCGGGGCGGCACCTACTTTTCTTTGCCGCCGCAAAGAAAAGTAGGCAAAAGAAAGCGGCTCACACCGCCAGTCCTTGTTCCTGCCTGAGGGCCCCCAAAGGGTCTTACACTTCAGACGGCAACCACGTGACTCACGTTCGTTGCCAGCGCGCTTACGGTGCGCCTCACCCGCTTCACGCTCCCGCACTACAGCGACCCTTGCCAGACACTCCTCTGCCGCCCAGGTGGCAAACTGTGTGTAGGCCCAAGTGCTCCACACGCCTCACTTCGAACCGATCGCGCACGCGTTCTACCGTGTAAGAGCGCCAGGCTATACAACGCGACAACCTACACACAGTTTGCCACCTGGGCGGCAGCAACCATTCGCTGCCGCCGGCCCGTGTGCGGGCGTTTGAAGCGGGTGAGGCGTTCATTCAGTGCGTTGGCAACGCAGGCGAACAAGGGCGTTGCCGTGTGAAGGGTGGGGACGTTGGGAGCCCGTGGATAAGAACACGTGCTGGCGGTGTGAGCCGCTTTCTTTTGCCTACTTTTCTTTGCGGCGGCAAAGAAAAGTAGGTGCCGCCCCGCACAGGGGCAACGCATGCGAACCAGAAGCAAACCGCGGATGCCAGCGAAAAGCCTTAAAAACCCCCAGCGTCGCAAAGACAAAAAAACCCAAACCCCAACCTCAAACCTGCGGCGTAGGAAAATAAACCCCAGCGCGTTGCGCCGCATTCGCAATATGCTTCTCGATGGCCAGACCAGCCACATGCGGATCGCGCGCCTTTAGCGCATCGAGAATCGCACGATGCTCATGATAAGTAGTCAGCACAAGCTCACGCCGATAGAACGGCATCCGCTGACTCTCCTTCATGATGTCAGCGCTACTACGCAAAATCGACTCGATAGCAGCATTGCCCGCAATCGCAACGATCCGCATATGAAAGTCAAAATCAAGCTGCGCGGCATCGTCGAGTTCGCCATTGGTCAGCGCTGTGTGTAACGAAGCAATATTGTCCTCGAACCACTCGACATCATCATCGCCAATCGCCAGCGCAGCCATCCTCGCGACAAACCCTTCCAGCGCGAAGCGCATCTGATAAGTATCCGGCAGCGACGACTGATCCGCGAAACGCCAGGGATGCGCCGACGACGCCTTCGTCGATTGCACATACACGCCCTTGCCGGGGCGAATAGTCAACAGCCCGAGCGCCTCGAGCGTCGATAGCGCTTCGCGCAAAGACGCGCGACTGATATCCAGTTCCTCCGACAATTGCCGCTGCGCCGGCAACAAACTGCCGACGGGATAAACGCCGCCCTCGATCCTCTCGCGAATCGTCGAGATGGCGGAGTCGGTAACAGTGTGCGGCACGTTTTTCATAATGTCGGCGGCGGCTCGGTGCGGTCTGACCAGCATTGTAGAACGGCTTTCGATGTTCCGCGCAAACCTTCACCCACACGCAAGTTCCGGGCAAGAAGGCCGGTCAGACCAGATCGGGTAAACACTCTCCCGACAATCCTTGACCTCACTATATCGGCTTCCTACTATTCGCCATAACAGTACTGGTCGGACCAGTATGAACAGATGTTCGAAACCCAACTCGTGACTGGGAGAAAGCCGTGTTGAAGTTTTTCAATTCGCTGTTTGGCCGGGTGGTGATCGCTCTCGTGGCGGGCATCGTGCTCGGAGCGCTATTTCCGCATTTCGCGCAGTCGCTGCGCCCATTGGGCGACGGCTTTCTCAAGCTGATCAAGATGGTGATCGGGCCGATCGTGTTTTGCGTGGTCGTCAGCGGCATGGCGCACGCAGGTGATCTGAAGAAGGTGGGACGCGTCGGCCTGAAAGCCGTCGTCTACTTCGAAATCATGACGACGATCGCGCTCGTGATCGGCGCGGTGCTCGCGTATGCGACGCGGCCGGGCGTCGGCATGAACATCGATCTGCGTACGCTCGACGCCGGCTCGCTGGCCACTTATACCGAGCACGCTAAGAGCCTGAAGGACACGGCCGGTTTCCTGCTGAAGATCATCCCCGACACCGCGATCGATGCGTTCGCGAAAGGCGACATCCTGCAGATTCTCGTGTTCTCCGTGCTGGTCGGCTCCGCGCTGTCGCTGCTCGGGCCGCGAGCGCAGCGCGTCAACGATCTGATCGACGAACTCGCGCAAGTGTTCTTCCGCGTGATGAGCTTCATCATCAAGCTCGCGCCGCTCGGCGTGCTGGGCGCGATCGCGTTCACCACGGGCACCTATGGCGTCGAGTCGCTCAAGCAGCTCGGCATGCTCGTCGTCGTGTTCTACGCGAGCTGCATCGTGTTCGTCGCCGTGGTGCTGGGTATCGTGATGCGTCTCGCCGGGTTCAGCGTGTTCAAGCTGATCCGCTACCTGCGCGAGGAACTGTCGATCGTGCTCGGCACCGCTTCGTCGGATGCCGTGCTGCCGCAGATCATGCGCAAGCTCGAATGGATGGGCGTGAAGGATTCGACCGTCGGTCTGGTGATTCCGACTGGCTACTCGTTCAACCTCGACGGTTTCTCGATCTATCTGACGCTCGCCGTGATCTTCATCGCGCAGGCGACGAATACGCCGCTGTCGATGCACGATCTGATCGTCGTCGTGCTGGTGTCGCTGGTGACGTCGAAGGGCGCGCACGGCATTCCCGGCTCGGCGATCGTGATTCTCGCCGCGACGCTCTCGGCGATTCCCGCGATTCCCGTGCTCGGCCTCGTGCTGATCCTGCCCGTCGACTGGTTTGTCGGCATCGCCCGCGCGCTGACGAACCTGATCGGCAACTGCGTCGCGACCGTCGTCGTCGCCGTGTGGGAAAACGATATCGACAAGGCGCGCGCCCGCCATGTGCTGAATCTCGACAGCGACTATCGCTTCGTCCCCGCCAGCACCGATCACGACGACAACGCGAGCCACGCGAACCCGGCGCACGCCGTCTGACAACGCTTTCCGCCATCTGACCGACCACTCATGGCAAACGCGGCGGACTCACAGTCCGCCGCCTCTCATCTCACTCGAACTCGACACTGAACCGATCATGGCCAATCCGATTCTCGATCCGAACGCACCCGCCTTCACCCGCCGCTACATGAACCTCGCCGATCCGCGTCTGGGCGCGAAGGCGCTCTTTGCCAGCGACGAATTCTTCGCACCCAAAGAGCGGATGCTCGATCCGCAGCCTGCTGTGTTCATCCCCGGCAAATACGACGATCACGGCAAATGGATGGACGGCTGGGAAACGCGCCGCAAGCGCACCACGGGCCACGACTACTGCGTCGTGCGGCTCGCGCGGCCGGGCATCGTGCATGGTGTCGATCTCGACACGAGCCACTTCACGGGCAATTTCCCGCCCGCCGCCTCGATCGAAGCCTGCTATTCGACCGACGACGTCCCCGCCGACAACGCCGACTGGCAAACGCTCGTTCCCGCGACCACGTTGCAGGGCAATCAGCATCACTATGTCGAAGTCAGCGATACGCGCGCGTTCACGCATCTGCGCGTGAATCTGTATCCGGATGGCGGGCTTGCGCGTCTGCGCGTCTACGGGCAACCCAAGCGCGACTGGGAGCGCGTCGAGCGCGGCAGTCTGCTCGATCTGGCCGCAGTCGAAAACGGCGCGTATCTGGTCGCCGCGAACAACCAGCATTTCGGGCCGGCGTCGCAGATGCTGATGCCTGGGCGCGGCGTGAACATGGGCGATGGCTGGGAAACGCGCCGGCGCCGCGAGCCGGGCAACGACTGGGCGATCGTCGCGCTCGCGCGGCCGGGCGTGATCCGCAAGGTCGAAGTGGACACGGCGCACTTCAAGGGTAATTTCCCCGATCGCTGCTCGCTGCAGGCGGCGTCCGTGACGGGCGGCACCGACGATTCGCTCGTCACGCAAGCGATGTTCTGGCCTGTTCTGTTGCCCGAACAGAAACTGCAGATGGACAACGTGCATACGTTCAGCGCCGAACTCACCGCGCTCGGTCCCGTGACGCACGTGCGGTTCAACATTTACCCGGACGGCGGCGTGTCGCGGCTGCGCCTGTGGGGCGAACTCGAATAACGCACGCTGCAAGGCAGAGACGATCGACGGAGACGGCCATGAACACACTGCGCATCGAGCGCCTGACACGCGACGCGTTCGCTCCATTCGGCGACGTGATCGAACTGGACGGCGCGCGCCACTACCCGATCAACGAAGGCACCACCGAGCGCTACCACGACCTCGCGAAAGTCGATGTCGGCACGCAAGGCGGCCGCCCGCTGATCAACGTGTTTCGCGCGCAGCCGCGTGCATGGCCGATCGAAATCGCGATGATGGAGCGGCATCCGCTTGGCAGCCAGGCGTTCGTGCCGCTATCGGATGCGCCTTATCTGATCGTCGTCGCACCCGCAGGCGATCTCGATCCGACCGGGCTCAGAGCGTTCTCGACGCGCGGCTGGCAGGGCGTCAACTACGCGAGAGGCGTCTGGCATCATCCGTTGCTCGCGTTGGAGCGCGTGAGCGATTTTCTCGTCGTCGATCGCGGCGGTGAGGGGCCGAATTGCGATGAGTTGGCGTTGCCGCAAACGTGGCGTCTGGAGCGTGAATCGTTCGAAACAGCGGACGTTTGAGGATCGGTAAGCAGAGGAAAGCAAAAGGCCCGGTCGACGAAATCGACCGGGCCTTTCTACGTCTTACTGGCCATCCGCTCCGGGCCGCGCTGCCGCGAAAGGCCCGGAAACCCGCGTCAATGCTTGCGATGCGGGCATTTGTCCTTGGTGCACACGCCATACAGCGCCAGCGCGTGTTCCTGCAGCTTGAAGCCGCGTTCTTTCGCGATTGCCTGCTGGCGGTTTTCGATTTCAGGGTCGAAAAACTCTTCGACCAGCCCGCAATCGATACACACCAGATGGTCGTGGTGCGTTCCTTCGTTCAGCTCAAATACGGCTTTACCCGACTCGAAGTTGCTGCGCGACAGCAGGCCCGCTTGCTCGAACTGCGTGAGCACGCGGTACACCGTGGCGAGCCCGATATCCAGCTCTTCATGCAGCAGGCTGCGGTAGACATCTTCGGCGGTCAGATGGCGCACCGGGCTGTGCTGAAAGATTTCCAGAATCTTGAGGCGCGGTAGGGTCGCCTTGAGTCCGATATTTTTCAGATCGGTTGGATTGGTCATGGCAAGGGATCCCTAGAGTACAATGCAGGGTTCTAATGGTAATGTGAATTGCTGTTCAGGTCATCTTACACGGAAACACGCGCGGCTCGCGTAGCCCGCACGGTGAGGGAAATGATTCCAAAAGCTCTATTGATCAACCGGGGGAGCCGCATACGGCGTACCTTGATCGTCGCGGCGGCGGTGGCGGTTCTTGCTGGATGTTCCACGTATGACAGCCTGACTCAGCGTGTTGCCCAAAGCATCACGCCGTACCGCATTACCGTGGTTCAAGGTAACTTCGTCTCGAAGGAAGCGGCCGCGCAAATGCAGGTCGGCATGTCGCGCGCCCAGGTCCGGCAAATACTTGGCACGCCGCTTCTGGCAGATATGTTCCACGCGGACCGCTGGGACTACGTCTTCTATTTCAAGCGCGGCTCGACGGCAGTCGTCCAGCAGCGCGATTTCATCGTGAACTTCACGGGTGATCGCGTCGCGAGCTGGTCGGGCGGCGAAGATCTGCCGTCCAACCTCGAACTGCTCGCCGAAATCGACGGCGATCGTACAGGCAAGAAAGTGAAGGTTGCGCCTGTGGTCGCCAGTTCGACGGCCGAGGCGAGCGCGGCGGCTGCAGCGGCTGCGCCTGCGCCTGCGCCCGTCGCCGTGCCCGACACCGTGCGCTCGGCGACTTCCGATGCCGCGCAGGCCGGCAATCTGCCCGCTGTCGACGCGAACGCGCAGGCCGCGCAGGCTGCGAACCGCGCGACCAACGCGGTTCAGTCGCCCGCGCCTGGCACGACGCCGTCGGTGCGCGCGAACACGCCGCAGTCGAATGGTGGCGTGCCGCAGAACTCCACCGAGCCGGGCCAGCCGCAGTTCCGCTTCACGCGTCCGCCGCCTCCGCAGATGCAGGGCGTACCGAGCGACAACCCGGTCGGCCCGACGGGCCCAACGGGTCCGGAAAGCAACAACGGCCAGTCGAAAGACGCGCCCGCGAAGTCGTCGCAATCTTCCGCACAATCGGGCACGGGAACGGGCGGCTGATTCCGTTGTCCCTAACATGACGGGCGGCGTGTCCGCCCGTCATGCGTTTTGCCGCGACGTCGTGTCGCTCTGAGACGCCGCCCGCTTCGTTTCTTTTGTCGCCTCCCGGCGCGCTGCCTGTCGGCGCGATGTGCAGGCGCTGTTAGCAGGACTACCCATGAAAATTGCCATCGCGGGCGCGTCGGGCCGCATGGGCCGGATGCTCATCGAAACCGTCCTCAACGATCCTGAAGTCACGCTGTCGGGTGCGCTCGACCGCACGGGCGCGCCGCAACTCGGCCAGGACGCGGGCGCGTTCCTCGGCAAGCAGACGGGCGTACTGATGTCGGACGATATCGACGCCGTGCTCGCACAATCCGACTATCTGATCGACTTCACGCGCCCCGAGGGTACGCTCGCGCACATCGACGCGGCGTTGCGCACGAACACGAAGCTCGTGATCGGCACGACGGGCTTCGACGAAGCACAGAAGGCGCAGATTCGCGCTGCGGCGGAAAAAATCGGCATCGTGTTCGCGTCGAACTTCAGCGTCGGCGTGAACGTGACGATGAAGCTGCTCGAATTCGCCGCCAAGCATTTCTCGCAAGGCTACGACATCGAAATCATCGAGGCGCATCACCGTCACAAGGTCGACGCGCCGTCGGGCACGGCGCTGACGATGGGCGAAGTGATCGCCAACGCGCTTGGCCGCAAGCTCGAAGATTGCGCCGTCTACGCACGCGAAGGCGTGACGGGCGAACGCGATCCGTCCACCATCGGTTTTTCGGCGATTCGTGGCGGCGATATCGTCGGCGACCATACGGTGCTGTTTGCGGGCATCGGCGAGCGCATCGAAATTACGCACAAATCGGCGAGCCGTCTGTCGTACGCGCAAGGCGCGGTGCGCGCGGTTCGCTTCCTCGAAGGCCACCCGAACGGCCTGTTCGACATGCAGGACGTGCTCGGCTTGCACTAAGCCCCGCGTCAGCCTGTTCTCACCCGCCAAGGCGCCGTAGCCGAGGCGACCCAAGAGCTCCAATGGCAGACACCGGCATCATCCACTACCTGCAAACCAGCGACGCCATCACGCATGGCGTCGCGTACGTACTGCTGGCGATGTCGGTTGCGAGCTGGTGTTTTCTGATCGTCAAAAGCTGGATACTGAGCCGCGCGAAGCGGCAAGGGCCGCGCGCCATCGTGCGCTTCTGGCAGGCGCCGACGCTGTCCGATGGCGTCGCGGCGCTGCGTCTCGCGGATCGCGAGCATATCTTTTCTCCGTTGGCGGAAGCGGCGCTGCAGGCATCGGAAGTCGAGACGCCGGGCGTGCTGCTCGCGCGCGTCGAACGCAGCGAACGCGTGCTGCGGGCGCTGCGCCAGGCGCTGCACCGCTCGCAGCGGCGGCTGGAATTCGGGCAGGTGCTGCTGGCGTCGGTGGGCAGCACGGCGCCGTTCGTCGGCTTGCTCGGCACGGTGTGGGGCATTTATCACGCGCTCGGCAGCATCGCGCAGAGCGGGCAGGCGATGATCGAGAACGTCGCGGGCCCCGTCGGCGAGGCGCTCATCATGACGGCGTTCGGCCTCGTCGTCGCGATTCCCGCCGTGCTCGCCTATAACGTGCTCGGGCGGATGGTGCGGCAGTTGTCGGAGGAACTCGACGGCTTTGCGCACGATCTGCACGCCTACGTCTGCGCGCCTGCGGGCGATGGACCCGGTAATACGCCCGACAACACGCGCGGCGGCGCGCGCGGCGATCACGGCGAACGGGCGCCCGCGCGGACGCAGGCATAGCGCCGCATCGGGCAGGCGGCTGACGCGCCGAGACAGCAGGCACCGGCAAGTATCAAACGGCAAGAGCGAGGCACGACACATGGCATTCGGCGGACTCGACAGGCACAAGACGGCCGCGCCGATGGCGGACATCAACATGACGCCGCTGATCGACGTGATGCTGGTGCTGCTCGTCATCTTCATCATCACGGCACCGCTGTTCACGCACGCGATCCGGCTGGATCTGCCGCGCGTCGCGGCCGCCGAGGCGCGCGAGACGCCGCAGACGATCACGCTGTCGATCGACGCCGCGGGCAAGCTCTACTGGAACGACAAGCCCATCACGCTGGACCAGATGCGCGCGCAGTTCAACGACGCGGGCAAGCAGAAGGACCAGCCGGAAATCCATCTGCGCGCCGAGCGCTCGACGCGCTACGAAGTGATCGCGCAGGTGATGGGCGCGGCGCAGCAGGCGGGTCTGGAACGGATCGGCTTCGTGACGGAGCCGCCGGGCGACGCCAAACCGGGCCAGCCGGCGCCTGCAGTCGGCGCATCGTCCGCGCAATAACCGAAGCGCGCCGTCTGCCGGGCCAAAAGCCCGCATTCACCGCTCATCGCGCCGAATCGGCGGGCAAAACGTATCGCACACGCTCAATCGCGCGCGGCGTGAACCCGGCCGAACGGTATAATCAGCCCTTTCCCCTTGACGAAAGGGGAACCGACAAGATTTTCATCAAGCAGAGCACCGTGCCGGTGCCGAAGCATCCGAACAGCGGCACCGAACAGCGATCCCATCACACCATGCACGAAAAATACGTTCCCTCCGACGTCGAATCCGCCGCGCAAGGACAATGGCGCGCCACCGACGCGTACAAAACGACGGAAAAGGCCGACAAGCCGAAGTTCTATTGCGTTTCGATGCTGCCGTATCCGTCGGGCAAGCTGCACATGGGGCACGTACGCAACTACACGATCAACGACGTGATGTACCGCTATCTGCGGATGAACGGCTACAACACGCTGATGCCGATGGGCTGGGACGCGTTCGGCATGCCCGCCGAAAACGCCGCGATGGCCAACAACGTGCCGCCCGCAAAGTGGACGTACGACAACATCGCGTACATGAAGAAGCAGATGCAGTCGATGGGTCTTGCCATCGACTGGTCGCGCGAAGTCGCCACCTGCAGCCCGGACTACTACAAGTGGAACCAGTGGATCTTCCTGAAGATGCTCGAAAAGGGCATCGCGTACAAGAAGACGGGCACCGTGAACTGGGACCCCGTCGATCAGACCGTGCTCGCCAACGAGCAGGTGATCGACGGCCGAGGCTGGCGTTCGGGCGCGCTCGTCGAGAAGCGCGAAATCCCGATGTACTACATGCGCATCACGCAGTACGCGGATGAGCTGCTGAACGATCTCGAAGGCCTCGGCTGGCCCGAGCGCGTGAAGATCATGCAGCAGAACTGGATCGGCAAGAGCTTCGGCGTGAACTTCGGCTTCCCGTACGAACTGGACGGCGAGCAGAAGCTGCTGCGCGTGTTCACGACGCGCGCCGACACGATCATGGGCGTCACCTTCTGCGCGGTCGCGGCCGAGCATCCGCTGGCCACGCATCTCGCACAGGGACGGCCGGAGCTGCAGGCGTTCATCGACGAATGCAAGCACGGCGGCGTCGCCGAAGCCGACATGGCGACGATGGAAAAGAAGGGCATGGCCACGGGCTTTTTCGTCACGCATCCGCTGACGCAGGAAAAGGTCGAGGTGTGGATCGGCAACTACGTGCTGATGAGCTACGGCGAAGGCGCCGTGATGGGCGTGCCCGCGCACGACGAGCGTGACTTCGCGTTCGTCAAGAAGTACGGCATTCCCGTCAAGCAGGTGGTCGCGGTCGAAGGCCAGCCGTTCTCGACGGACGCCTGGCACGAGTCGTACGGCGACAAGGAAAACGGCGTCCTGGTCAACAGCGGCAAGTACGACGGCCTCAAGTACGGCGAAGCCGTCGACGCAATCGCGGCTGATCTGAAAGCGCTGGGCCTCGGCGACAAGCAGGTCACGTGGCGTCTGCGCGACTGGGGCATCTCGCGCCAGCGCTACTGGGGTACGCCGATCCCGATCATCCATTGCCCGTCGTGCGGCGATGTGCCGGTGCCCGAGAAGGATCTGCCCGTCGTGCTGCCGGAAGATCTCGTACCGGACGGCACGGGCAATCCGCTCGCGAAGTCGGAAGCGTTCCTGAACTGCACGTGTCCGACCTGCGGCGCGGCCGCGAAGCGCGAGACCGACACGATGGACACGTTCGTCGATTCGTCCTGGTACTTCTATCGCTACGCTGCACCCGACGCGAAGACGATGGTCGACGAGCGGACCGACTACTGGATGCCGATGGATCAGTACATCGGCGGCATCGAGCACGCCATTCTTCACCTGTTGTACTCGCGCTTCTGGGCGAAGGTCTGCCGCGATCTGGGCATCGTGAAGTTCGGCGAGCCGGCGAAGAACCTGCTCACGCAGGGCATGGTGCTCAACGAAACGTACTACCGCGAAAACGACGCCGGCAAGAAGACCTGGTACAACCCGGCCGACGTCACCGTCACGCACGACGACAAGGGCCGCCCGGTCGGCGCGACGCTCAATGCCGACGGCCAGCCCGTCGTGCTGGGCGGCGTCGAGAAGATGTCAAAGTCGAAGAACAACGGCGTCGATCCGCAAGTGCTGATCGATCAGTACGGCGCGGATACCGCGCGTCTGTTCACGATGTTCGCAGCGCCGCCCGAGCAACAGCTCGAATGGTCGGGCGCGGGCGTCGAAGGCGCGAGCCGCTTCCTGCGCCGCGTGTGGTCGTTCGGTCAGGCGAATGAAGCGGCGCTCTCGCAGCGCGGCGCTTTCGACGCCGCGAAGCTCACCGATACCGAGAAGACGCTGCGCCGTGAAATCTACAGCGTGCTGAAGCAGGCGGACTTCGACTATCAGCGTCTGCAGTACAACACGGTCGTGTCGGCGGCGATGAAGATGCTCAACGCGGTCGAAGGTGCGAAGGGCGCGGGCGCTGCCGTGCTGCGCGAAACCTACGGCGTGCTGCTGCGCGTGCTGTACCCGGTCGTGCCGCACGTCACGTTCCAGTTGTGGCAGGAACTCGGCTACGAAGCCGAGTTCGGCACGCTGCTCGACGCGCCGTGGCCGAAGGTCGACGAAAAGGCGCTGGAGCAGAGCGAGATCGAACTCGTGCTGCAGGTGAACGGTAAGGTGCGCGGCGCCGTGACGGTCGCGAAGGACGCATCGCGCGAAGCGATCGAAGCCGTCGCGCTCGCGCACGAAATGTTCGCGAAGTTCAGCGAGGGCAAGCCGGCGAAGAAGGTGATCGTCGTGCCGGGCCGCCTCGTGAACATCGTCGTCTGATGCACGCATCGATTGCGCTTTAACTGCGAACCAGGAGCTCATGTGACTCGCAGATCGTTTTTGACTCTGGCGTGCAGCGCGGCGCTACTGTCCGCGTGCGGCTTCCAGCTGCGCGGCCAGCAGGACTACGCGTTCAAGCGGCTCGCCATCACGGGCGCGACGGCGCCCGTTTCAGCGCGCCTCACGCGCATGGTGCAGGGCGGCAGCGACACCGTGATCGTGAATTCGCCCGCCAACGCCGACGCCATCCTGTCGATTTCCGAAGGACGCGGCAACAGCGTGCTGACGCTGAACTCGCTGGGCGTCGTCGAGGAATACGCGCTCGACTACTGGCTGAACTACACGGTGCGCGGCGCGGACGGCACGCTACTGATTCCGCCTAGCGCGATCCATCTGAATCGCGCGATGACGTATAGCGACCAGTTCTCGCAAGCGAAGGCTTCGGAAGCGGACATCCTGTACGCGGACATGCAGAACGACGCCGTCGATCAGCTGATGCGCCGTCTTGCCGTCGTGCGTTCGCTGCATCCGGCGCCGGGCCAGGAAGTGCCGGGCGTCAATCCGCGCGCGCCGCTGCCGCCTCCGCCGCTTTGATCCACGGCATCGACCTGCTTTCACTCTCGTTCATCCGTCGCCATGCAACTGCGTCTTGACGCGCTCGAAGCGCATCTCGCGAAAGGTCCCGCCGCTCTGTACGTCGTGTACGGCGACGAGCATCTGCTCGCGCAGGAAGCGTGCGACCGCATCCGCGCGGCGGCGCGGGCGAGCGGCTTCACCGACCGCACGGTGTTCACGGTCGAGCGCGGCTTCGACTGGAGTTCGCTGCTTGGCGCGAGCCAGTCGATGTCGCTGTTCGGCGACCGGCAACTGGTCGAATTGCGCATCCCGACGGGCAAGCCCGGCAAGGAAGGCGCGGATGCGCTGAAGACGTTGGCCGCATCGGCGAATCCCGATGTGCTGACGCTCGTTACGTTGCCGCGCCTCGACGCGGCAACGCAAAAGTCCGCGTGGTTCACCGCGCTGGCCGATGCGGGCGTCGCGCTGAAGATCGATCCCGTCGAGCGCGCGCAGTTGCCTGGCTGGGTCGGCCAGCGTCTCGCGCAGCAAGGTCAGCGCGTCGCGCCGGGCGAAGAGGGCAAGCGCGCGCTGCAGTTCATCGCCGAGCGCGTCGAAGGCAATCTGCTCGCTGCGCATCAGGAAATCCAGAAGCTCGGGCTGCTGTATCCGTCCGGCGCGCTGTCGTTCGAACAGGTTCATGACGCCGTGCTCAACGTCGCGCGCTACGACGTGTTCAAGCTCAATGAAGCGATGCTCGCGGGCGATGTCGGCCGTTTGTCGCGGATGATCGACGGGCTGAAGGGCGAAGGCGAAGCCGCTGTGCTCGTGCTGTGGGCCGTCGTCGAAGAAATTCGGACGCTGCTGCGTATCAAGCGCGGTGTCGAGGCGGGCAAGCCGCTGCCGATGCTGCTGCGCGAAAACCGCGTGTGGGGGCCGCGCGAGCGGCTCGTCGGGCCGGCGCTGTCGCGTGTGACAGAGGCGTCGCTGGAAAAGGCGCTGGCGTTGGCGGCGAAGCTCGATCGGCAGGTGAAGGGGTTGTCGGGCGGCACACCGGGCGATCATCGCAACGACCCACCGCCGGATCCGTGGGCGGGGCTTTTCGAACTCGCGATGGCCGTCGCTGGCGCATCCGCTTCCGAGGCGCGTGCCGTGCCCAATCGCCCAGCTCCAGCGCGACCGGCGCCAATGCGCCGACCGTCGTAGGCTGTCGCACGCTTGACGGATCTGGCCGCTGACCTTGCCTGAATCAAGCGGGCGTATCGGCGGAACACCGGATTCATCGCAAACGCGGCGCGGCAGCCTTTCCCAGCCCGTGACACGGCGCCGCTCGCCCGAGCAGACAACTGTCACACGTCATACAATCGGCGGATCGTTCCGCTTACAGAAATCGTCTGCCGCATCCACGCATATCGCGGCACAACGGGAATCATCATGGATATCGACCAGTACATGACCGACCTCGGCCGCCGCGCGCGTCACGCATCGCGTGCGATGGCGCGGGCGTCGACGGCGGCGAAGAATGCCGCGCTCGAAGCCATTGCAGTCGCGATCGAACGCGAGACTGGCGCACTGAAAGCAGCGAATGCGCGTGACCTGGCGCGTGCTCGCGAGAAAGGTCATGACGCTGCGTTCATCGATCGCCTGACGCTGTCGGACAAGGCGTTGAAGACGATGGTCGAAGGCTTGCGGCAGGTAGCCGCGCTGGCCGATCCGATCGGCGAGATCAGCAATCTGAAGTATCGGCCGAGCGGCATTCAGGTCGGCCAGATGCGCGTGCCGCTGGGTGTGATCGGCATCATCTACGAATCGCGGCCGAACGTGACGATCGACGCGGCGGCGCTGTGCCTCAAATCTGGCAACGCGACGATCTTGCGCGGTGGATCCGAAGCGCTCGAATGCAACACGGCGCTGGCGAAGCTGATCGGCGAAGGGCTCGAAAAAGCGGGCTTGCCGCAGGAAGCGGTGCAAGTGGTCGAGACGTCCGATCGCGCGGCAGTCGGCAAGCTCATCACGATGACCGAATACGTCGACGTGATCGTGCCGCGCGGCGGCAAGAGCCTGATCGCGCGTCTGATGGAAGAAGCGCGCGTGCCGATGATCAAGCACCTCGACGGCATTTGCCACGTGTATGTCGACGATCGCGCGGACATCGCGAAGGCGATGACGGTTTGCGATAACGCGAAGACGCATCGTTACGGCACGTGCAACACGATGGAGACGCTTTTGGTCGCACGCGGTATCGCGGCCGAGGTGCTGCCGGCGCTCGGCAAGCTGTATCGCGGCAAGGACGTGGAACTGCGTGTCGATCCTGCGGCGCGCAAGGTGCTGGAAGCGGCGGGTGTCACGCCGCTGGTCGATGCAACCGAAGAAGACTGGCGCACCGAATATCTCGCGCCCGTGCTGGCGATCAAGGTCGTCGACGGCATCGACGAGGCGATCGAACACATCAACGAATACGGCTCGCATCACACGGATGCGATCGTCACGGAAGACCACGACCGCGCGATGCGCTTCCTGCGCGAAGTGGATTCGGCGAGCGTGATGGTCAATGCGTCGACGCGTTTTGCCGACGGCTTCGAGTTCGGGCTTGGCGCGGAGATCGGCATTTCCAACGACAAGCTGCATGCGCGCGGTCCCGTCGGACTGGACGGGCTGACGTCGATGAAATACGTCGTGCTGGGGCACGGCGAAGGCCGTCAATAATTTCAGAAGGATGGATGCCGATGCTGTGGATCAAGACGTTTCACATCGTTCTGGTGGCCTCATGGTTCGCGGGGCTTTTCTATCTGCCGCGAATCTACGTGAATCTCGCGATGGAGACCGACCCGAATGCGGTGAAGCGCCTCTTGCTCATGGCGCGCAAGCTGTTTCGTTTCATGACGTTCATTGCGGTACCGGCGTTGGCATGCGGTCTGTGGCTGTGGCTCGCGGTCGGCATCGGCAGTGGGCAGGGCTGGATTCACGCGAAGGTTGGCGTGGTCGTGCTGCTGATCGTTTATCACGCGTATTGCGGCGTGCTGCTGCGCACTTTCGAACGTGGTGAAAATACGCGCTCGCACAAGTGGTATCGGATGTTCAATGAGCTTCCTGTTCTCGGCATGCTCGCGGCCGTCGCGCTGGTGGTGATCAAACCTTTCTGATGTTTCTACGGGGCTTCGGCCCCGTTGTCTTTTCTGCCATCCGATATTGACCCATCAGCGAACGCTGAGCGCGGCACATTGCGTGTGCAGAAAACGTCAGAGCAACGCTCGTTGCGGCTGGCTCGTTTCGATTCTCACCTCGTAGATTTCCTATCGATGTTTATTTCTCTCTGCGCGACTGTCGGAAGACTTCGACATCGTTCAGCGAGGGGCAATTACGCAGAACGTTCGCGTGATTCCGGATTTATTTCTGCCTTCAATGTCTCTATGTACTGCTAGATAAATCTTAGATTAACATCAACAGAATAAGAGTCGCGTAAAAGAATTTATCCAGATGTGACCAGTT
Organism: Paraburkholderia largidicola; assembly: GCF_013426895.1. Lineage (NCBI taxonomy): Bacteria > Pseudomonadati > Pseudomonadota > Betaproteobacteria > Burkholderiales > Burkholderiaceae > Paraburkholderia > Paraburkholderia largidicola. The sequence goes on along the minus strand of NZ_AP023174.1, from coordinate 3,129,750 downwards.
TACTAGCAATATAGGATGAGAAATCTGATTTAAGAGTAGTCCTATTCGCCGTATGTTTGACGCTCAATAAAGTTCGACTCCACTACGTCAAGATGGCAGAGGATTCTTCAATGGGACGCGAATCTGCAACATACAGCGTCGCGAAGTTGTGTCCTTGACGTCGGTGTTCGCTGTGCTTCGTCAGATTTAATCCGCTGCTTTTTGTGTGTTACGCCACGGGGCAGATGTAGGAAGCAGCGCGGAACGGAGCTATCGGTGACGTGTCGATTTCGTCAATAAATTTAGGATAACGGATGAATAAGGCTTATCGGTCGGTATGGAATGAGTCGTCAGGGACTTGGGTGGCGGTTCAGGAAAATGCCCGAGGGCGGACGAAAAAGTCCGCACGCTCGGTGTTGATTCTCAGCGCAATTTCTTCGGCGGTTGGGTTGATGACGGCGATGCCGGCGTGGGCGACTGCGATAGCAGGTTACTGCACGCCTTCGAATGCCGGTAACGGTTACTGGTCAAACGTGGCGGGATGCGGGGCCGATGCGGGTGTGCCAAACTCTCCGCACAATCTCGGTGAAACAGTCATCGGCAGCTACGGGTACGTGCCGACCAACATCAGCTTCGGGACGATCTTCGGTTTTGCGGGCCAGGCAAACGCAATGTATGGCACGGCCTTGGGCGCGAACGGTGTCGTGTCCAGCGGTGCGCAGAATAGTGTGGCGCTCGGATCGGGCTCGGTGGCGACAGATCCCAACACGGTTTCGGTCGGCCGGGTTGGCAACAATCCGCTGTACAACGTCCATACAGACAACGGAGATGGAACCTCAGCCGACGCGACGCCGATGAACCAGTCGCTCCTCGGCACGCTGACGCGCCGCATCACGAACATGTCGGCCGGTATCAACGATAACGACGCCGTGAACGTGTCGCAGGTCAAAGGCGTCACGAAGGCACTGGGCGGCGGCGCGGGCGTCAACTCGGATGGCTCGATTGCAGCGCCCAAGTATGCAGTCCAAGGCGCGAACTTCAGCGACGTAGGCTCGGCTCTGTCGAAGCTCGACTCCGCGACGACGGCCAATTCGACCAGCATCACGAACATCCAGAACACCGTCAACAACATCAGCAATGGCAACGGGTTCAAATACGTTCACGTGAACTCGTCCGGCGCAGATTCCGTTGCATCGGGCAGCAACGCGGTCGCGGTCGGCATGTCGGCGACGGGCGCGGGCCAGAGCGGCGTGGCACTCGGTTCGTCGAGCCTCGCGAAAGGGGACTGGTCCGAAGCGATCGGCAATTCTGCACAGGCGAACGCGCTCGGAGACATAGCGCTCGGTGCGTCTTCCACGGCAACGGGCGGCGGCAATTACCTCTTCGCAACTGCGCTGGGTTCGAACGCGACGGCGGCTGGTTCGCAGACTACGGCGGTAGGTGGCTGGTCGCAGGCGACGGCGGCGTACGCGACGGCAGAGGGTTATAACAGCCAGGCAACGGGTTCTAACGGCACGGCCGTAGGCGTCAACGCTAAAGCGTCGCAGACGGGCGCTACGGCATTGGGTTCGGCGGCAATCGGCTCGGGACAAAACGCGCTGGCGGCCGGCACGGGCGCGACGGCATCGGCATATGGCGATGTTGCCGTCGGCTACTGGACGCATACGGCGGGTACGGGTGGCGCGACGGCAGTGGGCGACCAGTCGTCGGCGCTGACTGGCGGGGCATTCGCAGGTGGTCTGTCGGCCACGGCATCCGGCACGTCGGCGACCGCGATCGGCAATGCATCGACGGCGAGCGGCGGTTATTCGAATGCGATGGGCTATCAGGCCAACGCTGCGGGTCAGGACAGCGTGGCGATTGGCACGCAGGCAAACGTCGGCGCAGCGGGCGGGCAGAGCGTAGCGATCGGTGCGCGTGCAACGGCGACGGCGGAGAATTCCGTCGCGCTGGGTACGAACTCGACGACGACGGCGAACCTGTCGGCAGCGGGTTACAACCCGGGCACGGGTGCGCTGTCGGGCATCGCGTCGGCGGCTAACGGCGAAGTGTCGGTGGGCAAGGCAGGTGCAGAACGTCGCGTGACGAACGTGGCGGCAGGCTCTGCTGCGACGGACGCGGTGAACGTGAGCCAGTTGCAGTCGGAAGACGCGAAGGTCAACGGCATCAGCAGCAACGTGTCGAGCCTGAGCAACACCGTCAACAACATCAACACGGCGACGACCAACGTCACGAATACCGTGACGAACATCGTCAACGGTGGTGGCGTCAAATATTTCCACGCGAATTCGGGTCAGGCGGACGCGGTGGCAAGCGGCTCGAACTCGGTTGCAGTCGGTGACCGCGCCAATTCGATGGGCGGTTCGTCAGTGGCCGTGGGTGACGGCGCGACGGCAGTTGGCGCGGCAAGCGTCGCAATTGGCAACAACGCAAAGAACGCAGCTGCTGCGAACAACTCGGTCGCGATCGGCGGTGACTCGGCCTCGGGCGACAAGTCCGTGACGATCGGTAATGGCGCAAATTCGACGAACTCGTCGTGGGCCGTTGCAGTGGGCACGAACGCGAACGTGTCGGGCGCGCTCGGTGTCGCGATCGGCGGGGGCTCGGTGGCATCGGGCGCGAACGGCGTGTCGATCGGACCGAACGCGATCGCTTCGGGCGCCAATACCGTTGCGCTGGGTAGTGGCGCGAATGCATCGGCTGGTAACTCGGTGGCGCTGGGTCAGGGCTCGACGACGACGGCGAACCTGTCGACTGCGGGCTGGAACCCGGGTTCGGGCACGCTGTCGGGCATCGCATCGGCGACGAATGGCGAAGTGTCGGTGGGCAAGGCAGGCGCAGAACGTCGCGTGACGAATGTGGCTGCAGGCTCTGCTGCGACGGACGCGGTGAACGTGAGCCAGTTGCAATCGGAAGATGCGAAGGTCAACGGCATCAGCAGCAACGTGTCGAGCCTGAGCAACACCGTCAACAACATCAACACGGCGACGACCAACGTCACGAATACCGTGACGAACATCGTCAACGGTGGCGGTATCAAGTACTTCCACTCGAACTCGACGCTGGCGGATTCCGTGGCAGCAGGTGCTGATTCGGTTGCGATCGGTGGTGGCGCAAGCGCGGCGGCTGCGAACTCCGTGGCGCTGGGCGCGGGCTCGACGACGACGGCGAACCTGTCGGCAGCGGGCTGGAATCCGGGCACGGGCACGCTGTCGGGCATTGCGTCGGCGGCTAACGGCGAAGTGTCGGTGGGCGCATCGGGCAAGGAACGTCGCATCACCAACGTTGCAGCGGGTTACGCCGCGACCGACGCGGTGAACGTGAGCCAGTTGCAGTCCGAAGACGCGAAGGTCAATGCCGCGGGGTCGAGCATCGCGAACGTGTTGGGTGGCGGTTCGACGTACGACGCGTCGACGGGCACGATCACGGGTCCGACGTTCACTCTCGGCGGCAAGACGGTCACGTCGATTGCAGGCGCGATCACCAACCTGGACGACCGCGTGACGCAGAACTCGACGTCCATCAGCAACATCATGAACCAGATCGACAACGGCCAGTTCGGCAGTCTGGTTCAGCAGGTGTCGCCGAATGGCGCGGTGACGGTCGCGGCGTCGACGGGCGGCACGCTCGTCAACTTCGCGGGCACGGCTGGCGCGCGCGTGCTGACGGGTGTTGCCAACGGCAGCGTGAATGCGTCGAGCAAGGACGCAGTGAACGGTTCGCAGCTGTACGCAACGAACCAGAACCTCGCCAACCTGACCAACGTCGTGAACAACATCTCGACGACGGGTTCTGGCACGGGGGCGCAGTCGAAGTACTTCCACGCGAACTCGACGCTGGCGGATTCGTCCGCAACGGGCACGAACGCAACGGCGATCGGCGGTGCCGCATCGGCTTCGGGCGCGAACTCGGTGGCATTGGGTTCGGGTTCGGTGGCGGACAGCGACAACACGGTGTCGGTGGGCTCGGCAGGCAACGAACGCCGGATAACCAATGTTGCAGACGCAGTGGCGGGCACGGACGCGGTCAACTACGCGCAGATGAACGCCGCGCTTGCCAAGGTGCAGAACGCGCCGGCCGGCAGCGATGCGATGGTCGCAGTCGATGGCGACCGCGTCACGGAAGCTGCGAGCGTGAACGGCACGCACGCGATGGCAATGGGTCCGAGCGCAAGCGCTACGGCCTCGCAAGCGATCGCGTCGGGCTACAACGCGCAGGCGAGCGGCGACAGCTCGATCGCGATGGGCGCCAACTCGAAGGCAACGGCGGAGCGTGCCGTCGCGTTGGGTGACGGCTCCATCGCGGATCGTGCGAACACCGTGTCGGTGGGCTCGGCGGATAACCAGCGTCAGATCACCAATGTCGCGGCGGGTACGCAGACGACGGACGCAGTCAACGTCGGTCAGCTGAACAGCTCGATTGCGGCAGCCATCGGTGATATGCCGGCAGGCATGTCGGCCAAGGACTATACGGATCAGCAGATCCAGCAGGTCCAGGCCGGCGTCAACGACGTCGCGCGCAATGCCTACTCGGGTATCGCGGCCGCTACGGCGCTGACGATGATTCCGGACGTCGATCAGGGCAAGACGATCGCGGTCGGTATCGGCGGTGCGTCGTACAAGGGCTATGCGGCTTCGGCGCTGGGCATCTCGGCACGCATCACGCAGAACATCAAGGTCAAGGCCGGCGCGGGCATCAGCGCGCAAGGCACGACCTTCGGTGTCGGCGGTTCGTACCAGTGGTAAGCATCGCGGCGTAAGTGCAAAGGCGGCGCGGTCATGGCCGCCTGAGCGCAACTTTCACCAGTAGTACGCTTCAAAACGAAACGGGCTCCTTCGGGAGCCCGTTTTGCGTTTGTATGTCTGATTCGCCTGCCTGAAACGCGGCGTGTGCCGGATCGCTGGAGCGTGCTTCGACGCACGCAGCAGAGCTATTCCTGCGGCCCGATCCGGCGCCTCGCGATCAGATCCTTCGCGCCAGCCAGTTTTTCTGCCAGCTCCGGTCCGCGCTGCAACGCGACACCGACGGCCAGAATGTCGCCGATCGCGAGATGCGACGTGCGCGACGTCATCGGCGAGAAGATGTCGGTGTCTTCGTCGACGTTGGCAAACAGTCCAATCGATGCGATCCGCGCGAGCGGCGAGTTCCCATGTGTGACGGCAATCACCTTGGCGCCTACCGCAAGCGCGGATTTCGCCGCGTCGATGATGTCGCGCGTGCGCCCCGTATTCGAGATCGCGACGACGACATCGCCTTCGCCCAGCAGTGCCGCCGACATCAGAAACGTATGCGGATCCGAATACGCGACGCTCGGCATGCCAAGCCGGAAAAACTTGTGCTGCATGTCGAGCGCGGCGATGCCCGAACCGCCCGCGCCATAAAACTCGATGCGTTTTGCCCGCGCGAGCACCTGAATCGCCGCCGCCACACTGTCCGACGAAAGGTTGTTGCGCACCTGGATCAACGCGCCAATGGTCCGGTCGAGCACCTTCGCGGCGACGCCGGGCGTCGGTTCGTCGGGGCGCACGTCGCGGTAGACGGCGGGCACCTCCGTTGCTATCCCTTGAGCAAGGCGGATCTTGAATTCACGGAAGCCGGAAAACCCGAGCGCATGGCAGAAGCGTGCGATGGTCGGCTGGCTGACGCCGGCGCGCGCGGCGACCTCCGTCATCGACAGGTCGAGCACTTCCCGCGGCGCCTCGATCACGTAGTCAGCCAGCTTGCGCTCCGAAGGGCGCAGCTGGTCGCGCATCGCTTCCACCTGGGACAGCATCATTGGAAATCTCACACTATGCTGAAGAATGCGTGGACTATAGCTGATAGACACGAAAGGTACAAAAACTACATATTTGACGTAGGTGAATACCCTAATGGCTAGGGATGAATTGCTCAAAGTGCCAACCAGTAAAGGTTTCAAGGCGATTTGGTGGCGCTGCGGATTCAGCGTCTGCCACATTGAATTTGTGTAGTTTTTCTACTAATATCCGGTTGCCGGCTTTCCCATGCCGTTTCCCCGCGATATCAATCTGGCACCGTGCGCGTGTGCGCCCCAAGCCAGCGACGAAGGAGCATCGATGGTTTCCCCGCATTCGCAACTGATGAAGGTCACGAAGCGCGTGATCGAGCGCAGCAAGCCGACCCGCCACGCGTATCTGTCGCGCATCGACCAGGCCCAGGGCAAGTTCCCGGCGCGCGGCGCGCTGTCCTGCGCGAACCTCGCGCACGGCTTCGCCGGCATGGAGGGCAACGACAAGCTCGTCATCAAGCAGATCCGCCAGCCGAACATCGGCATCGTCTCGTCGTACAACGAGATGCTCTCGGCACATGCACCGTACAAGGATTTCCCGGACATCATCAAGGCCGCAGCGCGTGAAAACGGCGGCGTGGCGCAGTTCGCGGGCGGTGTGCCCGCGATGTGCGACGGCATCACGCAAGGCAACGCCGGCATGGAGCTGTCGCTGTTCTCGCGCGAAGTGATCGCGATGAGCACGGCCGTCGCGCTCACGCACAACATGTTCGACGCAGCGCTGTGCCTCGGCGTGTGCGACAAGATCGTGCCGGGCCTGTTGATCGGCGCGCTGCAGTTCGGCCATCTGCCGACCATCTTCGTGCCCGCCGGCCCGATGATGAGTGGCCTGTCGAACGACGACAAGGCCAAAGTGCGCCAGGAATTCGCGACGGGCAAGTGCGGACGCAATGAACTACTGGAATCCGAAGCCGCTGCGTATCACAGCCACGGCACCTGCACGTTCTACGGCACGGCCAACAGCAATCAGATGCTGATGGAAATCATGGGCCTGCATCTGCCGGGCTCGGCGTTCGTGCATCCGCATACGCCGCTGCGCGACGCGCTGACCGCGCAGGCTGCACGCCGCGTGCTCGACCTCACCGTCGATCGCGGCCACTACATGCCGATTGGCCACGTGATCGACGAGAAGGCGATCATCAATGGCATCGTCGGTTTGCTGGCGACGGGCGGCTCGACCAATCACACGCTGCACCTCGTCGCAATCGCGCGCGCGGCTGGCATCATCATCGACTGGGACGACTTCGACACGCTGTCGGCTACGGTGCCGCTGCTCGCGAAGGTGTACCCGAACGGCAAGGCCGACGTGAACCACTTCCACGCGGCGGGCGGCATGGCGTATCTGATCCGCAACCTGCTCGAAGGCGGATTGCTGCACGAGGATGTGAACACGGTCGTGGGCAAGGGCCTTTCGCGCTATGCCGAAGAGCCGAAGCTGCTCGACGGCAAGTTGACGTGGGTGCCGGCTGCAGCCGAAAGCCACGATACGGCTGTGCTGCGCGCCATCAACGATCCGTTCCAGCCGGACGGCGGCCTGCGTCTGATGCAAGGCAAGCTCGGCCGCGGCGTCATCAAGATTTCGGCCGTGGCGAAGCAGCATCGCACGGTGAAGGCGCCTGCCATCGTGTTCGATTCGCAGGAAGCCGTGCAGGAAGCCTTCGACAACGGCGAGCTGAAGCGCGACTTCATTGCCGTCGTGCGCTTCCAGGGCGCGCGGGCAAACGGCATGCCCGAGCTGCATCGTTTGACGCCGCTGCTCGGCGTGTTGCAGGATCAAGGTTTCCATGTCGCGCTCGTCACGGACGGCCGCATGTCCGGTGCATCGGGCAAGGTGCCCGCCGTGATTCACGTGTCGCCGGAAGCGTTGCTGCAAGGCCCGCTCGGCAAGGTGCGCACGGGTGACATGCTGGTGATCGACGCAGAAGCGGGCGTGCTCGATATCGAAATCGACGACGCCGAATGGGCTGCGCGTCCGATTGCCGTGTCGCAGCATCAGGCGGAAAACGAAGTAGGCTTCGGCCGCGAACTGTTCGGTGTGTTCCGTGCTGCAGCAGCGCCGGCGGAACTGGGTGCATCGGTGTTCGGACCGCTCGTCGGCGAAGCGTCGCACGCAGCGCAGCACGCATCTGAAACGGCAAACGCTGTGGCGAGCGAAGCCAGCCACGCAATGCAGAAATAAAGCGAAAAGGAGTCTGAAGATGACGTCGAAAACAGTCAGCGAAATCGTGCGCCTCGGTCCGGTGATCCCGGTCCTCGCATTCGATACCGTCGAACAGGGCGAACACGTGTCGCGCGCGCTGCACGCAGGTGGCGTGAAGGTGCTGGAAATCACGCTGCGCACGCCTGCGGGCATCGGCGCGATCGAGCGCGCGAGCCAGCTTGCCGACGACATCGTCGTTGGCGTCGGCACGATCACGAGGCCGGAACATTGCGAGCAGGCGAAGAAGGCGGGCGCGCAGTTCGGCGTGTCGCCGGGACTCACGAAAGACATGCACAAGGCCGCGCAGGACGCCGGTCTGCCGCTTCTGCCCGGCGTGATGACGCCGAGCGACATCATCGTCGCACTCGAACTCGGCTATGAAATCGTCAAGTTCTTCCCGGCGCAACAGGCGGGCGGTGTGCCGATGCTGCAAGCCTTCCACGGTCCGTTCCCGACGCTGAAGTTCTGCCCGACTGGCGGCATCACGGCAGAAACCGCGCCGAATTTCCTCGCGCTGCCGAATGTCGTGTGCGTTGGCGGCTCGTGGCTGACGCCGAAGGCGGCGCTCGCTGCACAGAACTGGGACGAAGTTACGCGTCTCGCGCGTGCTGCGAGCGAACTTGCTGCGCCCGCACACTGATCAACGGCATCGCGTTCTGACGACGCGCTGAACGTGATCGATCGAACCTCGCCGCTCAAGCCCGAAAAGGGTGAGGCGGCGAGGTTTTTTTATTTTTTGCGCGGGTTTATTCCACGCGCGATCAACGTCAACAAACAGTAAAATTCAGCGTCCGCGAAAGTGCCTTGATTGAAGGTGTTTTCAGCATCCGGAAGCGGGCGAGGTGCAGCAGCACTTTGCAATTCAAACCAACAAAGCAAAGGAGGAGCTTCATGGAAGCTGTCCACGGCAGCACGCTGCTGATCTACGCCGTGATTGCCATTGCGGTGCTGATCCTGATGATCACGCGCTTCAAGGTCTATCCGTTCCTCGTCCTCATTATCGTGTCGTTGCTGCTGGGCCTTGCCGTCGGCATGCCGGCGGGCACGATCGTGAAGTCGTTCGAAACGGGTAATGGCAATACGCTGGGTCACATCGCGATCGTCGTCGGCCTCGGCACGATGCTCGGCAAGATGATGGCGGAATCGGGCGGCGCCGAGCGCATCGCCACCACGCTTATCAACTGGTTCGGTGAAAAGAACATTCACTGGGCGATGATGTTCGTCGCGATCATCGTTGGCTTGCCGGTGTTCTTCGAAGTCGGCTTCGTGCTGCTGATTCCGATCGCATTCAACGTCGCGAAGCGCACGGGTAAATCGCTGCTGCTGATCGGCCTGCCGATGGTCGCGGGTCTGTCCGTCGTGCACGGCCTGATTCCGCCGCATCCGGCCGCGCTGCTCGCGGTGCAGGCGTATCACGCCGACATCGGCCGCACGATCGCGTATGGTCTGATCGTCGGCATACCGACTGCGATCGTCGCGGGTCCGCTGTTTGCGCTGCTGATCCATCGCCATATCAAGCTCGCGGAAAACAACCCGCTCGCGGCGCAATTCGTCGATTCCGAGCACACGGCGGGATCGCGCGATCTGCCGAGCTTCGGCATCACGCTGTTCACGGTTCTGCTACCTGTGATCCTGATGCTGGTCGGCAGCTGGGCGGACCTCGTATTCGCGCCGAAGACGACGCCGAACGATCTGCTGAAGTTCATCGGCACGTCGGACGTCGCGCTGCTGATTTCGGTGCTGGTGAGCTTCTGGACCTTCGGCGCGAAACGTGGCTTCAATCGCGAGCAGATCCAGAAGTTCTGCGGCGACTGTCTTGCGCCGATCGCGGGCATTACGTTGATCGTGGGCGCGGGCGGTGGTTTTGGCCGCGTGCTGATGGATAGCGGCATCTCGAAGGAAATCGTCGCGACGGCGACGGCGGCTCATCTGTCGCCGCTGCTGTTCGGCTGGTTCGTCGCCGCGCTGATCCGCCTTGCGACGGGTTCGGCGACGGTCGCGATGACGACGGCGTGCGGCATCGTCGCGCCGATCGCCGCGGCGAGCGGCGTGCAGGTGAAACCGGAACTGCTGGTGCTGGCAACGGGCTCCGGCTCGCTGATTTTCTCGCACGTCAACGACGGTGGTTTCTGGCTGATCAAGGAGTACTTCGGAATGACGGTGGGGCAGACGTTCAAAACGTGGTCGCTCTGCGAAACCATCATTTCGCTGATGGGTTTGGGTTTGACCTTCGCATTGGCGGCGGTCCTGTAAGGAGTTTCAGATGATTTTGATCGCGATGGGCGTGTCGGGCGCCGGCAAGACCCGCATTGGCGAAATGCTGGCGGAGCGGCTCAAGTGCAGTTTCACCGACGGCGATGCGTTTCACAGCGCTGCCAACAAGGAGAAGATGCACAACGGCATTCCGCTGACGGACGATGATCGCTGGCCGTGGCTCAGGACGATTCGCGCCGCGATCGAGGAGAAGCAGGCGGCGCATGAAGATGCGGTGTTTACTTGTTCTTCTTTGAAGCGTTCGTATCGCGATATCCTGCGCGCGGGCGATAAGGATGTGTGCTTCGTTTATCTCAAGGGTTCGCGGGAAGTGCTGCAGGAGCGTCTGCAGACACGCACTGGGCATTTCTTTGATCCTTCTTTGCTGCAGAGTCAGCTCGATACGCTGGAAGAGCCTGGTGATGATGAGGCTATTACTGTGAGTATCGAGCTCACGCCCGAGCAGATCGTTGAGGAGACGCTCAGTCAGTTTCGCGCGAGGTAGTGTTTTGTAGTGGTTGGTTGATGGCCCGTTAGCGGTGGTCGTTTTTTTTTGCTGCGCGGGCCGTTTTTGTTTGTGGTGGTTTTGGTGTTTTGCTCTGGCGTCCGCTAGATGTTATTGGTGCTTCGAGCGTTGCCCCTGTGCGGGGCGGCACCTACTTTTCTTTGCCGCCGCAAAGAAAAGTAGGCAAAAGAAAGCGGCTCACACCGCCAGCCCGTGTTCCTATCCACGGGCCCCCAACGTCCCCATCCTTCACACGGCAGTGCCCTGGCCCGTTCTCGTTGCCAACGCTTCGAACAATCGCATCACCCGCGTCAGGCACCCATACAAAGGCAGACGGCAGCGAATGATATATGCCGCCCAGGTGGCAAACTGTGTGTAGGTTGTCGCGGCGTATAGCCTGGCGTTCTTACAGCGTCTGACGCATGCGCTATCGGTCCGGAGTGAGGCGTGTGGAGCACTTGCGGCCTGCACACCGTTTGCCACCTGGGCGGCAGAGGAGTGTCTGGCAAGGGTCGCTGTAGTGCGGGAGCGTGAAGCGGGTGAGGCGCACCGTAAGCGCGCTGGCAACGAACGTGGGTCACGTGGTTGCCGTGTGAAGTGTAAGACCCTTTGGGGGCCCTCAGGCAGGAACAAGGACTGGCGGTGTGAGCCGCTTTCTTTTGCCTACTTTTCTTTGCGGCGGCAAAGAAAAGTAGGTGCCGCCCCGCACAGGGGCGACGCCTGAAGCACGCTAACAAAACGCGGATGCCAGCGAAAAAAACTCAAAGCAAACCACATCGAAAACCCTGCGAACAGCAAACCCAAAACCAACCGCCGCCGCAGGCAATAAAAGAGACTACTTGATCCGCTTAGCCAGTTCAGCAGCCTTGCCGACATAAGACCCAGGCGTCATCGCCAGCAGACGCTCCTTGGCATCCGCAGGAATAGCGAGACCATTAATAAAAGTCTGCAGCGCATCGCGCGTAATACCCTTCCCACGCGTGAGTTCCTTCAACTGCTCGTACGGGTTCTCGATCCCGTACCGGCGCATGACGGTCTGCACCGGCTCGGCGAGCACTTCCCACGTAGCATCAAGGTCATCGTTCAAACGTTGAGGATTCACCTCAAGCTTATCCAGACCACGATTAAGCGCGTCATACGCCAGCAACGAATACCCAAACGCAACACCAATATTCCGCAACACCGTCGAATCGGTCAGGTCACGCTGCCAACGCGAAACGGGGAGCTTGTCTGCCAGGTGCCGCAGCGTGGCATTCGCCAGCCCGAGGTTCCCTTCCGAGTTTTCGAAGTCGATCGGATTGACCTTGTGCGGCATCGTCGACGAACCGATTTCGCCTGCCTTCGTCCTCTGCTTGAAATAGCCGATCGAGATATAACCCCACACGTCGCGGTCGAGGTCGAGCAGGATCGTGTTCGCGCGCGCGACGGCATCGAACAGTTCAGCCATGTAGTCGTGCGGCTCGATCTGGATCGTGTACGGGTTGAACGTCAGCTTCAGACGCTGTTCGACGACTTCCTTCGAAAACGCTTCCCAGTCGAACTCCGGATACGCGGACAGATGCGCATTGAAGTTGCCGACAGCACCGTTCATCTTGCCGAGCAGTTCGACCTTCGCGATGCGGTCGATCGCGCGCGACAGGCGCGCGGCCACGTTCGCGATTTCCTTGCCGAGCGTGGTCGGGCTGGCCGGCTGGCCGTGCGTGCGCGAGAGCATCGGCTGATCGGCCTGCGCATGCGCGAGCGCGATGAGGCGTTGATGCACGGCGCGCAGCGCGGGCAGGATCACGTGTTCGCGCGCGCCGGCGAGCATCAGGCCGTGCGACGTGTTGTTGATGTCTTCCGACGTGCACGCGAAGTGGATGAACTCGCTCGCGCGTTCCAGTTCCGGCTGGCCCTTCACCGATTCCTTCAACCAGTACTCGACAGCCTTCACGTCGTGATTCGTCACGCGCTCGATGTCCTTGATGCGCGCGGCGTCATGCGCGGTGAAGCGCTCGACGAGTTGCAGCAGGAACTGCTCCGACGCTTCCGAGAAGCGCGGCACTTCCGCGAAACCGGCGTGCGACAACGCGATCAGCCAGTGAATTTCCACCTTCACGCGATGGCGCATGAACGCGGCTTCCGAGAGCCAGTCGCGCAGGGCTTCGGTTTTCGATGCGTAACGGCCGTCGAGCGGGGACAGGGCGGTCAGCGCGAAGAGAGTGTCGGGGCGGGTGTCGGACATGATGGGAGGGGGCAGAAACCGTGAAGAGTCGGTGACAGATACAAGCGGGGAGAACCGCGAATTTTACCACTTTAGGACATCGGACCCGGCGCGGGGCCCGGCGCCCATGCGCCTGGCCACGCGCGGCGCCGCTAGAATGCAGGCTTTCCGTTACTGCTGGAGCGCTGGTCCGTATGGAACTGAAATGGCTCGAAGACTTCGTGTCGCTGGCGGAAACGCGCAGTTTCAGCCGCTCGGCGGAATTGCGGCACGTCACGCAGCCGGCTTTTTCACGGCGCATCCAGGCGCTCGAGGCATGGCTCGGCACGGAACTGATCGACCGTTCGGTTTACCCGACGCGCCTCACGGCAGCGGGCCAGGTCTTCTACGAGCAGGCGCTCGCGATGCTGTCGCAGTTCCACGAGGCGCGCACGCTGTTGCGCGGCCATACGGCGACGCCCGCCGCGACGATCGAGTTCGCCGTCCCGCATACGCTGTCGCTGACGTACTTCCCGCGCTGGCTGCAACGCATCGAGGCGCAGCTCGGCCCGATTCACACGCGGCTGCGCGCGCTGAATGTGCACGACGCGGTGCTGTCGCTGGTCGAAGGCGGCTGCGATCTGGTGATGGGCTATCACCATCCGAGCCATCCCGTCGCGCTCGATCCCGCGCGCTACGACATGCTGACGCTCGGCATCGAAGCGATCAGTCCGTTCTCCGCGCCAGGTAAGGGTGGCCGCCCGCGCTACACGTTGCCCGGCACGTCCGACGCGCCCACGCCGTATCTCTCCTACACACCCAATGCGTATCTGGGACGCATGACGGAAGTGATCTTTGCGACGGCGCCCGGACGTCTCTATCTCGATCGTGTGTATGAAACGGACATGGCCGAAGGGCTGAAGGCGATGGCGCTGGCCGGACACGGCGTCGCGTTCCTGCCGCACAGCGCCGTCGAAGACGCCGTCGCGGATGGCCGCCTGATCCGGCTCGACCGTGCGTCGCGCGGCGTCGCACAAGGTCAGCTCACGTTGACGATGGAGATCCGCCTGTACCGCGACAAACTCGCCGTGCAGACCGACGACGCGCGCCAGCAACTGGTGCGCGCGCTGTGGGACGTCGTCAGCACGGAACTCACGCAAGCCTCGAAGTAATCAACACTGCATTGCGGGACGCGCAAGTAACGGCTTTGCGACACGCATTTGCGCTTTCCCCAGCGTTATGCAAGAAAAACATAATGGGATGACCAAACGGCATTGGACCCTTTCAGCGCTTTTTTTCGACAATAGCGTCACCCGATAAAAACGCTGGAGCGTTCATGTCTACCGCGGCAAATCTGCAGTCCATCCCGTCCTACCTTCATGCCGACGATCTCGGCCCTTGGGGCAACTATCTCCGTCAAGTCGATCGCGTGGCGCCCTATCTGGGCCCGCTGTCGCGCTGGCTCGAAACGCTCAAGCGCCCGAAGCGCATTCTGATCGTCGACGTGCCCATCGAACTCGATAACGGCACGGTTGCGCACTTCGAAGGCTATCGCGTGCAGCACAACGTGTCGCGCGGTCCGGGCAAGGGCGGCGTGCGTTATCACCAGGACGTGACGCTGTCGGAAGTGATGGCGCTGTCCGCGTGGATGTCGGTGAAGAACGCTGCCGTGAACGTGCCGTACGGCGGTGCGAAGGGCGGGATCCGTGTCGATCCGCGCAAGCTGTCGCGTGGTGAGCTGGAGCGCATGACGCGCCGCTACACCAGCGAAATCGGCATCATCATCGGACCGAACACCGACATTCCCGCGCCGGACGTGAACACGAACGAGCAGATCATGGCGTGGATGATGGACACGTACTCGATGAACCAGGGCCAAACGGCCACGGGCGTCGTGACGGGCAAGCCGATCACGCTCGGCGGCTCGCTTGGCCGTCGTGAAGCGACGGGCCGCGGCGTGTTCGTCGTCGGCTGCGAAGCGGCGCGCCGCATCGGCATGGATATCGAAGGCGCGCGCATCGCCGTGCAGGGCTTCGGCAACGTCGGCGGCATCGCCGCGCGTCTGTATCAGGAAGCGGGCGCGAAGGTCGTCGCCGTGCAGGATCATACGGGCACGCTGTACAAGGAGTCGGGCATCGATGCAGTCGCACTGCTCGAACACGTCGCGAAGCATGGCGGCGTCGGCGGCTACGCGGAAGCCGACACGATCGCCAACGATGACTTCTGGACGGTCGAATCGGACATCCTGATTCCGGCTGCGCTGGAAAACCAGATCACCGAGAAGAACGCGGGCAAGATTCGTACGAAGATCGTCGTCGAAGGCGCGAACGGCCCGACCACGACGGCCGCCGATGACATCCTGCATGACAAGGGCATCCTCGTGATCCCCGACGTCGTCGCGAATGCGGGCGGCGTGACGGTGTCGTACTTCGAATGGGTGCAGGATTTCTCGAGCTTCTTCTGGACGGAAGACGAGATCAACGAGCGTCTCGAACGCGTGATGCGCGAAGCGTTTGCGGCCGTGTGGCAGGTGGCGAGCGAGCAGAAGGTGTCGGTGCGTACGGCGGCGTTCATCGTTGCTTGCAAACGCATCCTTCAAGCGCGCGAAATGCGCGGCCTGTATCCCTGATACGGCGCTGCCGTGTATCTCGCATACACGGCGGCACGGCGCCCGGCATGGAGGCGGGCGCCGCGCAACGATGTTTCACCAGCGCGAATCGGCGGACTCGCGCAGAATACCGGGCGGACGGCATCTTCGGGTGCCGTCCGTTTTTGTGCAGTTGACGTCGCGCCAAACCGGCAAAAACGACGCATCCGATGACGGTTGCATCGCTCCGGTGAAGGCGCTGTAAGCCAATACTGGCGCCGCCCCGCGGCAAAGTGGTGGCTTTATGCAACACCACACGCGGAACATGGTTAACAACCATACTTTCAGAATAATTACTGAGATACACTGGCGCCGGTTCTTGCCAAGGAGATCACAAATGAAGGTTAAAAAAGCTGCGCTGCTTCTCGCGACACTGGGATTGTTTACGGTAGGCGCGCATGCGCAGGACGCCGGCACGCTGAAGAAGATCAAGGACACGGGCGTTATTTCGCTGGGCCACCGCGAATCGTCGATTCCGTTTTCGTACTACGACGACAAGCAGAACGTGGTCGGCTACTCGCAGGAATTCGCGCTGAAGGTCGTGGATGCCGTCAAGCAGAAGCTGAACATGCCGGACCTGAAGGTCAAGCTGACGCCGATCACGTCGCAAAACCGCATTCCGCTCGTGCAGAACGGTACCGTCGACCTCGAATGCGGCTCGACCACCAACAATGCTGAACGTCAGCAGCAGGTTGCATTCTCGAACACGATTTTCGTGATCGGCACGCGCCTGATGACGAAGAAAGATTCCGGCGTCAAAGACTGGGCGGACCTGAAGGGCAAGACCGTCGTGACGACGGCTGGCACCACGTCCGAGCGCCTGCTTCGCAAGATGAACCAGGACAAGAACATGGGCATGAACATCATCAGCGCGAAGGACCACGGCGAGTCGTTCCTGACGCTGTCGACGGGCCGCGCTGCCGCGTTCATGATGGACGACGCACTGCTCGCCGGCGAGCGCGCGAAGTCGAACACGCCGAACGATTTCATCATCGTCGGCGCGCCGCAATCGCATGAGGCTTACGGCTGCATGCTGCGCAAGAACGATCCGGAGTTCAAGAAGGTCGTCGACGATGCGATCGCCAAGGTCGAAACGTCGGGCGAAGCCGACAAGATCTACAAGAAGTGGTTCGAATCGCCGATCCCGCCGAAGGGCCTCAACCTGGCCTTCCCGGAAAGCGATGACATCAAGGCGCTCTACAAGAGCCCGAACGACAAGGCAATCGACTAACCCTCGGCAACCGTTAGCTCAAAAGTCAACGTGTTGAACGGAACGGAAGGGGCAAGCGCTTCTTCCGTTTCTTTTTGTTGGAGTCTTCGTCATGTCATACCACTGGAACTGGGGCATTCTGCTGAGTCCGGTTTCCACCGGCGAGCCGACCACCTATCTGGGCTGGCTGCTGTCCGGTCTATGGGTGACGGTCACCGTTTCGCTGTGCGCGTGGGTGATCGCGCTGATCGTCGGGTCGTTCTTCGGCGTGCTGCGTACGGTCCAGAACCCGCGCGTCGCGGCAATCGGCACCGTGTATGTCGCCATCTTCCGTAACATCCCGCTGATCGTTCAATTCTTCGTCTGGTATCTGGTGATACCGGAGTTGCTGCCCGTTTCGATCGGCACCTGGTTCAAGCAACTGCCGCCGGGCGCGCAGTTCTTCTCGTCGTCGATCATCTGTCTCGGGCTGTTCACCGCCGCACGCGTATGCGAACAGGTGCGCTCGGGCATCAACGCGCTGCCGCGCGGTCAGCGCTTCGCGGGGTTCGCACTGGGCCTGACGCAATGGCAGACGTATCGCTACGTGCTCTTGCCCGTGGCTTACCGGATCATCGTGCCGCCGCTCACGTCCGAGTTCCTGAACATCTTCAAGAACTCTGCCGTTGCGTCGACGATCGGTCTGCTCGATCTGTCCGCGCAGGCGCGCCAGCTCGTCGACTACACGGCGCAGACGTATGAGTCGTTCATCGCCGTCACGATCGCGTATCTGCTCATCAACATGATCGTGATGTCGCTGATGCGCATCGTCGAAGCCAAGAGCCGGCTGCCTGGCTATATCGGAGGCAAGTGATGCATCATTTCGACTGGAGCGGTATTCCGGGCGCACTGCCGACGCTGTGGACTGGCGCTGTCGTCACGTTCAAGATCACGATTCTCGCGATCGTGATCGGCATCGTGTGGGGCACGGTGCTCGCGATCATGCGGCTGTCGTCGTTCAAGCCGTTCGAATGGTTCGCAAAGATCTACGTGACGCTGTTCCGTTCGATCCCGCTCGTGATGGTTCTGCTGTGGTTCTTCCTGATCGTGCCGCAGCTGCTGCAAAACGTGCTGGGCCTTTCCGCGGACATCGACATCCGTCTCGCGTCGGCGATGGTCGCGTTCTCGCTGTTCGAAGCCGCGTACTACTCGGAAATCATCCGTGCGGGTATTCAGGCCGTACCGCGCGGCCAGGTGAACGCGTCGTTCGCGCTCGGCATGAACTACGCACAGGCAATGCGCCTCGTCGTGCTGCCGCAGGCATTTCGCGCGATGGTGCCGCTGCTGCTCACGCAGGCCATCGTGCTGTTTCAGGATACGTCGCTCGTCTACGTGATCAGCCTCGCCGACTTCTTCCGCACGGCCACGAATATTGGCGACCGTGACGGCACGAACGTCGAAATGGTACTGTTCGCCGGTGCGTGTTACTTCGTGATCTGCGTGGTCGCGTCGAGCCTCGTCAAAAGTCTTCAGAAAAAGGTCGCAAGATGATCTCTATCAAGAATGTGTCGAAGTGGTACGGCCAGTTCCAGGTGCTGACCGACTGCACGACGGAAGTGAAAAAGGGCGAAGTGGTGGTCGTGTGCGGCCCGTCGGGTTCGGGCAAATCGACGCTGATCAAGACGGTCAACGGGCTCGAGCCGTTCCAGAAGGGCGAGATCGTCATCAACGGCCAGTCGCTCACCGACAAGAAGACCAATCTGTCGAAGCTGCGCTCGAAGGTCGGCATGGTGTTCCAGCATTTCGAGCTGTTCCCGCATCTGTCGATCACCGAAAACCTCACGCTCGCGCAGATCAAGGTGCTCGGCCGCTCGAAGGACGAAGCCACTGCGAAGGGCCTGAAGCTGCTCGACCGCGTCGGCCTGCGCGCGCATGCGGACAAGTATCCGGGGCAGTTGTCGGGTGGTCAGCAGCAGCGCGTGGCGATTGCGCGCGCGCTGTCGATGGACCCGATCGCAATGCTGTTCGACGAACCCACGTCCGCGCTCGATCCTGAAATGATCAATGAAGTGCTCGACGTGATGGTCGAACTGGCGCAGGAAGGCATGACCATGATGTGCGTGACGCACGAAATGGGTTTTGCGAAGAAGGTCGCGCATCGCGTGATCTTCATGGATAAGGGCCTCATCGTCGAAGACGACCGCAAGGAAGACTTTTTCGCGAATCCGAAATCGGATCGTGCGAAAGATTTTCTCGCAAAGATTCTGCATTAAGAATCAGACTGTAGAGACAAAAAAGCCGCTCCGTTTGGGGCGGCTTTTTTTATTTCTCTTAATTGCGTCTTGCTTCTATTAGGACTGTTATCTATTAAGCGACATATTAATCGGAATCGTCTCATGCAACTTGTGCTGGCGTGAGCATAAGCTTCCGGCGAAACGTGATGAAGGCGAGCGGGGTGCGTCGCTGTCATTCGCTTTCGATCGACAAGAGATAATCCATGAAAGTGTTTTTGATGAGCGACCTGGTCGTTCATGAGTTGGTGTCAATGCGGCTGGAAGGCAAATGGCTGACGTCTGCGCAGTTCGCGGAGTCGGCACAATTGTGGATTTCTCGTCACGGACAAAGAAATCAGTTATCCAGAAGAATGTTCGACATTTTTCAGCACGAGGCGGAGCAGATCGCCGGGCGCCTGATGAAGGAGGTGCTGCGTGACGGAACAGATTCCCCTCTGAAACGCCTTCTGCTGGATATCTCCGCGGTCAACTACGCGGACCCGCTGAGCGCGAGCGCGCTTGCCGCGAGCCTCGAAGTTTGTCGCACTAAGCTGTGCGATTGTTGTTCGCCTAACACTGAACCGGGCGATGCGAAGGAATCAGACGAACCGGAACGGTGGCGTTGTCATCCCGCGCTGCGTCAGTTCCTGTGCGGAACGGTCGCGGCGCATGAGACGGGAAACGGTGACGGGTGTAGCGAAGCCGTTCTCGCGGCGAACGTACGCGAGCATTGACGCTGGCAGCGAGCGACGGAACCAGCGCGACAACGGCTATCGGACGATCAGGATTCGTACGCGGCGGCGTCGTCGGATTCAAGATCGGCAACAGAGGCGGCGGGCAGCATGCTCGCGGAAGCGCTCGGATCGCAACCGGGATTGCGCGCCTTCTCCAGCACGGCCGGCGGCACAGGTACGTTGGCCCGCGCGATCACTTCGCCGTGCTGGAACATCAGCAGATCGCCCGGCTCGAAAGCCGTCCAGATTTCGTTGTCGGTCAGCGGCTGCGTGGCGATGACGGCGACGCGGTCTTCGGGTGTCGTGTACTTGGCGAAATCGATCGACACGTCCGCATCGACGAGATGCGCGGTCGAAAACGGCCAGCTGCGCACGAGGTAATGCAGGTGAGTCGAGCAGTGCGCGAACAGCGCCTGGCCATTCGACATCAGGAAATTGAACACGCCGAACTGGGTGATTTCGCGCGTCAGCGTTTCGAGCGCGGCGAACAGTTCGTCCAGCGGCGGCTGCGAGCCGGGAAACGCCTTGCGCAGACCTTGCAGCAGCGCGCAGAACGCCAGCTCGCTATCGGTGCTGCCGACGGGCTGATACACGCCCGACAGCACCGGGCTGTAATTCTGCAGATCGCCGTTGTGCGCGAAGATCCAGTGCCGTCCCCACAACTCCCGCATGAACGGATGGCAGTTCTCGAGCACGATATGCCCTTGCGTCGCCTTACGGATATGCGCAATCGTGTTTTTCGACTTGATCGGGTAGCGCTTGACCATGTCGGCGATCGGCGAGGTGGCCGACGACTGATGGTCGATGAACAGGCGACAGGCCTTGTCTTCGAAGAAGGCGATGCCCCAGCCGTCGGAGTGGTGGTCAGTGACGCCGCCGCGCGCTGCGAAGCCGGTGAACGAGAACGTGACGTCCGTGGGCGCGGCGCAATTCATTCCGAGTAGTTGGCACATGATGCGGAAGACAAGCCTTTCTAACGGGGTATGAGCCCACGTGGGCCGACCCGTTACAATGATGATTTTCCAAGCATATCACCGAGCCAGAAGCGGCAAAAAGCAAAATTGACGGGTGTTTTGGCTGCAATTGTGGAAAGACCTCGTCAGTTATGCCGTCAGTTGCGCAATTTGCCGCGCCTGTGACGCTCGTGAATCCCCGCCATGACCGCATCCACTGCTTCCGTCGATACCCTCACGATCGCCCGTCCCGATGACTGGCACTTGCACGTCCGCGACGGCGCGATGCTCGCCGCCGTCCTGCCGCACACCGCGCGCCAGTTCGGCCGCGCGATCATCATGCCGAACCTGAAACCGCCCGTCACGACGACCGAGATGGCGCGCGCCTATCGCGAGCGCATCATTGCGGCGATTCCGGCCGGCGTGAAGTTCGAGCCGCTGATGACGCTGTATCTGACCGACAACACGCCGCCTGAAGAAATCCGCCGCGCCCGCGAAAGCGGCTTCGTGCATGGCGTGAAGCTGTATCCGGCGGGCGCGACGACGAATTCCGATGCGGGCGTCACCGACATCCGTAAATGCGCGAAAACGCTCGAGATGATGCAGGAAACGGGCATGCCGCTGCTGATTCACGGCGAAGTGACCGATTCGTCGATCGACCTGTTCGACCGCGAGAAAGTCTTCATCGACCGCGTCATGACGCCGCTGCGCCGCGATTTCCCGGCGCTGAAGGTCGTGTTCGAGCACATCACTACCAAGGATGCCGCCGACTACGTCCGCGACGCGGGCGCGCCGCCCGAACTACTGGGCGCGACGATCACTGCCCATCATCTGCTGTACAACCGCAATGCGATTTTCCAGGGCGGCATTCGTCCGCATTACTACTGCTTGCCCGTGTTGAAACGCGAGACGCATCGTGTGGCGCTCGTCGAGGCGGCCACTTCGGGCAATCCGCGCTTCTTCCTCGGCACGGACAGCGCGCCGCATCCGAAGGGCCTGAAGGAGCACGCGTGCGGCTGCGCGGGCTGCTACACGGCGCTGCATGCACTCGAGCTGTACGCGGAAGCGTTCGACAACGCAGGCGCGCTCGACAAGCTCGAAGGCTTCGCGAGCTTCCACGGCGCGGATTTCTACCGCCTGCCGCGCAGCGAGGAGAAGGTGACGCTGCGTCGCGAGGAATGGACGCTGCCGGCGGAAGTCACGGCCGGCGACACGCCCGTCGTGCCGTTGCGCGGCGGCGAGACGATCGGCTGGAAGCTCGTTTGAGCGCTTGCTGAGCGAATGTCGCGCGAGATGGACTCACCGGGCGGCGCGTTGAAACGCGCTGCGTCGGGTTTCGCGGATATCGACTGGTCGATGCCGTGGTTCGCGCAGGTTGCGGCGCGCGGCGTGCGCTGGCAGCAGGCTGCGCTGCGCAGCGCGGCGGATCAGTTGCACGAGATGAACGCGGATGCCGCGTCCGCCGTCGTCACAACGGGACGCGGCCAGCCGCTCGCCTTTATCCCGCAGGACGAATTGCCGCCCGGCACCGCGTACGAAGCCCATATCGCGGCGACGGGCCAGGTGCCGACGCGCCACAATCTGCATGATTTCTTCAACGCATTGATGTGGTTTCAGTTTCCGCGCATCAAGGCGGCGCTGAGCGCACGCGGGTCCGCGGTCGTCGACGTGCTCGGCATCGGTTCGACGCGCGGCGGCACACGCGATGCGTTGACGCTGTTCGACGAAAACGCCGTGCTGTTCGCGTGTGCGGACGAATCGCTGGCTGCCGCGTTGCGCTCGTTCGACTGGAAAACCCTATTCGTGGACCGGCGCACCGCGTGGGACGAGCGCTGCGAGGTGCGCTGCTTCGGGCACGCGCTGCTGGAAAAGCTCGTCACGCCCTATAAAGCGTGTACAGCACACGCGTGGATCGTCGATGTGCCATCCGCGTATTTCTCATGGACACGCGTTTCGCGCGACGCGTATCTGGACGAAAGCGTTGCCCGCACGTTGCTCGATACGCCGGGATTCAGCGCCCGGATGTTCGCGCCGCTGCCCGTGCTCGGCGTTCCCGGTTGGTGGCCAGAGAATGAAGCGCCGTCTTTCTACGACGATGCGTCCGTGTTTCGCAGCGGACGGCGGTCGCGCATAACGGCAGATGTTAAAATCGCCGCCAGCAAAGCAGGCCAGGCAGTCGCGGCCTCGGCGGTTTCGGCCGGCGAGGGCGAGGAAAGTCCGGACTCCACAGGGCAGGGTGATGGCTAACGGCCATCCGTGGCGACACGCGGAACAGGGCAACAGAAAGCAAACCGCCGATGGCCCGGCGCAAGCTGGGATCAGGTAAGGGTGAAACGGTGCGGTAAGAGCGCACCGCGGCTGCTGCGAGGCAGACCGGCACGGTAACCTCCACCCGGAGCAATTCCAAGTAGGCTGGCTAGCATCTTCGAGATGCAGGGCGGGGCCCCCGTCACGTCAGCGGGTAGGAAGCTTGAGCGCGTCAGCAATGGCGCGTCTAGAGGAATGGCTGCCACGCGTGGCGCGCTTTCGGGCGCGTCGCGTGCACAAAATCCGGCTTATCGGCCTGCTTTGCCGCTCAAATGACAAATGCCGGCGTCCGTTGGGACGCCGGCATTTTCTTTTTCGGCGCTCGCGCCGCTTCGGGCGGCTTTAGTCCGCGACGATGTCGAACGAATGCGTGAGTTCGGCCGTTTTCGCAATCATGATCGACGCCGAGCAATATTTGTCGTGCGACAGATTGATCGCCCGTTCCACCGTCGACGGATTGAGGTTCTTGCCCGTCACCGTGAAATGGAAATGGACCTTCGTGAATACCTTCGGGTCCTCGCTGGCGCGCTCGGCTTTCAGCGTCACCGAACAGCCGCTGATTTCCTGACGGCTCTTCTTCAGGATCATCACGACGTCGTATGCCGTGCAGCCGCCCGTGCCGAGCAGCACCATTTCCATCGGACGCGGCGCCAGGTTGCGACCGCCGCCTTCAGGCGCGCCGTCCATCGCGACGAGGTGGCCGCTGCCCGTTTCGGCGGCGAACGCCATGCCGTCCTGACCCATCCAGCTGACTTTGCATTCCATTCGTGTACTCCGCTCGCAAGCTTGAATTCGAGATGCGCATTGTAGCCCGGCGGGTGATGGCTCGCCCGGAGCGACACCGACGGCGGGTTATGCGGATTACACCTTGCTTGCTGCGCTGCGGCATGTTCGGCGCATAAGGGATAGCACGGACCGTTTTAGGCGTGTTGCTCTAGGGCAACTGCAGCGGTAGATCTGTGCGCGTAATCTAAATCATTGTTTTAAAGAGATTTTCTTTATTTTGTGGATGCTTCAAGTAAATTCCGCATAATGAAACTCTATTTCGCATTGCAAATGTTCTTGCGTCGCACAAGCACCAACCATATAATCAGTTCATTGGTTGTCGCAGTTCGACAATCTCCGCATGTCTCCTCCACCCTCCTCCTAAGGTGGATTAAGCCCGAACCGCTAGTTCGGGCTTTTTTTCGTCCTCAGCTTTCCGTTGTCCGGGCGCTTTGACTCCTTGGCACAAATTCCTTTATAATTCAGGGCTTTTCCGCAGTCGCGCCCGCGGAGGAAGAACCAGGGAGAGCCTGCACGCGCCTCGAAGCGCACTTACAAGCAGGAAAAAAACACAGGGCGCAGCACTATTTTTTGGATCGATCATGAAGACGTTTTCCGCAAAAGCCCATGAGGTTACGCGCGAATGGTACGTGATTGACGCGACGGATAAGGTTCTCGGGCGTGTCGCCAGCGAAGTGGCACACCGTCTTCGCGGCAAGCACAAGCCTGAATTCACTCCGCACGTCGACACCGGTGATTTCATCATCGTTATCAACGCCGGCAAGCTGAAGGTCACGGGTAACAAGACCACGGACAAGAAGTACTATCGCCACTCGGGCTACCCGGGCGGTATCTATGAGACGACGTTCGGCAAGATGCAGGAACGCTTCCCGGGCCGCGCGCTCGAGAAAGCGGTCAAGGGCATGCTGCCGAAGGGCCCGCTGGGCTACGCGATGATCAAGAAGCTGAAGGTCTACGCAGACGCAACGCATCCGCATTCGGCACAACAGCCGAAGGCGCTCGAGATCTAAGGGGAGCCCACATGATCGGTAACTGGAATTACGGTACGGGCCGCCGCAAGAGCGCTGTTGCTCGTGTCTTCATCAAGGCAGGCAAGGGCGAGATCGTCGTCAACGGCAAGCCTATCGCCGACTACTTCTCGCGCGAAACGTCGCTGATGATCGTGCGTCAGCCGCTGGAACTCACGAACCACGCTGCTACGTTCGACATCAAGGTCAACGTGACGGGCGGCGGTGAAACGGGTCAAGCCGGCGCAGTTCGCCACGGCATCACCCGCGCGCTGATGGACTACGACGCGACGCTGAAGCCGGCTCTGTCGAACGCAGGCTTCGTGACGCGTGACGCACGTGAAGTGGAACGTAAGAAGGTCGGTTTCCACAAGGCACGTCGCCGCAAGCAGTTCTCGAAGCGTTAATCGTTTCGAGCTGGCTCTGTTTCAGACAGGGCCTGCTGCAGAAAGCCGCCAACGCATCTGCGAAGGCGGCTTTTTTATTTGTCGTGCTGCACGTTCGGTCCGTATGCGGACATCGCTGACAGGTGTACGAGGACATGGTTGACACCTGCCGCCGCATGAATCAACCGGTGTGCATAAGAACCTATTGATTTCATGGGCTTCAGCACGATATCGGGAACAGCAATACAATAGCGTGTAGAAGCTATTTTGGAGAGTTCGCATGGACGCAGTGACCGACACCCCCGTGACCGAGATGCCGGCACCGTTCGTCTTTACCGACGCGGCGGCTGACAAGGTCAAAGAACTGATCGAAGAAGAAGGCAACCCGGAGCTGAAGCTGCGCGTATTCGTGCAGGGTGGCGGCTGCTCGGGCTTCCAGTACGGCTTCACGTTTGACGAAGCCATCAACGAAGACGACACCGTGATGAACAAGAGCGGCGTCCAGTTGTTGATCGATTCGATGAGCTATCAGTATCTGGTTGGCGCAGAGATCGATTACAAGGACGACATCAACGGCGCGCAGTTCGTCATCAAGAACCCGAATGCTACGACCACTTGCGGTTGCGGCTCGTCGTTCTCGGTGTAATCGCAGCTTCTTCGTGTAAGTTGCAGCAAAAACGGGGCTTCGGCCCCGTTTTTATTTTCACGTTCATTTCGCGTGCCGTGTCAGCGCGGATAGATGGCGCCGAGCACGCGCTCGTCCGCTGCGCCCGTCACCGACGGCAGATTCCCCGGTTCGCGCGCTACGCAACGCATGGCGAGCCACGCAAAGGCGAGCGGCTCGACCTGATGCGGCGGCACGCCGAGCGCCTCCGTCGTCATGACGGGGACGCCGCTGCAGCCGCTTTCGGCGAGCGCGCCCTGCAATGCCTTCATGATTTCCGGATTGCGTGCGCCGCCGCCACACACATAGACCGCCTTGCAATCGGGTGCATGGCGTTCGACCTCTCGCGCGACCGTGACGGCCGTCAACGCGACCAGTGTCGCCTGGACGTCGGCGGGGCTGACATTAGCGAATCCTTGCAACCGGGCGTCGAGCCATTCGGGGTTGAACAGGTCGCGGCCCGTGCTCTTCGGCGGTTGTGCCTCGAAAAACGGCTCGTCGAGGAATGCGTTCAGCAACGGACGATGCACCTGACCCGACGCCGCAAACTGACCGTTCTCGTCGAATGGCTTGTTCAGATGCCGGTGCGCCCATTCGTCGAGCAACGCGTTAGCGGGGCCGCAGTCGAAGCCGCGCACCGCGCCGTTCGCCGAAAGGATCGTGATATTGCTGATCCCGCCCAGATTGCAGACCACCCGCGTCTCGTTCTTCGCGCCGAAAACCGTCGCGTGGAAGGCAGGCACGAGCGGTGCGCCCTGGCCGCCCGCCGCGACGTCGCGGCTGCGAAAATCGGCGATCACGTCGATATGCATCATTTCGGCCAGCAACGCCGGATTGTTGATCTGCTTCGTGTAGCCTTTTTCCGGCCGATGCCGCACCGTTTGCCCGTGCACGCCGATCGCCCGGACGTCCGCAGCGGACAGATTGCCCGAGCGCAGCAACTCATGGCAGCACACCGTGTAGCGCGCGGCCAGCGCGTTGGCTGCGAGCGCCTCGCGCTCGATCTCGTTGTCTCCCGGTTGCTGCAGGGCGAACAGCGCGTCGCGCAGACCCTCGGAAAAGCCCACGAACGCCTGCGACCGCACGACGGGCGCCTTGCCCTTCGCAAATTCGACCGCGATGCCGTCCACGCCGTCCATGCTCGTGCCTGACATCAACCCGAAATACACGCCGTCTGCCGTGTCTTTGGCCACGCTTTGCTCCTCTGATCGTCGTTCGTCGCGCCTCGTGGATGCTTCCGGCGCCTCGTTGACGACGATTGTCGCTCATCGGTGCGTCCCGAAACAATCGATGAAACGAGGGGCGCGAGCGCTCATGACGGTCCACATTCGCCACACGCGCCGCACCCTGCCGCGAGTTGGAGCGCGTTTCGCGTGAGATCAGGGCGCAATGCCCCGCAACTATGGGACAATCTCTCTTTTTGCGATCTCCCGTTCCAGCATGAGCACCGAGTCCACCGCCAAGCCCAATTCCGCCTACCCGATCACCGACGAAGTTCGCCACGCGCTCGAAGTCACGAAGCGCGGCGTCGACGAACTGCTGATCGAAGAGGAGTTCGCGCAAAAGCTCGCGAAGAGCGCGGCCACGGGCACGCCGCTGCGCATCAAGCTCGGTCTCGACCCGACGGCGCCCGACATCCACATCGGTCACACCGTCGTGCTGAACAAGATGCGTCAGTTGCAGGATCTCGGTCACACGGTGATCTTCCTGATCGGCGATTTCACGTCGCTGATCGGCGATCCGTCCGGCCGCAACGCAACGCGCCCGCCGCTCACGCGCGAGCAGATCGAATCGAATGCGAAGACGTACTTCGAGCAGGCCGCGCTGGTGCTCGACCGCGAGAAGACGGAAATCCGCTACAACAGCGAATGGTCGATGCCGCTCGGCGCCGACGGCATGATCAAGCTCGCGTCGCGCTACACGGTCGCGCGCATTCTGGAGCGCGAAGACTTCACGAAGCGGTTCCAGGGCGGCGTCCCCATCTCGATCCACGAATTCCTCTATCCGCTGATGCAGGGCTACGACTCCGTCGCGCTGAATGCGGATCTCGAGCTCGGCGGCACGGACCAGAAGTTCAATCTGCTGGTCGGCCGCGAACTGCAGAAGCAGTACGGTCAGGAACAGCAGTGCATTCTGACGATGCCGCTGCTCGAAGGGCTGGATGGCGTCGAGAAGATGTCGAAGTCGAAGGCTAACTATGTGGGCATCAGCGAAAAGCCGAACGACATGTTCGGCAAGCTGATGAGCATTTCCGACGTGCTGATGTGGCGCTACTTCGAACTGCTGTCGTTCCGTCCGATGGCGGAGATCGAAGCCTTCAAGCGTGAAATCGAAGGCGGACGCAATCCGCGCGACTTCAAGGTGATGCTCGCGCAGGAAATCGTCGCGCGCTTTCACTCGCAGCCCGACGCAGAGCGCGCGCTGGAAGACTTCAACCACCGCGCGAAGGGCGGCGTGCCGGACGATATCCCGTCGGTGACGCTCGCGGGCGCGCCGCTCGCAATCGGGCAGTTGCTGAAGCAGGCTGGTCTCGTGCCGTCGACGAGCGAAGCGCTGCGCAACATCGAGCAGGGCGGCGTGAAGATCGACGGCGCAACCGTGTCGGACAAGGGGTTGAAGATCGAAGCCGGTGAGTTCGTCGTGCAGGTCGGCAAGCGCCGGTTCGCACGCGTCACGCTGACGGCATGATGGTCTGCGAGCGTTTGCAAGCGACGCAACGGAAGCGCGCTGCATGATCGCGCTGATTCAACGCGTGCGGCGCGCGGAAGTGCGCGTCGCTGACCGTGTGACGGGCGCGATCGATGCGGGCCTGCTTGCACTGGTTTGCGCAGAGCGCGGCGATACCGATGCCGCCGCCGATAAACTGCTCGCCAAAATGCTCGGCTATCGCGTGTTCAGCGACGCGGCGGGCAAGATGAACCTGCCTGTCCAGAACATCGATGGTGCGGGACGCGCGGGCGGCTTGCTGCTCGTGTCGCAGTTCACACTGGCCGCCGATACGAACAGCGGCCTGCGCCCGAGCTTCACACCCGCCGCGCCGCCCGACGAGGGCAAGCGCCTGTTCGACTACTTCGTGGCGGCGGCGCGCGCGAAGCATCCCATTGTCGAGACGGGTGAATTCGGCGCGGACATGCAGGTGTCGCTCGTCAACGACGGCCCCGTGACGTTCTGGCTGCAGACGCGCGCCTAACCTTTGTTTTCCCGCTCCGATTCCATGGCAACACAAGTCCTCTTCATCCGACACGGCGAAACCGACTGGAACCGCATCAAGCGGATTCAAGGGCACATCGATATTCCGCTCGCGACGAGCGGTGTCGACCAGGCGCAACGTCTCGCCGAACGTTTCGCACGCGAGGCTGGGGAGGGCGCGCGGCTCGACGCGATTTATTCGAGCGACCTCATGCGCGCGCAACAAACGGCGCAGCCATTTGCCGACGTGCTCGGCCTGCCGCTGAAGCTGAAACAAGGCCTGCGCGAGCGCAATTACGGCGCATTCCAGGGACACGACAGCGACGAGATCGCTTTGCGCTTCCCCGACGAATACGCGCAGTGGCAGACGCGAGATCCGGGCTTTTCGCCGCCCGAGGGCGAATCGCAGCGCGTGTTCTATCACCGCGTGCTGCATGCGATCGAGCCCGTGGTCGCCGCGCATCCGAACGATCGGATCGCGATTGTCGCGCATGGCGGCGTGCTGGATTGCGTGTATCGCTTCGCGAATGGCTTGCCGCTGGATGCGCCGCGCAACTACGCGCTGCTGAACACTAGCGTGAATGTGGTCGAATTCGAAGACGGCCGTGCGAAGGTCGTGTCGTGGGCCGATATCGCGCATCTCGACGGCCGCGCCGAAGACGACAGCTTCAAGAAAAAAACGCCCGAAGCCGGGCGTTGAGTCTGATAGACGCGGCAGTTCGCCGCGTTTTTCCTTGAGAGCCGCTTAAGTCGGCTCCGAATCCCACAGATTGCGCACAGGGCTTGCCGTATCCGGGGCGGCCAGGCCAAAGTGCCGATACGTCAACAGCGTGGCGACACGCCCGCGCGGCGTGCGTTGCAAGAAGCCTTGCTGGATCAGATACGGTTCGAGCACGTCTTCGATCGTGTCGCGCTCTTCGCCAATCGCAGCCGCCAGATTGTCCACACCGACTGGCCCGCCATCGAACTTGTGCAGGATGGCTTCGAGCAGCTTGCGGTCCATCAGATCGAAGCCGACGGGATCGACGTCGAGCATTTTCAGTGCGGCATCCGCGACCTTCGCGGTGATATTGCCGTCTGCCTTCACCTCGGCGAAGTCGCGCACGCGGCGCAGCAGGCGGTTCGCGATACGCGGCGTGCCGCGCGAGCGCTTGGCGATTTCGAGCGCGCCATCGGGATGGATCTGCGCGCCCAGCAGCGAGGCCGAGCGGCTCACGATACGCGCCAGTTCCTCGGCGTTATAGAACTCCAGCCGCGCGACGATGCCGAAGCGGTCGCGCAACGGGTTGGTCAGCATGCCCGCGCGCGTGGTCGCCCCGACCAGCGTGAACGGCTGCAGATCGAGCTTCACGCTACGCGCGGCGGGACCTTCGCCGATCATGATGTCGATCTGATAATCCTCGAGCGCCGGGTACAGGATTTCCTCGACGACGGGCGACAGCCGGTGAATCTCGTCGATGAAAAGAACGTCGTTGGCTTCGAGATTGGTCAGCAGCGCGGCGAGGTCGCCCGCGCGTTCCAGCACGGGGCCCGACGTCTGCCGCAAGTTGACGCCCATCTCGCGCGCGATGATATGCGCGAGCGTCGTCTTGCCGAGACCCGGCGGACCGAACAGCAGCACGTGATCCAGCGATTCCTTGCGGCGCTTGGCGGCTTCGATGAAGATTTCCAGCTGGCCGCGCACCTTTTCCTGGCCGACGTATTCGTCGAGCTGGCGCGGGCGCAACGCGCGCTCGAACGCTTCCTCGTTCGGCGACACGGGCGTGGCGGCGATGATGCGTTCGGCGGCGAGTTTGTCGTGTTCGATCATGCGGGCATTGTACCGCGCAGAGCCTGTTCGACGACCTGGCCGAATGGCCAGGGTGTACATCCAGACGCGCCATGCGAAGCTTCACACATCGCCGCTGCCGCAAGCCGCCTCAGCCCTTCGACAGCGCCTTCAACGCGAGCTTGATGCCCTCGGAAACGCCGGTGCCTGCGGGCACGTTCTTGATGGCCGCGAGCGCTTCTTTTTCGGAGTAACCCAATGCCAGCAGCGCATTCAGAATGTCGGACGCATGGTCGGACTGCGACGCGGCGCCCGCCATCGCGCCAAGGTCGGCGCCGAGCTTGCCCTTCAGTTCGAGCAGGAGCCGCTCCGCCGTCTTCTTGCCGATACCCGGCACGCGCGTGAGGCGCGCGGCGTCCTGCATCGTTACCGTCTGCGACAGCTCCTGCACGCTCATGCCGGACAGCACGGCGAGCGCCATGCGCGCGCCGATGCCCGTGATCTTTAACAACTCGCGAAACGTCGAACGCTCTTGCGGCGTGAGAAAGCCGTACAGCAGATGCGCGTCTTCGCGCACGATCATCTGCGTGAGCAACACGACTTTTTCGCCGGTGCCGGGCAGGTTGTAGAACGTGCTCATCGGCACATCGACTTCGTAGCCGACGCCGTTGCAGTCGATCAGAAGGTGAGGCGGATTCTTTTCCAGCAAAACGCCGGCGATGCGACCGATCATGGCGGGTTCTATCGAGAGAGAAAGCGCGAGTGTAGCGCAGGGTAGAGGGCTTTCGTACGTCGTATCTGGTGAGGTAGGTGGGCGACCGATTGACCAGGCCGCAGCCGCTCAATACACTGAGATCCCTTTTGGACGTTCCGTAACTGACCAAAAGGGGTCTTCGATGCTCAGTCTCGCCACGCTCGCGCTGTTCTCAGGCGCGTGTCTCGCACTTACCGCCACGCCCGGTCCCGATATGTTGCTGATTGCTTCCCGCAGCGTGAGCCAGGGAAGGGCAGCGGGTTTTGCGTCCTTCGCCGGGATCATGGTCGGCACGTATTGCCATGCGCTCGCCGCGGCGTTCGGCCTGTCACAGCTGTTTCTTGCCGCGCCGATGGCCTATGACATCGTGCGCTTCGCGGGCGCGGCCTACTTGCTCTATCTGGCCTGGAAAACGTTCCGCTCGGAAGGAACGATGCTGACGCCTGATGCGTCGATGCGACGTTATCCCGTCGGCAGGATTTTCAGGCAAGGGTTGTTCACGAACCTGATTAATCCGAAGGTTGCGCTGTTCGTGCTCGCATTGTTTCCGCAGTTCGTGAAGCCGGAGGCGGGCTCGGTCGCGTTGCAGATCATGTTGCTTGCGACCGTACTCAATGTGATCGGCTTCTTCGTGAATGGCAGCGTGATTCTGCTTGCCAGCAGACTGAGCCGGAAACTGAACAGCGGCAAGAGCGCGTCGCGCTGGCCGCAGTATCTGCTCGGTTCAGTGTTCGCCGGGCTGGCTTGCCGGCTCGCTCTGGCGGGACAACGCTGACGCTACAGACGTCTAGCCGATCAGCCGCCCGCGCCGCACCCGCAAGCCTTTCTTCGCGAGCGCCGGCGCAATGCCGCCCAGCGTGCTCAACGTGCCGCCGCCATGTGCGTGGCAAATCGCCATGCCGAGCGCATCGGCGGCATCCGTTGACGGAATACCGGATAGACACAACAGACGCACGACCATCTGCTGCATCTGCTCTTTGGTCGCGCGTCCGTAGCCGACAACGGCTTGCTTCAATTGCAACGCGGTGTATTCGGCAACCGGCACGCCGCCCGCCACCAGGCCGCAGATCGCGGCGCCGCGCGCCTGGCCGAGCAACAGCGTCGATTGCGGATTCACGTTCACGAACACCTTTTCGATCGCCGACTGGTCCGGCGCATGCTGGCGGATCAGCGTGGAAATACCCTCGAATATGGTGCCCAGGCGTGACGGCAGATCGGCATCGGCGGTCTTGATGACGCCGCTCGTCACGTAAGTCAGCTGATGGCCGGACTGATCGATCACGCCGAAACCGGTGACGCGCAAGCCTGGGTCGATGCCGAGAATTCTCATAGGTGCCGTGCTTATTCAGTGCCTGCGATACTACAACGGCACAACGTCAAACGCGAAATGCAAAACGGCCCGGCAGTTGCAACTGCCGGGCCGTTTCAGAAGAAGCAGGTCAGCCGATCAGTGGCGGAAGTGGCGGATGCCCGTCACGACCATCGCGATGTTGTGCTCGTCGGCGGCGGCGATCACTTCGTCGTCGCGCATCGAGCCGCCCGGCTGGATCACGCAGGTCGCGCCTGCGTTCACGACCACGTCGAGACCGTCGCGGAACGGGAAGAACGCATCCGATGCCACGGCCGTGCCCGACAGCGTCAGGCCCGCGTTCTGCGCCTTGATGCTCGCGATGCGCGCCGAGTCCACGCGGCTCATCTGGCCCGCGCCGACGCCCATCGTCATGCCGTTCGCGCAGAACACGATCGCGTTCGACTTGACGAACTTCGCGACGCGCCAAGCGAACAGCAGATCGTCCATTTCCTTGGGTGTCGGGTGACGCTTCGTCACGACGCGCAGTTCGTGCGGCTGCACGTTTTTCGCATCGAGCGATTGCACGAGCAGACCGCCGCCCACGCGCTTCAGATCGAACGCGTTGTGGCCTTCGCCCAGCGCGATTTCGAGCAGACGCACGTTCTGCTTGGCCGCGAACACCTGCTTCGCTGCATCGCTGAACGACGGTGCGATCAGCACTTCGACGAACTGCTTCGCGACAGCCTGGGCCGCCGTTTCGTCGACTTCGCGGTTGAACGCGATGATGCCGCCGAACGCCGACGTCGGATCCGTCTGGAACGCCTTCGAATACGCTTCGTGCGGGTTCGCGCCGACAGCCACGCCGCACGGGTTCGCGTGCTTGATGATCACGCAGGCAGGCGCGTCGAACGTCTTCACGCATTCCCACGCGGCGTCGGAGTCGGCGATGTTGTTGTACGACAGTTCCTTGCCCTGCAACTGGCGATAGTTCGCCAGTGCGCCAGCGGGCACCACGATGTCGCGATAGAACGCTGCGCTCTGGTGCGGGTTCTCGCCGTAGCGCAAGTCCTGCACCTTGTCGAACGCGAGGTTGAAGGTGGCGGGGTACGTGTTGCGCTCGCGGTGCTGCAGTTCTTCCGTGAGGCTCGTCAGGTAGTTCGTGATCGCGCCGTCGTACTGCGCGGTGTGCGCGAACACCTTGGTCGCGAGGCGGAAGTTGGTCTTGTAGCCGACCGTGTTGCCGTTCGCGCGCATTTCTTCGAGCACGGTTGCGTAGTCAGCGGGATCGACCACGACGGTCACGTCGCGGTGATTCTTCGCTGCCGAACGCAGCATGGTCGGTCCGCCGATATCGATGTTCTCGATCGCGTCTTCCAGCGAGCACTCTTCCTTCGAGATCGTCTGCACGAACGGATACAGGTTCACGACGAGCAGATCGATGGTGGGAATGTCGTGCTTTTCGAGCGCGGCCATGTGCTCGGGCAGATCGCGGCGGGCGAGGATGCCGCCGTGCACCTTCGGGTGCAACGTCTTCACGCGCCCATCCAGCATTTCCGGAAAGCCCGTGTAGTCGGCCACTTCGGTAACGGGAAGGCCGGCGTCCGCGAGCAGTTTCGCGGTGCCGCCCGTCGACAGGATCTTGACGCCGAGGTCCGACAACGATTTCGCGAAATCGACGATGCCGGACTTGTCGGAAACGGAGATGAGCGCTTGCTTGATCATGATGAGAACAAAAGCCGATGAAAGGCGTGGCAGGGCGCCGAAACTACAGCAGGCCGTGCTGTTGCAGTTTCTTGCGCAGCGTATTGCGGTTGATGCCGAGATACTCGGCTGCCAGCGACTGATTGCCGCCGGCCTGCTCGAGCACCACCTCGAGCAACGGTTTTTCGACGCACGAAATCACCATGTCGTAGACGTCGTGCGGATTGGAGCCGTCGAGATCCTGGAAGTACATCCCCAGGCTATCGCGGACACATTGTTCGATATTGTGCTTGCTCATGCTGCTAGTCGGTCGGTTTGGTCCTGCTCACCGTCGTTGTTGACTTCGTTGTCGACGTACACGAGGCGGTCCGAAATCGCCTTTTGTGCGTCGAAGAATTCGTTGACGGCGAGCAGTTGTTCGCGCGTCGTGTCCAGCGTATTCATACGGTGGCGGAACACGTTGGCGCCAGAAAGGCCGCGAGTGTACCAGCCGATGTGCTTGCGCGCAGTGCGAACGCCCGTAAATTCGCCGTAGAACGCGTAGTGATCTTCGAGGTGCTCGTTCATCACCTGCTGGATTTCGTCGATGCGCGGCGCTTCCATCAACTCGCCCGTCAACAGGAAATGTTCGATCTCGCGGAACAGCCACGGACGCCCCTGCGCGGCGCGGCCGATCATGATGGCGTCCGCGCCCGTCGCGGCCAGCACTTCGCGCGCCTTGTGCGGCGACGTGATGTCGCCGTTCGCGACGACGGGGATCTTCACCGCGGCCTTCACGGCGGCGATCGTTTCGTACTCCGCTTCGCCGTGATACAGGTCGGCGCGCGTGCGGCCGTGCACCGTCAGCATCGAAATGCCGGCGCTTTCGGCCAGACTCGCGATGGTCAGCGCGTTTTTGTTGTCGCGGTCCCAGCCGGTGCGGATTTTCAGCGTGACGGGCACCGCATCCGGACCGACGCCGACGGCATTCACCACGGCTTCGACGATTCGCTGCACGAGCGGCTCGTTCTGCAGCAGCGCCGAACCGGCCGCGACATTGCAGACCTTCTTGGCCGGGCAGCCCATGTTGATGTCGATGATCTGTGCGCCGTTCGCGACGTTGTAGCGCGCGGCTTCGGCCATCATCTGCGGGTCGGCGCCCGCGATCTGCACCGCGATCGGCTCGACCTCGCCCGTGTGGTTGGCGCGGCGCATCGTCTTTTCGCTTTTCCACAACTGCGCGTTCGACGCCACCATCTCCGACACCGCATAGCCCGCGCCCATGCGCTTGCAGAGCTGGCGGAACGGCCGGTCGGTCACGCCCGCCATGGGGGCGACGAACAGATTGTTGCGCAGTGTGTGGGAGCCGAGAGTGGGCATAGCGGACATCGGCGGCGAACGTGAGGTGCGTCGAAATCGTGGAAATCGCGCACCGTACGTACCGCAAAATACGAGGGAAAACCGCTATTTTACCGTTAACGCGCTGACCCAGATCGAACCGCGCCTGAGGTAACTCATTAAATCTTCTATGAAAGTGGCCGCGCTCATAGAACGGTGACCACTTTTTCGCGATGTCGCAACGCGCTAGCGGCGTTGCCCGAACATCATCTGGCGGGCGAGCGCCGTCTTCACGGGCGGCACGAACTCGAGCGCCGTGAGGGCGAGACCACGCAGCGCCGCGAGCGGCGGAAAGTCGATCGTGAAGAGGCGGGCGAGCGTGTCGGTTGCGCCGATCGTCATACGGCGGTCGAGCGCGCGGCGCTGCGCGAATGCGATCAACGCGCTGCGCGTCGCGCCGTAGTGCGACAGCGCGTCGGCGAGCGCGTGCGCATCGCGCAAGCCGAGATTCAGCCCCTGGCCCGCGACGGGATGCAGCGTTTGCGCCGCATTGCCGATCGCGACGACGTTGCCCTTGACGAGCGTATCGACGGTGTTCAGCCCGAGCGGGAACGACGCGCGCCCCTTGATCTGCACGAAACGGCCCATCCGGTCGCCGAACTCGGCGCCGAGTTCGCGCAGAAAGTCTTCGTCGGGTAACTGCGCGCGGCGCGCCGCCTGTTCCGGCGCGCAGCACCAGACGAGCGCGTAGTCCGCGCCGCGCACGCCGCCCGTCGGCAGGAGCGCAATCGGACCTTGCGACGTAAAGCGTTCCCACGCGACATGCGGCTGCGGCGACGACAGCGTCACCGTGCCGACCAGCGCGGTTTGCCCGTAATCACGCGTTTCGCCGGAGCCCGCCTGCTGTTCGCCGAACAGGCCGCCTTCGGCGTTCACCAGAATGCGCGTGCGCAGCGTGCGCGTGACGTGCGCGCTTTCGATCGGCAGCAGCACGCCGTCGTCTTCCAGTTGCTGCGGCGCCTGCGCTTTCGTCGATTTGAACCAGTGCACGGGCGTCGCGCGCACGGTCTCGGCGAGTGCGTGGACGATCGAGCCATATCGCAGCACGTAGCCGAGCGCGGGCAGGCCGTGCTCCGAGTGATCGATCAGCGTGCGCCCGAAATGACCACGCTGCGAGACGTGAATGCGCTGGATCGCGGTTGCGTCGGATGGCCAGGCGAGCGGCTCGAGAATCATCCGGCTGCCATGCGATACGGCAATTGCGCGCGGGTCGGCAACCGAATCTTCCGGCTCGCGCGCGTCGATCAGCGCCACGTTCAGCTTCTGCGTTGCGCTGCGCCGCGCGAGCCAGCCCGCGAGCGCAAGACCGACCGGCCCCGCGCCGACGATCGTCACGTCGTAGTCGTAGGGCTCGCTGCTCGAAGGAAGGGCGGGCGTGTTCGCCGCCGGGTGGACTTCGCTCATCTTCTTGTCTGTTCCTTGCGCTCAGGCCACGCCGGCCTTCTGCGCGGGTTGCGCCTGCTGCATCAGCGCTTCGATTTCGTCCGCGTCGACGGGCACGTCGCGCGTCATCAGCTCGCAGCCGGTTGCCGTGACGATCGCGTCGTCCTCGATGCGGATGCCGATGTTCCAGTACTTTTCGGGCACGTCGTCGGCGGCGCGGATGTAAAGGCCCGGCTCGATCGTCAGCGTCATGCCCGGCTTCAGCGTGCGCCAGGGTAGCGCGCCGGTTTCATCGGCAGGCGCGCCGCGCTCGCGATAGTCGCCCGCATCGTGCACGTCCATGCCGAGCCAATGTCCCGTGCGATGCATGTAGAAGCGCGCATACGCACGCTCTTCGATGACTTCATCGACGCCCGCGAACAGATCGCGATTGAGAATGCCTGTGTCGAGCAGCCCTTGCGCGAGCACGCGCACCGCGGCCTGATGCGGCGCGTCGAAGTTCGCGCCTGCTTTCGTCGCATCGATCGCGGCCTGCTGCGCGGCCAGCACGATGTCGTAAAGCTCGCGCTGCGCGGGCGTGAAGCGGCCGCTCGCGGGGAAGGTGCGCGTGATGTCTGACGCGTAGCCGTCGAGTTCGCATGCGGCGTCGATCAGGATCAGATCGCCGTCCTGCGCGACTGCGTTGCCGGCCGGATAGTGCAGCACGCAAGCGTTGGCGCCCGCGGCGACGATCGAGCCGTACGCCGGTGCCTGCGCGCCGTGCTTGCGGAATATGTAGAGCAGTTCCGCTTCGAGTTCGTATTCGCGCACGCCGGGCCGGCATGCCGCCATCGCGCGCCGATGCGCCTGGGCAGAGATCGCGGCAGCACGGCGCATGATCGCGAGTTCGTGATCGTCCTTCACGAGGCGCATCTCGTCGAGCAGTGGCAGCAGATCATGCACCGCCGATGGCGCGAGCACGCCGCTTCTGCCTTGCATGCGCACCGCGTCGAGCCACTGGCGCACCTTGCCGTCGAACTGTTCCGACGCGCCCAGCGCATAGTGCAGCGCGGGCTTGTCGGCGATGATGCGAGGCAACTGGGCGTCGATTTCGTCGAAGGCAAAGGCGGCGTCAAAGCCGAATGCTTCGCGCGCGCCTTCGGGGCCGAAGCGGAAGCCTTCCCACGTCTCGCGCTCCGCGTTCTTCGCGCGGCAGAACAGGATCGCCGCGGGCTCGTCCTGCCTGGCGCTCGCGTCGAGCACGAGCATCGCTTCCGGTTCGGTGAAGCCCGTCAGATAGTAGAAGTAGCTGTCGTGCCGGTACGGATAGTCGGCGTCCCGGTTGCGCAGCACTTCGGGCGCGGTCGGAACGATGGCGACGCCGCCGCCCGCGGCGCGCAGCGCATCGAGTACGCGCGCGCGGCGCTGACGGTAGATATCGGTTGCCGGAGTCAGATCGGTCATGAGTGCAGTCGGCGGTTCATCGTGCGTGGTGGAGGGCGGCGCGGCAGGCAAGGTCATTCGCCGCGCGGCAATGTTGCGATTGTATCGCCCAACGGGAAACGCTTCCGGGTGGCTCCTGGCCGCGCGTGAGCCTTGGCTATCAGGCCAGGTAGACGGTCCCGCCCGCGGCCGGCATTGTTGCAATCTGTCTACAACCCGGCGCGCCGGCAGGGCGAAGCGCAGCGCGCAGCGCACGGAAAACCTTCCAGCGCGCGCCCGCGCACTTATACTTTCGCCCAATTTCAATCCAAGGCAGGATGTAATGAAACTCATCGGTTCGCTGTCGAGCCCATTTGTCCGCAAGGCGCGGATCGTGCTCGCCGAAAAGAAAATCGACTACAAGCTCGAACTCGAAAACGTCTGGGCCGACGACACGGCCATCCACGAGTACAACCCGATCGGCAAGGTGCCGTGTCTCGTGATGGAAGACGGTGCGGCCGTGTTCGACTCGCGCGTGATCTGCGAATACGTCGACACGCTGTCGCCCGTGTGCAAGCTCGTGCCGCAGTCGGGCCGCGAGCGCGTCGAAGTGCGCTGCTGGGAAGCGCTGGCGGACGGCATCATGGACGCCGCGGTGCTGATCCGCCTCGAAGGCGTGCTGCGTGAAGAAGCGCATCGCAGCAAATCGTGGATTGCGCGCCAGCGTCACAAGATCGACGACGGCCTGATCGCGATGGCGCAAGGGCTCGCCGCGAAGGCGTGGTGCGCGGGCAATCACTACACGCTCGCCGACGTGGCCGTCGGCTGCGCGCTGGGCTATCTCGACTTCCGCATGCCGCAATTGAACTGGCGCGAACAGCATCCGAATCTCGACAAGCACTATCAGAAGCTGTCGCAGCGTCAGTCGTTCATCGACACTGTATTGACGTGATCCGTGGCCCAGCGATTCATCGCGCATGGAAACGCCGCGTGAATGTCGCATGCGAGTGACGGAGTGTTAAGGAAGCTTTCGTTTTCCACGAAAAGACCTTTCGATATGTTAAAAAAGCGCCTGCCTGTCAGGCGCTTTTTCTTTGGGCGTCTGTCCGGATGAAGCCGTCGCGGCGCGCGGGTTTGCGTTCGTTCGCGGCAGCAGGCGGGGCGCACGGCGCCCTCGCACGACCATCGATAACATCGTCAAGGGAACGTTCGTCATGAAAACGATCCGCGTTGCTCTCGCCGCCGCCGCGTGCGGTGTGCTCGCTGCCTGTTCGGGGGTGAGCCTCGATCCCAATAGCCTCGTTCAGTCCGGCTCGCAGGCCGTGCAGGCTGCGTCCCTCACCGATGCCGACGTGCGCACACTGTCCGACAAGTCCTGCGCGCAGCTCGACGCGGAAAACAAGATTGCGCCCGCCGGCAGCCCGTACACGAAGCGCCTGAACAAGATTGCCGCGCAGCTTGGCGACAATATCAACGGCGTGCCCGTCAACTACAAGGTCTACATCACGAAGGACGTCAACGCGTGGGCGATGGCGAACGGCTGCGTGCGCGTCTATAGCGGTCTGATGGACATGATGACGGACGACGAAGTGCGCGGCGTCGTCGGTCATGAGATGGGTCACGTGGCGCTTGGCCACACGAAGAAAGCGATGCAGGTCGCGTATGCGACGTCGGCGGTGCGGTCGGTGGCGTCGTCGACGGGCGGTATCACGGCCGCGATCTCGTCGTCGCAACTTGGGGATTTCTCCGAGAAGCTGATCAACGCGCAGTTCTCGCAGTCGCAGGAATCGGCGGCGGACGATTATTCGTTCGATATCCAGAAGAAGAAAGGCCAGAACCCGGCTGGTCTCGTCACCGCGTTCAATAAACTCGCGAAGCTCGATGGAGGGAAGTCGAGTATGTTGAGTTCGCATCCGGCGTCGGCGGCGCGGGCGCAGCATATTCAGCAACGCATCGCGTCGAATCAGTAACGGTTTTTTTGCTGCGCAAGGCGTGGACGGTTTTAGTTCGGTTTGCTTTGCTTTGCGCTGGCATCCGCGTGATGTTATTGGTTCGCAAGCGTTGCCCCTGTGCGGGGCGGCACCTACTTTTCTTTGCCGCCGCAAAGAAAAGTAGGCAAAAGAAAGCGGCTCACACCGCCAGCCCGTGTGTTTATCCACGGGCCCCCAACGTCCCCGCGCTTCACACGGCAGTGCCCTCGCCGATGCTCGTTGCCAGCGCTTCGAACAATCGCATCACCCGCTTCAGGCACCCGTACAACGGTGCGCGGCAGCGAATGGTATGTGCCGCCCAGGTGGCAAACTCTGTGTAGGTTGTCGCGTCGTGTAAGTAAGCGCTCTTACAGGTGGGACGCGTGTGCTATCGGTCCGAAGTGAGGCGTGTGGAGCACTACGGCCTACACACAGTTTGCCACCTGGGCGGCGGAGGACTGTCTGGGCCGGCGTGCTGTAGCGCGGGAGCGTGAAGAGGGTGAGGCGCACCGCAAGAGCGCTGGCAACGAACGTCGGTCACGTGGTTGACGCGTGAAGTGTAAGACCCTTTGGGGGCCCTCAGGCAGGAACAAGGACTGGCGGTGTGAGCCGCTTTCTTTTGCCTACTTTTCTTTGCGGCGGCAAAGAAAAGTAGGTGCCGCCCCGCACAGGGGCAACGCATGCGAACCAATAACATCACGCGGATGCCGCCACAAAACCCGAAGCGGCCCAAAGTGCGACACTA
The DNA here is from genome assembly GCF_013426895.1 of Paraburkholderia largidicola. NCBI lineage: Bacteria > Pseudomonadati > Pseudomonadota > Betaproteobacteria > Burkholderiales > Burkholderiaceae > Paraburkholderia > Paraburkholderia largidicola. Next base: position 3,088,300 of record NZ_AP023174.1, on the reverse strand, counting down.
GCAAACCAGAACCAACTCGCGGGATGCCCGCTAAAAAACCAGCATTACGCAGTGGCCGACTCGAGTTCCGGCGCAAACGAATCACTCCGCGCCACGGGCCACCATTTCTCATACAACGTATAACGATACTGCCCCACCAGCAAATCGCCAGGTTCGAGATACTTCAGCAGATCCGACATCAACCGCACCTCATACGACGACACCCGCCGCACGATATGGTGCGCACGCAGATCAGCAGGATGCCGCAGGCCAGCAGCCTGAACGATCTCCTGCAACGCATGCAGCGTGTTGTGATGAAAGTTGAACACGCGGTCCGACTTGTCGGTAACGATCAGCGCCCGCTGGCGCACAGGGTCCTGCGTCGCAACACCCGTCGGGCAACGACCCGTATGACACGTCTGCGCCTGAATACACCCAACCGCGAACATGAACCCGCGCGCGGCATTCACCCAGTCAGCGCCGATCGCCAGCGTCTTCGCGATATCGAAAGCCGTAATCATCTTGCCGCTCGCGCCAATGCGAATCTTGTCGCGCAAGCCGACGCCAACTAACGTGTTGTGCACGAGCAGCAGCCCTTCCTGCAGCGGCACGCCGATGTGATCGGTGAATTCGAGCGGCGCCGCGCCCGTGCCGCCTTCCGCGCCGTCGACGACGATGAAGTCCGGCAGGATGCCCGTTTCCAGCATTGCCTTGGCGATGCCGAAGAATTCCCACGGATGCCCGATGCACAGCTTGAAGCCCGTTGGCTTGCCGCCCGACAGGTTGCGCAGACGCTCGACGAATTCGAGCAGTTCGCGCGGCGTCGAAAACTCCGAGTGCGTGGCGGGCGAGATGCAATCGCGGCCCATCGGCACGCCGCGTGTTTCGGAGATTTCGGGCGTGATCTTCGCGGCGGGCAACACGCCACCGTGGCCCGGCTTCGCACCTTGCGACAGCTTTACCTCGATCATCTTCACTTGCGGCTCGCTGGCCTGCTTCGCGAACTTGTCGGCGTTGAACGTGCCGTCGTCGTTGCGGCAGCCGAAGTAGCCCGATGCGATTTCCCAGATGATGTCGCCGCCATGCTCGCGGTGATACTTCGACATCGAGCCTTCGCCCGTGTCGTGCGCGAAGTTGCCTTTCTTCGCGCCGAGGTTCAGCGCCATAATCGCGTTCGCCGACAGCGAGCCGAAGCTCATCGCGGAGATGTTGAAGATCGACATCGAATACGGCTGCGCGCGGTTCGCCCCGACCACGACACGAAAGTCGTGGCCGTCGAGCTTGGTCGGCACGAGCGAATGGCTGATGAATTCGTGGCCCGTCGCCTTCACGTCGATTTCCGTGCCGTAAGGACGGCTGTCCACTTCATTCTTCGCGCGCTGATAGACGATGCTGCGTTGCGCACGCGAGAACGGCTTTTCTTCGGTGTCGTCTTCGACGAAATACTGGCGGATCTCAGGCCGGATGAACTCGAACAGGAAGCGGAAATGCCCCCACAGCGGATAGTTGCGCAGGATCGCGTGGCGCTCCTGCGTCAGATCGTAGGCGCCGAGCGCGACCAGCAGCACGGGCACGATGATCCACAGCCATGCGATGTGACCGGTTGCCGCGAGCGCGGCGCAGGCCGCCAGCAGCAGGATGGCACCCCACATCGCCAGATAACGTCGAGAAAACATGACAACTCCATTGCGGTGAATTCCTCGCAGCGGAAGCATCCGGCGCCGGTTGCGTCGGGGTCTTCTCGTGAAAACAGCGGGCGTCCGTGGGGATGGATCGCGCTGCGAAACGGTACGGCGGGTTGTTCTTGCCCAGTTAACGGCCTGTTTGACGGAACATGAAGCGAACCGTCAGCGCGCCGAAACGCGGGCGGCAGGACAACCGTCGCCCGGAAGATACAACGAAGCGGGAATCAGTGCAGCGATGTCGGCGGGAAAAGCTCGCGGAAGGTGTCCGCGAGGCTTTCCCGGCAAGGCTCAGCGCGCGGTCAGCAGCGCCGCCTTCTGAGGCTGGCGGACGACGGGTTGAGCCGTAGCCGCGTGTTCGATGATGCCGCCGCCGAGGCACACGTCGCCATCGTAGAGCACGGCCGATTGCCCCGGTGTGACAGCCCATTGGGCGTCGGTGAAATGAAGGGAAAAGAGCGCGTTCTTGTCGGCGCCGTCGGCAGCCCCGAACGTGCATGCTGCATCGGCCTGGCGATAGCGCGTCTTCGCCGCGCACGCATGGCCTTCCTCGGGCGCGTGGCCCGCGACCCAGCTCGTGTTGCCCGCCGTCAGCGTATGGCTCAGCAGCCACGGGTGATCGTGGCCCTGCGCGACATACAGCGTGTTCGACGCGATGTCCTTGCCCGCGACGAACCACGGCTCGCCGCTACCGTCCTTGCTGCCGCCCAGGCCAATGCCCTTGCGTTGCCCGAACGTATAGAACGCGAGGCCGATGTGCTCGCCGACCGTCTTGCCTTCGGTGGTCTTCATCGGGCCGGGTTTGGTCGGCAGATAGCGGTTCAGGAAGTCGCGGAACGGCCGCTCGCCGATAAAGCAGATGCCCGTCGAATCCTTTTTCTTCGCGTTCGGCAGGCCGATCTGCTCGGCAATCTCGCGCACCTTGGTCTTGGGGATTTCGCCGAGCGGGAACAGCGTCTTCGACAGTTGCGCCTGGTTCAGGCGATGCAGGAAGTACGACTGGTCCTTGGTGTGATCGAAGGCCTTCAGCAGCTCGAAACGGCCGTCGATTTCGCGCACGCGCGCATAGTGGCCCGTCGCGATGGTTTCCGCGCCGAGCGACATCGCGTGATCGAGGAACGCCTTGAACTTGATCTCGGCATTGCACAGCACGTCCGGGTTCGGCGTGCGGCCCGCCGAATACTCGCGCAGGAATTCGGCGAACACGCGGTCCTTGTATTCGGCCGCGAAGTTGACCGCCTCGACGTCGATGCCGATCAGGTCCGCGACCGAGACGACGTCGATCCAGTCCTGACGCGTCGAACAGTATTCGCTGTCGTCGTCGTCTTCCCAGTTCTTCATGAACAGGCCGACCACGTCGTAACCCTGTTCCTTCAGCAGCCACGCCGTGACCGACGAATCGACGCCGCCCGACATGCCTACCACCACTTTCTGTTTGCTCATGTGACTCTGCCTGACTGCTCTGTGTCGTGCCGAAGCACGCGTTCTATCGGGAGGGCCCGACCGAATGCGTTTGCACGAAGTCGAGCGGGAAACGCCGGCCGGCGAGGTAGTCGTCGATACATTGCATCACGAGCGGCGTGCGATGCCGCTCGGGGCACGCGCGCAGTTCGTCGGCGCTCATCCAGACGGTGCGCACGATATCGGGATCGAGCGCACGGGCCTCTGAAGGTTCGCCGTCCGTCGAGCCGCAATACGTGAAGCGCAGATACGTGACGCCGTCTTGCGGACCATCCACGGTGTCGGGCCGGCTGAAATGCGTCATATAGACGCCAACCAGCGCTGCGGGCGCGAATGACTGCGCCGTCTCTTCGAGCGTTTCGCGGATGACGGCCTGCGTCAGCGTCTCGCCTGCTTCCAGATGGCCGGCGGGCTGGTTCAGACGCAGCCCGGCGGGCGTATGTTCTTCGACCAGCAGGAAGCGCCCATCGCGTTCGACGACAGCCGCCACCGTGACATGCGGAGCCCAGGTTTCCGGTTTCATGGGACGGCATTTTACCGTTTATGGCCCGGGCTTGCCGGCGCCGGCGGAGAACGGACCGCCTCGCACTAGCACATATCGATGCAAAAGGCACGGAAAGACATAAGGATCGTGTTCCTGAATACCGGGATCGATACCAATTTCGATCTGCCCCTGGACTTCGGTTAAAGTGGACATCGTGGCTGAAGCCCCAGCCGTGCGTAGCCGTTGCACTTGCCTTTTGCATTGCCGGCGTTGCCCCTCGTCGGCGATTCCAGATTTTCATAACAGGATGGTCGAGGAGGATTCACGATGCACATCGGAGTGCCAGCCGAGACGCGGCCGTACGAAACACGCGTCGCCGCGACGCCCGAGACGGTCAAGAAGTACGTGTCGCAGGGCCACAGGGTTACCGTACAGAGCGGCGCAGGAACGGCCGCGAGCTATCTGGACGACGCGTACGCAGCTGCGGGCGCAGAACTCGTCGATGCGCCGACCGCGTTCGGCGCAGAGATCGTTCTCAAGGTTCAAAGCCCCACCGATTCAGAACTCCCGCTTCTTAAACGCGGTGCGGTGCTGGTCGGCATGCTGGAGCCGTTTAATGTCGAGAACGCATCAAAGCTTGCAGCCGCGGGAATAACTGCGTTCGCGCTCGAAGCCGCGCCGCGCACCACACGTGCGCAAAGCCTCGACGTACTGTCGTCTCAAGCCAACATTGCGGGCTACAAAGCGGTGTTGCTCGCCGCCGATCTTTACCCGCGCTTCATGCCGATGCTGATGACGGCGGCAGGCACCGTGAAAGCCGCGCGCGTGCTGATTCTCGGCGCGGGCGTCGCAGGCCTGCAGGCGATCGCGACCGCGAAGCGCCTTGGCGCCGTGATCGAAGCGTCGGACGTGCGTCCTGCCGTGAAGGAGCAGATCGAATCGCTCGGCGGCAAATTTCTCGACGTGCCTTACGAAACCGATGAGGAACGCGAAGCGGCCGAAGGCGTCGGCGGCTACGCCCGGCCGATGCCGCCGTCGTGGCTCACTCGCCAGTCGGCGCTGGTTCACGAGCGGGCGAAGCAGGCCGATATCGTGATCTCCACCGCGCTGATTCCTGGGCGCCCCGCGCCGACGCTGATCTCCGTCGAAACCGTGCAGGCCATGAAACCGGGTACGGTTCTCATCGACCTTGCCGCGGGACGCGGGCCCGAATACGAAGGCCAGCGGGGCGGCAACTGCCCGCTGACGGAGGCCGACAAGGTCGTCGTCAAGCATGGCGTGACGATCGCGGGGTATACGAACCTCGCGTCGATGGTCGCGTCGGACGCCTCGGCACTGTACGCCCGCAATCTGCTCGACTTCATGAAGCTGATCGTCACGAAGGAAGGCGCACTCAATATCGATCTCGCGGACGACATCGTCGCGGCCACGCTGGTGGCGCGCGACGGCGAAGTCACGCGCAAGGCATAGCGCACTAACGTGCATGTGACGAGAGTCAGCGCTAAAGCGCGAACTCTGGTCGACAGGAGACTCTGATGGAAGTCATCAACCATACCGTGATCAACCTGATCATTTTCGTGCTGGCGATCTACGTCGGCTACCACGTCGTCTGGAACGTGACGCCGGCGCTGCATACGCCGCTGATGGCCGTGACCAACGCGATTTCGGCGATTGTCATCGTCGGCGCGATGCTCGCGGCTGGCCTCACGGTCGGCGGCACGGGCAAGTTCTTCGGCACGATTGCCGTTGCGCTTGCCGCGGTGAACGTGTTCGGCGGGTTCCTCGTGACCAGGCGAATGCTGGAGATGTTCAAGAAGAAAGAGCCGAAGAAGATTGCTGGGCCCAAGGAGGGTGCATAAATGAGTCTGAACGTCGTTACGCTCCTTTATCTGATCGCCTCCGTCTGTTTCATCCAGGCGCTCAAGGGCTTGTCGAATCCGAAGACCGCGCGCACGGGCAACATGTTCGGCATGGTCGGCATGGCGATCGCGATTCTCACGACCGTTGCGCTGATCGCCAAGCAGGCGGCCGCGCTCGGCTCGAATCTGTCGCTGGGTCTGTCGCTGGTGTTCGTCGCGCTGGTGGTGGGCGGCGCGATCGGCGCGTTCGTTGCCGCGCGCGTCGAGATGACGAAGATGCCGGAACTGGTCGCGGCGATGCACTCGCTGATCGGTATGGCGGCCGTGTGTATCGCGTATGCGGTGGTGTCGGAGCCGGCTGCGTTCGGTCTCGGCTCCGAGGAAGGCATTCCGGGCTTCCTGCCGTATGGCAACCGGATCGAGCTGTTTATCGGCACGTTCGTCGGCGCGATTACGTTTAGCGGTTCGGTGATTGCATTCGGCAAGCTGTCGGGCAAATACAAGTTCCGGCTCTTCCAGGGCGCGCCTGTCGTCTATGCGGGTCAGCATCTGATCAACCTGCTGCTCGCGCTGGCGATGATCGGCTTCGGCGTGATCTTCTTCCTCACGCAATCGTGGCTGCCGTTCATCATCATGACGCTGATCGCGTTCGCGCTCGGCGTGCTGATCATCATCCCGATCGGCGGGGCGGACATGCCCGTCGTCGTGTCGATGCTGAACTCGTACTCGGGCTGGGCGGCGGCGGGCATTGGCTTCTCGCTGAACAACGCGATGCTGATCATTGCCGGGTCGCTGGTGGGTTCTTCGGGTGCAATTCTGTCGTACATCATGTGCAAGGCGATGAACCGCTCGTTCTTCAACGTGATCCTGGGCGGCTTCGGCGGCGAAGCGGGCGCGGCGACGGCGGGCGGGTCGGCTGAGCAGCGGCCTGTGAAGTCGGGGTCGGCGGAAGATGCGTCGTTCATGCTCGGCAATGCCGAGACCGTTGTGATCGTGCCGGGTTATGGTCTTGCTGTGGCGCGTGCTCAACATGCGCTGAAGGAACTGACCGATCTGCTGATCGAGAAGGGCGTGGACGTGAAGTATGCGATTCACCCTGTTGCGGGGCGTATGCCTGGGCATATGAACGTGCTGCTGGCTGAAGCTGAAGTGCCGTATGAGATCGTTCACGAGATGGAGGACATCAACGGCGAGTTCGGTCAGGTCGATGTGGTTCTTGTGCTCGGCGCGAATGACGTCGTTAATCCTGCGGCCAAGACCGATCCCAAGTCGCCGATTGCGGGTATGCCCATTATTGAGGCCTATAAGGCCCGGACTGTCATCGTGAATAAACGCTCGATGGCGGCGGGGTATGCCGGGCTCGATAATGATCTGTTCTATATGGACAAGACCATGATGGTGTTTGGCGATGCCAAGAAGGTGATTGAGGATATGGTCAAGTCTGTCGATTGAGGAGCTGATTACGCGGAGGCGCTTTGTTGTTTTTGCGCCTTCGCGGCGCGGGCGGTTGGTGTTCTGTCTTTTGCTCTGGCATCCGCGTTTTGCTTCTGGTTTGCTAGCGTTGCCCCTGTGCGGGGCGGCACCTACTTTTCTTTGCCGCCGCAAAGAAAAGTAGGCAAAAGAAAGCGGCTCACACCACCAGTTCTTGTTCCTGCCTGAGGGCCCCCACAGGTTCTTACGCTTCACACGGCAATCACGTGACCCACGCTCGTTGCCAGCGCTCTTGCAGTGCTCATCACCCGCTTCAAGCTCCCGCGTTACAGCATGGCGCGCCAGACATTCGTCTGCCGCCCAGGTGGCAAACTGTGTGTTGGCCCAAGTGCTCCACACGCCTCACTTCGGACCGATAGCGCACGCGCCCCACCCTGTAAGAGCGTCAGGCTATACGACGCGACAACCTACACACAGTTTGCCACCTGGGCTGCAGAAACCATTCGCTGCCCCTTGCCGTTGTACAGGTGCCTGAAGCGGGTGATGCGATTGTTCGAAGCGTTGGCAACCAGCACCGGCCAGGGCACTGCCGTGTGACGGATGGGGACGTTGGGGGCCCGTGGATAGGAACACGGGCTGGCGGTGTGAGCCGCTTTCTTTTGCCTACTTTTCTTTGCGGCGGCAAAGAAAAGTAGGTGCCGCCCCGCACAGGGGCAACGCTAGCAAACCAGAAGCAAACCGCGGATGCCAGCCACCGCAAACACAAAACCACCGCCACTCGCTCCGCGAAAACACACCGAATATCCCACCGCCAAAAAAGCAAAAACCAAAGCACCCCCAACCCTACTGACAGAACGCTGTCAGCAACCCACCCGCACACTTCTCCTACGCCATCCGGCGACCCACACGGCTCACCGCCAATCAAAGGAGAACACCATGTCAGCCCAACTCAATCGCGCGATCGCCTGGTTTGAGATTCCTTCCGTCGATTTCGAACGCGCCGTGCGCTTCTACGAGGCCGCGCTCGATACGACATTGCGCCGTGAAGATTTCGGCATGCCGATGGCCGTCTTCAGTTACGACGAGCCTTCGACGGGCGGCTGCATCGTCCAAAGCCCGACGCTCGAACCGTCGCAAACAGGTTCACTCGTCTATCTGAACGCACGCCCGACCGTCAACGCAACGCTCGAACGCGTGAAGCGCGCGGGCGGCAAGGTCGAAGGCCCCGCCGTGCAACTGCCGCACGATATCGGCTGGATTGGCTTTTTCACCGACACCGAGGGCAACCGCATCGGCCTGCATTCGAAAACCAACGAGTGAAGTGACGCGCAACGCGGCTGGAGCGCGTCATGCGGCGCTATCATCGCGGGAGATTCTCCGTCTATTTCCGGGAGACCCCTACGATGACGCGTCGCGCCGACCGCCTGTTCCAGATCGCCGAACTGTTGCGCGGCCGACGGCTGACGACCGCGCAACAACTGGCCGACTGGTTGCACGTGTCGCTGCGCACCGTTTATCGCGATGTGCAGGATTTGCAGTTGTCGGGCGTGCCGATCGAAGGGGAGCCGGGCATTGGTTATCGCTTGAGCCGCAGCGCGAGTTTGCCGCCGCTCACCTTCACCGCCGACGAGCTGACGGCGCTCGCTGCCGGCGCGCGGATGCTCGAATCGTGGGGCGGCGAGAGCATGGCGGCCGGGGCGCGCGGCGCGCTCGCGAAGATTGCTTCGGCTATGCCCGCCGACAAGCGGGCGACTATCGACAGGCTGGCGTTCTTTGCGCCGTCGTTTCATGTCGATGGGAATGTGTCAGCGATCGTCGATACGCTGCATCGCGCGATTGACTCGCGGCATGTTGTCAGCTTTGCGTATCAGGACAAGCATGGCGCCGCGACACAGCGGCGGGTTTGGCCGCTTGCTCTTGCTTATTGGGGGGCGAGGTTTACGCTCGGCGCGTGGTGCGAGCTGCGTGAAGATTTCCGCCATTTTGCGCTTGCGAATATTGACCAGCTTGACGTGCTGGAGCCGTTTCCCGATGTCGAGGGAAGGAGGCTTGCCGATTTTATGAGGAGTATTGGGGTGAAGGGGCGGTAGGGGCCTTCGCGGCGCGGGTGTTGTCGGTTGGTGTTTTGGCCTTTGCGCTGGCATCCGCGTGATGTTTATTGGTTTGCAAGCGTTGCCCCTGTGCGGGGCGGCACCTACTTTTCTTTGCCGCCGCAAAGAAAAGTAGGCAAAAGAAAGCGGCTCACACCGCCAGCCCGTATTCTTATCCACGGGCCCCCAACGTCCCCATGCTTCACACGGCAGTGCCCTGGCTGGTGCTCGTTGCCAGCGCTTCGAATAGACGTCTCACCCGCCTCAGGCACCCACGCAAGGGCTGGCGTCAGCGAATGGTTTGTGCCGTCCAGGTGGCAAACTGTGCGTAGGCTTTCGCGCCGTACGTGCATCACTTCGGACTGGAAAGCAGGGCTGGTGTTTCTGGCAGAACGCTGACCTGTGTGGTGCGACAACCAACACACAGTTTGCCACCTGGGCGGCGCAGGACTATCTGGCGCCGCGTGCTGCGACGCGGGCGCAAGAAGCGGGTGAGGCGTACAAAGAGAACGTTGGCAACGGGCGCGGAATGGCATGTTGCCGTGTGAAGCGTAAGAACCTTTGGGGGCCCTCAGGCAGAAACAAGGATTGGCGGTGTGAGCCGCTTTCTTTTGCCTACTTTTCTTTGCGGCGGCAAAGAAAAGTAGGTGCCGCCCCGCACAGGGGCAACGCTAGCGAACCAGAAGCAAACCGCGGATGCCAGCGCAAAGCAAAGCAAAGCAAAGCAATGCAAGGTCAAAACCCCGCCTCACTCCGCAGCAGGCCGCTGCCTGACACTCCCCGCAACAAGATCAAACCTGAACAACCGACACTCAAGCGCGCCATTGAACAGCGGCGTCTTCGCCGACTCCCTCAACCGCAATTGCCCGGGCAGCTTCCGATCCGACGTCAGCACAAACGCGTGCCACCCGGTAAACCGCTTCTTCAGCGCATCCCCGAACGACTGGAAAAACTCCGTCATATCCGGTGCTGCTTCGCTTTCCGCGCGACGGAAGCCGCCTTCTTCGCGGCCAGTATTACGAATCTCACCCCGCGGACCGCGTCCGCGCACCTCGATCCGCTCGCCATACGGCGGATTCGCCACAAGAATGCCAGGCTCACCCGCAGGCGGCATCATGTTGCGCGCATCGAGCTGCTTCAACGGCAGCGCAGGAAAACCCGCGCGTTCAAAGTTCGCGCGCGCCTTCTCGAGCATATTGTCGGAAATATCGCTGCCAAAGATCAGCAGATCGCCGCGGCCCGCGCGTGCCGCGCGCTTTGCATCCTGCGCGGCGACTTTCAGCGTCTGCCAGGCCGACACGTCGTATTGCTTGAACTTCTCGAAGCCGAAGCGCCGCTCGACGCCCGGCGCAATGTTCAGCGCGACCTGAGCCGCTTCCGCGAGGAAGGTGCCGCTGCCGCACATCGGGTCGTACAGCGGCGTGCCGGGCGTCCAGCCCGTCAGCCGCAGGATGCCCGCTGCGAGATTCTCGCGCAGCGGCGCTGCGCCCTTGTCCAGCCGCCAGCCACGCTTGAAGAGCGGCTCGCCGGAAGTGTCGAGATAGAGCGCGCAGTCGGTGGCCGTCAGGAACGCGAACACGCGCGCGTCGGGCGCGCCCGTGTCGATGCTCGGACGGGCGCCCGTCTTGTCGCGCAGACGGTCGCAGATGGCGTCCTTTACGCGCAGCGTCGCGAATTCGAGGCTGCGCAGCGGCGACTTGATCGCGGTGACGTCGACGCGCAGCGTCTCGTTCGCCGAGAACCACTTCTCCCAGCTCTGCTCGAGCGCGAGGCCGTAAATGTCCTGCTCGTTGCGATACGGACGATGCGCGATCTTCAGCAGCACACGGCTCGCGATCCGCGAATGCAGGTTGGCAGCCATGCCGGCTGCCCAGCCGCCCTTGAAGTGCACGCCGCCGGGCACCTGCGCGCCAGCCGCGAACGGCGCGCCGTTCAGATGACGCGCGGCGATCTCGGCGAGTTCGGCGGCGAGCGCGGCTTCGAGGCCGCGCGGGCAGGGGATGAAAAATTCGAAGGACATGGGGATTGCCGCAGGGCGTTGATTAAGGCGACATTGTACGCGGTCGCCCCGCCGTGCCTTGCGGCAAGTATCGCGCGCGGGCGCGATGCGCTACCCGCGCGGCTTGCGTCCGTCAGCCTTTAGTCGGCGTAGTCGAGGCGGACGGCGCAGTCGACGGCGCAGCAGAGGGCCCCGAAGTCGATGCCGGACACGTCACCGCCGCGCCGCGCGCCGGCGCCGCCGCGAGATTGCGCACGGCTGCCGCGATCTCCGTTGCAATCCGCTGGACTGCGCGCCGATGCCCTTCGGCAAGCGCATCGTAGCCGCTCGAAACCGGCTCGACGACGACGCTGCGGCAAGTCAGCACGGCCTGCGTGCGCACGGCCCGCACGCTCCACACGGCATCGATCTGCGCACGCGAGCCGGGCCACGATTCGAAACGCTGCACGTTCACGCTGACGCGATAGACGGGTACGCGGTCGGGATACGGCGAGCCGTACACGTCGATCGTGCCCAGCTGCTGTGTCAGCGAACTGGACAGCGCGCGGCGGATCTCGTCGCCCGGCAGCGACGCCCAGCGTTCCTGTTCGAGCACCTGCACCTGGGTCGGTCCCGTCTGCACGACGAACTGGTTTTTCGCCACTTGCGGCGGCACGTCGACGGGCGGCACTTCGATCAGGAACGCCGGGTTGCTCGCGGTGCGCACGGCATCCGGCGACTGATCGCCCGCGGAGAGCGTGTAGAAGTGGCTCGGCGGCGACGAACACGCGGCGAGCGCGGCAATCAGCAGGGCGGAAAGCGCGACGGCGCGCATCGTTCGGGGGACGCGTGCAAACGTCATGGCTTGTCTCCTGATTTACCGCGCAGCAACGATTCGGGATGGCGTTCGAGGTAGTCCGACAGCGCATTCAGCGACTGCAGCGTGCGCGTCAATTCCTGCAGCGCCTGATGCACGTCGGATTGCAGCGGCGAGTCCTGCTGCAGCGTCGCTTCCGCCGAGCCGAACGTCTGCTTTGCCGCGGCGAGCGTGTCGCGCGTCTGAGGCAGCACTTCCTTGTCGAGCTGCGTGAACAGGTGGTCGGCGTTCTTCAGGGCGGCGTTCAGGTTGTTGCCAATCTGGTCGAACGGCACCTGATCGAGTTTCTTCGCGATATCGGCGATCTGCAGTTGCAGTTCGTCGAGCGAGTTCGGGATCGTCGGCAGCTCGATCGGGTCGCGCGTGACGTCGACGGTCGCCTTCGGCGCCTTCGCGAACAGATCGATTGCGACGTACAACTGGCCCGTCAGCAGATTGCCCGTGCGCAACTGGCCGCGCAGGCCGTGGTTGACGAGCGCGAGCAGCATACGGTGGCTGTCCTCGCTGCCCGTGTCGGGCACCGGCTGACCGCGCGAGCGGCGGCGCAGGCGGTCAGGGTAGAGATCCATCGTGACGGGCATGTTGAAGTTCTTCGTCTGCGGATCGTATTCGACGCCGATGTTGGTCACCTGGCCGAGCACGATGCCGCGGAAATCGACGGGCGCGCCGACCGACAGCCCGCGCAGCGACTGGTTGAAGTTCATCACGACGCGCACCGGCTCGCCGTCGGGCTCGCGCATCGCGTCGACCTCGTCGGAGCCGAGGCGGAAGGTCATGTTGTTCGGCGCCTGCACGCCGACGGCCTGGCCCGGCGGCGACTGGAACGCCAGCCCGCCGACGATTACCGTCGCCAGCGACTGCGTGTTCAGCTTGAAACCGCTCGAGTCGAGCCTCACGTCGACGCCGCTCGCATGCCACCAGCGCGAGTTCGTGCCGACGTACTGGTCGAACGGCGCGCTGATGAACACCTGCACGGTGACGCCCGTGCCGTCCTTGTCGAGTGAGAAGCCCGTCACCTGGCCGACCTGCACGCGCCGGTAGAACACGGGCGAGCCAATATCGATCGAGCCGAGCGATTCGCCGCGCAGCGTGAACTGATGGCCTTTCTGGTCGACGGTGACGGCGGGCGGCGATTCGAGGCCGACGAACTGCGTCTGCGTTTCCGTCGAGCGGCCGCCGTCCACACCGATGTACGCGCCCGACAGCAACGTGCCGAGCCCCGACACGCCGCTCGCGCCGATACGCGGACGCACGACCCAGAAGCGGCTGTCCTTCACCGCGAAGTCTTCGGCTTCCTTCGTCAGCTGCACTTCGACGTTGACGCGCGAGTGGTTCTTCGCGAGCTTGATTGCCTTCACGAAGCCGATGTCGACGTCCTTGTACTTGACCTTGGTCTTGCCGGTCTCGAGCCCTTCCGCGCTGATGAAGCTGATGTTGATGGTCGGCCCTTTTTCGAGCACCGACTTCACCACCAGCCCGACGCCGATCAGCGCCGCGATCAACGGAATCACCCAGACGAGCGAAGGCAGCCAACCCCGTTTCGTGACGATCTCGGGCTCGGGCGGGTCGTTCTTCGGCGGGCCGGAAGGTGGCGTCGGCGCTTGGGGGCTATTCATGTTTCGGGTCCTGAGGTTTTACGGCTTTCGGCTTGTTCGAGGCGGGCTCGTGGTCGTTGTCCACGTCGTCCCAGATCAGGCGTGGATCGAATTGCATCGAGGCGATCATCGTGAGAATCACGACCGAGCCGAACGCGAGCGCGCCCGGCCCCGCCGTGATGACGGCCAGCGACTTGAAGCGCACCAGCGCGACCGTCAGCGTGATGACGAAGATGTCGAGCATCGACCAGCGTCCGATGCGCTCGACGATCCGGTAGAGCCTGGTGCGTTCGAGCGGCCGCCACGTCGAGTGGCGTTGCGCGGTAATGGTCAGCAGCGCGAGCACCGTGAGCTTGAGCATCGGCACGAGAATGCTCGCGACGAACACGATGATCGCCAGCGGCCAGTCGCCCGAGGTCCAGAAGTAGACGACGCCGCTCATGATCGTGTCGTCCTCCGTACCGACCAGCGAGGTCGTGTGCAGCACGGGCAACAGGTTCGCGGGAATGTAGAGCACGGCGGCTGCGATCAGCAGCGCCCAGGTGCGCATCAGGCTGTCGGGGTTGCGCCGGTGCAGGATCGCGCCGCAGCGCGTGCAGCGCTGCTCTGTGCCTCGCACGCGCGGCTGCACGCGCGAACACGCGTGACAGGCGACCAGACCGGCGCGTGAGGCCGTGGTGTATTTCATCGGCCCGTCATCCCCGGTGCGGCGCGGCCGGACCATCGACATCCGGCGCGCCCGGCGCGCGATCGCTGCGATCGTCGGGCGGGCCGCCATCCATGTCGCTGCGCGCTTCGTCTTCGCGTGCGTGCCGTTCACGCCGCGCCTGCAGCACGCCGAGCGTTTCGGCGACATCCCACAGCGTGCGCGGGTCGAACGTGACGACCACGACGAACATCAGCGTGAGCGCACCGAACGCGAACATCGCGGCTTCCGGAATCACGCGCGCGATGCTCACCATCTTCACGATCGTCACCAGCACGCCGAGCATGAAGACTTCGATCATGCCCCACGGGCGCACGAATTGAATCGCGCGCAGCATCTGGTTGAAGAACGGCGGCAGATAGCCCGCGCGGATCGGCAGCAGCAGATAGAGCAGTGCGAGCAGTTCGGTGAGCGGAAAGAGCGTGGTCGAGCAGAACACGATGATGGCGACGACCTGCATGTTTTCGTCCCACAGCGCGACAATGGCGCCGAGCAGACTCGTCTGCGACGTGATGCCGTTGGTTTCCAGCTCGACGATGGGGAAGCCCTGAGCGATCAGAAACGTGATCAGCGCGGCGACCGTCATGGCCGTGATGCCGTCCAGCCGACCCGACGCGCTCCAGTACAGCATCGCGCCGCACCGCTGGCAGCGCGCAATCCGCCCGCGTCCAAGGCGCGGCTTCTGGAATAGCGCGTCGCATTCGTGACAGGCAATCAGGTGGTCATGTTCCATGCAGGCAATCGGTAAACGGGAAGCGATGTTGTTGTCGTGGCTGCAGCCGGTGTCTTACAGATTGTTGCCGCGCAAGCGACTGGCGCGTCGCGGCCTGGGGGCAATAGTATCAAAGCTCGTCAATATGACGCCTTACAGGTGGGTCCGCGCGGTGATGAGGGTGGATGCAGAACCGACGGCCGTCGTAGGCTTTGTCCGACAGATGCGCCGCGCATTCGCTCAGGCGGGAATAGCAAGTTTCGCGCCGCGCGTAAAGCTGTCAGCCAGTTGCCGCTGCTTGCGGTACGATGAGCGCCGCGCAGACCGTTGGCGCCGATGCCGGACGCGAGCGGAATAATGGCATCGCCCGGGTCGTTTAACTTTCATGTTGGCGTCGGATCTGTCATGGCACATACCTCTTCGTTTCATTCGTTCTCGGCGCGCGGTTCGTCGTACACATCGACGGCGATCGCGCTGCACTGGCTGATCGCGCTGCTGATCGTCTGCGGATTCGCGCTCGGCTGGGTGATGACGGACATCCCCGGCTTCACGCCGACCAAGCTCAAGTATTTCTCATGGCACAAATGGATCGGCGTAACCGTATTCGCGCTGGTCATCATCCGCATTCTGTGGCGCGCGACGCATGCCACGCCGCCGATGCCCTCGCACATGCCCAAATGGCAGCGCGGCATCGCGCATCTCACGCACTTCCTGTTGTACGTGCTGATGGTCGCGATTCCCGTGTCGGGCTATCTGTACAGCTCGGCGGCGAACGTGCCTGTCGTCTATCTCGGTCTCGTGCCGTTGCCGCGCCTGATCGCACCCGATCCGCATCTGAAGGAAGTGTTGAAGTCCGTTCATATCACGCTGAACTACACGCTGCTCGTGCTGGTCGTGTTGCATGTGCTGGCGGCGCTCAAGCATCAGATTCTCGATCGCGACGGCCTGTTGTCGCGCATGATCCCGTTCCTCAAATAAGGACAAACATGAAGGTATCGTTCTACCGCTACATGCTCGCCGCATTTGCGGCGGCATCGCTGGCCGCGTCGGGCGGCGCGTTTGCGCAGGTCGACATGGGCAAGAGCACGGTCACGGCGATCTCGAAACAGATGAACGTGCCTGTCGAAGGCAAGTTCAACAAGTTCACTGCGCAGATCGCGTTCGATCCGGCAAAGCCGGCGGCAGGCAGCGCACAGGTCACGGTCGATACATCGAGCTACGATCTCGGCGACGAAAGCTATAACGAGCAGGTGCGCGGCAAGGAATGGTTCGATTCGAAGACCTTCCCGACTGCAACGTTCGTCTCGAGCGCGATTGCGGCTGCGGGCAGCAACCAGTTCAACGTGACGGGCAAGCTGACCATGAAAGGCAAGTCGCAGACGGTGGTCGTGCCTGTCACGGTGACGAAGCAGGGCGCTGCGCAGGTGTATGACGGCGCAGTGACGGTGAAGCGTTCGCAGTTCGATATCGGCACGGGCGAATGGAAGGACACGTCGGTGGTCGCTGACGATGTGACGATCAAGTTTCATATCGTCGCCGCAAGCAAGTGAACCTGGCATTCAGACAGAAAGGAGAATGAATTGAAAACGATGCTCTTGATTGTGGCCGGCGCGCTGGCGTCGTCGATGGCGGCGGGCGTGTATGCCGCCGATACTTATCAGCTCGATCCGACGCACACCTATCCGAGCTTCGAGTCCGACCACATGGGCGGCGTCTCGACGTGGCGCGGCAAGTTCACGAAAAGCTCGGGCACGGTGACGCTGGATCGCGCCGCGAAGACGGGCACGGTGGATGTCACGGTGGATACGTCTTCGATCCAGACGGGGAATACGAAGCTCGACGAACATTTGCGGTCGGGCGATTTCTTCGATGTGGCGAAGTATCCTACCGCTACGTTCAAAGGGACTTCGATCAAGTTTGATGGCGATACGCCGGTTGCGGTTGATGGTCAGTTCACACTGAAGGGCGTCACGAAGCCGCTGAATCTGAAGATCGAATCGTTTAAATGTATTCAGCATCCTGTGCTGAAGCGCGAGGTGTGCGGCGTCGAGGCGACGGGGGAGTTCAATCGCGCGGATTATGGGATGGATTTTGGGACTAAATATGGATTTAGCATGAAGACGGTGCTGCATATTCAGGCTGAAGGGATCAAGCAGTAAGGTTTTGGGTTTTGCTGCGCAGGCGGGGTGGTTTGCTGGTGTTTGCGCTGGCATCCGCGGTTTGTTAGCGTGCTTCAGGCGTCGCCCCTGTGCGGGGCGGCACCTACTTTTCTTTGCCGCCGCAAAGAAAAGTAGGCAAAAGAAAGCGGCTCACACCGCCAGTCCTTGTTCTTGCCTGAGGGCCCCCACAGGGTCTTACGCTTCACACGGCAACCACGTGACCCACGTTCGTTGCCAGCGCGCTTGCGGTGCGCCTCACCCGCTTCACGCTCCCGCACTACAGCACGCCGTACCAGCTATTCCACGGCCGCCCAGGTGGCAAACTGTGTGTAGGCCCCAAGTGCTCCACACGCCTCACTCCGGACCGATAGCGCATGCGTCAGACGCTGTAAGAGCGCCAGGCTATACGCCGCGACAACCTACACACAGTTTGCCACCTTGGCGGCACATACCATTCGCTGCCGTCTGCCTTTGTATGGGTGCCTGACGCGGGTGATGTGATTGTTCGAAGCGTTGGCAACGAGCACGGACCAAGGGCACAGCCGTGTGAAGGATGGGGACGTTGGGGGGGCCGTGGATAAGAACACGGGTTGGCGGTGTGAGCCGCTTTCTTTTGCCTACTTTTCTTTGCGGCGGCAAAGAAAAGTAGGTGCCGCCCCGCACAGGGGCGACGCGTGAAGCACGCTAACAAAGTGCGGATGCCAGCGCAGACACCAGCAAACCAAACCAGCAGCGCCACGAAGTCAAACCACAGATCCCAACCCCAACCCCAACCCCAACCCCAACCCCACCGCGAACCGCAAAAAAACCTCCCATCCCCTGGCACTTCTCCCCCTCGTGCAGAAATAATTTTTCCGGTACATATTGAACAAATCCGCCGGATCGGTTGTGCGCGCATCGAACCGGCAAAATGAAAGGACCGGGCGTCACACGCCAATCACCACCATAACGACTACCGCGCGCACCTGGAGATCCACAATGAGTTCAACACTAGCCGCGAGCACCGCGCAAACGCGCCCCGATACATGGCGCACGGTCGTCGCGGCGTCGATCGGCAATGCGCTGGAGTGGTTCGATCTCGTCGTCTACGGCTTCTTCGCCGTCGTCATTTCGAAACTGTTCTTCCCGGCCGGCAACGACACCGTCTCGCTCCTGCTGACGCTCGGCACGTTCGGCGTGTCGTTCTTCATGCGGCCGTTGGGCGCGATCGTGCTCGGCGCCTATGCCGACCGGGCAGGGCGTAAAGCCGCGCTCACGCTCTCGATCCTGCTGATGATGATCGGCACCCTGATCATCGCCGTGCTGCCGACCTATCAGTCGATCGGCATCGCGGCGCCGGTTATTCTCGTTGTCGCGCGGTTGATGCAAGGCTTCTCGGCGGGCGGTGAATTCGGCAGTGCCACGGCCTTTCTCGCCGAGCATGTGCCCGGACGGCGCGGCTATTTCGCCAGCTGGCAGATCGCGAGCCAGGGGCTGACGACGCTCCTCGCCGCGCTGTTCGGCATGCTGCTGACGGGCGGGTTGTCGCCGGAACAGATGGCGTCCTGGGGCTGGCGTGTGCCGTTCTTCTTCGGGCTGCTGATCGGGCCGGTCGCGTGGTACATCCGCACGAAGCTCGACGAAACCCCCGAGTTCCTCGCCGCCGAAACTACCACCACGCCGATCCGCGATACCTTCGCGAGCCAGAAGCTGCGGCTGTTCATCGGCATGGGCATCGTCGTGCTCGGCACGGTCTCGACGTATCTCGTGCTGTTCATGCCGACCTTTGCGATCAAGCAACTGGGTCTCGCACCATCGGTGGCCTTCGCGGCGATCGCGCTGGTCGGCGTGATCCAGCTGGTGTGCTCGCCGATCGTCGGACATCTGTCCGATCTCCACGGACGCGTGCGCATCATGCTCGTGCCCGCCGTGTTGCTGTTCTTGCTGATCTGTCCGGCGTTCAGCTATCTCGTCGCGCATCCGACCTTCGGCACGCTGATGGCGATGCAGATTGTGTTCGGTTTCCTGATGACGGCGTACTTTGGCTCGTTGCCGGGATTGCTGTCGGAAATCTTCCCGGTCCAGACGCGCACGACGGGCATGTCGCTCGCCTATAACATCGCGGTGACGATTTTCGGCGGCTTCGGGCCGTTCATCATTGCGTGGCTGATCCAGGCGACGGGCTCGAAAATCGCGCCGGGCTTCTATCTGATGTTTGCCGCCGTGCTGAGCGTGATCGCGTTGATTGCGGCGCGTCGCAAGTTGGGCTTCCGCTAATTCGGGTTACGCGATAGCGTAGAAGCCGTAAACGACAAAGGCCGGTTCATCATCGAACCGGCCTTTTGCTTTTATGTTGCTGTCGAACGTATCAGACGCTTTCGATCAAACCTGCGCGCCCGCGTTCGGATCGTTCGGATCGTGACGTTCCTTCTTGTCCTTGATCAGGTCTTCACGCTTCACGCCGAACCACATGGCCAGCGCCGCGGCGACGAACACCGACGAGTAGATACCGAACAGAATACCGACGGTCAGTGCGAGCGCGAAGTAGTGCAGCGTCGGACCGCCGAACAGGAACATCGACAGCACCATCATCTGCGTACAGCCGTGCGTGATGATCGTACGCGACATCGTGCTCGTGATTGCGTGGTTGATCACTTCGATCACGCTCATCTTGCGTTCGCGGCGGAAGGTTTCGCGAATCCGGTCGAAGATAACCACCGATTCGTTCACCGAATAGCCCAACACTGCAAGCACGGCGGCCAGCACCGACAGCGAGAACTCCCACTGGAAGAACGCGAAGAAGCCGAGAATGATCACGACGTCGTGCAAGTTTGCGATCACGCCTGCGACCGCGTACTTCCACTCGAAGCGGAACGACAGATAGATCACGATGCCCGCGACCACGCAGGCGAGCGCGAGCAGGCCGTCGGTGGCGAGTTCCTTGCCGACCTGCGGGCCGACGAACTCGACGCGTTGCAGCTTCGCGTTCGCATCCTGGCCCGTCAGCGCGGACATCACCTGGTCGCTCTGTTGCGCCGAGCTCAAGCCCTGCTTCAACGGCAGACGGATCAGCACGTCGCGCGAGGTGCCGAAGTTTTGCACCTGAGCGTCGGCGTAACCGATTTTGGTCAGCGTTTCGCGCACGGGTTCGAGCGGCACGGCGCCCGGATACTGCACTTCGATCACGGTGCCGCCCGTGAACTCCACCGACAGATGCAGCCCGCGATGCAGCAGGAAAAACACGGCGGCGATGAACGTCAGCAGCGAGATCGCGTTGAAAACCAACGCGCGCTGCATGAACGGAATGTCTTTACGGATGCGGAAAAATTCCATGTTCTCTTTCTCCGGGACTCAGCGGGATGAACCCGGTTTGTTCGTGCCACCTGGCGCGTTGCGGTTGCGCAGCGTCGGCTTGGCAGCCTGGGCTTTTGCGGCGCCGGCGGGCGCCTTGGCCTTTGGCTTTGCCTTCGGCGCCGTTGCGGCAGCGATCGCGCGAGCCGTGTCGGTTGCCGTGTCCGCGTTGTCGAGGTAACCCGTTGCGCCTTCGGCGGCGGGCTTCCAGACCTGGCCGATCGCGAGCGATTGCAGCTTCTTCTTGCCGCCGTACCACACGTTCACGAGGCCGCGTGAGAAGAACACTGCCGAGAACATCGACGTCATGATGCCGATACAGTGCACGACGGCGAAGCCGCGCACAGGGCCCGAGCCGAACGCGAGCAGCGCGAGACCGGCGATCAGCGTCGTCACGTTCGAGTCGAGAATCGTCGCCCATGCATGCGCATAACCGTTCTGGATGGCCAGTTGTGGCGGCGCGCCGTTGCGCAGTTCTTCACGCACACGCTCGTTGATCAGCACGTTCGCGTCGATCGCCATACCGAGGGCAAGCGCGATAGCGGCAATGCCCGGCAGCGTCAGCGTGGCCTGCAGCATCGACAGAATCGCGATCAGCAGCAGCAGGTTCACCGACAGCGCGATCATCGAGATCAAACCGAACAGCATGTAGTACGCGATCATGAAGACGGCGATTGCCGCAAAGCCCCACACCACCGAGTGGAAGCCCTTCTTGATGTTGTCCGCGCCGAGGCTCGGGCCGATCGTGCGTTCTTCGATGATGTCCATCGGCGCAGCGAGCGAACCGGCGCGCAGCAGCAGTGCGAGATCGGTTGCGGCTTGCGGTGTCGGCTGGCCCGTGATCTGGAAGCGGTCGCCCAGTTCCGACTGGATCGTCGCGACCGTCAGCACTTCGCCCTTGCCCTTTTCGAACAGCACCATCGCCATCGGCTTGCCGATGTTGTCGCGCGACACGCTGCGCACCGCGCGGCCGCCGGCGGAGTCGAGACGGATGTTGACGGACGGACGCTGATGCTCGTCGAAACCTGCCGATGCGTCGATGATGCGGTCGCCCGTGAAGATCACGGCCTTGCGCAGCAGCACGGGCGCGGCGTTGCCTTGCGTGAAGAGTTCGTCGCCCGCCGGAACCGGGTCGCCCGGATTCGGATGCAGGCCGTTCGGATCGGCAAGACGCGCTTCGAGCGTCGCCGTGCGGCCGATGATGTCCTTCGCCTTCGCCGTGTCCTGCACGCCCGGCAGTTCGACGACGATACGGTCGGAGCCTTGCTGCTGGATGACCGGCTCGGCCACGCCGAGTTCGTTGACGCGGTTATGCAGTGTCGTGATGTTCTGCTTGAGCGCCGCGTCCTCGACCGTCTTCTGCACGGCCGGCGTGAACGTGCCCACCACCTGGAAGCCGCCTGCCGGATTCGGCTGCGTCGCCCACTGGAGTTCGGAAACTGCCGTCGTCAGTTGCTTGCGCGCATTGTCCGCAACGTCCTGGTCCGCGAAATTGACGACCACCGACTGGCCGACGCGGTTCACGCCGCCATCGCGGATGCCCTTGTCGCGCAGCAGCGTGCGCGCATCCGATGCGTCCGAATCGAGCTTCTTGTTCAGCGCACCCGCCATGTCCACCTGCAGCAGGAAGTGCACGCCGCCGCGCAGATCGAGACCGAGGTACATGGGCAGTGCGTGCAGGGCGGTCAGCCAGCGCGGCGACGCACTCTGCAGGTTCAGCGCGACGATGTACTGCGGATCGCTCGGGTCGCTATTGAGCGCTTTTTGCAGCAGGTCCTTCACGCGCAGCTGCGTGTCGGTGTCTTTCAGACGCACGCGGATGTTCGCGTTCTGCGAGGAATTGTCGAACGTGACGTCGTCGGGCTTGATCTGGCTGGATGCGAGCGCGCCTTCGACCTGCGACAGCGTGGTCGAATCGAGCTTCACCGTTGCCTTGCCGCTCGATACCTGTACCGCCGGCGCTTCGCCGAAGAAATTGGGCAGCGTGTAGATGAGGCCGATGACGAGCGCCACCAGCATCACGACATACTTCCAGAGGGGATAACGATTCATGGGGTGGTCCAACGGGAGGTTGGCTTGAAAGCGATGCGTCCGGCGATGAGCGCGGCGGGCAGAAGCATGCGTGGTTTGCTTCGATCGACGCGAGGCCGCGCCGGACGCGAGAGAGCAGGCCTTACAGCGACTTCAGGGTGCCCTTCGGCAGAATGGTCGTCACCGACGACTTCTGCACGGTGATTTCCGTACCTTCTGCGATTTCGACGCCAACGTAGGCTTCGCCGACCTTGGTCACCTTGCCGACGATACCGCCGTTCGTCACGACTTCATCACCCTTCGCCATGGCGGAGAGCATGTTGCGGTGTTCCTTCTGGCGCTTCATTTGCGGGCGAATCATGATGAAGTACAGCACCGCGAACATCAGAATCAGCGGCAGGAAGCTCATCAGGCTCGATTCGGCGCCACCAGCTGCACTGCCTTGCGCGAAGGCATCGGTAATGAACGACACGTTGGTCTCTCCGTTATAACAATCAAAAAAATCAGCCGGTTATTCTACCACCGGCCATTTACGGGACGGCACCCGGAACGGGTTTTCCTGACGGCTTGTCAAGGGGTCTCGCCGATATTCCGAAAGTTAATTGTAATGTCTGACGCGCTATGTGGGAGAACGGTTTTTACGCGCCGCCCGACGCGGCTGTTAACTTTGTTCCGTCCCGCGCGCCCGGTTTTCGTGAAATAGCTTCCTGAACGCGTCGAACATCTGCGCGTCGATGGCGTCGCGCATTTCCTGCATCAGTTCGAGGTAGTAGTGC
This sequence comes from Paraburkholderia largidicola, assembly GCF_013426895.1. Classification (NCBI taxonomy): domain Bacteria; kingdom Pseudomonadati; phylum Pseudomonadota; class Betaproteobacteria; order Burkholderiales; family Burkholderiaceae; genus Paraburkholderia; species Paraburkholderia largidicola. The sequence goes on along the minus strand of NZ_AP023174.1, from coordinate 3,065,150 downwards.
AGGTTGTGGATCGTGTTCAACTGCGCGCCAAGAATTTCGCCGACGCGGTGCAGATGGTGCAGATAGCCGCGCGTGAAATTTCGGCACGTGTAGCAGCCACATTGCTCGTCGAGCGGGCGCAGCGAGTTCTTGTGCGTGGCGTTGCGGATCTTGATGTCGCCGAAACGCGTGAAGAGCCAGCCGTTGCGCGCGTTGCGGGTCGGCATCACGCAGTCGAACATGTCGACGCCCGCTGAAACGCCCGCCACGAGGTCTTCCGGCGTGCCGACGCCCATCAGGTAGTGCGGCTTGTCGGCGGGCAGCTTCGGGCCGATATGGTTCAGCACGCGCATCATGTCTTCCTTCGGCTCGCCAACGGACAGCCCGCCGATCGCAAGCCCATGGAAGCCGATCTCCGACAACCCCGCGAGCGATTCGTCGCGCAGGTCTTCGAACATGCCGCCCTGGACGATGCCGAACAGCGCGTTCGGATTGCCAAGCCGGTTGAATTCGTCGATCGAGCGCTTCGCCCAGCGCATCGACATGCGCATCGAATCGGCGGCGTCCTTGTGCGAGGTCGCCACGCCGTTGGTCGCGTAAGGCGTGCATTCGTCGAACTGCATCACGATGTCCGAGTTCAGCACCTTCTGGATCTGCATCGACACTTCCGGCGACAGGAACAGCTTGTCGCCGTTGATCGGCGACGCGAACGTGACGCCGTCTTCGGTGATCTTGCGCAGGTCGCCGAGCGAGAAGACCTGGAAGCCGCCTGAGTCGGTGAGGATGGGGCGCTTCCAGCCCATGAAGCCGTGCAGGCCGCCGTGTGCGGCGATCGTTTCCAGACCTGGTCGCAGCCACAGGTGGAACGTGTTGCCGAGAATGATCTGCGCGTGGATTTCTTCGAGTTCGCGCGGCTGGATCGCCTTGACGGTGCCGTACGTGCCGACGGGCATGAAGATGGGCGTTTCGACTACGCCGTGGTTCAGCGTCAGGCGGCCGCGGCGGGCCTGGCCATCGGTTTTGAGCAGCTCGAATTTGAGGCCGTTATCGGGGCGAACGTGATCGCCAAGGTAGGCGCCGTGATCGGCGCGTGCAGCGTTGTGATGACCGTCGGTCATGTTGTTGACTCCGTTTGCAACCGGAAAACAGTCCGGCGCAATGTGATATGCGCCGCCGGAAGGCTCCCAGCGGCGGGTGAGGGATTATGCGTTAAGCGCGTCGTCGTTGCGCGTGAGCAGCATTGCGTCGCCGTAGCTGAAAAAGCGGTAGCGCTCGTCGATTGCATGCCGGTACGCGGCGCGGATCGTCTCGATGCCCGCGAACGCCGACACCAGCATCAGCAGCGTCGACTTCGGCAGGTGGAAATTCGTCACCAGCCGGTCGACCACGCGGAAGCGGTAGCCCGGCGTGATGAAGATGTCCGTCTCGGCGCTCGTCGCGGCGAGCGGCCGGCCAGCGGCATCGGCGTCGCGCGCGGCGGCTTCGAGCGCCCGCATCGACGTCGTGCCGACCGCGATCACGCGGTTGCCGCGCGCCTTCGTCGCCGCGATCTTGTCGACCAGCGATTGCGGCAGCTGATACCACTCGCTGTGCATCTTGTGCTCGTCGATATTCTCGACGCGCACCGGCTGGAACGTGCCCGCGCCGACGTGCAGCGTGAGCGTCGCGCGCTCGACGCCTTTCGCGTCCAGGCGCGCGAAGATCGAATCGTCGAAATGCAGCCCGGCCGTGGGCGCGGCGACGGCGCCCGGATTCTGCGCGTAGACGGTCTGATAGCGCGTTTCGTCGAACGCGTCGGGGTCGTGCTCGATATACGGCGGCAACGGCAGGCGGCCAAACTGCTCGATCAGCGTCAGGCAGTCGTCGGGGAAGTGCAGCGTGTAGAACGGCTCGACGCGTTCGCCGACGGTGACGTCGAATGCATCGGCCAGACGCAGCACGGTGCCCGCGCCCGGGCTCTTGCTGGCGCGGATCTGCGCCAGCGCGGTGCGCTCACCCGTCAGACGCTCGATCAGCACTTCGATCTTGCCGCCACTGGCCTTCTGGCCGATGAAGCGCGCCTTCAGAACCTTGGTATCGTTGAAGACGAGCAGATCGCCGGACTCGATGCAGTCGGGCAGATCGGCGAAGCGGCGGTCGACGAGCGTCGCGGGTGAGGTTTGCCCGTTCACTTCGAGCAGGCGGCTCGCGCTGCGCTCGGGCAACGCGACTTGCGCGATCAACTCGGGCGGCAGGTCGAAATCGAAATCGGAAAGCGTGAACATGCGGACTGGCTTGATGCGGTACTTGACGGGATTGCCCCCGGACGAACGCGCGGCTGATTCAACAGTGTCTACGACAGCGCCCGTCGAGCGGCTATGATTGCGGGACATTGCCGCAGCGGCCCTGGATACGCGCATCACTCACGCGCGCACTGGCCGTAAAACTTCTGAAGCCGATATTGTACTTGCGAAGCGACTCATGCCTTTGTCCGACACCCGTTCACGTCCAGAAACCGACGACGAGAGCGCTCCCAGGAAGCGCCGCGCTGCGCGGAGCAAGGCGGAGACGGACGTGGTCGAGGAGTCCGGCTCGCCCGCTGCTGAAGGCGCAAAAAAGCCCGCCGCCGCGAAAAAGCCCACGCTCGCCAAAACCGCCGACAAGCTCGCCAAGCTGGGCCTCACACGCGATATCGATCTGGTGCTGCATCTGCCGATGCGCTACGAGGACGAAACGTCGCTGACGCCGATCGGCGAGCTGCTGCCGGGCGGCATCTCGCAGACGGAAGGCGTCGTGTACGACAACGAGATCGCGTATCGGCCGCGCCGCCAGTTGCTGGTGAAAATGCGCGACGACGCGGGTGACGAACTGATCCTGCGCTTCCTCAATTTCTACGGCTCGCAGGTCAAGCAGATGTCGATCGGCGTGCGGCTGCGCGTGCGCGGCGACGTGCGCGGCGGCTTCTTCGGCATGGAGATGGTGCATCCGGCCGTGCGCGTCGTCGATGAAGACACGCCGCTGCCGCAGGCGCTCACGCCTGTCTATCCGAGCACGGCGGGCGTCTCGCAGGCGTATCTGCGCAAGGCAATCGACAACGCGCTGGCGCGCACGTCGCTGCCCGAACTGCTGCCGGAACCCGTCGAGCGGCAATATCTGAAGCCGCTCGACGTGCCGCAACTGATGGACGCCGTGCGCACGCTGCATCACCCGAATTCGCATTCGGACGAGACGGCGTTGATCGACGGCACGCATCCCGCGTGGACGCGCATCAAGTTCGAGGAACTGCTCGCGCAGCAGTTGTCGCTCAAACGCGCCCACGAGGAGCGCCGCACACGCGCCGCGCCCGCGATGCCGCGGCGCGAGCCGACCGATGAAGCATCACTGGTCACGCGTCTGCTACAGACGCTGCCGTTCGCGCTGACCAACGCGCAGCAGCGCGTGTGCGCGGAAATCGCACAGGACCTGACCCAGCCGCATCCGATGCAGCGCCTGTTGCAAGGCGATGTCGGCAGCGGCAAGACGGTCGTCGCGGCGCTGGCCGCCGCGCAGGCCATCGACGCCGGTTATCAGGCCGCGATGATGGCGCCGACCGAAATCCTCGCCGAGCAGCACGCGCGCAAGCTGCGCGGCTGGCTGGAGCCGCTGGGCGTGTCGGTCGCGTGGCTCGCGGGCAGTCTGAAGACGAAAGAAAAGCGCAGCGCGATCGAAGCAGCCGCGCTCGGCACCGCGCAGCTCGTGATCGGCACGCACGCGATCATTCAGGACGCGGTCGAATTCGCGCGGCTCGGCCTCGTGATCGTCGACGAACAGCACCGCTTCGGCGTCGAACAGCGGCTCGCGCTGCGCGCCAAGGCGCAAAACGCGGCCGACGGCGCGCGCGACTTCCAGCCGCATCAATTGATGATGTCGGCGACGCCGATCCCGCGCACGCTCGCGATGACGTACTACGCGGACCTCGACGTGTCGACGATCGACGAACTGCCGCCCGGCCGCACGCCGATCCTGACCAAGCTGGTCTCTGACGCGCGACGCGACGAAGTGATCGGACGCGTGCGCGAAGCTGCACTGACGGGCCGTCAGGTGTACTGGGTGTGTCCGCTGATCGAGGAGAGCGAAACCCTGCAGTTGCAGACGGCCGTCGAAACCTACGAGACGCTCGTCGCCGCGCTGCCGGAACTGAAGGTCGGGCTGGTGCACGGGCGCCTCACGCCCGTCGAAAAAGCCACCGTCATGGACGCGTTCAGCCGCAACGAAGTGCAGTTGCTGGTCGCGACGACGGTGATCGAAGTCGGTGTCGACGTGCCGAATGCGTCGCTGATGGTGATCGAGCACGCGGAGCGCTTCGGCCTTGCGCAGCTACACCAGTTGCGCGGGCGAGTAGGGCGCGGCAGTGCGGCGTCCGTGTGCGTGCTGATGTACGCCGGGCCGCTGTCGATGACGGCGCGCGCCCGCTTGCAGACCATGCGCGAAACCACCGACGGCTTCGAAATCGCCCGTCGCGACCTCGAAATTCGCGGTCCGGGTGAGTTTCTCGGCGCGCGGCAGTCGGGCGCCGCGATGCTGCGCTTCGCCGACCTGGAAAACGACGGCTGGCTGATCGAGCCGGCGCGCGAGGCGGCCGCGACGCTGCTCGAGCAGTATCCGAACGTCGTCACGCAGCATCTTTTGCGCTGGCTGAACACGCGCGAGCAATATCTGAAAGCCTGATGAAGGCCAGGGGTGGAAGCGCTTGCGCGCCGCACAACGGCCGAATCCGGCCAGAAGGTTGGCGAATTGGCCCCATAGGTGTATAACAGAAACCTATCGAATCTATCGCCCTGATTGGTCCCCAATGACCCTCACCGAACTGAAATATATCGTCGCGGTTGCGCGGGAGCGCCACTTCGGCCGCGCGGCAGAAGCGTGTTTTGTGAGCCAGCCGACGTTGTCCGTCGCAATCAAGAAGCTCGAAGACGAGCTGAACGTGCAGATCTTCGAGCGCGGCACGAGCGAAGTCAGCGTCACGCCGATTGGCGAGCAGATCGTTACGCAGGCGCAACGCGTGCTCGAACAGACGCTCGCCATCAAGGAAATCGCCAAGCAGGGCAAGGACCCGCTGGTCGGGCCGCTGCGCCTGGGCGTCATCTATACGATTGGACCGTACCTGCTGCCCACGCTGGTCAAGCAGATGATCAAGCGCGTCCCGCAGATGCCGCTGATGCTGCAGGAAAATTACACGCTCAAGCTGATCGAACTGCTCAAGCAAGGCGAGATCGACGTCGCGATCATGGCGCTGCCGTTTCCGGAAACGGGCCTGATGCTGCGCCCGCTGTACGACGAGCCGTTCGTCGTCGCGCTGCCGTCGGGTCACGCGTGGGAGTCGCGCAACAAGATCGATCCGAGCGATCTCAAGCAGGAAACCATGCTGCTGCTCGGCAGCGGCCATTGCTTCCGCGATCACGTGCTCGGCGTGTGCCCCGAACTGATGCGCTTCTCGCAGAACGCGGACGGCATCCAGAAGACCTTCGAAGGGTCGTCGCTGGAAACCATCCGGCATATGGTCGCGAGCGGCGTGGGCATTACGGTGCTGCCGCGCATGTCGGTGCACGAAGTGAAGCCGCACGCGGGCGGCGTCGATTCCGGCCTGCTCAGCTACGTGGCGTTCGACGAGCCGGTGCCTGACCGCCGGGTCGTGCTGGCCTGGCGCAAGAGCTTCACGCGCATGCCCGCCATCGATGCGATCTGCGACGCCATCGCGGCGTGCGACCTGCCGGGCGTGAAGAAGCTCGATTTGCCCGCTGCCGTCAACTAACTGCCGTTTCCGCGACGCCCTGGTAGCCCATGCTGCCGATGCGTCGCCTGCCGCCTTCTGCATGAGGCGGCGCCTATCGAATACATAAAATTAATCAAATCGTCGTTTTCGATAGTTTTTAATAAGATCTCCTCCATGGATCCTAGCGATCCACCACTACAAACGGAGGAAATCATGCAGCCATCCACGTCGTCGCTGTTCAAGTCTGTTTCCCCATCGCCGCAACAAGCGACATCGAGCGGTAGCAACGCGTCCAGCTTCAGGACGATTGCGTTCTCACTGCTCGTCGATCGCGCGCTGTCCGCCTGATGGCGCGCTGCACGTTCCCTCCCCATCCGTATTAGCCAGCATCGAATCAGCACGACCGCATTCCTTAGGATCACCCGGAGAATAACTATGTCTGAACGCAACCTCACCACCGCCTCGGGCGCACCCGTCGCCGACAACCAGAACTCGCTGACGGCTGGCCCGCGCGGCCCCGTCGCGCTGCAGGACGTGTGGCTGATCGAAAAGCTCGCGCACTTCGATCGCGAAGTGATTCCCGAGCGCCGCGTTCACGCGAAGGGCTCGGGCGCGTTCGGCACGTTCAAGGTGACGCACGACATCTCGCGCTATACGAAGGCGAAGGTGTTCGCGGATGTCGGCAAGGAAACGCCGCTGTTCATGCGCTTTTCGACCGTGGCGGGCGAGCGCGGCGCCGCCGATGCCGAGCGCGACGTGCGCGGCTTCTCGATCAAGTTCTATACGGAAGAGGGCAACTGGGACGTGGTGGGCAACAACACGCCCGTGTTCTTCATCCGCGATCCGTTGAAGTTTCCGGATTTCATCCACACGCAAAAGCGCGATCCGTACACGAACATGCGCAGCGCGACGAACGCGTGGGACTTCTTCTCGCGTCATCCCGAGTCGCTGCATCAGGTGACGATCGTGATGAGCGATCGCGGCATTCCGAAGAATTACCGGCAGATGCACGGATTCGGCTCGCACACGTATTCGTTCATCAACGCGGACAACGAGCGCTTCTGGGTGAAGTTCCATTTCAAGTCGATGCAGGGCATCGAGAACTACACCGACGACGAGGCCGCGCAAGTGGTCGCGCGCGACCGCGAAAGCGGGCAGCGTGACCTGGTCGGTTCGATCGACGAGGGCAACTTTCCGAAGTGGCGCTTCCAGATTCAGGTGATGCCGGAAGCGGACGCGGCGACGTATCGCTACAACCCGTTCGATGTCACGAAGGTGTGGCCGTACAAGGATTACCCGCTGATCGACGTCGGCGTAATCGAACTGAACCGCAACGCGCAGAACTACTTCGCGGATGTCGAGCAGGCAGCGTTCACGCCGGCGAATGTGGTGCCGGGCATCGGCTTCTCGCCGGACCGTCTGTTGCAAGGGCGTCTGTTCTCGTACGGCGACACGCAGCGCTATCGTCTCGGCGTGAATCACCATCTGATTCCCGTGAACGCGTCGCGCGCGCCGAACGTGCGCTCGTTCCATCGCGACGGCGGCATGCGTGTGGACGGCAATCTTGGCGGGAACGTGAATTACGAGCCGAACCGCTTCGGCGACTTCGCGCAGGACCGTAACGCGATCGAGCCGCCGCTCGCGGCAGGCAACGTCGATCACTACAACCATCGCGAGGACGACGACTACTACAGCCAGCCGGCCGCGCTGTTCCGGATCTTCGACGACGCGCAGCGCGAGCGTCTGTTCGGCAACATCGCACGGGCGATCGAAGGCGTGCCCGCCGATATCGTCGCGCGCCAGGTCGAGCATTTCCGCAAGATCGACCCGGCATACGCGGAAGGCGTGATCGCAGCAATCGAGGCGCTCGCAAAAGCGAACGCGAAATAACGTTTCAGTCAGTGGACGGCAGCAACATGCTGTCGTCCACACGGAGAAAGATCATGGTTCAGATGGTGATGAACGCAGTCGGATATCAGGCAGGTAACGCTCGCGATGCCCGTAGCGTCGCGCAACAGGCGAACGGCCCGCTGCTTTTCCAGAAGCTGGTGGGTTTCGCGATCCTCGGCAGTGGCTATGTGACGATCGTCGCAAGTCTGGTGCACGCCGTCCACGGATGACGAATCGCGCATGGCCATATGTGGTCTGGAAGGCATGTGCCGCGCGGCGTTGGGTCTCGCGAACGGTTGCCGGTTCTACGATAAACTGGCGGGCGTTCGAGCGTTGAACAATTGCACACGCGCAGTTCCGGGCATGCAGACCGGTTCGTATCACTCTTAAAAGGAGTCATCATGGCCAAGAAAGAAGCCGTACAGCACGTCAACATTGGTATCAGCGACAAGGATCGCAAGAAAATCGCAGAAGGTCTCTCGCGTCTTCTCGCCGACACTTACACGCTCTATTTGAAGACCCACAACTTCCATTGGAATGTGACGGGTCCGATGTTCAACACGCTGCATCTGATGTTCGAGACGCAGTACACGGAACTGGCTCTGGCCGTCGATCTGATCGCCGAGCGCATCCGCGCGCTGGGCGTTGCGGCGCCGGGCAGCTACAAGGAATTCGCGAAGCTGTCGTCGATCGCTGAAGCGGACGGCGTGCCCGCCGCGGAAGACATGATCCGCCAGCTGGTGGAAGGTCAGGAATCCGTGGTGCGTACCGCACGCGCGATCTTCCCGGTGACGGACGCGGCCCACGACGAGCCGACGGCCGACCTGCTGACGCAACGCATGCAGACCCATGAAAAGAACGCGTGGATGCTGCGTTCGATGCTGGCGTAATCTCTGTCGCGGTATAGCGCGGGCGCTGTATGAAGCGTCTGCCGCCGCGTTGCAGAATGTGGCAATGAAAGCCCGGCAGGTTGGATTCTGCCGGGCTTTTGCTTTGTGCCTGCGCGTTCGAACGGGTCTGTCACGCGCGCTGCTCTAAAATACGGGAATCGCCTCTCCGCGCACCGCCATGTTCGCCCGACTCCCGCTCTATCTGCGCCTTGTCCGCATGGACAAGCCAATCGGCAGCCTGCTGCTGCTGTGGCCGACCCTCAACGCGTTGTGGATCGCGTCGGACGGTCATCCGTCGCTGTCCTTGCTCGTGATCTTTGCGCTCGGCACGATACTGATGCGCTCGGCCGGCTGCGCGATCAACGATTACGCGGATCGAGACTTCGACCGTTATGTGAAGCGCACCGAAAACCGGCCGATCACGTCAGGCAAGATCAAGGCATGGGAAGCCGTGGCGCTGGCAGCGGGGCTTTCGCTGATCGCGTTTCTGCTGATCCTGCCGCTCAACGCGCTGACGAAGGAGTTGTCGGTGGCCGCGCTGTTCGTCGCGGGCACGTATCCGTTCACGAAGCGCTTCTTTGCGATTCCGCAGGCGTATCTGGGCATTGCGTTCGGCTTCGGCATTCCGATGGCGTTCGCGGCAATACAAAACCAGGTGCCGCTGCTCGCGTGGGTAATGCTGATTGCGAACGTGTTCTGGTCAGTCGCGTACGACACCGAATACGCGATGGTAGATCGCGACGACGACATCAAGATCGGCATTCGCACATCCGCATTGACCTTCGGCCGCTTCGACGTGCTGGCGATCATGCTCTGCTACGCGGCGACGCTCGGTATCTACGTGGGCATCGGCGTTGCGCTGGGCTTCGGCGTGCTGTACTGGATCGGTCTTGCCGCCGCGGTGGGCTGTGCCGTCTATCACTACACGCTGATCAAGGACCGCGAGCGCATGCCGTGTTTCGCGGCGTTCCGGCATAACAACTGGCTCGGCGGCGCGTTGTTCGCAGGCATTGCCGCACATTACGCGGCGCAGGCGTTCTAGAAGCCGTTCCAGACGCTATCGGCCGGCGAGACGAAGCACGCGCATCGCTGCTCCGTCCGCCCGTGCCATACGGCAAGCGGCATCACTGCTTGCCGAATTCCTCGCCCATTTCACGCGCGCGCGCATCCGCAGCCAGTGCGCCGCGCACAATTGCGTCCTTCACGCCTTGCGCGTCGAACGCAGCCAATGCCGCCGCCGTCGTGCCGCCCTTCGACGTCACCCGCTCGCGCAGCACGCTGGCCGGCTCGCCCGACTGCGCGGCAAGTTGCGCCGCGCCCGTGAACGTCGCGACGGCCAGCGCGCGGCCTTGCTCTTCGTCCATGCCGAGCTGGCGGGCTGCTTCCTGCATTGCCTCGATGAAATAGAACACGTACGCCGGACCGCTGCCGGAGATCGCGGTGACGGCGTCGATTTTCGCTTCGTCGTCGAACCACACCGTTTCGCCCACCGCGCCGAGCACCTGTGAGGCCAGTTCGCGTCCCGCTGCGTCGACACCCTCCATCGGGACCAGTCCCGTCACGCCCATGCCGATCAGCGCCGGCGTGTTCGGCATGGTGCGCACGAGGCGTGCGTGACCGCCGAGCCAGCGTCCGAGGTCCGCGCCGCGAATGCCCGCGACGATGCTGATGACGAGTTGCGACGCCGACAGATGCGGTGCGAGCGCAGCCGCGACGTCCTTGACGATCTGCGGCTTGACGGCGAGCACGATGGCATCGAACGATTGCAGCGACGCATCCGCCGCAGCGCTCGTGCCGACGCCGAATTGCTGCTCGCTGCGCTTGCGCGCGTCTTCGTTGGGATCGATCGCGCGGATATCCGACGGCGCAACGCCACGCTTGATCAGACCGCCGATGAGTGCAGCGGCCATGTTGCCGCCGCCAATGAAGGCAATTTTCATGATGTTCGGAAGTTCAGTGAGAGTAATCGCGGGCGCCGAAGATCGCGGTGCCGATACGCACGATGGTCGCGCCTTCGAGCACGGCTGCTTCGAGATCGCCCGACATGCCCATCGACAGCGTGTCGAGTTCGAGACCGTCCGCGCGCAGTTTTTCGAACAGTTCGCGCAACGCGCGATGCGGCACGCGTTGCTGCCCGACGTCGCCCGCGGGTTCGGGAATCGCCATCAGCCCGCGCAGGCGCAGCCTGGGCAACGCTGCGATCTGGCGCGCGACCTCGAGGGCTTCGTCCGGCATCACGCCGCTCTTCGATGCCTCGCCGCTGATGTTCACCTGCAGGCAGACATTGAGCGGCGGCAGCGCCTCCGGGCGCTGCTCGGACAAACGCTGCGCGATCTTCAGCCGGTCGACGGAATGCACCCAGTCGAAATTTTCGGCGACGGGGCGCGTCTTGTTCGACTGCAGCGGCCCGATGAAATGCCAGTCGAGCGATGCGCGCAGATCGGCCAGCGCCTCGATTTTCGTCAGGCTTTCCTGCACGTAGTTTTCGCCGAACGCGCGCTGGCCCGCGGCATGCGCGGCGCGAACGTCTTCGGCGGGGAACGTCTTGGAGACGGCCAGCAGCGCAATGGAAGCGGGATCGCGGCCTGCGACTTGCGCGGCGAGGGCGATGCGCTGATGCACGGCGTCGAGATTGTGAGCGAGATCGGGCATGAAACGTTGAGTACCGATGCGAGGGGCGACGAATCGGATTATACGGACGCTGCCCGCGCGTCACGACCTGGCCGGACGGCCAGGTTGCGCGCAACCCGTCCGTAACCGATCCTGTCGATCAGGACGCGAGCATGTGCTCGACGAGTTCGACCCAATGCACGACCGGCGTGGAGGTACCGCTTTGCAGATGCGCAATGCAACCCACATTCGCGGACACGATGATCTGTGGCTCCTGTGCCTTCAGCTTTTCCAGCTTCTGGTTGCGCAATGCGTACGAAAGCGCAGGCTGCGTGAGCGAATAGGTACCGGCCGAGCCACAACACAGATGGCTATCGGCGGGCAGCCTGACGTCGATGCCGAGCGCGTTCAGCAGGTGCTCGACCTTGCCGCGAATCTGCTGGCCATGTTGCAGCGTGCAGGGCGGGTGATACGCCACCGTATGGATCGCGCGGCGGCGCGTGAGTGGCGTCAGCGCCTCTTCGAAGTCCGGCAGGATTTCGCTGATGTCGCGCGTCAGTTCGACAATCCGTTGCGCTTTTTCCGCGTAAGCGGGGTCGTTGCGCATCAGGTGCGCGTATTCCTTGACCGTCGCGCCGCAGCCCGAGGCATTCATCACGATCGCTTCGGCGCCCTGTTCGACGTGCGGCCACCATGCGTCGATGTTTTGACGCACGTCGTCGAGCGCCTCGTCGTTGTAGCCAAGGTGCAGGCGGATCGCGCCGCAACAGCCCGCTTCCGGCGCAATCACGGTCTGAATGCCGAGCGCGTCGAGCACGCGGGCCGTTGCAATGTTGACGTTCGGCATCATCGAAGGCTGCACGCAGCCCGCCAGCATCAGCATCTTGCGCGGATGCGTGGCCGTCGGCCATTCCAGCTGGCGTTGCCGTTGCGGGACCTTGTCCCGCAGCTTCTTTGGCAGCAGCGGGCGGAAGTGCTGGCCAAGCCGCATCGCAGGCGTGAACAGCGTGCTGTTCGGCACGAAGCTCGCCAGCATCCGGCGCATCATGCGCTGGCCGAACGGACGCGGCACCTTCTCTTCGGTGAGCTTGCGGCCTATCTCGACGAGCTTGCCGTACTGCACGCCGGAAGGGCAGGTCGATTCGCAGTTGCGGCACGTCAGGCAGCGGTCCAGATGCAGTTGCGTGCTGCGCGTGACGGGCGCGCCTTCCACCATCTGCTTGATCAGATAGATGCGCCCGCGCGGACCGTCGAGCTCGTCGCCCAGCAGTTGATAGGTCGGGCAGGTGGCCGTGCAAAAGCCGCAATGCACGCATTTGCGCAGGATGGCGTCGGCTTCTTCACCGTCCGGCGTGTTGCGCATGAAGTCGGCGAGATTGGTTTGCATCTGGCGCTCAGAAGTCGGAGTACAACCGGCCGCGGTTGAAGATGCGGGCGGGGTCGAAGGCAGCTTTCAGGCCGCGATGGATTTTCATCAGCGGTGCGGGCAGCGGCGTGAACACGCCTGCGCCGCGGTCGTAGCCGAGGCCGGTGCGGAAGATCGTCGCGTGGCCGCCCGCCTGTTTCGCGCTGATGCGCACGGTCTGCGCGTCGGCGTCGGTGATCCACCAGCGTTGCGCGCCGCCCCATTCCATCAGTTGCGCGCCGGGCAGTTGCAGCGGCTCGGTGATGGTCGGCAGCGCGAGGCGCCAGAGTGCGGACTTCGGCGCGATCGCCGCGAAGAACGGATCGGTCTGTTCACGCAGACCCGCCCAGAAACGTTCGGCTTCTACGGCGTCGACCACTTCGCCGCCCAGCGACGTGCGCGCAGACTTGACGGCCGCCTCGGCGCCGCCCAGCCGCACGGCGAGCGTGCCGTGACGCCACGCGCTTGCCGTGATCGGGAGCGGCCGGCCGCCCCATTCGTTGAGCTTGCGGACAGCGTCGGTGCCGTTCATGTCGAACTTGAGCGTCGCTTCGGCCTTCGGACGCGGCAACACCTTGACGGACAACTGGAGAATCAGCCCAAGCGTTCCTAGAGAACCCGCCATCAGCCGGGACACGTCGTAACCCGCGACGTTCTTCACGACCTGGCCGCCGAACGTCAGCACCTGGCCCTGGCCGTTCATGACGACGGCGCCAAGCACGAAGTCGCGCGCCGCGCCCGCCGAATGACGGCGCGGACCGGCGATGCCGGCCGCAATGCAGCCGCCGAGCGTGGCTTGCGGGCCGAAGTGAGGCGGCTCGAAAGCGAGCATCTGGTCGTGTTCGGCGAGCGCCGCTTCGATTTCGAGGAGCGGCGTGCCGGCGCGCGCCGTGATGACCAGCTCGGCCGGATCGTACGCGATGACGCCGCGATGCGTGCGCGTGTCGAGGATCTCACCCTGCAATGACTGGCCGTACCAGTCCTTCGTGCCACCGCCGCGGATGCGGATCGGCTGCTGCGCGGCCGTGGCCGCACGAACCCGATCCGACCACGCGGCGACGATGTCGTCCTCTTTCATGGTGCGTTGCTTCGTTGTAGTGCGTTCGATTGTACCGAGGCAAGCCGCGCTCGCAACCCGGTTCGGACCCGTATGAAACGTCCTGCTGCGCTTATGCGTTATATCGGTTCAAAGGCGCGCATGGTCCGGCAGCGCATGAAGGTGCTCAAACACCGGTGCTCAAAAACGAGGCAGATCAGGATGCGGCAGCAGCCCTCCGCGCACATGCATCTTGCCGTACTCGGCGCAGCGGGCGCGCGTCGGGATGCCCTTGTCGGGATTGAGCAGGCAGGCGGGATCGAAGGCGCGCTTGACCGCGTGGAACGCATCGCGTTCTTCCGGCGAAAATTGCACGCACATCGAATTGATTTTCTCGATGCCCACGCCATGTTCGCCCGTCACCGTCCCACCCAGTTCGACGCATGTTTCGAGAATGTCGCAGCCGAATGCCTCGGCGCGGTGCCACTCGTCGAGATCGTTGCCATTGAACAGGATCAGCGGATGCATGTTGCCGTCGCCCGCATGGAACACGTTGATGCAGCGCAGGTTGTACTTCTTTTCCATCTCTTCGATGCGCGCCAGCAGCGGACCGATGCTGCGGCGCGGCACGGTGCCGTCCATGCAGTAGTAGTCGGGCGAAATACGGCCAGCGGCCGGGAACGCATTCTTGCGGCCCGACCAGAAGCGCAGCCGCTCGGCCTCCGTGCGCGATATCTGGATGCGCGTTGCGCCATGCTCGCGCAACACAGCCGTCATCCGGACGATTTCTTCACTCACTTCCTCGGGCGTGCCGTCCGACTCGCACAGCAGGATGGCCGCCGCGTCGAGGTCGTAACCCGCTTGCACGAATTCCTCGACGGCGCGCGTGGCTGGCTTGTCCATCATTTCGAGGCCGGCCGGAATGATGCCGGCTGCGACGATGCCCGCGACGGCATCGCCGCCTTTCACGACGTCGTCGAAACTCGCCATGATGACCTGCGAGGCCTGTGGCTTGGGAATCAGCTTGACCGTGACTTCCGTGACGATCGCGAACATGCCTTCGCTGCCGATCACGACCGCGAGCAGATCGAGGCCGGGCGCGTCCGGGCTGAGCGAGCCGAACTCGACGATTTCACCTTCCATCGTGACCGCCCGCACGCGCATCACGTTATGCACGGTCAGTCCGTACTTCAGGCAGTGCACGCCGCCGGAATTTTCCGCGACGTTGCCACCGATCGTGCAGGCGATCTGCGACGAAGGGTCCGGTGCATAGTAGAGACCATAAGGCGCGGCCGCTTCGGAGATCGACAGGTTGCGCACGCCGGGCTGCACGGTCGCAGTGCGCGCATACGGGTCGACTTCAATGATCTTGCGAAAGCGCGCGAGCGACACGACGACGCCATGCCGGATCGGCATCGCGCCGCCCGACAGGCTGGTGCCCGCGCCACGCGGCACGATCGGCACGTTCAACCGGTGGCAGATCTGCACGATGCGCTGCACCTGCGATTCCGTCTCGGGCAACGCCACGGCCAGCGGCAAGCGCCGATACGCGGCCAGACCATCGCACTCGTACGCGACGGTGTCTTCCTCGCGATACAAAAGGCAATGCGTTGGCAGCACGGCCATCAAGGCCTGTACAACTTCGCGCTGACGTTGCGCGAGCATCTCGGGCGACAGTTCGGGGGACAGCTCGCCGGGTGCGTTCATGGAATGTCTCCTCCATCGACGGCCGCGCGCGTCGTTGCGCTGCGCAGCCGGGCATGCGGTTACGCCCAGCCTTAGGCCCAGGTAAAGATCTTGCCCGGATTCATCAGGTTGCGCGGATCGAGCGAACGCTTGATCGAGCGCATCACGTCGACGGCAACAGGGCCGTGTTCTTCGAGCAGAAAGCCCATCTTGTGCAGGCCCACGCCATGTTCGCCCGTGCAGGTGCCGTCCATGCGCAGCGCGCGCTGCACGATGCGATGATTCAGGCGCTCCGCTTCCTCTAGCTCTTCGGGCTTGTTCGGGTCGATCAGCATCGCGACGTGGAAGTTGCCATCGCCGACGTGCCCGACGATCGGGCAGGGCAGCGGCGAGGCTTTCAGATCTTCTTCCGTTTCGACCACGCATTCGGCGAGCCGGGAGATGGGCACGCAAACGTCGGTAGTGACGGCGCGGCTGCCGGGTTTCAGTTGCAGCATCGCGAAGTACGCGTTATGACGCGCGTTCCACAGACGGCTGCGGTCTTCCGGACGCGTCGCCCACTCGAAACCTTCGCCGCTGTTCTGCGCGGCGATTTCCTGCACGAGCCCGGCTTGCTCTTTCACGCCGGCTTCCGTGCCGTGAAACTCGAAGAACAGCGTGGGCGCTTCGCGGAGCGTCAGGTTCGAATGACGGTTGATCGAGCGGATGGCGAGCGAATCGACGAACTCGACACGCGCGATCGGCACGCCGATCTGGATGGTTTCGATCACGGCGCGCACGGCATCGCCCATCGACGGAAACGTGCAGACGGCCGCTGATACCGCTTCGGGCTGCGGGTACAGGCGCACGGTGATTTCGGTGATGACACCGAGCGTGCCTTCCGAACCGACGAACAGGCGCGTGAGGTCATAACCCGCCGACGACTTCCGCGCGCGCGTGCCCGTCTGGATCACGCGGCCATCCGCGAGCACGACGGTCAGGCCGAGAACGTTTTCGCGCATCGTGCCGTAGCGCACGGCGTTCGTGCCCGACGCGCGCGTCGCCGACATGCCACCGATGCTCGCATCGGCGCCCGGATCGATCGGGAAAAACAGACCCGTGTCGCGCAACGCCTCGTTCAACTGCTTGCGCGAGATGCCGGGTTCGACGGTGACGGTCAGATCTTCCGCGTTGATCGACAGCACGCGGTTCATTCCGGAAAGGTCAATCGACACGCCGCCTTGCACGGCGAGCAGATGCCCTTCGAGCGAAGAACCGTTGCCGTACGGAATGATGGGCACGTCGTATTGACCGCATAGCTTGACGATGGTCTGCACGTCTTCGGTGCTGTTCGCGAAGACGACGGCATCGGGCAGTTGCGGATCGAATGGTGACTCGTCGCGGCCGTGATGGGTTCGGACGGCTTCGGACGTGGACACGCGTTCGCCGAATGCGGACTTGAGTGCAGTGAGAAGTTCAGGAGGAAAGGGGCGGCGCACGGGGGCGGGCGGCACGGGATGGTTCACCTGCGTCTCCTGTTGGCGAATATTCTGATGGTTGCTGGCCATTTTACGCCCATCGTCCGCCGACGCGGCGCCATGCTTGCAGACGGGCGCGCAAGGGTTAGCCCCAGCATCCTTATAATGGATCGTAGCTGAACGGCATGCCGCGATATATCCGGGCGGATGCATCGCGGAACATTACGAGGATACGCAAATCATGGGCAACCGCTTGAGCAAGATCGCGACGCGCACGGGCGACGACGGCACCACAGGTCTCGGCGACGGCAACCGTGTGCGCAAGGACAGTGCGCGTATTGCCGCAATCGGCGATGTCGACGAACTGAACTCGAACATAGGCGTGCTGCTGTGCGAAACCGTGCCCGACGGTGTCCGATCTGCGCTCACGTCGATTCAGCACGATCTGTTCGATCTCGGCGGCGAACTATGCATCCCGGGCCACTCGATGATCGCCGATACCCATCTCGCGCAACTCGATGCATGGCTAGCCGAGTACAACGCGACGCTGCCGCCGCTCAAGGAATTCATTCTGCCGGCAGGCACGCGCGCCGCTTCGCTTGCGCATGTGTGCCGCACCGTTTGCCGGCGCGCGGAACGCGCGATCGTCGCGCTCGGCGCTGTGGAGACGATCAACGATGCGCCGCGCCGTTATGTGAACCGGCTGTCCGATCTGCTTTTCGTGCTGGCTCGCGTGCTGAACCGCGTGGACGGCGGCAGCGACGTGCTGTGGCGGCACGACCGAGGCGCGAACAAACCGGATACGCAACGCGGCGAATAGCAGCGCGACCGGTAAGACCGTTCGACCGCACGCTCAGCCGACCGCGAGCGTCACAGGCTTGCCGATACGGCTCATCATTTCGACGAGGGTGTCGATGGTGAATTTGGCCGTCTTCTTGTTGACGACATCCGACACGCGCGGCCGCGACACCATCAGGATTTCCGCAGCTTCAGACTGCTTAAGATGATGCTGCTCGATCCACGTGGACAGCTCGGTCATCAATTGCTCCTTGAGCAGCCGCGTGTCGTTGATCTGTTTCTGCGATGCAGCATGCAGGCGCTTCGCCTCTTCTGCGGGGAAGCCGAGCTCGAGAAACAGATTCGCGCCCGGTTTGGTTACGTGACGGACCTTGGTGTCGATGGTCTTCATACTTTCCTCACATTGGCCACGGCGCGGTAGCGCGCCTCGGCGATTTCCCTGTCATGCCGGCTGGTAGCCTGCGTCTTCTTGTGGAAGCAGTGCAGCACATAAACGGCTTCGACAAACTTGGCGACGTACATCACGCGAAATGCGCCTTCCTGTTCGTTGATGCGAATTTCGCGGGTGCCCGCGCCGACGATATCGAACGGCTTCCAGTTGTCCGGATCGAGCCCCGCCTGCACTTTGGCTAGCTGAAAGCCAGCCTGGCGGCGCGATTCATCCGGAAACTCGAGCAGATTTTCCTAGCTGGAGCCGACCCAGCGAATCTCTTTTTCCAGCTCCATGAGTTCCTTTCGTGTACAAAATTTTATACCTAAAATCTCCTGTGTTCAATCGCCGCAAACGCAGGAACGAGATTTGAAGGTACCGAAAGGGAAGGGGAAATTCGATTCAGCCGAATGGCCAAAAAAAAGCCCGGCTGCATGAGCCGGGCGCGATGTGCGTAGGAGAGAACCGCGGCGTTCAGTTGCCGCTGCCGCGCGCGACGCGGCGCTGCTTGACGGCATCCGCCAGACCTTCGAGCACGGAGATGCTGTCGTCCCAGCCGATGCAGGCGTCGGTGACACTCTGGCCGTAGGTCAGCGGGCAGCCCTCCTGCAGATCCTGACGGCCCGCGACCAGATGCGATTCGACCATCACGCCGACGATGCGCTCGTCGCCCGCCGCAATCTGGCGGCCGATATCCGCGCACACGGGAATCTGGTTCTCGTGCTTCTTCGAGCTGTTGGCGTGGCTCGCGTCGATCATCAGGCGTGCTGCAAGGCCGGCCTTGCCGATGTCGCTGCACGCGGCGTTCACGCTGTCGGCGTCGTAGTTCGTCGTCTTGCCGCCGCGCAGGATGATGTGGCAGTCCTCGTTGCCCGCCGTCGAGACGATGGCCGAGTGGCCGCCCTTGGTCACCGACAGGAAATGGTGCGGCTGCGATGCCGCCTTGATCGCGTCGACGGCGATCTTCACGTTGCCGTCGGTGCCGTTCTTGAAGCCGACGGGGCACGACAGGCCCGATGCGAGTTCACGATGTACCTGCGACTCCGTCGTGCGCGCGCCGATCGCGCCCCATGAGATCAGATCGGCGATGTACTGCGGGCTGATCATGTCGAGGTATTCGGTGCCGGCGGGCAGCCCCAGCTCGTTGATCTTCACCAGCAGCTCGCGCGCGGCGCGCAGGCCGTCGTTGATCTTGAAGCTGTTGTCCATGTACGGGTCGTTGATGAGACCTTTCCAGCCCACCGTCGTGCGCGGCTTTTCGAAGTACACGCGCATCACGACTTCCAGCTCGCCAGCGAAGCGCTTGCGCTGCTCGATCAGGCGGCCGGCGTATTCCATTGCGGCCTTCGGGTCGTGAATCGAACACGGCCCGATGATGACGATCAGGCGGTCGTCCATGCCGTGCAGGATCCGGTGCATCGATTGACGCGCGTTGAAGATCAGATCCGACACGTTCTCGTCGCACGGGAATTCGCGGATCAGGTGTGCGGGCGGCGTCAGTTCTTTCAATTCGCGGATGCGGACATCGTCGGTATTGTGCGGGGGCATGGTTTTCTCCTCGATTCGTTTCGTAGCGCGGTTCGAGCGGTCGGCCATCTGGCGACGATGCCGCAGCGAACAGATCAACAGGCTAAAAAGGTCAAAGTCAAAGTTGTTAGGGACGAAAAAAAACCGCCAGACTCGCTGGCGGTTTTTTCGGGAATTTCAGGTGCCTATGTACGTTCACACCCCTCTCGATCCGCCAGCGGTCTGAGATGCCCAAAAAAAGTAAAAATAAAACTTGGCGGACATGGCGAAAAAGGGATGGCTCGTCAAAAAGGTTGATTGGCTTTATAACCCGAGGTTTGCTCAGTTGGCAAGCTGTGGGTGCCAAAAATGCGGAAAATCCGCACGCTTTACGCTTGCTGTGCGTAAAGCGTGCGTGACGCGAAGAATTACACCGTTCCGCCGACCGTCATCTTGTCGATGCGCAGGGTAGGCTGACCGACGCCCACGGGCACGCTCTGACCTTCCTTGCCGCACACGCCGACGCCCGTATCCAGCGACATATCGTTGCCGATCATGCTCACAAACTTGAGCGATTCCGGGCCGCTGCCGATCAGCGTCGCGCCCTTGACGGGATACGTGATCTTGCCGTTTTCGATCATGTACGCCTCGGATGCCGAGAACACGAACTTGCCGTTCGTGATGTCGACCTGACCGCCGCCGAAGTTCACCGCATACAGGCCGTTCTTCACGGAAGCGATGATTTCCTGCGGATCCTTGTCGCCGTTGAGCATGTACGTGTTGGTCATGCGCGGCATCGGCAGCGCGGCGTACGATTCGCGGCGCGCGTTGCCCGTCACGGGCATTTTCATCAGACGCGCGTTCAGCGTGTCCTGGATGTAGCCCTTCAGGATGCCGTCTTCGATCAGCGTCGTGCACTGCGTCGGGTTGCCTTCGTCGTCGATATTGAGCGAGCCACGGCGGTTCGGCAGCGTGCCGTCGTCAACCACCGTGACGCCCTTCGCCGCGACCTGCTCACCGATGCGTCCGGCGAACGCCGACGAGCCCTTGCGGTTGAAGTCGCCTTCCAGACCGTGGCCGATCGCTTCGTGCAGCAGCACGCCGGGCCAGCCCGGTCCGAGCACGACCGTCATCGCGCCGGCAGGGGCCGGACGCGCGTCGAGGTTCACCAAAGCCGCGTGGACGGCATCGTCGACGTACTTCGACAGCAGTTCATCCGTGAAATAGCCGTAGTCGTAGCGTCCGCCGCCGCCGCCGCTGCCGATTTCACGGCGGCCGTTCTGCTCGGCGATCACCGTCACCGACACGCGCACGAGCGGGCGGATGTCCGCCGCCAGCGCGCCGTCGCTGCGCGCGACCAGCACGACGTCGTATTCGCCCGCGAGGCCCGCCATCACCTGCGTGATGCGCGGATCGCGGCCGCGCGCCATCTGTTCGATGCGCTCGAGCAGCTTGACCTTCGCAGTCGCGTCGAGCGAATGCAGCGGATCGGACGGCAGATACAGATCGCGCCCGGACACGCCCGTCAGCGTCGATGCCGCCTTGATCTTCTGCTTGCCGCCGCCCGCTTTCGCGATCGCGCGTGTGGCGATCGCGGCCTGGCGGATCGCCTCGGGCGACAGGTCGTCCGAATACGCGAACGCCGTGCGGTCGCCCGACACGGCGCGCACGCCGACGCCCTGGTCGATGCTGAAGCTGCCCGATTTGACGATGCCTTCCTCGAGGCTCCACGCTTCGCTGCGCGTGGCCTGGAAATAGAGGTCCGCGTAGTCGACGCGATGCGTGAAGATTTCGGCGAGCGTGCGGGTCAGCACGGCTTCGTCGAGGCCGTACGGCGTCAGGAGCACGTCTTTGGCCGTCGCGAGATTACGGATGCTGGGTTCGATGATGTTCATGCGAAGTTCGCTCGATTCAGGGTATTCGGTGGGTGCACGCCAGTCAGATGGGTGACGTTGGCGGCACTTTCAATACGTGCGTTTCATGTCTTACGTAATCAGCTGAGCACGCGGTGACGCCACGCCGGCAGACTCTGCCGGACTTCGTCGATGCGCGAGCGCTCGATATTGCCCGCGACGACGCCCGCGCCTTCGTCGCGCACGTCGATGATTTCGCCCCACGGGTCGATCAGCATGGTGTGGCCCCACGTGCGCCGGCCATTCTCGTGCTTGCCGCCCTGTGCGGCGGCGAGCACGTAGCACTGGTTCTCGACGGCCCGCGCGCGCAGCAGCGTTTCCCAGTGCGCGCGGCCCGTCGTGTACGTGAATGCGGACGGCACGACGATCAGCGCGCAGTCGCCCATGCGCCGATACAGCTCGGGAAAGCGTAGATCGTAGCAGACGGACAGGCCGACGCGCCCGAACGGCGCATCGAACGTGCGGACGGTGTCGCCGGGGCGGATCGTGCGCGCCTCGTCGAACGATTCTTCGCCTTTCTTGAAGTTGAACAGATGGATCTTGTCGTAGCGCGCGGCCTCGTTGCCCTGCGGATCGAACACGAGCGTCGTGTTCAGCACGCGCGTTTCTTCAGGCGCCGTCAAAGGCAGCGTGCCGCCGATCACCCAGACCTTGTGGCGACGCGCGGCGTCGGCGAGAAAGCGCTGGATCGGGCCGTCGCCATACGGTTCGCGCACGGTGAGCTTGTCGGTGTCCTTGTAGCCCATGAAGCAGAAGTACTCGGGCAGCAGGACGAGCTGCGCGCCGTCGGCGGCGGCTTGCGCGATCAGGTTTTCGGCTTCGGCGAGATTGCGGTCGCGGTCCGGCGTGCTCACCATCTGCAGCGCGGCGACGCGGAAAGGACCAGCGTGGGGAAAGGACTTCGCGGACTGCGTGTTCAGGTCGCTCATAGGCCTTCGAAAGACTCCTGCAATGGGCAGTGCGGGCAGCGGGCGCCGGCATTCGCGGCCGACGCATAGGGCGCGCCAACGATCCCCGGAAAACCTCGGAACCCTGGTTCGGCCCTCAGTTCGGCGTGGCGATGGCGGCCGGCGCGTTCATATTACCGCTATCTCCATGTACCCGCTCGACGTGCGGTTTGGCCCATGAGCCCGTAATCGCGTAATCGCGCGCGAACGCATGTTCGATCGAATGCGACAGCGCGAAATCGCCGACCAGCGCCGCAAGGCCGAGCAGCGGATTGATGATGGCCGCCGCGACGACGCCCGCGCCCGCGCTGACGGTCGGCACGATATGCACGTTCAGGTTCTGGGTTTCGGTCGTCAGATCGACGGTGCCTTTCATTTCAGCGCGCGCAGGCGCTGTCACCAGTTCGAAGTTGTTCGTCGAGCCGATGCCGTTGACGACCTGCGCGGTGCCCGTCACGTGCTCGAACGGCAGTCCTTCGCCAATCACGTCGCGGAAATTCATCGTCGCGTAGCGCGCGAGGCTCTGCAGGCTGAGCACGCCGAGCAGCTTTGCGACGCCCGGATCGACCTTGAGAATCTGCCCGTGCCGCAGATCGACGGCGAGATTGCCGTTGAGCGTCGGCTTGTCGGGCTTGGTCGGGCCGCCGCGCCAGCCGAGCTTGCCCGACAACGAGCCTTCGCCCGCCTTCAGCGTGCGCGGCAGGCCGGCGCGCTCGAGCAGCAATCCCGCGTCCTTGATGTCCAGCTTGAAATCGAGCTCGGTGCTTCGCTCGGCTTCGTCGTCCTGATTCGGGCCGTAGTTGCGGCCCGTGCGCCAGTTCGCCGTCGCCTTCAGCGCGGCGGCCGGGTTGGTGATTTCGAGCGAATCGAGCTGCCAGACGGGCGTGCCGTTGTCCTCGAAGTTATGCGCGTTGACTTCGAGCTTGCCGATATTGCGCTCGCGCACGATCAGCTCGTTGACGACGAGATCGATCGACGGAATGTTCTGCGCCGGCTGGTTGATTGCGGGGCCGAGCAGATCGTTCTCGGTCGCCGACGGGATCACGAGCCGGGCGAGCCGCGCCTGTAGCGTGCCCGGCGATCCCGGCTGCGCGCCCGGCACCCATGACAGATGGCCCGACACCTGGTTCGATGCGATATTCGCCTGCCACTGACGGTCGTTGTGCGAGGCGCCGACGACCACGCTTTCCCAATGACGCTTGAGCAAGGTCAGCGTGCCGATGTGGATCGCGAAGCGGTTCGGCATGAACTGCACGGCCGTGGCGCTGGGCGGTACGGGCGCAACGCCTTCGTTGGCTTTGCGCATCTGCAGGAAGAGGGCGCGCCACGCGTCGGCGTCGAGCGCGTCGATGTCCACGGCGGCGATCACGCCTTCCGACGGCAGTTCTGCCGTCCGGTTCACGCCGATCGCACCGCGCACGACTTCGGGCGGCTGACCGGGCGTGTGCCGCAGCAGATAGGTTGCCGCAATCGGGCCGAACGTCAGGTCGGCGCGTTGCAACCCGTTGGCGGTCGCGCTGCCGTTGCTGGCGTCCACGCTGCTGCTGCCGTTCCCGACCGTCGGCCGGAACGTGAAGTCGAGCGGCATCGGCGTGCCGATCGGCTTGTTGAACGGTGCGGGGAAATTGAGCGCCAGCCCCGTCAGGTCCGAGTGAACCGCGACGTCGGGCAGACGGCCTTTCGCGCCGCGCACGCTGATGTCATAGGGCGCGCTGCCGTTCATCCGCGTCAACACCTGCGCGGGCAGGCCGCGCAGATTCAGACCGCGCGCGGCGTCGACGGCCACCTGGCCGGACAGATTGAGCGCATAGGCGCCGTTGTCGTCCAGGCCACCTTTCGCGCGCACCTCGCCGCCCATGAATTGCCCCGTCAGCCCGTCGACCTGCGCGGTGCGCTCGGTGAAGCGCACTTTGCCGCGCAGTTGCGACAGCGGCGGGACGTTGTCCACGGCAAGCCGGTCGTTCTCGAACGCAAGCGAGCCTTCTACCGCGACACGCACTTTCGGCGGCGTGACGCCCGGTGGCGTGGGCGGGTTGCGCGGCACCGTCAGCTTGAGTGCGAGCGCGGCCGGGCCATCGGCGTGAATCTTTTCCGTCTCATGCTTCGCCATGCCGCCGAGCGCGCTGTTGTTCACATAGTCGAGCATGTCGGCGAGCGGGCCGTGTCCGTCGCCCGTGATGATGAGGCTCGACGCCCGGTTGCCGAGATCGTCGATCTTGCCCGTCACCTTGCGCATGGCGACGCCCTTGTAGTGCGCGCGGTCGACGTCGAAGCGCAGCAGCTTCTCTTTCAGCTGGAACGTGCCGTCGATGCCGTCCAGCGCCGGCCACACATTCGGCGTGCCATTCTTCAGCGTGCGCGGCGGATACGGCGACGGATCGAAGCGCCCGCCCTTGAACGGCGCGATGATCTTGAAAACGCCCGCGTCGGGATCGCGCGAGTAGGGGAATTTCTCAAGATTGCCGTGAATTTCAATCGTGCCGCCGCGCGATACACCTGCCTGCAGGCCGTGGGTCAGATAAACGCGCAGCTTCTCGCTGATGCTGGTGGGCAGATAGCGTGTGATGCGCGTGACCTGGGCGCGCTCGAAATCCGCCTTCAGGTCGAGCGAGCCGCGTCCGCTGCCGACGTTCGAGTAGCTGGCCGTCGCCTTTGCCGCCGTGTCCGCATTCGACACCTTCAGCTCCGACACATCGACCTTGAACGCCTTGTGCTGCTGCCCGGGCTCGATGGCGGACGCGATCGTCCATGTGCCTTTGCCGCTCAGATGGTCGAATGTGAGGCGCGGGTCGTCGAACACGCCGGGCAGCGTGAGCGCCGCGTTGGCTGTGTCGATGGAAATCGAGCCGTGCTTTTCGTCGGCGTCGACCGTGCCCCACAGATTCTCGATGCCCGGGATGCCTGCGCGCGGGTGGTTCCTCGCCGTCAGCCCCGGCGGCGGCTCTTGTGCGGCAACGCTGATGCCCTGCAGATCGCCCTTGAAGCGATACCGCACGATCGGTTCCGCGCCCGGCTCGCGATGCTCGGTGGCGGCCTCGCCCGAATCGGGTTTGCCGCGTTCGACCTCGATCGTGTAGTTCGCCACCAGCCCGCGCGGATTGAAGCGCACGAGGTTGTTCAACAGGCGCTTGGGCAGCGGCAGCGCGCGGCTGAATTCCGCGAGCACGCCGAGATCGACGCGATCGCCCGAAATGCTGATCAGCTGGCCGTGCTGGACGCTCGGCATCCGGTAGCGGCTCGACAGCGTGTGCAACGCGAGGATGCGGGCCACGGGCGTGCCGTCGTCGAGCGGTGGCTGGCCGAGTTCGGCGCGCAGGTTGTTCAGGTCGAGCGTCCAGTCGTCGCCGTCGTGCGCGACGGCCCACGAAAAGCTCGCCACGGGCACGTCGAGCTTCGGCTGCGTCGGCTTCACGCGCAGCGCGATGTTATTGCCCGACAGTTCGCCCGATGCCGAGCGCACGCGGCCCTGAGCGAACTGCAGCCAGATCGCGTTGTCGACGCGGCCCGCATAGGTTTCGATCGGGAAATCCATGTAGCGGGCAAGTGTGGGCAGATCGACGGGACCGGCCGAAATATAGGCCTCGCCCGTCCAGTTGATCGGCTTGCCCATCGCCGCGAGGCGCGCGTGCCGGAAGTGCGCGCGAAAGTCGAGCGGACCGAACAGCAGCTTGCCGTCGGGCGGCGCCTGCAGCGCGAGCCGGTGATCGTAGCCGTCGCTGAGGATCGCCAGGCGAATGTCCTGCAGCGCGATCTCGGGCGCGTCGCGGCGCGCGTCGTGCCAGCGCAGCGTGCCACCGCGCAGGATCATCGCCTCCTGGCGCAGCAGCCATGTGCTGAACGTGTCGTTGCCCGAATGCGTGGTCGGCACCATCACGCCCGCCACGGTCAACGAGCCGTCCGTCTCGCGCTCGATCAGCAGATCGGGCTTGTCGACGATCACGCTCGACAGGATCGGCGCGAGCTTCCAGACGGACGACCACGACACGGTCGCGCTTGCATGCGGAATGTTCAGCGCGACCTTGCCGTCGCGGTTGGTGATGGTGACGTTGGTGACTTCGAGGCCGGGCTGGAAGCCCGTCCAGTGCGGCGCGATCTTGCCGATCCTGAGTTGTGCGTGAATCTTTTCGGAGACGGCGGCCTCGATTCTCGGCCGGAACGAATCGGCGTGCGGCAGCACGATGTAGCGCAGGCCAAGCACGGCCAGCACGACAACGAAATAGAGGAACAGCGCGATGCCGAGCAGGACCCGCAGAGTGTGCCGCAGCACTGCGTGATCGTGTCCGCCTACGGGCTTGACGCGTCCAGCTTCGTGCGGGTCGGCGGATGAGTTTCGCTCGGACATGCTGCGACGGGGTAGGCGTATGTTAGTTTTGCGGTCTAACCACGAAATGTATCACACGGGCCAGCGGCGACGGACATAAGGTACGGCCAGTGTGGACAAGGCCACACGGGGTGTCGGCAGCTTGTGCAAACTGCCGCTGCGGCAACCCGGAGCAGAAAATCTAGCAACCAGCGAGCCCGATACTTGATGACCGAACCATCCCTGTTGAGTTCCAGCTATTCGCACTACGCGTCGCGTGCCTATGCGGCGCACGACGGTCTCGCGTCGCGCGTCGCGGCGCTGGCCGCGGCGCCCATCAGCCGCGAGCGGATCGACGAGCGTCTCGACGCGCTGACGAACGCGCTGCGCGCGACGCCCGATTCGCATCTCTCCGAAGACGCGCTGAAAAAGGCGCTGCGCCAGCTTCGCGCGGAAGTGTTCTGCGCCGTGATGGAGCGCGACCTGTCCGGCGCGGCCGACGTGGCGGAAGTGACGGGCACGATGACCGATCTCGCCGAAGCGACCGTCCAGCGCGCGATGGCCGTGGTCAGCGCTGATCTCCAGGCGCTGTATGGCGAGCCGCGCGGCTCGCAGGGCGAACGGCTGTCGCTCGGCGTGGTCGGCATGGGCAAGCTGGGCGGGCGCGAGCTGAATGTGTCATCCGATATCGATCTGATCTTCGTCTATGAGGACGACGGCGAGACGACGGGCGGCCAGCGCTCGCCGATCGCCACCCAGGACTTCTTCACGCGCCTCGGCAAGCGGCTGATCGCGGCGCTCGCCGAAGTGACGGCGGACGGCTACGTGTTTCGCGTCGACATGCGGCTGCGGCCGAACGGCGATTCGGGGCCGCTGGTGTGCAGTCTCGGCATGCTCGAAGAATATTTCTATGTGCAGGGCCGCGAGTGGGAACGCTACGCGTGGATCAAGGGCCGCGTCGTGTCCGAGCACGCCAGCGATTCGGCGCGCCGGCTGTCGAAGCAGCTCGATGCGATCGTGAAGCCGTTCATCTACCGGCGCTATCTGGACTTCGGCGTGATCAGCGCGATCCGTTCGCTGCATCTGCAGATTCGCCAGGAGGCGCAGCGGCGCGCGTCGATGCGCCCCGACAAGGCGGATGACATCAAGCTCGGCCGCGGCGGCATCCGCGAAATCGAATTCAGCGCGCAGGTGTTCCAGCTGATACGCGGCGGCCAGGACGCGGGCTTTCGCGTGCGCCCGACGCTCGTCGTGCTGCGCCACGCGGCGGCGCGCGGACTCATTTCGCCGGGCGTGTGCGCGGATCTGACGAGCGCGTATCTGTTTCTGCGCGACCTCGAACACCGTCTGCAGTATCGAAACGACGCGCAAACCCACGCAATGCCCGTCGATCCGACCGAGCGCGCGCATCTCGCCAAGGCGATGGGTTTCGACGATTACGCGTCGCTGATGACGAAGCTCGAAGCGCATCGCGAACTGGTCGAGCAGCAGTTCGACCAGATATTCGCCGACAAGGTGAGCGGCCAGGGTGGCTGCGGCGCGCGCGAAGACGGCGCGGCTGTGTGGGTCTGGAGCAGCGCGCTCGCCGACGACAGCGCCGACGAGGCGCTCGCCGCGCGGCTCGTCGAGCTCGGCATCGATCATCCGGCGGAGTTGCTGACGCGGCTGAAGGCTGTGTGGCAGTCGTCGCGCTACGCGGGGCTTGCGGAGCGCAGCCGCCAGCGCTTCGACATCGTTGCGCAGCGCGCGCTCGAAGCTGCGCACACGCTGGAGCCGGCCGAGCGGCGCGGCGATATTCTCGCGCGCCTGTTCGATCTGCTCGAAGCCATCGGGCGGCGCGGCGCCTATCTGGCGCTGCTGACTGAATATCCGCAGGCGCTGCATCGCGTGCTGTCGGTGCTGGGCGCGTCGCGCTGGGCGGCCGGCTACCTGATCCGACATCCACAGCTGCTCGACGAACTGCTCGACGATGAAGCCATGGCGAGCCCGTTTGACTGGCCGGAGTTCAAGCGCACGTTGCGCACGCGCCTCGCAGCCGCCGATGGCGTCGAGCAGCAGATGGATCTGCTGCGTCACGCGCATCAGGCCGAGGTGTTCCGTATTTTGCTGATCGATCTGGCGGGAAAACTGAGCGTCGAGCACGTCAGCGACCGCTTGTCCGAACTCGCGGATGCCGTGCTCGACGTGACCATCGAGGCCGTCTGGAACCAGTTGGCCAAGCGCCATCGCGCGGTGCCGCGCTTTGCGATCATCGCGTACGGCAAGCTGGGCGGAAAGGAGCTTGGCTACGCGTCGGACCTCGACCTGATCTTCCTGTACGACGATTCCGACGACAACGCGTCGGACATCTACGCCACCTTCACGCGCCGCCTGATCACGTGGCTCACGACGGCGACGGGCGCGGGCACGCTGTTCGACGTCGACTTGCGGCTGCGTCCGAACGGCGAATCGGGCCTGCTCGTGACCGATCTCGACGCATTCCGCCGTTATCAACTGCGCGAGGGCGACGCCGCCAACACCGCGTGGGTCTGGGAGCACCAGGCGCTGACGCGCGCCCGTTACTGCGCGGGCGATCCCGCCGTCGGCGCGCAGTTCGAGGCGATCCGCGAACAGGTGCTGACGACGCCGCGCGAAGCCGCGTCGCTCGCCGCCGAGATCGTCGACATGCGCCGGCGCGTCGAGGAAGGCCATCCGAACCGCACCGAGCTGTTCGATCTGAAGCACGACCGTGGCGGCATGGTCGACATCGAGTTCACCGTGCAGTACTGGGTGCTGCTGCACGCGGCGCGCGATCCCGAACTGATCCGCAATACCGGCAACATCGCGCTGCTGCGCGAGGTGTCGCGCTTCGGGCTGATGAGCGGCGAAGAAGCCGATACCGTGGGCGCGGCGTATCGAACGTATCGGAAGCTGCAGCACAAGCTGCGGCTCGACGGCATGGAGAAGGCTCGCGTCGAGCCACACGCCGTCGGGAACGAACGCGAGGCCGTGCTACGGCTTTGGCGGCGGGTGTTCGGATGACTGGATGACGTTGCGAGGCGGCGCGGAGCGTTAAGTTTCGCGCCGCGCCGTGACGGGCGCTTTACGCCGTCGTGAGCATTTCCTTCGCGTGCTTGCGTGTGGTGGCCGTGATTTCCAGACCACCCAGCATGCGCGCGACTTCTTCGATTCGGCTCGTCTTGTCCAGCGACGTCACCGTGCTGACCGTGCCGTTCTTGCCCTTGCTGCTCTTCGCGACCTGAAAGTGGTGATCGCCGCGCGCCGCGACTTGCGGCAGGTGCGTCACGCATAGCACCTGGCGCTGCTCGCCGAGCTGGTGCAACAGACGCCCGACCACTTCCGCGACACCGCCGCCGATGCCCGTGTCCACTTCGTCGAAGATCAGCGTCGGCGTCGGGCTGGCCGCGCTCGCGATCACCGAAAGCGCAAGACTGATACGCGCGAGTTCGCCGCCTGAGGCGACCTTTGCCAGCGGCCGCAACGGCACGCCCGCGTGGCCTGCGACGCGGAATTCGACCTGCTCCATCCCATGCGCGCCGCCGTCGGGCAGCGGTACGAGCGCGACTTCGAAGCTGCCGCCCGCCATCGACAGTTCCTGCATGCCCGTTGTCACCGCGGCGCCCAGCGCCTTCGCGGCTTTCGCACGCGCCTTTGACAGGACTTTTGCGTCGGCGATATACGCGTCTTTCGCCTTTGCCTCGGCGGCGCGCAGCGCGTCAAGGTCGGCGGCGGCGTCGAGCTTTGCGAGCTGCTCGCGGCGCTCTTCATGTTCCTGCGGCAGGTTTTCCGGTTGCAGCCGGAATTTGCGTGCCGCCGAATGCAGCGCGTCGAGGCGCTTTTCGACCTGGGCGAGCCGGTCGGGATCGAGCTCCAGCCGCTGCGCATAGTGGCTCAACGAATACGCGGCTTCCTGCAACTGGATTTCAGCGGGTTCGAGCGCAGCGAGGGCGTCGTTCAGCGCCGGATCGATCTCCGCGAGATCGCGCACCTTCGAGATGACGGACGACAGATGACCGAGCATCGCTTCGTCCGATTCGGACAGCGCCGACAGCGCGCCTTGCACGCCATCGATCAGATTCGCCGAATGCGACAGCCTCCGGTGCTCGACGTTGACCTCTTCCCACTCGCCGGGCTGCGGCGAGAGCTTGTCGAGTTCCGCGAGTTGCCACGCAAGACGTTCGCGTTCGAGTTGCAGTTCGCGGTCCTTGCTCTGCGCGGTCTCGACGGCCTGCGCCGCGTCGCGCCAGGTGCGCCACGCGCGGGTCACAGTGGCCTTCGTGTCGAGCAGTCCGGCGTGCGTGTCGAACAGTTCGCGCTGCGCATCGGGCCGCATCAACAGTTGATGTGCGTGCTGGCCGTGAATATCGACGAGCATTTCGCCGACTTCGCGCAGTTGTGTGAGAGTTGCCGCCGTACCGTTGATGAACGCGCGCGAGCGGCCGTTGCCATCCACCACGCGACGCAGCATCACGGTGTTGCCGTGCTCCGTCTCGTCGGCGGCGAGCGCCTGTTCGTCGAGCCATGCGTCGACGAGCGGATGCGTGTCGAACTCGGCGGTGATATCCGCGCGCGCCTCGCCGTTGCGCACGACGCTCGCGTCGGCGCGGGCGCCGAGCGCCAGCGCCAGCGCGTCGATGAGAATGGATTTGCCGGCACCCGTTTCGCCGGAAAAGACTGTGAAGCCGCTGTCGAATTCAAGGTCGAGCGCGGCGACGATGACGAAGTCGCGTATCGAGAGGTGGCGGAGCATGGCTCGTCTGTGTGGCGTGGCTGGCGTGAGTTGGTGTGGTGTGTTGTCGTTACGCTCGGGCTTGTCAGCAGGCGGCGCCGGGGAGAATTCAGTCGCGTGGATCGTCTTCGTGCGACGGATACTCGTTCCAGTGCAGCTTCTTGCGCAGCGTCGCGTAATAGCTGTAGCCGACAGGATGCAGGAAAGGCACCGTGTGGCGCGAGCGGCGCACGTCGATCGTGTCGTTCAGTTCGAGCGCGGTGAACGACTGCATGTCGAAGTTCACGTTGACATCGCGGCCCGAGATGATCTGAATACTGACCTTGGAGTCGTCCGGGATCACGATAGGCCGGTTCGACAGCGCGTGCGGCGCGATCGGCACGAGCACGAGGCCTTGCAGCTGCGGATGCAGAATCGGCCCTTGCGACGACAGCGCATAAGCCGTCGAACCCGTCGGCGTCGCGACGATCAGCCCGTCCGAGCGCTGGTTGTACATGAAGCGGCCATCTACCGACACGCGCAGTTCCGCCATGCCCGAAAAGCCCGAACGGTTCACCACGACGTCGTTGAAGGCGAGCGCATGGTAGATGGGCTGGCCGTCGCGCATGATCCGCGATTCGAGCAGTGTGCGCTCTTCGCGCTCGAAGGTGCCCGACAACATCTGCGGAATGATCTCGCGCATGTCGGTGATCGGGATGTCGGTGATGAAGCCCAGCCGCCCGTGGTTGATGCCGATCAGCGGCGTCCTGTACGGCGCCAGTTGGCGGCCGATGCCCAGCATCGTTCCGTCGCCGCCGAGCACGATGGCTACGTCCGCGCGCGCGCCGATCTCCGCCGGGCGCAGCGCGGGCCATTGCGACGCGCCGATTTCCTGCGCGGTTTCCGCCTCGAACACGACGTCGAAGCCGAGCTTCCCGATGCACGCGGCGAGCGCGGTCAGCGGTTCCCCGATGCCCGGCGTATTGCTGCGCCCGACGAGCGCAACGGTCTTGAACTGGCTGTTAGCTTGCATGCCGGCATTACACCATAGGTGCGACCTGAAAAGAACCGTCGAAGGCGGCGCCACGCCCGTCGGGGCTGACGCGCGACGGCCGCGCGATGCCAGCCAGCCTTCGCCCGATTATCGTTAGAATGGTGAAGTCCTCATGACAGACGTGACGACTGTCTGGATCCATGCGAAGCGGCTTGTGCGCGGGCGGGGTGCCGCGCAGGGCGCGCACGGCTGTCAAGCCGCCGCGCCGCGTGCCGCCGCGCGCTCGCCGCCATGCGGTGGTTACGCTAAAATTTTTCGCCATGCTAGATCCTCGCGCACAAACCCTCCTGAAAACGCTGATCGAGCGATATATCGCCGAAGGTCAGCCGGTCGGCTCGCGCACGCTCTCGCGGTACTCCGGGCTCGAACTCAGCCCGGCGACGATCCGCAACGTGATGTCCGATCTGGAGGAGCTGGGGCTCGTCATCAGTCCGCATACGTCGGCGGGACGCATTCCCACGCCGCGAGGCTACCGGCTTTTCGTCGACACCATGCTCACCGTCGAGTCGGCCGCCGACGAAGACGCCGTGATGCGCGCGGTGAAGACCACGCTGCAACCGGGCGAGCCGCAGAAGGTGGTCGCAGCGGCCGCCAGCGTGCTGTCCAATCTGTCGCAGTTCGCGGGTGTGATCCTCACGCCGCGCCGGAGCCATGTGTTCAAGCAGATCGAATTTCTGCGTCTGTCCGACAAGCGCATTCTGCTGATCATCGTGACGCCGGAAGGCGACGTGCAGAACCGCATCATGGCGACGCAGCGCGATTTCTCGCCGTCGCAGCTCACGGAAGCCTCCAATTACATCAACGCGCACTTCGCGGGCCTGTCGTTCGACGAGGTGCGCCTGCGTCTGCGCGAAGAAATCGACGAACTGCGCGGCGACATGACCACGCTGATGCACGCGGCCGTTACCGCAAGCACGGACGTCACGGATACGGGCGAAACCGTGCTGATTTCCGGCGAGCGCAATCTGCTCGAAGTGGCCGACCTTTCGTCGGACATGGCGCGGCTGCGCAAGCTGTTCGATGTATTCGATCAAAAGACGAGTCTCCTTCAGTTGCTCGACGTCTCGAGCCACGCGCAAGGCGTGCAGATTTTCATTGGCGGCGAGTCGAACCTCGTCCCCATCGAGGAAATGAGCGTGGTGACCGCGCCGTACGAAGTGAACGGCAAGATCGTCGGCACGCTCGGCGTGATCGGCCCGACGCGCATGGCCTACAACCGCGTGATTCCCATCGTCGACATCACTGCGCGCCTGCTTTCGATGACGCTCAGCCAGGGGTAACGTCGAGCCCGGCATGGTGTACATCATGCGCGGCGTTTTTCGCCGTGCCAATTGGCCGAACGGCCAGGTATCGGCGGCAGACCGCGCCGCTATAATGGGCTTCCTGATTCATTACGTGCCGCGCGCTTGCACGGCTCTTTCCCTTTGCCTATGCGCTTCGACCTCGAGCGGCCCTCGCAGAATGCTGCGGCACATCGTGTCGCCGTGTTGCTGATCAATCTCGGTACGCCCGATGCGCCGACGCCTCGCGCCGTGCGGCGCTATCTCGCGCAGTTTCTGTCCGATCCGCGCGTGGTCGAGATTCCGTCGTTCGTGTGGCAAATCATCCTGCGTCTGTTGATCCTGCCGTTTCGCGGCGTGGCCTCGGCGAAGAAATACGCGGCCGTCTGGATGCCTGAAGGCTCGCCGCTGCGCGTGCATACGGAAAAGCAGGTGGAAGGGCTGCGGCATCTGCTGCACCTGAACGACTACACGGTGATCGTCGACTACGCGATGCGTTACGGCACGCCCGGCATTCCCGCCATGCTCAACCAGCTGAAGCTGGCGGGCGCCGAGCGCATCCTGTTGATGCCGATGTACCCGCAGTATTCGTCGTCGACCACGGCCACGGCATTCGACGACGCATTCGCCGCGCTCAGGCGGATGCGCAACCAGCCGGAGATCCGCACCGTGCGCCAGTACGCGGATCATCCCGCTTATATATCGGCGCTCGCGGCGCAGGTGAACCATTACTGGCATGCGCATGGACGGCCGGACTTTGCGGCGGGCGACAAGCTGGTGCTGAGCTTTCACGGCGTGCCCAAGCGCACGCTCGATCTGGGCGACCCGTATCACGAGCAATGCCAGCAGACGGCGTCGCTGCTGATGCATGCGCTTGGGCTCACGACGGTGGAATGTCGCGTGACGTTTCAGTCGCGCTTCGGCAAGGCCGAATGGCTGCAGCCTTATACGGCGCCGACGCTCAAGGAACTGGGCGCGGCGGGCGTGCATCGCGCGGACGTGTTCTGTCCGGGCTTTACGGCAGATTGCCTGGAGACGATCGAGGAAATCGGCATGGAAGTGCGCGACGAATTCGTGCACGCGGGCGGGAAAGTTTTTCACGCCATTCCCTGCCTGAACGCGTCGCCCGCGTGGATCGCGGCGCTCGGCGAGATCGTCGCGCAGCATCTGCAAGGCTGGCCGGTGCAGGTGAGCGCGCCGCAAAGCGCGTCCGTCGCCTGAGTTTTTCGTGTCCGGCATGCAATCTGCATTCGTAGATCGGCTTATGGCGTCTGGAAACGCCTGAAGAAGGACTGATGAACTACAAGATTTCTACCGAACCGGGCGCTCGCTTGCGCATCGACAAATGGCTGTGGGCGGCGCGCTTCTTCAAGACGCGCTCGCTGGCAACCGATGCCGTCGAGAAGGGCCGGGTGCGGATCGGCGGCGCGACGGTGAAGCCGGCCAAGGATGTGCGGGTCGGCGATCTGGTCGAGATCGAGATCGAACGGATTGTCTGGCAGATTCAGGTGCTCGGCGTCTGCGACGTGCGCGGGCCAGCGAGCGTCGCGCAGACGCTTTATGCGGAAACCGAAGAGGGCAGGCAGAAGCGCCAGCAGGAGAACGAGCGGCGCAAGACCTATCGCGAGCCGGCCGCCGAATTGCATGGGCGGCCGACCAAGCGCGACCGGCGTGTCATCGACAAATTTTCGCGTGAGGGTTGAACAACTGTTCCATCGTCGCATGAACGCCACCATATTCCGTGGTGTGTTCATTGACGACGCCGGACATGCAGATGGTCGTGGTGCCTGCGATGAGTACCAATGCGACCACCGATATAGCGAAGGTCAGTTTCACGGTACTCCCCCATGGAGATTGCAAGCGGAAACGGGCGATTCAGCTGGTAGTAAGCCGTACGTCAGATTAGGGTTAACGTGCCTTTTCGGACGCTTTAGTTGAGTTTAGGACACTCGCGCAGCGCGCTCAATCTCAATATGATGTCGCGCTCGAATTGCTTGTTACGCCGCATTTCCGGGCCCCTGCAAGGTGCAAAAAGCATCGGCGGGAGCCTTGAAATACGGCGTGCGCACCCTTACTTGCACCGTTGATGCGCGGCCGGCATGTTGTATCGGCACCACGCCCATCGGGCGAGTCCCGTTAAACTGCCGCCGTTTCTTGGCCATATCTAATTTGAATTTCAGCGACATGGAAAACACGCAAGAGAATCCGACGAGCCAGAATCCCACGCCCGCCGACGAAGCCGCGCGCCAGGCCGCAGAGGCCGCATCGGGCGAGCCGCAGGCTCAGGCGCAACAGCCGGAAACGGCTACCGGCGAACCGCAAGCCGAAACGTCCGGCGCAGAAGCCGCGCTGGCCGAAACGCAGGCTAAGCTGGCCGAAATGCAGGAAAACTTCCTGCGCGCCAAAGCGGAGACGGAGAACGTGCGCCGCCGCGGGCAGGAAGACGTCGCGAAGGCGCACAAGTTCGCCATCGAAAGCTTTGCCGAACATCTGCTGCCCGTCGTCGACAGCCTGGAAGCTGCCGTCACGCACTCCTCCGACGATCTCGTGAAGGTGCGTGAAGGCGTCGAGCTGACGCTGCGCCAGCTGACGGGCGCGCTGGAGAAGGGCAAGGTTGTTGCTCTGAATCCCGTTGGCGAGAAGTTCGACCCGCATCGCCACCAGGCCATTTCGATGGTCCCGGCCGATCAGGAGCCGAACACCGTGGTCGCCGTGCTGCAAAAGGGTTATGTGATCGCCGACCGCGTGCTGCGTCCGGCGCTGGTCACGGTCGCGGCGCCGAAATAAGCGACGTTCGCACTGTCATGGCCGGTATTCCCGTCGACAGCACCGCGTTCGCGGCTTTCGACATGGAGGAACTCACTGCCAATACCTTCGACGCCGGCATCCAGTCGGCGGGCGACGATCTGGCCGTGGTGTTCTTCTGGGGGCTGGACTGCTTCAACTGCGAAATCGCGAAGAAGGCGATGCTTGCGCAGCCGGACGCGATCCGCGCGCTCGGGCTGCGCTGGTTTCACAGCAACGTGTACGAGCATCGCGAACTGGGCCGGCGCTTCCTGCTGCATGGCGTGCCGACATGGTTCTTCTTTCACCGCGGTAAGCGTCTCGGGCGAGCGACGGGTTGGCATGGACTGGCGCAATTCGAAGCGGCCGTCGCCGGCGCGCGTGAGAAAATCCGCGCGGCCGGATTTGGGGCGGCGGGTGTGGCCGGCCCGGGGTAAGGGCGGCTGTCGCTTGGTCGGCAGATTCAACCGGCCACCAGACCGATTGAAAAAATTTAATGACCGCATCGCATTAAGGGTCTTGAAAACGAGGCGGCTGCACTTATGTTGAGTGCAGGATGAAATTCAGGGGCGGGACGCCCGGTGGCCGGAAGGGTCAGCCAGCGATGCCCGCAGCGATCAAAGTCAGGAGATTAGTAAAAATGGGCAAAATCATCGGCATCGACCTCGGCACCACCAATTCGTGCGTGGCGCTGATGGAAGGCAATCAGGTCAAGGTGATCGAGAACTCGGAAGGTGCGCGCACCACGCCGTCGATCATCGCTTACATGGACGACAACGAAGTCCTCGTCGGCGCGCCCGCCAAGCGTCAATCGGTTACCAACCCGAAGAACACGCTGTACGCGGTCAAGCGCCTGATCGGCCGCCGCTTCGAAGAAAAAGAAGTGCAGAAGGACATCGGCCTGATGCCCTACAAGATCGTCAAGCACGACAACGGCGACGCCTGGGTCGAAGCGCACGGGCAAAAGCTCGCGCCGTCTCAGATTTCCGCTGAAGTGCTGCGCAAGATGAAGAAGACGGCCGAAGACTATCTCGGCGAGACGGTCACGGAAGCCGTCATCACGGTTCCGGCGTACTTCAACGACAGCCAGCGTCAGGCCACCAAAGACGCGGGCCGCATCGCCGGTCTGGACGTGAAGCGGATCATCAACGAACCGACGGCGGCTGCGCTGGCGTTCGGTCTGGACAAGGCTGAAAAGGGCGACCGCAAGATCGCGGTGTTCGACCTGGGCGGCGGCACGTTCGACATCTCGATCATCGAAATCGCAGACGTCGACGGTGAAATGCAGTTCGAAGTGCTGTCGACGAACGGCGATACGTTCCTCGGCGGTGAAGACTTCGACCAGCGCATCATCGACTACATCATCGGCGAGTTCAAGAAAGAGCAAGGCGTCGATCTGTCGAAGGACGTGCTCGCGCTGCAACGCCTGAAGGAAGCGGCTGAAAAGGCGAAGATCGAACTGTCGTCGGGGCAGCAGACGGAAATCAACCTGCCGTACATCACGGCGGACGCATCGGGTCCGAAGCACTTGAACCTGAAGATCACGCGCGCCAAGCTGGAAGCGCTGGTCGAAGACCTGATCGAGCGCACCATCGAGCCGTGCCGCGTCGCGATCAAGGATGCAGGCGTGAAGGTCGGCGAAATCGACGACGTGATTCTCGTCGGTGGCCAGACGCGTATGCCGAAGGTGCAGGAGAAGGTGAAGGAGTTCTTCGGCAAGGAACCGCGCCGCGACGTGAACCCGGACGAAGCCGTTGCTGTCGGCGCGGCCATTCAAGGCCAGGTGCTGTCGGGCGACCGTAAGGACGTGCTGCTGCTGGACGTGACGCCGCTGTCGCTGGGCATCGAAACGCTCGGCGGCGTGATGACGAAGATGATCAACAAGAACACCACGATCCCGACAAAGCACGCTCAGGTGTATTCGACGGCGGACGACAATCAGGGCGCCGTGACGATCAAGGTGTTCCAGGGCGAGCGCGAAATGGCGGCGGGCAACAAGCTGCTGGGCGAGTTCAACCTGGAAGGCATCCCGCCCGCACCGCGTGGCGTGCCGCAGATCGAAGTGAGCTTCGACATCGACGCGAACGGCATTCTGCACGTCGGCGCGAAGGACAAGGCGACGGGCAAGGAAAACCGCATCACGATCAAGGCGAATTCGGGTCTGTCCGAAGCCGAAATCGAAAAGATGGTGAAGGACGCGGAAGCGAACGCGGAAGAAGATCACAAGCTGCGTGAACTGGCCGACGCCCGCAACCAGGGCGATGCGCTGGTCCACAGCACGAAGAAGGCGCTCACCGAGTACGGCGACAAGCTGGACGCAGGCGAGAAGGAAAAGATCGAAGCCGCGCTGAAGGACCTCGAAGAAACGCTGAAGAGCGGCTCGAGCGACAAGGCTGCGATCGAAGCGAAGATCGAGACGGTTGCAACGGCCTCGCAGAAGCTCGGCGAAAAGATGTACGCCGACATGCAGGCGCAAGGTGCAGCAGGCGCGGCAACTGCGGGCGCAGCGGGTGCGGAAGCAGCCGCCGGCCAGAGCCAGCAGGCCGACGACGTCGTCGACGCCGAGTTCAAGGAAGTGAAGAAGGACTAAGCCGGGTTGCTGGTTGACCGCACGGCTGCGCATGGCGACATGCGCAGCCCGGCTGCAAAGGGTTGAGCGCCATCCGCGGCGTTTGAACCGATCACGCGCCTGGCGAGCCTTTCGGCTCTCCGGGCACATTTGTTTTATGGAGGGCGCGGCTTTTGACCCGTAATTGTGGTCGAGGCCAGAGCCTTACGAGTCGCGAGACTCCAGCATTCAAGAGGAGCCGCCGCGCCGCGTCGCGCGGATGGCGTTGAACCGATATGGCGAAACGGGATTACTACGAGATTCTGGGCGTTGCAAAGAACGCGAGCGACGACGAAATCAAGAAGGCTTATCGCAAGCTCGCGATGAAGCACCACCCTGACCGCAATCCGGGCAACAAGGATGCGGAAGAGCATTTCAAAGAGGTGAAGGAAGCCTATGAAATGCTGTCGGACTCGCAAAAGCGTGCAGCGTACGACCAGTACGGCCACGCAGGCGTCGATCCGAACATGGCGGGTGCGGGTGCCCAGGGTTTCGGCGGTTTTGCCGATGCATTCGGCGATATCTTCGGCGATATCTTCGGTCAGGCGGCGGCGGGTGGCCGCGGCGGCCGGGGCGGTCCGCAGGTGTATCGCGGCGCCGACCTGCGGTATAGCATGGAAATTACGCTCGAGCAGGCCGCGCACGGTTACGACACGCAGATCCGCGTGCCGAGCTGGGTGTCGTGCGAAATCTGTCACGGTTCGGGCGCGAAGCCCGGCACGAAGCCGGAAACCTGCCCGACCTGTAACGGCTCGGGCGCGGTGCGGATGTCGCAAGGTTTCTTCAGCATCCAGCAGACGTGTCCGAAGTGCCACGGCACGGGCACCTACATTCCCGAGCCTTGCACGCACTGCCACGGCGCGGGCAAGACCAAGGAAACCAAGACGCTGGAAGTGAAGATTCCGGCAGGCATCGACGACGGCATGCGCATCCGGTCGGCTGGCAACGGCGAGCCGGGCATCAACGGTGGTCCGTCGGGCGACCTGTACGTCGAGATTCACATCAAGGCGCACGCCGTGTTCGAGCGCGACGGCGACGATCTGCATTGCCAGATGCCGATTCCGTTCACAAAGGCGGCGCTGGGCGGCGAGATCGAAGTGCCGACGCTCGCGGGCCGCGCGAGCTTCACGGTGCCGGAAGGCACGCAGTCGGGCAAGACGTTCCGTCTGCGCGGCAAGGGCATCAAGGGTTTGCGCTCGAGCATCGCGGGTGATCTGTACGTGCATGTTCAGGTGGAAACGCCCGTCAAGCTCACGGATGCGCAGCGCGACCTGCTGCAGCAGTTCGAGAAGTCGCTCGTGGAAGGTGGCGCGCGTCACAGCCCGCAGAGCAAGAGCTGGTTCGACCGCGTCAAGAGCTTTTTCGATTAACGTGTTCTGAAGCGCGTTCTGACGTTGGCGGTATGCATGGCGGCTCAGGAAACAGCGGCTCACGAAGGAAGCTCCGTGTTCGCGTTGCTGGACGACTGCGACTCGACTACGAGTCGCAGGTCGAGCCGGCTGTACACGGGGTTTCGTCGCGAGCACGTTTGCACTGACCGCGCGCAGCTGGATGCCGTTTGCGAGGCGGCTTCGGCCGATATCGACAGCGGGCTGTTCGCCGTCGTGCTGGCCGACTACGAATTTGGACAGGCTTTGCAGCAGAAGACGCAGCGTGCCGGCGGCACGCTGCGTTTTTTATTGTTCGACACGTGCCGGAAGATGTCGCGCGACGAGGTCGACACATGGCTCGCGCTGTACGACAGCGCGGCCGTCGAGCCTTCGGTGGCGGGTATCGGCGGCGTACATGCGAGCGTCGACGAAGCGCAGTTCACGCAGGCCATCAGCGCGATTCACGACGCGCTGCGCGCCGGCGACTCCTATCAGATCAACTACACCTATCGGCTGTATTTCGACGTGTTCGGCACGCCCGCCGCGCTGTTCCGGCGGCTGCGCGCGCGACAGTCGGTTCACTACGGCGCGCTGATCGCATTGCCCGACGACCGCTGGATCGTGTCGTGCTCGCCGGAACTGTTCGTCGAGAAGAAGGGCGCGTCGCTGCGCACGCGGCCAATGAAAGGCACCGCGCCGCGTTCGTCGGACGCCCAGCAGGATCGCGCGGCCGCCGAATTCCTCGCCAGCGACCCGAAGAACCGCGCGGAAAACGTGATGATCGTCGATCTGCTGCGCAACGACCTGTCGCGGATCGCGGAAACCGGCACGGTGAAAACGCCCGCGCTGTTTTCGATCGAGCCGTATCAGTCGTTGTGGCAGATGACGTCGACCGTGACGGCGACGTTGCAGGCGCGTACGTCGTTTGCCGAGGTGCTGCGCGCGCTCTTTCCGTGCGGCTCGATCACGGGCGCGCCCAAGCACAAGACCATGCAGTTGATCGAGCAGCTCGAATCCACGCCGCGCGGGCTCTACACGGGCGCGATCGGCTGGCTCGACGCGCAACCGGATCTTGGCGAGACAGTCGGCAAGCAGTGCGGCGATTTCTGCCTGTCGGTGGCGATCCGCACGCTGACGCTCGGCGCCGTCACACCGGACGGCGCGCGGCATGGCGAAATGGGCATCGGTGCGGGCATCGTGCTCGATAGCGTGGCACAAGACGAATACGCGGAGTGCAAATTGAAAGCACGTTT
Source organism: Paraburkholderia largidicola (assembly GCF_013426895.1). Classification (NCBI taxonomy): domain Bacteria; kingdom Pseudomonadati; phylum Pseudomonadota; class Betaproteobacteria; order Burkholderiales; family Burkholderiaceae; genus Paraburkholderia; species Paraburkholderia largidicola. Next base: position 3,023,515 of record NZ_AP023174.1, on the reverse strand, counting down.
CCTGACGGAAGCCGACCCAGGCTTCCAGCTGTTCGAAACGATGTATGCGACGCGTGAAGATGGCGTGCGGCATCTCGACCGGCATCTCGCGCGGCTTGGCCATAGCGCGCGGTGGCTGGGCTTCGCGTTCGACGAAAACAGCGTGCGCGCGCAACTCGTCGCGCAATGCGCGGCGCTGCGCAACGCTACGCCACACCGGATGCGGCTGACGCTGGACAAGGGCGGCGCGGCGGAAATCACCTTTGCGCCGCTCGTGCCGCTGACGGAAGACGTGGCTGGCGTGCTGCTCGGCCCCGATCATGGTTTCGCGACAATGCAGGCGGCCGATCCTTTGCTATTGCACAAGACGACGCGCCGCGCGGAATACGATCGCGGCTGGCGCGAAGCCGAATCGCACGATGCGTTCGACACGTTGTTCTTCAACGAACGCGGCGAGCTGACCGAGGGCGGTCGATCAAACGTTTTCGTGATGCTGGAAGGACGCTGGTGGACGCCGCCGTTGTCGTCGGGCGTGTTGCCGGGCGTGATGCGTGGTGTGCTGCTGGACGATCCCGACATGCAGGCGGGCGAACGGGTGCTGAGTCGGGACGATGTATTGAATGCGCAAGGGCTGATGCTCTGCAACGCACTGCGTGGGGCGTTGCCGGCGCGGATTATTGCTTGAATGGCGTAGCCGGCAACATAGACGAAACGCGCATCAGGCGTGATGCCGGTGAAACAGGCGACCGATCCACACGGCGAGGCGCGCATGCCAGGCGGCATCGTATTCGCGGGGATGATTGCCGTGGTCACGGATGCGCGTGACGTCGATCAGGCAGAAGGGGCTCATGTTCGTATCTCCGTTGGCGCGCGCTGAGCGCGTTGGAAGGAGAACGAAGACGGACGACAGCGATTGCAGGTCGAATCGGACCGGTCTTAACGTGTTCGAGCGGCTCCGCACATATCCACGATGAAAAAGCGGCGCATCGAGGCGCCGCCAGAGAAGAATCAGAACGTGTGTTCAGGTCCTGGGAACGTACCGTCCTTAACGGCCCGCACATATGCCTCGACGGCGGCGAGAATGCTTGGTTGTCCCTGCATGAAATCTTTCACGAAACGCGGACGCTTGCCGGGGAAAATACCCAGCATGTCGTGCAGCACCAGCACCTGACCCGAGCACTCCACACCCGCGCCGATGCCGATTGTCGGAATGCGCACCTGCTTCGTGACTTCGGAGGCAAGCAGCGTCGGCATCGCTTCCATCACCAGCAGTTGCGCGCCCGCGTCCTGCATCGCGCGCGAATCGCGTAGCAACTGGGCCGCGCCTGCTTCCGTCTTGCCCTGCACCTTGAAGCCGCCGAACGCGTGCACCGATTGCGGCGTAAGTCCGACGTGACCGCACACGGGCACCGAGCGCTCGACCAGAAAGCGCACCGTATCCGCGAGCCATTCGCCGCCTTCGAGCTTCACCATCTGCGCGCCCGCCTGCATCAGCTTGACGGCATTCGTGAACGCATCGGCGGGCGTGCCGTAAGTACCGAACGGCATGTCGGCGACGATCAGCGCCGACGGCTTCGCGCGCGCGACGCAGGCGGTGTGATAGGCGATTTCGTCGATCGTGACGGGCAGCGTCGTGCTCTGGCCTTGCAGCACGTTGCCGAGCGAATCGCCGATCAGCAGCGAATCGACGCCCGCGCGGTCGAGCAGCGCCGCGAAGCTCGCGTCGTAGCATGTGAGCATCACGATCTTGTCGCCGGCTTCGCGCATCGCCTGGAGTTTGGGGACGGTGACGGCGCTGCGGCTCGTCTCCTGCAAATAGGTCATGGGTGATCCATTGGGAACGCGGCGACACGCTACAGCCAGACGCTATAGCGTGCCGCCTTTGACAAAGAATTCCTTGCGCCCGCGCATCGCTTCGATACGTTCGACGAGCAAAGCAAGGTCCGCGTCGGATTCGAGCGGATTCAGGTGTTCGGCGCTGACCGTGAGAACGGGCGCGCCGTCGTAGTGATAGAAGAAGTCGTTGTATGCGTCGCATAGCGAACGCAGGTACGCATCCGAAATCTGCAGTTCCATCGGCACCGCGCGCTTCTGAATGCGCGAGAACAGCACTTCGGGACTCGCCTGCAAATAGATGATCAGATCCGGCGACGGACCGGGCACATCCAGCTTCGCCGCGAGCGCGCGATACAGCGGGTACTCGTCGTCCTGCAGCGTCAGACGGGCGAAGATGTCGTTCTTCTGCGTCATGAAATCGGTGATGAGCGGCGTGCCTGCCGTGCGCAGCGCACTAATGTCCTGCACCTGCTGCGCGCGCTGCAGCGCGAAGCTCAGCTGCGCGGGCAGTGCATAGCGCGACGTGTCGCGATAGAAGCGCTCGAGAAACGGATTGTCTTGCGGACGTTCGAACAACTCGTGCATCGACCAGCGTTGCGCGAGCCGGCGCGCAAGCGACGTCTTGCCCACGCCGATCGGCCCTTCGATGGTCAGATAACCGTGCGGCGGACGCAGGTCAGGCGCGGTGACGGTGAGCGGCGGGGCGGTCATAGGCAGAGAGTTCATGGGCAACCGCCCTTGGGCGTATCTTGCCTGGCGTCTTCCGTGCGGATCGCGTCGGCCGCGTTGGGCGCGATGCACTGGCAGGGCGATTTCATTTTTTCGATGCGCTGATCGGCAACGGCTGCCAGAAACGCATCGGCACGGCCGCGTTGCGGGATGATCAGCTCGGGCTCGATTTCGACTAGCGGCACGAGCACGAACGCGCGCTCCGTCATGCGCGGATGCGGGACGATCAGATCGGGTTCGTCGATGGCGTGTTCGCCGAACAGCAGAATGTCGAGATCGAGCGTGCGCGGCGCGTTGCGAAAGGGGCGCTCGCGACCGAAGTGATGCTCGATCTTGTGACACAGCGCGAGCAGATGGCGAACCGGCAGCGTGGTATCGAGCTTGACGACGAGATTCAGATAATCGTCGCCGCCCGCATCGATCGGGGCCGTTCTATACAGGCTCGATTTCGCGAGCACGGTGACGGTGTGCTGTTGTGCGAGACACACCACCGCGTCTTTCAGGGTCTGGCGCGCGTCCCCGAGATTCGCGCCGAGGCCGAGATAGGCAACCGTCATGGCATAACTTCCTGCAACTTGCGTTCGACGGCGCGCGCCAGAAATGCGTCAGTCTTCATGCGGGCCGTCGTGGCTCGCATCGTCTGCTGCGCGGTTTCCTGAAGCCGTGCCGCCCTCCATTCCGTCGCCCTGTTTGCTGCGGTTTCGGCTGTTGCTACGCCGCCGTCGTTTTCTGGGCGCCCGGTCCTTCCCGCCTTGCGAAAGCAATGCTTCGCGCGCGGCGATGTCTCCTTCGATGAACTCCGTCCACCACGAACCGACCGCTTCATCCAGTTCGCCCGATTCGCAGCGCAACAGGAGGAAATCATACCCCGCTCTAAATCTTTGGTGTTCCAGCAACTTCAGCGCGCTGCGGCCCGAGCGTTTTTCGAGGCGATGCTGCAGGCCCCAGATCTCGCGCATATCCGACGAGAAGCGTTTGTGAATGGCCAGCTTCTCGGTCTGCATGTCGAGCACGTCGTCCATCGCGCGATGCAGCGCGGGCACGGGGAACTCGCCGTTCGCCTCGTACTGCTGCCAGCGTTGCTGCATGTCATGCCACAGCAGCGTGGCGAACAGGAAGCCCGGCGACACCGGCTTGCCCGCGCGAACGCGAGAGTCAGTGTTGTTCAGTGCGAGCGTGATGAACTTCTCGCCATGCGGCTGTTCGAGCACGACGTCGAGCAGCGGCAAGAGACCGTGATGCAAGCCTTCCTTGCGCAGACGTTGCAGGCACGCGAGCGCATGGCCCGACAGCAGCAGCTTGAGCATCTCGTCGAACAGACGCGCGGCGGGCACGTTGTTGATCAGATCGGCGAGTTCGGTGATGGGCGCGCGCGTCGCTTCTTCGATATCGAAATCGAGCTTCGCGGCAAAGCGCACGACGCGCAGCATGCGCACCGGGTCTTCGCGATAGCGCGTGGCCGGATCGCCGATCATGCGCAGCAGGCGCGCGCGCACATCGGCCATGCCGTTGTGATAGTCGAGCACGGTTTGCGTCGCGGGATCGTAGTACATCGCGTTGATCGTGAAGTCGCGGCGCGTGGCGTCTTCGTGCTGCTCGCCCCAGACGTTGTCGCGCAGCACGCGGCCGCTTGCATCGACGGCATGCGTGCGACGGTCCAGTTCGTCGCGCTTCAGGCGGCGCGGCGGCGGGGCGTCGGCATCGGCGGGCGGCGCGTCGACCAAGGCGCGGAACGTCGACGTTTCGATGATTTCCTGGCCGAACTGCACGTGCACGATCTGGAAGCGCCGCCCGATGATGCGCGCGCGGCGGAACAGCTTCTGCACCTGTTCGGGCGTGGCGTCCGTGGCGACGTCGAAGTCCTTCGGCGCGATGCCGAGCAGCAGATCGCGCACGGCGCCGCCGACGATGAACGCGCGAAAGCCGGCCTGTTGCAGCCCTTCCGTCACGCGGATCGCGTTGCGCGAAATCAGCGAAGGGTCGATGCCGTGAATGTCCGACGAGATGATGACGGGCGCGTCGGGCTCGGACACGGCTGCTGCGGCCGGCTTGCGGCGCGTGCCGCCCTTCGACGACGCAGCGCCGCCTTTCGATGACGTACGGGGTGCGCGGCTGGTGTGCGCGCGTTCTTCCGGCACAGCGTAGTCGTCGGCTTCTGCGGGCGGCGCGGCTTCGTCAGCGGGCTCTGCGTCCTGTCCGAACAGCTTGCGAATGAGTTTCTTGATCACGAGGGTTGAAAGAGTTCGAGGATGCGCCAGCCATGCTTCTGGGCATGTGCGCGTAGCGTGTCGTCCGGGTTGGTCGCGATCGGGTCGGTGACCTTTTCGAGCAGCGGGATGTCGTTATGCGAATCGCTGTAGAAATAGCTGCGTTCGAAGTCCGACCATGTTTTACCGATCGACGCGAGCCATTCTTCCGTGCGCACGATCTTGCCTTCACGGTAGCTCGGCGTGCCTTTCGGGTAACCGGTGTAGTCCGATGCCGGGTGGCCGTCGATCGTCTCCACTTCGCACGCGATCAGCTTCTCGACGCCGAAGACTTCGGCGATCGGCGCGGTGATGAATTCGTTGGTCGCGGTGACCATGCAGCACAGGTCGCCCGCGTCGCGATGCTTGCGCACCAGTTCCATTGCGGCGGGAACGATGGCGGGCTTGATGACTTCATGCATGTACTGGTCGTGCCACGTTTTCAGCTGCGAGCGCGGGTACTTCGCCAGCGGCGTCAGCATGGCGACCAGATAGGCATGAATGTCGAGCTTGCCGGCCTTGTAGTCGGCAAAGAAGCGATCGTTTTCACGCGCAAAACTTTCGGCTTCGACAATGCCGAGTTTCACCATGAAGCGGCCCCATTCGTGGTCGCTGTCGGTGGGGATGAGCGTGTGATCGAGGTCGAAGAGAGCGAGGTTAGCCATGGGGGACTATTTTACTTGAAGCGGATGATAAGGCCTGGGCAGCCGCGCGACGCGGGGCGTCGACCGTGCCGCTCGCGGTGCTGGCGCCATCGGGCGACGCGAGCATCGTGCGCAAAAGCGGCAGCGTGACGGCACGCTTTTGTTCGAGCGAAAAGCGGTCGAGCGCGTCGAGCAATGCCATCAGGCTCGGCATGTCGCGGCGGAAATGGGTGAGCAGGTAGGCGGGCACGTCGTCGGCGAGATTGATGCCGCGCTCGCGTGCCGCGCGCTTCAGAACGGCCGCCTTGCCATCGTCGGCGAGCGGCGCGACATGGAACACGAGGCCCCAGCCGAGCCGCGTGCGCAGGTCTTCACGGACGTCGAGGCCCATCGGCGCGGCGTTGCCCGCGGCGACGAGCGCGCTGGTCGGATGGGCGCGCACTTCGTTGAACAGGTTGAACATCGCGATCTGCTGCGCGCCGGACAGGCGGTCGCAATCGTCGATTGCATACAGCGCGACGGCGGGGTCGAACGCAAAAGCCGCGAGGCTGCTTTGCGGACCGGCGTAGCGCGCGTGGCCCGGCGGCGCTTCATGCACGAGCGCCTCAAGCAGATGCGTGCGGCCGCTGCCCGTCTCGCCCCAGACATAGAACGTGCGGTCCGCGACCGGGCCGGCCGCGAGCGCCGCGTCCAGCTCGCGCAGGCGCGTCACCAGCTCGGCGTTGGCGCCGGCGAAGAAGTTGTCGAATGTCGATGGCGGCGGGGTGCCGAGATCGAGCGTCAATTGGCGCGACACAATAGATAAGCCGTTAATGACCGATATGCGAACCGATAAGCGATCAGTTCTTGTAAAGCGAACTGGACAGATAGCTCTGCCGCAACTCGCGGAATGCGACAGACAGTATCGCGCTGACGGGCAGCGCGAGCAGCACGCCGAAAAAGCCGAACAACTGGCCGAACGCGAGCAGCGCGAAGATCACCGCGAGCGGATGCAGGCCGATCCGTTCGCCGACCAGCCGCGGCGTCAGGAAGAAACTTTCGAGTATCTGTCCGATGCCGTAGATCACCGCGACGGCGCCGAACCCGTACCAGTCGCCGAATTGCAGCAGCGCGGCGAGCAGCGCGAGCGCGAGGCCCGTCGCAAAGCCGATATACGGAATGAAGACGGCGAGCCCCGTGAAGATGCCAACGGGCAGCGCGATCTCGAACCCGGCGATATACAGCGCGGCCGCATAGAACACGGCGAGCACGCCCATCACGAGCAGCTGGCCGCGCAGGTATTGCGACAGCATGTGATCCATGTCGCGCGCGAGATGAATCGTCTTCGCGAAAAAGCGGCGCGGGATGAAGCCGCGCAGGCGCGCGAGCATCGCATTCCAGTCGTACAGCAGATAGAACAGCACGAGCGGCACCATTACGACGTTGCCGACCACCGTGATCATCACGTTGGAACTGGTGCGGATCGAGGTCCACGCGTACAGCACGACCGTCTGCGCGCTGCCTTCGAGCTGGCCCATCACCACGTCGCGAATGCTCGCGAAATCGAGCGGATCGATGATGCCCAGCAACGCCAGCTTGGGCTGCAGCCAGCCATGCAGATGCGAGAAGAACGAGGGCACCTGCTGCTTGAGTTGCGGCACTTCCTTCTGGATGACGCCCAGCACGAGCAGCCCCAGCAGCGTGACGATCAAGGCGAAGAACAGGATCATCAGCATTGCGGCGATGCCGCGCGGGACGCGCCGACGGGTCATCCACGCGACGCCCGGCTGCAAGATGTAGGCGAGGATCGCACCGAGCAGGAAGGGCGTGAGCACGGGGCTCAACAGCCAGAGCAGGATGCCGACGGCAAGCGCAATGGCAAGCCAGATAAAGGCGCGGCGCTGATACGGCGTGAGGATCGGACTGTTTTGCTGCAAAGCGGGTTTCCCAGGTGTCGTGTCGGCGTCTCAAATTCCAGCCGTGCGGCCGGCATCGGGTAAAATCGCATTTTACCGACCTTCGAGCTCTCCCCCCATGAATCAACCGAAATCCGCCCCGAATTCCCCTGATTCGGCCCAAGGTTTGTCGTATCGCGACGCGGGCGTGGACATCGACGCGGGCGACGCCCTGGTCGACGCGATCAAGCCCTTTGCCAAAAAGACGCTGCGCGACGGCGTGCTGGGCGGCATCGGTGGGTTCGGCGCGCTGTTCGAGGTGCCGAAGAAGTACAAGGAGCCGGTGCTCGTGTCGGGTACGGACGGCGTCGGCACGAAGCTGAAGCTGGCGTTCCAGCTGAACAAGCATGACACAGTCGGCCAGGATCTCGTCGCGATGAGCGTGAACGACATTCTGGTGCAGGGTGCCGAGCCGCTGTTTTTCCTCGACTACTTCGCGTGCGGCAAGCTGGACGTCGGCACGGCCGCGACGGTCGTGAAGGGCATTGCGCAGGGCTGCGAGCTGGCTGGTTGCGCGCTGATCGGCGGCGAAACGGCTGAAATGCCGGGCATGTATCCGGATGGCGAGTACGACCTGGCGGGTTTTGCCGTCGGCGCGGTCGAAAAGAGCAAGATCATCGACGGCAGCAAGATCGTCCCGGGCGATGTGGTGCTGGGTCTGGCGTCGAGCGGGATCCATTCGAATGGTTTTTCGCTGGTGCGTAAGGTGATCGAGCGTGCTCAGCCGGACTTGAATGCCGATTTCGATGGTCGTTCGCTTGCGGATGCGCTGATGGCGCCGACGCATATTTATGTGAAGCCTTTGCTGGCGCTGATGCAGCAGCTCGAAGTGAAGGGCATGGCGCATATCACGGGCGGCGGTCTCGTTGAGAATATTCCGCGCGTGCTGCGGGAAGGCCTGACAGCCGAGCTGGATCACCGCGCGTGGCCGCTGCCGCCGCTGTTTGCATGGCTGCAGAAGCATGGCGGCGTGGCTGATGCGGAGATGCATCGGGTGTTCAATTGCGGAATCGGGATGGCGGTGATTGTGTCTGCCGCTGACGCGGATAAGGCGATTGGGCTGTTGTCTGCCGCTGGCGAGCAGGTGTGGAAGATCGGTGCCGTGCGTGAGAGCGCAGAAGGTGAGGCGCAGACTGTGGTGGTTTGATTTGCCTTTCAGGCAGAGTTTGCGAAGCCGTCCGGCGGGAGTTGGGCGGCTTTTTTGTTTTTTGCTTTTTCGTTTTTTTGTACTTTCTGGTTTGGGGCTTTCGCTGGCATCCGCGTGATGTTGTTGGTTCGCAAGCGTTGCCCCTGTGCGGGGCGGCACCTACTTTTCTTTGCCGCCGCAAAGAAAAGTAGGCAAAAGAAAGCGGCTCACACCGCCAGCCCGTGTTCTTATCCATGGGCCCCCAACGTTCCCGTGCTTCACTCGGCAGTGCTCCGGCTGGTGCTCGTTGCCAACGCTTCGAATCGATGCCTCACCCTCTTCAAACGCCCGCACACGGACCGGCGGCAGCGAATGATTTGTGCCGCCCAGGTGGCAAACTGTGTGTAGGTTGTAGTGCCCAAAATGTCAGCGTTCTTACCAGAGACACCGACCTTGCTTTTCAGTGCGGAGTGAAGCGTGTATGGCGCAAAAGCCTACACACAGTTTGCCACCTGGGCGGAGCCTGTCCGCATTTTTGTGGGCGAGGCGGTTAAAGGAATCGTTAGCCGCGCGCCTGCGTGAATCGATCGCCAAACAGAATAGCAAACTGGTTCATGGCTGACTTCCAGTCGAAGGCTGAGCGCACGTTTTTGGCCAGGACGTTGCGCAATGCCAGCCAGAGTAGCTTGATGGCAGCATCGTCATTGGGGAAGTGACCGCGGGTCTTGATGATCTTGCGTAACTGCATGTTCAGACTCTCAATGGCGTTCGTGGTGTACACGACCCGTCGGATCTCGGGTGGAAACACGAAGAACGGCGTGACGTGCTCCCATGCGCGCTGCCAGGACTGCACGATGCTCGGGTATTTCGCGCCCCATGGCCCATCAGCGAAGGCTTGCAGAGCCTGCTTCGCGGCCTCTTCGCTGGCCGCTGCGTAGATCGGACGCAGCGCCTGGGCGACGGCCTTGCGGTCCTTCCAGCCCGCGTATTCCAGGCTGTTGCGGATCAGATGCACGATGCAGGTTTGCACCGCCGTCTTCGGATAAGCCGCGCCGATCGCGTCGGTCAGCCCCTTCAGGCCGTCAACGACCGCAATCAGGATGTCCTGGCAGCCGCGGGTCTTGAGTTCGTTGAACACCTTGAGCCAGAACTTCGCGCCCTCGGTCTGCTCGATCCACAGGCCCAGCACATCGCGCTGGCCGTCCGCCTGAATGCCCAGAGCCAGATACACCGCCTTGTTGCTGACCACACCGTCATCGCGGATCTTGACCCGCAACGCGTCGAAGAAGACCACCGGGTACATCGTCTCGAGCGGACGGTTCTGCCAGGCCAGCGTTTCGGCCATCACCTCGTCGGTGACCGAACTGATGAAATCGGGCGACACCTCGGTGCCGTAGCTCTCGGCCAGAAAGGCCTGGATCTCACGCACGCTCATGCCACGCGCGTACATCGCGATGATGCGCTCGTCAAAGCCGGTGAAGCGGCGTTCGTGTTTGGGGATCAGGATCGGCTCGAAGCTGCCGTCGCGGTCGCGCGGCAACTCGACCCGGACGACGCCACGATCGGTGATGACCGTCTTGCGGCTGGCGCCGTTGCGCTCGTTGGCCTGGCCAGCGGGTTTGGATTCGCCCGGCGGATACCCCAGATGCAGATTCATCTCCGCACCCATCGCGCGTTCGATAATCGCCTTGTTAAACGCCAGCATCAGATCCTGCACCTCGCCTGGCGTCATCGGCCCTTTGACCAGTTCGTCCAGCAGTGCCTTGGGCAGTTCAGGCAGCGGCCCTCGGGCCGCTGCCTGAGACGCCACCGTGCGTTTCTTCTTCATTGGCATATCCATGACTTTTACCTCTCATGATATGCCTCGCCCACAAAATGACGGATAGGCCCCCTGGGCGGCCGTGGACTATCTGGCGCGGCGTGCTGCGACGCGGGCACGTGAAGCGGGTGAGGCGTAGGGAGAGAACGTTGGCAACGAGCGTGGACAGGTGCGTTGACGCGTGAAGTGTAAGAACCTGTGGGGGCCCTCAGGCAAATACAAGAACTGGCGGTGTGAGCCGCTTTCTTTTGCCTACTTTTCTTTGCGGCGGCAAAGAAAAAGTAGGTGCCGCCCCGCACAGGGGCAACGCTCGCAAACCAGAGGCACAACGCGGATGCCAGCGAAAAAACACCCAACGCGTCGCAGAACAAAAAACCTCAACCAACAACACGTTCAATAGCCTGCAAGGCAAGCGCAGTAGCCTCCGCCCCACAACAATCAACCACAACCCGCCCAGGCATAGCTCGCAGCCACGTAAGCTGCCTCTTACACAACTGCCGCGTCGCAAAGACGCCCTTATCCCGCATGGTGTCGTAATCGGTCTCGCCGTCGAGATACTCCCAGGCCTGCCGATACCCCACACACCGCATCGAAGGCAACCCGGGATGCAAATCCCCACGCGCGCGCAACCGCCTCACCTCGTCAATAAACCCAGCCGCAAGCATCGCATCAAACCGCGCCGCAATGCGCGCATGCAGCACACTACGATCAGACGGCTCCAACGCAATCGGAACGAATCGATAAAGCCGCGCTGCATCGTCATCGCGCGTGGGCGCGGCGAGCAACGCCGACATCGGTTGCCCCGTCAGCATGAACACTTCAAGCGCCCGCTGGATACGCTGCGAATCGTTCGGAGCAAGTCGCGCCGCCGTGACTGCATCGACAGCCGCGAGGCGCGCGTGCAGTGCAGGCCAGCCCTCGCGCGCAGCGTCGGCATCGAGCGTCGCGCGCACGTCGGGATCGGCGGCGGGAAGATCGTTCAGCCCTTGCGTCAACGCCTTGTAGTACAGCATCGTGCCGCCAACCAGCAACGGCACGTTGCCGCGCGCCACGATCTCGCCGACCAGGCGCAGCGCGTCGGCGCGGAAATCGGCGGCAGAGTAGGCATCGACAGGATCGACGATGTCGATCAGATGGTGAGGCGCGACGGCGCGTTCTTCCGCCGACGGCTTCGCCGTGCCGATATCCATCTCGCGATACACCAGCGCCGAATCGACGCTGACGATCTCGACAGGCGCGCGCGCAGCGAACGCCAGCGCGGCCGCCGTCTTGCCGGAAGCCGTCGGGCCGAGCAGGCAGGCGATCGGTTGAGGTGCGTGCTGCGTCATGAGAGGCGTGATGACATACGGGATGACAGGCGTAAGCGGCAGTGCAAAACGAACCCGCTCACTGTCCGCGCATGAACAGCCGATCAAGATCGGCTAGCGTCAACTGATACCACGTCGGCCGCCCGTGATTGCACTGGTCCGCGCGCTCCGTCGCTTCCATCTGGCGCAGTAGCGCATTCATTTCGTCGAGCGTGAGGCGCCGGTTAGCGCGCACCGCGTGATGGCAGGCCAGTGTGCCGAGCAGTTCGTGCTGACGCTCGGTCAACACGCGCGAGCCGCCGTACGCGTGCAGATCGGACAGCACCGCGCGCGCCAGCGCCTGCAAATCGGCATCCTTCAGCAGCGCCGGGACGGCGCGAATCGCAATACTCGTCGGCGACAGCACGGCCAGATCGAAGCCGAGCGCATCGAGCGTCTCGCGTTCCTCTTCGACGACACCGATCTCGACACCATCAGCCGGCATCGACACGGGGATCAACAGCGGCTGCACGGCAATCGCTCGATCCACGAGTGCGTTCTTGAACTGCTCATACAGGATGCGCTCATGCGCCGCGTGCATATCGACGATCACGAGTCCGCGCGCGTTCTGGGCGAGCACGTAGATGCCGTGGATCTGACCGAGCGCGAATCCGAGCGGCTGCTCGTCATGCGCATCGAAGCTCTGCGGCGCGATGGGCGGCTTTGGCGCAAAACCCGCGAACGGGGATGGCGCGCCGACGCCATCAGCCGTGTCCGGCGCGTCGCGCAGTTCAAACGTAGTCGTGCCTTGCTGTGTGCCCGCGCCCGTGTCCTTGCGTCCGAACAGCGCGTCGTAGAGCGCGAGCGGCTGCGCGACGGGCAGCGTGCCCTGCGTCATGCGCGCCTGGCGCAGCCACGTGTTGCCCGGTTGCGAGCTGCCGCCATCGCTGACCCGGAAGCCGCCGCCAAGCGGCGTCGAGCCGAATGAACCGGGGGTGGTGGGCGTCGCGGGCGTTGCCGGCGTCGGAAACGGCATCGGCATCGGCTCGATGCGCGCGGCGTGTCCGCCCGACGTCGTTTCCGGCGATGCACCCGCATGTCGCGCCAGCGAGCGCTGCACGGCATGGAACACGAACTGGTGAATCGAGCGCGAATCGCGAAAGCGCACTTCGATCTTCGACGGATGCACGTTCACGTCGACGGCCTCGGGCGGCAGATCGAGGAACAGCACATACGACGGATAACGGTCGCCGTGCAGCACATCTTCGTACGCGGCGCGCACGGCGTGCGTGAGCAGCTTGTCGCGCACGAAGCGGCCGTTGACGAAGAAATACTGCTGATCGGCGCGGCCGCGGCTTGCGGTCGGCAGACCGGCGCAACCGTAGACGGCCAGCGGTCCCGCCGATTCGTCGAGCGGCAGATGCGCGGTCGCGAACGTCTCGCCGAGAATCTTCGCGACGCGAGTCGCGGGATCGCTGGCGTTCCAGTGCTCGACGGCGCGGCCGTTATGCAGCACCGAAATCGCAACATCGGGCCGCGCGAGCGCCGCGCGCCGGATCATCTCCAGGCAATGGCCGAGTTCGGTCTGCTCGCTCTTGAGAAATTTACGGCGCGCCGGCGTGTTGAAGTACAGCTCGCGCACTTCGATCGTCGTGCCGCGCGTGCCCGCTGCGGGCGACAGCGCGCCTGTCTGCGCGTCGATGCGCGTCGCGTGCGAATCGTTCTCAGTGCGGCTCGTGATGTGCATGTCCGACACCGACGCAATCGACGCCAGTGCCTCACCTCGGAACCCGAGTGTCGCCACGGCTTCGAGCTCGGCGAGCGAGCGGATTTTGCTGGTCGCGTGACGCATCAGCGCGAGCGCGAGCTCGCCTTCGGGAATGCCGCAGCCGTCGTCGGTGATCGAGATGCGTTTGACGCCGCCTTCGTCGAGCAGGATGCGCAGCGTTTTCGCGCCCGCGTCGAGCGCGTTCTCGAGCAATTCCTTCACCACTGACGCCGGCCGCTCGACCACTTCGCCTGCGGCGATCTGGCTGATCAGCTGGTCGGGCAGTGGCTGGATTGCACGCAGCGGACGCGGCGTGAGGTCGCGTTCGGCTGCGTTCTCGTCGCGGTCGGACATGGAATTCGGCGCGGCAGGTGCGCCGGCGGGCGCGTTGGCACGCGTTTCGGAAGATTCGGGGATCGCGGACATGGCGAAATTATAGCGATTCGTCGCAGATCGTCTGAACGTGCACAAAGCAGGCGACATTTTTTAAGGTCGTCATGGCACTTTCGGTATCATTGCGCGGTCAATTTCGTGCCTCGGGACGCTTCGTCACTGCCGTGACCTGCGTGAGGCGCGCCAAACCGCCAGACAAGACGGGCCGCCGTCCCCGTCATGCCAGCCATCTGCTTTTAAAAGGACGACCTTTGGACACGCTGCTGCAATTCTTCAATCTTGTCCTGCACATCGACAAGTTTCTGGGAGTCTTCATTCATCAGTACGGCGCGTGGGTCTACGCGGTGCTGTTCCTCATCGTGTTCTGCGAGACAGGCCTCGTCGTGCTGCCGTTTCTGCCGGGCGACTCGCTGCTGTTCATCGGCGGCGCGTTCTGCGCGACGGGCGAGATGAATATCGAGTTGCTGATCGTGCTGCTGCTGGTGGCGGCCGTGCTCGGCAACACGGTGAACTACATGATCGGCCGGGCAATCGGGCCGAAGGTGTTCGACTCGCACATACCCGTGCTCGAACGCTTCCTCGATCGCGAAGCGCTGCGCAAGACGCACAACTTCTACGAGCGCCACGGCGGCAAGACGATCGTGCTCGCCCGTTTCATTCCCGTCGTGCGGACCTTTGCGCCGTTCGTCGCAGGCGCGTCGCAGATGAGCGTCAAGCGGTTCCAGTTCTTCAACGTCGCGGGCGCGCTGTTCTGGGTGCTGCTTCTGACGCTGCTCGGTTTCTTCTTCGGCAATATTCCGTTCATCCGCCAGTATCTGAATGTGATCGCGCTGGTCGGTATCGGTGCCGCTGTCGTGCCCGTCGCGCTCGGCGCGCTATGGAAGATCATGCGCAGCAAGCGTCAGCCGTCACGCTCGGCCGACTAAGCGGCCAGCAGGCATCGCGCGCGGTGCCTGCTGCGCAGAGGATGCAATCGCAGCAGAAACGCTACGGCGCCACGCGCCGCACGACAGGCGTTTCCGGCGTCGGGTAGCCCGCTTCGCGGAACGTTTCGATGATCGCGCGATTCGTGTCGAAATACACCTGCCAGTAGTTGTCGTTGTGCGTGTAAGGCCGCACGCACAGCAGCGGACCTTCCGGCGTGAACGACAGCACCTCGATATCGGGCGGCGGGCTTTCCGACACATTCGGAATCTTCGTGACGGCGGCCCGCAAGCGGTTCGCCGCATCGATGGGATCGACGCCGTTCGCGACCTTCGCCGTCAGTTCGACCCGCCGTACCGGCTGCGCGCTGAAATTGGAAATGATGCCCGCGAAGATCGTGTTATTGCCGACGATGGTCAGCACGTTGTCAGGCGTAACGATCGTCGTGCCGAACAGGCCGAGTTCCTGAACCGTCCCCGTCACGCCGCCCGCCGTCACGAAATCGCCGACCTTGAATGGTCGCAGCACCTGCATGAAGATGCCCGCCGCGAAATGCGCGAGCAGACCGCCCCACGCGGTGCCGATCGCCAGACCGAGGCCCGCGAGCAGCGCGGCGAACGACGTGGTCTGCACGCCGAATACCTGCAAAATCGCGAGGATCAGGATCAGGTTCAGCAGCGCGCCGAGGATCGAGCCGAGGTAGTGCGCGAGCGTCGGGTCGACCTTGCTGTTGCGCGCGAGCACCTTGCGCAACAGGCCGATGACGAGTCCGATCACCCATCGCCCGACGATCCACAGAACGATCGCACCGAGTACCTTGGTCCCGAAGTCGATGCCCCGGGTCATCAGAAAGACGCGTACGGCTTCGATATCCACGATTCCCTCGCTTGAGTCGGTTCGTATGACTGACTACGTGCATGCGACGGCGCAGTGGACGCGAGGCGGACCAGCAGAGCGGACGCCGCGTCCATCGCTTGTGCTACACGACTTGTTATTCGTACGGCGAACGGCTTGAGCGGGCAGGTTGCCCGATATGCGAGAAACGGCGGCGCTGTTGCCGCCGCTTGCAATCATCGACTGTTATAGGCGATGGCGCGGCCGTCAGCAAGACATATTCCAGGCGGAAAACGGTCCACGCCGATCGCGGTCAATGGGCGGAAGGCGACGTGCGGATGACGGTGCGCCCGCCGGCGCGCCCGGCTGCCTTGCGGCTGCGCATACGCGACAGGCCGATGGCGATGCCGCATGCCGCGACATACGCGGCAAGGCGCGGAACGAATGCTTGCGCCGTGCTGAACTTGCCATAGCGCGCCTGCGAATCGGCGAACACCAGAAAGGTCAGCGCCCCGTCGAACAGCAGCGCGATCGCGACGAGCACCACGAACACCCGATAGCCGTTCGCCTTCGCGTCTGGCCTCATCCAGTTGATCACGCAACAGGCCGTCAGCAGCATGGCGAGGATGATCAGGTTCGAAATCAGATCGAGCAGGAAATTGATCATGACGTTGAGATGAAAACGTTCTTTTACGAATGCCCGCTCGCAGGTGACGTCAATATGCAGGCACCACATGGGCGTAGCGGCGCGATCATTGCACGTCTTTTCATCTCGATAAATGCAAATATCTGGACTCCAGAATAAGGCGTTGGCGACGCACGACACGCGGTGCCATTTCTCAACTGTTTGCGCCGTCGAATGTAAAAAAGGGTCTCCGGTTGCCCGGAGACCCTTGTCGGTATGGCGACGACAGCGAATGTCGCGCTGTTCCGCCTGGTGCAGGAAGCGCGCGGGCTATTGCTGCCTGAGCGACGCGGCCGGCGCGAAGTCTTCCGCGTCCACGTCGTAGCCCGACGGCTCCCAGCGGATCGCGAGCAGCGCAATCAGGCCGCACAGCGGCGCGACGGCGATGATCCAGAACACGCGCGTATGCAGCGCGGCGGCGAGCACGGGGAACAGAAACAGCGAGACGGTCGAGCTTGCGCGCATCAGCGTCTGGTTGAAGCCGACGCCGACGCCGCGCAGCGAAGTCGGATAGCTCAAGGAAGCGAAGGTCATGCTGTGCGAGCCGGGCCCGAAGCCCTGGCCGAACAGGAACAGCGCGAGCATCGCGATCGCGGTGGCGACCTGCGCGCCACCCGCCGGCTTGCCGACGACAGCAAGACCGACCAGCGCGACGAGCTGGCACGCGTAGCCGAGCACCGTCATGTTCCACGCGCCGAACTTCGGCACCGTTCGGACCGCGATGACGCCGCCGACGAACGCAAACGCAAGATTGAGCACGAGCGACGCGAGGATCGTGGTGAGCATCGACTGCGCGAGGAAGCTCGAGATGATCACCGGCAAACCGAACGCGACCGCGTTATACGCAAACGACGACGCGATTGCGATGACCGTCGCGAGCACCGTTCGCTTCAGATACACGCCCTTGAGCAGCGTGCCGTAATTCTTCCACGATGCCGTGCGCACGTGATTCTGCTTCGCGTTGGCGGCGGCATCCGGCGCGACGTCCGCATCGATACCGTACGAGCGCTTGAGAATCTGCGCGGCACCGTTCAGATCGCCCTGATTCGCGGCCCATACAGGCGATTCGCTGATATAGCGGCTGCGGATCAGGATGATGACGATCGCCGGCACGGCGCCAAAGCCGAGAATCAGGCGCCATAGCAGAGGCTGATGAGCCTCCGGCAAGGTCGCATAGAACGCCAGCACGAGCAGATACGACACGCTGATCGCCGCATACCAGACGGGGCACCACATCGCGACGCGCGCGGCCTTGTTGCCCTTGCCTTGCAGCCGCGAGAACTCGGCGAGAAACGCCATCGCGACGGGCAGGTCGATGCCGACGCCGAGACCCATCACGAAGCGCGCGCCGCCGAGCACCCACGCGTTCGGCGCGAACGCGCAGGCGAGCGCGGCGATCACGAAGAAGAACATGTCGGCCATGAACACGCGGTAGCGGCCGATGCGATCGGTCAGAAAGCCGCCGAGAAACGCGCCGACGATCGCGCCGAACGTGATCGCGGAAGCGACGAAACCCGTGCCTGCGGGCGTCAGCGAGAATTCGCGCGCGACGTCCTTGAGGCCGAACGCCAGCGCGCCGAGATCGTAGGCATCGAGAAACACGCCGCCGAGCGCGATCGCGACGACGATGCGCGCGTCGCTGCCAATGGCGGCGCCCTGGTTGACGAGTGCCGAGACGTCGGCGGCGGAACGGATGACAGGCTTGCTGTGCGCGCGGGAAGATGCTTGCGCGACGCCTGTTTCGGGCGCGAGAACAGTGGACATGCGGCGGGAACGCGCAAAACGCGCAAAAGGGCGAATCCTACGGGCGCCTGTCCGCTGCCACCAACGTTATTTTTGTTATTAGCTCATGCCCGCGTCGATGCGAAACGCATCGTCCCAAATACGGGAATGCGGGCCAACAGTCCACGTCGCCGGGATCAGCTCTTCGACATGCTGTGCCGGTGTGCCGCGCGATAGTCGGTCGGGGAAATGGACAGACGCTTACGGAAAATCTTCGCGAGCCCGTCGCCGCTGCGCACGCCGCAGCGCCGTGCAATGCCGTCGATCGACATGTCGGTCTCCGTCAGCAGCAGGCAACTCGCGTCGAGCCGTGCGCGCAGCAGGTATTCCGACGGCGTGAGTCCCACTTGCGCCTTGAAGCGCCGCAGGAAATTGCGCTCGCTCATCTTCGCGACTTCGGCGGCTTCCGCCACCGAAATGTGACGCGTGTAGTTCTCGCGGATCCAGTGCGCGGCCGTCGTGATCTTGCGGGTGATGCCCTTTTTTTCGTCGTCGTCGAGAATCGCATCGAGCCGTCGCGACGTGCCCGATAGCGCGCGCTCCGACACGAGCCGCGCGATCGGCGTGCCGTGATCGCGCTTGATGACGGTGAGCGCCGCCGCGATCGAACGCACGGGCGCGTCGACGTCGATCGAGGCGCCGGGCTCGATCTGCCATTGCGTGTCGCTCGCGAGGGGCGTGGCGGGCTTGCCAGAGTCGTCGGTTGCGCCCGACATGCTGCGCCAGCCGCGCCGCTCGAAGGCGAGATCGGCGGCCGCTAGCACGCCGAGGCCTTCGTCGAGCGCCTTGACCACGCGGATTTTCGGCGCGATGGCGCGCAGGCGCCGGATCAGCCGTTCGTTTGCCTTCGCGCGCGACGCGCCCGGACCGCCGACGATGAACAGCGTATCGAAGCCGTTCAGCAGCGGTCCATTGAGGCTTTCCGTCCACACGCGCAGCGAACAGCTGCTGACGACGCTGCCGCCCATTTCGGACAGCATCACGATCGAATAGGAGGGTTCGATACCCATTCCCTCGGGGCCGGACTGATCGGCCTGTGCTTCGTTGGCGAGCCGGAATGCGTCAGCGAGCAGACACACGTCGCTCAGCGGAAACCGTTCAAAAACGAGAATGCCGATACGTTTGACCATGTGCCCGACATTGACGACTGCGCTCGACGAGGTTGAATCCAGCCACCGACTCACCGCGTGCTCATATCGCATCGTCTGTCTCCAGTGCCGAGGACGGCGAAAGAATAAAGGTCTGCGTGCCTTGGGTCCATCATAGGCCCATGTTTTCAGGCGCTGTCGGTTTGAGTCGGAAAATACCGAGAAGTTGGCAGATCGGCTCGATATTCGCGGAATACGCTGGCGTATCGATGCTTATCAAACCACTCAAAAGAGGCGCGAGCATGCTCAGCATACGCAAGGCGGTGTTCCCGGTGGCCGGTCTCGGCACCCGATTCCTTCCCGCGACGAAGGCGAGCCCGAAAGAAATGCTGCCGGTCGTGGACAAGCCGCTGATCCAGTACGCAGTCGAGGAGGCAATCGCGGCGGGCATCACGGAGATGATCTTCGTCACGGGGCGCAGCAAGCGCGCGATCGAAGACCATTTCGACAAATCCTACGAGGTCGAGTGCGAGCTCCTCGCGCGCGGCAAGCTCGCGCTGCTGGAACTGGTGCAGAACATCAAGCCGAGCCATGTCGAATGCTGCTATGTGCGCCAGTCGGAGCCGCTCGGGCTCGGACATGCGGTGCTGTGCGCGGAAAAGCTGGTCGGCGACGAACCGTTCGCCGTGATCCTCGCCGACGATTTGCTCGATGGCGAGCCGCCCGTTCTGTCGCAGATGGTGAGCCTGTTCAATCATTATCATTGCTCGATTGTCGGTGTCGAGGAGATCGGCAAGCAGGAATCGCGCTCGTATGGCGTGATCGACGGCAAGCGGTGGGACGATCGGCTCTTCAAGATGTCCGGGATCGTCGAAAAGCCCGCGCCTGAAGATGCGCCGTCGAATCTCGGCGTCGTGGGCCGCTACGTGCTGATGCCCGCGATCTTCGATCATCTGCGCCGTCAACAACCCGGTGCGGGTGGCGAAATCCAGTTGACCGACGCGATCCAGTCGCTGCTCGGCTCGGAGCAGGCGCTCGCGTACCAGTACAACGGCAAGCGCTTCGACTGCGGCAGCAAGCTCGGCTATCTGAAGGCGACGGTCGAGTTCGCGTTGCGCCATCCCGAAGTGAAAGATGCATTCGATGCCTATTTGCGCGGCCGCATGCAGGGCGAACCTGGGCCGAACGGCGAGGGCGCGCAGGACGAACTGGCGGAACTGTTGAGCCGGGTCTGATTCCGGCGGATGGGAGATGGCGCGGCGGTGTGATCCGCCGCGCCGTTTTTTTGCCCGACGACGAACCTCGCCTGTGGACTCAGCGGAAATACGCCTTGGTGTTTTCGTGCACGTCGTCGCGCGCGAGGAGCGCCTCGGGGGGGAGCCAGATGTAGCGGCTGTGCTGGTCGAAGCGCCCGACGGACGCCGTGTTCTCGAGCGTCAGGAAATACGCGATGACGACGTAGTGCGTCGTGATCTTGTCCGCGCCGGCGAAGTTGTCTTTATAAAGGTGTTCGAACAGACCGCCGAAACGCGCGGCCGAGCGCTCCATGCCCGAGATACCGAGTTCCGCATCGACGATGCGCGTGAATGCCGCGTCGAGCCTTTCGTTCTTGCAGATGCGTCCGCCCGGCACGAACCAGGTGCCGAGCGCCGGCCGGTTTCGCCGATGCCCGACGAGCACTCGCCCCGAGTAGTCGGACACGATCAGGTCGATCGACACGAGCGGTGTCATTTTGACGACCTGAAGAAAATCGCCTGCTTCGAGATAATCGGCACACGTGGCGGCCATGTCTCTCTCTCGTCATGTGGTCTTGTTTAATGGATGCAGCCAAACGGCGTACAGCACAACGCCCGTCACACGCGTCGCACGTGTGACGGGCCGCCGGCGTGCCCGGCCGGCTTGCCTGTCTATTGATCGTGATCGCTGGCGAACAGCCGCGACGCAGTGCCGAACAGAAGAGCGATGGCAACGGCGACGCCCACGCTAAGCAGCAGCCAGGACGCCAGCATTGCAACCACTATCACCATGATCCAGCCCAAACCGGTCATTCCACCGCTCCGTCGTCATGGCCTCGATAGTTTTGCGCTGCGTGACGCTCGTATGACGCGCGGTTTGCAGCATTGCTCAGAGTCTAGACGTAGCAATAAAGCGCGGTTCTGTCGTCTGACGCCTAAATGCCGTCTTGTATGGCCAAAGTGAAAAGCCGCGCGCAGACACGGGCTGCGCGCCGATTGACGCGCTCTTCCACACGGCGGTCACGGCGCGACATAGCCCGCCGGCGTGGTGACGTTGGCCTTCATCACCGCCACATTCGACGACACTACATACACGGGCGTCTCAGTCAGCGTGAGCGACACGTAACCATCCTCGTAGGGCACGCTCGACGGATTGCCCATCATGTCGAACACCGTGACCTTGCCCGCGGTGCCCGGCGCATCCACCTGCAAACGCCAGGCGACGCCCGCTGTCGGGTCGAAGTGAGTCGACTTGTTCCACCTGGCGTTGTCATGTGTCCAGGCGGCCGTGACGACCTTGCCGTTGTTCAGGCGCTGAAACGCGTACGCATAGACGCCCGCAGGCGTGCGCTTCACGGGTCCGAGTGTGGCCGTGCCGTCGATAAGCCGGGTCATCGCGACGATCGCAGACGCGGCGGGCTTCGGGCTGACCGTGCTCGGGCCGAACGCGCCCTTCGGATGATCGAGATCGAAGAACACGCCGTAGCCGGGCGTCGCAGCGGGTGAATCGTTCGAATAGAAGATGTAGGTCATGTCCGCGCCTTCGCCGAGCAGGATCAGATGCGTGCGCGCGACGACGGCGCCTTGCGCGTACAGCACGTCGTTGGGCGGATAGTGCGGGCCGTACTCTTCGCCGACGTCGTAGCTGATGCCCGTCTCGGTCGCGAACAGCTTCGCGCCTGGCCGGTACTGATCCGTCATCACGCGTCGCAAGGCGCGCATCGCGTTTGGCAGCGCGTATTGCGCCTGCTGCGGATTGCTCGCGTTCATCAGACGTTCGGGCGGATGCGACGGGCTGTTGCCGCCCGGATCGTAGTAGCCGTGAATGGCGATCCCGTCCAGATACTTCGGCAGACCGAGCGGCGCGAGACGCTTGAGCCATTCGATATTGCCGACCACCGATCCAAACGTCGGGCCCATCACGACGGCGTTCGGATCGGTTGCATGAATGCCTTCATGCACGGACTTATATAGCTCGACGAAATTTGCATCGGTGTCGCGCCAGGGCAGGCCGCCTGCCAGATCCGGTTCCCACGTCACCTGGTAGTAGTTGCTCGTCTGCGTCGGAAAGACCGTGTTGCGCACGCGGCTCGATTCAGTGCCGACGCGCTGCATGTATTCGCGCAGCGCTGTCGTCGACTTCGGCAGGTAGCTATGCGTCTGCTTGCCCGTGGGACTCGCCCAGCCGGGAAAGCCATCTAGCTGGATCAGCCGCAGCAGGTCGCCTTTGCGGAACCACGGTTCGAGTTGCCGCGTGGCGGGATTGAAGGTGTCCGCGCGATCCGGTTCTTCCTTGTACCAGTTGCGATTGTCGTTGACCCAGGTGAGGCCGAGCCGCGTATAGAGCGGACGATAGCCGTCGCCGTCGCAGCAGCGCTGGCCGGGTCCGACGAACGCGCCGCCCTGGCCACCGAAGCGATGCAGGTCCGCGTGCGCGTAACGCACGGGCGGCACGCTCGCCGATACGTCGGGCAGTACGCCGAAGGTCGTAATGCCCTGAGGGCGCGTGCCGCGCGCCGTCAATTGCCCATGCGCCTTGTCCAATGATGCGGACAGCGCGAAGTAACCCGCCAGCGAGGACTCGCAATTCAACGTTACCTGACGCGCGCCTTGCGCCACGCCATATGTCCCGCTTGCTTGCACGGTGCCCCATGCATCGCGGACCTTCCATGCGAGCTTGTCGTCGCGCGGCGCGCGTGTCGTGATGACAATCTGGAACGAACGGTCGAGCGGAAAGAGGCGTGTGCCGTCGCTGCCTGGCGTGTCCGCGTCGAGGAGATCGCCCTGTGCGTTCGCGGCCGCCACCTCCGACGATTTGTTACAACGGAGTCCTTGCGAATCGTTCGCACGCGGAGGCGCTTTCATCGGCCACTCGCTTTGCTCAGAGGCATCGTCCGTCGATGCAGTGGCGGTTTTGGCGGACGCGGAAGGGCCGGCCGCGTCGGTCGTGCCCGCGATCCAGCACTGCTTGAGTTCGCCAGGCGCGGGGTCGCCGAATATCCCGTTGTCGCATGGCGTGCCGTTCGTCAGCGACTTGACCGTGTTGTGCGTCTCGCTGCCGTAGCGCACGTCGCGCGTGCCGTTGAAGCTGCACGTGCCCCGCTCGTCTGCACAATGGGTCCAGTTAGCAGAATTCTTCGCCTGTTCGTTATCGGCCGATGCACTGTCGCAGGCGCTCGCTATCGCAATGGTTATGGCCAGCATTGTTATTCGCAAGCTGAGCGAAACATTGCGTGCAAAACGCGGCCGCAAACCGGATACGCATCTCTTACCGACCCTGTTATCGCCATCAGTCATTCTTCCCCCAAACGGTATCGATGACCGGTTAAGCGCTTATCGCGCGACCAAGATTACACCGGTGAGTTAGCAGGAATTGGACGTTTCCTAGTGCATGAGCGCAACTTCGCTGGCGGATCGATACGAATGTTGCGTCGTCGCGACGCTTGTTCGTGGCGAGATTCGACTAATGCAGCGAAGTGGCGCTGCATAAGGCCTGCAACGTAGGGAGAGGGTGTTTGCGTGTCCGAATGAACCTGAATGGTTCGCTAAAACGGCAGTTTGACTGCACCTGGTTAGCGCCATTGCGCCTCGCCCTGGGGCCCAATGTTTCGTGTTTGAAACATTAATTGATTTATTTATGGCGCCACTCAAAAAGGAATAGAAGAAATTATTTGAACTGTCATTTCCCTTCTTATAATTCCTAATTCGTGCAGTTGTGCGCGCGAATTTCATCATATCAATAAAGCCGTCATTTCATATTAGCAAACTGGCAATTGGATCGGAAATTGGGATAACCAGGTACGCGTCTGGTAAGTATTGCGTCCCTTAAATGTAAAGCCGAAAAAATTGCTGTTTTATTGGTATGAAGAAAATGTATTTGCAACAATTTGTAAGGCTTTGTGTCAAGCCCGGTGCGGCTTTTGAGGCGTGATTGCGGTTCGTCTTATGAAATGGCGAATTAGCAGTGGAATACGGGCCCGTAATAATCGGTTTATGTGATTGTTAAATGCGGGCTGAAAGCCGGTTATCGTTCACCGGACCGAATACGCCAATACATCGTCAGTTTCAGTCAGTAGCCGCCGGGATTGTTTTTTTAATGCGTATGATGCACTGCACATCGCACGCATTTAACTAGTTCTTTCCACACCGGAATGGTCAAGGGGGAAGAGTCATGGCGTATGCAAGTCTAGAATCTCCGATGGTTGGCTGGGTACGAGCGCCTGAGCGCAGCGCGCACTACGCAGCCGCTACACGCCACATTGCAATTCTGCTTTTCGACGGCTGTTCCCTTCTTGGCGCAGGCATCGTCGCTGAAGTTTTTCACGCTGCTAACGAACTGTCTTCATCCGCCAGTCACAGCTGGACGTATGACGTGAGTTTTCTCTCGGCTGCGGGCGGCAACATCACGTGCTCGTCGTCCATTCGGGTCTGGACGGATGGACTCGATGCGCGTCATTACATGGGCTTCGATGCGCTTTTCGTCGCTGGCGGCAAGGGTGCGCGTGCCGCGGCCCGCGACGAACGGCTCATTGCCTGGCTGCGGCGTGTGCATGCGAACACCAGCACCGTGCGTCCGATCGGCGAAGGACGCTCGCTGCTCGAAGCGGCCTGTATCAACGGTATTCAGCAACGCGACTTCGGCAGCTATAACGTGCGCGAAGAACGCGATGAACGTAACGGTAGCGAAGCGAACGATCGTCTCGAATCGATGAAAAGCGCGTTGATGCTGATCAAGCGCGACCTCGGCATCGATGTCGCGCGCAACGTCGCCGAACGCCTGATGCCCGACGCCGGCGACAGCCTGATGTCGCTGTTGGGCGACAGCACGGGCAAGAGTCCCGCAGACAAGGTGCGCGCCGCGGCGCGCTGGTTACAGGAGAACTGCCAGCGGTCGATCTCGATCGCGGATGCGGCCCAGGTGGCCGCAATGAGCGAACGCAATTTTCTGCGTCGCTTCAAGATGGAAGTGGGCGTCACTCCGTCCGACTACCTGTTGCACGCACGGCTCGCGATTACGTGCAGCCTGTTGACCGATTCCGAACTGCCCGTCGACAAGATTGCGCGGCGCACGGGAATGGGCAACGGCGATCGTCTGGCCAAGATCTTCCGCAAGCGGATGAAAGTCTCGCCGACGGAATACCGGATGAAGACCCGGCGCGAAGCCGGCATCTAGTCCCCGGCCACGATCCGCAGTGTGTTTCAGGTCTCCATGCCAGGCGTTCAGTGGCGGACATTAAGGAGTGCATATATGTTGACGGACCATAACAATCCGACGAATGGGGCGGCGAATGCGGCGGAACCTGCCAGCGCGCTGGCGGCGTGCACGCAGATCGTCCCGGTGATTCTGGCGGGCGGATCGGGCACGCGGCTGTGGCCGATGTCGCGTGAAAACTTTCCGAAGCAGCTGATCGGCGTCGTCGGTTCGGAGTCGCTGTTGCAGGACACCGCGCATCGGATGGAAGGTTTCCCCGCTGGCTGGACCGTGTCGAATTCGCCCATCGTCGTGTGTGGTGAAGAGCATCGCTTCGTGATCGCCGAGCAGCTGACGTGCAATGCCTGCACGCCGCGTCTCGTGGTCGAACCGGCGCGACGCGACACGGCACCCGCGCTCACGCTGGCGGCAGCGCTCGCCTGCGCGAACGGCGACGACGCGATTCTGGTCGTGATGCCGTCCGACCACGCGATTGGCGACGTGCCCGCGCTACAGCGTGCGCTCGAAGTTGCCGCGCGCCATGCGCAGCGCGGCTCGATCGCGACGCTCGGCGTGCCGCCGAACGCGCCGGAAACAGGTTTCGGCTATATCCGCGTCGGCAAGAAGCTCGACGACGATGCGCGCGAGATCGATGGTTTCGTCGAAAAGCCCGCTGCCGAACTCGCGAAGCAATACCTCGCGCAGGGCACGTACTGGTGGAACAGCGGCATCTTCATCGTGCGCGCGAGCGTGTGGCTAGCGGCGCTGCAATCGCTACAACCCGATATGCACGCGGCGTGTCTCGCGTCGTTCGTCCAGGGGCAGACAGACGGCACCACGTTCCGCCCCGCGGCGGACGCATTCACGCGCTCGCCGTCCGATTCGATCGACTACGCGGTGATGGAGCGGCTCAACGCCACGTCCGGCTGGACGCCGACGGGCGTCGTCGTGCCGCTCAACGCGGGCTGGTCCGATCTCGGCTCGTGGGACGCCGTGTGGGCCGCGCAGCCGAAGGACGAAGCGGGCAACGTCGGACGTGGCCGCGTGATGTTCGAAGGCGCGGTGTCAAGCTATGCACATTCGGAGGGACGGCTCGTCGCGTGTGTCGGCACGACGAACGTCGTGGTCGTCGAAACGGCCGACGCCGTGCTCGTCGCCGACCGCTCGCGCGTGCAGGACGTGAAGGGGCTGGTCGCGCGCATCAAGGCGCAGAAAGCCCCTGAGGCCGACGCGCATCGCAAGGTGCGCCGCCCGTGGGGCTTCTACGACTCGATCGATCACGGCGACCGCTTCCAGGTGAAGCGCATCGTCGTGACGCCGGGCGCGAAGCTGTCGCTGCAACTGCATCACCATCGCGCCGAGCACTGGATCGTCGTGCGCGGCACGGCGCTGGTCACGCGCGGCGACGAGCAGTTCCTGCTGACGGAAAACGAATCGACCTACATTCCGCTCGGCGTGCGCCACCGGCTCGAGAACCCGGGCAAGGTGCCGCTTGAAATCATCGAGGTGCAGTCGGGCTCGTATCTCGGCGAAGACGACATCGTGCGCTTCGACGATACGTACGGGCGCTGCGAACAGGCGCATGACCCGAAGCAGTTGCAGGGCGCGGGCCCGCTTCAGGTCCAGAGCCAGAACCAGAGTCAGGGCACGGGGCACGGCCCGACTCACTCCGCGAGTTAGGCGCGCGGCGGCGTGACATGCAACACCCTACGCAACACCCGGAGAGCAGTTAACGAACGACGAATGGCAGGGTGAACGATTATGCGGGACTTACAGGACTTTTTCGCGCGGGTGGCGGACGTGGCGCTGATACTCTTAGGCGCCATCGTCGCATCGCAGATCCGCTTCGACGAATTTTCACAGCGCGGCTTCTACGACGCGTTCGTACTCTTTTCTGCGGCCTTCGCGCTGGCGATGTTCCCGGCGTTCGGCGTCTATGTATCGTGGCGCGGCCGCTCGAAGCTCGCGCTCGCCGGCCAGGTCGCGCTCGCCTGGCTGGTCGTGCAGGGCTGCGCGCTCGCGCTGATGTATTCGCTGCATCGGATCGACATCGTGTCGCGCCTCTGGTTCGCCTACTGGACGGCGATGGCGGGCGGCCTGCTGATCGCATGGCGGCTGATCGCGCATGCCGTGTTGGCCCGCGCCCGGCGCCTCGGCTGGAACCTGCATCAGGTGGCGATCGTCGGCAGCGGCGGCCATTGCGACCAGATTCTGCGCCGCGTCGAATCGCAGCCGGCCACGGGCTTTCGCGCGACGGCGGTACTCAACACGCACCCCGAAGAATCGCCGCTGACCAACCCGCGCGTGACCTGCTTCGATTCGCAGGCGGCGTTCGCCGACTACGTACGCGCCAACGACGTGCATGAACTCTGGCTCGCACTGTCGCTCACCGACGAGCGCACGATCTTTCGTCTCGTCACCGAGTTTCGCAACGATCTCGTGAACATCCGCTTCATGCCGGACGTGCGCAGCCTCGCGCTGTTCGACACCAGTAGCGTGATCGAGCTGCTCGGCGTGCCCGCGATCAACCTCGTGGCCTCGCCGCTGTCGTCGCGCGCGCTGTTCAAGAAGGACCTGTTCGACCGCGTGTTTGCCGCGGCCGCCATCATCGGACTCGCGCCGCTGCTGATCGCGATTGCGATTGCCGTGAAGGTGACGTCGCCCGGTCCCGTGTTTTTCCGGCAGAAGCGCAAGGGCGCCGACGGCCGCGTCTTCAAGATCTACAAGTTCCGCTCGATGCGCGTGCACACCGAGGAAGCCGGCAAGGTCAGCCAGGCCACCAAGGGCGATCCGCGTATCACCAGGGTCGGCGCGTTCCTGCGCCGCACGAGTCTCGACGAGCTGCCGCAGTTCTTCAACGTGCTGCGCGGCGACATGTCCGTGGTCGGGCCTCGCCCGCACGCACTCGAACACGACGATCTGTATCAGAAGGTCGTGGCCGGCTATATCCATCGTTACCGGATCAAGCCGGGTATCACAGGCTGGGCGCAAATCAACGGCTTTCGCGGCGAAACCGATCGCATCGAAAAGATGGAGCGGCGGGTCGCGCATGACCTGTATTACCTGGGGCATTGGACGTTTTGGCTCGATATGCGGATTATCGGCGCCACGATCGTCAAAGGCTTTATTCATACCAACGCGTATTGAGACGGGGAGCAAGCCAATGAACAAGGACCAAGCTCCCGAGTTAGGAGGAACTGCCATGAACCGCATTCGAACAGGCGTGTACGCGCCGTTAGTGCTGTCGATGACGTTGCTGCTTTCCGCCTGCGGTCTCGCACCCGGACAACGGATGATCACGCCTGCCGCGCTGCCGGACACGGGCGGCGAGTACAGCACCGAGGCCGAGCAGCAGATCCAGATCCCCATCACCGACATCAATCTGTCGCTGGTGCGGAAGATGAAGGGCCAGACGACCGATCTGAGCCAGCAAACGGTCGGACTCTTCAGCAACAAGCCGCCCGTCTACAAGATCGGTCCGGGCGACGTATTGCAGATCACCGTCTGGGATCACCCCGAACTGGCCGCCGCGCTTGGACAGCCGCAGGCATCGAGCAGCAAGAACGATCCGGGGCTCGGCTTTCTCGTCGATGCCGACGGCAACGTCCAGTTCCCGTATGCGGGCACGCTGCACGTGGGCGGCAAGGACGCGGCGTCCGTGCAGAAAGAGCTGTATAAAAAGTTGAGCGTGGTGTATTCGAAGCCTGAAGTGACGGTGCGCGTCTCGTCGTTCCGTTCGTCGCAAGTGTATGTGGACGGCGAGGTGCACGCACCGGGGCCGGCACAGGTCAACGACATCCCCATGTCGCTGACGGAAGCGATCAACCGTACGGGCGGCTTCACGCCGAACGCGGACCAGGGTCGTCTCGAACTCGTGCGCAACGGCGTGACCTACGACCTGAACGTGCCCGACCTGATCAAGCGCGGCCGCGCACCGACCTCGATCTACCTGCAACCGGGCGACATGCTGCGCGTGCCGGCACGCGAAGAGAACGGCATCTATCTGATGGGCGAAGTGAACAAGCCCGCGACCATCCTGCCGATGCGCGACGGCAAGCTGTCGCTGTCGGAAGCGCTCTCTCAGGCGGGCAGCTTCAACCCGAATACGGCCGACGCAAAGCAGACCTTCGTCATCCGCAATTCGACGAGCGACAAGCCGGAGATTTATCACCTCGACACGACCTCACCCGTTTCGATGCTGCTCGCGAACCAGTTCGAGCTGCAGCCGAAGGATGTCGTCTATGTCGACAACAACAGCCTCGTGCGTTTCAACCGCGTGTTGACACTGCTCCTGCCGGCAATCAACGCCGGTGTGACGGCTGCGTTGCTCGCGAAGTAAGCAGCAGGTATGCGTTATGCATTAACGGGGTGAAACAACGCAACGCTTTCGACACAGTCGGTCTTTGATGGATCAAGCAAATGGCTATCAACTTTGACAATCGTTATACGGATGTCAGTTCGGACGAGATGCACCTGACGGACTATCTGCAGGCCATCATCGCGAACTGGCGCTCCATTCTGATGATCACGCTGGCCATCACGGCGCTGGGCACCGCGTATGCATTCATCGCGACGCCCGTCTATCGTGCGGACGTGCTGTTCCATGTGGTCGACAAGGCCGAAAACAACAACAAGCAGGACGGCCTGCAACCGCTGACAGGCATGTTCGACACGAAGCCGTCGACGGCAGCCGAGATCGAGTTGATGAAGTCGCGGCTCGTGACCGAAGAGACCGTCAAGTCGCTGCACCTCGACATCGCTGCGCGGCCGCACACATTGCCTTTCGTCGGCGGGCTGCTCGCGCCGCTGATGAACGGCAAGTGGGGCATCAAGCTGCCGCCGGCGCTGCAGTTGCCGAGCTACGCGTGGGGCAACGAGAGCATCAAGGTGTCCCGCTTCGACACGGCGAAGGATATGTACGACAAGGACTTCACGTTGATCGCCGGACAGAATGGCGACTTCGTGCTGAACAATCCCGATGGCGTCGCGATTCTCGAAGGGCGCGTCGGCGAGAACGTCGTGCGTGAAACGCCGGCCGGCCCGATCACGCTGCGTGTCGATGAAATGACGGGTGCGCCGGGCACGCGTTACGACCTGACGCGCGGGTCCACGCTGACCACGGTCGAGCGGCTGCAGAAGGCGATGGATATCGGCGAATCGACGCTGCAGTCGGGCGTGATCCGCGCGAGCCTCGAAGGCCACGATCCGAAGCTCACGGCCGACATCATGAACAGCATGGCGCGCGAGTTCATCCGCCAGGACGTCGAAAGCCGTTCGACGGAAGCCGAGCACATGCTGGCGTTCCTCGACCAGCAGTTGCCGCAGCTGCGCAAGGAACTCGATGCCGCCGAGCAGCGTTACAACACGTTCCGCAATCAGCACGGCACTGTCGATCTGAGCGAAGAAAGCCGGCTGCTGCTGCAGCAGATCGTCGATAACAAGACCAAACTCGTCGACCTGCAAACGCAGCGCGCGGAAATGTCGCAACGCTTTACCGCGAATCACCCGGCCGTCGCCGCACTGGACGCGCAAATCGCCGCGCTGCAAGGCAATCTCGGGAAGATGGGCAAGAGCGTGCAGACGCTGCCCGATACCGAGCAGACGGCCCTGCGCCTGTTGCGCGACGTGCATGTCGATACCGAGCTGTACACGAACCTGCTCAACAGCGCGCAGCAGCTGCGCATTGCGAAGGCGGGCCAGGTGGGCGACGTGCGCATCGTCGACTTCGCCGAATCGGCCGACGACCCCGTGCGTCCGAAGCGCGTGCTCGTGATCCTGATCAGCTTCGGTGCGGGTCTGTTCATCGGCATCGTGTTCGCGTTCGTTCGCAAGACGCTGTATGGCGGCGTCGAACGTCCGGACGAACTCGAAGCCGCGCTGGGCGTGCCCGTGTTTGCCGTGGTGCCGCGCAGCGAGCAGCAACTGCGCCTGCAACAGGACGTGATGATGCGCCGGCGCGGCCTGCACGTGCTCGCCGAGCAGGCGCCGCAGGATATCGCCGTGGAAGGGGTGCGCAACCTGCGCACCTCGCTGCAGCTGTCCGTCGACGACAAGCAGAACAACGTCGTGATGCTGACGGGCTCGCGCCCGGATGCCGGCAAATCGTTCCTGTCGGTGAACCTGTCGGCGCTGGTGGCCTCGACGGCCAAACGCACGCTGGTGATCGACGGCGACATGCGGCGCGGCGACGTGCACTCGCACTTCGGCCTGCAGCATCAGCCGGGTCTTTCGGACGTGCTGCGCGGCGGCGATCTGCAATCGTCGATCCAGCGCGACGTGCTGCCGGGCCTCGACGTGCTCACCAAGGGCTCGTTGCCTTCGCATCCCTCGGAACTGCTGATGAGCAAGCGCTTCGAGACGATGCTCGAGGAACTGAAGAAGCAATACGACTTCATCATCATCGATACGCCGCCTGTGCTCGCCGTCACCGATTCGACCGTGATCGGCAAGCACGTCGGGACGACGTTGCTCGTGATTCGCCATGGTCGTCATCCGGTGGGCGAGCTCGCTGAAACGGCGAAGCGCCTGCGCAATGGCGGCGTGGATTTGCAGGGGGTGTTGTTGACCGACGTGCCGCAGGCGGGCGCTTTCATCGGCTCGGGTTATCGCGGCGGCTATTACGGTTACGAGAGTATCGCAGGCTAAACGCATGGGTCCGGAGTGAGGCGTCAAAGCGCCCGCTCAGTTCCACCAAGGAGAATACGATGACTCGAAAGGTTGCCTTGATTACCGGCATTACCGGCCAGGACGGCTCATATCTGGCCGAGCTGTTGATCGACAAGGGCTACGAGGTGCATGGCATCAAGCGTCGCTCGTCGTTGTTCAACACCGACCGGATCGACCACCTTTACCGCGATGTGCACGACCCGGACCAGCGCCTGCAACTGCATCACGGCGACCTGACCGATTCGACGAGCCTCACGCGCATCATCCAGCGCGTCAAGCCGGACGAAGTCTATAACCTCGCGGCGCAGAGCCATGTTGCCGTGTCGTTCGAAGAACCGGAATACACGGCCAATGCCGACGGCCTCGGCACGCTGCGCATTCTTGAAGCGATCCGCATCTGTGGCTTCGAGAAGAAAACGCGCTTCTATCAGGCATCGACGTCGGAACTCTACGGCCTCGTGCAGGAAGTGCCGCAGCGCGAGACCACGCCGTTCTATCCGCGCAGCCCGTATGCCGTCGCGAAACTGTTCGCGTACTGGACCACGGTCAACTATCGCGAAGCGTACGGCATCTACGCGTGCAACGGCATCCTGTTCAATCACGAGTCGCCCGTGCGCGGCGAAACCTTCGTGACGCGCAAGATCACGCGGGCCATCGCGCGTATCGCGGTTGGTCTGCAGGAAGAGCTGTATCTCGGCAATCTCTCGGCGTTGCGCGACTGGGGCCATGCGCGCGATTACGTCGAGATGCAATGGATGATGCTGCAGCAGGAAGTACCCGAAGACTTCGTGATCGCGACGGGCGTCCAGTACAGCGTGCGCGAGTTCGTGCAGCGCGCGGCGGCGGAGCTCGGCATCGCGGTGCGCTTCGAAGGCGAGGGCGTGCATGAAGTGGGTATCGTCGAACATGTCGAGCGCCGCAACCGCAATGAATTGCGCGTGCAGCCGGGCGATGTGATCGTGCGCGTCGATCCGCGCTACTTCCGTCCGACGGAAGTGGAGACGCTGCTCGGCGACCCGTCGAAGGCGCACCAGAAGCTGGGCTGGAAGCCGACCACGTCGTTCGAGTCGCTCGTGAAGGAAATGGTGTTGTCGGATTACCAGATTGCGCGGCGCGATGCGCTCGTCACGCTGGCCGGCTTCAAGGCGCTGGAACATCACGAGTGACGCCCATGGACAAGAACGCACGCATTTTCGTCGCAGGGCATCGCGGGATGGTCGGCTCGGCGCTCGTGCGCAAGCTCGAGGCGAGCGGCTATCGCAACCTCGTCACGCGCACGCATGCCGAACTCGACCTGACCGACCAGGCGGCCGTGAACCGCTTCTTCGAAAGCGAGCAGATCGGCGTCGTGCTACTCGCGGCGGCGCGCGTCGGCGGCATTCTGGCGAACGCGACGCAGCCCGGCGAGTTTCTCTACGAGAACCTCGTGATCGAAACCAACGTGATTCACGCGGCGTATCGCGCGAACGTCGACCGGCTGGTGTTCTTCGGCTCGTCGTGCATCTATCCGAAGCTGTGTCCGCAGCCGATCCGCGAATCGTATCTGCTGACCTCGGAACTGGAGCCGACCAACGACGCGTACGCGATCGCGAAGATCGCCGGTCTCAAGCTGTGCGACGCGTACAACCGCGAGTACGGCACGCGTTATGTCGCGCTGATGCCGACGAACCTCTACGGTCCGAACGACAACTACGACCTGAAGAACAGCCACGTGCTGCCCGCGCTGATCCGCAAGGCGCACGAGGCGCGTCTGCACGGCGACGAATCGCTGACCGTGTGGGGCAGCGGCACGCCGCGTCGCGAGTTCCTGCATGTCGACGATCTGGCGGCGGCAACGCTCTTCGTGCTCGAGCACGACATCAATACGGGCGTGTTCAACGTCGGCGTCGGTGAGGACCTGAGCATTCGCGAACTCGCCCAGACGATCTGCGATGTAGTGGGTTTCGACGGCCAGTTGCAGTTCGACGCGAGCAAGCCCGACGGCACGCCGCGCAAGCTGCTCGACGTGTCGCAGCTGGCGCAGATGGGCTGGCGCGCGAGCATTGGTCTCGCGGATGGGATCGCGAATACGTATCGCGAATTCGCCGCGAAGTATGAGGAGAAGTACGGAGACACTTTCGGAGACAAGCACGGAGAAAAATACGCTGCGCCTTCGTTCGCGATGGCCGCGCGTGCCTGATGAACCGCTCCTGGTGACGGACGTTGCCCGGGACCGGGATTAGGGTGACGTCCGTTCTTTTTTCCGGGAGAAACGACAGTTTCGCTTGAATAAGGACTGTAAGAAATGAGTGCGTCAGTCACGATCTTTCATAACGTTGTGTGGTCACGGCACAAGGGCGCCGTGTTCTCCGCGTTGCACAGCATCTCGGCATCGGGCGCGATCCGCTACTCGATGGTGCAGATCGCGGACACGGAACATGATCGGATTGGTTTCTCGGACGTCGACTATTCGTTTCACCGCTACCCGATGCACAAGCTCTTCGACGGCTGCTACGAGGACGTGCCGCGCTGGCAACTGACGAAGCGTCTCGTCTGGGAAGTGGTGAAGGCGAAGTCGGACCTGATCGTGCTGCCCGGCTATCACCGCCCCGAATACTGGGCGATGCTCGCCGCGTGCGTCGTGATGGGCAAACGGCGCGCCGTGTTCTGCGATTCGACGGCGCGCGATCGTCCGAAGCGTCTGTTGACGTCGATTCCGAAGCGCGTGTTCTTCGCGCTGTGCGACGGCTACTTCGGTTTCGGCGAACGCAGCCGCGACTATCTGGTGTCGCTGGGCGCGAAGCGCGACAAGATTTTCATTCCGTGTCAGGCGGCCGCGCTGCCCGTCACGTTCTCGCCCGAGCGCGCGCTCGCCGAGCGCATGCAGTACCGCGCGGGCAACGCGCCTGTGTTTCTGTTCGTCGGGCGGCTGTCGGAAGAGAAGGGCATTACCACGCTGATCGACGCGTTTGCGGGCATCGCGAAGCGCCTGCCCGATCCGCAGTTGCGCATCGTCGGCACGGGACCGCTCGAACGCGACTTGCGCAAGCGCGTCAGCGAGCTGGGTTTGGATCGCTCGATCACGTTCGTCGGCAGTCTGCAGGACGAACCGCTGTCGCGCGAATACTACGGCGCGACCTGCCTCGTGCTGCCGAGCCGCAGCGAACCGTGGGGACTCGTCGTCAACGAGGCGCTCGCGCATGGCTGTCCCGTGGTGGTCAGCGAGAGCTGCGGCTGCGTGCCCGAGCTCGTGCACGAAGGCGTGAGTGGCTACGCGTTCACGGCGGGCGACGGCGCGGGACTGCAGCGCACGCTGCTGAAGGCAACGGAAGCATTCGCCGACGCGCAAGCATCGGCGCAACGCTGCATGGACGTGATCCGGCGTTTCGATCCGCCGTCGGCGGCGGCCAATATCGCGCGCGGCTGTGCATTGATGCTGGGTACTTGAGACGGGGGGAAGAAAACGCGCGGTCTCGGCGTGAGCGTGCCGGGCCGTGTCGGGAGCTGGGGGAGGGCGTAGCGCGGTGCGCTGCCGCATGACGGATAGTCGTCGTGGAAGTCAAATATGAAGATCTTGATCTATGGTCTCAACTACGCGCCTGAGCTTTCGGGCGCGGGTAAGTACACGGCCGAAATGGCGCAGATGCTGGCCGGGTGCGGTCATGAAGTGCGCGTCGTGTGCGCGCCCCCGTACTATCCCGACTGGAAGGTCGCGAGCGGCTACTCGATGTGGCGCTATCGGCGCGACATCATGCACGGCGTGCACATCTGGCGCGCACCGTTGTGGGTGCCGCCAAAGCCAAGCGGCCTGAAGCGGATGCTGCATCTCGCGTCGTTCGCGCTGTCGTCGCTGCCGTTGCTCGCGAGGCAAATCACCTGGCGCCCTGGCGCCGTGATGCTGATTGCGCCCACCATGGCCTGCGCGCCGGGCGCGCTGGCGCTCGCACGCGTGACGGGCGCGAAAGCGTGGCTGCATGTCCAGGACTACGAAGTGGATGCCGCCTTCGATCTCGGCCTGTTGAAGAGCGCGCGTGCCGCGCGCATCGCATATGGGATCGAGCGGCTCGTCCTGAAGCGCTTCGACGTCGTGTCGTCGATCACGAACCAGA
The DNA here is from genome assembly GCF_013426895.1 of Paraburkholderia largidicola. NCBI lineage: Bacteria > Pseudomonadati > Pseudomonadota > Betaproteobacteria > Burkholderiales > Burkholderiaceae > Paraburkholderia > Paraburkholderia largidicola. The sequence goes on along the minus strand of NZ_AP023174.1, from coordinate 2,987,262 downwards.
TGGTCGAGCGCGCGGTCGGCAAAGGCGTCGACGCGGCCAACACGGAGTTCCTGCCGAACTGGGTCGACACGCGCGACATCTTTCCGCTGGGTCGCGTGAGCGAATACCGCGAGACGCTCGGCATTCCCGCCACCAATACGGTCGTGCTGTACTCGGGCAACATGGGGGCGAAGCAGGGTCTCGAGACGCTTGCGGACGCTGCGGGCGCGCTTGCTGCGCGTGACGACATCACCTTCGTGTTCTGCGGCGCCGGCGCGGCGCGGGACGATCTCTTCAAGCGTTGCGAGGGTTTGTCCAACTGCCGGTTCCTGCCGCTGCAGCCGGCGTCATCGCTGAACGAGCTGTTGAATGTCGCCGATATTCACGTGCTGCCCCAGCGCGGCGATGCAGCCGATCTCGTGATGCCGTCGAAGCTGACGGGCATGCTCGCGAGCGGCGGCGCGGTGATTGCCATGGCGCGCCCCGGCACGGCGCTCTACGAAGCCGTGTCGAACAACGGCATGATCGTGCCGCCCGAGGACACAGGGGAACTCGTCGACGCAATCGCGACACTCGCCGAAGACGGCGCGCGACGCGCTGCCATTGGCGCGGCAGGGCGGCGTTACGCGGAGACGATGCTGTCGCCGCTCTCGACGCTGCTCACGCTCGATACGCGCCTCGCTCTGTTGACGGGCGCTGCCGTACCGGGCGCGAAGCCGGCGGCCACGTCGATGGCGAATCAGCCCATCTTGTCGGCGCGGGTCGAGGAGTCGGAAGTGGAGTGACGCGCGTCATCGACGCGGGCAGGGACGAAGGGCCGGATGCGAACCGTGTTTAGCGGTTCGGATTCGGCCCTTCGGTTTTTTACGTTGTGGAAGCGACGGATTCACCAGGGCGATTTGAATACTTCCCGGCCCGCTCGTTCGCTATACGGACTGCTGTACACCGTGGCACCACCGCCCGCGTTGGCGGCATTCACGGCTGCGGCGCGCTGTGCCGCGGCACCCGCCGCTCCGCCGTTATCGCCAGCACCGCCGCCTGCCGCCGCGCCTCGTGCGGGACGCCGGATCGCGCCACCACCTGCGGGCGCCGCGCCGCCGCCTAAGGCAGTGGGGCCGCCCATTGCCTGCGTGTTGGGTTTGGCGACGCGCATGCGCTCGCTGTTGAGTAGCGCATCGCGTTGCGAATCGGGCGTCGCGCCGCCGGGGTCATAGCCGCCAAGCGTCGCCGATGGACCGCCGAGCAGACGCTGCGCGTCCTCCTGCGAGCGTTGCGAAGCCGTTTTGCGCGCCGGCGCGCCATTGGGATTGGCGTTGGCGTTGCCCTTGGGCGCGGCGGCATTCTGGCCGTTGCCTTGCGCCGGATTGTCCTGCGCGTGCGCGTGCGGCATCAGCGCGAGCGCCGATGCCAGCGCGGCGGCGAGCAGCAGCACGCGCGAGCGCAGTCCGACGCGCAACGGATGCACGCGCGCCGGGCGTTGCCGCGAGCGGAGATGAGCAGCCATTGTCGTCTTCCTCCTGCAAACGTCATGAAGCCATGCTGCCATGGTGATACGGACACTCTGCTTCGATCCGCCAAAACTCCGCACGGCGCGGACAGCGGCCGTCCATCAGCGCGCATGGGCCAGATAATCGATCAGAACAGGGCGCGCCAAGCGGCTACAAGGGCTGAAGCACCGGACGGACGGCGAGGCGCGTTCATCGACTGGAGAAGAACTATGGACAACACGATCAGCTCCACGATCGGACGGGCCGCGGACGATCGTGCTGCGGACAATCGGGCCGCGAGCACGAAAGACCCGCATGCCACGCCGCCTGCACCGCCCTCTGCGCCGGGCCGCGTGATCGACCTGAGCCTGGCGGGCAAGGGCAACTACGTCGCGTCGCGCGGTTTCCTGGTCGAGCTGATCTGGTTCTTCATCGAGGCGTGCGTGATCAACAACAAGCTGCTGCCCGTGTCGTCGGTGCGCGTGGCGCTGTTGCGGCTGTTCGGCGCGAAGATCGGCGCGAACTGCCGCTTCGTGCATCCCGTGCGGGTGAAGGCGCCGTGGAATCTCACCGTGGGCGACAACTGCTGGTTCGGCGTCGACGTATGGATCTACAACCAGGCGCCCATTCACATCGGCTCGAATGTCTGCATATCGCAAGGAAGCTTTCTGAGCGCGGGCTCGCATGAGATGCGAACAAACATGGATTTGCGCGTCGCGCCCATCGTCATCGAGGACGGCGCGTGGATTTCATCGAAGTGCGTCGTGCAGATGGGCGTGACGATCGGCCGGTCGGCTGTCGTGACCCCGCTATCCGTCGTGCACCGCTCGCTCGACGCGGAAGGCGTATATGGCGGCAATCCTTGCCGCTTTATTCGCAAGCGTTTCGACACGGATGTGGGAAGCCCCTCGTAACTGGCATCGGATGCATGGTTCTGTCTGCCGGAAGCGCGAAGTTGGCGGATGAACTGCCTTACGCAGAGCCATCATCCTACGTAAGCACTGGCTGGCGCGGGAATACAGTATGCGTGCGCAAACGCCCCGCTCGTGCAAACCCACAGGGCGTTGACGCATGACGAGCCTGGCTCGCATGCTCGGCGGGGGGCCAGAACGGTCGAAGCTGGACGCGGCCGTACAAGGTACGAACAGAACACAAGCTGGGAGCAGGGGATGTTTATCGATACCCGCAGTGTCGAACAGGGCGTCGCTGTGTCGACGACGGTATGCATCATCGGGGCAGGCGTCGCGGGTATCACGCTCGCGATGGAACTGGAACGCGCGGGCATCGACTGCTGCGTGCTCGAAAGTGGCGGCTACAAGGCCGACGACGAAACGCGCGATCTCTATCGCGGCGAGAACGTCGGGATTCCGTACGCCTTTGCGGACGGCTGCCGCAGCCGCTATCTGGGCGGCAGCAGCAATTGCTGGGGCGGCTGGTGCCGTCCGCTCGATCCGTGGGACTTCGACAAGAAGGACTGGGTCGCGCATAGCGGCTGGCCATTCGGCCTCGAAGAGCTTGCGCCGTATTATCTGCGCACCCATGCGCTGCTCAAGCTCGGCCCGCACAATTTCGACCCCGCGTGGTGGGAGCAACAGATCAACCGGACCGACGTGCGGCGCTATCCGATGATGTCGGGCAACGTGCGCGACACCGTTTCGCAGTTCAGCCCGCCTGTGCGCTTCGGCAAGGTGTATCGCGAGGTATTGCGGCGCTCGGAACGGGTGCGCGTGTTCCTGCATGCGAACGTCGTGAATATCGACTCCGATGCGCAGGCGTCCGAAGTCACGGGCGTCGATGTCGCGACGCTGACGGGCAAGCGCTTTCGCGTGAACGCGAAGGTGTTCGTGCTCGCGACAGGCGGCATCGAGAACGCGCGGTTGCTGCTCGCGTCGAACAAGGTGCAGGCAGCGGGACTCGGCAACGGGCACGATCTGGTGGGCCGCTTCTTCATGGATCATCCGCGCCTGATGACGGGCACGGTGAAGTTCACGAAAGAATGGTCGCGCAACAAGCTGTACGACATCAAGTATCACTACCAGAACGCCGCCGTCGCGGCGCACGGCACGCATATCTCGTCGCAGTTCGCGCTGACGCACGACGTCATCAAGCGCGAGAAGCTGCTCAATTCGCGCGTATGGTTCTTCTCGCGTTTCTTCGGTGAAGGCAGTGCGGGATCGGAAGCGTTGATCCGCTGCCGCGAGGCGCTGCATCGCAAGGAACAGCCGGGCCGCCGCGCGCGCGACGATTATCTGACGATGGCCGCGCATCCCGTCGATACCGTCGGCTTCGGTCTCACGCGTCTGCTGCAATTGCGTGCGCTGATTTCGGACGTGAAGCTGCAGGCGATCGTCGAAGCGGAGCCGAACCGCGACAGCCGCGTCACGCTATCGGATCGCAAGGATGCGCTTGGCCTGCCGCGCGTGAAAGTCGACTGGCGTCTCACGGAACTGGTGCAGCGCACGTTCGACCGAACGTTCCAGCTGCTCGCCGACGAACTGAAGATGATGGGCGTCGCTGACGTCGAGCTCGACGAGCCACTCGAAGGCCGCGCGTCGTTGCCGTCGAAGCTCGAAGGCACGTGGCATCACATGGGCACGACGCGGATGCACGATTCAGCGCGCGAAGGCGTTGTGGACCGCGACTGCAAGATGCATGGCATGAGCAATCTGTATGTCGCGGGAAGCTCGGTGTTTCCGACGGTCGGCGCCAACTTCCCGACGATCACGATCTCGGCGCTCGCATTGCGGCTGGGCGAGCATCTCGCGCAGCGGCTCGGCAAGCCTGATACGGCGACGATACTGCCGATCGGCGAGGCGGCCGGGAGCATGCGGTTTGGCGTGTCGAACGCCGAATTGGGCAAGCTGCCGATTGCGGCACAGTCGCTGGTTCGGGCTGGGGGGAATGAGGCGATCTGAGGGCGGCGCAGTTGTGCTTCTGCGGCCCCCGCATCGCATACCGGCTGATCAGGTTGGCAGGCGAAGGTCCTTGCCTCCTATGAAGCCTTTCTTTGATTCGCTTCAACCTCTTTGGTATCCCATCGGCCGGCCCGCATCGCTTCGTAAAGCATCCCGAGCGTGAGCGGGTGTTCATCGGGGTGCGGCGGGCGGTTGCGGTTGAACAAGCCGCAAATCAGCGCGGGGATTGCGCAAAGGATATTGGCCGGGCTTTCGGGACCGATATAGCGCGCATAAGGAAAATCGCCCTCGACGGCGAATTTTTCGAATAGCTTGTCAACAAACTCAATCGCGTCGACGCCATCGATACGAAGGTCATCGAGAATGCGCGTTGACGGCGTGAGCGTCGGCTCTTTTCCGAACAGCCGGGTCCCACCGACTTCTTCGCGCGTGAAGGCGGTCAGTTCTTTCCAGAGAGGATCATCCAAGCTGGTCTTCCCGTTTGACCATTGCGTTGTACCTTTGCACGGAACGGTACATGATGAGGGTCGCATCATAGCCCATGAACATCAGGTCAACAACGGGAATGGCACGACCGATGAAAGCCCCGAGGCTACGCGTGTAAATAAGCCTGACTCCCTTGGTGCTGAAGCTTTTCATCGTCAAGGTTGGGAGCGGCATTTTCGTCTTTTTCGTGATGACGTTTCGAAAGAACAGAGACATCACGGATGTTCCCGGCGTTGCGGTAATGGGTTTCCCCGGAACGGGAACGTCGTTGACACCAAGAAGCCATGTTGCAACTGCTGCAAGGTCGGCAAAGCCCAGCTGCCTTTTTGTTTGATCCAACGCGATGAAAAGGAACAATTCAGGCGGCGACAGGTTGTAGTGGTCTTGAAACTTATAAGTGTTGTCACTCATGCACAAGCGCCTCACCGCGTAACGTTCTGTTTGACATCAAACAACGCAGTAACGGTCCCGCCATTGCCCCCCAACGCATTTTGAAGAGCGTATTCCTTTTTCATTCGCGCGAAGGACAGTCGCACGCATTCGATAGCACCGTTCTCGTCAACAAACGGTTCGACGTGTGAAATGAGTACGTCGTACATCGTGATGCGTAGAAATTCGTGTGGGACACCGCCTGTCTTACGCATGACCAGCCTGGCGTCGGGGATGTGGGTACCTGTAAAGCAGTACCGGGCAAGATTGGGACTTGCCTTGTCAATCTGATGTGTAAATTCAAGGTCCGATACAGTCGCCTTCCCTGCGCCACCCCCCGAACCGGACATCATGCTTGACTGCTGTGTCACCTTCCACGTCCAGTCGAGCACATCGATTTCATTTGTGTGGCTCGCGTCTTGTGATTCTCCGTCGATGCCTTGAATTCTTAAGAAAATGTCATGTGTCATCAGAAGATCCTGAACGTCGAGACGTGTTGATGTGGGGTGCCTTTACTATTGGCGACGCAGAGGCCGGTGCATAGTAAATCGAAGCAACGTCACCAATCAACCCACGTCACGAACCCCTATTTTCAGGATAACGATGGATTAGTTGAGGTCGCGATAGTTCGAAGGGAAATCGCCAGAAGAAATCAATCGGGTGGGGTATAGGGAAGCGAATAGGCGGGAACTGAAAGAAATGGGCCAGGATCGCGTTACCGATCCTGGCCCATAGCGTGGTCACGGCAACTCTCAATTCACCGACGGCTCCCTCTGCGCCGGCACCTTCCTCGGCATCGCACCAGGCGTGTTCTGCGGCGACTGCTGATCGGCGCTGCGAGTCACAACGGCAGGTTGCGGTTGGAGCAGCGCAGTCAACGAATCGACCATGCTCTCGATACCGAAGCGCGCGTCGAACGTCCTGCGCGCCTGCTCGCGCATGTTCCCCTTCGCGGCGGCGTCGAGCGTATGCCAGTTCAGCAGATTGCGCTGCATGCCGTTGATCGTGTCGCTCGATACGAAGCCCGCATGGTCGTTTTCCACTTCGCGCCACACGCCGACCTTGTCCGACAGCAGCACGGGCAGGCCGCACGCCAACGCTTCCGCGACGGCCACGCCGAAGTTCTCCTGATGCGACGGCAGCGCGAACACATCGCTCGCATAGAAGGCGCCCCATTTCAGATCGCCTTGCAGCATGCCCGGCCACGCAATCCGTTCTTCGATTCCACATGAGCGCGCGAGCGCCTGCAACGGCCGCTGCCAGCCCGTCGCATCGGGACCCGCAATCACGAGATGCGCATCCGGGTCGCGCTGCGCATGATCGGCGAAGGCGTGAATCAGCAGATCGCAGCCCTTTTTCTCGTGGATGCGCCCGAGAAACAGCACGATCCGCTTGCCGCGCAGCTGCGGATAAGCGCTCCAGAATGCTTCGCGCAGCGCCTGTGCATGCGGCGGCGGCGGGTTGGTGCCGAACGGCACGACGCGTTCGTTCGCGCGATACAGCCAGAACGATTGCCGCGCGAGCAGCCGCTCTTCCTCCGTGGTGAAAATCACGGCGGCCGCGTCGCGCAGCACGCGATATTCCGCCCACGGCCAGTACGCCCACTTCTTCAGATGCTTGAGCGGATACGTGCGCTTGAAATACGGATCGAGCATGCCGTGCGTGTACACGTAGTACGGCACTTTCGACGCGCGCAGCGCGCGCCATGCGCCGAAGCCATGGTATTGCCACAGTCCATGCACGATCACCGCGTCGAAGCGCTGCGCCTCGCGTGCGAGCCACGGCACGAAATCGGGCGTGAAGCCGTAGTAGTTGCGTCCCGGACCGAGCGCATGCACGGGCAACGGGAAGTCGCGGACATGCGGCGCATCGGCGGCATCGAGCGACGCGACCTCGATCTCGTGACCCAGCGCCGCCATCGCGACGCCGCTCTGTCGTACACCTTCAGTCGGTCCACCTGCCCGTGGGTCGACTGTCGAAAGTAGATGAAGAATTTTCATTGGCGAATAACACGGCGTAGTGCGAAAAGGACCGGCGCAGCCGGGCGATGAAACGAGACGATCCGCGTGATGCACGACATGCGCCGGAGCGCACGTCACGCGGACGCCGGCATGCCTCGCTGACGCAGATCGCGTGTGCGGTCTGCGTCGTACGGTTCTGACCCTGTTGCGTCTTTCAGCGTGCCTCGCGCGGCAGCCGACGCGAACGGCGCGGGGCGGGGCGGCTGGACGGGCGGCTGGGTCGGCGGTTTCTGCGCGACGGCCGTCGCGCGCGCCGATGGCGGCGGCGTCACGGGCTCGACTTTCAGGCGCGCCTTGGCGTCCAGCTGTCGATGCAAACGACAATACGTCGCGACCGTCAAACCGAGCGCGACGCCGAATACGAGTCCCGAGAAACGCGGGCCGAGTGGATTGCCGCCGATCGACGTGGCAGGCAGCGCGGCAAGCAGCAGGATCGAGCGGCCGAACACGGGAAGAAGTGGCGCACCGGGGCTTTTTGCGCGCCATCGTCGGTAGGCGAGCGTGCAGTGTCCCAGCGTGAAGAGGACGGCGAGCGGCAGCGCGAGTCCGAACAGCAGGCCGCCCGCGAACAGCTGATAAATCCAGAAGTTGTGGCCCGCCGCCCATTCGCGGATCGCGTAGAAGTCCTTTTCGCTGATCTGTCCCGCGAGATCGGGCAGATATTGCGGCGAATAGCGGTAGTAATGGCCGTAGCCCTCGCCGAGCAGCAGCGATTGCGTCGACGACGTGACCTGATCGAACTGGTCCTTGATTTCGGCAAGACGCGTGATCGTCGTCGGGTCTTTGCCCGTCTGCGTATTGGAGGCGGCCGTGAAGCGCTGCATCCAGTGCTCGCTGACGGACGGCATGCTCAGTATCGCGAGCGCGCCCATCGCGCCGAGCACGATACTCACGATGAACGTACGAATGGCCGAGCGCAGCAGGTAACGCAGCGACGGCGCGCTCATCCACGCGGCCAGCATGAACAGCAACACCGTGCCGACCAGCAGACTGCGCGTCACGCTCAACAGCTCGACGAGCACCGTACCGAGAAACACTGCGAGCATGAATGGCGAAAAGCGCCGCGCGAGCACGAATTCGTGCAGCAGTACGCCTTGCAGCCCGAGCAGGGTCACCGAGACGATACGGAAGCGCACGTCGGCGATACCGCCCAGTCCGCCGCCCGTCGCAATGCCGAAGACGAACGTGAAGACCAGACAGATGAGGTTCGCCCAGAAGAGCGCCTTTTCCATCTGCCCGATGCGGTTTTCATGCCACGGATGGCACGCCACCGCGTAGCCGAGCAGGAACAGCAGAAATGGCAACACGACGCGTAGATAGTTGCCGAAGTCGTTGTCTTGCACCATCTGCGAAATCAGACTGCCGGGCACGCTCAACACGAGGCAAAGCGTGACGAAGCGGCGCAACGGCGACGCGTCCCGAAAGCGCGGCGCGATGAAAATCAGCGCGAGCGCAGCGGCGAAAGTCGGCGCGACGAGCAGGATCTGCGCTGCATGGCCCGAATCCGCGTCCGGTGCCTTGTAGTCGAGCGCGAGTGGGCACAAGCACATCCAGATCCACAACGTAGCGTACTTGTTGCGCATCGACGATTCTCCCTCTCCCGGTGCGATGTTCATCGTGGCAGCGCGACGCGCGTCACTGTTCAGTCTGAATATAAATGGAGCGCCTTGCGTGAAGTCCGGCGCAGGCGTAATACGCCTGGGTTCTGGCGGGGTCAAACGATGCGCCAAAAGCCTCTGGTCAGACGGTTCGGCGCGCGCAGCCCGGCTGTCCGACAAGGACAGCAACTTGGCGTGCGAGTGCGCGTCCGAGCAAGCAACATGGCTGGAATATCGTGCGAAAAGTGCCTGTCGACGCATGTTTGCATGCATCTGAATGCGTCAGGCACTGAAGGTACGAAAGGCAGTGGCTCTCCGCGTGGCGGCTCACAATCAAGACCAGCAAACGACGTCGAAGGGGAACGGGCATGAAGCTATTCGGCAGCGCGCAATCGATGATGCGAGGCAGGTCGGTCGAACTCGACTTCGTACGCGGCATCGCGATCATCGCGGTGATGGGCTACCACTTTCATGTGAATCATACGGGCAGCGCGCTGATCTCGATCATCGAGTATCCGCTGAAGAACTTCGGCCGCGAGGGCGTGAACCTGTTCTTCACGCTGAGCGGCTTTCTGGTGGGCGGGCTGCTGCTGCGTCAATACGCGGAGAAGGGCCACGTCGACGCGGGCCGCTTCATCGTGCGGCGGATGTTCAAGATCTGGCCCGCTTACTACGTGCTGATCCTGTTTCATTCGGTTGTCGGCCGTCATCCGCTGGATTCGTTTCTCTGGCAGAACCTGACGCACTTGCAGAACTACTTCGGCACGTCGATCTCGCAGACGTGGAGCCTCGCCGTCGAGGAGCACTTCTATCTCTTTCTGCCCGCGTTGCTGCTGCTGTTCGCGCGCTGGAAGATGCGCGCCGGCTCGATCATCAGCGTGCTCGGCGGGATCTGCGTGATCGTGCTGATCGCGCGTTGCCTCGTAGTCGCGGGCGGCGATCTGCAGGCCGCGTTTTTTTATACGCAGTACCGGATCGACAGTTTGCTGTACGGCGTGATCCTTGCCGCGATCTACTGGATGAAGCCCGATGTCTATCAAGGCATCGCGAAGCGTACCGGTTGGCTGCTGGCCGTCGTGGCCGTGCTGGTCGCGTGGCTCGTGCTCGCGACGAAGCACGAGCCGCTCGACGAAAGCATCGGCTATACGATTCAGGCGATCGGCTTTTGCGCGTTCATCGTGCTGATGCTCGAACACTCGGGCAAAGTGCGCGCTTCGCGCGTGTACCGCGGGGTTGCGTGGCTCGGCGTGTATTCGTACGGTATCTACCTGTGGCATTCGCTCGCGCTCGCGCCCGGCGACATCGTGATCCGCAAGGCGACGGCGCTTGGCTTGCCGCCCGCCGCGATCTGGTTCGTCGCGCTGGCCGCGCAGGCTGCCGTCGCGATCATCGCGGGCTACGTGATGACGCGTGCCGTCGAGTATCCGTTCCTGCGGCTGCGCAATGCGCTGTTCCCGGCCAAACGCAATGCGTCGGTGCGTGAGGAAATGCCCGTCGGTGGGCAGCTGTCCTGATTCCGGCCCATTCATTGCTGCAGCATGCTGCACGCGTCGCGTGCGCGCAGGCGGGCGAAGCATCCGGCTCGCAAGGGGAGGATTTGCGTGAGCTTCACAGGAACGCTGACATGGCTTGATCGCATCGGCAGCCGCTGCGTGGAGCGGACCCGCGCGAGCGCGGCGGGGACGCCTGGCGCGCACGCGGCTACGCATGTCGCTGCACACGTCTCGTCAGGAAACGCGGCGGCGAGTGCGTCCGTTTCGAAGGCCGCGGCGCACGAAGAAGCTCGCGTCGCCGCGCTCGATGCCGGCCGCGCGCTCGCTATCGTCGGCGTGATTCTCGTGCATCTCGCGCTCTTCATGCCCGCGCTCCCCGCGTGGCTGCAAGCCGTGTCGGATATGGGGCAATACGGCGTGCAGCTGTTCTTCGTCATCAGCGCTGTGACGATCATGCTGACGCTCGAAGAAGAATCCAGGCGCTTCGGCAACGATCGTTCGTTGATTGCGCGACGCTTCTACATCAAGCGTTTCTTTCGCATTGCACCGCTGTATTACGTCGCGATTGCCGTGTATTCGCTCGGCAATCATCTGGCGGGCCGCTTCGATACGCAGGTCACAGCGCCACATGGCGTCAGCGATGTCGTCGCGAATCTCGTTTTCATCCATGCGTGGGTGCCGAGCGCCGTCAATACGGTGGTGCCGGGCGGATGGTCGATTGGCGTGGAGATGTGCTTCTATCTGTTCGCGCCGTTCATCTTCATCGCGACGCGCACGCGGCGCGGCTTGTGGCGCACGTCGCTGGCGCTGCTGGTGATCAGCGCCGTGGCACTGACGGCGGGCGCCTGCACCGACGAAGTCTGCACCGTCGAAAACAACTCGTTCCTCTACTACTGGCCGCCGACGCAACTGCCATGCTTCGTCGTCGGCTTCGTGCTCGCGCGCTATGGCAAGCGGCTTCTGTTGCGCGACGGCATGAAGCTGTCGATGTTCGGCATCGCGTGCACGCTCGCTGCCTGTGCCGCGTTACTCGCGCTGCTGTACGCGACGGGTTCGGGGCTTGGTCTGGCGCACTGGCTCGCGCCGACCGTCGCCGCGTGCGCGGCGGCCGCGCTGTTGCTGCTGCTCGCGCAACTGCCGCGCCGTTATCCGGGCGCGCGGATCGTTGCCGCCTTCGGGCAGAACAGCTACGGGTTGTATATCTGGAGCTTCGTCGTGATCCTGGCCGTGCGCGTTGCGTTGAAGACGCCCCTCGATGCGCTCGATCACCGCGTGCCCGTGCTCGGATTCATGATCGCCGCCGTGTTCGCATGCTGCGCGAGCTATGTGGCCGCGCGGATCAGCGCGACGCGCATCGAGCGGCCTTGCGCGCAATGGGCGCGCCAGGTGCTGCTGCCGCGCGTCGCGCGCGAGAAACGGATCGAGCGGGTGAGCAGCGAAACGTCTGATTGAGCAGTACGCCTGCGCACACGCTGATGCACGATGGGATCGCGGCTGCGATGCACGCGCCGGATCAGACGCGTGTTCCGACAGCCGCTGTGATCGCCTGACGCAGCGTTTCCTTGAATTGACCGAGCGTGTTGCGCGCGAGCAGATGATCGAGCGGACGTTGATGCTTCTCGCCGCGCTCCCATTGCGCCGCGACTTCGCCGAGCGCTTGCGTGATCGATGCCGCCGACAGATCGTCGAGGCACGGCCCGAGTTGCCCACCGCGACAGAACCAGCCGATCAGCCCATCGCTCGTCGCGACGACGGGCTTGTCGAATCGGTATGCCTGGACCAGCACGCCGCTCATCCCATAGTGGCCCTTGTAGCCGAGCCAGACGACGTCGCACGCGGAGAACAGGTCGCGCTCCATCTCGTTCGAAACGAACTGATCGAGGATCACGGGCGCAGGCTTCAGGATTGGAATGAACGCGCGCATGAAGCCGCGCACTTCCTGGTCCTGTTCGCCGGCGAGCAGCAATGTTGGCGCGTCCTTCATGCCTGCGAGTGCTTCCGCGAGTTCGCAGATGCCCTTGCGCTCGCTGATCGAGCCGTAGACGAGCAGATAGCGGCCCGCGGGATCGAGCCCGAGGCGCTCGCGCGCGACGAGGGGATCTTCGGCCTTCGCATCGGGGAACGGATCGGCGACATAGCCGACGGATGCGCCATGTTTCGGCTTCACGCGGCCGACCCATTCGGGCAACGTCGGATCGATCGACAGCAGCGTGCGCAGTCCTTTCGTATGTACGGCGCGGCGAAACAGCAGCGACTTCACCGTATTGACGATCGGCCGTCCCGGCGTGCGCACACCGACCTTGCGATGATGGAACGTCGTGCGCATCGTGATCGCGATCCACGGCGTCTTGCCGAACGGCGAACCGAGCAGCGGCAGCGCATGAAAGAAGTAATCGACATACGGCACGACGACGAGACGCACGCGTTCGGCGCGCTTGACCGAGTCGTAAGCGAGCTTGAAATACGCGTGGAAGCGCGCATAGCTGATGCGCTTCAGGCCTCGGCTGTGACGCTTGCTTTCGGTGTCGACGAAGGCGATCTGCAAGTCCTCGCGTCGCGCCGACATGATCTCGCGGGCGAGGCGATGGTCTTCGTTCGAGTTCTCTGTCACGACGAGAACGGGATAGCCGGCTTCGATGCAGGCCTGTGCGATCCATTCGACATAGCGCCACCGATGCCCGGTGAAATTTGGCTCGATGATGACGACGTAGCCGAGTCTCGCAGCGTCAGCGATGGGGGTTTCGATGGGCACTAGATGGGTTGCGCGTTCCATGGCGATCTTAAGGAGCAGCCTTGCGGTCACCTTAGCATTACGTCTTCGGCGCGAACCGACAATTTCGCCATTTGTTTGGCGACAACGGACAGTCGGAGGGGGCGGGTTGCCGAATCTGACTGACAGATGGCGTCCGGGTGCGGGTATGGCGGGTTACCTTGAGGGACGGCGTGCGTGAGTCGGCGGACGGATTGTGTCTGTCAGCTCGCATGTGGGCGCAACGGGTTACGGGGACCGGGGTGAGCGCTGAAGCGCCAACTCTGGTCGACAGCTTTGCATGGGACCAGAGTAAGCGCTGAAGCGCCAACTCTGGTCGACAGCTTTGCATGGGAGAAGAACATTGCGGACGATGAGGCTACCGGCGTTTTCGTTCAGGGCAGGCCTGGGTTCAAGCGCAGCCACATGGGTGCTGCTGCAGCAGGTATTGATGCGTGGGCTCGTCGCCGTCAAGTTTCTCGCGATCGGCCGCATTCTCGGGCCGGAGGCGATCGGCAGCGTGAGCGTCGCGCTGCTCGCTGTCGCGATCGCGGAAGCCATGTCGGATACGGGCCTGTCGCAGGCCGTGATCCAGGGGCAGGCCGCGCCGACACGCGATGAACTCGGCGCCGTCTGGACCACGCTGGCAACCCGCGGCGTGGTCATAGGCGCGGCGCTCGTTGCGATCGCGCCGCTGATGAACAGTCAGTTCCATCTCGGCGGCGCGCTGCTGCTGTTGCAGCTCGCCGCGCTGCTGCCGCTGTTGCGCGGCGTCGCGTCGCCTGCATATTACGTCGTGCAGCGCGAGCGGCGTTTCCAGCATGTCGCGATCATCGAGGTATCGGCGGCGTTCGTCGACTGCTGTTGCGGGCTGGCGCTCGCGCTGGCGGGCGCGGGTGCGTATTCGGTGCTGCTCGGGATGATCGTGGGCGAATCGCTGAAGACGTCGCTCACGTGGATCACGATGTCGCCGCGTCCGCCTATCCGGCTGCGCTGGTCAGGTATCGGCCATTACATTGGTTTTAGCCGCTGGATCTGGGCGGGCAGCGTCGTCAATCTGATCCTCAACCAGTTCGACAAGGTGGTGGTCGGCAAGCTGCTCGGACCCGCGCAACTCGGCGCGTATCAGATGTCGTCGCGGCTCGCGCAGATGCTGCTCGCCGATGCCGCTATCGCGATGTCGCAATACCTGTTTCCGACCTTCGCCGCGCGCCATCGCGCCGATCCGAATGCCGCCGCGCGGCTCTTCAAGCGCTATATCGGCGTGATCGCGCTGGGGCTGGTGGTGGTCGTGATCGTGTTGCGGCTCGCGGCGCACTGGCTCTTCGCACTGATCCTCGGCCCGGCCTGGCTGCCCGCCGTGCCGCTCTTCAAGATCTTCGTGATCAACATGGCGATCGGTGCGCTGATCGCGGTGCTAGTGTCGTATCTGCGGGCCGTCGGCGACGCGAAAGCGACGACGCAGGCGTCGGTGATCCAGGTGTTCGTGCTGATCGCCTGCGTACCGCCCGCGACGCATTACTGGGGCGTCACGGGTATTGCATGGGCGATGACGGTCGGCCTGAGCTCGGCGGCTGCGTGGATGATCTATCGCACGGCGCGGGTGATGTGATGCGGATACTTCATCTCGTGCTGGAGCCGCGTCTGTCGGGTGCGGAAGTGCTGGCGAAGGATCTCGCGATACATCAGCAGCGCGACGGCAGCGTGGTCGGCGTGACCGCGCTGATGCCCGAACGGCCGGACTTCGCGCCGTTCACCCGCGAACTGGGGAGCCACGGTGTCGAGTGCGTGTTTCCGGCAAAGCGCTCGAGCCTGCCCGGCAAGCTGATGCATCTGGCGGGCGTGCTGCGCCGCTTCCGGCCCGACGTCGTGTTTGCGCACGCGACGATTCCCGCGTTCTATGCGCGCGCGCTGCCAAGCAAGGTGCCCGTGATCTACGTGATGCATTCGGCCGTCAACGATTTCGAGCGCAAGCTGTTTCGCAACGTCGAGCGCGTGCTGTCGTCACGGGCGAGGGCAATCATCGGCGTGTCGCCCGCGAACCTGCGGGACTACACGGACTGCGTCGGCTCGCATCCGCTGCTGACGATGATCCCGAACGGTGTCGACATGTCGCGCTTTGCCTTCGACGACCGGCCGCGCACGGGCGATACGCCGCCGCAGATCGTGCAGATCGGCCGGTACACGTCGGTGAAGAACCAGTTGCAGACGGTGCATGCGTTTCGCGAGGTCGCGGCGCAGGTGACGGATGTGCGGCTGCAGTTGTATGGCGTCGTCGAGGACCCGGCCTATCTGGCCGCGATCCAGGATCTGGTGAAAAAGCTCGGGCTCGAAGGCCGGGTGAGCGTGGATGGTCCGCATACGGACGTGAGCGGCGTGCTGCGCGCGTCGAGTGTGTTCGCGATGCCGTCGCGCTCGGAAGGGCACAGCATTGCGTTTCTGGAGGCGCTGGCGTCGGGGATTCCTGTCGTCGCGAGCACGATCGCGCCATTCCAGTTCGCGAAGACGCTGCCTTGCGTGCAACTCGTCGATACCGACGATACGGCCGCCTACGCCGCCGCGCTGCTGGGCGCACTGGCACAGCCCAAGGTTCAGAGGTCGCTGGCGGGCTTGACGCTGCAGGATACGGCGCAGCGTTATCTGGCGTTGGCGCAGCAGGTGATCGGCGCGCGGGCTTAGGGTGCCTGCTCCGTTCGAGACGAGATGAAAGGATGCCGTGTGGGTTCTGCTTAAGAACCGGTCATGGCTTCAGCGACGCGCGAACGATCTCGGCCAGTCTTCTTCCGAGTGTCGGCGAATTCAGCTGCTGATACTTCGAATAAGCGGCGACGCTCGCTGCGCGCATCGCTTCAGGCGACATCGTCCAGACGCGCCGCAGCGTATCCGCGAGCGCATCGACGCCGCCTTCACGCGGATAAAAGAACCCCGTACTGCCTTCTTCGACATAGCCAGGTTCCGGGCCCATGTGCCGCTGTAGCTCGTCGTGAACGAGCGGCGGCAGGCTCAGCCCGAACATGTGGACCACGCTCAGCCCCGCTGCGCCGGGATAGCAGCCGATACGGCAAAACCGGCTGATCGCCGCGATGCGGCTCTCGTCGAACACGGGTCCGTACCAGATGACATAGTCCCGGTCGCCGTACACGCGCTTGAGCTGCGCGCCGTGCTTGCCGCCGCCGACCAGATGCAGCGTGATCTGGTGATCCTCGCTGCGCAGACGGCCGACGGCTTCGATCAGCGCGCCGACGTTCGAGTCGTCGCGCAGCCGTCCAAGGAACAGGATGCCCGTTTCCTTGCCGGACTTTTCGGCGGGAGCGACGGTGTGTTCGACGGTCAGCGAGTTATCGGCCACGATCAGTTTCCCGGAAGGACAACCGACGCTTTCCAGCGAACGCTTGGACGCCTCGGTGTAGCAGATGTACTGTGTCGACAGTGCGACGGCGATCCGGTAGCACAGCGTGCGGATCATGCCGACGTCGTCTTCATGCCGGTATAGGCCCTGACCATGGATCAGGACGGGAATGCGCATCGCGCGACCGGCCATCAGCGCGAGCCAGAGAGACAGGTAGCGGATGTCCGCGAACATCAGCACGGCAGCGGGGCGCTCGCGCACGATTCTTCCGACGACTTCTCGCTGCATGTTGATGCCCGGCGAGAAAACGTGGCTGATCTGCGTTTCGACGAATTCCTCGCAGGCGGGGTTCTCCCGCGAAAAACCGTTCGATTCCATCCCTGCCGAACTGGCAAAAAGCTTGACGGAAAAGAGCCGGTTCAGCGACTCGACGACCTCCATCCGGTAGTGGGCGATCAACGGCTGCACGTAGAACACGGTTCGCTTGTCGGCGGCCGCCGTGCTTTTTCCCAGCGACGCAGTACTCCAATCGGTAAGCAATTTGTCGGTCACCGGATCAACCCTTTTCAGGTTAGAGATGCGCTGATGATTGAAGGCCGGTTGAATTATGCAGTAGACAATTCGCTTACGCGGATTAATTGGCTGAAATTGACTATGGAGAAGGGTTTATTGTCGGGAAAACACTATTTTGGCTGAATCCCGATTGAGACAAGGTTGAAACGGTGCGCGCCCGTTATTGCGATGCATGTGTCTGGTGCAGGCCAGGCAAGGGTTTAAGGCGGAAATTGAAGTGTTGGATGTCGTGCAACGACTACTCTAAAAACATATTGTTTGCAGGTGACATTCGGATTTAATTAAGGATTTTTATTGGCCGGAATGAAGTTTGCAATTTGAATCGATGCAGTAATTTTGGCGTAGCCTTAATGAAAATAAAACTCGGGATGGGTAATTTTTTCGTGTGGAATGGCGGCGTTTGCGAGTAGCCGGGCCGATGCCAATATGTTGACGCGGCACCGCTGACGACTGTAGAGGCGCTGAATGGCGACGGTTAATTTGCATGACGAAATTGCCGCCAGAAATGAAAAGGGCTTAGCCGAAGCTAAGCCCTTTGAATCTTTTGGTAGGCCGTACGGGATTCGAACCTGTGACCAACGGATTAAAAGTCCGCTGCTCTACCAGCTGAGCTAACGACCCAAAAGAGAAGCGGAATTATATCGGCCGCGCCAAAACGTGTCAACCGATGGCGGGCAGCCAGCAAGCAATCCACTCAAAAGAAAAGCCCGGAACGGTGAAGTCCCGGGCTTTCCGGCGAGAGGCGCGCGCATCGGTTATTGAAGCGTCGACACTGCGCGTTTTACTGCATTCAGCAAACGAACTTCAATGACGCCCGGCTCGTGCCGGACACCACACGTCACTTGATCTGCGAAAGCTTGCTTTGCGCCGACTGCGCGACATCCGAGCCGCCGTACTGCGCGACGATCTGTTCGAGCGTCTTCTTCGCGGCGGCTTTCTGACCTTGCTCGAGCTGGTTGTTCGCGATGGCCAGCAATGCCTCCGGCGCGCGCGGATGCTGCGGATACTTCTGCACGACGCCTTGCCACACGGCCGTCGAGCCCTTGTAGTCGCGCAGCGCGTAAAGCGCGTTGCCGAGCCAGTATTGCGCCGTGGGCTGATACGGGCTTTGCGGGTACTTCGTGATGAAACTGCGGAACGACGTCGCCGCGTTCTTGAAGTCCCCGTTGCGGAACTGCTGCGAAGCCGCGTTGAACGCGTCCGTTTCACCCGGTTGCACGGAGCCCTCGACGCCATCGACGGTCTGCTGCTGCGGCTCGAACTTCTTCAGACGACCGTCGAGGTCGGTGTAGTAGTCCTTTTGCTGCTTCTGCAACGTGGCGACCTGATTGGCGAGGTCCTCGTTCTGCCCGCGCAGCGTCGCGACCTGCTGGTTCAGCTGGTCGAGACGGTTGGACTGATCGAGGATCGTGCGTTGAGCCGCCGACAACTGGCTCGACAGACTCTCGGTCTTGGTGCGCAGATCGAGAATCGCCTGGCGAGCCTGATCGTCGTCGAACATGCCAGCGTGCGCGGGCAGGGCCATCACGGCCGTTCCCGCGACGCAGGCGGCTGCGGCCATGCGCAGCCAGGAGAAACGGTGCGTCATACGGCTTGTCACCTATTACTGTTGATAGACGAGGTCCGCGCGGCGGTTTTGCGCCCACGACGCTTCGTCATGACCCGTGGCCTGCGGCTTTTCTTTACCCAGGCTCACAGCTTCCATTTCCGAATCCGGAACGCCCAGCAGCGACAGCGAGCGGCGAACAGCTTCAGCACGCTTCTGGCCGAGTGCGAGGTTGTATTCGCTCGTGCCGCGCTCGTCGGTGTTGCCTTGGATCAGGACGTGACGTTGCGGATGGCTCTTCAGATACTGCGCGTGTTGCTGCAGCAGCGGCTGGTAGTCGTCCTTGACCGAGTAGCTGTCGAAGTCGAAATAGATGCTGCGCTTGGCCAGCGGGCTGTTCGGATCGTTCAACGGATCGACGTTCACCGTAGCGACATCGTTCGGGTTAGGCTGCGCGCCCGTCGCGCCACCCTTGTTGGCGTTTTCGTCGAGCTTCACGCCCGAATGACATGCAGCCAGCGCGCCAACCATACCCACGGCAAACGCGATACGAAGTTTGGACATCATGCTTCACTCTCCTTGTGTGTTATTGCATAAACGGGCCCCAGGAAGGCTCGCGTACGGTGCCTCCCTGAACGGACAGGACCTGCCGCGTCCGACCATCTGTCGATACTGCGGCCAACACGCCACGGCCGTTCACCTGAGTGGCGTAAAGAATGTACTGACCATTCGCCGCGAAGCTCGGCGATTCGTCATGTGTGGTGTCAGTGAGCGCCGTCGCGACGCCCGACCCCAGATCCTGGATATACAGCTTGAAGCCCCCGCCCGTGCGCGAGATGTAAGCGAGCTGTTTGCCGTCCGGGCTCACGCGCGGACTCGTATTGTAGTTGCCCGTGAAGGTCACGCGCTGCGCGCCGCCCGCGGACTCGCCGCCGGCCGGCATTTTGTAGATTTGCGGCTGGCCGCCACGGTCGCTCGTGAAGTAGATCGACTGGCCGTCAGGAGAGTAGGACGGCTCGGTGTCGATGGCGCTGCCTTGCGTGAGGCGGCGCAGGCCGCTGCCGTCGGCGTTGACGGCGAAAATCTGCGTGCTGCCGGTGCGCGACAGGGCGACGGCGAGCGTGCGGCCGTCAGGCGACCACGCCGGTGCGCTGTTGTTGCCCTTCTGGTCCGACACGACCACGCGGCGGCCCGTAGGCAGGTCGTGGATGTAGACGATCGGCTTCTTCTTTTCGAACGACACGTATGCGACCTTCGTACCGTCAGGCGACCATGCCGGCGAGATGATCGGCTCGGGGCTGGAGAGGGCGATGTGCGCGTCCTGGCCGTCCGAGTCGGAAATCTGCAACTGATAACGGTTGCCCGTCTTGATCACGTACGACAGACGCGTTGCGAACACGCCGCGACCGCCCATCAGCTTCGCATAGATGTAGTCGGCCACCTTGTGCGCACTCATGCGCAGGCCGCTTTCCGGGCTGACCAGTTCGAGGCCGCCGAGGCTTTGCTGATTGACGGTGTCGTACAGCTTGAAGCGCACCTGATACTGGCCGTTCGGCAGCTTGGTGACGCTGCCCGCCACGAACGCATTCGCGCCCTTGGCCTTCCAGGCGCCGAGATCGACGGAATCGCCTTCCGAAACGGGCGCGCTGCCGGCGTCGATGTTGGTGAATTTACCGCTGCGCTGAAGGTCCTGGCGGACGATCGTGCTGATCTGCTGGGGAGAATTGGCCTCGTTGGCAAAATTTGCCGTGGCGATCGGGAACTGGGTGGACCCGACGCCCGTCACGAGGACGTTGAGTTGTGCATGGGCGGCACCGCCAGCGGCGATCAGGCACGACGCTACCAGCGCTCGCAGGCCTAGCTTGGTCATCAAACTCATTCTGTATAGGTTCCCCAAAAACGAATTACTAACACTTCACGACTACAAACAGACCGACCTACGCAGATTTCGTTCCCGGTCCGCATGCGACAGCGTGCGAATCGGAAACGCCTGCGTCAGGCGGCTGGACGCAGCGTGATCGTAAAACTGCCGGGCGTCTTGCCGTCGATATCCTGCGGCATCGGATCCGACCGCTGGACGGCCCGCAGCGCGGCGTCGTCCCACGCCTGGTTCCCGCTGCTGCGGGTGACGGTCGCGCTCAGCAGCGTGCCCGTCGGCGAGCAGCGCACGGAGACGACCGTTTGCAGGCCCGACGTATCGCCGGACCAGATGATGTTCGGACGCACGCGGCGCTGGACCTTCTCCGCATAGCCCGGCGACGTGGAATTGCCGCCCGAACCCGTGCCCGTGCCGCTCTTCGCCAGCCCGTTGCCCGTCGAGCCTTCGCCGCCCGCAACGCCTTGCAGCGCGGCAAGACGCTGGCGTCGCTCGGCATCGAGCTTCTTCGCGGCTTCGGCGGCCTGGGCCGCAGCCTTCGCCTTGGCGGCCTTCGCCGCGTCGGCCTTGGCCTGCGCGTCGGCTTGCGCCTGCTTCGCTTCCTGTTCCTTTTGCTGTTCCTTCTGCTCTTCCTGCTGCTTCTTCAACTGCTCCTGCTTCTGCTGGGCGAGTTGCTGCTGCTTGAGTTTGTCGGCCTGTTGCTGCTGTTGCTGCTTGAGCTTCGCGGCGGCGGCTGCCGCGGCCTGGTCGGCGGCGAGCTGCTGCTGGCGTTTCGCCTCGGCTTCCTGCTGGGCCTGCAGCTTCTGCTGACGTTGCTGCTCGGCGATTTCAGCCTGGCGCTGCGCTTCCTGCTGCTTACGTTTCTTTTCCTGCAGCGCGATATCGGCCTGTTCGTCGTTGACCTGTGGCGCGGGCTTGACGGGGACGGGCGGCGGCACGACGACGCGCGGCGTCGGCACGTCGGGCACTTCCGTCCACAGTTCGGCTTCCGCGCCCGCGGGCGTGCTGTTCTGCCAATGGATGCCGTGATACAGGAAGAACCCCAGCAGCACGTGCATCAGCGCGGCGAGCGCGAACGCGCGCCACGTGCCGCGCTCGCGCGGCGGTCGAAGCGGGTAGGCGTTTTTCTGGCGGGTCATTGCGATTTGACGAGCAATCCAACGCGCTTGACGCCACGAGCCTTCAGGTCGGACATCACGTTCATCACGACTTCATACTTGACGGTTTTGTCGGCGGCGATCACGACGGGCTGGTCGGGATGCGACGCCTGACGGTCGGTGACGAAGCTGCGCAGATCGGCCTGCGTCATCGTCTCCTGTTGCGTCGCGCCCGCGTCGTCCTTGTACTTGACGTTCATGTTGCCGTCCGCCTTGATGTTGACGACGACAGGCGGGGTCTGCTGCTGCGGCGCGGCGCCGCCGACAGTCGGCAGGTTCACGATTGACGGCGCCACGAGCGGGGCCGTCACCATGAAGATCACGAGCAGCACGAGCATCACGTCGATGTACGGGACGACGTTGATGTCGGCCATCGCGCGGCGCGAGCGGCTGCCGCGCATGCTGGAACGGGCTGAACCGGCCATCGTGGACTCCTTAATGGGCCTGACGTTGCAGGATGTTCGAGAACTCTTCGATGAAGGTTTCGAAGCGGATCGCGAGGCGGTCGATATCGTGCGCGTAGCGGTTGTAGGCGACCACGGCGGGGATCGCGGCGAACAGGCCGATGGCCGTTGCCGTCAGCGCTTCGGCGATGCCTGGCGCGACGTTCGCGAGGGTAGCCTGCTGGACGTTCGCGAGGCCGCGAAACGCATTCATGATGCCCCACACCGTGCCGAACAGACCGATATACGGGCTGACCGAACCGACCGATGCGAGGAACGCGAGGTTGGCTTCGAGCACGTCCATTTCGCGCTGGAACGCGGCGCGCATGGCACGGCGCGCGCCGTCGAGAATCGCGCCCGGATCGTTGAGGCGCTTTTCCTTGCCCTTCAGGAACTCACGCATGCCCGACTCGAAAATACGTTCGAGCGCGCCGATCGTGTGACGGTTGTTCGCGGCGCTCTGATACAGCGCCTGCAGGTCGCCGCCCGACCAGAAATCGCGTTCGAAGCGTTCAGTCTGCGCCCGCGCGCGGCGAATCGCAAACCACTTGCGGAAGATGAAAGTCCACGACATCAGCGACAGCAGCAACAGCAGCGCCATCACTGCCTGCGCCAGCAGGCTCGCATTGAGAACGAGGGAAATGATCGACAGATCTTGTGTAGTGTTCATAGAGGTTCGTTGTAACGTCCCGGGTGGGGCGTCCGGCTGCAAGGTGAGTCGAAGCGTTTGGTTGGCAATTGGTTGGCAAACCGGAAGCTTCGGCGGACTCTTCGCCGAACCATGCTTGGTCTTGTTGTGACCGTTACGAGTTCACTGTCCAGCTAACAACGACGCTCAAATACTTGCCGTTGACACGCTGGGGCCCGGTTCGCGCCGCAACGCGGCGTGAACCGGCGGAGGAATGGCGGCCGGCTTCATCGATTTCGAGTCGACACAGCCGACGCGGATCGTGCCCGTTGCCAGCAGCGTGTCGTCGCGCCAGGCTTCCTGAGCGAAATCCACCGATGCGCGGCCAAGCCGCTCGATCCGGCTGACGATGCGCAGCATGTCGTCGAGCCGGGCAGGCGCAAGGTAGTCGAGCGCGGTGCTGCGCACGACGAACAGCGCGCCCGATTCTTCGGCCAGCTTGCGTTGATCGACGCCGCACGCGCGTAGCCATTCGGTGCGCGCGCGCTCGAAAAACTTCAGGTAGTTCGCGTAAAACACGATGCCGCCGGCGTCGGTGTCTTCGTAATACACGCGAATCGGCCAGATGAAGCCGATTGGCGCGCCGGACTGACTGTCAGACATATTCATGGCGCGCATTTTACCGGAACGCAAAAGCGCGCCGCATTTTTGGGCACTTTCGTGTCCGGTTGCGTTCGACCTGCACGACGGGTGCCGCGTCGCTGCCGCACGATCCTGTCGACGCGGCGCGCCCGTGAAACCTAGCCGCGGTGGATGTTCAGGCCCGCAAACGACTGCGCGACAGGCATCAGTTCGATCGTATTGATGTTGACGTGCGCGGGGCGCGTCGCGATCCAGTAGATCGAATCGGCGATGTCTTCGGCCGTGAGCGGCTGGACGTTCTGATAGACGCCCGCAGCCTTCTCGTCGTCGCCGCGGAAACGCACGTTCGAAAACTCGGTGCCGCCGCACAGGCCCGGCTCGATGTCCGTTACGCGGACAGGCGTGCCGTGCAGGTCGGCGCGCAGGTTCAGGCTGAACTGGCGCACGAACGCCTTGGTCGCGCCGTACACGTTGCCGCCCGGATACGGGTACATGGCCGCCACCGACCCCAGATTGAACACATGCCCGCGACTGCGCTCGATCATGCCCGGCAGAAAGGCCCTCGTGACCTGCACGAGACCCATGCAGTTGGTGTCGATCATCGTCGTCCAGTCGTCGAGCACGGCGCGCTGGGCGGGCTCGAGCCCAAGCGCGAGGCCGGCGTTGTTGACGAGCACGTCGACGGCGGCGAAGTCGGCGGGCAGGGCGTTGGGGACGGCTTCGACGGCTGCGCGGTCGCGCACGTCGAGCTCGAAGGGCAGGAGGTTTTCGCCGAGCTCGTCGGCGAGCGCCTGCAAGCGGTCCTTGCGGCGCGCGGTCGCGACCACGCGATGGCCGCCCTTGACGAAAGCCCTGGCGATAGCGGCGCCGAACCCTGCGGACGCGCCGGTGACGAACACGATCATTGCTGTTCCCTGGTCGGTGAAGAAAGGCCACAAGCCTACTTCCATTGTGGCGATGCGGCAAGAATGACCCCGCCGCGCGGAGGCACGTTCGGGCAGCCCGCCGGGCGGCCGCCGCCACGGCGGGCCGGGGCTTCTGGCCGCCGTGGCGGCGCGCCGGCCGGCTCGGTTGCCTCGGTTGCCTATTCGACCCGGTTCCAATAAACTAACGCGCTCATCCCTGCGTGACTGGCGATAGAACCCCATGCTGTCAAGCCTGACGGGTTCAAGGTGGAGCGTCCCACCGTGAAGCGCAGGGTGCCGTTTTGCCGTTCGCCTGGGCAGCCATGTTTCGCGCGCGCCGTCGTTTGCGCTGCCGGTGGTTGTCCTGACTCGCGTGTGCGGCACCTCCTTCATACGCCACGTCAAGGCTCCCACCATCAGCGGTGGCCAGCAGTGCTGCGTACCCAATACGCTCCCGGCACACGACCTGCGCACGATCCGGTCAACCTGAACACACTTAACGGAACCAGCATGTTTGACAAAGCCCAAAGCACCATCGCCAATGTCGATCCGGAAATCTGGAGCGCGATCCAGGACGAAAACCGCCGTCAGGAAGAGCACATCGAACTGATCGCGTCGGAAAACTACACGAGCCCGGCCGTGATGGCCGCGCAGGGCTCGCAGCTCACCAACAAGTACGCCGAAGGCTACCCGGGCAAGCGCTACTACGGCGGCTGTGAATACGTCGACGTCGTCGAGCAGCTCGCAATCGACCGCGTGAAGCAGCTGTTCGGCGCCGAAGCCGCGAACGTCCAGCCGAACTCGGGCTCGCAGGCCAACCAGGGCGTGTTCTTCGCGATGCTCAAGCCGGGCGACACGATCATGGGCATGAGCCTCGCGCACGGCGGCCATTTGACGCACGGCTCGCCCGTCAACATGTCGGGCAAGTGGTTCAACGTCGTCAGCTATGGTCTGAACGAAGCCGAGGACATCGACTACGACGCGGCAGAAAAGCTCGCCCAGGAACACAAGCCGAAGATCATCGTCGCGGGCGCTTCGGCGTTTGCGCTGCGCATCGACTTCGAGCGTCTGTCGAAGATCGCGAAGTCGGTCGGCGCGTACCTGATGGTCGACATGGCGCACTATGCCGGCCTGATCGCAGCAGGCGTCTACCCGAACCCGGTGCCGTTCGCCGACTTCGTCACGACGACCACGCACAAGAGCCTGCGCGGCCCGCGCGGCGGCGTGATCCTGATGAAGGCCGAGTTCGAGAAGCAGATCAACTCGGCGATCTTCCCGGGCATCCAGGGCGGTCCGCTGATGCACGTGATCGCGGGCAAGGCTGTCGCGTTCAAGGAAGCCCTGACGCCGGAGTTCAAGGAATACCAGCAGCACGTCGTCGACAACGCGCGCGTGCTGGCTGAAACGCTCGTCAAGCGCGGCCTGCGCATCGTGTCGGGCCGTACGGAAAGCCACGTGATGCTGGTCGACCTGCGCGCGAAGAAGATCACGGGCAAGGCAGCGGAAGCGGCACTCGGCGCGGCGCACATCACCGTGAACAAGAACGCGATCCCGAACGACCCGGAAAAGCCGTTCGTGACGAGCGGTATCCGCCTGGGTTCGCCGGCAATGACCACGCGCGGCTTCGGCACGAAGGAAGCCGAGCAGGTCGGCAACCTGATCGCCGACGTGCTGGACAACCCGGAAGACACGGCTACGATCGAGCGCGTGCGCGCGCAGGTCGCCGAGTTGACCCAACGCTTCCCGGTCTACCGCTAAGCCACCATGCGCTGCCCCTTTTGCCGGCATGACGATACACAGGTCGTCGACTCGCGTGTGTCCGAGGACGGCGCCGCGATCCGGCGCCGCCGCCGCTGCCCGGCCTGCGACAAACGTTTCACGACGTACGAGCGGGTCGAGCTGGCGTTGCCGTCGGTCGTCAAGAAGGATGGCAGCCGCACGGAAT
Source organism: Paraburkholderia largidicola (assembly GCF_013426895.1). Taxonomy (NCBI): domain Bacteria; kingdom Pseudomonadati; phylum Pseudomonadota; class Betaproteobacteria; order Burkholderiales; family Burkholderiaceae; genus Paraburkholderia; species Paraburkholderia largidicola. The sequence continues at coordinate 2,961,041 of NZ_AP023174.1, read as the reverse complement.
TCGATCGCCGCAAGATCGTCGCGAGCATGCAACTGGCGCTGCGCAAGCGTCCAGTTGCTGCCGACGCCATCGATGCCGCCGCGTCGCGCATCGAGTATCAATTGCTCGGCAGCGGCGAGCGCGAAGTGCGCAGCGAGCGTCTGGGCGAGCTCGTGATGAACGAACTGCGCGCGCTCGACACCATCGCTTACGTGCGCTTTGCTTCCGTGTACCGGCGTTTCGAAGACGTCTCCGAGTTCGAGGACGTCATTGAAGAGTTTCGCCGGATGAACGCTCCGGCTGCGCCCGCGAAGCCTACCCGCAAGCGCTGATTTGTCGCGCATCCGCATTTTCTCTCCCTGAAGTTCTGCCGCGAATTCACCTGATGCACGGACATTCTCGTGCAGGGATTCGTGCGTCCGCCACCTGGCCATCCGGCTAATTGTGGGCGTCGTTGCACGTCGTTAGAGTCGTCGCATTCTTGGCGGATATCGAGGAATGCTGATGAAACGGAATGCTCATGCGCCGCACGTGTGCCGCGGGTTCACACTGTTCGAAACGTTCATCGTGATTGCGTTGCTCGCGATCGTCGCGACGTTGACGGTGCCGTCGTTCGTCGCGTGGCATCTGCGCGATCAGGTCGACGCGCGCGCCCGCGCGCTGCTGTCCACGCTCAGTTACGCGCGCGGCGAGGCGTTGCGGCGCGGCGCGCGCGTGACCGTGTGCCGGATCGATGCCGCGCGCCACTGTCTTGCTGCGGGTCAGCCGTGCAAAACGGGCGTCCTTGACTGGTCCTGCGGATGGGCCGTGATGATCGAGCGCGGGGGTGGCTTTTACCTGTTGCGGGCGCTGCCCGATCTTGCGCCAGTCAGCATCGTCGGCGCGCTTACCAATCTCACGTTCACGCCACCCGCGGGCCAGGCCAACGGCAGCTTTCGCAGCTTCGATATCGGTCCGCGTGTCGAATCCAGAGCGACGCAAGGCAAAGACTGGCGACGCTGCATTCGCATCGCGGCGGGTGGACGGGCGCGCATCGTCGATGGCGCATGCGGAGCGGCGGCATGATCCGCGTTGATCGTGTCTCGCAGCGCGGCCAGAGCCTGCTAGAAGTGCTCGTCGCGGTGGCTGTCACGGCCGTCACCGTGCTTGGCCTGATTGCCGTGCAGTGGTCGATTGCGCGAGACGCGCGTGCGATGTTCTATCGCGAGCAGGCCGCGCTCGTTGCCGATGCAATCGCCGAGGCGGCGCGCGCGCCGAATCCCAACGATGCGGCGATTGCGCAATGGAGAACGCGTGCCGCGAATCTGTTGCCGAAGGGCGATGCGGGCACAAGCGGTGGCGCCGGTCTTTCCTTTGCACGCGCGACATGGGCCTGGCGGGACAGCTTGCCGGCCAGCATTTCGAATCCGGGTGACGTGATCGACATGCCCGCTTCGTGCGGGGATGCGGACGTGCCGCAAGGCGTGCAGTGCGTCGTGATGGCGTTTGCCCGATGAAGTCGTTTGCTCTCTGCATGCGTGCACGCAGTCACCGCGTGGCCTTCGGGCATACGCTCCTCGAAATGACGATAGCGATGGCGCTCGGCCTGATCGTGACCGCGGGCGCGGTGTCGCTTTACCGCTCGCAGCGAATCGCCTTCACGCAGGCCGCCGATGCCGTGCAGATAAACGACGCCGGCGTGGCCGCGTTGACATTGATCGGCGAGCAGTTGCAGATGGCAGGTTTCGTTTCCGCAGACATCCCCCGTACGTTTACCGCGCGGCCGGGGTTGTTCGGCTGCACGGGCGGCAGGCCAATCGGCGCCGACGACAGCCTGACCTGCGAATCGCTGGCATCGCATTCGGACGGCGTCGCGGTGCGTTACGTCGCCGATAACGTTTCGACGTGGCCATCCGCAGCCGGTCTTGCGACCGACTGTCTCGGGCAGGGCGTCACGAAGACGGACGCCGATATGCCGGGCGTGTCCATCGTGAACCGCTTCTATGCGAAGACCAGCGGCTCGACGGGCGAGCCCGAGCTGTACTGCGAGGGAACGGGGAAGGCTAATTCATCGCAGCCGCTTGTCGAAGGTGTCGAGCGTGTGCGCTTGCGGTATTGGCTTGCCGGCGCATCTTCTGCGATTGACGCAGCGCAGCTGTCGCCCGCGCAATGGCCCAATGTCGTCGCCGTCGACGTGTGCGTGCTCGTTCGAGGCGTGCCGCAAACGCCGCATACGCGCTATGTCGACTGTGATGGCGTGCCCACGCTCAGCGCCGATGCGCGCGTGAGGCGGGCGTTCTGGCGGCGCGTCGCGATACGCAACAACGAGGGGAGCGCGGCATGATCTCTCCGCCAGGTAGACACGGGCGACGGTTGCAGCGGCATGCGCGCGATCGGGGCATTGCGCTGCCCGTCGTACTGCTGATCGCCGCGATGATGCTCACGACTTCGGCCGCATGGTTCGAGCAATCGGTGGCTGCTGCGCGAAACGCGGCGGGCATGGCCGACCATCTGATCGCGCTACACGCGGCGGACTCGGCTCTGTCGACGTGTGCGCGCAATGTCGTCAACGGTTCGTTTTCGGGTATCCCAGGTGTCGGCGGAGAGCCCATCGGCTGGAAATCGCAAACGACCTTTGAATCGAATGCAATTGCGCCATTCGCATCGTGGCCGACGTCGCTGTCGTTTCGTGCACCGCAATGCCTGATCGAAACGTGGCAACTGACGAACCGCGCAAGCGCGCAAGCCTGGCTCGTCACCGCAAGAGGCTATGGGCGCAAGGTGGATTCGCAGATGTGGCTGCAATTGCAGCTGGTGATCGAGGGAAGCTCTGTCGAAAAACATTGGCGTCGCGTTGCCGCGCGCCCTTTTTGAGTGCACATCCAGCCATGTCCGTCGCAAAGAAGCCCAAACCCCAGGCGTTCTCGCTACTCGAACTGGTCGTCGCTTTGGCAATTGCTGCGACGCTGGCCGTCGTCGCGATCCCGTCGTATCGCGGCCATATCGCAAAGGCGCACCGTACCGACGCTGCGTCCGCGCTCTATCGTGCGGCGCAGTTCGCGGAGTCTGCGGCGCACGTCGACGGCGCGCCGTTGCCGTCCGGTCTCGATCAGGCGCCGCAGGGCGGAAGGGCGGTGTACCGGCTGCGCATTCTGCCTGCCGACGATTCGAACGGTGGCTACGCGCTGGAAGCGCAGCCTTTGGATAACGGCCCGATGGCGGAAGACTCGTGCGGCACGTTCATACTCGACGCGACGGGCTCGAAGTCGAACAGGAACGCATCGGGCGCTGACCCGGACGAATGCTGGAGCGCGCGCTAGACGATGAAACGGGACGCGAAACGTGCCCAGTCAGGGCGGACTCATATCCGCATCGGACCCGGCAGCCGACGCCCCGGGTTTGCGCGATTCGCGCTTCACCTGCTGATAGATCCGAAACGCTTCCCACGCGGCGAGGCCGACGCTGCCCCACTTGAATACGGGCTTCGCGGTCGCGAACACGGTGGCGCGGAGCGGCTTGGCGAGTACCAGCGAGACGATCGAACTGATCAGCGGGTATTCCTTGAGCAGGGCGCCGATTCCCGCCGACGCGCCGCGCCGGCGTCCCCAAGGCATCGCGCCGGCGAAGCCCGGCACGATGAACTTGAGCCAGCTGAAATGCGTGACGGCGTTGCGCAGGTCGAGCGTCGCCTGCGCGAGTTCCATGCGCTCGACGTCAGCGCGCACGATCAGCAGTTCCTTGCGCAGCGCACGCAGGTGCGGCGCGCTCAGGTCTTTGGCGGTCGGTCGGCGGCTGCGGAAGGCGTTCTCGGAATGGACCTGGCTCATGGTTGATCGATGGCAATGGACAGCGGACAGAGCTGCGCTGCGTTCAGCGTTTGCGGAAAATCTCGCGGTCTTTCTCGAATTCGTTGAGCGTGGCTTCGAAGATCATCGGCGAGTTGTGCAAGCCGCTGCGTGCCCGCAGCGCACAGCCAATTGCCGCGACCGCGTAGACGATCGTGATGCCCGCGAGCGACTGCCACCGGTAAGTGTCCCAGAAGGCAATCGCGATCAGCGCAGTCAGCGCGATCAGCGCCATCGTGGCGAGCATCATCGCGGCGAGGCCCATGAACAGCACCATCAGCAGCCGGTCTTTTTCTTCGGCCAGCTCGATGCCGATCAGTTCGAGCCGCGTCTGCAGGATCGAAAAGAACGAACTGAGAATGCGCCGCAATGGCCCGCGGTCCCCGCTCTGCGTTTGTGTATCGATCATGGCTTCAGCGTGTTGCGCGCGAGGATGCGCGAAGAAGGTGCGGACAGGGCGCGTGCGCCCGTCCGCCTGTCAGTGAAGCGCGCCGGCCGCACGACCTCGCAGCCGGCCGCTTCACGCGCGCTTTCACGTGCGTTACTTGCGATTGATCAGCAGGCCCACCAGCACGCCGACGCCGGCTGCGATGCCAATCGATGCCCACGGATGTTCGTGGACATAGTCGTCGGTGGCGCGAGCGGCCTTCTTGCCTTTTTCGACGACCACGACCTGCACGTCGGCTGCCTTTTCCTTCGCCTGCTTGAGACGCGAGAGCGCCGTCTCGCGCAGTTCAGAAGCGCGTTCGCCCGTGGCGCTCGCGGCCTGCTTCAGCAGATCTTCCGCGTCTGCGAGTACGGTTTTGATATCCGACATCAATCTCTCCTTGTTGACTTCCGACATTGACTGCTCCCTTCGTGCACGCTACGCGTGAATCGTAAACCAAAGAAACGGCCGCTGGCGACCCAGCCGACCTTACGACTGACCGTGCGTCATGGGCTACGCGTGAAGTGCGCAATACCCGAACGCCATTGCATGAAGCGTTCCCGAACGTCACAGGCGTTTCATATTGCCTGCTTCGGACTGTCCCGCTCAACGTGTTGCAGAACACGCCACCGTTTGATGGAGTTGATCTGTCCCGCTAAGTTTCGTACATCCGGAAGAAAATTACAAAACCTGATAAGCGTTGCAGCCAATGTTCGTTAGAAGTGCATGTCCTGATCCCTTATGCTCTAATTTGTACCCCTCGTCCGGCCGGACGGGCAAATCATTCGAACAACTTCAAGGAGCTGCACTATGAGTCTACGTCTTGGCGATGTCGCACCCGATTTCGAGCAGGAGTCGAGCATTGGCCGCATCAGGTTCCACGAATGGCTCGGCGACAGCTGGGGCGTCCTGTTTTCGCACCCCGCCGACTTCACGCCTGTCTGCACGACGGAACTCGGCCTGACCGCGAAGCTCGCGAGCGAATTCGACAAGCGCAACGTGAAGACGATTGCATTGTCCGTCGACAGCAAGGAATCGCATAGCGAGTGGATCAAGGACATCAACGAGACGCAGGCCGCGAGCGTCGGCTTCCCGATTCTCGCCGACGGCGACCGCAAGGTGTCGGAACTGTACGACATGATCCATCCGAACGCGAACGCCACGCTGACGGTCCGCTCGCTGTTCATCATCGACCCGGCGAAGAAGGTGCGTCTGATCATCACGTACCCAGCCAGCACCGGCCGCAACTTCGATGAAGTGCTGCGCGTGATCGACTCGCTGCAACTGACGGACAACTATCAGGTCGCGACGCCGGGCAACTGGAAACATGGCGACGACGTCGTGATCGTGCCGTCGCTGAAGGACGAAGAAGAGATCAAGCGCAAGTTCCCGAAGGGCTACAAGGCGCTGCGTCCGTATCTGCGGATGACGCCGCAACCAAACAAGTAAGCGCCTGCTGCTCGCAAGGCTCAATAGCAAAAAGCCCGCGTTCATTGAGAACGCGGGCTTTTTTCTGGCCTGATCGAAGAGCCGTGCGACGGAACGCCGGGCGTCAGAAGAACGCCTGAATGCCCGTCTGCGCGCGTCCGAGAATCAGCGCGTGAATATCGTGCGTGCCTTCGTACGTGTTCACGACTTCCAGATTCACCAGGTGCCGCGCGACGCCGAACTCGTCCGAGATGCCGTTGCCGCCCAGCATGTCACGCGCCATCCGCGCGATGTCGAGCGACTTGCCGCACGAATTGCGCTTCATGATCGACGTGATTTCGACGGCGGCCGTGCCTTCGTCCTTCATCCGGCCGAGGCGCAGCACACCTTGCAAGCCGAGCGTGATTTCCGTCTGCATGTCGGCGAGCTTCTTCTGGATCAGCTGGTTCGCGGCGAGCGGCCGGCCGAACTGCTTGCGGTCGAGCGTGTACTGACGCGCGGTGTGCCAGCAGTCCTCCGCCGCGCCCAGCGCGCCCCACGCAATGCCGTAGCGGGCCGAGTTCAGACAGGTGAACGGTCCGCGCAGGCCCTTCACGCCGGGCATCAGATTTTCTTCCGGCACGAACACTTCATCGAGAACGATCTCACCCGTGATCGACGCACGCAGGCCGACCTTGCCGTGGATCGCAGGTGCGCTCAAGCCCTTCCAGCCTTTCTCAAGGATGAAACCGCGAATCTCATCCTTGCCGTCCGTTTCGAGCTGCGCCCAGACGACGAACACGTCAGCGATCGGCGAGTTCGTGATCCACATTTTCGAGCCGGACAGCGAGTAGCCGCCGTCGACTTTCTTCGCCCGCGTGACCATGCTGCCCGGATCGGAGCCGTGGTTCGGCTCGGTCAGGCCGAAGCAGCCGATCCATTCGCCCGTCGCGAGCTTCGGCAGATATTTGTCTTTCTGCGCGTCGGAGCCGAATTCGAAGATGGGGACCATCACCAGCGACGACTGCACCGACATCATCGACCGGTAGCCCGAATCCACGCGTTCCACCTCGCGCGCGATCAAGCCGTAGCTCACGTAGTTGAGGCCGGGGCCGCCGTATTGCTCGGGAATGGTCGGGCCGAGCAGGCCCAGTTCGCCCATCTCGCGGAAGATCGTGGCGTCCGTTTTCTCGTTGCGGAACGCTTCGAGCACGCGCGGCGCGAGCTTGTCCTGCGCGTAGGCGTGCGCGGCGTCGCGCACCATGCGTTCTTCTTCCGTGAGCTGCTGGTTGAGGAGCAGCGGGTCTTCCCAATTGAATTGCGCGGCGGCTGCCATGACGTATCTCCTAGACCGACCAGAGCGGAGCACCGAAACGCCGCATTCTGATCTCATGCTTGACTTGAGTTCCGCTCTGCGAAACAATGTTTTGCAAAACGACGACTGAGTTTAGCACCCGATGTCGAAACCTGCATCCATAACATCCCCAACGTCCTCGTCGTCGGCTTCCGTCGACGAGCGCAAGTTCGTCGTCGCGCTGGCGCGCGGGCTCGATCTGCTGCGCGCGTTCCGTCCGGGCGAGACGCTGCTGGGCAATCGCGACTTCGTCGAGCGCACGGGCTTGCCGAAGGCGACGGTGAACCGGCTCGCCTACACGTTGACGGTGCTCGGCTATCTGCGCTTCGACGAGGCGCTCGGCAAATACGCACTCGATGCCGGCGTGCTGTCGCTCGGTTTTGCACTGCTGTCGGGCACCGATACGCTCGAACTCGCCCGCCCGCATATGCGCAACTTCGCGCGTGAGGTCGGCGCGGCCGTGTCGCTCGGTTGCCGGGACGGTATGGACATGATCTATCTGGAGACGATCCGCAGCGAGACGGCGCTCACGCTCGGGCTCGCATCGGGTTCGAAGCTGTCGATGCTGACGAGTTCAATGGGTCGCGCGTATCTGGCCGTGCAGTCCGCCGACGCGCGCGCTGCGCTGCTGGCCGAGCTGGAGCGTGCCGCGGGCGATGAAGGCGCGCAACTGGTCGCGCAGGCACAAGAGGAGATCGAGACGTTCGCGCGAGAGGGCTGCTGCTATTCGTTTCGCGACTGGCACGACGATGTCAACGCCGTGGCCGTGCCGTTCAGCGACCCGCGAGACGGGCGGCTGCTGGTGCTGAGCTGTAGCGGCCCGGCGTCGTCGATGGGCGAGAGCGTGTTTCGGGAGGTGGTTGCGCCGCGTCTGAAGGCATTGGCGCGCCGTTTGGGGCCGGCCCCGGGAGGAGCTTAAGCCGCCCGGTTGTCGTGCACGATGAACAACGGGCCCTGCACGAACCGCACATCGTATTGCTGCAGCAGATCGAACTGCGCTTCAGTCGCCACGCGATTGAAGATCAACGGAATTTTTAGCCGATTCGCATAGCTCACCAGCGGCTTCACCATCGAATCGCGCAACGCCGATGCAGCGTCCATCTTGATGAAGTCCAGCCTCGCCATGTCCGACACGGACAGAATCTGCCCTGCGTTCGGCAGATTGCCGGCGACCTTGAATCCGTAGTGCTGATAACTCTTGGTCAGATAGCCAAGAAACGTCTTATGCGCGACTGCCGCAGGCGGCAGCTCGATCACGACTCTCGACGGATTCAATCCAAACGACATCAGCACAGCCGAGAAATGCCGGCCGTGGTCATACCGCACGCTCTTTAATAGCCGCTCGTGCACGCGCAGGAACAGCAGGCCGTGCCGCTGCGGGCCGAAGAAGTTGACGGCATGCATCGCGCGGGACATCCGGTCGAGCGCAACCAGTTGCTGGTCGTCGGGCACGTGATCGAACGGGTCGAAGCTGTCGAGCGGCGTGCCGTCAGCCAGTTGCGTGACGGCCTGGACACCCAGTTCATCTCCGAAACGGTCCGCGCTATCGGGCGACGACGACAGCGACTGCGCGAGCGCATGCACCGAGATGTCGAAGATCGGCTCATAGCTGCTGCCAAGCTCGACGTCGCCGTAAGTCGCGATGGCTTCGCCGCTGCGTGGGCCGGTGCCCATTCTCAGATGCTCGCCGAGAAACGGGTGAGTGGAAGCGCGTTCGACGAGTTCGGGGATGGTCAGCGGGATCATGAATACGTGGAGAGCGGGCTTGGATCGCGGCGGGGCGCCGCACGGTTCGATGGTAGCAGCGGCGGCCGCTCTTTCATGCACCAAATACTGATATGGATTTCGCCGTTCGTGTGGCAATCGACGCCGGATCGAGGGTTTACGTTAATTTCACTAATCGGAATCTGTTTTACTATTCGTAAATTCACGCAGCAACCCTTTACCGTTCCGCAGGAAGCGAAAGATGAGCGATTCCCACCGTTCTGCCGATGTGATCGAAGTCGAGCGCGCGCTGGCCGATGCGCATCGGCCGACGTTCCAGTTGATGCTGCTCGTGTTGTGCGGGCTGTGCCTCGTCATCGACGGCTTCGATGCGCAAGCCATGGGCTACGTCGCGCCGAGCGTGATTGGCGAATGGCACGTATCGAAGGCGGCGCTCGGGCCGGTGTTCAGTGCGAGCCTGTTCGGCATGCTGCTGGGCGCGCTCGGGCTGTCGGTGCTGGCCGACCGGATCGGACGGCGACCGGTGCTGATCGGCTCGACGTTCTTCTTCGCGCTGTCGATGCTCGCGACGCCGTTCGTCTCGACCATTCCCGCGCTGATCGCGCTGCGCTTCATCACGGGACTGGGCCTCGGCTGCATCATGCCGAATGCAATGGCGCTGGTCGGCGAGTTCTCGACGCCTGCGCACCGCGTCAAGCGGATGATGCTGGTGTCGTGCGGCTTCACGCTCGGCGCGGCCATTGGCGGCTTCATCAGCGCGGCGCTGATTCCCGCGTACGGCTGGCGCGCGGTATTCTGGGTTGGCGGCGCGGTGCCGCTCGTGCTGGCCGTGGCGATGCTCGCCGCGCTGCCCGAGTCGCTGCAGTTTCTCGTGCTGAAGGGCCGCAATGAACGCGCGCGGCAGTGGCTGGCGAAGTTCGATCCATCGCTTGGCGTCGGTCCCGGCACGCGCCTCGTCGTGCAGGAAAAAGCCGGTGGCGGCGCGCCCGTCGCCGAGCTGTTCCGCGCGGGGCGCGCGCCCGTCACGCTGATCCTCTGGGGCATCAGCTTCATGAACCTGATCGATCTGTACTTCCTGTCGAACTGGCTGCCGACCGTGATGCGCGACGCCGGTTATTCGCCGTCTACAGCCGTGATCGTCGGCACCGTGCTGCAGACGGGCGGCGTGGTCGGCACGCTGCTGCTCGGGTGGTTCATCGAACGTTTCGGCTTCGTGCGCGTGCTGTTCGCCTGCTTCGCGCTCGGCGCGCTGAGTGTCGGCGCGATCGGCGCGGTGTCGCATGCACTTGCGTGGCTGCTGGTTGTCGTGTTCGCGGGCGGCTTCTGCATCGTCGGCGGACAGCCGGCCGTCAATGCGCTCGCCGGACACTTCTATCCCACCACGCTGCGCTCGACGGGCATCGGGTGGAGCCTCGGCATCGGCCGGATCGGCTCGGTGATCGGGCCGCTGGTCGGCGGACAACTGATTGCGTTGAACTGGAGCAATGCGCAGCTGTTCCACGCGGCCGCCTTGCCCGTACTGTGTTCCGCATTGCTGGTGCTGACGCTCGCCGCCGCCACGCGTCGCCGCGGCGGCCTGGCCAAAGCGCAGACTGCTTGAGATTCATTGGAGACTTTGCATGGAATCATCCACACGACGCGAAATCCAGCCGGGCTATCAGTCCGGCTTCGCCAACGAATTCGCTACCGAGGTTTTGCCCGGCGCGCTGCCGCAAGGCCGCAACTCGCCGCAGCGCGCGCCCTATGGGCTGTATGCCGAGCAACTGTCGGGCACCGCGTTCACCGCGCCGCGCGGCCATAACCGCCGCTCATGGCTGTATCGAATTCGTCCTGCCGCCGTGCATCAGCCGTTCACGGCGCTGCCGTCGCACCGGCTCGTCGCGAATTTCGCCGACGTGCCGCCCACGCCGCCCAACCAGCTACGCTGGGACCCGCTGCCGATGCCGGCCGAGCCGACCGATTTCATCGACGGCTGGGTGACGATGGCGGGCAACGGTTCGGCGGAAGCGATGAGCGGCTGCGCGATCCACGTGTACGCGGCCAACCAGTCGATGCAGGACCGCTACTTCTACAACGCCGACGGCGAACTGCTGATCGTGCCGCAAGCCGGGCGTCTTTCGATCTTCACGGAGATGGGCAAGCTCGACGTCGAGCCTTTCGAGATCGCAGTGATTCCGCGCGGCGTGCGCTTTTCGGTGTCGCTGCCAGACGGTCGTGCGAGCGGCTATATCTGCGAGAACTTCGGCGCGCAGATGCGTCTGCCGGACCTCGGGCCGATCGGCTCGAACGGCCTCGCGAATCCGCGCGATTTCCTCACGCCGCACGCCGCGTATGAAGACCGCGAAGGCGACTTCGAACTGGTCGCGAAGCTGAACGGTCATCTGTGGCGCGCGGACATCGATCATTCGCCGCTCGACGTGGTCGCGTGGCATGGCAACTACGCGCCGTACAAGTACGATTTGCGCCACTTCAACACGATCGGCTCGATCAGCTTCGACCACCCGGACCCGTCGATTTTCCTCGTGCTGCAATCGCAAAGCGACACGCCGGGTGTCGATACGATCGACTTCGTGATTTTCCCGCCGCGCTGGCTGGCCGCCGAAGATACCTTCCGCCCGCCGTGGTTCCACCGCAATGTCGCTAGCGAATTCATGGGCCTCGTGCATGGCGCGTACGACGCGAAAGCGGAAGGCTTCGTGCCGGGCGGCGCGAGCATCCACAACTGTATGTCGGGCCACGGTCCGGACGCCGACACGTTCGAGAAGGCGTCGAACATCGACACCAGCAAGCCGAACAAGGTCGACAACACGATGGCCTTCATGTTCGAGACGCGCACGCTGCTCAAGCCGACCCGCTTCGCGCTCGAAACGGCGCAGCTTCAGGCGCATTACTTCGAATGCTGGCAAGGTCTCAAGAAACACTTCAATCCGGAGCAACGATGAACGCATCGAGCGATCTTCAGGCGACCCTCGACGCGTCGCGCAAAAGCTGGGTCGAATCGGCGAACGATCCGTCCTGCGATTTCCCGATCCAGAACCTGCCGTTCGGCATCTTCAGCGACGGGCTGAATGCGACGCGCCGCGCCGGAGTGGCGATCGGCGACTGCATCGCCGACCTGGCCGCGCTCGAAAGCGCGGGCCTGCTGACGGTGCCGTCGTCGGGCGCGGGTGACAGCGTGTTCGTGCGCGACTCGCTGAACGATTTCATCGCGCTTGGCCGCGACACGTGGCGTAGCGTGCGCATCCAGCTGAGCAAGCTGCTGGCGCGCGGCAACACGACGCTGCACGACGACGCCGAGTTGCGTAGCCGCGCGCTGATCCGTCAGGCCGACGCGACGCTGCATCTGCCCGTGCAGATTCCGGGCTATACGGATTTCTATTCGTCGAAGGAGCACGCGACGAACGTCGGCTCGATGTTCCGCGATCCGAAGAACGCGTTGCTGCCGAACTGGCTGGAGATTCCGATCGGGTACAACGGACGGGCTTCGTCGGTGGTGGTGAGCGGTACGCCCGTGCGCCGTCCGAATGGCCAGTTGAAGCTGCCCGATCAGGAGCGGCCCGTGTTCGGCGCGTGCCGCAAGCTCGATATCGAACTGGAAACGGGCTTTATCGTCGGACGCGGCAATGCGCTTGGCGAGTCGATCAAGTGCGGCGAAGCGGAGGATCACATCTTCGGTATGGTGCTGCTGAACGACTGGAGCGCGCGCGATATCCAGCAATGGGAATACGTGCCGCTCGGACCGTTCAACGCGAAAACCTTCGCGACGACCATTTCGCCGTGGATCGTCACGCTCGACGCGCTCGAACCGTTTCGTGTTGCGCAGCCCGCGCAGGACCCGCAGCCGCTCGACTATCTGCGCCACGCCGGCGATCACGCGTTCGACATCTCGCTCGAAGTGCTGCTCAAGCCGCACGGCGCGAAAGAGGCGACGACCATCTCGCGCACGAACTTCCGCCACATGTACTGGACGATGGCGCAGCAACTCGCGCATCACACGGTGTCGGGGTGCAATACGCGCGTCGGCGATCTGATGGGTTCGGGCACGATCAGCGGACCCGCCGACGATTCGTTCGGCAGCCTGCTGGAGCTGACCTGGAACGGCAAGAATCCGCTGCAACTGAAGGACGGCGGCACACGCGGGTTCATCGAAGACGGCGACGAACTGACGCTCGCGGGCTGGTGTCAGGGCGATGGCTATCGCGTCGGCTTTGGTACTTGCGTCGGTGAGATCCTTCCGGCGCATAAATGATGCTGTAGGCGATTCGATCAAACGATCCGCGCGTGGCGATCAGCTCGCGCGGATTTTTTTGCGTCTTCAGGACGCCGCGTTCACCATACCGCGCCGCTTCTCCCACAACGCCGCCGCGAGAAACGCCAGCGCGCTCGCGAGCACCACGCCGATCATCGCGTCATTGCCGACGCTCTTCATCAGCGCGCCCGCGATCAGCGGTCCGCCAAAGCTCGCAATACTCCACGACGCGCCGACCAGCGAACTCGCCGACACCAGCGCCACGCCACGAAAGCGCTCGCCACACGCGACGAGCGACAGCGTATAGATCGCGCCCGCCGCGGCGCCGAGCACATACAGCAGCGGCCAGCACAGCCACGGCGACTGCACGGCCCACGGCAACAGCGGCAACAGCACGACGACCAGCACCGCGCAACCGATATGCACCCGCTCGCGGCCGAGCCGGTCCGCAAGCCAGCCAATCGGAAACTGCATGGTCGTGTCGCCGAGCAGCAGGGCGGAAGCGAACAGCACCGCGATTTCGCTCGGAATGCCATGCGCCATCGCGAAGAGCGGCATCAGCGACAACGCGATCGTATCGAACAGCGCGAAAAAGCCCGTGCCGATCACGAGCGCGGGCATCTGCGGCAATACGTGACGCCAGCTGCCGTGCGGTTCGTGTTCATCGGACGCGTGCGGCGCCGAGCGGATCATCGACAGGACGGGCAGGGCGATCAGAAAGATCGCGCCGCAGATCAGAAAGCGCCAGTGCTCGAACTGCGCGATCTGACTGACGAGCACGGGGCCCGCCATCTGGAACAGGGTGAAGTTCGTCGCATAGATTGCGACCACGCGGCCGCGCGATGCATCGTCGGCGAGCTGGTTGACCCACGCTTCGCCGATCGTGAACAGCAGCATCAGCGCCGCGCCGCACAGCGCGCGCAGCACGGCCCAGACGAACAGATTGGCGGTGAACTGCATCAGCGCGGTGGCGATCGCGACGACCAGCACCGAGCCGATGATCGCGTGCCGGCCGCCGCAGCGCGCGGCAACCCAACCGGCAATCGGCACGATGAGCAGGCCGCCGCCCGCCTGGGCGGCCGTCAGCAGGCCGACGACGTCGGTGCCGTAGCCTGCTTGCGTCAGCGCGAGGGCGGTGAGGGGAAGGGTCGCGCCGCTGCCGAGGCCGACTACGGCCACGCTCAGGATCAGCGCGAGGAAATCACGGGAGAAGACGACTTTCATATCGGGCGAAATGCTACACCGCCCGCATGTCACGCGCTGTGATGGCGAGGTGCACGCTCCGGTTATGTCGCGTGGCGGGTTCAGCCCGCCACGGGCAGGCGCCGGTCGAGCGACACCGACCACCACGTCAGCGCGACGGCCGCCGCCGCCGTCAGGACGCCGACCCATGGCAGCGACGTGAGCGGCGCACCCGCGCCGATCGCCATGCCGCCGAGCCACGCGCCCGTCGCATTGCCGAGGTTGAAGGCGCCCTGATTGAGCGTCGAAGCCAGGTTCGGCGCGCTGCTCGCGCGATCGACGATCAGCATCTGCAGCGGCGGCACGATGGCGAACGCCAGCACGCCCCACAGGAAAATCGTGATCATCGCGGGGATTTCGCTGTGCATCGTCATCGCGAAGATAGACAGGATCGCGACGATGGCCAGCAGGAACGACAGCAGCGACTGCACCGGGCGCCAGTCGGCGAGCTTGCCGCCAATCGTGCTGCCCACCGTCAGTCCGAGGCCGAACAGCAGCAGCACCATCGTCACGGCATGCGGCGTGAAGCCCGTCACGTCTTCGAGAATCGGCGTGATGTAGGTGAAGGTCGAGAACAGGCTCGCCGACGCCAGCACGCTCGTGCCGAGCACCATCAGCACTTGCGGGTTCTTCAGCACGGTGAACTCGTGGACGAGGCTCGCTTTCTGCATTTCGATTTTCGACGGCAGACACACGGCGAGCGCGATGGCCGCGATCACGCCGATGCCCGTTACCGCCCAGAACGTCGCGCGCCAGCCGACGGCCTGACCGAGCGCCGTGCCGAGCGGGACGCCGAGCACGTTGGCGAGCGTGAGGCCCGTGAACATCAGCGCGATGGCCTGTGCGCGGCGGTTTGGCGCAACGAGGCCAGCCGCGACGACCGAGCCGATGCCGAAGAACGCGCCGTGGCAGAACGCCGTGACGATGCGCGCGGCCATCAGCACCGCATAGCCCGGCGCGATCGCGCACAACAGATTACCGAGAATGAAGATGCCGATCAGGCTCATCAGCGCTTTCTTGCGCGGCATGTTGGCGACGGCGATCGCGACGATCGGCGCGCCGATCGTCACACCGAGCGCATACGCCGACACCAGCATGCCCGCTGCCGGGATCGACACGCTCAGATCGCGCGCGACATCGGGCAGCAACCCCATGATGACGAACTCGGTGGTACCGATTCCGAACGCGGCAACGGCAAGTGCAAGCAGGGGCAAAGGCATGATGGGACTTTCACGGGAGGGTCGCGGCGGCGGACGGGAAGGCCGTTCGCGTTGCCGTCGCGCGTCTTCGGGACGAGTGCGCAGGCGTCGGCAAAGGGTAAATCAGTAGGGGATTGTACCTAAGCCATTACGGCTGTGCGGTCTGCTTCACGCACTGTTGTATTTCGTCGATTGCGGCGCCAATCCGATGCGATTGCGCTGCGAATACCCCTTATTTCAAGGGACTTTTTTGTCGAACCCGCTGCCGTGACGGCCCGCCCCGGCGGCAAACGCCGCCGCGCCCGCTACCCCTTGCGAGAACACGGCCGCGTAGCCGCCCGCGCCCTCGCGGCGCAGCGCTTCGGGTAGATCCTCGAGCGGCGAGTTTTCATAGACGGAGCGGCGGTCGGCCAGCAGCGCCGCCTGCGGGAAGGCGGCCAGTTCGGCGGCCAGCTGCTCGGCGGCGGCGCGCGCGGCGCCGTTCGGCACGACGCGGTTGGCAAGGCCGAACGCGAGTGCTTCGTCGGACGTGACTGCGCGGCCTGTCAGGATCAGATCGAGCGCGCGCGAGTGGCCGATCAGACGCGGCAGCCGGATCGTGCCGCCATCGATCAGAGGAATGCCGACGCGCCGGCAGAACACGCCCAGCACGGCGTCCGCTTCCATCACGCGAAGATCGCACATTGCCGCGAGTTCCAGGCCGCCCGCCACCGCATGCCCTGCAATCGCCGCGATCACGGGCTTGGTGAACATCATGCGTGTCGGTCCCATCGGTCCGGGGCCGCTGCCGTCGGCGTGCAATTCGTTGCGCCGCTCGTCGTCTTGTAAAGCAGTGAGGTCCGCGCCTGCGCAGAAGGTGCCGCCTGCGCCCGTCAGCACGGCGGCGCGCCACGCGTCGTTGGCCTCGAAGCGGCGGAACGCGGCAGCGAGGGCTTGCGCCGTCGGACGGTCGATGGCATTGCGGCGCGCGGGGCGGTCGATGACGATCGTTGCGACGGCATCGGACGGGAGCGCAACTTGCTGTTTCTGTGCACTTGGGGTTTTTTGTGCAGTTTCGATTCGCACGAATTCGCCGAACTGTTCGCTAGCCATCGTTCTCTCCGTTTCGGGCTGCGCTGCAAGACCTAGACTGGATGAAGAGCACTGAAAAAAACACGGTTGTGCGCGTGGCGACACCCTAAAGAACTGCGCAAAACGACCGCTAAACCGGAAGCAACAGCCTTCGCGACGATGCGTGGCGCACGGGCGGCGATGCAGCGCGAATCGCTTGCCGACAAGTCACGCGGTTTTAACAATCGACTCGTAGCTTAGGCGAATTTCGAACAGCCAGGGCGCGCGCTCGCACCGGCGCATGGAGTCCGCCCTATGTCCTCATTGATGGAACTACCGATTACGCCTCCCGAGGCAGCGCCGTCGTCCGGCAGCGAGCCTGTCTGGATCGTTCCGCTGCACGAGCATCCGCCGTATGGCCACGTGCGCCTGAAGCGCGTCTTCGCGACGGACGGCACGCGCCATCAGGTCGTGCTGGTCGATGCGCGCAAGCTCATTGCGTGCGCCGATCGCGACGACACCGATTACGTGTTGCCTCCTGTGCAGGAATGGCACCCCGGGAAGTTGCGCGGCATCCGTGAGTTTCTCGATCCATCGAATGCGCGGATTCCGCATATGCCCTATGTGACGATTTCGACGCGCTGCGCGCCGGGGCTGCTCGGTTGGCTCAGGCTGGAGCATGAAGGCGTGGTCGCGTTCCGCAACGGGCAGCATCGCGCGCGGTACATGATGGCGGCGGGCGCCGTGTGGTTTCCAGTGGAAGTGCATGAGCGGGAGGCGGCGCTCTTGCGCCAATATTGTGGCGCGTCCGATGATGCGCGCACTGCGTTGCGACCCAGTTCGGGGAATGTGGCTGGCGGGCCGCGTTCCTGAGCGGGTTTTTGTGTGGGTTTGTCGGCGACGCCGTTGGTTTGGTTTTTTGGGGTTTGTTCGCTGGCATCCGCGTGATGTTATTGGTTTGCTAGCGTTGCCCCTGTGCGGGGCGGCACCTACTTTTCTTTGCCGCCGCAAAGAAAAGTAGGCAAAAGAAAGCGGCTCACACCGCCAGTTCTTGTGTTTGCCTGAGGGCCCCCAGCGGGTCCTACGCTTCACACGGCAACACGCCATTCCGCGCCCGCTGCAAACGTTCTCCCTGTACGCCTCACCCGCTTCATGTGCCCGCGTCTCGGCACGCCGCGCCAGAAAGTCCACGGCCGCCCAGGTGGCAAACTGTGTGTCGGCCCAAGTGCTCCGCACCCCTTACTTCGAACCGATAGCGCACGCGTGCCACCCGTAAGAGCGCTAACGCATACGACGCGATAAGCTACACACAGTTTGCCACCTGGGCGGCGTAGACCATTCGCTGCCGCTGGCCTTTGTGCGGGAGTCTGACGTAGGGGATGAGCACATTCAAAGCGCTGGCAACGCATGCCAGCAGGGAAGTTGCGGTGTGAAGCATGGGGACGTTGGGGGCCCGTGGATAAGAACAAGCTCTGGCGGTGTGAGCCGCTTTCTTTTGCCTACTTTTCTTTGCGGCGGCAAAGAAAAGTAGGTGCCGCCCCGCACAGGGGCGACGCCTGAAGCACGAAAGCAAAACGCGGATGCCAGCGCAAGAGCAAGCGCAAGAGCAAGCGCAAGCGCAAAACAGCAAGCACCCTCCAGCCGCCGGCCGGCAAAAACCAAAAACCAACTACACCTGAACCACATTCCTCGGCGTCCCATCCCGCCACGCCTCCACATTCCCGAGCGTCGTCTGCGCGATCTCCGTCATCGCCTCGCGTGTGAAAAAAGCCTGATGCGCGGTGACGATCACATTAGGAAACATCAAAAGCCGCGCGAGCACGTCATCCTGTAACGGCAGATTCGAGTGGTCCTCAAAGAAGATCCCACCTTCCTCCTCATACACATCGAGCCCGAGATGCCCCAACTGGCCGCTCTTGAGCGCGCCGACCAGCGCGTTGCTCTCAACTAGCCCACCGCGCCCGGTGTTGATCAGCATCGCACCCCGCTTCATCTTCGCGAGCGCGTGGCGATCGATCATGTGATACGTAGACGGCAGCAACGGGCAATGCAGGCTCACGATGTCCGAATCCGCGAGCAGCGTGTCGAGCGGCACGTAGCGCCCGCCGAGCGCCAGCAACTCAGTGGCGGGCGGCCCGGGATCGTGCGCGAGCACCTGCATGCCGAACCCCGCCATGATCCGCGCGAAGCAGCGGCCGATGATCCCCGTGCCGATCACGCCGACCGTCTTGCCGTGCAGGTCGAAACCCAGCAGCCCGTTCAGCGAGAAGTCGCCTTCGCGCGTGCGGGCGACAGCGCGCGCGAGCTTGCGGTTCAGCGCCAGGATCATCCCGACCGCATGCTCCGCGACCGCGTGCGGCGAATAGGCGGGCACGCGCACGACGCCGATGCCGAGCCGCTGCGCCGCCGCGAGATCGACATGATTGAAGCCCGCCGAGCGCAGCGCGATCAGCCGCGTGCCGCCCGCATGCAGGCGTTCGAGCGTGGCGGCGTCGACCAGATCGTTGACGAACGGACACACGACGTCGTAACCCTCGGCGAGGATGGCCGTGTCCGCTTCGAGATGCGACTCCTGGAAGTGCAACTCGAAGCTGAACGCGGCGTTCGCCTCGGTGAACGTGTCGATGTCGTACTGGCGGCTGCTGAACAAAATCATGCGCATGGTCACTGGCCTCCTGATGGACGCCCGCGGGGCGTCATCGATGCGTGAGCAACCGCGCGTGGCTCACGAAGCGTGCTGCGCGGCGGGATGCAGGTCGTGCGGGATGATCGCATGCGCGTCGGCAGGCAGCGCTGACGCGGGACAACCCGCATGCTCGAGCGTGTAATCGACGAACGCGCGGGTTTTCGCGGGCAGATGACGGCGGCGCGGATAGACGAGCGACACCTTGGCCTGCGATTCGTCGACGGTGTAATCCTGCATGATGCGCTTCAGCGCGCCCGTTGCGAAGTCGTCGGCGACGAGCGGCTCGGGCAGCACCGCGACGCCCATTCCGGCAATCGCCGCGAGCCGCACCAGCAGCGGGCTGTTGACCATGTACGACGGATCGAGCGTGACAGGCTGCGCGTCGCCGTCGCTTTCGATGAAATGCCAGACGGTCGGGCCGCGTTGCTCGGAAGGCGTCGCGATGCACGAATGCAGCGCCAGATGATCGGGATGGCGCGGCTCCTCGCGCGCGGCCAGATACGACGGCGCGGCGCACGGCACGAGGCGTTGCGTCGCGAACGACAGTTCGACGCTGTCGGTATCCGCCGACGCGCCCGCCGCCGACGGACCCGCAATGAACAGGCCCACGTCATAGCCGTCTTCGATCAGATGCGGCAGGCGCTCGGCGAGCGTGAGCCGGATACGCACCTTCGGAAAACGCCGGCGGTAACCGTCGAGCAGTTGCGTGAGTGCCTGGGCCGACAGTGCGCCCGTCGCGACGACGCGCAGCGTGCCGCCCGGCTCGCGCTCGGTGCCGGCGACCGAGCCTTCCAGATGATCGAGTTCCTCGAGCAGTCCGCGGCAACCTTCCAGATAATGCGTGCCGGCTTCGGTCAGCGAAAGGTTGCGCGTCGTGCGATTAATGAGGCGCGCATGCAGGTGCGCTTCGAGTGTGGCGATCGAGCGCGTCACGAGCGCGTTCGATACTTTCAGTTGCTGGGCCGCTCGCCTGAAGCTCTGTGTTTCGGCGACCCGGACAAAGACCCGCATGGCGTAGATCTGATTCATGGTGGCGCCCTCGTCTAGCGCGGTGCTGCCGCGCGTCGTTGACCCGGCTGTGGCGTGCGGCAGCTTTCTGCGTCGGCCTTTGCGGGTGTCGTACCGTCAGATTGCAGACAATCTGAGGGTTCATAAATTTTGCAGATCCGGCACAAAAATAATATTGACAGTCGCTGGCAATTACAATATCTATTAAAACGACGACGCTATTTCGAAATTGTAAAAAGGCTGGCATTTCTGTCATATAGCGGAAACGGTCTAAACGATTTCCGCACGCTTCAAATGCGGACATAAAAAAGCCTTCGGCTGCACGAATCGTGTTCCGGTTGTTCGACAACTTTGCGAGGGAACGATGTCTGTCAACAGAAGCAACACAAGCTGATTCAAGGCTTCTCACCGCTCGCGCCATTTCGTCTGACGTAAATCCGTCAGTGCGGCGCATTACATCCGCCTCGAATATGGCCGGTTAATTCCGGTAGATATTCACGCGCTTCAATTAACGCGACTAATTGCCGTGCGGATTATCGCGGGCCACATTTTTAAAAAGATTCATACAACGATCCGCTTTGCCGGGAAATCGGAACATGGTCGCCGAATTGCTTAAGTCGCAGCCGGAGATTGCGCTGTTCGCGAGTCTTGCACTCGGCTATCTGATTGGCTCGTTCAAGATCGGCCCGATCCAGCTCGGCGGCGTGTGCGGCACGCTGATCGTGTCGCTGTTGCTCGGGCAAACGGGGGCGCGCATCAGCCCCGATCTCAAGAACATCGCGTTCGCGCTGTTCATCTTCGCGCTCGGCTTCACGGGCGGGCCGCAGTTCTTTGCCAATATCGGGCGCGGCTGGCGCTACGGGCTGCTGTCGGTGGTCGAAATCGTTTCGGTGCTGACCCTCGTGATGCTCGCCGTCTGGCTGCTGCATCTCGATCCAGGCACGGCAGCCGGGCTGCTGGCAGGTGCGGCGACGGAATCGGCCGTGATCGGCACGGCTTCGGAAGCCGTCGCGAAGCTCGGTATGGCCGAAGCCGAGACGTTGCGCCTGCAGGCGAATATCGTCACCGCCTACAGCGTCAGCTATCTGTTCGGGCTTATCACGATCGTGCTGTTCACGAGCCAGTTCGCCGCACTGCTGTTACGCGTGAATCTGCGCGACGAAGCCGAGCGCGTATGGCGGCAACTCGGCGGCGGCGACTCGCTCGGGGAAGGGGAGCGGCTCGCCGCGCCCGCGCTGGTGGGGCGCGCGTTCCGCGTCGGTCCGGCGGCGGGTGTCGCGATTGGCGCCTTCGAGGCGCGATACGGCCACAACCTGACGGTCGAGCAGATCGAGCGCGGCGGCGCGTCGCTTTGCGTCGCGCCCGATCTCATGCTCGCGGCGGGCGATCTCGTGCTGGTCGGCGGAAGGCGCGAGGCGCTGGTCGCCGCTGCGCCGTCGATCGGCGACGAAGTCGCATCGGGCCATCACTTTTCGACGGCACTCGCCGATATGGTCGACGTCGTGCTCACGCGCAAGGACGCACACGGCGCGACGATCCGCCAGCTACGCGAGCGCGCGGACCCGGAACAGGGGCGCGGCATCTATATCGCGGCCGTCACGCGGCTGGAGTCGCGCGTGCCCGCGCTGCCCGGCACCGAGTTGAACCGCGGCGACGTGCTGACGCTGGTCGGCGCGAAGGTGGATGTGCTGCGCGGCGCGAAGCGGCTCGGCTACCTGCTGCCCGCCACCTTGAAAACGGATTTCGTCTATCTCGGCCTCGGCGTGCTGATCGGCATGGCGATCGGGCGGCTGTCGGGCACCTTCGGCGGCGTCACGCTCGCGCTCGGCACGGGCGGCGGGTGCCTGCTGTCCGGGCTGCTGTTCGGCTGGATCCGCTCGCACTATCCCCTCGTCGGCTCGCTGCCGCCCGCCGCCGCGCAAATCCTCAAGGACTTTGGGCTGGCGACCTTCATCGCCGCGGTCGGGCTGTCGGCCGGACCGGATGCGATCAAGCTCGTGCGCGAATACGGACTCGCGCTGCCTGTCGTCGGAATTCTGATGGTGCTGGTGCCGGGACTGCTGTCGCTGTGGATCGGCCGGATGTTCCTGAAGCTCGACGCGCCGATGCTGCTCGGCGCGATTGCCGGCCAGCAGTGCAGCACGCCCGCGATCAGCGCGCTGGTCGGCGTGACGGGCAATTCGACGCCCGTCATCGGCTACACGATCACCTACGCGTTGTCGAACATTCTGCTGCCGCTGATGGGCCCCGTCGTCGTGGGGCTGGCCGCTCAGTTTGCGCACTGATAGGCGCGATCGGCATGCGAGGCGCGGGATTGCGAACGGACAAGGAAAACAGAAGCGAATGACAGCAACATCGAAATGCCCAAGTGACCGAAAGGATCGTGCGGGCAGGGGTTGCGGACGGTAGTGCCACGTCGTCTGCTGCGTTTCGCGCGGGGCGCCCGCGTGCGTTTTCTCTGAGAGGGCACGATGGACCTGATACACAGCATCTTTCACAAGTCACCAGAAATAGCGCTGTTCCTGTCGCTGGCCGTGGGGTACTTCATCGGCCAGATCAACTTCGGCAAGTTTCAACTGGGCGGCGTCGGCGGCTCGCTGCTGGCGGCCGTCGTGATCAGCCAGGCGGGCGTGTCGATCGACAACGGCGTGAAAGCCGTGATGTTCGCGGTCTTCATCTACGCGGTGGGCTACGACTCGGGGCCGGGCTTCTTCAACTCGCTGAACCGCAAGACCTTGCGCGAGATCGCGATGGCGCTGTTCCTCGCCATTTCGGCGCTGATCACCGTCCTCATCTGCGCGAAGATTTTCCATCTGAACAAGGGGCTGGCGGCGGGGCTCGCGGGCGGCGCACTCACGCAGTCGGCGATCATCGGTACGGCGGGCGACGCGATCGCGCGTCTCGGCCTGCCCGCCGACGAGGTGAAGTCGCTGCAGTCGGACGTCGCGATTGCGTACGCGGTGACGTACGTGTTCGGCTCGCTCGGCGCGATCATCGTATGCGTGAACATCCTGCCGAAGTTCATGGGCCGCGACCTGCGCTCAGCCGCGCTCGACGCCGAGGCGAAGCTCGCGGGCGGCACGCCATCGCGCGCGCCGGGACAACTGGCGGCGCTGCCCGAACTGGTCGGACGCGCGTTCAAGGTCGGGCCGGCGGCGGGGCGCAAGGTGTCCGAGATCGAAATGGCCGCGCAGGACTTCGTGTCGATCGAAAAAATCCGGCGCGCCGGCAAGGAGATCGAGCCGGGACCGAACGTCGTGCTCGCGGCGGACGACATCGTGCTCGTCGTCGGGCGGCGCGAGGGCATGGTGCCCGTCGCGCCGAGGATCGGCACCGAAATCTCGGATGTCACCGACGTCAGCGCCGTCATGCAGACGCGCCAGGCCGTGTTCACGGCAAAAGGCCTGAACCACACGACGATCCAGAAAGTGCGCGAAACCGTCGACCGCGATCTGCGCCACGGCGTGTTTCTCGAAAGCATCACGCGCGTCGGCCAGCCGGTGCCGATCCTGCCGGAAACGAAGCTCGAACATGGCGACGTGCTGACCTACTTCGGCTCCGCGAAGGATACGAAGCGCGCGGTTGCGGCGACGGGCTACGAGCTGCCGTACTCGATCAAGACCGATTTCATCTACATGGGCATCGGCATGGTGATCGGCCTGCTGATCGGCCTGGTCGTGGTCAATATCGGCGGCGTCCCGCTCACGCTCGGTTCGGGCGGCGGCTGCCTGCTCGCGGGTCTGGTGTTCGGCTGGATGCGCGGCAAGCATCCGATGTACGGCGTCATGCCGCCCGCCGCATCGAGGCTGTTGCAGGACTTCGGGCTGGCCGCGTTCGTGTCGGTGGTCGGGCTGAACTCCGGGCTGCAGGCCGTGACGACGATCAAGCAACTCGGCGTCACGATCTTCCTGCTCGGCGTGGTCGTGACGCTGGTCCCGCTGCTGCTGACGATGCTGTTCGGCCGCTACGTGCTGCGCTACGACAACGCGGCAATTCTGGCGGGCGCGCTGTCCGGCTCGCGCAGTGCGAACCCGGCGTTCGGCGGCGTGCTAGACAAGGCCGAAAGCGCGGTGCCGACCGTACCGTTCGCGATCACGTATGCGATAGCGAACGTGCTGCTGACGTTGCTGGGACCGCTCGTCGTCGGGCTGGTCTGAACGCGTGCGCCGACGGCACGGGCGCGCCGTCGGCGGAACCGATTGTCAGGAAAGTAGCCGGCGCCCGGGACGGGCCATTGCCCGCAACGCGCCGGCGCATTTCCCCTTTTACTGGAGAACGCATCATGGCAAAGGACAACAAGGGCAAGGATCAGGCAGCGTTGCAGGCGCTCAGCCCGTTCGAACTGAAAGACGAGTTGATCAAGGCGGCAGGCGGCGGCGCTGTCGAGCGCCCGGCGAACGCCTCGATGCTGAACGCCGGCCGCGGCAACCCGAACTTTCTCGCGACGATTCCGCGCCACGGCTTCTGGCAACTCGGTCTGTTCGCGATGCGCGAGTCAGAGCGCTCGTTCGCGTATATGCCCGAGGGCGTCGGCGGCTTTCCGAAGCGCGAGGGACTGACCGAGCGCTTCGAACTGTTCCTGCGCGAGAACAAGGGCGTGCCGGGCATTGCGTTCCTTGCGGGCGCCGTGTCGTATGTGCGCGATCAGCTGGGTCTGTCGGGCACCGATTTCCTCTATGAGATGTGCGAAGGCATTCTCGCGTCGAACTACCCCGTGCCGGACCGGATGCTGAAGCTGTCGGAAGTGATCGTTGGGCAGTATCTGCGGCGCGAGATGATCGGCAAGTATCCGTTCGTCGGCGAGTTCGACATCTTCGCCGTGGAAGGCGGCACGGCCGCGATGACGTACATCTTCAACACGATGAAGCAGAACCATCTGATCAAGGCGGGCGACACCATCGCGCTCGGCCGTCCGATCTTCACGCCATACATCGAGATTCCGACGCTCAACGACTACGAGCTGAACGTCGTCAATCTGGATGCCGATGTCGAGAACAACTGGCAGTACTCGAAGGCCGAACTGGACAAGCTGCGCGATCCGAAGGTGAAGGCGTTCTTCCTCGTGAACCCGAGCAATCCGCCGTCCGTGAAGATCAGCGACGAAAGCCTCGAATACATCGCGGACATCGTCAAGGAGCGCCCCGACCTGATCCTGCTGACGGACGATGTGTACGGCACCTTCGCCGACGACTTCGTGTCGCTGTTCGCGCTCGCGCCGAAGAACACGATTCTCGTGTACTCGTACTCGAAGTATTTCGGCGCGACGGGCTGGCGGCTCGGCACGATCGCGACGCACAAGGACAACATTCTCGACAAGCTGATTGCCGAGTTGCCGAAGGACGTCAAGAAGATCCTGCATCATCGTTACGAGTCGATCACGACCGAGCCGGACAAGCTGAAGTTCATCGACCGGCTGGTCGCGGACAGCCGCACGGTCGCGCTGAATCACACGGCCGGCCTGTCGACGCCGCAACAGGTGCAGATGGTGCTCTTCTCGCTGTTCTCGCTGATGGATACGCCGGATGCGTACAAGGATGCGCTCAAACGCCTGATCCGCAGCCGCAAGCGCGCGCTCTACGAAGAGATCGGCATTGCGTTCGACGAGAAGGACGCGAACCAGGTCGACTACTACTCGATCATCGACATGGAGTACTTCGGCGAGCGTGCATATGGCCGCGAGTTCGTCGACTGGCTGCTCAAGCACACCGAGGCGTCGGAGCTGCTGTTCCGCCTGGCGAGCGATGCGCGGGTCGTGTTGCTGCCGGGCATGGGCTTCGGCACGAAGCATCCTTCGGGGCGCGTGTCGCTCGCGAATCTCAACGAGTCCGACTATCGCAAGATTGGACGCGCGATCCGCAAGCTCACGGATGAATACGTCGAGCGCTACAACAAGGAGACGGGCAAAAACATTCAACGCAAAGAGGTCAAGTGACAATCCGGCAGGCAAAGACCGGGATGCATCTCTTGCGCAATCGGACATATGGGTGAATGATCGAAAGACGGCCCGCCGCCCGCAGGTGTTGCTGCGCGCAGCGGGCCGTTTTCCTGTTCCTGTTCCCCGTTCCATGCGTTCCGATCATGACCATTACAACGTCCAACGTCGTTCCCTGTCCTGAAGTCGAATCGCTCGACGCGATTCTTCCCGAAGAGCCACTCCTGATGATGGGCGCCGGCCCGGTGCCGATTCCCGCCGCCGTCGCGAAGGCCAATGCGATCGTCATCAACCATCTGGGCAACACGATGGCCAAGGTGGTCGGACAGGTGCAGACGATGGCGCGCTACGTGTTCCAGACCAACTCGAAGTGGGTGCTGGGCGTGGCGGGACCGGGCTCGGCGGCGATGGAAATGGCGATCTCCAATCTCGCCTGGCAGGGTACGCGGGTGCTGAGCATCAAGAACGGTTTTTTCAGCGCGCGGATGGCGGAGATGGGGCGGCGCGTCGGCGCCGAGGTCTCGCTGCTGGAGGTTGGCGACCGTGCGGTCGCGACGCTCGAGCAGGTCGAGGAAGCGATCCGGCGCACGCGTCCGGAGATCGTGACGATCGTGCAGGGCGAGACGTCGAACACGGTCTGGAACTATCACCTGAAGGACATTGCGGCGCTGGCGAAGCAGGCGGGCGCGCTGGTTGTCGTCGATGCCGTCTGCACGCTGTCGACGATGCCGCTCGATATGGACGCGTGGGGCATCGATGCCGTGATTACGGGTGGGCAGAAGGGGTTGTCGTCAATTCCGGGTGTTTCGCTGATCGCGTTTTCGGATGCGGCTTGGGAGCGGGTGAAGGGACGTCCGCATGCGAGTGCGCATTGGTGTCTGGATGCGTCGCTGGCGGAGAATTTCTGGCACAACGCGGGGTATCACTATACGGCGCCTGTTTCCGGCGTGCTGGCTTTGCACGAGGCGTTGCGGCTGGTTTGC
The DNA here is from genome assembly GCF_013426895.1 of Paraburkholderia largidicola. Lineage (NCBI taxonomy): Bacteria > Pseudomonadati > Pseudomonadota > Betaproteobacteria > Burkholderiales > Burkholderiaceae > Paraburkholderia > Paraburkholderia largidicola. The sequence continues at coordinate 2,933,976 of NZ_AP023174.1, read as the reverse complement.
GCGGAGACGCTGGAGAAGCGGTTTGCGCGGCATTTGAAGTGCTCGCTGGCGTTGCAGGCTGGCGTTAGTGCCATGGGGTTGGAGTTGTATGCGCCGGCAGAGTGCCGGCTGAACTCTGTGGTGGGAATCGAGGTGCCCGCTGGGCAGAAGTCTTCCGGCCTTACTCCCGCTGATATTTGCGCGCATATCTCGCGGTTTCATCAGGTTGAGATTTCTGGTTCTTTTGGGTTGCCTATTGTGCGGATCGGGCAGATGGGCGAGCAGGCTCGCGCTCATAATCTGTTTCGTACGCTGCACGCGTTTGGGCGGACGATGGTTGAGCTTGGGGTTGGGGTGGATTTGCCGGCTGGCGTGGCGGCGCTTGAGCGAGCGCTGGCTGGGAGGGATTGAGGCGGGGTGTCTGCGACTGCAGGGTGGTTTGCTTTTGCTTTTGCTTTTGCTTTTGCTTTTGCTTTGGGTTTGGTTTGCGGTGGCATCCGTCTATTTGCCTTCGTGGTTCATGTGTTGCCGTTCGGTGGGTTTGGCTCTTGCGCTGGCATCCGCGTTTTGCTTCTGGTTTGCTAGCGTTGCCCCTGTGCGGGGCGGCACCTACTTTTCTTTGCCGCCGCAAAGAAAAGTAGGCAAAAGAAAGCGGCTCACACCGCCAGCACGTGTTCCTATCCACGGGCCCCCAACGTCCCCATCCTTCACACGGCAACTTCCCTGTTCGCGTGCGTTGCCAGCGCTTTGAATGTGCTCATCACCCGCGTCAGACTTCCGCAACAAGGCAAGCGGCAACGAATGGTCGATGCCGCCCAGGTGGCAAACTGTGTGTAGGTTGTCGCGACGGATAAGTTAGCGCTCTTACAGGTGGGACGCGTGTGCTATCGGTCCGAAGTGAGGCGTGTGGAGCACTCGGGCCGACACACAGTTTGCCACCTGGGCGGCGGCGGACTGTCTGGCGCGACATGCTGTAACGTGGGAGCGCAAAGCGGGTGAGGCGCGTCGCAAGAGCGCTGGCAACGAGCATGTATGACGTGATTGCCGTGTGGAGTGTAAGACCCTTTGAGGGCCCTCAGGCAAATACACGGGCTGGCGGTGTGAGCCGCTTTCTTTTGCCTACTTTTCTTTGCGGCGGCAAAGAAAAGTAGGTGCCGCCCCGCACAGGGGCAACGCATGCGAACCAGAAGCAAAACGCGGATGCCAGCGCAAAGTCGAGCAAACCGCACGGGCCAACGCGTGAAACGAGCTAACAGATGCCAGCGCAAAAGCGCACACGGCAACATCAAAGCCTGCGCAGCAGAAAACCTAACCCCAACCTCAAGCCGCCGCAGGCGCGTTAGGCGTCCGCGCATTGCGCAAATAAAGCATCGTAGACAGCGCTACAGCCGCCGCGGCGGCAACAGCCGCAAACAGAAACACGGACCCATATCCAAACTCACCGGCGATATACCCGGCCAGCGGCCCCGTAATCCCCAACGACAGATCGAGAAAAACCGAATAAGCCGACAACGCCGCACCTCGGCTAGCAGGCGGCACGAGCCCAACCGCCTCGACGCCGAGCGCCGGAAAGACCAAAGCAAAACCGAACCCGGTCAACGCAGCACCCGCAAGCGCGATATGCGGCTCCGGCGCGAGCCACAGCAACAACAGCCCGACGCACTCAAAAGAGAACGAAGCAATCGCAACCCGAAAACCACCATACGTCTTGATCGTATTAGCAAACAGCAAGCGCGCGCCGATGAACAGCGTGCCAAACACGGTCAGCGACAAAGCCGCATTCGGCCAGTGATTGGCCGCATAAAACAACGTGATGAACGTCGCGATAGACCCAAACCCAGCCGACCCAAGCGCCAGCCCAATCCCGTGCGGCAGCACACGAGTGAACACGCTGCGATACGACATCCGCTCACCATGCACAACGGGCACAGCCGCAATCAGGCGCGCGAGATAGAAACCCGTCGCCGCAAGCGCAATCACCACCACACCCAGCGCGAAAAACCCCACGCTATGCGCGATCGCGACGCCCAGCGGCGCCCCAATCGCGAGCGCGCCATACGTCGCGATGCCGTTCCACGAGATCACGCGCGCATTGTTCGTCGTGCCGACCCGCCCGATGCCCCACAAGATCGCGCCCGTGCCGCACAGGCTTTCGCCAAAGCCCAGTACAAGCCGGCTCAGCACCAGCAGACTCAGACTCAGCGTCGGCCACCGGCCAAGCAGCACGGCCAGCAGCAACAGCACACCGCTCACCCCGCAACCGATCAGGCCGATCGTCACCGTCTTCTTCGGTCCAAGCGTATCCGCCGAACGGCCGGCCAGCGGACGCGACGCGAGCGTCGCGAAGTACTGCACGCTGATCGCCAGGCCCGCGATCACGGCGCTGTAGCCAAGGTCGTCATGGACGTAGCCCGGCAGCACCGCGAGCGGAATACCGATCGTCAGGTAACAAAGAAAGGTGAAAAAAACGACCGGAATGATCTGCAAAGTGGTCGCAAATTCGCTGCGCGGTGTAGCGGAGTCGGCGGACATGGGGAAAACGAGACTTGAATTTGGCGGGAAGCCGTGATTTTCCCATGGAACCGATTCACTTGCAGGGTTTGCTTAATAATTTTCTCGTCGAGAAACAGGGCTTGGCGGCGCTTTTGACGGTTTCCCGTCAATTTCTTCGAGGTCTGGACGCCTTCTCGCCCCATCTCATTTGGGCATCGTTTGTCGCTTAATAGCTATATTTGACAAAAATACAGACAAACGGACATCGAGATATAAGCCCGCGCGTCCGCGCCCGTCTCAATTTATCGCTCCAGCTATATGTCCTCCATGCGATCGGACCTATGGGTTGCGAATATTGATGATGCTACTTTTCGAACCATCAGCCGCACCGTCCGCACGCCCCACGCGGACGCGAACAACCGAAACGAGCACGAGACATGAGCCAGCCGATCCGCTTCTACCATCGCAACGCGATCCGTGAGATCACCGACGCACCCGTCACCCGCACCGTCCTTCAATACCTGCGCGAAGACGCGCGCTGCACGGGCACCAAGGAAGGCTGCGCGGAAGGCGACTGCGGCGCCTGCACGGTGGTGATCGGCGAGCGCAACGACGCGGGTGGCGTCAGCTTCAAGGCGGTCAACGCGTGCATCCAGTTTCTGCCGACCCTCGACGGCAAGGCGCTCTTCACGGTCGAAGACCTGCGCCAGCCCGACGGCAGCCTGCATCCCGTGCAGGAGGCGATGGTCGAGTGTCACGGCTCGCAGTGCGGTTTCTGCACGCCGGGCTTCGTGATGTCGATGTGGTCGATGTACGAGAAGCACGGCCACGAGCACGCATGCGCGAACAGAACCGTGCCGGACCGCGCCGATATCGCCAACGCGCTGACGGGCAACCTGTGCCGCTGCACCGGCTATCGTCCGATCATCGAAGCGGCCGAGCGCATGTTCGAGTTGCCCGCGCCCAAAGCGCCCGTCGACGTCAAGGCGCTCGCCAGCAAACTCGCGACGCTCGAACGCGGCGAAACCTTCCACTACGAACGCAACGGCCAGCAGTTCGATGCGCCGCGCACCGTCGCCGCGCTCGCGAAGATCAAGGCCGACGCGCCCACGACGCGCATTCTCGCCGGCAGCACCGACATCGGCCTGTGGGTCACGAAGATGATGCGCGACCTCGGCCATATCGTGTACGTCGGCCAGATCGCGGAATTGCAGAAGATCAACGTGACGGCGGACTGGATCGAGATCGGTGCGGGCGTCACGGTCGAGCGCGCGTATGCCGAGCTGGCGAAGCAGTACCCCGAACTCACCGAGATGTGGCAGCGCTTCGCGTCGCTGCCGATTCGCAACGCGGGCACGATCGGCGGCAATGTCGCGAACGGTTCGCCCATCGGCGACTCGATGCCGGGCCTGATCGCGCTGGGCGCGCGTGTCGTGCTGCGCGGCGGCGAGATCGAACGCGAACTGGCGCTGGAAGACCTGTACCTCGCGTATCAGAAGAAGGATATGGCCGAACACGAGTTCGTCGTCGGTCTGAAGGTGCCCGCGCGCAACGAGGCGCGCAAGCACTTCCAGTTCCGCACGTACAAGATTTCGAAGCGCTTCGACTCGGATATTTCCGCCGTGTGCGCCGCGTTCTCGTTCATCGCCGATGGCGAGACGATCCGCGAACCGCGCATTGCGTTCGGCGGCATGGCCGCGACGCCGAAGCGCGCGACGCACGCCGAAGCCGCGCTCGCCGACAACGAATGGCACGAAGCGACCGCGCAGATCGCGATGCTCGCGCTCGCAAAGGACTATCAGCCGCTCAGCGATATGCGCGCGACCAGTGACTATCGCCTCGAAGCCGCAACGAACACGCTGTACCGCTTCTGGCTCGAAACGCGCCCGAACAATCCGCTGCAAAAGAGCGCGCTCGATGTGCGCGCGGTATTGGCAGCAGGCGCTGCGGCCTGACGGACAAAAAGGAAACGGAGAACCAACAGAATGAACCAGCAAGCCGAACCGTTCCTGAAGGACGCGAAAGAACTCGCGGAATTCACGCAAGTCCACGTGTCGCGTCCGCATGAATCCGCCCATCTGCACGTGAGCGGCCGCGCCACCTACACCGACGACATCCCCGAACTTGCCGGCACGCTGCACGCGGCGCTGGGCACGTCTCAGAAAGCGCACGCGAAGATCCTGTCGATGTCGTTCGACAAAGTGCGCGCGACGCCCGGCGTCGTCGCCGTGTTCACCGCAGACGACATTCCCGGCCACAACGACTGCGCGCCGATCGTAAAAGGCGACGACCCCATCCTCGCCGATGGCATCGTCCAGTATGTCGGGCAGCCGATGTTCATCGTCGTCGCGACGTCGCACGATGCCGCGCGTCTCGGCGCACGTCGCGCGGACATCGAATTCGAGGAGCTGCCCGCCGTGCTGACGGCACAGCAGGCGCGCGCCGCGAACCAGAGCGTGATTCCGCCAATGAAGCTCGCGCGCGGCGATGCCGCTGCGAAGCTGCAACGCGCGGCACATCGTGAAGCGGGCGAATTACTGCTCGGCGGCCAGGAGCAGTTCTATCTGGAAGGGCAGATTTCCTACGCGGTGCCGAAGGACGACGACGGCATGCTCGTGTATTGCTCGACGCAACACCCGACCGAAATGCAGCACCTCGTCTCGCACATGCTCGGCGTGCATTCGCACAACGTGCTGGTCGAGTGCCGGCGCATGGGCGGCGGTTTCGGCGGCAAGGAATCGCAATCGAGCATGTTCGCGTGCTGCGCGTCGCTCGCGGCGTGGAAGCTGTTGTGCCCGGTCAAGCTGCGCCCGGACCGCGACGACGACATGATGATCACGGGCAAGCGGCACGATTTCCACTACACGTACGACGTCGGTTATAACGATGAAGGCCTGATCGAAGGTGTGACGGTCGACATGACTTCGCGCTGCGGGTTCTCCGCCGATCTGTCCGGCCCCGTGATGACGCGCGCCGTGTGCCACTTCGACAACGCGTACTTCCTGTCGGACGTCGCCATCGACGGTTTCTGCGGCAAGACGAACACCCAGTCGAACACGGCGTTTCGCGGCTTCGGCGGTCCGCAGGGCGCGTTCGCGATCGAGTACATCATGGACGATGTCGCGCGTTCGCTCGGCAAGGATTCGCTCGACGTGCGCCGCCGCAACCTGTACGGCAAGACTGAGCGCAATCAGACGCCGTATGGGCAGATCGTCGAAGACAACGTGATTCACGAACTGATCGACGAACTCGAAGCCACCAGCGACTATCGCCGTCGCCGCGCGGAGATTCTCGAATTCAACCGCAACAACGAAGTGCTGAAGAAAGGCCTCGCGCTCACGCCTTGCAAGTTCGGCATCGCGTTCAACGTGACGCACTTCAATCAGGCAGGCGCGCTCGTTCATATCTACACCGATGGCTCGGTGCTCGTGAATCACGGCGGCACGGAAATGGGCCAGGGCTTGAACACGAAGGTCGCGCAGGTCGTCGCGCATGAGCTTGGCGTGAGCTTCAACCGTGTGCGTGTGACGGCGACGGATACGTCGAAGGTGGCGAATACCTCGGCGACGGCGGCATCGACGGGTTCGGACCTGAACGGCAAGGCCGCCCAGGATGCCGCGCGCCAGTTGCGCGAGCGTCTGGCCGCATTCGCCGCCGAAAAGTTCGGCGCGGGCGATGTGACGTCGGCGCAGGTGCGTTTCGCGGGCGACTGCGTGCTGGTCGGCGAAGCCATCGTGCCGTTCGAAGAAGTGATCGCGAAGGCGTATCTCGCGCGCGTGCAGTTGTGGTCCGATGGCTTCTACGCGACGCCGAAGCTCTACTGGGATCAGGCGAAGCTGCAAGGCCGGCCGTTCTTCTATTACTCGTATGGCGCGGCTGTGTCGGAAGTCGTGATCGACACGCTGACGGGCGAAATGCGCGTGCTGCGCGCCGATGCGTTGCACGACGTCGGCGCGTCGCTGAACCCTGCCATCGATGTCGGTCAGGTCGAAGGCGGCTTCATTCAGGGCATGGGCTGGCTGACGACGGAAGAGTTGTGGTGGAACGCGGGCGGCAAGCTGATGACGCACGCGCCATCCACCTACAAGATTCCGACCGTCAACGATACGCCGCCCGATTTCCGCGTGCGGCTCTTCAAGAACCGCAACGCGGAGGACAGCATTCACCGTTCGAAGGCGACGGGCGAGCCGCCGTTGTTGCTGCCGTTCTCGGTGTTCTTCGCGATTCGCGACGCTGTTGCCGCTGTCGGCGATTACAAGGTGAACCCGCCGCTGAACGCGCCCGCAACCGGCGAGGAAATCCTCAAGGCCGTTCGTGCCGTTCGCGCCGCTGGACACTAAACTTTAGAAGAGGGCGTTCGTCATGATGCACGTTCCGACTTTCGCGCAGATGCCGGTTCAGATTGGCCGGCGCAGCGGTCACGCGACGCAGTTGCCGCCGCCGATGCACGTCGTGCTGTTCGGCGCGGGCCATGTCGGCCATGCGCTCGTCGCGCTGCTTGGCCGGCTGCCGTGCGTCGTGCAATGGGTCGACGAACGCGACGAACTGTTCCCCGACGAAGTGCCCGCGAACGTGCAGATCGAAGCGACGGACACGCCCGATGCCGTCGTCGACGAAGCGCCTGCAGGCGCGTTCTTTCTCGTGATGACGCACAACCACGCGCTGGATTTCACGCTGACGGAGCGCATCATGCGGCGGCGCGATTTTGCGTACTTCGGGATGATCGGCTCGAAGACGAAGCGCGTGAAGTTCGAGCGGCGTTTGCTGGATCGCGGTGTCGATCCACAGCGGCTGTTCGAGATGACGTGTCCGATTGGTGTGCCGGGCATCGTCGACAAGGCGCCGACTTCGATTGCGGTGGCGGTATGCGCGGAGCTGTTGCAGGTGAGGTCGCAGCAGATTTCGCTGGCTGATTTTGCGTCGGTTCAGGAAGCGGATTGCGTCGACGCCTGATTCACTGACTGATTCCTCCAACGGGCGCAGCGGGGTGACTCGCGGCGTCCGTTTTTTTCTCCCCTTTCAATTCCTTCGCCGTTCCCCGCGCGCGCCTTGCCTTCTTCGCCACCAGCATCTCCGACACCTGCGCCATCAAGCCGCGCAACCATTCGATATCGCCAGGCCGGTCCGGCTGTGGATGCCACATCTGATAGCACTTGATGCGCGGAAACGGAATCGGCACATCGATGACGGCCAACGGCAGCATCTCCGCATAATGCAGCGCGAAGCGGCGCGTCGTCGTGAAGATGAGATCCGATTGCAGTAGCACGTGCGGCACGAGTCCGAAGTACGGAAGTGTCGCGACGATGCGGCGAGCCGCATGCGCGCGCGCGAAGCCCGTATCGATTGCGCCGCCGCGCGCGCCGCTGTAATGAGCGGGCGCAAGATGCGGCGCGGCGAGATAGGCGTCGCGCGTGAGCGGCGCCTTCGCGAGCGGATGATCGGCGCGCATCATGCACACGACGGTATCGGAGAACAGGTCGCTGCGCTCGAATCGCGCGTCCGGCTTCGGCCAGTTGCCGATCACCAGATCGAGTTCGCCGGCATCGAGCGCGGATGCATGATCGAGCAGTGGCCCGAGCGATTCGATCTCGAGCCGCGCATGCGGCGCCGCCTCGCGGAATTGCGCGATCACGGTCGGCATGAAGAAGTCGTTCAGATAGTCGGGCGCGGCGATGCGGAACGTGCGGCGCGAGCGAGCCGGATCGAAGTCGCCGTGCGGCGTCGCGACGAAATCGACGTCGCGCAATACTTTCTGCACGGACGCGAGCAGCGATTCGCCGTATTCAGTCGGCACCATGCCCGACTTGCCGCGCACGAGAATCGGGTCGTTCAGGGTTTCGCGCAGCTTGCGCAGCGCAGTGCTGATGGCCGGCTGTGTCTGGTTGAGCCGCAACGCGGTCTGCGTGACGCTGCGCTCGACGAGCAGCGTGCGCAGCACGCGCACGAGCCAGATATCGAGTGAAGCGGCGTTGTCGTCGTCCATGAATCGGCGGGGCGGGGATGGCCCGTTGAAGGCTTTCGAATGCTTGTGTCGAACGGTGCATGGCGATGCAGCGGCGTCCATTTGCCCGACGCCTCGCCGCATGCGCGCGCGAAGCTATAACCTTAGGCCGTTTTGCCATGCGCGGGCCATAGCGCATGCCCTATGACGGGCATCACAACCGGCGATCTGCCCACTTGCTGGGCGCCACGCTGCGCCACGTCATCAATGGCCGCGGACGCGCGCTCAGGCCTTCGCCAGCGCCGACGGCAACGATGTGATCCGCTTCACTTCCTTCGAGTCCAGCCAGTTCGGCGTGCGCGCGCAATAGAGGACCATCGGCAGCGCATCTTCGCCCCAGAACAGCTGCTTGTTCAGCCAGAACGTCGGCACGCCGAACACGCCGATCGCGATGGCGTCGGTGCTTTGGCGCATCAGCTGCGCGCGCGTCGCTTCACGCTCGATCAGTTCCTGGCCGTCCGGCACGTTCAGCTTTTCGCACAGCGCGGCGAAGCCTTCGGCGCTCGACGGATCGCGCCCGTCACGCCAGATGAAGCGGAAAATCTCCCGCACGGTTTGCAGGTCGGAGCCAAGCGCAATGGAGAGCAGCATCGGCTTGGTCGAATCGAACGGATGCGCGGGCGGCATGCGGAACGGAATGCCCAGTTGCTCCGCGCGAAACAGCGCATACCGGTACGTGAAAATGCGTTTCGCGGGCACGTCGTAGGCGACCCGCTGGCCCCAGTGGCGATACAAGTCGTTCAGCAACACGGGCGTCAGCACGAACGGCAGTTCAGGCCATTTGTCGTGCTGTTCGAGCAGCAGGTACGAGAACGGTGAGACAAAGTCGTAAAACCACAGTGGCTGCGTGGCGTCGATGCCATCGGTCATGATGTCTCCCGGTTGCCGGAATTGGTGGGCCGCCGGCGATGCCGCTACGGCCCGTTCTGGTTGTTTCGATCTTACGCGGAGCAAGCCGCGTGCGCATCATTTGACAAAATGGCGTTGCCGCGGCCGCGCATGCCGCGGCGCGGGTTTGGCGCACGCGCCAACGGCTGTCAGGAGGTGCGGGCGGGACGATCGCCGCCGGGTCCGGCTTCGTTTTCGTGGCTGTCAGGCTTGTCGTGATTCTCTTGCGTCGCGTGGCTCTCGTGCATTGCCGCACGGGCTTCGGCGCGGCCCACGGCGGCGGGGCGCTCATCTGCCGCACCAGGCGTACCCGGCGTACCCGGCGTGCCCGCGTCACGCGCCGCGGCCGCATCTGAATCTCGGGTCAGGCGCGCTCGCACGAAACCGATATGCTCGCGCAGCACATAGAACTGATCCGCATACGCAAGCGGCATCTTCAGACCGTTGACCGACTCCTCGATCTTGTCGAGCCGCACGATGAGCGCCTCGCGCTCGGCCGCCGATGTTTCGTTGAGCGCCTCGCGCTCGATCGCGATCAGCGCGCCATACCAGCGGTAGATACGCGACTTCACGCGCCACGCATACAGCGACGGCACGAGCCGCAGCCCCGGAATCAGCACGACGATGATCGGCACCAGCACGACCAGCAGCCGGTCCGCGAGGCTCGCCAGCCAGAACGGCAGCACGCGGTACAGGAAGCTCTTGCCCGACTTATAGTAGCGGGCGGCGTCCTCGCTGATCGGGAAGTCGTGCGCGAGCGGCGCGGGGAATTCGCCCGCGCGCTGCAACGCCGTCGCCTTGCCGTGCACTTCGTGCGCCGCGTCGATCAGCAGATCCGACAACGCGGGGTGCAGCGAATCTCGGGCGACCAGTTCGGCTGTCGGCGCGATCATATGCAGCGTGGTCGACGGCAGGTTTTTGCCGAGATCGAACGAGCCCATCGGCATTTCGAGCTGCGTCAGATACGGGAAGCGCTTCGCGTACGCGGGTGCCTGCGTGAAGTCGTAGAACTGCACGCCCGCCGTGCGATACAGCTTGCCCATCACGGGCGGCTGCGCGGAGTCGCCCGTCAGGATCGCCGCGTCGATCTTGCCTTCCGTCAGCGCTTTGGCGGCGTCGTCGCCGGACAGCGGCAGCAGCTTCGTCGGGCCGTCGGGCGTGATGCCGTTCGCCTTCAGCAGTTGCAGGGCAAGCTCGCGGGTGCCGCTGCCTTCGGCGCCGATTGCGATGCGCTTGCCCTTGAACTCGGACAGCAGCGTGATCATCGGCCCGCGATAGAAAATCGCCACGGGCACATATGAGACGCTGCCGAGCGACATCAGATCGTCAGTCGATTTGGACGGCGCGATGCCGTCCTGCACGAAGCCGACGTCGATGTCCGCGTGCGGGTCGGTCAGACGGCGGTAGTTGTCGAGCGAGCCTTCCGTCTCCAGCACGTTGAGGGTGATGCGGTTGCGCGCGAGGATTTCCTTGTACTTCTGCGCGGCGACCCAGAAGGTGCTGCCCTTGGGGCCGGCGGCCATGGTCAGCGTATTGGGCGGGGCGGGCTGGATCAGCCGCACGGCGATGTAGATCGCAACGGCGCTGATTATCAGGATGGGCCCGAACGATACAGCGAGATCGCGCCAGGAGATCGCCACGAAGCGGGCGACGAGGCGGGGCGGCGGCTTGCGGTCAGAGGGGCGTTCCGGGCGACGTCCGTCGGAAGGCTTCATGGGAATGCTTGTGCGGTCGGATGAATTCGCGCCGATGGTACAGGAGATTGACGCCCCGGCGGCACGTGCGGCGGGCTCGGGGCGTCGAAAACGCGTAACAAAAAGTGACCTGGAAAGACGCGATGCGGCCCACGGCGCCCGCACGGCGGCCGTTGAAGCATGCCTGGCACGGCAGTTCCGTTTTGCTTCGGACGGGAACGGGCTGCAACGGGAACCGCGCACAACGCGCGATATCCTTTGCAGAACTTGCGCGGCTAGATTACATTGGCAACGCTGCCGCGCATCGACGTTGGCGCAGCGCGACCCGGCCAGACTGACGAGACCAGGGCACGCTGCCAACTGTGCGGCGCACGGCCGGTGTCATGCACCGCTGCGCGGTGGATCGCGCCGGCCGTCATCCTTTCTAATGCCTCTCTCGCAGACCGTGACAACGCTCCTGGCTCGCCATGCCTCGTCGCGCCTTCGCGCGCGCGTGCAGTCGGGCCGTCCGTAGTCGTAACCAAGCCGCAGTCAAACGCGGTCCAAACCAAAGCAAAAAGGAGAAGGTATGAAATCGGTCGATTTTCTGAAGGCACTGGGTGGTGTTGTCGCAATGGTTGTCGCATGCCACACGTATGCCCAGGCAAGCGACTCCACGGCCGCCGGCACGATGGCAGCACCCGCCGCTAACTCGAAGGCCGCCAAGCAGGAAAACCGCGCGCTGGGCAAGAAGGTCCGCTCGGCCCTCGCGAAGGCGCAAGGCCTCGACGTGTCGAACATCAACGTTCGCGCTCGTGGCGGCGCAGTCACGCTGACGGGCACGGCCCCCGACAACAACCAGATCCAGCAGGCTGGCGAAGTCGCTAAGGGCGTGGCTGGCGTGACGTCGGTGTCGAACAAGATCAACGTTCAGCAGCAGTAAGCGGCAAGGGCCGCGCCGCCGCACGACGGACCATGATCCGGCTCGCGGGCAGCGGCCAGCCGGTCGCCTGACGAACGGCACACTGCAATGTTGCGGCGTGCTTACCGGTCAGAATGACAAGCGGGCTCCCGTTTTTAACGGGAGCCCGTTTCGTTTTGAGCCGCGTTTGGTTGCGCGCGCATCCGGTACGGGCGTCGAAACGCGCGGCAATACGCGAGCAAAGGCAGGCTTTGCTCTACGAAACGGGACGGCGCGCGTAGCGTCTCTTTACGTGGACATCGCTCACGCGGGCGCGGCGAAGCAAGCATGACGGGCGTTTGCGGCTCTTTCAGCGTAATGCGGCGGGCGTCGCATGCCTATGGATGTCTCTGGATCAGGACGACGCGCGTGGCGATCGCGCACGCCTGATCGCGCGCGAACCGGCGTCGCGCAAGCCATCAGGCGACAGCGCCGCGAAGGGCAGAAGATCGGCGCGAAACTTGCATTGCAGCAGCCGCCGCAGCCGCGCCCGCTGGGTGTCGGCTGATAGCGGATGGGCGCGATACGGCATCGACAACAAGACAATGGAGACGGTAATGACAGGGAAACTGTTGTTCAGACGTGCTGCCACTGCCCTTTGCTTCGCCACCGGTTCGATCCTGCTCGCCGCGTGTGGCCACGGCGACGATCATCAGAACCAGACCGCCAACGCACTGCCTTCGTTCGTGGTGTCGGCAAGCGTGACCACCACGACTTACGACGGCAACAGCGACGATCTGCTGACGGCCGGGCTCGGCAAGACGGGCCTCGGTTCCGCGACGGCGCCTTCGTTCTCGAACCCGGCGAGTCCGACAGCGGCGGAGTTGCGCCGGCTCGCGATCTGGTCGAACTACCGCGCGCTCGTCGACATGTCGGCGAATGGCGGATATGGCCGCTTCTGGGGGCCCAACGTCGATCTGAACGGCAACGACACGCTCGGCGAAGGCAAGATCGCCGGCACCGAATACCTCGCGTACGCCGACAACGGCACCGGCCAGCAGAACGTGACCTTGATGGTCCAGGTGCCCAGCACGTTCGATCCGAACAATCCGTGCATCGTCACGGCGACGTCGTCGGGCTCGCGCGGCGTGTACGGCGCGATTTCGGCGGCGGGCGAGTGGGGCCTCAAGCGCGGCTGCGCAGTCGCCTACACCGACAAGGGCAGCGGCAACGGCGCGGAAGAAATGCAGACGGGACTCGTCACGCTGATGAACGGCACGCTATCGGCGGCGGCAGGCGCGGGTACGGCGAGCCTGTTCACGGCGAACGTGTCGTCGGCGGCTCTGGCGGCGTTCAACGCCGGCTTTCCGAACCGCTATGCGTTCAAGCACGCGCACTCGCAGCAGAACCCCGAACAGGACTGGGGACACGACACGCTCGACGCGATCCAGTTCGCATACTGGGCGCTCAACCAGCAGTTCGCGCCGACCATCAACAACAACCCGCAGCAGCATGGCGTGCGCTACGGCGCGGGCAGCATCACGACGATCGCGGCCTCCGTCAGCAACGGCGGCGGCGCGTCGCTCGCGGCCGCCGAGCAGGACACGCAAGGGTGGATCACGGCTGTCGTGGTCGGCGAGCCGCAGATCAATATGAACATGGCGTCGGCGGCGAAGGTGTTCGAAGGCGGTGCGCAGATTCCCACGGCGGGCGCGCCGCTCGCGGACTACATGACCTACGCGAACATGCTGATGCCGTGCGCGGCAGCCGCGACGGCGGCGACGGGCGCACCGTATCTGACGGCGCTGCCGCTCGCGACCACTCAGGCGATCCGCACGGCACGCTGTGCATCGCTGGCGGCGGGCGGCTTCGTGAGCGGCGTGGACGCGACGAGCCAGGCCAACGACGCGCTCGCGAAACTGCACGCCGCCGGCTACGAAACCGACTCCGATCTGCTGCACGCGCCGATGTGGGATTCGCAGGCCGTGCCTGCCGTCGCCGTGACGTATGCGAACGCGTACACGAAGTCGAGCGTGACCGACAACCTGTGCGATTTCAGCTTCGGCACGACGAACGCGACGACGGGCGCAGCGGGCGTCGCGCCAGCCGTCGCGCCGATGCCCTCCATATTCGGCCTCGGCAACGGCGTGCCGCCGACCAACGGCATCAACCTCGTCTACAACGTCTCGCCGGCGGGCGGCGCGGATCACCGGTTCGCCACGGCCGACGGCAGCTTCACGGGCGCCGCGTGTCTGCGCGCGCTGTGGACGGCGGGCGACGCGCGCATGCAGCAGAACGTCAACGCGATCCGCGTGAACGCGAATCTGCATGGCAAGCCGGCCATCATCGTGCAGGGTCGCAGCGATGCGCTCGTGCCCGTGAACCACGCGTCGCGCGCGTATCTGGCGATGAACAGCATCACGGAAGGCTCGAAGAGCCAGCTCGCGTTCTATGAAGTGCTGAACGGCCAGCACTTCGACGCGTTCCTGAGCGTGGCAGGCTTCGACACGCGCTTCGTCCCGGTGCATTACTACAACATCCAGGCGCTGAACCTGATGTGGAATCATCTGAAGGGCGGCGCGGCGCTGCCGCCGTCGCAAGTGATCCGCACGGTGCCGCGCGGCGGCACGGCAGGCGCCGCGCCCGCGCTGACGACGGCCAATCTCCCCGCGATTTCGACGAGCCCGGGTTCGAACGCGATTCAGGTGGGAGCAGGCGTGGTGAACGTGCCGAAGTGATGCAATAGAGACGCGGCTCGCCGTCCGTTGCACGAGAAGCGGCGGGCCGCATGACAGGCGCGTGACAGGAATCCGGGCGTAACTCGCCAGCCGGGAATGGACTGTGCGCCGGCCATCGCCCAAACGCGACGGACGTTCGTTCTTGTGCGCCGTGACACACAAATTACCCGTCGGGTGCAGTACTGTGAAGCTATCGACGATGCTTCACGGAGCGACGGCCATGGACACGATCCGCTTCACCTACACCGACCTTCCCATCGGGGAGCGCGCGGCGTTCGAGCTGGTGTGCGCGCGGCACGGTTTCGCGCCAGCGCATTTCGACATCAGCGCGAGCGACGATCCCGACGACGCGTCGCATCACTCGCGTCTTCTGACGATCCGGCGCGGCGGCTGGGCGCAGTCGTATCACGAGGACAAGGCCGGCCACTGGGTCCGCCAGTTCGAATCCGACCTGAACTGCCGCTTCTTCAAGTGATCCGCCACGCGCGGCGGGCGTGCATGCCCGCTCGCCGTCAGGACAGGACGAGTCGCACGCCGACCAGCGTCAGCGTCGCCGCGAGGAGATTGCGCAGCAACTTTTCGGGCGCTTTCGACGACAGATAGCTGCCGATCACGATGCCCGGCAGCGAACCGACCAGCAGCGACAACAGCATCGACCAGTCGATCGAGCCGAGCAACCAGTGCCCGGCGCCCGCGAGCAGCGTGAGCGGCACGGCGTGCGCGATATCGGAGCCGACGATGCGCGTGGTCGGCAGCATCGGATAGAGAAGCAGCAGCACGGTGACGCCGATCGCGCCCGCGCCGACCGAGGTCAGCGACACCAGCACGCCGAGGATCGCGCCCGTCAGCATCGTCAGTGCGAGCGTGCTGCCCTGGCCTGTCGCGCGCTTGCGCGAAGCCGCGAGCCGGGTCAGTTGCGGCCGGAAGATCAGCGCGACCGCGGTGATCAGCAGCGCCACGCCCAGCACGATGGAGATCAGATGGCCGCCGCGCGTCGACGTCATGCCGTAGCGGTGCAGCAGGATCAGCGTGAGCGTGGCGGCGGGCACGCTGCCCGCGGCGAGGCGCAACGTCACCTGCCAGTCGATCGACCCCTTCACGCCATGCACGAGCGTGCCCGTCGCCTTGGTCGCGGCGGCGTACAGCAGATCCGTGCCGACGGCCGTCGCCGGATGGACGTTGAACAGCAGGACGAGGATCGGCGTCATCAGCGAGCCGCCGCCCACGCCCGTCAGTCCGACCAGAAAGCCGACGAACAGACCCGACGCGGAATACAGGAGATCGATATGGGGAAGTGCCATTGCGCGGACCGCGGACGGTCTTAAAGGGTTGCGGGGGTTGCAGGCGAGCTTGCCGGTGGCCGTGCGTCCTGCTGCCTTTCAGATGATCCCAACGGGCGTTCATGCTGGCCGGCGGCGCGGCGAAAGACCGCTATTGTCGCAAAACCGGCGCGGCCGCGTACGAATGCGGGCGGATACCGTGCATCGGGCTGTCCCGACAGACGGCTTACAATAACCGTTTCGGGCGACCAGCGTGCGCCGGACGGCCCGCTGGCGGGCCGCTTCTGTCTCTGCTTCCCCGTGCCTTTCCATCCGCAGACCGATAAAAATGAATCCCGGCGTCGCCTACGCATTGCTCGCGTTCACCTTGTGGGGACTTTTCCCTGTCTACTTCAAATCGCTGCACCAGATTTCGCCCGTCGAGATGCTTGCGCACCGGATGGTGTGGTCGATGCTGTTTCTCTTCATCGTGCTCACCGTGCGGCAGCAGTGGCGCTGGCTTGCGCCTGTGCTGCGCGATCGCCGCTTGCTGGTTCGTTTCGCCGCGAGCGCGCTGTTGCTGTCGACGAACTGGGGCATCTATATCTGGGCCGTCAACGCGGGGCATATCGTCGAGGCGAGCCTTGGCTATTTCGTGAATCCGCTGATCAACGTGCTGTTCGGCCTTGCGTTTCTCGGCGAGCGACTGCGGCGCGTGCAGTGGCTTTCCGTCGCGATTGCCGCTTGCGGCGTGCTGTACCTCACCTGGGAAAACGGTCATCCGCCGTGGATCAGCCTGACGCTCGCATTCAGCTTCGCGGGCTATGGCCTGCTGCGCAAGACGGCGCAACTGGGCGCGCTCGAAGGGTTGACGCTCGAAACGGTGCTGCTCTTTCCTGTTGCCGTGCTGTATCTGTTTTTTGCGTCGTCGCATGGCGAGAGCGGATTCGGCGCGGCGTCATTCGGCGTGAAGGTGCTGCTCGCGCTGGCCGGGCCGATTACGGCCGTGCCGCTCCTGCTGTTCGCGGCGGGTGCGCGGCGCATTCCGCTGTCGATGCTCGGCCTGATCCAGTATGTGACGCCGTCGCTGCAACTGATCATTGGCGTGCTGATCTATCGCGAGCCGTTCGGGCAGGCGCAGCTGATCGGCTATGGCGCCATCTGGATTGCGCTCGCGCTGTATTCGCTCGATGGGTTGTGGCGAGCGCGGTTTGGGCGGGCTTAGGGCGCCCGCTACCAGGCGGTCAGATTGCGCGCTTGACCTCGATGACGCCGAACACGGCCAGCGCCAGCCCCGCGATGCGGTCGATGATCACGCGCAGCTTGTGACCGATCGCATGCCGCGCGAGCGACACGGCCGTCACCAGGAAGCACCACCACGCGATCGATCCGCAGAACACGCCGAGCACGGTCGTGAGCGCGACACTCGATGAAAACGGTCCGCGCGGCGCGAGCGTCGTGAAGAGGGCGGCGAACATGATGACCGTTTGCGGATTGGTGAGGGTGAGCAGCAGGGCGCTGGCGAAGGCCTTTATGGCGCCTGAGTGTCCTATGGTGCTGAGTTTTCCTTCGGTGTTGTTGCCATTGTCGCCGTTGTCGGCGGGGACTTTTTGCAGCATCGTGCGGATGCCGAGGTAGAGCAGGAAGAGGCCTGCGATGATGTGGAGCGGCTTGTCGTAGGCCAGCATGAAATGGGAGACGCTCACCAGGCCTAGCGCGGCGATCAGGCCGTAGATGGCGTCCCCGCCGGCTATGCCCAAACCGATCGCGAGGCCCGCGCGGGGGCCGTCCGTCAACGTCCGGCGGATGCAGAGCATGCCCATCGGGCCGACGGGGGCGGCCACTGCGAGGCCTACGCCTGCGGCTGTCAGGAAGAGTGATGCGTTGAACATTTTTTTGCTCCTGGGTTTTTGTCTGCGAACGCTGGTGTGGTTTGATATTGCTGTCGCTGGCATCCGCGGTTTGTTTCCGGTTCGCAAGCGTTGCCCCTGTGCGGGGCGGCACCTACTTTTCTTTGCCGCCGCAAAGAAAAGTAGGCAAAAGAAAGCGGCTCACACCGCCAGATCTAGTATTTGCCTGAGGGCCCCCAAAGGGTCTTACGCTTCACACGGCAACCAGGTGACTCACGTTCGTTGCCGGCGCTCTTGCCGTACGCCTCACCCACTTCAAGCACCCGCATCACAGCACGCCGCGCCAGATAGTCCACCGCCGCCCAGGTGGCAAACTGTGTGTAGGCCGTAGTACCTCACAGACCTCACTCCGGACCGGTAGCGTACACGCCCCACTCTGTAGGAGCGCTCGCCTATACGACGCGACAACCTACACACAGTTTGCCGCTATTGGGCTGAAAGTGTTTGGCGACGCTGGCTATTTTATGGGAATTCGAAGTGGGTGATGCGCTTGTTTAGAGCGTTGGCAATCCACGCAAACAAGTGTGCTTCCGTGTGAAGCGTGGGGACGTTGGGGGCCCGTGGGTAATAACAAGAGCTGGCGGTGTTAGCCGCTTTCTTTTGCCTACTTTTCTTTGCGGCGGCAAAGAAAAGTAGGTGCCGCCCCGCACAGGGGCGACGCTTGAAGCACGAAGACATAACGCGGATGCCAGCGCAAAGGCAAGCACACCGCGCGGCGACGCATGCAGCGCAAAGGCAAAAGACGAAAACAACAACAAAACCAAAAAAGCCCCCTTTGCATCCTCAAACCACAACCGGCTGACTCCGATCCTTATGATGATCAGCGGCCAAAAGCATATACATCGCAGGCACAACAAACAGCGTAAACAGCGTGCCAATAGAAAGCCCGGAGAAGATCACAAGCCCCATTGCATTCCGCCCAGCGGCGCCAGCGCCCGACGCGATCACCAAAGGCAAAACCCCAAGCACCATCGCGGCGGTAGTCATCAGAATAGGCCGCAATCGCACAGCGGCAGCCTCCTCAAGCGCCTCGCGCTTCGAACGCCCTGCACGTTGCAACTCATTAGCGAACTGCACAATCAAAATACCGTGCTTGCTAACAAGCCCCATCAAAGTAACCAGCCCAACCTGCGTATAGATATTGAGCGTCGACAGCCCGAGATTAATAAAGATCAACGCCCCAAACAATGCCATCGGCACCGACACAAGAATCACAACAGGATCGCGAAAACTTTCGAACTGCGCGGCCAGCGCCAGAAACACAATGATCGTCGCGAACATCAACGTAATCACAAATCCGCCCGACTCCTGCACGAACTGTCGCGACAACCCGGAGTAATCCGCGCTATAGCCAGTCGGCGCGGCATCGGTCGTGGCCTTGCGCAGAAAGTCGAGTACTTCGCCCTGCGAAATCCCCGGCGCAATCACACCGGAAATCGTCGCCGAGTTCAACTGCTGAAAGTGATTGATCGACTCCGGCACCACGTTCTGCTTCAGATGCGTGACGGTCGACGCCGGTATCACGCTGCCATCCGGCGTACGCAAATAATAGTCGAGCACCTGCGTCGGATTCAAACGATCCGTTTGCAGTACCTGCGGAATCACCTTGTACGAGCGCCCCGCAATCGAAAAGTAATTCACGTAGTTGCCGCCCAGCGCTGCACCCAGCGTCTGCCCGACATCGCTCTGCGTGAGCCCAAGCGACGCAACCTTATCGCGATCCACGACCAGCACGCTCTCCGGCTTGTCGATCTTCAGATCGCTATCGACGAAAAAGAACATGCCGCTTTCGCGCGCTTTCTGCAGCACGGCCTGCGACACTTCGTTCAGGTTCTCGAACGGCTCCGTCGTGCTGATCACGAACTGCACCGGCAAGCCCTGCGCGCCCGGCAATGGCGGAAACTGGAACGCGGCCACGCGCGCGCCCGCGATGCCGTTCCACTTCGCCTGCAACTCCTGCTGTAACTGCGTCGCGTTCTTCTTGCGCTTGTCCCACGTCTTGAACAGCACGCCGCCAATCCCCTGATTCAGCGTCGGCGCACCCGTCAACTGGAACATCTGCGAATACTCGGGCATGTCCTTCGAGATGTCGAACACCTGGTCCGCGTAGGTCTGCATCTGCTGGATCGTCGCATTCGGCGGCCCTTGGATCTGCGACAGCACGATGCCCTGGTCCTCCTGCGGCGCAAGCTCCGATTGCGAGGTCATGAACAGATACACGGTGCCGCACAACAGCAGCGCTCCCATCACGATGAACACGGGCCACGTGTCGAGCATCGAATGCAAAAGCCGTTGATAGCCGTGATGCACACGCTCGAACTGTCTGTCGACGAAACGCGCGAAGCGTCCCGACTCCTGATCCATGCGGAAAAATCGCGAACACATCATGGGCGACAGGCTCAGCGCGATCACACCCGATACGGCCACCGCGCCCGCCAGCGTGAACGCAAACTCGGTGAATAGCGCGCCCGTCAGCCCGCCCTGAAAACCGATGGGCAGATACACGGCGATCAGCACGACCGTCATCGCGAGAATCGGCCCGCCCAGCTCGCGCGCGGCGATCATCGCGGCTTCGAACGGCTGCTTGCCTTCCTCCTTCATGTGCCGGTCGACGTTCTCGACCACGATGATCGCGTCGTCGACCACGAGTCCGATCGCGAGCACGAGCGCGAGCAGCGTCAGCAGATTGATCGAATAGCCGAGCAGCTGCATCACGAAGAACGTGCCGATCAGCGACAGCGGCATCGCGATCACCGGCACGATCACCGCGCGGAAGCTGCCGAGGAACAGGAAGATCACGACCGTCACGATCAGCAGCGCTTCGACGAGCGTCTTCACCACTTCTTCGATCGCGGTGTTGATGAAGTCCGTCGCGTCGTAGACGATGTCGCCCGTCATGCCCGTCGGGAACTGCTTCTGCAGGTCGGGAAAGATCGCCTTTACGCGCTTGGCCACATCGAGCACGTTCGCGTCCGGCGCGACCTTGATGCCGATGAACACCGATCGCTTGCCGCTGAACGCGACGTTGAAGTCGTAGCTGTCCGCGCCGAGCACGACATTGCCCACATCTTCGAGGCGCACGATCGCGCCGTTCTTCTGCTTGACGACGAGCTTCCTGAAGTCTTCGACGGAATGCAGGTCGGTGCCCGCGTTCAGATCGACGCTGATCATCTGCCCTTTGGTCGTGCCGAGCGTCGCCAGATAGTTGTTGTTGCCGAGTGCCGCGAACACGTCGGAAGCCGTCACGTTGTGCGCGGCGAGCTTCGTCGAATCGAGCCAAGCCCGCAACGCAAACTGCCGCCCGCCGAGAATTTCCGCCGTCTGCACGCCCTGGACGGAATCGAGCTTCGGCTTCACGACGCGCAGCAGATAGTCGGTGACGTTGTTGCTCGGCAGCACATCGCTGTAGAAGCCCATGTACATCGCGTCGGTGGTCTGGCCGACCTGCACGGTCAGCACCGGCTGCTGCGCTTGCGGCGGCAACTGGTTGCGCACCGACGCGATCTGGGTATTGATCTCCGTCAGCGCGCGGTTGGAGTCGTAGTTCAGACGCAGCGTCGCGGTGATCGTCGAGAGGCCCGTCGTGCTCGACGACGACATGTAGTCGATGCCCTGCGCCTGCGCGATCGCGGACTCGAGCGGCTGCGTGATGAAGCCGGCCATCGTGTCGGCGCTCGCGCCGTAGTACGCGGTCATGATCGTGACCACGCCGTTTTCCGTCTGCGGATATTCGCTGACCTTGAGCGTCGACAGCGCACGCAGGCCGAGCACGAGAATCAGCAGGCTCACGACGGACGCGAGCACCGGCCGTTCGATAAAGATATCGGTGAATTTCATCGGGCGGCCTCTTATTGTTCCTGAGGCGTCGGGTTCGGGCTGTCCGCAGGCAGCACGCGGTTGTCGATCACGAGCGGCGTGCCGTTCTTCAACTTCAACTGGCCACTCGTCACGACCTGCGTGCCTTCGCCGATGCCCTTCAGAATCGCCACCTGATCGCCGCGCGTCGGGCCCGGCGTGATGAACACCTGTTGCGCGATGGGCATGACCTTGCCATGCGCGTCCTTGTGCTCGCCGGGTTTGACGACGAACACGGTCGCGCCGTACGGGTTATAGGTGATCGCCGTTTGCGGCAGCGTCAGATAGCGTTCTTCATTGCCCGCGTCGATCTTCACGTTCGCATACATGCCGGGCAGCAGCTTGCGCTCGCGGTTGTCGACGGTCGCTTCGATCTGCACGTTGCGCGTCGTGTTGTCGACGCGCGGATTGATCGAGCGGATCTTGCCGTCGAACGTGCGGCTGTTGTACGCGTTCGTATCGACAACGACGGTTTGCCCGACCTGCAATTGCCCGAGCTGTTGCTGCGGCAGATAGAAGTCGGCGTAGATCGGGTCGATGGCCTGCAACGTGACGATGGCGTCGCCGGGGTTGAGGTACTGGCCGGGATTGACGGTCGTGATGCCGACGCGCCCCGCGAACGGCGCGCGGATGGTTTTCTTTTCGACGAGCGCAGCCTGTTGATCCACCTGCGCACGCTTGCTTTTCAGGTCGGCGGCATCGGCGTCGAGTTGCGCCTTGGCGATCGCCTGAATGTCGTACTGCGCCTTGTCGCGCTTATAGACGGTTTGCGCGAGTTCCGCTGCGGCTTGCAGCGACGCAAGCAGCGCGCGGTCCGAATCGTCGTTCAGGCGCACCAGCACCTGGCCTGCTTTCACTTCCTGTCCCGAACTGAACGGAATCTCGCGCACGAGGCCGGGCACTTCCGTCGTCACGTCGACGCCGCGCACCGCGCGCAGGCTGCCGACGGCGGACAGTTGCGGCTGCCAGCTTTGATAGCGCGCGACCGCGGACGTGACGGTCGCGGCGGGCGCCGCGTTGCTCGCCATGAACTTCCGGATCATGTGCGCCTTGAACAGGTTGAAGCCGACCAGCGCGGCGAGCAGCACGCCCACGCAGATCAGCATGATGATCATCCGCTTTGTCATCGGTCTTTTCGTCGTCATCGTCATGTCCTTGCACGGCAAACGGGTGAGGCACGAAACGCGTCCGGCGGCGCTGCGGGCTCATCGCATGCGACGCGCGGCGACTGCAGAAAATCAGTGCGGCGTGGCGGGATTTGCCTGATTGGCCTGGCTCGTGGTCGCGTCGTTCCACCAGCCTCCGCCGAGCGCCTGGAACAGCGCCGCCGTATCCGCATAGCGCGCGGCCTGCGCCTGCGCGAGATTCACGACGGTCTGCTGGTATTGACGCTGCGCATCGAGCAGCGCCAGATAGCTGACGCCGCCGACGCGAAACTGGCCGCGCGTCAGATCGAGCGACGTACTCGCCGCGCGCCATGCGTCCGTTTGCGCGGCGAGCCCCGTCGCGTCGTGCTCGAGCGCGCGCAACGTATCGGCGACGTTCTGGAACGCGAGCAACACCGTTTGCCGATACTGCGCGTTGGCCTGATCGAATGCGGCCTCGGCCGCGCGCTTTTGCGCGTTCAACTGACCGCCGTGAAAAATGGGCTGTGTGATACCCGCGCCGAGACTCCAGATCATGTCCGCGTATTTGAGCAGTCCGGCGGGCGTGAGCGCCTGCGGGCCATAGCTCGCGGACAGCGTGATCTGCGGATACAGGTTCGCCGTCGCTACGCCGACCTGCGCGCTCGCCTGATGCAAGGTGGCGTCGGCGGCGAGAATGTCGGGCCGTTGCCTGACGAGCGACGAAGGCAGACTCACGGGCAGGCTCTGCGGCAACGTGAACATCGACAGCCTGAACTCGGGCACGGCCGTATCGCTCGGCGGCTTGCCCGCGAGCACGGCAAGCTGATGCCGCGTCTGATCGAGCGATTGACGCAGCGGCGGCAGCGTCGCGCGTGTTTGCGCGAGCAACGTTTCCTGCGAAAGCACGGCAGTGCGGCCCACGCCGCCCAGCTCGAACTGTTTGCGCAATACGCCGAGTTGCGCGTCTTCATCGGCGGCGATGCGCTCGGTCGAATCGATCTGTTCGCGCAACGACGCTTCTTTGACCGCTGCCGTCACGATGTTCGCCGACAGTGCGAGATACGTGGCCTGCAACTGAAAGCCCTGGTAATCGATTTGCGAGCGCAGTGCTTCGAGTTCGCGCCGCGAGCCGCCGAACACGTCGAGGTTGTACGACACATTCACCGATGCGTTGTACAGGTTCAGTATTTCCGTGAGTCCGGGCTGACCGAAGGTGACACCGTTGAACTTCTCGCGAGTCGCATTGAGCTTTGCATCGACGGACGGATACAGCGCGCTGCCCACTTCCGCACGATAGTTTTCGGCCGCCTGTCTGAGCGCCGCCTGCGCTGCGGCGACGTTCGGGCTATTGGCGAGGGCCTCGCGTATCAGCGCGTCGAGCGGCTCGCAATGAAAGAGCGTCCACCATTGGCCGGGAATGTCCTGTCCTGCGATGAATTGCTGTGGCACACCCGATGCGCCAGGCGACGACGCCGTCTGATCGGGCAACGGCGTGGGCGTATAGGTTTCAGTGGCGGGCGGGGCGGGCGTGCGGTAATCGGGGCCGACCATGCAGCCGGACAGGGGAAGCAATGCCGCGCCCAGAATGACGACGGCTACGCTGATCGAAGCGTCGAACGCGAAACGTGAAGGTCTATGCAAACGACTGCGACTGAAACTGCCATTGACGTCATCGATCATCTATCCACCTTGTATTACCCGCGCGGACTACGAACGAAATTGCGAATGCAGAATTCAACAGCCTGATGCCGCGCATAGCCTAGCATGGGTCGTTGCAAACGAGATCATGCTTGCAGAAGCTTTAGGGGAATAGACGCGCCAGACGGCGGACGAAACGTTAAATGCAGTGCGCGAGGTGTCAGAAACGCAAGCGCCGCATGCATCATGGTTTGATGTATGCGGCGCTTGCCGGGAGGTGGACTAGATGGAAAGTTGTGCGCGCGATCCAAGCGTGCCGACTGATTTGACAATTGAACAGAGTGCTTGCGATTGCACCCTTACAACCCGGCAAAGAAACTCAATGCGCCGCGCCGCGCTCGCCCGATGTGCCCACCGTGCCAGGCTTGCGCAACATCTTGTCCACTTCGCCCGCGTGCATCTCTTCGACGGTAATCATCTGCCGCGCATATTCTTCGAGCGCGACCGAGCGGTCCTTGACCAGCGCGAGCAGATCGCGATACAGGCCGAGCGCGACGTCTTCCGCCGTGAGCGATTCGCGCAGGATGGTCGTGATGTCCGTCGTATGCGAATCGAGCAGGGCACCGATGCCTAGCGACGGATACTCGCCGAGCGTCGTGATCCATTCGCCCGCCTGATGCGCGTGCAGCAGCGATTCGTCAGCCTGCTGGCGCAGCCACGACACGATCGGAATGCGGCCAAAGCCGAACACGAGGAAGGAGTAGTGCGTATAACGGACCACGCCTGCCAGCTCGGATTCGAGAATCTGGTTCAGCACGGCGATGACCTTGTCCTTTTCGATGTCTGGCATGTGGCCCTCCACGATATTCGTCGACGACGAAAGAGTCTTTCATTGTTGGCCTCGCCTCATCAAAGATCAAGTGAATCGCGGCGCGACTGCGATCAGCGGGTAATGATGATCGGGACGGGTACGGTCGCATAAGGCAGCGGTATCGCGGGCACGGGTGGCGGCACGACGGCGACGTAGGGCACGACGGGCGCCGCCGGCACGATGGGCACCACGGCAGGCGGTTGCGGCGGCACGTAATAGAGCGTGCGCGCCGGTGCATAGACGGCGGCAGGCACATAGGCCGCATGAACGAAGACGGTGCCGGCATAGGCACTCGTCGAGCAGGCGATCCCCATGGCGGCGATCGCGGACGTATAAGCAGAGCGAATGTTCACATGAAACTCCCGAAACAGATGCCGGCGGATTGCGATGTGAAGTGCTGATGAGACCGCCGACGTGCAAACGATACGCAACGCCTTCGATGAAGGGCAGCAATGACTTATTTCATTCGATGTCGTAAAAAGCACGCCCGTGTTTGAAGCGTCTGCTTCGTAGTACGCGGTGCATCGTGCGTGAAAATGCGGGGCGCCGACATGACATAGATCGACATAACTTTGAAATTGCCTCGAGCGTCCCGGACAACCAGAATTCGCTTCGCCAACGACGAATCGCAACACGACGTAGCGAAGAAGTTGAACGAACCGATGATGGAGATGGGAAATGAAGAAGTTGATCGCTATTCTGGCTTTGTGCATTGCATCGACGGGCGTGATGGCTCAGACCGCGCCGCAAGCAATGGCGGGATCGCCGCGCATGGAGCGCATGATGCAGCAGCTGCAGGAGCGCTTCGCCGCCGCCAACGCGACGCATGACGGCAAACTGACGCTCGCTCAGGCGCAGACGGGTATGCCACGCGTGGCGCAGCATTTCAACGAGATCGACACGCAGAAGCAGGGCTACGTGACGCTCGCGCAGATCGAGCAGTTCATGGCCCAGCGCGCGGGATCGCACTGACGAAAAAACGGGTCGGCATGAAGCTACACTGTTGCTAGACGAATGAAACCATAAGCGACGAAGGAGCCTTGCATGGACCGACCCGCCCGCATCATCGTGCTCGACGACGAAGCGGAACTCCGCAATATGCTGCAGCGCTTTCTGAGCGGACATGGTTTCGAAGTCCGCGCCGTCGAAAACAGCAAGCGGCTCGAACGCTATCTGCAGCGCGAGCCGTATGACCTGCTGGTACTCGATCTGATGATCGGCGAAGAAGACGGCTTGCAGATCTGCGCAAAACTGCGGGCGGAAGGGCACACGCTGCCCATTCTGATGCTCACGGCCAAAGGCGATCCGCTCGATCGCGTGATCGGCCTCGAAACGGGCGCCGACGATTACCTCGCCAAGCCATTCCTGCCGCGCGAACTGGTGGCGCGCATCAATGCGTTGCTGCGCCGCCAGAAAATCGCTTCGAACGATCCGACCGTCACCACGCAAACTTTGCGTTTCGGCGACTTCCGGCTCGATGTCGGCAAGCAGTGTCTCTACAAACAGGACGAGCTTCTCGAACTGCATTCGGCGCAGATGCTGCTGCTGACGGCGCTCGCCGCGTCGCCGAACCGTGCGGTAAGCCGCGACAATCTGATCGCGCGCGCGAGAGGGCGCGACCACGATGCGCTCGACCGCAGCATCGACGTGCAGATTCTGCGTCTGCGGCAGGCGATCGAAGGCGATCCGTCCAAACCGCGTTACATCAAGACCGTGTGGGGCGTCGGCTATATGCTCGTCGCCGACGTCGACGCATGAGCACGCGCATGTCGCGCCTGCTGCCGCGCAGCGTGCTTGCACGCAACATCGCGCTGCTGATCGTGCTTGTTGCCTTCACCCAGGTGTGCTCGTTGAGCGTGCTGATTCATTACGTGCAGAAGCCGCGCGTCGAACGCGCCGCGGCCGTGTTCGGCACGTACATCAAGACGCTGGACAACGCGCTCGCCGCGTCGCCCGTGGACGCGCGCGACACGCTCGTCGCGCGGCTCGACGCGCGCAGCGAGCCGCCAGCGGAAGCCGTGTCCGAGCCGCGCGTGCGGCTGCTCGCGTTCTACCGGACCTATCAGCTGGCGACGTTTCTGGATACGCTGCACCGCTACCTGCCTGCCGGCACCGAAGTACGCTGGCAAGGTGCACCGCATCCGCGCATGTGGATCCGCATGCATGTGGCGGGCACGCCTTACTGGATCGGCTTGCAGGTGCCGGAAGAAGCGCAGGGCGGCGGCATGCTGACGGCGGTGTTGCTATCGATCGGACTGGCCATGCTTGCTGCGTTGACGGGCTTCGCACTACAGGCGCATCTGAACCGTCCATTGCAAGACCTTGCGCAAGCGGCGCGCCGCGTGAGCGCGGGGGAAGTCCCGCCGCCTTTACCCGTCGACGGTCCGACGGAAATCGCGCAGGTGAGCGGCGCGTTCAACCAGATGACGCAGGCGTTGCAACAGGCGGAAGCGACGCGCGCGCTGATGCTCGCAGGCATTTCGCACGACATCCGCACGCCGCTGACCAAGCTGCGTCTCGCGATGGCCATGGCGAACGACACGAATGGCGACGAAGCTTTCATCGGCGCGGCGGAATCGTATCTGGATCAGATCGATACGATCCTTCAGCAGTTCATGGACTACGCGGGCAGCGGCGAACGCGAGACGCCGCAGTCGGGCGACCTGAACGCGCTGATCAGCCAGCTTGCCGCGGACTTCGCGGGCCTTGGACACGAGTTCGATCTGCAACTGGGCGAACTGCCCGAGCACGCGTTCCGGCCCATCACGATGATGCGGCTCGTGATGAATCTGATGCAGAACGCCGTCGTGTACGGGCAAACGGGACTCGCCGTGAGGACGTGGGCAGACGCGCACGCGATCCATGTGGCCGTCGCCGATCGCGGTAAAGGCTTGAGCGCTGAAGAACTGGAACGGCTCAAGGCGCCATTCCAGCGCGGCAAGAACGCGCATGGCAAAACGGGCGGGACGGGGTTGGGGCTGGCTATCGTCGAACGCATTGCGAGGCTGCATGGCGGCACGCTGGAGTTCCATCCGCGCGATGGCGGCGGCCTGGAAGTGTGGGCCGTGCTTCCGATCCAGCGCGATTCGGGCACGGCAGGGGCGGGCGAGCAGTCCAAGGCCGCGGCCGGCTGAACGCACAAGACATTTCATGTGCGAGCGGCTAATCTGTCGGCTGTCCTGATCCCGTCGCCCGTGCACGGCGGCCACTGCGATGACACGCGTCGAATCTCCTTTCGATCACGAACGGCTGGAAGACGAATGGCTCGAGGCCGACGGCTTTGGCGGCTTTGCGTCGGGCACGCTCGGCATGCTGCGCACGCGCCGCTATCACGCACTGCTGCTGACGGCGACGCGTGCGCCAGCGGGCCGTATCGTGCTCGTCAACGGCATCGAGGCGTGGATCGAGACGAAGGGCGTGCGCACGCCGCTGTCGATGCAGCGTTACGCGCCCGATATCGTCTATCCCGACATTGCTGCGAGTCTGATCTCGTTCGATACGACGCCGTGGCCGACATGGCGTTTTCGCATCGATGCGCAGACGTGTGTGATCGCGGAAACGTTCGTCGCGAAAGCGACCTGCGAAACGGTGTTGCGCTGGCGCGTGGCTCTCAACGATGGCGAAGCGAAGGGCGACGATGCGATCACGCTGCACGTTCGTCCGTTACTGTCGGGCCGCGATTATCACGCGCTGCATCACGAGAACGGCGCTTTCGATTTTTCTGCTTCTGTCGATGGCGAACATGTGGCGTGGCAGCCGTATCACGATCTGCCTGTGATTCGCGTCGTCACGAACGGCGCGTATGAGCACGCACCCGACTGGTATCGCAACTTCTGCTACGTGCGCGAACGTGAGCGTGGCCTCGACTTCACAGAAGACCTTGCGACGCCCGGCGTGTTCACGTTCGATGTTCGTTCGGATGCGGCCGTCATGATATTGAGCGCGGACGTGGCGAACCAGTCGTCGCCTGTTGCGCACGCCGCCGCGATGGAACACGCGAACGCACTTGCCGAGACCGAAACGAATCGCCGTGTTTCTTTCGCTTCGCGCCTGCATCGGTCCGCTGATGTCTATGTCGTTGCGCGTTCGGCGGGCCGCACGATCGTCGCCGGTTTTCCGTGGTTCACCGACTGGGGCCGCGATACGTTCATCGCGATGCGCGGACTGCTGATCGCCACGGGGCGGCTCGCGGAAGCCGAGTCGATCCTCCTCGCCTGGGCGGGCACGATTTCGCAAGGCATGTGTCCGAACCGCTTTCCCGATTACGGCGACGAGCCGGAATACAACTCGGTCGATGCGTCGCTCTGGTTTGCGATTGCCGTGCACGACTATCTGGCGACAGGGCATGCATCGGATACGACGCGCGCGCGCCTGCAGGAAGCCGTCGATACGATCCTGGCCGGCTACACACAAGGCACGCGCTACGGCATCCGCGCCGACGACGATGGCCTGCTGCGCGCGGGCGTGCCCGGCGTGCAGCTCACGTGGATGGATGCGAAGGTCGGCGACTGGGTGGTGACGCCGCGCATCGGCAAGCCGGTTGAAGTCCAGGCGTTGTGGTTCAACGCATTGCGCATTGCAGCACAGTGGAACGCGCGATGGACTGAAGCTGCGGGGCGTGTGGCGGCCTCGTTTGCGCAACGCTTCGTCGATTCGCAAACGGGCGCGCTGTTCGATAACGTCGACGTCGACCATGTGTCCGGCACGGCCGACAGATCGATCCGGCCCAATCAGATTTTCGCGGCAGGCGGCTTGCCGTTTGCGCTGGTCGAAGGTGAAACGGCGCGCGCCATTGTTGCGCAGGTCGAAGCGCATCTGCTGACGCCGCTGGGTTTGCGCACGTTGTCGCCGGAAGATCCGGCGTATCGCGGGCGCTATGCGGGCGCGCCGTTCGAGCGCGACGGTGCGTATCACCAGGGGACAGTGTGGCCATGGTTGCTCGGGCCATTCGTCGAGGCATGGCTGCGCGTGCAACGTCCCGATGAGTCGGCCCGCAGCGCGGCGCGCACGCGCTTTCTCGCGCCGCTCGACGCGCATCTGGATCGCGCGGGCCTCGATCACATCTCGGAAGTCGCGGAGGGCGACGCACCACACGCGCCGGGCGGCACGCCGTTTCAGGCGTGGTCGCTGGGGGAGCGGGTGCGTTTGGGGGTTTTGTTGGGCGAAGGTGCCCATGCCAACCTCCCCGACGCGAACACCCCAAACCGCGCTACGATGTGACTCCCACCGTCACACGAGAGACGAGGACGCTGCCATGCCTCCGCTGCGCGCCGGAAACCTGCTTGCCACCGTCGAAGGAATACGTCTGCACTCCAGCGAGTGCGCGCGATGGCAGCGCTGGGGTCCCTATCTGAGCGAGCGTCAGTGGGGCACCGTGCGCGAGGATTACAGCCCGAACGGCACCGCTTGGGACTATTTTCCTCACGATCACGCCCGCAGCCGCGCCTACCGCTGGGGTGAGGACGGCATCGCGGGTTTCGGCGACGACACGTTGAACTGGTGCGTGTCCATCGCCATGTGGAACCGCGCCGATCCCATCCTCAAGGAACGCCTGTTCGGCCTCACGAACCAGGAAGGCAATCACGGCGAGGACGTCAAGGAACTGTATTTCTATCTCGACGGCACGCCGACGCATTCGTATATGCGGATGCTCTACAAGTACCCGCATGGCGCGTTTCCGTATCAGGATCTCGTCGAAGAGAACCGGCGGCGCGGCGCGGACCTGCCGGAATATGAAGTACTTGATACAGGCATCTTCGACGACTTGCGCTATTTCGACGTGACCGTCGAGTACGCAAAGAACACGCCCGAAGACATCGTGATGCGCGTCACCGTCGAGAACCGGGCGGACGAATCCGCCTGTCTCGATCTGCTGCCGCAAATCTGGGCACGCAACAAATGGTCGTGGAAGGAGAACGACGAGCGCCCGAAGCTCACGAAGGAAACGGTGCACGGCGTCACGCGTCTGCTCGGCACGCACCCCGGACACGAGCCGATGGTGGCGACGGCATGGTCGCCCGATACGACTGTTTTCGAATGGCTGTTCTGCGAGAACGATACGAATGTACGGCGCCATTTCAACATGGAGGCCGAAGGCCCGTTCAAGGACGGCTTCAACGACTACCTCGTACATGGCGACGCCGACGCGATCCGTCGCGACGCGGGCACCAAAGCGGCTGCGCACGTACCGCTGAATCTGCCGCCCCATGGCACGGCTGTCGTCTATCTGCGTTGGCGTCCCGAGTTCTGTCCCGATGAAACACCGCTCGATGCCGAGCAACTGTTCGCGCAGCGCATCGCTGAAGCCGATGCGTTCTATGCGGCGTTGCAGCACCATATCGAAGGCATGGACGAGCGCCTCGTGCAGCGCCAGGCGCTGGCGGGCATGCTGTGGTCGAAGCAGTACTACCAGTTCGACGTCGAGCGCTGGATGGACGGCGACCCTTCGCAGCCGACGCCGCCCGCATCGCGCAAGCAGGGACGCAATCGCGACTGGCGGCACTTGTGCAACGCGGACATCGTGTCGATGCCCGACAAGTGGGAGTATCCGTGGTACGCGTCATGGGATCTCGCGTTTCATGCCGCCGCATTTGCGCTGATCGATCCTGCGTTTGCGAAGCGCCAGTTGCTGCTGCTCGTGAAGGATCGCTACATGCACCCAAACGGGCAGATCCCCGCCTACGAATGGGCGTTCAGCGATGCCAATCCGCCCGTGCATGCATGGGCGGCGTGGCGTGTGTATGAAATCGATCGCGCGCTGACGGGCAAGGGCGACCGCGATTTTCTCGAACTGGTCTTCCACAAGCTGCTGCTCAACTTCGCGTGGTGGGTGAACCGCAAAGACGCTGACGGCCGCAATATCTTCCAGGGCGGTTTTCTCGGACTCGACAACGTCGGCATTTTCGACCGTTCGTCGCCGCTGCCGACGGGCGGCCATATCGATCAGGCCGACGGCACCGCATGGATGGCCGCGTATGCGCTCGACCTGATGCGCATCGCGCTTGAACTCGCGTTTGCGAACCATGTGTTCGTCGATATTGGCGTGAAGTTCTTCGAGCACTTCCTGTATATCGCGCAGGCGGTGAGTTGCGAAGACAACTGCGATACGGGCCTGTGGGACAGCGAGGACGAATTCTTCTATGACAAGCTGCGCCTGCCCGACGGCTCTAATGTGCCGATGCGGGTGCGCTCGATTGTCGGCCTGATTCCGCTAATTGCCGTACATGTGCTCGAAGAGCGTCTGCATGGCTCGCTGCCCGGTCTGCGCGACCGCCTCGTCTGGTTCCTGCGCAACAAGCCCGATCTCGCGCGGCTGGTGTCGCGCTGGAACGAGCCGGGGCGCGGCAACAGCCTGCTGCTTTCGCTGTTGCGCGGGCATCGGATGAAAGCGCTGCTCAAGCGCGCGCTCGACGAAGCCGAGTTCCTGTCCGACCACGGCATACGCGCACTGTCGCGTGTGCATCGCGATCAACCGTATGTGTATCAGCACAATGGCCAGAGCTTCTGTGTGAAGTACTTGCCCGCCGAATCGGATTCGCGCGTATTCGGCGGCAATTCGAACTGGCGCGGGCCGGTCTGGATGCCCGTCAACTATCTGCTGATCGAGTCGCTGTATGAATTTCATCGCTATTACGGCGACGATTTTCGCGTCGAGTACCCGACGGGATCGGGCAAGCAGCTTTCATTGTCCGAAATCGCCGACGCGCTCGCGCATCGCACGACCACGCTGTTCCTGAAGGACAAGAACAACGAACGTCCGGTAATGGCCGCGTATCCGCTGTTGCAGGCGGACCCGCGCTCGCAGGATCTCGTACTCTTTCACGAATACTTTCATGGCGATAACGGACGCGGCGTGGGCGCGTCGCATCAGACGGGATGGTCGGGTCTCGTCGCGTTGCTGCTGCAGCCGCGCGAACTCGCAAGCTCGGGCTCCGTGCCTGCGGCGGGCGAGACGCAGGACGCCGAAGTGGCGGCGTCGGTGAAATAGGTCGCGCTGCCCGCAGCTGATGCCGCAGTTCGATTGAACTGTGCGGCATGACGGCGGGTCTTTCAGATATCGCCAACCGTATGGCTCATTCATGGAACACTGCCATGTCCAATGACGCAAACGACGCTACATCGACTGCCTCGTCAGCAAGCTGCAAGATCGGCGCAGGGCCGCATGCGCCCGCCGCGGGTCCCGCCGGCAAGCGGCCTGCGCCGCCATGCACGCTGGTCATCTTCGGCGCGGGCGGCGATCTGACCAAGCGGCTCCTGACGCCCTCGCTGTACAACCTGACGGTCGACGGCCTGCTCGACGATGGCATGAACATCATCGGCGTCAATCACGGTGAGCGCGAAACGAAGGAGTGGCTCGGCGATCTCGGCCAGTCGCTGCAGCAGTTCGCCGCCGACAAGGCGAGCGAAGCGCATACCGGCAAGGTCGACGAGAAAGCCTGGAAGTGGCTTTCATCGCGCATGGAGTACATGGCGGGCGAATTCGAGACCGACGATGTATTCGAGGCGCTCAAGCAGCGCATCGAGAAAACGTCGCACGGCAACGCAATCTTCTACCTCGCGGTGGGCGCGCGGTTTTTCAGGCCGATCGTCGAGCGTCTCGGCAAGCACGGCTTGCTGAAAGAAGACTCGCAGCGCAAGGGGAGCTTCCGGCGTCTCGTGATCGAAAAGCCGTTCGGCACGGACCTCGCATCCGCGCGCGATCTCAATGCGCACATTCTCAGTTTCGCGAACGAATCGCAGGTCTATCGCATCGATCATTTTCTCGGCAAGGACACCGTGCAGAGCATCCTTGCCGTGCGCTTCGCGAATGCGATGTTCGAGCCCGTGTGGCGGCGCGAGTATATCGACAGCGTGCAGATCACGGCGGCTGAAACGCTCGGCGTCGAAGGGCGCGGCAAGTTCTACGAGCAGACGGGCGCATTCCGCGACATGCTGCCGAATCATCTGTTCCAGTTGCTCGCGATGGTCGCGCTGGAGCCGCCCAATTCGTTCGATGCCGAAGCCGTGCGCGACAAGAAGGCCGAACTGTTCGCCGCCATCGAGCCGCTCAAGCGCGACGATGTCGTGCTCGGCCAGTATGAAAAGGGCGATACGGGCATTGGCTATCGCGACGAACCCGACGTCGCGCGCGACAGTACGACGGAAACCTACGCAGCCGCGCGCGTATTCATCGACAACTGGCGCTGGGCAGGCGTGCCGTTCTATCTGCGCACCGGTAAGCGCATGACTGCGCGTCGCACTGAGATCGCCGTGCAACTCAAGCGCGTGCCGTTTCTGATGTTTCGCGACACGCCCGTCGAGGCGTTGACGCCGAACGTGTTCACGCTGCGCATCGATCCCGCGCATGGCACGCGCTTCGATTTCAACGTGAAGGTGCCCGGACCGGCGATGCAGATCGGCGCCGTGCGCTCGGCGTTCAACTACAACGACTTCTTCGACGAGCGCGCGAACGTCGGCTATGAAACGCTGCTCTACGACTGCATGCTCGGCGATGAGACGCTGTTCCAGCGCGCCGATAGCATCGAGTCGGGATGGTGCGCGGTCGATCGCGTGCTGCATCCCGAAGGCGGCGCGTTGCCCGTGCATGGCTATGCGGCGGGCAGCAGCGGGCCGGCGCAAGCCGATGAACTGCTCGCGCGCGATGGCCGCGCGTGGCGCTCGTTGCAGAGCAAAGAGTAGTGCTGTCTGGACCTGTCCAGATCCGTCAGACGACAAACGAAAAGGGGGACGATTTGGCTAAAGCTAAAGTACAGACACGACCCAGCGCCAGGAGCGACGGCGAGCGGATACTCGCGATCGATGTCGGCGGCACGGGGTTGAAGGCGGCCGTGATCGACGCGGGCGGCGACATGAAAAGCGAACGCGTGCGCGTCGCGACACCGCATCCGTGCACGCCGCAGCAACTCGTCGATACGCTGGCGAAGCTCGTTCAGCCGCTCGTCGACGCGCAGCATCCGACCTTGATGTCGATCGGTTTTCCAGGCGTCGTGCGCGATAACTGCGTGCTGACCGCGCCGAATATCGGCGATGCGAGCTGGCGCGGCTTCGCGCTCGCAGATCAGCTGGCGGCGCGTGTAGGCGGCTTGCCCGTGCGCATGATCAACGACGCCGAGATGCAGGGCTTCGCGGCGATCGAAGGGCATGGTATCGAGTTCGTGCTGACGCTGGGCACGGGCGCGGGCACGGCGCTCTTTCGCGACGGCGAGCTGATGCCGCATCTCGAACTCGCGCATCATCCCGTCAGCAAGGACCGCACGTATGACGAGTACATCGGCAATGCGGCGCGCGAGAAGGTGGGCAGCAAGCGCTGGAACCGGCGCGTCGAGAAGGTGATCGCCATCCTCGCTTCGCTCGTCAACTACGACAAGCTGTGGATCGGCGGCGGCAATGCGGAGCGTCTGACGTTCGACTTGCCGTCGAATGCGGCGACCGTATCGAACGCGGCGGGTATCGAAGGCGGCGCGCGGCTCTGGCATCCGAAGTCGGTGCGGGAAACGCGGCAGTTGCCGGAAGCGAACCAGAAGTCGGGCGTATTCCGTTGAAGGAGCGGGCGGGGGAATAAACGGGCATGGCCGTTCGTTTCCTCCGATGCGGTCATGAACGCGTGACCGCATCTCTTTCGACGGAGCCGTCCCATGAAAACAACTATCTCTCACACCCGGCTCGCAGCCATGGCGCTATGTATGGCGCTCTCGTCGGGCTTCACGCATGCCGTGGCGGCCGAGGCTTTCGAAGTGACGTCGCCGGGCACGCCCGACGGCGGCACCATCGATTCGAGCCACGCAGCCGGCGTGAACAATTGCGGCGGCGGCAATCAGTCGCCCGCCGTGCAATGGCGCAATACGCCATCCGGTACGCGCAGCTTTGCGGTGACGCTCTTCGATCCCGACGGCGCCAAGGGCATTGGCGTGATCCATTGGGTGTTGTACGGGATACCCGCGTCGATGAACGCGATGCCGCATGGCGCATCGGCGCCCGCAGGCAGCGTGAGCGGCATCAATCGCACCGGGCAGCCCGGTTATTACGGACCTTGCCCGCCCGTCGGCGACGTGCCGCATCACTATGTATTGCAGGTCTACGCGCTCGATCTCGCGCCCGATGCGCTACCGCCCAATCTCAATCACGACGCGTTTCTCGCAGCCGTCACGAATCACGTGCTGGCCGCGAGCAGCACCGTGCTGCGCTACGGACGCTAGCGCAGCATCGACGCTCAGCGCGGCGCATCGCCCCAGCGGTATTCGACGGTCGCGTCGTCGAGCTGCTTCTTGATCTCGGGGTCGAGCACGAGGTCGACAGCCGCCAGCGAGTCGTTCAACTGCTCGACGCGGCTCGCGCCGATGATCGCCGACGTGATGGTGGGATTCGCCAGCACCCATGCAATCGCCGTCTTCGTCATCGGTTCGCCCGTTTTCGCGTTGATCTCGCGCAGCGTTTCGATGGTCTTGAATTCGCGCTCGTGCCAGTAGCGCTCCGAGTACATCTCACCCGCCTTGCCGACCGTTTCCGTGAAGCGTCCTTCCGTGGGCTTCGCGTCGTGTCGATGCTTGCCCGTCAGCAGGCCGCCCGCGAGCGGATTGTAGGGAATCACGGCGAGGCTTTCTTCGTCGGCGAGCGGCAGCAGTTCGCGTTCGATCTGCCGGAACAGCAGGTTGTAGCGCGGCTGCACCGACACGAAGCGCGCGGTGCGCAGCACGTCCGAGCGCCCGAGCATGCGCGCGAGCCGGTACGCCAGATAGTTCGACACGCCGATATAGCGCGCCTTGCCCGAGCGCACGATCACGTCGAGTGCTTCGAGCGTTTCGTCGAGCGGCGTGTCGCGGTCGTCGGAATGCAGCTGGTACAGATCGACGTAATCGGTGTTCAGGCGGCGCAGCGAATCGTCGATGGCATCGAGCAGATGCTTGCGCGACGCGCCCTGATTCCACGCATGCGGACCGACCTTGCCGACGGCTTTGGTTGCGAGGATAAAGCGGTCGCGCTTGCCCTTGAGCCAGCGCCCGATGATTTCCTCCGTGCGTCCCGCAAGATTTTCGCCACCGCCTAGCGGATAGACATCGGCCGTATCGATGAAATTCACACCGGCGTCCGTCGCCTTGTCGAGAATGCCGCGCGATACGTCTTCTTCGGTTTGCAAGCCGAAAGTCATCGTACCGAGACACAAACGCGAGACAGTAAGACCAGTGTGGCCGAATTTGCGGTATTGCATGATCGACTCCGCGAGAAGGAAACTATAAGAGGTTGAGTGCAGCGGGATGGAAATGCAGAAGAGAGAGCATAGCGGCTATTGCGAATCTGCGTGGTGGGGTTGCCGTCAAGCATTCATTGCGCTGACACCGTATTGCGCCTGGCCGAAAACTTTTCAGACGCGTAAGGTCTAAACGGCTTTATCGCCGGGTCGAGTTTCATATCCGCGAGGTTGATATCCAATGAGTGTCGAAGAAAACGTCAGTCAGGAGATCGCGCACAACAGTTCTCATACGCGTGCTGTCATTGCTGGCGCGGCAGTCGTCGCCGTGGGCCTGCTGGTTGCATGCGCGATTGTCATCAGAAGGAAAAAGGGCAATGCGCGCGTGCCTGAACCCGCCAGGAGCGTCGACGTGGACCGCTATACGGGGCGCTGGTACGAGTTCGCGCGCTATGAAAACCGCTTCGAGCGCGGCCGCGATTTCGTCACCGCGGACTATGCGAAGCGCGACGACGGCTTGATCAGCGTGATCAACACGGGCCGCGAGGGCGGTGTGGATGGATTGCGGCGCGTTGCGCGCGGCAAGGCCCGAGTGGTCCCGGATTCAGACAACGCAAAGCTGAAAGTATCGTTCTTCGGGCCGTTCTATGTCGGCGACTACTGGGTGCTCGATCACGCGGACGACTACGCGTGGTCCATCGTCGGCGAACCGAGCGGCACGTACCTATGGATTCTCACGCGCGAAGCGAAGCCCGCTGTCGAACTGCAGCGCGCGCTGCTGGAACGGGTTCGCGCATTGGGCTATGACGCGTCGATGCTGCGGCGGACCCAGCAGTAAGAGCCGATTGAAAATTTTTCTATCCGCCTTTCCTTTTGTGAAATCTCGCATCGCTTATCCGGCATTTCCAGTGACCCATGGCGGCTTTGCGCGGTAACTCTTCCCTTTTATTCGTGAGCCGTTGCGCAATTACTGCTGCATTTTCGCCCCGGCATGAATTTCGCATTGACGGACGCAATGCAATTCCGCATCGCTCTGCGC
Source organism: Paraburkholderia largidicola (assembly GCF_013426895.1). NCBI lineage: Bacteria > Pseudomonadati > Pseudomonadota > Betaproteobacteria > Burkholderiales > Burkholderiaceae > Paraburkholderia > Paraburkholderia largidicola. The sequence continues at coordinate 2,895,420 of NZ_AP023174.1, read as the reverse complement.
AGACCGATGCGGCTTCTCAAACCGGAGTGTGACTGCCCACGTAAAGAGTCGAGCGAAACAACCGTGGCTGTCGCACCGTATTGCGTCAAATGCCATGGATACCAACCGTACACTCACCACCATTCGAAGCGGCGCGCATCAGATCACCGATCATCGGGACGACATCTTCTTTGCAGCCGTATCGACGACACGCATGCCGATGGTCGTCACCGATCCGAATCTGCCCGACAACCCCGTGATCTTCGCGAACCATGCGTTTCTGCGCATGACGGGCTATGAACTGACGGAGATCATCGGCACCAACTGCCGTTTTTTGCAGGGGCCGGAGACGGATCGCGCCACTCTCGACGAAGTGCGGGATGCCGTCGCGCATCGCCGCGAGATCGCGACGGAGATTCTCAACTATCGCAAGGACGGGTCGACGTTCTGGAACGCGTTGTTCATTTCTCCCGTCTTCAACGATCAGGGCGAACTGGTGTATTTCTTCGGCTCGCAACTGGACGTGAGCCGGCGCCGCGATGCCGAAGACGCGTTGCATCAGGCTCAGAAAATGGAGGCGCTCGGGCAGTTGACAGGCGGTATCGCGCACGACTTCAACAATCTGCTGCAGGTGATGGCGGGTTATGTCGATGTGCTGCAGATGGGCCTCGAAGGCAATGCGCAAAACGCGGTGATGGCGCAGAGCCTCGATCGCATCCGCGGCGCAGTCGCCAAAGCCACGACGTTGACACAACAACTGCTCGCGTTCGCGCGCAAGCAGAAGCTCGTGGGGCGCACCGTCAACCTGAACACGCTAGCCGACAGCATGGTCGAACTCGCGCGGCGCACGCTCGGTGAGAACGTGTCGCTGAAGACCGAGTACGAAGAGGGTCTCGGCAATTGCCGTGTCGACTCGACCCAACTCGAGGTCGCCTTGCTCAACGTGCTGCTCAATGCACGCGACGCACTCGCGAACCAGCGCGACGGTGTCGTGACCGTGCGCACGGAAACGGTCGAACTGGAGCATCAGGCAATGGTCGGATTCGCCGACCTGCGGACGGGGCGCTATGTGAGTATCGCGATCTCCGACAACGGATGCGGCATTCCGCCTGAGATTCTCGACAGGGTGATGGACCCGTTCTTCACGACGAAAGACGAAGGCAAGGGCACGGGCCTCGGATTGTCGATGGTGTATGGCTTTGCGAAGCAGTCGGGCGGCGCGGTGAATCTGTATTCGGAGCCGGGCGTCGGCACCACGTTGCGGCTTTATTTCCCGGCTGTCGAAGGCAATGCGCAGCGTCGTCCGTCGGCGCCGAAGGCGATCGAAAAGGCGGGCAACGAAATGATCCTGATCGTCGACGACCGCGTCGAAGTGGCGGAAGTCGCACAGGCGATGCTCGAGCAGATCGGCTATCGCACGCGTGTCGTGCTGAACACGAAAGAGGCGATGGAGATTTTGCAGGACGGCACGACGGTCGATCTGCTGTTCACCGACCTCATCATGCCGGGCAACATGAACGGCGTGATGCTCGCGCGCGAGGCGCGGCGCCTGCTGCCGAAGATCAAGGTGCTGCTGACGACGGGCTATGCCGATGCGTCGCTCGAAAGGACGGATGCGAGCGGCAGCGAGTTCGACATCATTCACAAACCCTATCGGCGCGCGGAACTGGCGCGCAAGGTGCGCATCGTGCTGAATGGGCCGACGGGTGTCGGTTAGCTTTCAGCCAGGGCAATTACGCATGCATTTGAGTCGACCGGGCGGGCTAATTCGTTTCATTTACCGCAGGCTGCGGATAGAATTTGTACCCGGTTCCGTTCAACCTGCGGCGGATCGCGCGGTGCTAAAGGAGTATCGTGCGTTCGCGTTTAATCCGGATCTCGAATGCTGCGACCATCAATGCCACATAACGAAAGCGAACGCGTCGAAACGTTGCGCTCGCTTCATATACTCGATACGCCGCCCGAAGAACGTTTCGATCGTCTCACGCGGCTCGCGCGACGCCTGTTCGGCGTACCCATTGCGGCCGTCACGCTGGTCGACAGTCATCGCCAGTGGTTCAAGTCGCATCCCGGCATCGACGCTTCGGAAACGTCGCGCGATGTGTCTTTCTGCGGCCACGCGATTCTCGACGACGAACTGTTCCTCGTGAACGATGCGTTGCTCGATGTGCGCTTTGCCGACAATCCGCTTGTCACCGGCGACCCGAATATCCGCTTCTACGCGGGCTATCCGCTCACCGTCGACAACGGCAGCCGGCTCGGCACGCTGTGTCTGATCGACGTGAAGCCACGCGCGCTGGACGATGAAGAGCGGGTGCTGTTGCGCGATCTCGCGCGTATGGCCGAGCAGGAAATCTCCGCCGTGCAGCTCGCGACCACGGATGAACTGACGGGCCTGTCGAATCGCCGAGGCTTCGAGGCACTCGCGCAGCATGCCATCAGACTCTGCAAGCGCGCGCAAAAACCGGCGTCGCTGCTGTTCTTCGATCTGAACGGCTTCAAGCAGATCAACGATGTGTATGGTCACGCGGAAGGCGACCGCGCGTTGATTGCATTTGCAACGGTGTTGAAAACGGCATTGCGCGACAGCGATGTGATCGGCCGGTTGGGCGGGGACGAGTTCGTCGTGCTCTTGAGCGATTCCGACGAAGAAGGGACGGCGCAGACCATCGCGCGCCTCAGGCATCAGCTGGACGGCCACAACCAGTCCGCGCAAACGCCTTATCAATTGCACTGCAGCGTGGGCACGGCGACGTTTGCGCCCGACAGCCCCCAGAGTATCGACGACCTGCTGGCGCAAGCCGACGGTGCGATGTACGCGAACAAGCGCTCGCAACGCTGAAGTCTGGGCGGCTGCGCAAACGTTTAGCGTAGCCGCTCCCATTGCATCAACGCGCTTTTACGTCTCAGCGATTTTCCAGCACCCAGCGTTCCTCGCGTTCGAGTCGCAGCAATGCATGCTCGAACATTGCGCGTGCACGGCCCGAGATATTTGCCAGATACACATGCAGTAGCGCGTCGGCGGGCGTGCGCGAAGCGCAGCTGACGCTGTACTGCTCGAACGCGCTCAACTGCATGATGATGCTCGCGAGATGCTTCGGGCATTCGCATGCGACGGTGGTCGACGCATGCGCCATCGCCATCAATGTCTCGTCGGAGTAGTGCCGCTGCGGCGCGGGCTCGCGCATGTCGGGCTGCATCGCGGCTTGTCCCGTCTTGCGCTGGATGTCGCCCATCATCTGCGCGATCGATGCCTGATCGAGCGGCTCGCGTATCGTGCGTACGCCGACGCGTTCCAGCAGGTTGATCGTGTTGGCGGCGGCGAACGAATACACCACGACGATGTTTTCCGCATGAGTCGACGCGCTGAGTGCGAGCACGCGCTCGACATCGTCCGCGTGCAGCGACGGCAGATGAATGATCAGCACATCGGCGGGCTGGTTCATGCGTTCGGTGAACGCGGCCGTCATGTTCTCGAAGACTTTCGGGTCGCTTGCAAGCTCTGCCTGCATCGCGTGCAGATGCTGGCGGATGGTCTGCGCGAGCGCCGCGCCGACGATGCGCAGCCGCAAGCCCGGCCGCCCCTCCGTGAGCGGCGACACAGGCGTCTTGTCGACATGCATGAACGCGAGCCGTTCGAGTTCGCCCGTCTGCAACGTGGCGATCGAGCCGATCGAATAGCCGCGATCGACGAGCCCCTTGATCATCGCGACGCGCCGCACGTCGGCTTCGCTGTACAGGCGATGCCCGGATTGCGTGGTGGGCGGCGCGACGACGCCATAGCGGCGCTCCCAGATGCGCAGCGTGCCGACGGGAAGATTCGCCATGCGGGCGACGGCCCCGATGCGATAGCGCGGCACGACTTCTGGATCATCCACTGTGTTGTTCATGAATCGAAAACCCTTGGGGAAGTCGATTCGAGTCTAACAAGCGCGACGATGATTTGAAGCGGATTTTTTTATTCAATGCTGGCGCAAAGCCGCATAAACAAACGCTCTGCGGAATGCAAGCCTTTGACGCGCAAGCCTTTGCGGGTTCTTGTCCTCATTCTGTCCCGCCAATGTGGCGGACGATGCCAACAGGCGTTTGTACTGATTTTGACCAGGATCGAATGATGCGGACCTGTCATGCCTGGTCGCCTGATGTATGAGGAAAGGCTCAGCTTTGCAGCATCGGCGGGCTCAGCGTTTGCGCGTGGAACCACGCACGATCAATTGCGGCTCGGACGTCACGCATACGCGCGGCGCTTTCTGATGCGCGCCATGCTTGCCGGAAGGCCGCTCGATCAGCTCGCGCAGCAACGAGACCGCGAGTTCGGCGGCTTCGACGGTCGGCACGGCGACGGTTGTGAGAGGCGGACGCGATTGCTGCGCAAGCTGAATGTCGGTGATGCCGACTACGGACAGATCGCGCGGCACTTCGCGCCCGAGATCGGCCGCAGCGTGGATCGTGCCGAGCGCGGGCAGGTCGTTGGTCGCGAAGATGGCCGTCAGTTTCGGGTCCTTCTCCAGCAGATCGCGCGCCGCGGTATAGCCGCCTTGCGTCGTATCGGGTGCGTAACGCACGTTTTTCGCGGGTACTTTGAGGCCCGCCTCGCGCATCGCATCGACAAAGCCTTCGTAGCGCGATGCGTGAATACCCGAGGGTTTGCTGCCGACAACCGCGCCGATGCGCGTGTGCCCAAGCTCGATCAGATGCTGCGCAGCGAGTTGGCCCGCAAGGCGGAAATCGACGGCGACGCACGGCAGGCCGGGTGGATCGTCGGGACGTTCCCACATGCACAGCACCACGGGCGCGCCGCGCGCTTCCGTTTTGCGCAGATCGTCGAAGTCGAGATTGGCGTTCATCACCAGCACGCCTTCGGACAGCGTGCCCGCAATCTGCTCCAGATACGCGCGGCCCGCGTGCGGATCTTCATTGGTGTTGCAGATGATGACGAAGTGGCCGCTGGTGCGCGCCGCGCGCTCGACGGCCAGCGCAAACTCGGGGTAGAACGGGTTCGCGATGCTCGACACCATCAGCGCGATGGTCGGCGCGCGGCCTTCGGCGAGTGCGCGTGCCGCAAGATGCGGACGGTAGTTGAGCGCCTCGACGGCTTCGAGGACGCGCTGACGCGTCTGCTCGCCGACGCGCCCGCGATTGCGCAGCACGTTCGAAACGGTGGCCGACGTGACGCCGGCGCGCCGTGCGACTTCGCTCAAGGTGGACATGTTTCGCAACGCTTATTCAATATGTGGGACTCGCGTTCATCATTTGCATTGGCTTCGAAGGCGGGGCACCATGCGCAAAACGACAGAACGAATTATCGGAGACAGCCTTACACGGCCGACAAACGGCCTTCAGAAAGGCCAGCGATCGCAATGCGGTCGTTTTTTCGGCCATTCAGATTAAGCGCTTAATCTCCGCTTCGGGCTGATTAAATCACGGAGTCGAAGCGATGGCGAGCATTTCGTTGAAGGGCGTGCAGAAAGCGTATGGAGACAACGCGCCCGTGATCCGCAACGTCGATCTGGAGATCGGCGAAAACGAGTTTTGTGTGTTCCTCGGTCCGTCGGGCTGCGGCAAGTCCACGCTGCTGCGCATGATCGCGGGTCTGGAAGACGTGACGGACGGCGATCTGTCGATCGGTGGGCGCATCGTCAACGACGTGCCCGCTGCCGAGCGCGGCGTTGCGATGGTGTTCCAGAGCTACGCGCTGTTTCCGCACATGAGCGTGTACGAGAACATGGCCTTTGGCCTGAAGCTCGCGAAGAAGCCGAAAGCAGAAATCGACAGCAAGGTGAAGGAGGCCGCGCGCATCCTGCAGCTCGAAGCGCTGCTCGACCGCAAGCCGCGCGCGCTGTCGGGCGGGCAGCGGCAGCGCGTCGCAATTGGCCGCGCGATCGTGCGTGAGCCTGGCGTGTTTCTGTTCGACGAACCCTCGTCCAATCTCGATGCGACCTTGCGCGGCCAGACGCGAATCGAAATCGCGCGTCTGCACAAGCAGTTCGCGACCGCAAGCGTTGTCTATGTGACGCACGATCAGACGGAAGCGATGACACTCGCCGACAAGATCGTGCTGCTGCATTCGGGCAAGGACACCGAGCGCTACGGCAGCATCGCGCAGATCGGCGCGCCGCTCGAGCTGTATCACCGGCCCAATAGCCGCTTCGTCGCGGGCTTCATCGGCTCGCCGCGTATGAACTTCCTGCCAGGCAGAGTGACGGCGATCGACGCGCAAGGCGTCGACGTCACGCTCGATCACACGAATGAAACGCTGCGCGTCGAAGTCGACGGCAGCAGCTTGCAAGGCGGGCAACCCGTGACGCTCGGCGTGCGCCCGGAACATCTCGAACTCGTCACGGACGATGCATCACGACGTGATACAACGCTCGCGCGCACCATTTCGCTGATCGAGCATTTGGGCGAGCACAGCTACGTGCATCTCGAACAACCGGGCGGCGCCGTGCTGATCGCGAAGGTGCCCGGCAACGCCCGCGTCGAACAGGGTGAGCGCGTGGTATTCGCCGCGCCCGCCCGTGCCTGCCATCTTTTCACCGAAGACGGATTCGCCGTGAAGGCGCTCAACTCCGTCGAACACTACGCATAAGGGACATGCGCATGCGCCTAGGAGTCTGTTACTACCCGGAGCACTGGCCGGAATCGATGTGGAAAGACGACGCGCGCCGTATGAAGGCGCTCGGCATCGAGCAGGTGCGAATCGCGGAATTTGCATGGAGCCGTATCGAGCCATCGCCGGGCGAATACGATTGGGGCTGGCTCGATCGTGCGATCGACGTACTCGGTGATGCTGGCCTGCAGGTCGTGATGTGCACGCCGACGGCGACGCCGCCGAAGTGGCTGATCGACCGACATCCCGACATTCTGCCCGTGGGCGCGGATGGACGTCCGCGTGCATTCGGTTCGCGCCGTCATTACGACTTTTCGTCGCCGTCGTATTTCGAAGCGTCGCGCAAGATCTGCGAGGCCGTTGCGGAGCGTTACGGCAAGCATCCTGCTGTCGCGTACTGGCAGACGGATAACGAGTTCGGCTGTCACAACACAGTGGTCAGCTATTCGCCTGCTGCCGTCGCGCGGTTTCGCCTGTGGCTCAAGGAGCGTTATCAGAACATCGACGCATTGAACCGCGCGTGGGGCACCGTGTTCTGGAGCATGGAGTACCGCAGCTTCGACGAAATCGATGCGCCCATTGCGACCGTCACGGAAGCGCATCCGTCGCATCGGCTGGATTACCGGCGTTTCGCATCCGATGAAGTCGCGCGCTACAACCGCATGCAGGTCGAAATCATCCGCGCGCATTCGCCGGGCCGGCCTGTCGCGCACAACTTCATGCAGCTGTTCACCGAGTTCGATCACTACAAGGTCGCGCGCGATCTCGATGTGGCGACGTGGGACAGCTATCCGCTCGGCGCGCTCGAAGAGCAGTGGTACGCGCCGGAGATCAAGGCGAAGTTCCTGCGCACCGGGCATCCCGACTTCGCGTCGTTCAATCACGATGTGTATCGCGGCATGTCGAAGCTGCCGTTCTGGGTGATGGAGCAGCAGCCCGGTCCCGTGAACTGGGCGCACTGGAATCCTGCGCCGCTGCCGGGCATGGTGCGTCTGTGGAGCTGGGAAGCGTTCGCGCACGGCGCGGGCTGCGTGTCTTACTTTAGGTGGCGCCAGGCGCCGTTCGCGCAGGAGCAGATGCACGCCGGGCTGAACACGCCCGACAATCGCCTCGATATTGGCGGCAGCGAAGCGGAGCAGGTCGCGCACGAAATCGCCAGGGTGTCGGCGGCCGATGCCGATGCGAACGCGAATGTGCGCAGCAAGGTCGCGCTGATCTACGACTACGAAGCCAAGTGGCTCTTTGAAATTCATCCGCAGGGCGCGGACTTTCATTACCCGCGCTTCGCGTTCGAGTACTACTCGGCGCTGCGCTCGCTCGGCTTCGACGTCGATGTGATTCCTGCCGACGCGCCGCTCGACGGCTACGCGATGATCGTCGTACCGCCGTTGCCAGTCGTGCCGGGCGACTTCGCGGTGCGGCTCGCGGCATCGGGCGCGCAGATCGTGCTCGGCCCGCGCACGGGCTCTAAGACACCTGATCTGCAGATTCCCGCGAACCTGCCGCCGGGCGCGCTCGCATCGCTGTTGCCCATCCGCGTATGGCGCGTCGAATCGATGCGGCCGAACGTGACGGAGCCCGTGCAGGTGAACGGCGCAAGCGACGGTCTGCGCGAAGGTCAGGCGCGCCATTGGCGCGATCTGATCGATGCCGCTGATGAACGAAGCTTCGGCGTGCGCGCACGTTTTGCCGACGGTCATCCCGCGTATGTGCAGCATGGTTCCGTTCACTACTTCGCGAGCCTGTTCGACGATCGTCTGACTGAGTCGCTGTTTGCGCGCATCGCGACGGAAGCGGGGCTCACGCCGACGCCGTTGGGTGACAGCGTGCGTATCAGCCGGCGCGGCAAGCTCACGTATGTCTTCAACTATACGAATGCGCGGCATGTGATCGAAGGCGTCGATGCGTCGCGTTTCGTGATCGGCGCGCACGAGGTCGAACCGCAAGGCGTCGCCGCCTATCGCACGGAAAGCACGGAATAACTTCGCAACGTAGCAGTGATCCCAGCAGGTTAGAACCAGGACACAAGGAGACAGGAAGATGACAGCAAGAAAATTCAACGCGCGCACCGCAATCGCAGCGGCCGCCCTCGCGGTTGCCGCAGCCGTCTCGCCGTTCGCGGCGACGACGGCAGAAGCGGGCACGATGACGATCAACATCGCGTTCAAAGGTGCAAGCCAGCGCGCGGTGTGGCAATCGGTGATCGACGACTTCAAGAAGGCGCATCCCGACATCGACGTGAAGGCGTCGTTCGTCGATGAGGAAGCGTACAAGGTGCAATTGCCGGGCTGGCTGTCGACCGTCGCGCCCGATGTCGTCAACTGGCACAACGGCGAGCGCATGGCGTACTACGCGCGGCGCGGTCTGTTCGAGGACCTGAGCGGCGACTGGAAGAAGAACGGCTGGGACAGCATGTACGCATCGACGAAGGAATCGTCGACGTACAACGGCAAGCAGTACGCGGCGCCGACCGTGTACTACTCGTGGGGTCTGTTCTATCGCAAGGATCTGTTCCAGAAGGCGGGTATCGCGTCGGAGCCCAAGACGTGGGACCAGTTGATGGACGCCTGCAAGAAACTGAAGGCGGCGGGTATCACGCCGTTCGCAGTGGGCGGCCGCGATGCATGGACGCTGGCGGGCTGGTTCGACTATCTCGACCTGCGCATCAACGGCAACGCGTTCCACCAGAAGTTGATGGCGGGCGAAGTGCCGTACACCGATCCGCGCGTGAAGAAGGTCTATACGACGTGGAAGCAGTTGCTCGACGACAAGGATTTCATCGACAACTCGCTGTCGTACGATCTGGACGCGGCGCAACCGTTCCTGTTCCAGGGCAAGGCTGCGATGATGCTGATGGGCACGTTCATCACGGGCGGCTTCCCGCCGAACGTGAAGCCGAACATGAGCTACTTCCAGTTCCCGATCATCGACTCGAACGTGCCGACGGCGGAAGATGGTCCCGTCGAATCGCTGCATATTCCGGCCAAAGCGAAGAACAAGGCTGACGCGCATACGTTCCTCGCGTTCGTCGAAACGCCGGAGCAGGGCGCGAAGCTGGCGACGGGTCTCGGCTCGCTGTCGGCGAACAGCAAGTCGCCCGAGCCGGAAGATCCCATTTCGAAGATCGGTTTCCAGATTCTGTCGAACACGAAGGGCGGCATCGCGCAGTTCTACGATCGCGACATGACGAAGGAAATGGCAGACGAAGGGATGAAGGGCATGCAGCAATTCATCGCCGATCCGACGAAGATCGATGCGATCCTTGCGCAGCTCGAGCAAACGCGCAAGCGTATCTACAAGAAGTAAGGATGTGAAGCAGTGGCGCCGGGCGTGCATTCAATGCGAGCCCGGCGCGAAGCAGCAATCTCGTTGCATGGAGAATCGTCGTGTCGCACTCCGTTACACGTCAGGACATCAACGGCACGCCGCCGTCGCAGCCGCAGGCGTCGCCATCGCCCAGAGCCGCGGGCAAAAAGCGCGGCCCGTCGCCCACCGCGCGGCGGCAGCGCAAGGCCGCGCTGCTGTTTCTAGCGCCCGCATGCTTCATGGTCGCGGTGTACGTGGTCTGGCCGATCCTGTCGTCGATCTGGCTCAGCTTCTACAACTGGGATGGCATGACCGACAAGGTCTTCGTCGGTCTCGCGAACTACATCGAACTGTTTCAGGCGCCGACTTTTTACACCGCGCTGAAGAACAACCTCATCTGGCTCGTGCTGTTCCTGCTCGCGCCGCCGATGGGTCTTGCCGTCGCGCTGTATCTGAACCAGGCGGTGGCGGGCATACGCGTGGTGAAGTCGCTGTTCTTCGCGCCGTTCGTACTGTCGGGCGTGGTGGTCGGGTTGATCTTCTCGTGGTTCTACGATCCGACCTTCGGCCTCTTTGCAGTGATACTCGGCCACGGCGTGCCCGTGCTCGGCGACGCACACTATGCGACGTTCGGCATCATCTTCGCCGCACTATGGCCGCAGACCGCGTATTGCATGATTCTTTATCTGACGGGTCTGACATCGCTGAACAGCGAGCAGATCGAAGCCGCGCGCATGGAAGGCGCGAAGGGCTGGTCGATGCTGTGGCATGTGGTGTTGCCGCAGTTGCGGCCCGTCACGTTCATGGCGATCGTCGTCACGGTGATTGGCGCGCTGCGCAGCTTCGATCTGATTTCGGTGATGACGGGCGGGGGGCCATTCGAAAGCTCGACCGTGCTCGCCTATTACATGTACGACCAGGCGATCAAGTATTACCGCATCGGCTATTCGGCATCGATTGCCGTCGTGCTGTTCGCGATCATGCTCGTGTACATCGTCTATCACCTGCGCCGCATGCTGCGCAACGAACAGTAAGGAGGGGACGATATGTATCCGATGCCCGTTGCCAAATGGAAGCCGATCAACCGGCAGTTGTACAAGCTGACGTTGCCGATTGCGCTTTTGATCTGGCTATTGCCGATGATCGCCGTGCTCGTTACGTCGATGCGTTCGACGGAAGAACTGAGCGAAGGGAATTACTGGGGCTGGCCGAAGCACATCGCGCTCATCGACAACTATCGCGAAGCGCTCACCACGTCGCCGATGCTGCATTACTTCTGGAACAGCGTGCTGATCACGGTGCCTGCCGTAGTCGGTTCGATCGCGCTCGCGGCGATGGCGGGTTTCGCGCTGGCCATCTACAAGTTCCGTGGCAACACGACGCTCTTCGCGACCTTCGTCGCGGGCAACTTCGTGCCGATCCAGATTCTGATGATTCCCGTGCGCGATCTGTCGCTGAGCCTCGGTATCTTCAATACGCTTGGCGCGCTGATTCTTTTTCATGTTTCGTTTCAGACGGGTTTTTGCGCGCTCTTTCTGCGGAACTTCATCAAGCAGTTGCCGTATGAACTGGTCGAAGCGGCGCGCATCGAAGGGGCGGGCGAGTGGACCGTGTTCTTCCGTATCGTGCTGCCGTTGATTCGTCCTGCGCTTGCCGCGCTTGCCATTCTCGTTTTTACGTTCGTCTGGAATGATTATTTCTGGGCGCTGTGCCTCACGCAAGGCGACGATGCTGCGCCGATTACGGTTGGTGTCGCGGCGCTAAAAGGGCAATGGACGACGGCGTGGAATCTGGTGTCTGCTGGTTCGATTCTGGCGGCGCTGCCGTCTGTTGCGATGTTTTTTGCGATGCAGAAGCACTTTGTCGCGGGGTTGACGTTTGGTGCGACTAAAGGGTGATGTAGGTTTTTTTTGTTGTTTGTCTCCTGGTAGAAGGTTGCCCGCGCAAGCGGGCTTTTTTTGGTTTTTGTTTTTTGTGCTGGGATTTGCAGTTTGCTTTTTGCGCTGGCATCCGCGATTTGTTACTGGTGCTTCAAGCGTTGCCCCTGTGCGGGGCGGCACCTACTTTTCTTTGCCGCCGCAAAGAAAAGTAGGCAAAAGAAAGCGGCTCACACCGCCAGCCCATGTTCTTATCCACGGGCCCCCAACGTCCCCGCGCTTCACACGGCAGTGCCCTCGCCGATGCTCGTTGCCAGCGCTTCGAACAATCGCATCACCCGCTTCAGGCACCCGTACAACGGTGCGCGGCAGCGAATGGTATGTGCCGCCCAGGTGGCAAACTCTGTGTAGGTTGTCGCGTCGTGTAAGTAAGCGCTCTTACAGCGTGGGACGCATGCGCTATCGGTCCGGAGTGAGGCGTGTGGAGCACTTGGGCCGACACACAGTTTGCCACCTGGGCGGCGATGGACTGTGTGGCGCGGCATGCTGTAACGCGGGAGGGTGAAGCGGGTGAGGCGCATCGCAAGAGCGCTGGCAACGAACGTGGGTCACGTGGTTGCCGTGTGAAGCGTAAGACCCTGTGGGGGCCCTCAGGCAAACACAAGAACCGGCGGTGTGAGCCGCTTTCTTTTGCCTACTTTTCTTTGCGGCGGCAAAGAAAAGTAGGTGCCGCCCCGCACAGGGGCGACGCTTGAAGCACCAATAACAAAACGCGGATGCCAGCGCAAAGCCAAGAACAACCAAACCGAACCCAAAACAAAACCGCTATTGCCCCGGCGCAACAGCCGAATGCACCCCCGCCAGCGGCGACCCATACCCGCCTGATTGCGCGTTATTCGGGGTCCCTGTGACGAGTTGCGCGCGCGGATCGGTGGGATTCAGATTCATTTCCCCCGCCTGCTGGTTGCCATGCGTCGGATACTCGCTGCCGCGTGGCGCATTGGGCATCAACCGCGTGCTGTTGACGGGCGCGTTCACGTCGTCGTAAGTGGAAAGCCCTTGCGCGTTGGATAGCGCCGCGCCAACACCCAGCGCGATAGCAGCAGTGACCTGAAGCGAAACGATGATCTTGCGCACGATGCACTCCTTGCTCGAAGAATGGCGCGTCCGTCATGAATTGACGAACTACGGCGCGGTCCTCTTTATTCCCTTCTAACTATTGGACATCGCATCCGCGACTTCAAGGCATGACGCATGCGCACAGGCGACGCGCGTGAATGACGTCGCGCTTTTGAAGTAGTTCTTCGCTCAGAGCGCGTTTGCTCAGGCTTTTTCGCCCGCAATATCGCCGACCGCGCGCCGCACCGCGCGCAAAATGTCGTTCGCGAGTTCCGGCTGCGCCTTCAACACCGCGCGGGACGCCGCAATCGCACCGATCAGCGTCGACGAAATCGCAATCGCTTTCTCGCGCGGGTCGCCCTTCACCTTCTGCGCGCGCAGGTGCTTTTCGAACACAGCCGCCATCAGTTCGAAGCCTTCGCTGTAGCGCGCGCTGATCGTCTCGTCCTGACGTCCGACCTCGCTCGCCGACGCCGCCATCGCGCAGCCGTTCGCGATGTCGTCGCGTTTTTCCTCCGACAAATAGCTGTCGAGCAGTTCGCTCAGGCTCGGCGCGCGGCCGTCGGGCGTTCGGGTCATGCGCTCGTGGCCAATCTGCAGACCGTGCGCGAGCGCCTCCGCCGCGAGCGCTTCCTTCGACGGGAAGTGCGCGTAAAGCGCGCCGTGCGTGAGCCCCGCCGCCTTGCCAATCTCGGCGACACCGACGCCGTCGATGCCGTGCTCCCGGAACAGGCGCGCGGCCGTTTCGACAAGGGCCGCGCGGTTTTGCGCCGCCTTTTCCTTGCTGACTTTCATCGCTGATCCACCTTCCGCAACAAACCGGTGAGAAAAACGGCTTGACACGTATTGATTGCGGTCACTATCATTAATTTAAGATTGCAACTGCAATTATAAGGCAGCTGCTGGCGGAAGTCCGCCCCAAACCCTCAATTTATGGAGAAATGGTCATGTCATTCGCAAACAAGACAGCGCTTATCACGGGCGGCAACGGCGGCATCGGTTTCGCGGCGGCGCGCATCCTGATCGCGCAAGGCGCGCGTGTTGCGATCACGGGTCGGGACCAGAAGAAGCTCGACGAAGCGGCGGCGGAACTCGGCCCGAACGCGCTGCCGATCCGCGCGGACCTCGACGATCCTGCCGCCATCGATGAAGTCATGAAAGTGATCGCCGACAAGTTCGGCAAGCTGGATATCGTGTTCGCGAATGCGGGCGTGAGCGGGGCGACGCCTGTCGGCAGCACGACGGCCGAGAAGTTCGAAGCGATCATGCGCACCAATGTGACGGCCGTGTTCCTGACCGTGCAGGCGGCCGTGCCGCTGATGGGCGAGGGCGGCTCGATCGTGCTGAACGGCTCGGTGATGCGGCAACTCGGCGCGCCGGGCTCGTCGGCGTATTCGGCTTCGAAGGCGGCGATTTCCGGCATGGCGCGCGTGCTCGCGTCGGAACTCGTCACGCGCGGCATTCGCGTGAACACGGTGATTCCTGGCGGCACGCGCACGTCGATCTGGACGCGCGGCGATCGTGAAGGCGCGACGCTCGACGCGACGGAAACGGCGCTTTCGCCGATGATCCCGATGGGCCGTTTCGCGCTGGCCGATGAAGTGGCGCAAGCGGCTGTGTTCCTCGCATCGGATGCGGCGTCGGGGATGACGGCGGCGGAGATCGTCGTCGACGGCGGTAACACGGGTGCGCCGATGGGTGCGCCGGCCTTCCGCCGCTAAGCGGTTCAGCGGTTCAGTGGCTTTGCCGGTTCAAGGCCGCAACGAAAAAGGGCGATGCACAGCGGTGCATCGCCCTTTGTTCTATCCGATGTGCGCGACGCGTCAGAACATCCCTGCGACGATCGCCGCGACGATCGATCCGAGCACCAGCACCGCACCGATCGTGCGACGCTTGTTCAACTGCGTCCACAGCAGGACGCCCGTGAGCGACAGCAAGATCACGCCGCCCGCGAACGTGTCGATCACGAGCACCCAGCCGACGCTCAGGCCGACGCCCTTATGCAGATTCGTCAGCGCCGCGAGGAAGGTGTTGGCGCTGCGCTTGACGGTCACGTAGTCATTGCCGACCCAGTACTCCGCCTGCGTATTTTCGCCGGGCGATGCGAAGCTCACTTGCCAGTGTTCCGGCTGAACGGCCTTGCGGTCGCCCCATGCGACGGGATGCGACGGCTCTTTCTGCACGCGGCCCGGTTTGCCTTGCACCTTCAGGTCCTGCTTGAGCCATTTGGCGAGATCGCGCGGCGATTCGGGTGCCGGGTCCGGCAGCTTCACCTGCAGCGATTCGACCTGCGGCTCGCCCGTCGACACGCGTAGCGGGCCGCCGCGATGGTTCAGCAGAAAGCCGCTGGTGCCCATCAGAAGACCGAGCGCCGCGCCCCACAGTCCGACCCAGCTATGCACCTTGCGCAACCAGCGGATGAACGTGATGCGGCGCGATCCGGCGGGCGGCGCGCCGTTACCGGCGCTTTTGCTTTGTCCATTAGCGCGCGCGGCGGAATCGATGGCAACGGTTTCGGGTGTGTTCACAGGTCGCTCCAGGGGCAAGACAGCGTAGGGTTGCAACTGACCGCAACCGTCGTCGAGATGGCTGGCGCACGCGTCGGGCTGTCGATGCTCGCGACGCGCGTGATGCTTCGTGACGGAATGACCATCGACGGGGGGATGCGATGGCGTTTGGCTGGCTGGCCGCGTTGCCCTGAACGGGGCGCCGCAGTGGGCTGGCTTTGAGATCAGAAAAGGCCGCCTATGATTTCACGGCGTAATGAATGCCGCAATCATCGGGGGCGAATTACAACAGCGGCAATGTTTCGACAGATTACGTAAGGAATATGGAAGCTATGCCGCTGTCAATGCTCAACGCACGCCGAGCCGGTAGACGGTGGTGTGGCGATAACGTTCGCCGGGCCGCAGCACGACCTGTTCGGCGTCCGGCATGTTGACCTGATTCGGAAACGCGCCTGTTTCGAGGCACAATGCCGCGTGCTTCCCGTAAGTCTTGCCGTTGCGACCATCGACGCCCGCGAGAAAGTTGCCCGTGTAGAACTGCATGCCTTTCGCGTCCGTCGATACCGTCAGTTCACGTCCGCTGGCGGGATCGTAGAGTATGGCGGCCTTGCGCGTGACAGCGGCGCTATCGCGCAGCACGTAGCAATGATCGAAGCCGCCTGCGCGCGCGAGTTGCGCATCCGGCCAGTCGAGGCGCGCGCCAATCGGCGCGCCCGCGCGAAAGTCGAACACGCTGCCGGCTACGTCTTTTCTTTCGATGGGGATCATCGCGTCATCGACGGCGAAGAACGCGTCGGCATCGATCGTGATCACATGTCCGCGAATATCGGGCGCATCGGCGGACGCGTCGCCGGACAGATTGAAGTACGCGTGATTCGTGAGGCTGATGGGCGTGGGCGCATCGGCGGTGGCATCGTAGTCGATCGTGAGCGCGCCGTCGTCGTCGAGCGCATAGCGCACGGTTGCCGCGACCGCGCCGGGGAAGCCTGCGTCGCCTTCAGGTGATTCGTGCGACAGAACCAGCGCGCCGTCCACTTCGCGCGCATGCCACAGCGCCTTGTGGAATCCGTTGATCCCGCCGTGCAGCAGATTGTCGCCGTCGTTGCGGTCGAGCTGATAGACGACGCCGTCGAGCGTGAAGCGCGCCTGTGCGATGCGGTTCGCCCACCGTCCGATGGTCGAGCCGAAGAACCAGCGGCTCGCCAGATAATCGGCGGGTGTTTCGTGACCGAGCAGCACATCGGCGACGCGACCTGCGCGATCGGGCGCATGCCAGGAGACGAGCGTCGCGCCGAGATCGCTGATGGTGACGCGCATGCCGTGCGCGTTGCGCAGCGTGAACAGACGAATGTCGCCGAGACCGGGCAACGTGCCCCAGCGTTCGGTCTGGACGCTGGATGAGAGAGAGGTATCGGTGCTGTGCATGTCGGCGAAATTCATGTCGGTCGCGGATCAAACCAGATTAAGGCATTTATGCGGATGGCGCATTGTGAGTCGATTGCGCGGCGGCTTGCATGCGTTCCTGATACTCGCGCGGCGTGCAGTCGAGTTCGCGCCGGAACACGGCGTACATGTACTGCAACGAAGTGAAGCCACAGCGGATCGCGACTTCCGCGCTCGACATGTCCTGCTGCGTGAGCAGTTGCTTGGCGACATCGAGCTTGTGCTTGAGGATTTCCTGATGCACGGTGCAGCCGAGTTCGCGGCGGAAGTAGTCCTCCAGCGACGAACGCGACACGCCCACATAATCGGCGACCTGTTCCGTCTTGATGCCCTGGCAGGCGTATTGCCGGATGTAGTGACGTGCGCGCATCACGTAGGGGCTCGCGAGCGGCTCATGCTTCGTCGATTCGCAGACGTTGATGCCGACGGGCGGCACGAGAATGCGGCGGCCTGCGAAGCGTGCGCCGCCCAGCATCTGATGCAGCAGGTGCGCGGCGGTGCGGCCCATTTCCTCGGTGCCCTGGATCACGGACGAAAGTGGAATGCGGGTGAGCGAGCGCGTGAGCGGATCGTTGTCGATGCCGATGATGGCGACCTGTTCGGGCACGGGGATGCCGCTGATCAGGCATGCCTGGAGTACTTGCCGCGCGCGGGCGTCTGTTACCGCGATGATGCCGACGGGCTTGGGCAGGTTTTGCAGCCATTCGGTGAGTTGCACGCTGGCCTGGTGCCAGACGGGCGCGCTGGTCGGCAGGCCGCGGTGGACGTCGCCTTCTATTCCGTCTGCTTTCAGCAGCGTGTTGAATGCGAGTTCGCGTTCCTGCGCCCAGCGGTTGGTTGGGGATTCGGGCAGGCTGTAGAGGGCGAAGCGTTGCAGGCCGGCGCCGATCAGATGCTTATACGCGAGCGACATGAGTTGCATGTTGTCGGTCGCTATGTAGGGGAGATTCGCTGGGTATTTCGATGCGTCTTCGTATGAGCTGCCTACGGCGACGACGGGTAAAGGGGAGTTGGCTAGTGCTTCGCAGACGGCGGGGTCGTCGAAGTCGGCAATGAAGCCGTCGCCTTCGAAACGTTCTATGCCGTTCAGGCGTGCGCGGAAGTCTTCTTCCAGGAAGAGGTCCCAGGCGACGCGGGTTGAGAGCAAATAATTGCCGATGCCTGTGATGATTTCTCTGTCGTAGACTTTGTTTGCGTTGAAGAGCAGTGCGATTCGATGAGTTCGTTGCGGCATTTGCTCTCCGAGCAGTGGGGGTTGATTTTGGGTTTTTGCTGGCATTGGTGGTTTGCTTTTGCTTTTGCTTTTGCTTTTGCTGGCATCCGCGTGATGCATACGTGCTTCACGCGTCGCCCCTGTGCGGGGCGGCACCTACTTTTCTTTGCCGCCGCAAAGAAAAGTAGGCAAAAGAAAGCGGCTCACACCGCCAGTTCTTGTGTTTGCCTGAGGGCCCCCAAAGGTTCTTATCCTTCACACGGCAACCACGTGACCCATGTCCGTTGCCAACACGCTACTTGTGCGCCTCACCCGCTTCACGCACCCATATTCTGGTCCGCCGCGCCAGATAGTCCACGGCCGCCCAGGTGGCAAACTGTGTGTCGGCTCCCTGTGCTCCACACGCCTCACTCCGGACGCTCGCGCATGCGTCCCACCCTGTGCGAGCGCTGCCCCGTACGACGCAACAACCGACACACAGTTTGCCACCTGGGCGGCACATATCATTCGCTGCCGCTTACCCGTGCAAATGCATTCGTAGCGGGTGATGCGCTTATTCAAGGCGTTGGCAACGCAGGTGAACAAGTGCGGTGCCGTGTGCGGCGTGGGGACGTTGGGGGCCCGTGGATAAGAATACGTGCTGGCGGTGTGAGCCGCTTTCTTTTGCCTACTTTTCTTTGCGGCGGCAAAGAAAAGTAGGTGCCGCCCCGCACAGGGGCAACGCATGCAGACCAAAGACACAACGCGGATGCCAGTAAAAACCCTGACACACCAACCCAAAAACCAACCCCAACCCCACCGCGCCAATTCTAGGCGCCTCCATTTCCCTGCGCCAGCCACTACCAAGAATCACCACCCTCGCTGGCGAATTTCGCAATTGCCGCGACAACGAGCCCGCGTCAGCATGACGTCACATCACTACGACACTCCAGGAGACGCGCATGTCCTACTTCGAACATTTGCCCGCCGTGCGCTACGAGGGCCCGCACACGGAGAACCCGTTCGCCTATCGCCACTACGACAAGGACAAGCTTGTACTCGGCAAGCGAATGGAAGACCATCTGCGCCTGGCGGTCTGCTACTGGCATACATTCGTGTGGCCTGGCGCGGACATGTTCGGATCGGGCACCTTCGAGCGTCCGTGGCATCGTTCGGGCGACGCCCTGGAAATGGCCCACGCCAAAGCCGATCACGCATTCGAACTGTTCCAGAAACTCGGCACCCCGTTCTACACCTTCCATGACGCCGACGTAGCGCCCGAAGGCGACAGCATCAAAAGCTACGTGAACAACTTCAAGACGATGACCGACGTCCTCGCGCGCAAGCAGGAGCAGACGGGCATCAAGCTGCTGTGGGGCACAGCGAACCTCTTCTCGCATCCACGCTATGCAGCAGGCGCAGCAACCAACCCGAATCCCGATGTCTTCGCGTTTGCCGCAACCCAGGTATTGAACGCACTGGAAGCCACGCAGCGCCTGAAAGGCGAAAACTACGTGCTGTGGGGTGGCCGCGAAGGGTACGAAACTCTGCTCAACACCGACCTGAAGCGCGAGCGCGAACAGCTTGGCCGCTTCATGAGCATGGTCGTCGAACACAAGCACAAGTTGGGCTTCAAAGGCGCGCTGCTGATCGAGCCGAAACCGCAAGAGCCGACCAAGCATCAATACGACTACGACGTCGCGACGGTTCATGGCTTTCTGACGCAATTCGGCTTGCAGAATGAAATCCGCGTGAACATCGAAGCGAATCATGCAACGCTCGCCGGCCATTCGTTTCATCACGAAATCGCCAATGCATTCGCGCTCGGCATATTCGGCAGTATCGACGCAAATCGCGGCGACGCGCAGAACGGCTGGGATACGGACCAGTTCCCAAATAGTGTCGAAGAACTCACGCTCGCGTTCTTCGAAATCCTGCGCAACGGCGGGTTCTCGACGGGCGGCATGAACTTCGATGCAAAGGTCCGCCGCCAGAGTATCGATCCCGAAGACCTGGTGCACGGCCATATCGGCGCAATCGATGTGATCGCCGTCGCGCTGGAGCGTGCCGCGCATCTCGTCGAGAACGACAGACTGGGCGCCTTCAAACAGCAGCGCTATGCGGGCTGGGACAGCGATTTCGGACGCAAGGTGCTGGCGGGCGGCTATACGCTCGAATCGCTGGCAAGCGATGCAGTGCAGCGAAACATTGCGCCACGTCATGTCAGCGGACAGCAGGAGCGTCTCGAGAACATCGTCAATCAGGCAATCTACTCAGCCGCTAAATAGACAAGGCAACGGCACGAAAAAACGTTAGCAGCGCCGGTAGATTTCGCAATTGCCCCGCCGGCGCGCACGGCACACGCTGTCGTGCGAACAAAATGGGGCAGCTTTCAAAATTGACGCTAGCGAACAGGTATTCGCAGCGCACCCTGAGGTTAAGACGGCGGTTCGACTCTCTCGCATTCGAAACTGCACGCAACCCTAAATGGAGTGAGACATGAAATCTGCAATGCGTCGTTCCGTATTGAGTTCCCTCGTTTGCGCCGTAATGGCCACCGGCCTGACGATGATTGCGCCGCTCGCGCACGCGAGCAAGGACAAGCCAGAAATCGGTTTCTGTATCGACGATCTGCGTGTCGAACGCTGGTCGCGCGATCGCGACTATTTCGTTGCTGCAGCGACGAAGCTCGGCGCGAAAGTCTCCGTGCAATCCGCCGACGCGAGCGAAGCGCGGCAAATCTCGCAGATCGAGAACCTGATCTCGCGCGGCGTCGACGTGATCGTGATCGTGCCGTTCAATTCGAAGACCTTGGGCAATGTCGTCGCCGAAGCGCACAAGGCAGGCATCAAGGTCGTGTCGTATGACCGGCTGATTCTCGATGCCGACGTCGATGCCTATATCTCGTTCGACAACGAAAAGGTCGGCGAACTCCAGGCACAAGGCGTGTTCAACGCGCAGCCCAAGGGCAATTACTTCCTGCTCGGCGGCGCACCGACCGACAACAACGCGAAGATGCTGCGCGAAGGGCAACTCAAGGTACTCAAGCCCGCCATCGATCGCGGCGACGTGAAGATCGTCGGCCAGCAGTGGGTGCCGGAATGGAGCGCGGCGACGGCGCTGCGCATCACGGAAGATGCGCTGACCGCGAACAACAACAAGATCGATGCGATCGTGGCGTCGAACGACGGCACGGCAGGCGGCGCCATCCAGGCGCTCGCCGCGCAGAAGATGGCAGGCAAGGTGCCCGTGTCCGGCCAGGATGCGGACCTTGCGGCGGTGAAGCGCGTGGTCGCGGGCACGCAGACGATGACGGTGTATAAGCCGTTGAAGCTCATCGCAGGCGAAGCGGCCAAGCTCGCCGTCGATCTCGCGAAGGGTGACAAGCCCGCGTACAACGCGAAGTACGACAACGGCAAGAAGCAGGTCGACACCGTGCTGCTGCAACCCACACTGCTCACGAAGAGCAATGTCGATGTCGTGATCAAGGACGGCTTCTACACGCAGGCGCAACTGGCTGGCAACTGATAGCGGGCGCGGGCGCTTCTGATCGTTACAGACAGAAGCGCCCGCGCATCTTTCATCCATCCAGGACTTTACGCATGGCACAAGCGCTTCTGGAATTGCGCGGCATCGCCAAATCGTTTGCCGGGGTGAAGGCGCTCGACGGCATCGATCTCGTCGTCGCGCCCGGCGAATGCGTCGGACTGTGCGGCGAAAACGGCGCAGGCAAATCGACGCTGATGAAGATCGTCTCCGGCGTCTATCCGCATGGCGACTGGTCCGGCGAAATCCTTTGGGACGGCAAGCCGCTCATCGCGCAGAACATCCGCGATACCGAACGCGCAGGCATCGTCATCATCCATCAGGAACTGATGCTGGTGCCGCAATTGTCGGTGGCCGAGAACATTTTCCTCGGCAACGAAATCACGCTGCCCGGCGGACGCATGAATTACGCGGCGATGTATCAGCGCGCCGACGAACTCCTGCGTGAACTGAACATCACAGGCATCAACGTCGCGCAGCCGGTGATGAACTACGGCGGCGGGCATCAGCAACTGATCGAAATCGCCAAGGCGCTCAACAAGCAGGCGCGTCTGCTGATACTCGACGAGCCTTCGTCGTCGCTGACGGCAGCGGAAACGAAAATTCTGCTCGATATCGTGCGCGATCTGAAGAAGCGCGGCGTCGCGTGTGTGTACATCTCGCACAAGCTCGATGAAGTGGAAGCCGTGTGCGACACGATCACCGTGATACGCGACGGGAAGCACGTCGGCACGCAACCGATGAAGCAGCTCACCACCGATCGCATCATCGCGATGATGGTCGGGCGCGAGATCACGAATCTCTTTCCGCGCGAGCCGCATGAAATCGGCGACGTGATCTTCGAGGCACGCAACGTCACGTGCTATGACGTGACGAATACGAACCGCAAGCGTGTCGACGATGTGTCGTTTGCGTTGCGCAAGGGCGAAATACTCGGCGTCGCAGGGTTGGTCGGGGCGGGGCGCACGGAGTTGATGCAGGCGATCTTCGGCGCCTATCCGGGCATGAGCGAAGCCGAAGTGTGGATGGACGGCAAGCGCCTGAAAATCCGCGCGCCCGCCGATGCAATCGCCGCTGGCATCGCGATGGTGCCGGAGGACCGCAAGCGTCACGGCATCGTGCCGCAACTCGGCGTCGGTCACAACATCACGCTCGCGGTGCTGCAGCGCTTTGCGAAAGGCGGGCGCATCGATACCGCATCTGAACTCGACACGATCAACTCGGAAATGAAGCGTCTGTCCGTGCGCGCGGCGTCGCCGATGCTGTCGATTGCGAGTCTGTCGGGCGGCAACCAGCAGAAGGCCGTGCTCACGCGCATGCTGCTGACCAACCCTTCCGTGCTGATTCTCGACGAGCCGACGCGCGGCGTCGATGTTGGCGCGAAATTCGAAATCTACAAGCTGATGTTCGCGCTCGCGAAGCGCGGCGTGTCGATCATCATGGTGTCGTCGGAATTGACGGAAGTGCTCGGCGTGAGCGATCGCGTGCTCGTGATCGGCGAAGGCGAGTTGCGCGGCGACTTTGTGAATGACGGTCTGACGCAGGAACACATTCTCACGGCCGCCATCGCGACCAACGCGAAAGACGCGGACACGAAAGGCAAAGGCCCCACTCAACTGGCGAGCGTCGCATGACTCCTGATCTCACTTCTTCCGATAGCCACGCAAAACACGGCGCATCGCTCGCATCGGGGCAGCGTATCAAGCAACTGTTCACGCGCTACAAACTGCTCGCGTTGCTGCTTGCCGTCGCCGTCATCTGGGCGTTCTTTTCGTTCCTCACGGAAGGCGCGTTCGTCACGCCGCGCAATCTGTCGAACCTGCTGCGGCAGATGTCGATCACGGGCATGCTCGCGTGCGGGATGGTGTTCGTCATCATCTCGGGTGAGATCGATCTGTCCGTCGGTTCGTTGCTCGGGCTGCTCGGCGGCGTCGGGGCGATACTCAACGTGACGTATCACTGGCCGCTCGCGGCGACGTTGCCCGTCGTGATGCTGCTCGGTGTCGCGATCGGTCTCTTCAACGGCTGGTGGTCCACGTATCTGCGTGTGCCGTCGTTCATCGTCGGGTTGGGCGGCATGCTTGCTTATCGGGGCGTGCTGCTCGGCGTGACGGGCGGCTCGACCATCGCGCCCGTGTCCGACGACTTCGTCTTCATCGGACAGGGCTACTTGCCGCGCATTGCGGGCGACACGCTCGCCGTCGTGCTGTTCGTGCTGCTCGCCGCACTGACCGTGCGGCAGCGGCAGAAGCGCCAGCACTACAACCTGAGCGTCGTGCCGCTGTGGCAGGACGGCGTGAAAATCGTCGCGACGGGGCTGATCCTGCTTGCGTTCGTCGCAACGCTCAACCGTTACGGCGGCATTCCCGTGCCTGTGTTGCTGTTGCTCGCGCTGCTCGGCATCTTCACGTACATCGCGACGCAAACGGTATTCGGGCGGCGCATCTATGCGGTCGGCTCGAATCTCGAGGCGACGCGGCTGTCGGGTGTCAACACGAACCGCGTGAAGCTCGCGATCTTCGCGCTGATGGGGCTGATGTGCGCGTTCGGCGGCCTCATCAATACGGCGCGGCTCGCGGCAGGCTCGCCGTCGGCGGGATCGATGGGCGAACTCGATGCGATTGCGGCGTGCTTTATCGGCGGCACGTCGATGCGCGGCGGCTCGGGCACCGTGTATGGCGCGCTGATCGGCGCGCTCGTGATGGCCAGCCTCGACAACGGCATGTCGATGCTCGATGTCGACTCGTACTGGCAGATGATCGTGAAGGGCGGGATTCTCGTGCTCGCGGTGTGGATCGACGTGGTCTCGGGGTCCGACCGACGCTAGCGCGGAGCGCACGGCGGTGGTGCGCTGCACCACGGCACAGCATCGGCGCGCTTCGTTGAGGCGCGCGCAAGCGCCCTGAGAAGGGCGCTTTTTTATTGGTAAGACGACACGGCAGGCGTCGCTGCGCGACAAGTGGAGGAATGCCCGCTTGCCCCGCCCAGCAAGCGATTGCGCGCTTCGCAAGCGCGCCGTCACGTTCCTTTCGACATGCATGCATCGGCTGAAAACAGGCCGATGGCATACCTATTGCGTTATCCGCCGCGTAGCCAATGGCGGCTGCAACGAATTCCGGTTTTTTCAGGGACGCTCGCGATGCGAGCGGACCGATGGGGCAACGGCGTCCCGAAGCGCAACGTGCGAGGAGCGTTCGATCCATGCGATCGGGCGGCGTGCGTGCGCTTCGGGGCGTTTTTTTTTTGCGCAACCGAAACGCGCTTCGACGCGATCCAGCATGACGAACGAGCAGATCACCACACAACGCACTGAAGTGTCCGGACAGACGATCGGCGAACTGATCAATCTGTCGGGCCGTCAGCGGATGCTTTCGCAACGCATCGTGCTGCATGTGTTGCTCGCATCGCACGGCGATAAGAATGCGCTTGCCATCACGCGCGAATGTCTCGCGACGTTCGCAGCGACGCATCGCGTGCTCGTGAATGGCAATGACCATTTGCCCGGCGTGTTCTCGGATGCCTTGCAACAGCTCTATTACGGCACGCGCAAGGCGGACGAGCGCGTGCAGCGCTTCATCGCGTTGACGGATGAGACGGTTGCCCGCGTGGAAGCGGGCGACGACGCGGCGCGCGAACACGTCGATGCCCTCGTCGCGCAAGCGACGCCGCTGCTCGAACTGCTCCAGGAGATCACGCTCGCGTATCAGAACGAGATGCGCGGCATCGAGGCGGCGACGCAGCGCCGTCAGGCCGCGATCGCGGAACAGCTGTCGAGCATTTCGATGCAGGCGAACATCGTCGCGTTGAACGCGCGCATCTCGGCGGCACGCGCGGGTTCGTACGGCCGCGAGTTCGCCGTCATCACGACGGTGCTCGCCGACATCATCAAGGAAATGGACACGCTGATTTACAGCGTCGTCGATCGGGACGCCGACGACGCATCGTCGCGGCGCGGTGCTTCCGGCAAACCGGCGCATCACGTCGCGCAGTCCGCGCGGCCACGCGCAAACGAACGTGCTTTCCCCTAGTTCTGTGCTCGACTTCACGCATCAGCCCTGCTTTCGTTCAATGAGAGAGACCCATGAAAAACCTGCTGAATTCGCTTGCGAGCGGTAACTGGCGCGCGCTACTTGCGTGCTTCCTCTACTTCGATACCGGCTTCACCGTTTGGGTCATGTTCGGGCCGCTCGCGCCGTTCATCAACAAAAGCATCACGATGTCGCCTGCCGAACTGGGCTTCCTCGTCGCGGTGCCCGTGCTCGGTGCGGCGATCCTGCGCGTGACGCTGGGCAATCTCTATCAGGCTTGCGACGGACGGCGCGTCGCGCTGATGGGCATCGCGCTGTCGGCGATTCCTTCCGTCGTGCTGCTGCTGATGCCGGGCACGCCGTCGTACACGCTGCTGTTGGTGCTTGGCGTGTTTCTCGGTGTAGGTGGCGCGAGCTTTGCCGTTGCGCTGCCGATGGCGGGCAGCAACTATCCGCCGAAAGTGCAGGGCCTCGTGCTCGGACTGGCGGCTGCGGGCAACATCGGTGCAGTGCTCGACGGTTTCATGTTCCCCGCGCTCGCCGATCAGTTCGGCTGGGCGAAGGCTGCGGGCGCCGCGCTGCCGCTGCTGGGTCTTGCCGCTATCGCGCTGTTCTTCTGGGCGAAGGATCTTGGACAGAAGTCGGGCAGCGGCGTGCAGGCGATGCGCAGCTTCATCGTGACGCTGGTGGGTCTCGTTGCGCTGGTGGTCGCCGTGCATGCGGGCGTGTTCGGTGCGGGCAAGACGGGCGTGCTGCTGCTGCCCGTGCTCGGTGCGCTGCTCGCGATTGCGGTGCTGCCGAAGCACTATCGCAGCGTGCTCGTCGAGGGCGATACGTGGGTTGTGATGCTGGTCTACAGCATTACGTTTGGTGGTTTTGTCGGCATGTCGTCGTATGTGACGACGCTGCTGATTTCGCTGTATCAGATGCCGCGTCTCGAAGCGGGTCTCTTCATGTCGCTGTTGGCTTGTATCGGTGCGCTGGTGCGTCCTGTCGGTGGTCTGGTCGCCGATCGCATTTCGGGTGTGCGCGCGCTGGTGATTCTGCTTGCGGCGATTTCCCTGTGCGACTTCCTGTTTGCGGCGTGGATGCCGCCGATGTCGGCTGGCATTGCCTTGTTGATCGCGATGTACGTGTGCTTCGGGTTGGGCAACGGTGCGACGTTCCAACTGGTGCCGCAGCGCTGGAAGGGCAAGACGGGCCTGATGTCGGGGATCGTTGGTGCGGCGGGCGGTATCGGCGGGTTTTATCTGCCTGTCATTATGGGTATCGCCAAGGAAGGCACGGGCAGCTATCAGATGGGCTTCGCGACGTTCGGCGTGCTGGCGGCGCTTGCGTTCGGACTCGTGGTGCTGCATCGCGCGCGGTGGCTGGAATGGGCGCTGCCGAAGGAGAGCCATGTGGTTGTCGAGCCGATTCGCGCGGGCGTGCGGGTGGATAGTGGGGTTTGATGCCTTGTCGTAGAGTCTGTTTTTCCCGGTAACGCGGACGCTTGTGCATCGTTCCGTTGCCAACTGATCGATGTTTGCGCAGCATGGCGACCTTCTCTGACCGGAAGGTCGCCATTTTTTTGTCGACGGTTTTTCATTCGCCTGCCTTCGCTGTTTCATCTGCAAAGCGCCGCACGCCTCATACGTCCATGAAAAGTCAGAGGAGAAAATCGTTCTCTTCTATAAGTTCGTAACGTATGTGCGATAGCTAACACCGTCGCCTGATGCGACGTGCGATAAAGCACTCTGTTGCGCAGTTACCGGCCCTGCGGCCGGGCTCTCCGCTTCTCCGCGAGAAGTGGATGGCGAGTTCCGCTGACTCTGTCGTCTGTCGTCAGATCGACGCCGAGTCTGACGACATGGCATCGCGCACATTTGGTTGGGGTTCAAGCATGTCTGCCGAAACGACCACGCCCGCCGTCAGGTTTCCGACGCCCTGCAGCACTTGTGGCGGCGTGCTGTATCAGTACGTCAATTTCTGCCCCTACTGCGGCGTCAGCCGCCCGCTCGAGGCCGATCGGCCGAAGCGTGCTCAAGCGCAGTTGAGAGCCGTCCAGTCCGAAACCCGATACCCAGCCCCGATCGCCGACGAACCGACCGAATGTGCCGCGCCGAACGTCGTCTGGCAAGGGGCGGGAGATCCGGACTTTTCGCCGGACATCGTGTCGCCCTCTCTGCCGCAGGCAATCCGCCGCTGGGTCGTCACCAGGGGCGCGATACCTTTGGCTGGTCTGCTCCTGCTTGGTGTGGCGGGCTATCTCTGGCTAGGTCATGGCCATACACGGAACAGCGATAGCGGCGATCTGTCGACAGTTGCGGACACTTCGAGCCGCCCGATGCCTCAGTACATGCCGCCTCCAAAGGACGATGCGCCCTCGATGGCCGCCACGGGTCAGCCCGCCGTCAACAGGATCGCGCAGCCGGTCGTATCGCGCGCGCCAGGCGGCGCGCAGTTGCATCGGGGGATATCCGATGCGCTCAGCGACGCACGCACAAGTCTCGAGCGGAACGACCTGACACAAGCGAAATCGGCAGTGTCGGATGCGTTGTTGCTGGCGCCCAGCAACGCTGACGCATTGCGGATGCAAACCGAAGTCAAGGATCGGGAGAACCGACGTGACGTTGCGATAGGCGTGGCGAACAGCTGTGCGAACGACAAGATATGGAGTTGTGTATTCAAGCTCTCCAACCAGGCGCTCGCGATCGATGTCGGCAGCGTGGAGGCTCAGGCTCTGCTTCAGCGGGCGATCCTTTCGACAGGATGGAAGCCGCTAGGCGAGAAGGCTGCGCCGGCACCGCGCAAACCGCCGCCCGTCGTTGCCAACAGTGCGCCGACGAGATTGCCGACTGGCTTGCCGACGCTCCCGCCATTGCCGCCGGGCACGCCGACGGACAGTGCCCGTCCGTCAGCGAACAACGCGGCGCCTGCCGCCTGGGTGGCGCCGGCCCGCGATGGCGGCGATGCGCAGACGAGCGCCATGCGCGCCTCGGACGGGGGAAGCCTTTCGCCCGCTGTATCGGTGACCACGAAGTAATTGTGTCGCGTGGACGCAGGTGATCTGCGCTCCACGTTCGTTCTGTGCGTCGGTGCCTTTCGAGTACGTGAGGTCGGCGACGCACAGCCGCGGCGCAGTCAAACCTAAATTTCCCAATCGAACTGCTGCTCTGTCTGCCGCTCGGCCGCCAGTCTCTGCCGTCCTTCCCGCGAAATCACGACGTGACTCGACGGCTCGATCGTCATCAGATGGGCTTTTTCGACGTGCGGATTCTGCGTGCGGCTTTGCTTGCCTTCCTGTAGGTACTCCAGGAAGGGCTGAAATTGGCGGACGGCATGGATGGCGTTGGTCATCATTCAACCTCTAATGGCTGTGTCCGGTTCCATCGGGAAACAGGGTTCCGAGCCGAATCGTGACGATGTGTGACGTTCGTATGAAAGCCGCAAACGGACTTCGCGTTCTCCGTCCGTTTAGTTCGGATAGCTACGATTTCGGGTCGATCTTAGCGACTGCGGTCCGATGTACCTGTGCGTCATCGCACAGTATTCGGATGCCGGATGCGACGTTTTTCTGGCTACCGGTTCCTGGCTGATTTGCACGGTGTCTTTGTGGGTAGTCGATAAAGTTCGAGACGCAAAAAGACAGGCCGCGGCGTCAGCGTTGTGGGGCCGGATCAGGGGCGGGAGTGGGTCAGGCTGCGTACGAATGGCGATTACGGGATTTCACCTAGAAGCCGCCAGTTTCAGCGCAGGGCTGCATCCGGCAGTCTTCATGGCTTAGCTCGCGATCTGCGTGAAAATCGTAAGCCATTGTTTTTGATGGACTATTTTCAATCCGCCGACTTTTCTTCAGTCGGATTGAACTGCGCCGGCCGACGCGGGGGCGCTATCATCCGTCTCTCCTTGAATTTGTGATCCCTCGTCCATATAATTAGCACTCACCGCACGAGAGTGCTAACAACTCCGCTGGTTGGCGGCGCCAGCCGGCATACCTCAGCGTTCTTCAGTCCCAATCAAGAGAGGATCTATCCATGAACCTTCGTCCTTTGCATGATCGCGTGATCGTCAAGCGTCTGGATCAGGAAACCAAGACCGCGTCGGGCATCGTGATCCCCGAAGCCGCAGCAGAAAAGCCGGATCAAGGCGAAATCCTGGCTGTCGGCCCGGGCAAGCGTGACGACAAGGGCGGCCTGATCGCGCTCGACGTCAAGGTCGGCGACCGCGTCCTGTTCGGCAAGTACGCAGGCCAGACCGTCAAGGTCGACGGCAACGAACTGCTGGTGATGCGCGAAGAAGACATCATGGCCGTTGTCAACAAGTAATCACTTGTCCCGGTTCATTCTCAAGAATTCAAGGAGTTAGAAGATGGCAGCTAAAGACGTCGTGTTCGGCGATTCCGCCCGTGCCAAGATGGTTGAAGGCGTGAACATTCTCGCCAACGCAGTGAAGGTCACGCTGGGTCCGAAGGGCCGTAACGTTGTTCTCGAACGCAGCTTCGGCGGCCCGACGGTCACGAAGGACGGTGTGTCCGTCGCGAAGGAAATCGAGCTGAAGGACAAGCTCCAGAACATGGGCGCGCAAATGGTCAAGGAAGTCGCTTCTAAGACCAGCGACAACGCCGGTGACGGTACGACGACGGCGACGGTTCTGGCCCAGTCGATCGTTCGCGAAGGCATGAAGTACGTTGCATCGGGCATGAACCCGATGGACCTGAAGCGCGGTATCGACCGTGCAGTCGCAGCAGCTATCGAAGAACTGCGCAAGATCAGCAAGCCCTGCACGACCAACAAGGAAATCGCACAGGTTGGCGCGATCTCGGCGAACAGCGACACGTCGATCGGCGATCGCATCGCTGAAGCGATGGACAAGGTCGGCAAGGAAGGCGTCATCACCGTTGAAGACGGCAAGTCGCTGCAAGACGAGCTGGACGTTGTCGAAGGTATGCAATTCGACCGCGGCTACCTGTCGCCGTACTTCATCAACAACCCGGACAAGCAAGTCGCCGTTCTGGACAACCCGTTCGTGCTGCTGCACGACAAGAAGGTGTCGAACATCCGTGATCTGCTGCCGGTTCTCGAGCAAGTCGCAAAGGCTGGCCGTCCGCTGCTGATCATCGCTGAAGACGTCGAAGGCGAAGCGCTGGCTACGCTGGTCGTCAACAACATCCGCGGTATCCTGAAGACGGTGGCTGTCAAGGCTCCGGGCTTCGGCGACCGTCGCAAGGCGATGCTGGAAGACATCGCGATCCTGACGGGTGGTCAGGTCATCGCTGAAGAAACCGGCCTGACGCTCGAAAAGGCAACGCTGAACGAACTCGGTCAAGCGAAGCGTATCGAAGTGGGCAAGGAAAACACGACGATCATCGACGGCGCTGGCGAAGCAGCAAGCATCGAAGCGCGCGTGAAGCAAGTGCGCACGCAAATCGAAGAAGCGACGTCGGACTACGACCGTGAAAAGCTGCAAGAACGCGTTGCCAAGCTGGCAGGCGGCGTGGCAGTGATCAAGGTTGGCGCTGCGACCGAAGTCGAAATGAAGGAAAAGAAGGCACGTGTCGAAGACGCACTGCACGCAACGCGCGCAGCTGTGGAAGAAGGCATCGTGGCTGGCGGCGGCGTCGCGCTGATCCGCGCACGCAGCGCAATCGCTGGCGTCAAGGGCGACAACGCTGACCAGGACGCAGGTATCAAGATCGTTCTGCGCGCAATGGAAGAGCCGCTGCGCCAGATCGTCACGAACGGCGGCGAAGAAGCCAGCGTCGTGGTGGCAGCAGTTGCAGCAGGCAAGGGCAACTACGGCTACAACGCAGCAACGGGCGAGTACGGTGACCTGGTGGAAGCCGGTGTCGTCGACCCGACGAAGGTGACGCGTACGGCACTGCAGAACGCAGCTTCGGTTGCTGGCCTGCTGCTGACGACGGACGCAGCTGTCTGCGAACTGCCGAAGGAAGACGCACCGATGCCTGGCGGCATGCCCGGCGGCATGGGCGGCATGGGCATGGACATGTAATTTCCGGGTAACCGGAAAGCATGTGGGAGGCGCGCTGAGAGGCGCGCTTCTCGTGCCAAAAGAAAAACCCGCAGAGATGCGGGTTTTTTTTATGCGCGTCAAATTGATCGCGCCAGACTCGTGCGTCTAATCGTCAGACGTATTGGGGCGCACAACCGGTGGCATCCGCCACCTCAGGCTGCGCGCCGGCGGCTTAATGCCGCGCCTCACCCGGCGTCACATCCGACCCGCCACCCAGCGGCACCTCATCATCGCTGCTTCTTGCCCAGAAGAAACGATCCGGAAGATACGCCCCCATCCCCGGCCGGAATGCTGCCTGCATCGCCTGGAACAGATATTCCTGCGCTTCGCGGACCGCCTCGGCCGGTTCCTGGCCGTTAGCCAGCAACGCGGCAATCGCGGCGCCGAGCGTATCGGTGATGCCCATGATCCGCTGCTGTCCACGGTCCCACATGTCCTGCCGTAACTGGCCGTCTTCGCTGAACAGCGTGTTGACGAGCCGATGCGTGCCCGTTTCCGTCGACAGGATGTATTCGCAACCTTGCGACAGCAGATGTGAGATTGCAGCGTCGAGCGACGGCGCTTCGGCGTCGCCGTCCGGTTGCGCGAGCGCGAGCAGGGCAGTCGTGTCCGCGACGAGCAGCGTGGTTTGCGGCGCGAGCAGATCGGCAATGGCTTCACGCAACTCGTCGGCGGCGAGCACGTGCTCGTCGTCCAGCGTGAAGTCAGGCGCGAGGATGAGCGGAATATCGTCGTAATCGGCGACCACTTCGGCGATCGCGCTGACCACTTCCGCGCGCGTGGCGGCGCCGACCTTGAAGGCGGCGATCGGCATGTCCTCTAGCAGCATCCTCGCCTGGGTCGCGACGGCTTCCGGGTCGAGTCCGGTGACTTCGTCGCAGCTCGCCGAGTCGCGCACCGTGTAGCCGGTCAGCACGGACACGCCGTGGCAGCCCATGCTGGCAAGCGTCATCAGGTCGGCTTGCAATCCGGCGCCGCCCGTCGGGTCGGACAGGCCGAAGGTGAGAACGATCGGAGGGGTGTTGCTGGCCATGAAATTTTTGTAGTCGATGAGCGAAATGTTCGTGGGCCATAAACGGCGCGCGACGCGCCCGCCAAGGCCCACACAGACGGCTCAATTATGCGGCCTTATACGCGCGCGGGGCATTTTTTCGCATCTGCGGGCGGGTCCGGTCACACATAACGCCTCAAAGTGTCGCGGACGACCGCTCGGACCCCGCATCCGCTAGGCATCGGGGCGGCAACACGGTACCATCATGGCTCCCGTTTCCCCGGACTTTTCGACGCGACTCAAGAATGGAATATAAGAGCTGGATGTGCCTGATCTGCGGCTGGATTTACGATGAAGAAGCCGGTCTGCCAGAGGAAGGAATCGCGCCGGGCACGCGCTGGGAAGATGTTCCCATCAATTGGACCTGTCCCGAGTGCGGCGCGCGCAAGGAAGACTTCGAGATGGTGCAGATCTGATCGATCCACCTTGCCGGCGGCGGGCTATCCTTGCCCGCCACGCAAGGTCGACCGATTCGAAATGAATCGATTGCGCGCGCGATGGAACATCGGCGCGCACGCGCTGTCGCAAGATAACTTGTCGCAGCGCTGAGCTTGCGGTTTATCACAGTGGTCTTCGTGAGCGTGACGCTGTCGGCATCGCGATGTTGCGGCTTGAGCGGTGCGTTGTGTGTCACGTCGTAACAGAGAAAGCGACACCGTTTCGGGGCTATGCGGTCGGTGGCCCGGCAATTGCACTACTTTCGCCATACCGGCAGTTCCGGTGGCGCAGTATCGATGCCGCCTGACCACGCCGGCGTTCATGCAGCCTGCTCATGACCCTTCGATCCGCATCGCCCGATACGCTCGACGCTTTACCGAATCCCCGCGGCGGCGCCGTCCGCCCCGCGGAACAGGCCATTGCCGACGCGCTCGACGCGTTCGAACAGCGCCGCGACATGACCGCGCAACTGCTGATCGCTGGTCGCGCGTTGCGCGACGCAGGCTGGCTCGCCGCGCACCGTTTCACCGATGCCTTGCTGCTCGTCTCGCCGATGGCCGCAAGCGGTCTGGCGGAAGAGGCTGCCGCGCGCGCCACGTTCGGCGCAGCGTTGCGCGCCTTCCGCGCGGCGCTCGAGCGGCGCAATCTACGCGAGCTTGGCTGCTCGGCTTCGCTTTTCGCGCATTACCGCGCGCTCAGCACGCACATCGCGCAGCACACCCCCGGTTACAGCATCACCTTCGAAGACATCGCGCTCGCTGGCCGGCCCGTTCCGCCCGTTTCGTTGCGCTCGCAGTCGGCTGCGCGGCTGGCGCATCTGCGGGCGCGCTACGAGCAGGCACTGCTGCCCGTGCTGCGCTCGAAGGGCCATGTCAGCACGAGCGCGGTGGCGGGCGCAGTCAATGCCGCGCTCGATGATCTCGATGCATGCCTCGTCGATCTGTCCGGCCCCGATCCCTATGATTTCTGGCGTCTCGCGTTAGCGTGTTCGCGTGCGTTGCGCGCGAGTGGCCACTCCGTCGAAGACGTCGACACGCGGCGCTTCTATGCGCGCTGCAACATGGCGCTCGCGGATGAAGAGCGCGGTATTCCCCTCGCGCCGCGCTCGCTCGTGCGCGCGACGCTCGCGCTCTTATGGCGCGATTACGCGCTATTCGGCGCGGCTGCAGAAGATACGGAGCATGTCGAGTTGCTGCGCGACTACGGCCTGACGGTCGACTGGCATATCGCGGGCACGCAGGCATCGGAAGCGCTGTGGGAAGCGGGCGCGCACCAGGCCGAGACGCTGGCGGCGCATGTCGCGATGACGCGCGAACTCGGCGTGCTGACGGTCAATGCCAACGCGTACGAAGACTTTTTGCAAACCGCCGACGCCGCGATTTCCGCACTCACGGACTACGCGCGCGCCGCAGACAATCCGCAGAAAGCTGACCCCAGTGCGGCGCTGCAAGCGGGCGATGCGGCATACCGTCTGGGCGCGGCTGCGTCGGCGCTCGGGCTCGGCCAGGTCGCGCTGCTCGCGGACGCGTTAGGCCTTGCGTGGCGCCGCCGCGCGCACGCCGGCGTGTCCACACCTGCAGTGCGCGCGCACATCGTGGTCGAAGCGCCCGACGCGCGTTCGCTCGAAGCCGCCGCCGAGGCCCTGCGCGCGATGCTGCACAAGGTCGCGGCAGGCGTCGCGCCGCAATCGGCGACGAACGTTCTGGCCGCGCTCACGCGCGCGATCGAACAGGGCGGCGGCGCATAGCGAACCGTCTGGATGCAGGAGCCGGCGCGAGACCTCGGCGCTATGCCATTCGCTGCGCGATAGCGCACGCTCGTCGTTCCCGGCAAGGCCGGAGCGCGTGATAGAGTGCAGTTTCATGGACTGCGATCTCGTCGGCCGCGCGCTTGCAGACAGCCTGCCCGCAAAGACCGGCGAACAGCCCGCTGCACGATTCTGGCGCAACGCACGGGCTCCGCAGTCGCGCACCGTCTTTGCTAAAATTCGACCTATGTCCAAGAGTAACGATCGCATCAATCTGACCAACCAGTTCCTGATCGCCATGCCGAACATGGCGGACCCCACGTTTTCAGGAACGGTGGTCTACCTTTGCGATCACAGCGAGCGTGGCGCGCTCGGTCTCGTCATCAACCGGCCGACGGATATCGACCTCCAGGCGCTGTTCAATCGTATCGACCTCAAGCTCGAGATCGAGCCCCTGCTGCATGTCCCCGTGTATTTCGGCGGCCCGGTGCAAACCGAGCGCGGCTTCGTGCTGCACGACGCTTCGGAGAGCACCTATACGTCGTCGATGCAGGTGCCGGGCGGGCTGGAGATGACCACATCGAAAGACGTGCTCGAAGCCGTCGCGAGCGGCAAAGGCCCGCAGCGTTTCCTGCTGACGCTCGGCCATGCGGGCTGGGGCGCCGGCCAACTTGAAGACGAAATCTCGAAGAACGGCTGGCTCACCGTTCAGGCTGATCCGAAAATCGTTTTCGACGTGCCCGCCGAAGAGCGCTTCGAAGCCGCGCTTGCGCTGCTCGGCATTTCTTCTTCGATGCTCTCCGGCGAAGCGGGTCACGCATGAGCAGTGTGGCCGGACGTGAAGCGACGCTGCTTGCGTTCGACTATGGCGAAAAACGTATCGGTGTTGCAGTAGGCAATTCGCTCACCCGCAGCGCTCGTCCTCTCGTCGTTCTGCAAAACCGCAATCGGGAATATCGTTTCGAAGCTGTCGGCAAGCTGATCGACGAGTGGAAGCCCGACGCGCTCGTCGTCGGTCTGCCGATGCATCCCGATGGCACTCCCCACGAAAGAACCCAGCTCGCCAAGCGCTTCGGCAATCAGCTGAACGGGCGCTTCAATCTGCCAGTCACGTGGGTCGACGAACGCTATTCGTCGGTCGAAGCGGAAGCGGGTATTCGTAGCGGAACGAGACAAGCCGGCATGCTCGACGCCGAAGCCGCGTGCATCATTCTTCAGCAATATCTGGACGGACTTTCCGATGAGTTCCATTGACGCCGAGGCGCTGTACCGCGTCTTGCTCGAACAGATTCGCGCCGCGTATGGCGACGCGCTGGGTGGTCCCGACGGCGCGGTGCTCGCTGGCATTTATAGCGGCGGCGTGTGGCTGGCCGAGCGTCTCGCCAAAGACCTGAACGTCACGACGTTCGGCGTCGTCAATGTCGCGCTGCATCGCGACGACTACGCGAAGAAAGGCTTGCACACGCAAGCCAGCCCGACCTCGTTGCCGTTCGAAGTCGACAACCGCCGCATCGTGCTCGTCGACGACGTGCTGTACACGGGGCGCACCGTGCGCGCTGCGCTCAACGAGCTGTACGACTATGGGCGTCCCGCGTCGGTTGAACTCGCGGCGCTCGCGGATCGCGGCGGGCGAGAGTTGCCGGTGGCGGCGCGCTTCGTCGGCGGCACGATCGAGGTGCCGGCGAATTCGACGCTCGTGTTGTCGCGCGACGGCGACCGCCTCGCGTTTCATACCGAGCCGCGCGTAGATTGAGCGCGTCCGGCGCCAACACGCTCTAACGAAAAGCAGCACACGCAGTCCCCAGTCTGATTCAGGAAGACCATGAACACGCCCAACCCGGTTTCCCAAGGTTCCACCGTTTCGAACGATAACGCCGCGTCAGCGGACCGTTTTCGCTACGGTTTCCTGAAGGGCAATCCGCAGCTCACGAAGAACGGCGAGCTGAAACATCTGCTGACGATCGAAGGCCTGCCGCGCGCGATCGTCAATCACATTCTCGATACGGCCGAGCAGTTCGTCAGCGTGACCGACCGCGAAGTGAAGAAGGTGCCGCTGTTGCGCGGCAAGTCGGTGTTCAACCTGTTCTTCGAAAACTCGACGCGTACGCGCACCACGTTCGAGATCGCCGCGAAGCGACTATCGGCGGATGTGATCAATCTGAACATCAACGCGTCGTCGACGAGCAAGGGCGAGTCGCTGCTCGACACGATCAACAACCTGTCGGCGATGCATGCCGATATGTTCGTCGTGCGTCACGCGTCGAGCGGCGCGCCGTATCTGATCGCCGAGCATTGCGCGCCGCACGTGCACGTGATCAACGCGGGCGACGGCCGTCATGCACACCCGACGCAGGGTCTGCTCGACATGTACACGATCCGCCACTACAAGAAGGATTTCACGAATCTGCGCGTGGCGATCGTCGGCGACATTCTGCATTCGCGCGTCGCGCGCTCCGACATTCACGCGCTCACCACGCTCGGCGTGCCCGAAGTGCGCGCAATCGGCCCGCGCACGTTGCTACCGGGCGGTCTCGAGCAGATGGGCGTGCGCGTGTTCCACAACCTCGACGAAGGGCTGAAGGATGTCGACGTCATCATCATGCTGCGTCTGCAGAACGAGCGGATGAGCGGCGCGTTGCTGCCGTCGGCGCAGGAGTACTTCAAGAGCTGGGGGCTGACGCCCGAGCGTCTCGCGCTCGCAAAGCCCGACGCAATCGTGATGCATCCGGGCCCGATGAATCGTGGCGTCGAAATCGACTCGCAGGTGGCGGACGGGCCGCAGTCGGTGATTCTCAATCAGGTGACGTTCGGCATCGCGGTGCGCATGGCGGTGATGGGCATCGTCGCAGGCAACAACGATTGATCCGCGCGCGAATCGGCAAATGAGTCGGCGTACGAATCGGGCAATGAAAGCACAGGCAGGCAAAAAAGGCAGCGCATGAAGATTCATATTCAAGGCGGCACGCTGATCGATCCGGTAGCGGGCACCGAACAGCAACAGGACGTATTCATCGCGGCGGGCAAGATCGTCGCGCTCGGCAACGCGCCCGCCGATTTCAACGCGGCCAGAACGATCGACGCCAAGGGCCTATACGTGGCGCCCGGTTTCGTCGATCTATCGGCGCGGTTGCGCGAGCCCGGTTTCGAGCACAAGGCGACACTCGAATCGGAGATGGCCGCGGCGCTCGCGGGGGGCGTGACGAGCCTCGTCTGTCCGCCCGATACCGATCCCGTGCTCGACGAGCCGGGCCTCGTCGAAATGCTCAAGTTCCGCGCGCGCAATCTGAATCGCGCGCATGTGTATCCGCTCGGCGCGCTGACGGTCGGGCTCAAGGGGCAGGTCATCACCGAGATGGTCGAGCTGACCGAGTCGGGCTGTATCGGCTTCTCGCAGGCCGATACGCCTGTCGTCGATACACAGGTTCTGCTGCGCGCGCTGCAATACGCGAACACCTACGGCTATACGGTATGGCTGCGTCCGCAGGACGCGTATCTCGCGAAGGGCGGCGTCGCGGCGAGCGGTCCGCTCGCGTCGCGCCTCGGTCTGTCGGGCGTGCCAGTGTCGGCGGAAACGATCGCGCTGCATACGATCTTCGAACTCGTGCGTGTGACGGGCGCGCGTGTGCATCTGTCGCACCTGTCGTCGGCGGCGGGGGTCGAACTGATGCGCGCGGCGAAAGCGGAAGGCCTGCCCGTGACCTGCGACGTGACGATCAACCATGTGCATCTGATCGATATCGACATCGGCTATTTCGATGCGCAGTTCCGGCTCGATCCACCGCTGCGCTCCCAGCGCGACCGAGAGGCGATTCGCGCGGGTCTGCTGGACGGCACGATCGATGCGATCTGCTCGGACCACACGCCCGTCGATGACGACGAAAAGCTGTTGCCGTTCGCCGAGGCAACGCCGGGCGCAACGGGGCTGGAGTTGCTGCTGTCGCTGACGCTCAAGTGGGCCGACGAAGCGGGTGTGTCGCTCGCAAAGGCGCTGAACCGCATCACGGCTGCGCCCGCGGGTGTGTTGAAGCTGCCCGCTGGACGCATCGAGGTCGGCGGGACAGCCGATCTGTGCGTGTTCGACCGCGACGGCCATTGGCGCGTCGAGCCACGCGCGCTGAAGAGCCAGGGGCACAACACGCCGTTCCTCGGCTACGAGCTGCCGGCTCGCGTGCGCGCGACGGTCGTCTCGGGTCAGGTAGCGTTCGAGCAACGCTGAGCGCGTTGCCCATCGGCAAGAATGAAGAGATAAGCGGAAGACTCGCAAGATGAAGCTCGCGTTTCGCAAGATTCGACTGGTCGTGCATCTGCTTCACGGTTTGTGGGTCGTCTGGACGCGTTTTCCGCGCGCGAGCGCGCAGCAGCGTCTGGATTTGAACCGTGCGTGGTCGCTGCGCATGCTGCAGTTGTGCGGCATGCGACTAGTCGTGCATAACGACGGCGCGCGGCTCGACGAAGGCGTGCTGGTCGTGGCGAACCACATTTCGTGGATCGATATTTACGTGATCAACGCGTGGCGTCCGACGCCGTTCGTGTCTAAGGCGGAGATCCGCAAGTGGCCGGTGGTCGGCTGGCTCGCGCAGCAGTTGGGTACCGTGTTCATTCAGCGCGAGAAGCGTAGCGACGCAAAACGCATCATGCATGAACTCGCCGAGCGGCTGAACGCGGGCGAACTGATGTGCGTATTTCCGGAAGGCACGACGTCCGACGGCGTTCAGTTGCTGCCGTTCCACGCGAACATGTTTCAGGCGGCGGTGTCGGCGTCGCGGCCGGTGCAGCCCGTGTGCATGATGTACGAGGATGCGCAGGGCAGGCAGTCGACGGCGCCGGCGTATATCGGCGACCTGTCGCTCGGCGAGTCGCTCGATGCGCTGTTGCGCGCCGGTCCGCTGACGGCGCATGTGTATGTCGGCGCGCCGCTTGCGCCGGGGGCTGATCGGCGTTTGCTGGCGGCGGAGGCCCAGGCTTCCGTTGGTGCTGCGCTCGCTGCGCTACAGGACCCCGAGGCGCGACGCTCCGGGCAGATCGCGGACCGGACGCAGCAGTTCATCGATGCCGACGCGGCTAACAATCCGCAAGAACCGCTGGCGGATCCAGACGTCGATATGACGCGCCACGCATAGCGCGCCAATCAGACTTCACCTTTTCGCGATCAACCCACGACGGCACGGCAGCCTTCGCATTCCACCTGTGTGACCGTGCGTTCGGCGGGTGATTGCGCCAGGCGGACGGCCGACAACTGCTCGCCCCACACGCAACCCGAATCGAGTCCGATCAGATTGTCGCGGACCGTCAGGCCGAGCGCGGCCCAATGTCCGAACACGACCGTAATGTCTTCGGTCTTGCGCCCCGGCACGTCGAACCACGGCATGAAGCCAGACGGTGCGGAATTGACGCCGCCGCTCGATGAGAAGTCCATCACGCCATCGACATTGCAAAAGCGCATCCGCGTGAGCGCGGTGCACGTCAGGCGCAAACGGTCGATGCCCTTGAGGCCCGGCTTCCAGCGGTTCGGCTCGTTGCCGTACAGGCCGGCGAGCGTCTCTTTCCAGGTCGGGGCGCGCAACGCGCGTTGCAGTTCGTCCGCGAGTTCCAGCGTCAGATCGACATCCCACTGCGGCAACACGCCAGCGTGCACAAGCAGCATGCCGTTCTCGTAATGAACGAGCGGCCGATGGCGGATCCAGTGCAGCAGATCTTCGGCGTCGGGTGCGGCGAGGATCTCATCGATCGTGTCGCCTTTCTTGGACTTTCTGATTCCCGCCGACACCGACAGCAGATGCAGATCGTGATTGCCCAGCACGGGCACCGCCCGATTGCCGAGCGCAATGATGTCGCGCAGCGTAGCGAGCGACTCGCCGCCGCGGTTGATCAGGTCGCCCGCGAACCAAAGGGGCGCGTCGGCGGGCGGCGCGGCCTTGACGAGAAGTTGCTGGAACTGGGTACGGCAGCCCTGCAGATCGCCGAAAGCGAGGGGAGGGGAGCTGGTGGAAACGGTCATCGGCAAGAAATGGTGGTCCGAAGGGCGCAGCGGCGCGCGTATGTGCTGCACCGCGATTCGCCCGGAATGGAGTTCGATGGTGCTGCGAGGCAAGCTGCATTGCACAACGCGACATGATAGCGCGCGATCTCCCGTCCGTCCGACATTGGCGCAGGTTGCTGGCGTTGCTGGGCCATCCTGGGCGAAAACGCAGCGCAAGCGCTGAATTATTTTGATTTTTTTCGGATTTTTGGACGATTTTCTGACCGCCAAACTAACTTCCCACGACCCTTTGGGAATGAACGGGGTCCATTCATTCGTCCGATATAATCGGCCGCTGCCAGCGCGACAGGCGCTCAGATCAGGGAGGAAGGGATTTGCGGCATCCGTCTCAGCCAGTCATCCACCGCGTTCTCATCACGGGAGCAAGCGGTTTCACTGGAGCCTACGTGCGCGAAGAACTCGCCGACGCCGGCTATGAGGTCATCGGCACGACGGCTGGCGATCCGCAGGCCGGCGAGCGCACGCTCGACATCACATCGCTGCCGGATTGCCGTCGCCTGATCGGCGAGTTGAAGCCCGAATTCATCGTGCATCTGGCGGCGATCAGCTTCGTCGCGCACGACGATCCGTTGGAAATGTACAACGTCAACGTGATCGGCACGACGAACCTGCTGCAGGCGTGCGTCGACGTCGGACACGAGCCGCGCAAGATCCTGATTGCGAGCAGCGCGA
The DNA here is from genome assembly GCF_013426895.1 of Paraburkholderia largidicola. Taxonomy (NCBI): domain Bacteria; kingdom Pseudomonadati; phylum Pseudomonadota; class Betaproteobacteria; order Burkholderiales; family Burkholderiaceae; genus Paraburkholderia; species Paraburkholderia largidicola. The sequence goes on along the minus strand of NZ_AP023174.1, from coordinate 2,853,853 downwards.
ACATCTACGGAAACGCGGAAGGTGTCGTCGACGAAGATGCGCCGGCGGCGCCCGTCAATCACTATGCGGCGAGCAAGCTGGCGATGGAGCATCTGGTGCGGACGTGGTTCGACCGGCTGCCGATCGTTGTCACGCGGCCTTTCAACTACACGGGGCGCGGCCAGTCCGAGCGTTTCCTGGTTCCGAAAATCGTTTCCCATTTTGTGCGGCGTCGACCGTTTATCGAGTTGGGAAATATCAACGTTGCACGCGATTTTTCTGACGTCCGGATGGTGTCGCGGGCGTATCGGGCGCTGCTCGAGGCCCCTGTCGCAGGCGAAACACTCAATGTGTGCAGCGGCAGTCCGCGGACCCTCACCGATATCATCGATATCGTGCGCGAAGCTTCCGGTCACGATCTTGAAATTCGCGTAAATCCCGCCTTCGTCCGTCAAAATGAGGTCAAAGTGCTGGTTGGTTCAGCGAAAAGGCTGAATCGCGTCGTCCCCGACATGCCGGCCATCGGCATTGAAGACACCATCGACTGGATGCTTTCTCTGGCCTGATTTACAAACTGTCTCAGTTTGTTAGTGCGCTGGTGTTTCTCATCGGCACCTTTATAATGGCCGGTTAGATACCCACGTGCGCCTTTGTGATGCCCGGTCAATTTTGCTGGCGGTTTGAGCGGTGCGGCATTAATTGCCGCCTCGCCGCCGACGCAGAGCCGGTCGTACGGCCAAGATAATCTCTAGAAGGAATCCCATGATCCTGGTAACGGGCGGTGCCGGCTTTATCGGCGCCAATTTCGTGCTTGAGTGGTTGAACGCCTCGGATGAGTCTGTCCTGAACCTGGACAAGCTCACATACGCCGGCAACCTGGGCACACTGAAATCGCAACAGGACAATCCTCGTCATGTCTTCGTGCGCGCCGACATCTGCGATCGTGACACGCTGGACAAACTCTTCGCCGAACACAAGCCACGCGCCGTGCTGCACTTCGCCGCCGAAAGCCACGTCGACCGTTCGATCCACGGGCCGGCGGACTTCGTCCAGACCAACGTGGTGGGTACTTTCACGTTGCTTGAGGCAGCACGATCCTACTGGAACACGCTGAACGACGCAGACAAAGCGGCATTCCGCTTCCTGCACGTATCGACGGACGAGGTGTTCGGCTCGCTGTCGGCGACCGATCCGCAATTCTCCGAGACGACGCCTTACGCGCCGAACAGCCCGTACTCGGCCACCAAGGCGGGCTCCGACCATCTCGTGCGCGCGTATCACCACACGTACGGCTTGCCGGTGTTGACGACCAACTGCTCGAACAATTACGGCCCTTACCAGTTCCCCGAAAAGCTCATCCCGCTGATGATCGCCAACGCGCTCGGCGGCAAGCCGCTGCCCGTGTATGGCGATGGTCAGAACGTGCGCGACTGGCTGTATGTCGGCGATCACTGCAGCGCGATCCGCGAAGTGCTCGCGCGCGGCGTGCCGGGCGAGACGTATAACGTCGGCGGCTGGAACGAGAAGAAGAACCTCGAAGTCGTGCATACACTGTGCGACCTGCTCGATGAGAAGCGTCCGAAGGCGCAAGGCTCGTATCGCGATCAGATCACCTATGTGACGGATCGTCCGGGCCACGACCGCCGTTATGCCATTGATGCGCGCAAGCTCGAACGCGAACTCGGCTGGAAGCCGGCCGAGACGTTTGAAACGGGTCTCGCGAAGACGGTGCAGTGGTATCTCGACAACCAGGAGTGGGCCGACGAGGTCGCTTCGGGCGAGTACCGCAAGTGGGTCGAAACGAACTACGCGCAACGCGCGTAAGGGCGGAACGATGGCGCGCAAAGGCATTATTCTCGCGGGCGGATCCGGCACGCGGCTCTATCCGATCACGCACGTCGTGTCGAAGCAGCTGCTTCCCGTGTACGACAAGCCGATGATCTACTACCCGCTGTCGACGCTGATGGTCGCGGGTATCCGTGATGTGCTCATCATCTCGACGCCGCAGGACACGCCGCGCTTCGAGGCGATGCTCGGCGACGGCAGCCAGTGGGGCATGAATATCCAGTACGCGGTGCAGCCGTCGCCGGATGGCCTCGCGCAGGCGTTCATCATTGGCCGCGAGTTCGTTGGCAACGATCCGTCGGCGCTGATTCTCGGCGACAACATTTTCTACGGTCACGATCTGGCGAAGCAGCTGGAGCGGGCGAGTGCGCGCACCGACGGCGCGACTGTGTTCGCGTATCACGTGCATGATCCCGAGCGTTACGGCGTGGTCGAGTTCGACAAGGAGTTCCGCGCGCTGTCGATCGAGGAAAAGCCGGCGAAGCCGCGATCGAATTATGCGGTCACCGGTTTGTACTTCTACGATAACGACGTTTGCGATATCGCGGCGGATATCAAGCCGTCTGCGCGTGGTGAGCTCGAGATTACGGATGTGAACTCGCGCTACCTCCAGCAGAAGAAGCTGGATGTCGAGATCATGGGGCGTGGATATGCGTGGCTTGATACGGGTACGCACGAATCGTTGATCGAGGCGGCGACATTCATTGCGACGCTGCAGAAGCGGCAAGGGCTTGTCGTGGCGTGTCCGGAGGAAATCGCTTACCGGCGGGAATGGATCGATGGCGAGCAGTTGTTGCGCCTCGCGGGGCCACTGGCGAAGAATGCTTACGGTCAATATTTGCTCAATCTTCCGAAGGACCAAGTTGCATGGCCATCCAAGTAATTGCTACGGCGCTTCCTGAAGTCAAGATCATCGAACCGAAAGTGTTCGGCGACGCGCGGGGTTTCTTTTTTGAGAGCTTCAACATGCGCGAGTTCGACGAGCAGGTCGAAGCAGGTGTTGAATTCGTTCAGGATAACCATTCGCGATCGGCCAGGGGCGTGCTGCGCGGACTGCACTATCAGATTGAGCACGCGCAGGGAAAGCTTGTGCGCGTCGTCGAGGGTGAGGTGTTCGACGTTGCCGTCGATGTTCGCAAGAGCTCTCCAAACTTCGGTAAATGGGCTGGCGTGAACCTGTCGGCGGAGAACCATCGCCAATTGTGGGTGCCTCCCGGATTTGCGCATGGATTTGTCGTACTGTCGGATTCGGCGCAATTCCTCTACAAGACAACTGATTACTGGTATCAGGCGCATGAGCGCAGCATCGTTTGGAACGATCCGGATATTGGTATTGAATGGCCGATAGATTTCGAGCCATTGCTGGCAGCGAAGGATGCGGCGGGCAAGCGTCTGGCTGAAGCGGATTGCTTTGCGTGAGGTCCACCATGACGACGTCTGAACCCCGTACCATTTTGCTGACTGGGGTTAATGGTCAGGTTGGTTTTGAGCTCGCGCGTAGTCTGCAGGGACTGGGCCGCGTCGTTGCCCTCGGCCGCAATGAGCTTGACCTGTCCGATCTCGACCAGGTTCGCCGCGTGGTGCGTGACCTCAAGCCGACACTGATCGTGAATCCGGCCGCGCATACGGCAGTCGACAAAGCCGAAAGCGACGTCGATAACGCGATGCGCCTTAACGCTGAGGTGCCTGGCGTGCTCGCGGAAGAAGCGAAGCGTCAGGGCGCGGCGTTGATCCACTATTCGACCGACTATGTGTTTGACGGCAAAAAGGCCGGCGCGTACGTTGAGGACGACGTCGTCAATCCTCAGAATGTATATGGCAGGAGTAAGCTCGCGGGCGAGCAGGCGATCGCAGCGGTCGGCTGCTCGCATTTGATCTTTCGCACGAGTTGGGTGTACGGAGCGCGTGGAAAGAATTTTCTGCTGACCATGCTTCGGCTTGGCGCTGAGCGCGATGAACTAAGCGTTGTTGCGGACCAGGTTGGTGCGCCGACTTGGGCGAACACGATTGCTGCAGTATCGGCTAATGTGCTGGCGCAATCGCTGGCAGCGGATCACGCGGACTGGTGGCAGCAACACTCAGGCATCTTTCATTTGACGGCCTCGGGTTCCACGTCATGGCATGGATTTGCTGAGGCCATCTTCGCGCATTCGTCGCTGGAGAAAAAACCGGTCGTGAAGCCGATCCCTGCGTCTGCCTATCCGACGCCGGCGGCACGCCCAAGCAACTCGCGTATGTCCAACGGCAAACTCCAGGCACACTTTGGACTGACCCCACCTTCATGGGATGCGGCATTGCAGCTGTGTCTCGCTGGTTAGTCTTGCCAGCAGTCTCAGCGGCCGGCTCACCGGCCGGCCGCTCGCCGTCAGTACATTCTGTACCTTGCCTATTTATGCCTAGTATCGAAGCGAACGCAGTCGACCCGAATGCGGGCGCCAATAATTTGAGATTAATTACGCGCAAGCAACTGGCGTGTTCGACAGTGCTCGTCGTCGGGGACGTGATGCTGGACCGGTACTGGTTTGGCAACGTGGAGCGCATTTCTCCGGAAGCGCCCGTTCCCGTCGTGCACGTTCAGCGCGTTGAGGAGCGCCTCGGAGGCGCTGCCAACGTTGCCTGCAACGTTGCGGGACTCGGAGCGAAAGCATCGCTAATTTGTGTGATCGGTCATGACGAGCCGGGCGAGCGGCTAATGGAACTGCTCGCGCATAGCAACGTGATCGCGTTGGCCGAACGTGATTCTTCGATCTCGACGATCATCAAGTTGCGGGTGCTCTCGCGCCAACAGCAGTTGCTGCGCGTGGACTTCGAAGAGTCGCCCACCAAGGAGATTCTGCTGGCCGGCCTCGCGCGTTTCGAGGCGGTGCTTCCGCAGGTGGCCGTCGTGCTTCTGTCGGACTATGCGAAGGGTGGGTTGACACACGTATCGAGCATGGTGTCTATGGCGCGCGCCGCAGGCAAGCACGTGCTGGTCGACCCGAAAGGATCTGACTGGGAACGATATCGCGGTGCTTCGCTGATTACGCCTAACCGGGCAGAGTTGCGCGAAGTCATTGGCAGATGGAAATCGGAAGGTGACCTGCTTGAGCGCGTGACGAAGCTGCGCAGCGATCTGGAGATTGACGCGTTGCTTCTGACACGTTCGGAAGAAGGGATGACGCTGTTTGCAGACGACCAGTCTATCCACGTTCCCACTGCTGCGCGCGACGTTTATGACGTTTCGGGTGCGGGTGATACCGTGATCGGCACCGTCGCGGCGATGCTAGGCGCCGGCCTGCCACTTCTGGACGCCGTGGTGAACGCGAATTATGCGGCCGGCATCGTAGTGGGCAAGGTGGGCACAACGCCCGTGTCGTACGACGAACTTTTTCCGTCGAGCTCGTAAGCACACGGCCTCGGATTCTTCAGTATCGGACAATCATGACACTCATCGTCACCGGCGCGGCTGGTTTTATCGGCAGCAATATCGTCAAGGCGCTCAACGAGCGCGGCGAAGACCGCATCATCGCCGTCGACAATCTGACTCGCGCCGACAAGTTCAAGAATCTCGTCGATTGCGAGATCGACGACTATCTCGACAAGACCGAATTCGTCGAACGCTTCGCGCGCGGCGACTTCGGCAAGGTGCGCGCGATTTTCCACGAAGGCGCCTGTTCGGACACGATGGAAACCGACGGCCGCTACATGATGGACAACAACTTCCGCTATAGCCGCGCGGTGCTCGATGCGTGTCTCGCGCAAGGCGTGCAGTTTCTGTATGCGTCTTCGGCGGCGACGTACGGCGGCTCGACGCGCTTCGTCGAAGAGCGCGAGGTCGAAGCGCCGCTCAACGTGTACGGCTACTCGAAGTTCCTGTTCGACCAGGTGATCCGCCGCGTGCTGCCCAGCGCGAAGAGCCAGATCGCCGGCTTTCGCTACTTCAACGTGTACGGGCAGCGTGAGGCACACAAGGGGCGCATGGCGTCCGTCGCGTTCCACAACTTCAACCAGTTCCGCGCCGAAGGCAAGGTGAAGCTGTTCGGCGAGTACAACGGCTACGCCGCGGGCGAGCAGACGCGTGATTTCGTCTCCGTCGAAGACGTGGCGAAGGTCAACCTGTATTTCTTCGATCACCCGGAGAAGTCGGGCATCTTCAATCTGGGCAGCGGACGCGCGCAGCCGTTCAACGATATCGCATCGACGGTCGTCAACACGCTGCGCGTGCTCGACGGCGAGGTCGCGTTGTCGCTGGCCGAGCTGGTGCAGCGCGGGCTGATCGAGTACGTCCCGTTCCCCGATGCGCTGCGCGGCAAGTATCAGTGCTTCACGCAGGCTGACCAGACGAAGCTGCGCGCAGCGGGCTACGACGCGCCGTTCCTGACGGTGCAGGAAGGCGTCGACCGTTACGTGCGTTGGATGAGTGACCAGCGTGGATGATTTGCAGCGTACTGGGATCGTTGTCGTTTTTTATCATCCCGACGATGCTTGTATTCAGCGAGCCAACCGGTTTGCGCGGTTTGGGTTGTGCGTGGTCGTGGACAATACGGAGCCCGTACGTAGCAAATCCGAACTCCGACTTGCCGACGAGGTCGTGTACATCTCGAATGGCGCTAACCTGGGTATCGCGACTGCGTTAAATCAAGGTGTCGAGTATCTCGTTGCGAAGGGTTGCGAGACAGCGTTGTTGTTTGATCAGGATAGCGAGCCATCCTCTGAATTGTTGACGGAATTGCCGCTGACGCTGAAGCGGGAAATGACGTCCGGCCGCCGGGTTGCTGTCATCGGGCCTGCGTACGAGGATGCGCGTCTTGGTGGGGTTGCATCGTTTGTGCGGTTTTCCTTTCCTGCCTGGAAGCGTATCCCGGCCGAAGGGGAAGGACTGATAGACGTAGATTTTCTGATTACGTCAGGCTCATGCGTCAATCTCGCTGCATGGCGCGACGTCGGTCCGATGGACGACGTGCTGTTTATAGACTTTGTCGACGTCGAATGGTGCGTAAGAGCGCGTCGCACCGGGTATGCGGTGCTTGGCTCACCGAGCTTGCGGCTGTCGCACTCGCTTGGAGGAGAGCCAATACGCGTGATGGGGCGCAACTATCCAAGTCATAGTCCTGTGCGTCACTACTACCTGTTTCGCAATGCAATCGCATTGATGGGACGAAGATATATGCCTTGGAGCTGGAAAGGGACCGAACTGATCAAATTGCCCGTTCGCGTCCTGATATATGGACTCTGTCTGACTCCTCGCTTCCAGCACGTACGGATGGCATTGCTAGGAATCTGGCACGGAATGATTGGGCGAATGGGCGCGCTGTGAAAATCCTGACGAATGCCGGGATTGGGCTCGTCGGGACGTTCGCGCGAACACGAAACACACTACGTAATTCGTTGAAACTTACACATGTTCAAAAACATATCTGAAGATCTGAAACAAAGCGTCGCCTCATGGCGGCTTTGGACTCTGCTCGGCTGGCTCGAAATCCGTCAACGATACGCCCGATCGCGTGTCGGACCGTTCTGGTTGACCATCAGCATGGGTGTGATGATCGGTTCAATCGGTGTTGTCTACGGCTCGCTGTTTGGCCAGAAGATGAGCGACTACCTACCGTTTCTCGCAATTAGTCTGGTGCTGTGGACGACGTTTGCACAAACGGTCCAGGAAGGCAGTACGGCCTACATCAATAGCGGAACTTACATCAGACAGGCTGCAACGCCCAAGCTGATTTACATCTTCCAGGTACTGTGGCGAAATCTGGTAATCCTCGCACACAACTTCGTTATCGTGATCGTACTGCTCGCTGTTTTCGGTGTGAAAAGCTGGGAGACACTGCCGGTCTTTATTCCTGCGCTGCTTCTCTATCTGTTGAACGCTTTGTGGATTGCGATGGTCGCCGGTTTGCTATCGGCCCGTTTCCGAGATCTCCCGCAGATTGTTGCTGCACTCATTCAGATTGCGTTCTACATAACGCCGATCATTTATCGCCCGAATGCACTGACTCGCTTTTCATTCATTGTCGAATTCAATCCGCTGGCGCATCTGATCGATCTGGTTCGCGCCCCGCTGATTGGGCAAATGCCTGACCTGGTGACGTGGTCCGTTGCAATTGTGATGGCGGTTTTCGGGTGGATCCTCGCACTTGCGATGACCGGCCGTTACCTGAAACGAATTCCCTACTGGGTCTGAGAGAAAAGATTATGGCGTTCATTGAACTTAAAGGCGCGACGCTCGATTTGCCAATCTACGACGTGCAGGGGCGATCGCTCAAGAAGCAGGTGCTGCGGATGGGGCGCCGGAACACTATCGCTGAAGATAACGACGGCGTGATCGTCGTTCGTGCACTTAACGAGGTGGACCTTCGTTTTGAAAGCGGCGATCGTATCGGACTGATCGGACGCAACGGTGCGGGCAAGTCGACGCTCCTACGTATGATGGCTGGGATTTATTCTCCCACCATTGGCTCGGTGAGTAGCGAGGGCAAGATCGTTCCGCTTCTGGACATCAGCCTGGGTATGGACGACAACTCGACGGGGATGCAGAACATTCGTCTGCGCGGGTTGTTATTGGGCATGACCGATGCCGAAATCAAGGCCAAGATCAATGACATTGTCGAGTTCTGCGAACTGGGCGACTACCTGGATCTGCCGCTTCGAACCTATTCGAGCGGGATGCGCGTGCGTTTGGCATTTGCCGTCTCGACTGCTGTCGATGCAGAGATTCTGCTGCTGGACGAAGTGATGGGCGTCGGCGATGCGTCGTTCATGCACAAGGCGGAAGCGCGTTTGCAAGACCTGCACAGCCGCGCCGAGATCGTCGTGCTGGCGATGCACGCAAACTCGGAGATCCGGCGGGTCTGTAACAAGGCGCTATGGATGGACGGCGGGCGCGTTCGCGCTTTCGGTCCAGTGGAGGAAGTCGTGTCCGCATATGAAGCGCTTGTCTGACCGATGCGCTGGAGATCCCTGCTAGCGACGCCGCGACAGTTCTATCGAGGTGTCCACGAGGCCATCCAGGTTCGCGGCGGCGTTGCGCCTGTCGCTCGGGGGGTTATCGACGTCGTTCGTCGTGACGGAGCGAAGGGACTTCGAGGGCTTTTCCGGCGCGCGACTATCGCTGCTGAGTATCCGTCGTGGATCGAGCAATACGACACGATCGACGACGTTAAACGGGCAGAATTGCGTGCCAGTCTGGCCGGCCTGCTTGATCGTCCCCGTATATCGATTGTCGTGCCTGTGTACAACACGTTGCCAGACCATCTGCGCGAGATGATCGAGTCGGTGCGGTCACAGATTTACGACGACTGGGAACTGTGTATTTGCGACGACGCGTCCAATGACGCGCGCGTAGAGGACACATTGCGAGAATACGCGCAGCGCGATCTGCGCATCAAGTATGTGCGCCGTACCGTCAACGGTCACATCTGTGCTGCGAGCAACGATGCGTTGGCGCTCGCAACCGGACGCTACGTTGCGTTGCTCGATCACGACGATGTTTTGGCCGAGCACGCGCTGGCAATGATTGTCCTTTATCTAGGCAAGTATCCTCGCGCGAGGATGCTGTTCAGCGACGAGGACAAACTGGCGCCAGACGCCGGTCGGGTTGAGCCGTACTTCAAAGGCGAGTGGGACCCAATTCTGATGCTCGGGCAGAATATGTTCTCGCATTTGGGCGTTTTTGAAACGGCACTTTTGCGCGAGGTCGGTGGATTCCGTTACGGATTTGAAGGGAGCCAGGACCACGACCTGGTATTACGCTGTTCAGAGCTAGTGGCGGCAGGTGAGATCGTGCATATTCCGCACGTTCTGTATCACTGGCGTCTGACACCGGCGAGCACGGCACGCGATGTGGGCGCCAAGCCGTATGCACGGGACGCATCATTGCGTGCGGTGAGGGAGCATCTGGAGCGGTGCGGACGCGTGGCGAGTGTGCAGCCGTTGCGTGCGAATACCGCGATGATCCGCACCATTTTTCGCGTGCCAGAGCCGGAGCCGATGGTTTCGATCATCATACCCACACGTGACAAGCCCGAATTGCTGGCGCGTTGTATCGATAGTCTTTTGGCACTCACGGATTACAGGCATTTCGAAGTTCTTATCGTCGACAACGGCTCGACGGATGAGCACGCGTTGAGGCTGCTTGAAGGTTACGCCAGAAATGAGCGGATAACGGTATTGCGTATCGACGCACCATTCAATTATTCGGCTCTAAATAATGCTGCTGTTGTGCAAGCACGCGGCTCATTGCTGTGCTTGCTGAACAACGACATCGAGATCGTTGACGGCGACTGGTTGCGAATTCTTTGCGGCTATGCGCTCCAACCGGACGCCGGCGCGGTGGGCGCAGCGCTGTGGTATCCGGACGACACAATGCAGCACGGAGGCGTTGCCTTGGCGGGTGGCTCGATCGCGGGTCACCGGCACCATAGAATCGAAAAAGGCGCTGCGGGGTACTTCGGACGGGCTGTCCTCGCGCAACAGGTCGCGGCGGTGTCCGCCGCGTGCCTTGTCGTCAGGAAGGCGGTGTACGAAGAGGTTGGGGGATTAGATGCCGACAACCTGAAGGTAGCGTACAACGATGTCGACTTTTGCCTGAAGTTGCATGACGCCGGGTATCGAAACGTTTTCGTACCTTTTGCGAATCTCTATCATCATGAATCAGCGACTCGGGGTAATGACGCGCACGGAGAAAGGGCGAAACGCTTAACGAAGGAGGCAGACTGGATGCTCAGCCGATGGCGAACGGTCCTGGAGAACGACCCGTTCCACAATCCGAATCTCTGCGTGGCCAACGGTCGGTTTTTCTCCCTTGCATTTCCACCTCGCGTCGGGCAATTCGATTGATGCCTGGTCCTGTTTTTTAAAGATCGTATATATGGAACATACCGGTGAACGCTTTGCACCCGGACAACAGGGCAATATCGAGCTTGAGCATTTGCACCGTTACATAAGTGCTGGCTCGCTGTGCGTGGGCAAAGATGTGCTGGAGATCGGAGTCGGCGACGGCTATGGCGCGTCGATTCTCGCACGAATCGCTCGTAACGTGACAGGCCTTGACCTGTCCGTCGACGCCATTCACTCCGCGCAACAGACGTACGGTTCAGAACGGCTCGAATTCAGAACCGGCTCTGCACTGGGCATCCCACTGGAAACAGCGTCGGTGGATGTAGTCGTCAGTCTGAACGCGACCGGGTGGCGTGAAGCACCTGAAGCAATGATGGCCGAAATCAAGCGTGTGCTGCGGTCAGACGGCGTGCTCGTCATGTCGTACTCTGACGGGTGTAACGCTCCCGAAGCGCAATTCGAGGCGTTTGCAAAAGCCCACTTTGCGCATGTGTCGCTGCACGGACCGCGGATCGGCCGTCAGCAAGATCTGGGTGATCCGACACATCTCATTGCAGTTGCATCAGACAGCAGCGCTCCGTCGAAGCTGGCCTCAGGCGCGTTCGACTGGTCGGCGCGCGATCTGGCTCCTCGACACGAATTAGCTTCAGACGTTACGAGCGCTCGTCTGAAAGAAGACGATGAAACGCTGGTGGCCCTAAGGGTTCAATTGACCGATAGTCTTGCGAGGGTCACACGTCTCGAAGCCGAGGAAAAGGAATTGAGGGCGGCGCTAACCAATGTCGGCGCATCTGCGGCCCGTTTGAGTGCCGCCGTCGAATCGTATCGCTCGTCGTTTAGCTGGCGAATTACCGCGCCGCTTCGCGTCACGTTACGACTGCTGCGTCGTGCCAAACGCCTGGCGGCGGTACCGTATCGCATTGTGCGCGGTGCGTCGACAGCGAGCTACACGCCCGTCAAGGATCTTCAGCGTACAACCAATGGTTTTGTAAGCACGGGAGACGATCCACAATTTTCCGTCGCTGCCGGTTGGAGCGGTATCCGACCCGGCTGGGCATTGATCGAGCTGGAGATCGAGTCCGGACAGATGCCATTGAGTCCCGTTGTTTACGCATTCGCTGGTGACAATGGTGAGCAGGTTTTCTCGTTTCCGATCACAGGTTATGTCAAGGGGCTCGAGCGCCGGCTGATCGTTCTACCAGCTGGCGTGCGCTCGCTACGATTCGATCCGGTCGACCGTAGTGATGTGCACTTCGCGATCAAACGTCTCAACGTTCGTAGTATCAGCAAGCTTGGACTCGTACGCGAGGGGTACACATCACTCGATTCCGAGCAGCGGGGATTGCTGATAAAGGAAACGTTGCGGGGCAACTTGCATGCGGTGAAGTCGCTCGTGCGCGGTGGCGTGGTCGGCAAGTACGACAAGGGCGAGTATCGCGCCTGGGTCGAACTGTATGACACGTTGACCCCCGACGACATCGTGCGAATTCGCGAGCTTGGCGATGCACTCGCGCAAAAGCCGCTGATTTCGGTGCTGATGCCCGTCTATAACCCTCGTCCCAAGTACTTGCGTAAAGCACTCGACAGCGTACTGGCGCAAACCTATCCCAATTGGGAACTGTGCATTGCCGACGACGCATCGACAAATCCCGAAGTGCGTACCGTCCTCGAAGAGTACATGGCGAAAGACGGGCGCATCAAAGTCACTTTCCGCGAGAAGAACGGTCATATCTCGGCATCGAGCAACAGTGCGCTGGAGTTGGTCACTGGCGAGTTCATCGCGTTGATGGATCACGACGACGCGATACCCGCGCATGCTCTTTTTGCCGTCGCCGAGGAGATTAACACTCATCCACAGGTAGATATGATCTACACGGACGAGGACAAGATCGACGAGGACGACAATCGACACGACCCGTATTTCAAGTCTGACTGGAATCAGGAGCTTTTCTATTCACAGAACTTCGTTGCGCATATGGGCATTTATCGCGCATCGATCGTAAAGAAGATCAAGGGTTTCCGGATCGGGTTTGAAGGAAGCCAGGATTACGACTTCGTGCTTCGCTTCCTTTTACATACACAGGCATCACGTATTCGACACATTCCACACGTGCTTTATCACTGGCGCATTTTTCCGGGTGTCACGAGTTTTTCGACCGACAACCCTGACAAGTCGGTGAACACGGCTCATCGCGCGCTTGTGGAGTACTTCGAACAGGCTGAACCTGGTGCCGAAGTCGTACCCATTGAGCAGTTTCCGAGCTGGTGGCGGGTGAAACGTCAAGCGCCTGCGCGACCGCCTCGTGTGTCTTTGATCGTACCGACGCGTGACCGCCTCGACGTTCTCCAAGTCGCAATTAGCGGCTTGCTCAATGAAACAGAGTATGAAAGTCTCGAGGTTGTCATTGTCGATAACGAAAGCGTCGAACGGGAGACACTCGAATATTTCGAGTTGATCAAGCAAGACCCGCGAGTCAAGGTATTGCGGGTGGAAGGTGCATTTAACTTCTCGAAACTGAACAATCTGGCTGCCAAAATCGCGACAGGCTCACTGCTTGGTTTTGTGAACAACGATATCAAGGTGATCCATCCAGGCTGGCTGACCGAACTGGTGACACAAGCTTCACAGCGAAATGTAGGTGCAGTTGGGGCGAAACTCTACTACGCGAACGACACGATCCAGCACGCGGGCGTTGTGCTGGGACTTTATGGCGTGGCAGCGCATGGACATCGACATTTCCCTCGGAATTCGGTTGGTTATTTCGGGCGCCCGATGCTGGTGCAGAATGTTTCCGCAGTCACGGCGGCGTGCATGCTCGTCCCCAAGCATGTGTTCGATGAGGTCGGCGGATATAATGAAAAAAACCTTTCGGTCGGCTACAACGACGTCGATCTGTGTCTGAAGATCAGAGAAGCCGGCTACGACATCGTCTTTACGCCGTTCGCCGAGTTGTACCATCTCGAATCGGTGTCGCGTGGTGAAAACCTGAGCCCGGCGCAGATAGAACGTGATGCGCGTGAGCGAACCTACATGCTGTCGCGCTGGGGGGGGGAGATTGCACATGATCCGTTTTATAGCCCCAATCTGACGCTCAATTCCGAAGACTACCGCTTGGCGTTCCCGCCGCGAGCGCCGAAAAGCTGGAAAACCCCCTGAGGATCTGTTCATAGTGGCAAGTCAGTACATTACCCGCGACATGAAGCGCTTGGTTAAGTGGGTGGCGCCGAGGTTGGCGAGTCGCCTTAGTGCCGCGTTGCGCGCAACGTCCGTTCCGCAGGCGCGTCCATCTGGCCCGAGATTGCTGGATGAAGCGTTGAGCGTCGCACAGCGCAAGTTTGACGAGACACATGCTCTGGCTGCCGAACAGGTAGCTAATGTCGCAAAGAATTCGGCCGTCGTCATCGTTTGCGAGGCGCCGTTCGATAACGTGTCCCTGCTTGTCGAAGAACTGATCAGCGAGAAAGTGACGCTTGGCGAAATCGTTGTCGTGGACGCCACGGCCGAAGAACCACGACTGGTTGCCATTCGCGATCACATTGCCGCTTGGCGTCGAATGCTGCCGCTCACGCGGTTTACCGTTGTCCCGTATTCCAGACAGGAGTTTCGTTTTCCACATGCTATCGAGCAAGGTTGGAGGGCGACGAAGCATCGCTACGTATGGATCGCTGGACGTTATTTCGTTCCGCTGCCCGGATGTTTCGAGTATCTGGTCAAGACGCAAATCGTCGAGGGTGAAAACGCGCTAGTCGTTGCACATGTCTGCAATCCCGACGGCACGTTACGTGCAGGACAGGTGGATTCTGCGGCTTTGGCCTCGGATGTCAGAGCGAAGATGTTGTCCGGGGAGTCATTTGATCTGTTGAACAATCTGGCGAGACCGTCTCACGCTTTCGATTCGGAACCCGATCTGCAGCAGGCCGGCGCGTTCCTGCCGGGCATTTTTGGCGGCCCGGCATCGATGCTTGCGGCACCATCCGCTACCTTGCTCGACGATTGCTTCATCACCAATGCCGCTGTCGTGGATTTCGCATTGACTCGCCAGGCCGCGGGCATCAGCGTTGTACGTGCAAAAGCGGCTGCAGCGTGGTCAACGCGCACAGAGGTGCTGGACGCGGCTGCGCCATGGGAGGTCATTCATGACTGGCGATGGCTCTTGGACAAGCGGGCCGAAACAGTAGGCGACAGTGAACGGATCGAACTCGTTTGTCCGTTCCACCGCGGCGATGTTGTTCTTTCGATGCTGGTCGCGCTGGAGGCGGTTGCGCGTGGCAAGAAGATCCGTGTGCACGTGGCCACGGGCCTCGTCGAGTGGGCGAAGCAGTTTGGCGCTGGCATCGACGTTGAAGCTGTGCCGGTGCCTGTGGCGTCGGCAGAAGAAACGTATCCGCAATTGCTTGCTTCGTATCTCCACGTTTCTCAGCGTAGCGATGCTTCGCCTCGAATCGCGCGGTGTCATCCGTCACGCGGCCTGTCCGAAACCGGACAAAATTTGGTCGAATACATTCTGGAAGAGGTCGGCTTACCTACCGATACGCTTTTGCCGAATTCGAGGCTGCGTGCGAGTGCCGATGAGCAGCGTGTGGCGGAGCAGGTGTTGCAGCAATTTGGTCGGAACGTCGTCTTCGTGCACCCGCTAGGCGGATGGAGCCTCAAGTCGATTCCGGCGCATGTCATGCTCGAACTTGCCGAACTGGTGCATGAGGCCGGCTACAAGCTGATTCAGATCGGCGGGGCAAGCGACAGGCGAGTTGACGGTTGTGACGGGGCAATCTTGCAGAACTTCATGCCTTCACAATGGTCGGAAATCCTGACAAATGGGCGGGCGTTGGTAGGAGTGGATTCATGGACGGCTCATTTTGGGGCGCTGCTCGACCTTCCACAGGTATGTCTCTACGGCTCGACGCATCCTAAGCATGTCTATACCAAACCGTGGTTTGCGAAACAGTCCAGCGAATGTTTGGTGCTCGCTCCGATAGTGAACTGCTCGCCGTGTAATTCGCTGACGTGCATTTCGTTCCCTGAGCGCAACTACTGCACGGGTTACGCAATTGACCGGGAGGCGCTGCGAGACTTCCTGGCCAATAAGGTCGCGCGACCAGACGATAAAAATTCCTCAACGCACTGAGGTGCGCACCGCTTGTCGGTCAGCGGCCGGTTCGCATTATTTGTCTACACTACGTTTCTATGGAAATTTCGGGCGTTCATCTGGCAATCCCCGTTGTCCTGATCTGTGCACTTGCCTTTGCATTTGCGCATTACGTTTCGATCAGGTCGTCTTTCTTTCGTGAAGCCATAGACATGGAGTCTGCGTCGGCACGATTTCATGCGATTGACGGACTGCGGGGATTTCTTGCGCTTGGGGTTGTGTTCCACCATGTAGTGATCAACTATCAGTTCTATCGCACCGGGAACTGGGCGTTAACTCCCTCGAAGATGAACATTTTTCTGGGACGTGGCTCGGTAGCGTTCTTTTTCATGATTACGGCGTTTCTTTTTTGGTCTCGCGTGATCAATCGTCGCGGACAAATCGACGCGTATGCGTTCTATGTGTCGCGGCTTCGACGTATGTTGCCGATGTACCTCGTCAGTGCAACGCTGATGATTGTTACCGCGCTCGCATTCACTCACTTTCGTTTGCAAGTGCCATTACTGGATCTGGTGAAGCAGGTCTTGTCATGGTTGCTGTTCACCATTCCCGGAATTCCGAGCATTAACAACTTTGACCAGACAACGCTGATCAATACGGTCTACTGGACTCTGGTTTACGAATGGAAGTTCTATCTGATTTTGCCTCTTGCGGCGGTTTTCGCGGTGGGTTTGCGCAGGCTCTATCTCGCAGTCTTCGTAACAGTTTGCATCTTGTTGTTTTCGACAACGCAGTTTGAATGGTTTTTTCTTGGTGGCTGTGTAGCCGCGGTTGCCAGTCGTGTTGAAATAGTGCGCCGTCTTGCCACCACCCGGATTGGGTCTGTCGTAGCGCTTGCGGCGATAGCCGCGGCGATTGCATGGGCGCCATTGGTGTACGAGCCATGGGGCGCAGTGCTGCTTTTCTTGCCCTTTATGATATTCGCGAGCGGGAATACGATGGGTGGGGTCCTGACTTGGCGATCGACAAGAACGCTCGGACTTTTGAGCTATAGCATCTATCTTATTCACAACTGGGTGCTCTATCTGGGCTCCCGTCTGTACAAGCACTTCTCCGATCTGGGTGCGTTGTCTGTGTCGCAATATTGGTTGTTTGGTTGTGCTGTCGTCTTGATCACGGTCGCACTTAGCGCGGCGACTTATCGCTTCGTCGAGTATCCCTGGTTGCGGTCGAGCCGACCCGTGGTGCCGCGTTCAGCGACGCGCGAAGCGAAATTCGACTAAATAGCACGGGCAATCGATTCCGTTTCAGAGTCGAGGCACGTCAAGCATGTTTGCACGGTGGGCGAGTTCGCGGGTCGTTTCCTTCAGCAAATCCATTCGCTGCGCTTTCAGTTGATCTCTGGGGGTCGACAAAGGCGTTGACGTCTTGCGCATGGAAACGAGAAACTCGCCGCACGGACCTCGCTCACTCGATTCAATATCGAAGTGGACCAGTTGCAGAGCACGAAGTTCGAGCATCACAAGACGGAAACTGGACGGCGTGAAATACCAGGCATGAGTATCGGCGTAACGAGAGGGCCAGGTTGACTCGTGATCTACAAATTGGTCATAGGCATGTTTAATATCGGACGAAAGTTCGATGTTGTATGCGCTGACCAGTTCGTCAGGCAGCCCCCTATTTACGATGCCGGTTGTCCTGTACGCGAACATTCTGAATATGCTGCCCTTGGTGTGGCGTACGCGTTTTTCTTCATGTGCGGTGAGGATTTCGGCGGTTGTACTCCATGGCATGAAGAAATCGAAGCAATACCTGAGATCTGGTATTGCGAGAGATACAATTCCTCCCTCTTTCATCACGACGGCGAAATCCCGCAGCGCACCAAGCATGTCGGGAAAATGCTCGATGACATGACTTGCCACGACATAGTCGAATTCGGCAGGCTGATGACCGCTGTGAACAAGGGCGTCGCTTAGTGAACCACCGTTCCACACGACGTCGACGCTCTGTATGCGCTCAGAAGTAGCGTTGACATCGTGTGAATACGCTGCAAGCAATCCCTCTTTGGAATCGTGATCGACTGACAGTGCATTCCACCCTTCGGCTTTAGGCACGACAGGATGATAAAGAGCGCCAATTTCGAGCCCCTTCATGTCTTTCGAAAGAAGTGCTCGTAGAACGTCGGATCGTTCCTTGATCATTGTTCGCGCCTCCATTGACTGGTCATGCTCGAATCTTTGCGGCAAATTGTATGCCGCACAGCTCGTGTCGGACAGTTAAGAGACGCGCGATAGTGTGTGCGTCGGCCCACGCATCTCGGTCGCCTATTGGCAATGCAGGGACCAGAGCTGTCGCGGTCGCCCGAGGAATTGGTCGACCACGACGAAACTTCTTTTCAGTGTGGCCGGTTCGCTCGAATCGAAACCGGCACAGCGGAACAGTCACCGAGTGGCGTTGCGCCTCGTGGCGTCACTGCTGTATCGCGTCCTTGAACACAGTACGCATGAACAACTCGTGCTCATCATTGAAGGTGTCGTCCCACGTGCGAGGGAATTTCATTGCAACCGCGTTGGAATAGCGGCGATCAAGATCCTTGCTTTCCGACACAGCCCGGCGAAGTCCCTCTACCAGTGCCGGTACGTCTGGCGGACATACGATAACGCCCTCGGTCAGAATGTCGAAGTACGTCTGGTCTTTGACGCCGAACGAGTTCGTCACCACAACCGCACCTGAACCGGAGAGGTCAAACGGGAGCAAGCTTGGATGCGACGAAGCCATCAGGCAAAAGCCGATATCGAATGTGGAAATCACTTCCTGATACTCACGCAGGTTCATCCGCTCCATCTGCTTCATTTCACAATCTTCATCGAGCATGACGGTTGCCTCACCGAGGCCTATGCCGATAAATTCCCACTCGTCTTTGGGGAAGACGTCGTCGCGATATGCTGTGCACAAGGCAAGCGCACCGAGGTCGAACATGTTGCGATCGACGGGCGGTCTCGAATAGAACGCAAGACGTTTTTTCTTGCCGGATTGCCTTACCTTGATGAATTCATCTTTCGGCTTCAGAACGCTTGAGCATGCGTTGTTGAAGTAGGTGTAGTTCGTTCCTTCGCGGGCAAAGATGCCAACTTGCTTCTTCAGGAAGAAATCCTGCAGCGCCTTGCTTGAGAAGAGCGCGCAGTAATCGAAGGAGTAGGTGGCCTCAGCCAATGCAAAGAGCGAACCGCTCGGGTGAAACGGCGACTCGTAATCCTGGATAAGGTAGAGGAATTTGCCGCCACCACGTGCATTCATCAGCTTACGCGCCATGTAGGCGCTGTACCAGACCGTCGCCACACAGTTGTCGTGAGGCGAGATCGCAAGAGGCTTTTCACGATCGCCGATGTAGACAAACTCCAGCACGTCAAAAAGATCTTCGAGGCCGGGATAATTCTTCAGTTTGTCACGAGTCAGTTGCTCGTCGAACTGAAATTCGTCATACATGACAAGACGGACGTTAATGCCACAACGCTTGATAAACAGCGCAACCTGGAAGACGCCGAAGAATCCGGCCGACATCGAGCCAAAGTCGAACGCAGGCACGAGCACGTTAACGGTTGGCGGCCGTTGTGGGTCGACGACGACATCCGGCATGTCATAGACATGCAGCGTCTTACGATGCAGGTATTCAAAGTCGTAGACGGTCTCGTCCTTCCATCGACGATATTGACGTCCTTCCCAGCGTCCGTAGCGAAGATAATGGAAGGCGGCTTCCCATTCGAACTTCAGATGGCGCCGCAGATCGCCATTCAGCGCGAGATATTCCCCGGCAGTGAAGTCGTCGGGAAGCGTTTTCTGTTCCTGTTCCATTGCGCTGATTAACGCGGCGGCGTTGGGATATTTGCCTTCTCGGGCTCCGTACCCCTGATAATGACGACGGGCCTCTTCGTCCGAGCCTAGCTTGATACCGTCGTAATACTGCCTGTAGAAGGCCGGATCGAAATCCGCCATCTGAGGCCCTGCCTTGTCCAGATGGTCCCGGCTTCGAAATCGACCTTCGCGTGAGCCATGTTCGCGGTAGTGATGCGCGGCTTCATCTGCGTTTAGATCGCGCAGATCGGAGTAGAAGTCTCGATAAAAGTCGACATCGACGGGTCCCTCCGAAGGCGTGTCATGGAGTGCGTCTTTGAGTGTTTCGTGAAGAGACTTTCGAGCGCGTCGGAACATTGCTGTGATAGGTTTGGAAAGCGAAAGACATTATCTTATCTTCGAAAGATTACAAACGGTCCGCTTTGGAAACAGTTCGTGTGAATTTGTCATCGGCAGCGGTTTTGGTCAGGTGTCCTCTGGTCAACAAAAATCAGAAGATTTTCGGCAAATCGAGGCGATAATCGGGAAATTTTACCTGTAGAGGCGCGCCGGTAGTGACTGATCTGGATGTGACAGGGACTGCAGTGAGTTCACATTTCGACCGTCGGTCTTATGACACGCGGCAAAAACTACAATTTGATACGAAATCGCGGGCTACGCATTTTGCGGGCGTTGGCATATCGTTTAAAATTACAAATTAGGGCTTGAAGGGTTTTGCGTTAATGCGCGCGCACCTTGAGCACACTCTGCGAATGCGTTGCTGCTTGCCCGAATGCTGGCGCGTCGTGAACTAGATACGCCTCGTTTCACATGAAAACCAAAAGTGCGCCGATCGCTGAATTGGAAGGCCTGTCCGTGTCGATGGTGGTGTATCGACCGGATGTGGCGCAGCTTCTGGAAACCCTCGCGAGTCTAGGTTCGGCGTGCACGGCATTGCAGGCTGTTCGGCCGGGTCTTCCCGTCATGCTCTGTATCGTCGACAACGGCGGCTTGCCCGACGTCGATCATCCGCTTGCTCTATTGCGTGACCGAGGGGTGACCTGCGAGATCGTTGCAGGTCATGGCAACGTCGGTTATGGGAGGGGCCACAACCTGGCGATAACACAGATCGCGAGCCGATATCACCTTGTGCTGAACCCGGACATCGTTCTCGATGGTGATTCGTTGGTCCGAGGGGTCGAATTTCTCGAGACGCATGCGGAAGTTGGTTTGCTAACCCCCCGAATTGGTAACGAGAATGGCAATTTGCAGTATCTGTGCCGCCGTTACCCGACGTTGCTCGATTTGTTCGTCCGCGGGTTTTTGCCGACGCGCGCACGGCGCCTGTTTGCACGGCGCCTGGAGCGCTACGAGATGCAGGACGTGATCAACCAGCGTGACGTTGTCTGGGACCCGCCGATCGTCAGCGGTTGTTTCATGTTGTTTCGCACGAGCGTGCTAAAACAACTTGCCGGATTCGACCCGCGCTACTTCCTGTACTTTGAAGACTACGACCTGAGCTTGCGCACGCATCGCGTCGCGCGGATCGTGTACTACCCGGCCATGCAGGTGCTGCATCACGGTGGCGGCGCGGCACGCAAAGGAGGCGCGCATATCCGGATGTTCCTCGCGTCCGCGATCCGGTTTTTCAATCGCTTCGGCTGGAAGTGGTTATGACGCGGTTTTTGCTGAGTGGCGCCAATGGCTTTGTTGGACAAGCGCTAGGACGTTCCCTGGTGGCAAATGGGCATTGGGTTACGGGGCTTGTGCGACACAGCGGCGGATGCCCTGATGGCGTCGCCGAGTGGCTTCATGCAACTCCCGACTTCGTCGGCATCGCCGATGCGTGGCCTGCGGGACTGGCGCCGGATGTCGTCGTTCATCTGGCGGCACGTGTCCATGTCATGAACGACAATTCGTCCGATCCTGATCAGGCATTTCGCGCCACCAATCTGCACGGCACATTGCGATTGGCTGAAGCAGCCAAACAAAACGGCGTGCGCCGTTTCGTGTATGTGAGCAGCATCAAGGCGGTGGCGGAAGACGATGCGGGACGGCCGTTGCGGGAGGACGATCCCGCGCACGCCGAAGACGCGTACGGCCGCTCGAAACTGGCAGCCGAACGCGAACTCATCTCTTTTGGTCGTAGCAACGCGCTGGATGTGGTTATCGTTAGGCCGCCTCTTGTGTACGGGCCGAACGTGCAGGCCAATTTCCTGCGGTTGATGGATGCAATAGCGAGGGGAATCCCGATGCCGCTTGGCGCGGTGCGCGCCCGAAGAAGCATGGTTTTCGTCGGGAATCTGGTGGACGCACTAATGCATTGCGCGACCGATCCGCGTGCATCGGGGCAATGCTTTCACGTCGCGGACGATGAGGATCAGACGGTCGCGGAACTGGTTCGATCCATTGGAACGCACCTTCATCGGCCGGCGCGCCTGTTTGACGTCCCCGTCGCGTGGCTGCGACTGGCAGGCCACATAACGGGCCGATCAGCGCAAATCGATCGTCTGATTGGCAGCCTGCAGGTCGACACGAGTCGACTCAGGCAGACCTTGGACTGGAAGCCTCCCTACACGGCAGACGAAGGGCTTGCGGAGACCGTCAACTGGTATCAATCAACGCGCTCAAGTCATTCATGAACAAGCAAGGTTTGCTGATGTTGCCCTGGACAGCTTTGATTGTTTATTTCGTAATCGCTGCGTGTGCTTCGGCTGGAGTCATCTTCATGTTGTTGAGATCCGGCTTGGCATGGCGCCTGGCGACCGATGTTCCAAACGAACGATCGCTGCATGTCCGCCCCACGCCGCGGGTCGGTGGATGGGGCGCCGTGCCCGTGATCGTTGTGATGGCGTTAGCGCTGGTGCAATCCTTGTGGGCTGTGGCGCTTCTTGCAGCGTTCCTTTCGGCCGTATCGCAGATTGACGACCGTCGAGGATTGCCCGCACGAGTCAGGTTCGCCGCGCATCTGATCGCAGTGACTGTTCTTGTCGTGGCGTATCCCGCACCGGCGCCCGGATGGGGGCTCGCCATTGTGGCATTTCTAATGTTGTGGCTGATCAACCTGTATAACTTCATGGACGGTGCGGATGGATTAGCTGGCGGCATGGCATTGTTCGGTTTTTCTGGCTACGCCGTCGCAGCTTTGCACAATGTCCATCCCATGACAGAGCTAGCGTCGTTGTCGGCGATCACCGCTGGCGCAGTAGCGGGTTTTCTCGTATTCAACATCCATCCTGCGCGAATATTTTTGGGCGACGCGGGCTCTATTACTCTGGGATTTCTAGCGGGCGCGCTGGGGTATTGGGGCTGGCGCGCCGATGTCTGGCCAATCTGGTTTCCCGCGATGGTCTTTGCGCCATTTATCGCAGACGCATCGATCACGCTGGCGCGCCGGTTGTTACGTGGCGAGAAGTTCTGGCAAGCGCACAGGCAGCACTACTATCAGCGTATGGTGCGTTCTGGTCTAGCCCAATCGCGAACGGTAGGTGCGTGGTATATCGTGATGGCGGCGGGCGTGGTCCTTGCTGTATTTGCACTTGATCGACCGGTCGCTATTCAGTGGGCCATAGCTATCGGCTGGGTACTTATCCTGACTATGCTGGGAGTCATGATTGATCTGCGCTGGCGCCGGTTCGAGTCGAGTCAGTCCAATCAATCCGAGGTGAGACGCTGATGTTCCGTTCAAAAGCATCGTGGCTATCGCTCAGCGCCTTCTGTTTCGATTTGTGCGCTGTAGCGGCGGCATGGCTGATGGCCTACCTGATCCGGTTCAACGGTTCTGTACCCGTCGACTTCCGTCTGGGGGCATTGAATTCGCTCGTCTGGGTGTTGCCCGTCTATGGCGTGATGTTCCGAATTTTTGGACTGTACCGCGGCATGTGGGTATTCGCGAGCTTGCCGGATCTGATGCGCATTTCGAAGGCCGTTGCGACCGGTGCAGTGGTCTCAATGATCCTCGCAGTGATGGTTCAGCCTTCGCCAATCATTCCGCGCTCCGTCCTGTTGGTATCACCGCTCCTGCTGTTTCTGGCGATGGGCGGCTCGCGCGCGTTGTATCGTGCGGTGAAGGAGTTTTACCTGTACGGCGGGCTTGTCGCGCAAGGCAAGCCTGTTGTTGTTCTGGGCGCGGGTACAGCGGGCGCAAGCCTCGCACGGGAACTGTCACGTTCTAGCGAGTGGCGATTGATTGGCCTGCTGGACGATGACGTCGCGAAGCATGGTCGCGAAATATATGGCTACAAGGTGCTCGGGTCGATCACGCAGTTGCCACAGATTGCAGAGTCGATGAAGACCGAGTACGCGATTATCGCGATTCCCTCGGCATCCGTTGAGGCGCAGCGGCGGGTTGCAACATTGTGCGTGCGCGCGGGCGTACGAGCGATGGTGCTGCCCGCGCTGACTGCACTGACCGGAGGGCAGGCATCCCTTTCGCGCGTGCGTCATATCGATCTTGAAGACCTGCTGGGCCGTGAGCCCGTTCATATCGATACGCCTCATGTCGAGGCGCTGTTGCATGCGCGCGTCGTCATGGTGACGGGTGCGGGCGGCTCGATTGGTTCCGAATTGTGCCGTCAGATCCTGCGCTTCAAGCCCGCTCAACTAATCGCCTTCGATCTGTCCGAATACGCAATGTATCGGCTCGTCGAGGAACTGCAGGAACGCTTCACTGGACTGTCGGTGGTGCCTGTAATTGGCGATGCGAAGGATTCGCTGTTACTCGACCAGGTGATGGCGCGCTACACGCCGCATATCGTCTTCCATGCGGCCGCTTACAAGCATGTGCCGCTGATGGAAGAACAGAACGCATGGCAAGCGGTGCGCAATAATGTTCTCGGCACGTATCGCGTCGCGCGCGCCGCGATACGTCATGACGTCAAGCGTTTTGTCCTGATTTCGACGGACAAAGCTGTCAATCCGACGAATGTGATGGGTGCGAGCAAACGTCTTGCCGAGATGGCATGCCAGGCGTTGCAGCAGACAAGCGAGCGCACTCAGTTCGAAACGGTGCGTTTCGGGAACGTACTGGGCAGTGCGGGCAGCGTGATCCCGAAATTCCAGCAGCAGATCGCAAAGGGCGGTCCGGTGACGGTCACCCACCCGGAAATCACGCGGTTCTTCATGACGATCCCGGAGGCATCTCAACTCGTGCTTCAGGCGTCCAGCATGGGGCAGGGTGGTGAGATCTTCATTCTCGATATGGGGGAGCCGATGAAGATCGTCGATCTCGCGCGCGATCTGATCCGGCTGTATGGTTTTACCGAGGATCAGATTCGCATTGAGTTCACCGGCTTGCGTCCCGGTGAAAAGTTGTACGAGGAACTGCTCGCCGACGAAGAAACGACGACGCGTACACCGCATTCGAAGCTCCGCATCGCACAAGCGCGAGGCGTTCCGGATAATCTTTTGGACGAACTATTACCGTGGCTGATGCAGCATCGCGTGCTGATGGATGACGAGGTACGCCGCGATCTGCGACGCTGGGTCGCGGAATATCAACCAACGCTCGCGGCGCCGTCGCTGCGTAGCGTGCCGTCGGTCGCCGGAAAGCGGGCTTCCATGTAGAAAACAAAGGGCGCCGAGGCGCCCTTTGTCTTGCCGCTCTTCTGCAGCATTGTGCTGGATCCAGGCTTTTCTGGCCTGTGGGTACAGTCTATCGTGCCATCGCTGGCTCCCGCGACGACTTATTTGGACGTTCATCAGTGATTCTGCGGCCATACCGGCGCAAAGGTGTCTCGACGATCCGATAGTTCAGTTCGGCCACCGTGAATACTGTGGCAAACGTTGCTATGGTCAACCACAGATGAAATGGCTCGTTTGGAAGCGGTGTTCGATACGATTCCGGGTTGGACGAGAACCGGAATCCGAGCTCATTGACAAACCAGGCCACGGGCATGTGAAGAAGGTAAATTGAAAACGAACGTGTACCGATCCAGAGGAAAGGGCGCGTTAATTTCGATGTTCCAAACAGGAACTGGCGGTTGTACGAGGCGAGAAAGACCAAAGCGCAACTTACGACCGCAATACCTGCCGTGGCGACAGAAATACCGCTGGCGGGAACTGCCATGAGAGCGGCAATCAGAATGGCGCTAACCGGTAGGCGGAAGCGCCTCAGATTCTCCAGCAGATCGCCGGCGCGGGTATAAAGCCGGGTGGTCGACAAGTAGGCAAGCGACGCGCCAAGTAACATCGCGTCCGTACGGAAGAACCACAGAATCCCGCCGAACGTTCGGTCCCAGGGAATCCGTTGAAACGGCATCTGGAACAAAATAAGGGCGACGACGATGCAGCCGACTACGCGCGACGGCAGTAGCAGGACCAAGGGAAGAAGCAAATAGAACTGCTCTTCCAGGGAGAGGCTCCAGTACACGGCGTTAGGGCCACAACTGCCGTGTCCAAAAATACATCCCAACATGTGGATATTGGCGTAGTTCAGCAACGCCGCCCGTGCATCGCCTAGATTTGCGCGGAGATCGCCAAAGCCCCCTGCATCATTGAACAACCACGAACCCAGAAGGCCGAGCGCTACCCACAGCCACAGCGTCGGCACAATGCGAAAAAAGCGTCGTACCCAGAATTTCCACGTCTGGTCCCAATGTTCTGAAAACGTCTTTGCTGTGCCCGAACGCACAAGACTCTTGCAGATCACAAAGCCGGAGACGCAAAAAAACAGGTCGACCCCTCCCCAGAACGGCGGATGCCGGTTGATTTCCATCCAAAGCGCCTTTGAAGGGAAAAACAGGTGTCCGAGGTGCTGTGCAAGCGTGAGCAGAATCGCGACTGCTCGTAGTATTTCGATTTCCTCGATTTTCTTCATGTGGGGCTGGTCATTGCGCCAGCGCGAGCTCGTCGCGGCTGGTCGGGGCAAGCATGGATAATAGCCTGCAATGATAGCAGCCTCTGAATCTTCGCCTGGCTGGCGAAACAGCCAAGGACAGCCAGCTGCGTACGGGGTGTGCTGAGTGGCTCAACCCGCGAAAATTGATTTCATGGCGCGCAGCGGCGAAGTCAGTCGCCAGCTGTTGGAGCGTCGGATCGCATCCACCTCCAACTTCAGACGTGCAACTTCCGCGGTCAGCGATTCGCGAGACGGTTCGTCCTGGGCCACGCGCGGAACTCCCACGCGAGGAACTCCGTCCAGCATTTCGGCTCGGTGCGCCATCTCGTAGGCACCCTGTTTCAGAAGGACAAGCCGATGCGCGGTAAGCTCGCTAGCGCTCAGCGACAGGGGGTCTGTCGTTTTTGTCATTGAAACGAGGAATTCGCCTGCCGGGCCGCGTTGCGACGACGCAATGTGCAGGTCCAACAGTCCGAGCGCTCTGAGTTCGAGCATGACGAGTTCAAAAGTCGACGGTGTGAAATACCAGGTGTGGACATCTGCGTACGGGGCAGTCGGGCTCGGATCGTGAGTGTTGTACCGATCCAATGCATGATGCACGTTCGAAAGAAGGCCAATATGCGTTGCGTCGACGAACTCATTCGGGATTCCCCGATTGATAATGCCTGTCGAGGTATACGCCGCCATCCGAAAAAACGCATTTTTGGTGTGCCTGGTTCGACCTTCGCGATGAGCGTCGATTAAATCCGCAGTGGTGCTCCACGGCATGAAGAAGTCGAAGCAGTAACGCAAATCCGGAACGGCCAGGGAGATAACGCCGCCTGGTTTTAATACGGTTTGAAAGTCTCTGAGTGTCCCTAACAAATCGGGGAAGTGTTCGATAACGTGACTCGCAACAATGTAATCGAAGCTTCCGACGGTATGGCCATTGCGCTGCAATGCTTCGCTAAGCCGTCCGGAGTTCCACACCACGTCGACTTCCTGCACGGAATCGACGGTTGCGTTGACATCGTGTGCATAGACCCTTAGCAACCCTTGCTTGGTGTCGTGATCGACCGAGATAACGTTCCAGCCATCGGCCTTGGGTACAGTAGGCCTGTAAAACGCGCCTATCTCGATCCCGAGCATTTCTTTATGAAGATACTGCTGCAGGATTCCCTCGCGTCCGGCGGTCATATGTGTCTCTCGTGCAGTTATTGTCCTTGGCCGAAGGCTATCACAAATTAGTTACAGCTAATAATTACGAAAGGTAGATCGTTTGCGAAACGCAAGCTGTTCGGTTTTATCCTGTTAGCAGGCGCCGAGAATTCGCCCGATTTTCAAAGGCTTTGGGTAATCGATGTGCGAAGCCGCTCGGCGATTGTCGAAGACCGTGCTGTGTGGACTCGCTGAAGCGGAAAAGTGGAAAAAGGCGACGGGGCACCTAGTCTGAAAGACGTGTTTTTAACGCCGACTTGATATGACCGATAGCAGACGGTGAAGTGAATGGGAGGGAGCGCTGGCTCGACTTTGACTAGACCGTAGGGATCGGGATCTTAGCGAGCAATGACACGGTGTCACCCTCAAAACCCACCCCGACAAGGATCCGGCACCCCTCCATTCGAATGCCCGACCTTCGACATTGCAACCGTCGCGACGGCCGTACCCAGCAGCTTCAGCGCGATATCCACCGCGTCGGGGTCGTCCTGCTTGTCGATCCGTCGCTTCGAATAGGCAGTGCATTCCGGCGTGGAGCTAGAAGCATCGACATGCGTCGCGCTCCATTTGACGTTGTCGATCACAACTGCATTGGCGAAGGCGAACTGAGCGGCGGCGAGCGCGCATAGCGCAACAGCGATCCGGCTTATGCTCATGGCGCTCTCCCGCGTCCAGAAGGAGCACCGCCTCGTCAGAGCGTGTCGCGGTGCGCTATCTGATATTAAAGAGACCTTGCGCGCGCACCATTGGGGATTTCATCAGGAATGCCGTCTTTTTCTGACCACCAGCCAGCGAGGCGACTTGAAGCGCACGATGCTGACATAAAGCCACACATAGGTCAGCGCGAACACGATGACGAAGCAGAACAGATGCAGCGTATGTCGCCAGAACAGCGTTGCGGGAACCACCGCAATCAGGCACAGCAGCCACAGATAAGGCGACGTCAGCGAATTCCGCCGCGTGAGTTCACGCGCCGTCCTCGCGCCCACCGCCCAGCGCATCAGCCGCTTGTAGACCAGCATATGCAGATGCACGCCATCGGGAATGCCAGGCGACATCCCGCGAATGAACTTCTTCCGATAGATCGAGAAGCACGTCTCGAAGATCGGATACATGAAGAGCAGCACCGGGTACCACGCCGACACATCGCGGTTGCGCATCACAAGCATGATCGACAGTTCGCCGAGCATGAAGCCGATAAAGTACGCGCCACCGTCGCCGAGAAAAATCAGCCCGGCCGGGAAGTTCCAGATGAAGAAGCCCATCACCGCGCCCATCATGATGAGCGACGCTGACAGCACGATCGGGTCGTGCACCTGAAACGCGACATACGCGAGCGACGCGAACATCATGAAGGCGACCATCGACGCGAGCCCATTGAAGCCGTCGATGATATTGATCGCATTGGCGAGCGCCGCGACGGCCAGCACGGTCACCGCGCAGGAAATGGCCGCATAGGAAAGCAGGAAATCGAGGGGCGGCACGCTGATGCGTGTGACGGCGATTCCCAATACGAAATAAGCGAGCGCCGCCGCGATCATCGTGCAGATCAGCCGGGCCAGAGGCGACACCTTCTTTGTCAGGTCTTCGATCAGTCCCGAAGCAAACGCGGGCAAGCCACACGCGACAATGCCGAGAATGCCCGCCGAAACGGCCGGATACGCGCCATACAGCTGGATTGCCGAAGCGACCAGACCGACCAGAATCCCCGTCCCGCCGATCCGCGGCACGGGCCGCGCGTGGAATTTCTGCACGCCAGCAAGATCGTTGTCCGCAAACGTTTCATGCAGATGCGCATACCGCACGATCACGAGGGTGATCAGTAGTGAAACGATGAAGCCGAGCGCGAAACTGAGCATGAAGTGGAGGCCGGAAAAGCAAACGGTGGATTATACAAATGAAACGCAGCGGGCCCGGACGGGTTGACCGTGCGCCCGTTTTGCTACGAATGTCCCGCCATCCCACATGCTACGTCATGGATTCTCCCTATTCGGAGTCCGTCCCGTATTGCCGATAGCCATCGATGGGGCTGCCATCCCGGCTGGCCGACAGCACGTCACGGACACTCATGCTCAAGAACATCACCATCCGGCAAGGACTGACGCTCGTCATCGGCATCTTCGCGGCCTTTCTGCTGATCGTGATCGGCGTCGGTTGGGGCGCGCTGAAGTTCACCAACGATGGCCTGCAGAACGTGCAGCAGTCATCGGCGGCGATGAATGCGCTGACGTCGAGCTCGGAAAAGCTCCTGCAGGTGCGTCTGTCGCTCGGTAGCTACGAGACGCTCTTCAGCGTCGGCAAGGACACGGACGGACTGCTCGCCGCCGCGCACAAGCTGCTCGAGTCGTCGAACGAGGATTTCCGCGTCTACATGGCGGGCCCGTTCGGCAGCGACGAAGAGAGCAAGCTCGCGCAAACCGTTGCGCAGGCGCGCGCCGCGCTCGTCAATCAGGCGATCGAGCCGGAGCACAAGGCGCTCGTCGACAACGACTTCAACACGTTCCGCACGATCCAGGGCGAGACGGCGGACCGTTTCTACGGCGTCTACGCCAAGGCGATCGACGCGCTCAAGCGCGCGCAGGCCGACAACCGGCAGCGCGAGGCCAGTCAACTGAGCCAGCGATTCACTATTTCGACGGGCCTGTTCATCGCGATCGGCGTGGCCGCCGTCGTAGTTGGCGGGCTGGCGCGCGCAGGGTTGTCGTCCGCCGTCGTAAAGCCGGTGAACCAGACGATCCGCCACTTCCGCAGCATGGCCGAAGGCGACCTGACGACCTCCGTCAAGGTGCGCTCGCGCAACGAGATGGGCCAGCTGCTGCAGGCGCTTTCGCAGATGCGCGACGGCCTCGTCGACACGGTGTCGAAAGTGCGCGGCAGCACGCATTCGATCACGCTCGGCGCGAACGAAATCGCCGCCGGCAATGCGGACCTGTCGAGCCGTACCGAACAGCAGGCCGCTGCGCTTCAGGAGACGGCGGCGAGCATGGAAGAGCTGTCGGCGACCGTCAAGCAGAACACCGACAACGCGAAGCTCGCGAGCCGTCTTGCGCAGGGCGCGCTGGACACGGTGGTGCGCGGCAGCGACGTGGTCGCGCGCGTGACGCAGACGATGGACGGCATCACCGCATCGTCGCGCAAGGTCGGAGAGATCATCGGCATCATCGAAGGTATCGCGTTTCAGACCAACATCCTCGCGCTGAACGCGGCTGTCGAGGCGGCGCGCGCGGGCGAGCAGGGGCGCGGCTTTGCCGTCGTCGCTTCAGAAGTGCGGGCGCTCGCGCAGCGCTCGGGCGCTGCGGCGAAGGAAATTCGCGAGCTGATCGGCGATTCGACGGCTCAGGTTGCGCAGGGCGCGACGCTCGTCGCCGACGCGCGCAAGACGATGGAGGAAGCGATGAACTCCGTGCAGCGCGTGACGGGCATCATGACGGAGATCGAAGGCGCCGCGCACGAGCAGAGCGACGGCATCGAGCAGATCAACAAGGCGATTGGCCAGATCGACGAAGTGACGCAGCAGAACGCGGCGCTCGTCGAGCAGGCCGCGGCCGCTGCGAAGACGCTCGAAGCGCAGGCAGTGGTGCTGCGCGAGGCGGTCGCGGTGTTCCGCCTCGAAGCGGGCGCGAGCGTCGCCGCCTAGAACGCTCAGGTACCCGTGCGCCCATACTGATCATCAAACCGCACGATATCGTCCTCACCGAGATAGCAGCCCGACTGCACCTCGATGATCTCGAGCGGCGTCTTGCCTGGATTCTCCAGTCGGTGCAGCGTACCCAGCGAGATATACGTGGACTGGTTCTCGGTCAGCAGGAACGTTTCATCGCCGCGCGTCACGCGCGCGGTGCCGCGCACGACGATCCAGTGTTCCGCGCGATGATGATGCATCTGCAGCGATAGCCGCCCGCCCGGCTTCACGACGATGCGCTTGACCTGGAAGCGTTCGCCGTGATCGATCGAGTCGTAGCAGCCCCACGGCCGCTCCACCTTTCGATGCACCTTCGCTTCCGTATTCTTCGCCTTGTTCAGGCGGTTCACGATCGCCTTGACGTCCTGCACGCGGTCTTTCGCGGCGACGAGCACGGCGTCGGCCGTTTCGACCACCACGACGCCCGTCACACCGACGCACGCGACCAGCCGTCCTTCCGAATGCGCATACGTGTCGGTCGCGCCTTCGAGCAGCACGCGGCCGCGCGCGACGTTGCCAGCGGCGTCCTTTGCGCTGATGTTCCAGACGGCATCCCACGCGCCGACATCGGACCAGCCGGCCTTCAGCGGCACGATGATGCCCATCAGCTTCGGATCGTCGCCGATGTGCTCCATCACCGCGTAGTCAATCGAATCGCTCGGACAGGCCGCGAAGGCGGCGCGATCGAGCTGCAGCGAACCGTCGCTCGCGACGCTGGCACGCTCGTACGATGCGCGGCACGCAGCGGCGATTTCCGGCCGGCACGCCGTGATCGCCGCGAGCCACACCGACGCGCGCATCACGAACACACCGCTGTTCCACCAGTATTCGCCCGACGCGACGTACTGTTCCGCCGTTTCCTGCGCGGGCTTTTCGACGAAGCGTTCGATGCTGCGGGCGCCGCGCCCATCTGCGGGCAAGCCTGTCTTGATGTAGCCGTAGCCCGTTTCGGCGCGCTCGGGCGGCACGCCCAGCGTGACGATCGCGTCGCGCAGCGCATGCTGGATGGCCTGCTGCAGCGTGTCGACGAAGGCGGCGTCGTCGGTGATCAGATGATCGGCGGGCATCACGACGAGAATCGGGTCTTCGCCGTGCGGCGCGTCTGCGAGCGCGGTGAGCGCGGCGATCGTCAACGCGGGCGCTGTGTTGCGCGGCGCCGGCTCCAGCACGACGCGGGATTCGCACGCGCAACGCTCGAGCCGCTCCCGGGTCGGCAGCTTCAGTTCTTCGCTGCAGACGACGAGCGTCGGCTGCGTCCTGACGATATGCGGCGCGGGATGCTCGTGTGTCGGTGCGCGCAAACCCTGGGTTCGGCGCAGCGTCGCTTCCAGCAGCGATTCTTCGCCCGTCAGCCCGATCAGCTGTTTCGGGCATTGCTCGCGCGACAGCGGCCACAGGCGCGTCCCGGAGCCGCCCGCCAGCACGACGGGCTGGATGACGCAGGCAAGGTGAGTTTCATGATCGAGGATTTCCTGCGCGGCCGCTTCTGCAATGACGTTCATCGTGCCTCCCGTGACGCCGGGTCGGTGTGAACGACGCAGCGCCAGTGTATGAGCGCTCATTGAAGCAGCGGACGGGACGCGTTTCTGTGCGTCGGAGCACAGAAATGAGGAAGGGGGATTGGCCCATGTGGGCCGTATGGCCGGGGTGGGCCCCGTCCGGGCAGCCCGTACAGCAGGCGGAGAGCGCATGCATCGCATGCGCATCCCGCCCGTTTTGTGCGGAAGACCTTATTCGAATCCGCGCGGATTCTGCGCCTGCCAGCGCCAATGGTCGGCGCACATGCGCTCGATGCCGTATTGCGCCTGCCAGCCGATCACCTCGAGCGCCTTCGCGGGATTCGCGAAGCACTGCGCGACGTCGCCGGGGCGGCGCGCGACGATTTCATACGGCACGGGCTTGCCCGACGCCTTCTCGAACGCCTTCACCACGTCGATCACGCTATAGCCCTGACCCGTGCCGAGATTCACGACGAAGCTCGCATCGTGCCTGACGAGCGCATCGAGCGCCGCGATATGCCCGCGCGCCAGATCGACGACGTGGATGTAATCGCGCACGCCCGTGCCGTCCGGCGTGTCGTAGTCGCCGCCGAACACGCGCAGCTTTTCCAGCTTGCCGACGGCGACCTGCGCGACGTACGGCATCAGGTTGTTCGGCACGCCGCCCGGATCCTCGCCGATCAGGCCGCTTTCATGCGCGCCGACCGGGTTGAAGTAGCGCAGCGTCGCAATACGCCACGATGCATCGGAGACTTCGAGATCGCGCAGGATCTGTTCGGCGATCAGCTTGCTCTGGCCGTACGGGTTGGTGGCCGAGAGCGGGAACGATTCGTCGATGGGCGAGCTCTTCGGCACGCCATACACGGTCGCCGACGAGCTGAACACGAACTGCTTCACATTGCGTGCGCGCATCACGTCGAGCAGCACGAGCAGGCCGTCCATGTTGTTGCGGTAGTACTCGATGGGCTTCGCCACCGATTCGCCCACCGCCTTCAATGCAGCAAAGTGAATCGCGCCCGTGATGGGGTGCTTGTCGAAGATCGTGTTGAGGACGGCCTCGTCGCGCACATCCGCTTCATAGAACGCGACCTTCTTGCCCGTGATCTTCTCGACGCGTGCAATCGACTCGCGCTTGCTGTTCACGAGATTGTCGATCACGACCACGTCGTAGTCGCTGTTGAGCAGTTCCACGCACGTGTGCGAACCGATAAAGCCTGCACCGCCCGTTACCAGAATCGTGCCCTTCGTGGTCATGCTGAGCTCCCTTTAGAGTGATATGCCTGTCAACTGCAGGATCAGGCTTTTATACCGTTCGACGACAACCCGTTCGTCAAATTCCCGTGCGACTTTCTCGCGGCCGCGCTCGCCCATCGCGCGACGTTCGTCGTCGCTCATGTCGAGCATCTGCGCGAGCTTCGCCGCGAGGCTGTCCACATTACGCGCCTCGCATAACAAGCCGTTGACACCGTCCGCGACGACTTCGCGGCAGCCCGGCACGTCGGTGGCGACGATGGGCCGTCCCATCGCCGATGCTTCCATCAGCGTGCGCGGCACGCCTTCGCGATACGAAGGCAGCACGACGCAATCGGCGGCGGCGATCAGCGGGCGCACGTCGTGCGCTTCGCCCAGATAGTCGATCACGCCTTCGCGCACCCAGGTATCGACTTCGGCCTGCGAAATCGCGCTGGGATTATCGACGCCAACGGGCCCCAGCAACTGGAAGCGCGCATGCGGATATTTCGCGCGCAACTGCCGTGCTGCTTCGACATATTCGCCCACGCCTTTATCCCACAACAGGCGGCCGATTAATACAAAAGAAAATGCATCCTGCCTATTTTCATGCCGATGCAATGGCGTGAAAGAAAATTGCTCGAGATCCACGCCTTCGCCATGCAGCAGGCGCGCGCGCTCGGGATGCGCAAGCAATTGCTGGTCGCGAAACGCCGCTTCATCGTCCTTATTCAGAAACCATATTTCGCGCGGAAAACGGAATGCAAAACGGTACATCAGCTTGGCGATTTGCGCCGCGCGGCTCTTCTGGATGAAAACATAGCCGAGGCCCGTCGTGACGGCAACCGAATCGACGCCTGCCAGCTTCGCCGCAATCGTTCCGTAGATATTCGGCTTGATCGTGTAGTGAAACACGACATGCGGCCGGATCTCGCGATACAGCCGGTACAGCGACCACAGCGTGCGCAGATCGTCGCGCGGATTCGTGCCTTTCGATGCCACATGCAACTCGATGCAGCGGCAGCCCATCTGCTGAAGCAGATCGAAGGTGCGGTCGCGCGGCGCGATCACCGTGACGTCGACGCCACGCGCGACGAGCGTGCGTATCAGCCCTTGCCGGTACGTATAGATCGCAAACGCGGTGTTGCAGACGAGCGTGATGCGCAGCGCGCTGGCGGGTTCGATGGGTTGCTTCATGCTTGCGTTGCAGATTGGATCGGGCGGGTTTTAGAGGCTGGCGCGCGGCGCATAGAGCCGTTTCTTTACGCGCTGAAGTGTCTGGTAAGGCGTGACGAAGTGCAGCAGGTTCTTCGCAAGGCCTAGCCAGTCGTATGGATTCAGTGCGTTGAAGTAGCGCATCTGCAAACGCAGCGTCGAGACGATCTGGCGGCGCCGCTTCGTCGCGCTGATGCCGCCTTCGTTCAGCTCGTAATACAGCCCGACTTCAGGCAGGTTCGCGCAGTCGTAACGCGCCATCAGGCGCAGGAACAGATCGAGATCTTCGGCCGCCTTGTAAGCCTCGCGATAGTTGCCCACGGCGAGCACGGCGTCGATACGCAGCATCATCGACGGATGCACGAAACACGCGCGCAGGAAGCGCACGCGGCGGATCGTGCGCGGCTCGGCGGGTGTCGTCAGCATGAAGAGCGGCTGGCCGTCGCGCGACACCACCTGCGTCCACATCCCGAGCCCCCCGACCAGCGGATTCGCTTCGAGATACGCGCGCTGCCGCGCAAGCCGCTGCGGCACGGTCAGATCGCCCGCATCGATGCGCGCCGCGTAGCGAAAGCCGCGCGCCGCGAGCGCTTCGATGCCCGCCTGCAACGCGCGTTCGATGCCGCCGTTCTTCGGCATGCGCAGCACGTCTATCGACATGTTGGGCAGCGCAGGCGCGACGATGGGCGGCGTGCTGCCGTCGTCGACGATCAGCACGTGAATGCGCGCATCCTCGCTGAACGATGCCAGCGTGCGTTCGACGTCTGCCTGGCCGTTATAGGCGGGCATCAGCACGGCGACGTCGTCGAGCGGCACAGTGCCCACGGGCGGTGTGAATGAAGAAGACGTCATGGACGCAGCTTGTAACGGATGTAATAAAAATTGACGGACGCCGCGGCCAGATAGCCGATCGCAAGGCCGATCAGCGCGCCGTACGCGCCGAAACGCGGAATCGCCAGCAGATTGACGATGCACGCGACGGCGAGCGCCAGCAGCCACTTCGACAGCAACACGAACTTCGCCTGATACTTCAGGACCACCAGGTTGCCGATCGCCTCGATGCCGGCGGGAACGGATAGCCACACGGCCCAGCGGAAGATATCGACGGCTTCTTCGAAATCCGGCCCGAACACGCGGCGGATGATGAAGCCCGCGAGCAGATCCAGCACGAACGCGCCAGCGATCATCAGAACCGCCGTCATCGCCGTGAGCCGCCACATGTTGCGACGCAGCTGTGTGGCGTCCTGGACGCGGTAGACGAAGGCGGGCGCAAGCGTTTGCGCCAGCATCAGCGCCAGCGTGATCCAGTTCTCGTTCAGCTGTTGCGCGGCCGAATAGCGGCCCAGGTCGGCGAAGGAGATCGCGCGTTCCAGCATCAGGCGGTCGAGCTTCAGGAACAGGTACATGCAGATCAGCCCGAGCCAGAACACGGTGCCCGCCGTCGCAAAATGGCGGAACAGCGCGCGGTCCAAGCGCCAGCCCAGCTTGCCGCCATGCCTTTGCATGAAATACACGACCAGTACGGCGCCGATCACGGCCGATTCGAGCGCCCACAGCCAGCCGAAACGCGACGGCGCCGCGGCCGCGCGCACCAGCAGCCAGACCAGCAGGGCCTTCGCGATAGCCGTCGTCATGCTGGTGAGCAACTGCGGCTTGCTGTAAGTCATGCTTTGCAGCCACGCGTTGATCACGCCGACGAACGGCTCGCGAAACAGCATCGTGACGGCCAGCCCGGCGAGCATCGCGCCGACCATGGGATCGGTGACGCCGGCGGCAATGCCTGCCCAGGTCAGCAACAGCGCGACGGCCGACACCGCGAGCCGCAACGCGAACGCGCTGCCGAGCACGGTGCCGAGTTGTTCAGGCGGACGATGTACGATGGTCGGCACGAGAATCTCCGCGCCGCACACCCATGTAATCGGCGACAGGACGAGCAAAAGTGTATTGGCGTATTGCCATTTGCCGAACACGTCCGGGCCGAAGTAGCGCGCCAGCACGCCGCTGATCGCGATCGCCACGCCGATCTGTGTGAGGCGCTCCAGGCCAAGCCAGACAAGGTTTGCGACAGCGCGCGTGACGTCGGGATTCGTAAAACGCTTAAGCGCGGGCATCCGCATGGCAACCGTTTGCTGTCTGCGGGCACGGGAGGTGCATGTAGTCTGTAAATTGGCGTGCCCTACCGAACGAACGATGCGGCAACTTTGTGAGCCCGGGGCATCTAAGCATTAGAATGGTGCCAGTAAGGCGACGCTGAAAAGCGCAATTATAAGTTGTATCCGGACCGCTTCCGGCAAGGCACAGTGCCATGACCACGCTGTGTCAACCAAATTTTCCATTGCACGTAAGTGAGCCAATCCATGATCTCGCAATCCATATTCAAGGCATATGACATCCGCGGAGTGATCGGCAAGACGCTCGACGCCGAAACCGCGCGTTCGATCGGTCGCGCATTCGGCAGCGAAGTGCGCGCGCAGGGCGGCGATGCCGTCGTGGTCGCGCGCGACGGCCGGCTCTCGGGTCCCGAACTGATTCAGGCGCTGTCGGACGGCCTGCGCGCGGCGGGTGTCGACGTGGTCAACGTCGGCATGGTGCCGACGCCCGTTGGTTACTTTGCGGCCAGCGTGCCGCTCAAGCTCGACGGCGGCGAACGCCGCGTCGATTCCTGCATCGTCGTCACGGGCAGCCACAATCCGCCCGACTACAACGGCTTCAAGATGGTGCTGCGCGGCGCGGCCATCTACGGCGAGCAGATTCAGGGCTTGTACAAGCGCATCACAGAAAACCGTTTTGAAAGCGGCAGCGGCAGTTATCAGGACTACGACATCGCCGATGCGTATCTCGAGCGCATCACGAGCGACATCAAGCTTGCGCGTCCGCTGAAGATCGTCGTCGATACGGGCAACGGCGTCGCGGGCGGTCTTGCGCCGCGTCTGTTCAAGGCGCTGGGCTGCGAGCTGGTCGAGTTGTTCACGGAGATCGACGGTAACTTCCCGAATCACCACCCGGACCCGGCGCACCCTGAAAACCTGCAGGACGTGATCCGCGCGCTGAAGGAAACGGACGCCGAGATCGGCTTCGCATTCGACGGCGACGGCGACCGTCTGGGCGTGGTCACGAAAGATGGCCAGATCATCTATCCGGATCGCCAGCTGATGCTGTTTGCCGAAGAAGTGCTGTCGCGCAACAAGGGCGCCCAGATCATCTATGACGTCAAGTGCACGCGCAATCTGGCGACGTGGGTGAAGGCGAAGGGCGGCGAACCGTTGATGTGGAAGACGGGGCACTCGCTCGTGAAGGCAAAGCTGCGGGAGACGGGTGCACCGCTGGCGGGTGAGATGAGCGGCCACGTGTTCTTCAAGGACCGCTGGTATGGGTTTGATGATGGCCTTTATACCGGCGCGCGGTTGCTGGAAATTCTTGCGAAGGTGGCGGATCCGAGCAAGCTGCTCAATGACTTGCCGAATTCGCATTCGACGCCTGAATTGCAGTTGAAGCTTCAGGAAGGTGAGAATTTTGAACTGATCGCCCGGTTGCAGAAGAGTGCGACGTTTCCTGACGCCGATCAGGTTGTGACGATTGACGGCTTGCGTGTCGAGTATCCGGATGGGTTTGGGCTTGCCCGGTCTTCTAATACGACTCCCGTCGTTGTTATGCGGTTTGAGGCTGACAATGATGTTGCTCTCAAGCGGATTCAGGAGGATTTTCGGCGGGTGATTCTGGCGGAGAAGGCTGACGCTGAGTTGCCGTTCTGAGGGTTTTTTTTGTCTGCGACGCTGGGGTGGTTTTTTGCCTCTGCGTCGTGGGGTTGCTTTGGTCGGTGTTTTTGGGGTTTTCGCTGGCGTCCGCGTGATGTTATTGGTCTGCTAGCGTCGCCCCTGTGCGGGGCGGCACCTACTTTTCTTTGCCGCCGCAAAGAAAAGTAGGCAAAAGAAAGCGGCTCACACCGCCAGTGCTAGTTCCTGCCTGAGGGCCCCCAAAGGGTCTTACGCTTCACACGGCAACCACGGGCCCCACGTTCGTTGCCAGCGCGCTTGCAGTGCGCCTCACCCGCCTCACGCTCCCGCACTACAGCACGCCGTGCCAGACCGTCCACCGCCGCCCAGGTGGCAAACTGTGTGTCCTCCCAAGTGGTCCACACGCCTTACTTCGGACCGATAGCGCATGCGCTCCATCTGTAAGAGCGCCAAGCTATACGCCGCGACAACCTACACACAGTTTGCCACCTGGGCGGCAGATACCATTCGCTGCCACATGCCTTTGTACGGGTATTCGAAGCTGGTGAGGCGCTTATTTGGAGCGTTGGCAACGCATGCAAACAAAGATGTTGCCGTGTGAAGGGTGGGGCCGTAGGGGGCCCGTGGATGGGAACACGTGCTGGCGGTGTGAGCCGCTTTCTTTTGCCTACTTTTCTTTGCGGCGGCAAAGAAAAGTAGGTGCCGCCCCGCACAGGGGCGACGCTTGCGAACCAGAAGCAAATCGCGGATGCCAGCGCAAGAACAAAAAAACCAAACCGAGCGCGGGCGTAAAACCAAAAATCAAAATCAAAATCAAAAACCCAACCCCAACGCCCCAGCGTCGCAGACATAAACCAAAAGCAAAACCAAAACCAAAACCAAGTCCGCGCTAAAATTGCGTTCCTTCAAAGCATCCTCACGCCGGGAACCCGGCAACCCCATTCTTGAGCGCGCAAAAGATCCTGATCGTGAGAGTGTCGTCGCTAGGCGACGTCGTCCACAACATGCCCGTCATCGCCGACATCCGCCGCCGCCATCCCGATGCGCAGATCGACTGGCTCGTCGAAGAGAGCTTCGTCAAACTCGTTGAACTGGTCGAAGGCGTCCGCCGCGCTATCCCCGTGTCGCTGCGGCGCTGGCGCAAGCGCATCCTCTCCGTCGACAACTGGCGCGAAATCGGCGCTTTCCGCCGCGCGCTCGCCGCCGAAAACTACGATCTCGTCATCGACTGCCAGGGGCTCATCAAGACCGCGTGGGTCGCGAAGATGGCGCGTGGGCCGCTCGTGGGCCTCGGCAATCGCACGGACGGCGCGGGCTACGAATGGCCCGTGCGCTTCTTCTACGACCGGTCCGTGCCCATCCCGCCGCGCACCCATGTCGTCGAGCGCACGCGGCAACTGGTCGCGGCAGCACTCGGCGACCCGACGCCGCAGCCCACCGACGAGATCGACTTCGGCCTCGACACGCAACGCGCGGCGCTCGCGCTGTCCGAAGCGCAACTGAATCTTCCCGTGCCTTACGTGGTTTTCGTTCACGCCACGTCTCGCGCGGACAAGCAATGGCCCGATGCCGCGTGGATCGAACTGGGTCAGGCGCTGGTGCGGCGCGGCGCGTCGATCGTGCTGCCGTGGGGCAGCGACGCCGAGCGCGCGACGAGCGAGCGTCTCGCCAAAGAGTTCGGCGCGGCCGCCATCGTGCCGCCGAAGCTGTCGCTGCCCGCCGTGGTGGGGCTGATCGAAGGTGCGGCGGCGACGGTCGGAGTTGATACAGGTCTGGTTCACATCGCAGCCGCGCTGAAGCGCCCGACAGTCGAGTTGTACAATTTCGCCACTTCATGGCGTACGGGCGGCTACTGGTCGCCGAACGTCGTGAATCTCGGCACGGCTGGCCAGCCGCCGACGCTGCAGCAGGTCAAGTACGCGCTGGCGGAATTCGGCCTGCTGTGACGCAGTGCGGCAATGGCGGCGCGGACATCGTGCGATGCCGCTAGCCAGCGACGCCAGCGGCCGGTCCACGGCTCCCGAAGCCCATAATCAGGTCTATGCCGGATGCGCGTCGGCTGTCTTGATCCGGCGCCGCCGCCGTCGGCCGCAAGTGCGCCCAGCTTTATCCGCTTTCGAAAGGCGATCATGAACGAATCCCAGATCATCGAAGTACCGAGCGCCGACTGGCACGGCCAGGGCTTGTCGATGCCGCGCGAGACGCTGCTCGCGGGCGTCGAGCGCGGCAAGGTGCTGTATTTTCCGAATCTCGCGTTTGCGATCGAAGGCGGCGAACGCGCGCTGCTCGATCCCGCGCTGGCCGATCCGAATCGCAAGAACATCAGTCTCGAGCCGAATGGCGGCGCGCTGCATGGCGTGCTGGGCGATGCCGTCACGCAGTCGGCCGTGCGCGCGCTGATTGCGCGTTATCAATCGAATGCGCGATCGCTCGTCGACGGGCTGTTTCCCGAGTACAAGGGCAAGCTACGCGTCGCGCCGACCAGCTTGCGGCTGCATCAGGTGGAAACGCGCGAGACGTCGTGGCGCAAGGACGATAGCCGCCTGCACGTCGACGCGTTTCCGTCACGTCCCAACTACGGCGAGCGCATCCTGCGCGTGTTCACGAACATCAATCCGACGGGGGCGCCGCGCGTGTGGCGCGTCGGCGAGCCGTTCGAGGATATGGCGAAGCGGTTCCTGCCGCGCATCAAGCCGCAGATGCCCGGCTCGGCGTGGCTGCTGAATCTGTTGCATGTGACCAAGTCGCCGCGCAGCGAGTACGACCATCTGATGCTGAATCTGCACGACGGCATGAAGGCCGATCTCGAGTACCAGAAGTCGTCGCCGCAAGTGACGATGCCGTTCCCGCCTGGATGCGTGTGGGTGTGCTTCTCGGATCAGACGTCGCATGCGGTGATGTCCGGCCAGTTCATGATGGAGCAGACGTTCTTCCTGCCCGTCAAGTCGATGGCGCAGCCGGAGTGCGCGCCGCTTGGCATTCTCGAACGCCTGAAGGGCAGGGCGCTAGTTTGAGCGGCGCCCTGCTTTTTCCCGCGAATGTAGTGCGAGGCGCTGCACGTGCAGCCGTCTCCATGCCTCTCTCGATGCCGCGCGCGGAGGCCCGATGCTGAGGGTCATCTACAACGCGCTTTGGTGGCTGATCGCGCCGCTGGCGGTGCTGCGTCTTCTGATCCGTTCGCGCAAGGAGCGGGGTTATCGCGAGCATATCGGCGAGCGTTTCGGTTTCACGCGCGGCCGCGTGCCCGAGGACGATACGCCGCTGATCTGGGTGCACGCTGTGTCTGTCGGCGAGACACGCGCTGCGCAACCGCTCATCGAGGCGCTGCTCAAGGCGCGGCCCGACGCGCGCATCCTGCTGACGCACATGACACCGAGCGGCCGCGCAACGGGCGAGCAGATCTTCGGCGATCGTGTCTTGCGTTGCTATCTGCCGTACGACATGCCGCGCGCGGTGCGGCGCTTCCTGAAGGCGTGGCGACCGTCCGTCGGTCTCGTGATGGAAACGGAAGTGTGGCCGACGTTGATCGACGAATGCCGCCGCGCCGACGTGCCGCTCGTGCTGACGAATGCACGAATGTCGGAGCGTTCGTACCGGCGCGCGGCGAAGTTCGGCAGTGCGACGCGCGGCGTGTTCGGCGGGTTTGCACGTGTGCTGGCGCAGAGTCCGTCCGATGCGACGCGGCTCTCTGCGCTTGGCGCGCGCAATGTCGCCGTGCTTGGCAATCTGAAGTTCGACATGAGCACGCCTCCGGAACTCGCGGCGCGCGGGCAGGCGTGGCGTGCCGCCATCGGTACGCGCCCGGTGTGGGTGGCGGCGAGCACGCGCGAGGGCGAAGAGGAACTGGTGTTGCAGGCGTTTGCGGCGCTTGGCATCGACGATGCATTGCTGGTTCTCGTGCCGCGTCATCCGCAGCGGTTCAATGAAGTTGCGGCACTGGTCGAGAAGGAGGGTTTGCGATGCGTTCGTCGTTCCGCGTGGGCGTCCACGGGCGCGGCTGCTGCTGGCGAAATCGTTGTGCCTGATTTGCCGCGTGATGTGAAGGTGCTGCTGGGCGATTCGATGGGCGAGTTAGGTGCTTACTATGCAGCGTCGGATGTGGCGTTTATTGGCGGCAGTCTGCTGCCGTTGGGCGGGCAGAATCTCATCGAGGCATGTGGTGTTGGCGTCCCTGTTTTGATCGGGCCGCATGTGTTCAATTTCACGCAGGCGACGGCGGATGCTGTTGCTGCTGGCGCGTGCGTGCAGGTGAAAGATCCAGCTGACCTGGGCCGCGTGCTGCGCGAGCTTTTTGAGGACAAGGCGCGGCGGGTGGCCATGAGTGGGGCGGCTTCTGCGTTCGCCGCGAGGCATCGGGGGGCGACTGCACGGACGGTCAGTGTGTTGACGACGTTATTGTCAGCCTGAGGCGGCTGGCCGGTGTTTGGGGGTTTTTAGGCCTATGCGGCGCAGACGTTAGTTTTCGTTTGCTCGTGTTTGCGGTGGCATCCGCGTTTTGCCTACGTGCTTCACGCGTCGCCCCTGTGCGGGGCGGCACCTACTTTTCTTTGCCGCCGCAAAGAAAAGTAGGCAAAAGAAAGCGGCTCACACCGCCAGTTCTAGTTCCTGCCTGAGGGCCCCCACAGGTTCTTACGCTTCACACGGCAACCACGTGACCCACGTCCGTTGCCGGCGTCCTTGCGATGCGCCTCACCCGCTTCACGCTCCCGCGGTACAGCACGCCGTGCCAGACAGTCCACTGCCGCCCAGGTGGCAAACTGTGTGTAGGTTGTCGCGTCGTATGGGG
Source organism: Paraburkholderia largidicola (assembly GCF_013426895.1). Taxonomy (NCBI): domain Bacteria; kingdom Pseudomonadati; phylum Pseudomonadota; class Betaproteobacteria; order Burkholderiales; family Burkholderiaceae; genus Paraburkholderia; species Paraburkholderia largidicola. The sequence continues at coordinate 2,810,113 of NZ_AP023174.1, read as the reverse complement.
TAGCGCTCTTGCAGGCTGGACGCGTGTGCTATCGGTCCGAAGTGAGGCGTATGGAGTATTTGGGCCTACACACAGTTTGCCACCTGGGCGGCACATACCACTCGCTGTCGCTCGTCCGAGTATGGGTATTCGAAGCGGGTGAGGCGTTCATTCGAAGCGTTGGCAACGGGTACCAGCCAGGGCTCTGCCGAATGAAGCATGGGGACGTTGGGGGCCCGTGGATAAGAACATGGGCTGGCGGTGTGAGCCGCTTTCTTTTGCCTACTTTTCTTTGCGGCGGCAAAGAAAAGTAGGTGCCACCCCGCACAGGGGCGACGCGTGAAGCACGCAAACAAACCGCGGATGCCAGCGAAAACACAAAAACACCGACCAAAGCACGCCCACGACGCAAAGGCAAAACCCCCACCAGCGTCGCAGACAAAAAACCTCAAACCCTCAACAACCCCTTCTCCTCAATAAACGATACCACCCGATCCAACCCGTCGAGGGCCTTCAAATTACACATAACAAAAGGCCGCTCGCCGCGCATCTTCGCGGCATCCGAAGCCATCACCTCAAGATTCGCCCCGACCATCGGCGCAAGATCAATCTTATTGATCACGAGCAGATCCGACTTCGTAATCCCAGGCCCGCCCTTGCGAGGAATCTTCTCACCCCCCGCGACATCAATCACATAGATGGTCAAGTCCGACAACTCCGGACTAAAAGTCGCCGCGAGGTTATCGCCACCCGACTCGATAAAAACGATATCCGCGTCAGGAAACCGCCCAAGCATCCGGTCAACCGCTTCGAGATTGATCGATGCATCCTCGCGAATCGCCGTATGCGGGCAGCCGCCCGTCTCCACGCCCATGATGCGCTCGGCAGGCAGCGCGCCCGCCACCGTCAGCAGTCGCTGGTCTTCCTTCGTGTAGATATCGTTGGTGATTGCGACGAGGTCGTACTTGTCGCGCATCGCCTTGCACAGCATTTCAAGCAGCGTCGTCTTGCCGGAGCCCACAGGGCCGCCGACGCCCACGCGCAGCGGCGGCAATTTCTTCGTGCGATGCAACGGATGAGGTGCGTTCATGTTGGTGATCGTCAAAAGCAAATCGTGAAAAGCAAAAGGCTACGAGCGAAAGAGTCGCGAATACTGCGACTCGTGCCGCGCCGACAAAATGCCGAGTTGCGGCGCGAATGTGTTGATGTCATCGGGTGAAGTGGCGAGTGCCTGTCTGACGGCGGCGTCGATCGGCTCGCGCAACGCGACGATGATCCGCTGCCCGGCAAGCTGACCGAGCGGCACGGCCTTCAACGCGGCGGCCGCCTGGTTCTCGGCCCAGCTGAACGCATAGGCGGCGAGCGCGGCATCCGTGGCGGCGTCGTGCGCGAACGCGGCGAACGCGAAGGCCGTCGGCTGCGCAATCGGCGTCATCGACGCAAGCGTCGCGCGGCGTTCCGCATCGCCCCATTCGAGCGATGCACACAGCTGCCGCAACGACCAGCCCATCTGCTCCGTCTCGCGACGCAACTCCATCGACTCGCGGCTCGCGAGAAACTCGCGGTTGCATTCCGCCAACGCCGCGGGATCATGCGCGCGCCAGCGTTCGATCAGATGCGCGAGAAACGGCAGTTCGCCATGTGCGAGCACGTTCGAAAGCCCGCTTTTGATCCACGCGCACGCCGTATCGGCATCGGTGACGAGCTTCGCTTCGATCGCGGCTTCGAGTCCCTGCGAATAACTGAACGCGCCGATCGGCAAAGCCGGCGACGCGAGATGCAACAGCGCGGTCAGCTCAGCGATGCGCATGGTGATGACCGTGGCCATGATCGTGACCGCACTCGCTGTGGTCATGATCGTGATCGTGAGCATGGTCATGCGAATGCGCATGACCGTGTGTATGGTCGTGATGCTCATGCCCAGGATCGTGCGAATGCGCATGCCCATGATGCTCGCCATACACCTGCTGCGCGAGCGCATAGTCCTCGGCGAAGGTCTCGTCGTGACCATGCCGATGACCGCCGCCGTACGCGCCCGTCTCCGGCTGGAACGGCATCTCGACCTGATCGACGAGTGCGCCCAAGCGCTTGAGCATATCGGCGAGAACCGGGTCGTATTCGAGCTTCAGATAATCGGCGCCGACTTCGACGGGCGTGTGCCGGTTGCCGAGGTGATACGCGGCGCGCGTCAACGTCAGCACGTCGGGTGCGCGCACATACAACACCGACTCAGGCGCCGCGACCACGCGCACGAGACCGCCATCGTCGGCGACGAGCACATCGCCGTCCCGCAGCACGGTGCCGCGCGGCAGCAGCAGCGCGACTTCTTCGCCGCTATCGAGCGTGGCGGCAAGACGGCTCTTGCAGCGCGCGTCGAACGCGAGTGTCAGCGTCGGCGCGCGTTTGACGAGAACGGGCGCGAGCTTGATATGCGCGCCCAGCAATTTGTCGATCGTTCGCATTTCAGAACAGGAAATAGCGTTGCGCCATCGGCAGAACTTTTGCCGGCTCGCAGGTCAGCAATTGCCCATCAGCGATCACCTGATATGTCTCGGGATCGACGCTGATCGACGGCTGCCACGCGTTGTGGATCATGTGCGCCTTCGTGACGCTGCGGCAGTTCTTCACTGCAACGATACGCTTGCTCAGGCCGTAGCGCTCGGCGATGTTCGCATCGAGCGCCATCTGCGACACGAAGGTCAGCGACGTGCGTCCCAATGCGCCGCCGCGCGTCGCGAACATCTCGCGATAGTGCACGGGCTGCGGCGTCGGAATCGATGCATTCGGATCGCCCATCTGCGCCATCGCGATCATGCCGCCCTTGAGGATCAGCGCAGGCTTGATGCCGAAGAACGCCGGTTCCCAGAACACGATATCGGCCCATTTGCCCGGCTCGATCGAACCGACTTCATGCGCGATGCCATGCGTGAGCGCCGGGTTGATCGTGTACTTCGCCACGTAACGCTTCGCGCGGAAATTGTCGTTGCGCGCGTTGTCTTCGGGCAGCGCGCCGCGCTGTGCTTTCATCTTGTGCGCGGTCTGCCACGTGCGGATGATGACTTCGCCGACGCGGCCCATCGCTTGCGAATCCGATGAGAGCATCGACAGCGCGCCAAGATCGTGAAGGATGTCTTCCGCCGCAATCGTCTCGCGACGGATGCGCGATTCAGCGAACGCGATGTCTTCCGCAATCGACGGATCGAGGTGATGGCAGACCATCAGCATGTCGAGATGTTCGTCGAGCGTGTTGACGGTATAAGGGCGCGTCGGATTCGTCGACGACGGCAGCACGTTCGCTTCGCCGCACACCTTGATGATGTCGGGCGCGTGGCCACCGCCCGCGCCTTCCGTGTGATACGTGTGAATCGTGCGGCCCTTGAACGCGGCCACCGTCGCTTCGACGAAGCCCGCTTCGTTCAGCGTGTCCGTGTGGATCGCGACCTGCGTGTCGGTGTCGTCGGCAACCGAAAGACAGTTGTCGATCGCAGCGGGCGTCGTGCCCCAATCCTCATGCAGCTTCAGCCCGATCGCGCCCGCTGCGATCTGCTCGAGCGCGGGCTGCGGCAGGCTCACGTTACCCTTGCCGAGAAAGCCGAGATTCATCGGATAGCCATCGGCGGCTTGCAGCATGCGCTCCATGTGCCACGGGCCCGGCGTGCAGGTCGTCGCATTCGTGCCCGTCGCGGGGCCCGTGCCGCCGCCGAGCATCGTCGTCACGCCGCTCGCGAGCGCTTCTTCGATCTGCTGCGGGCTGATGAAGTGAATGTGCGTATCGATGCCGCCCGCCGTCACGATCATGCCTTCGCCCGCGATCACTTCCGTCGCCGCGCCGATCGCAATCGTCACGCCTGGCTGGATGTCGGGATTGCCCGCCTTGCCGATCGCCGCGATGCGGCCGTTCTTGATGCCGATATCGGCCTTGACGATGCCCCAGTGATCGAGGATCAGTGCGTTCGTCACGACGGTATCGACCACGTCGGCTGCGACGCGCTGCGACTGGCCCATGCCGTCGCGAATCACCTTGCCGCCGCCGAACTTCACTTCTTCGCCGTAGATCGTGTAATCGCGTTCGACTTCGATCAGCAGATCGGTGTCCGCGAGGCGTACACGGTCGCCCGTCGTCGGGCCGAACATTTCCGCGTATGCGCGGCGGCCAATGCGTAATGTCATGTTTGAGAGGTTCCCGAATGTTCGCGCGTAAGCACAGCGATCAGAGCTTGCCCATTACCTTGCCATTGAAGCCGTAGACGACGCGGTCGCCCGCCAGCGCGACGAGTTCGACCGTGCGTTCCTGGCCCGGCTCGAAGCGCACGGCGGTGCCCGCTGCGATGTTCAGGCGGAAGCCGCGCGCGGCTTCGCGATCGAACGCGAGCGCCGTGTTGACTTCGTAGAAGTGGTAGTGCGAGCCGACCTGCACAGGCCGGTCGCCCGTGTTCGACACGGTGACGGTGACAGTCGCGCGGCCTGCGTTGAGTTCGTGTTCGCCGTCGTCGGTAATCAGTTCACCAGGGATCATGCGCGCCTCGTCACGGAATAGGGTGATGGACGGTCACGAGCTTCGTGCCGTCGGGGAAGGTGGCTTCGACCTGGATATCGGGAATCATCTCGGGCACGCCTTCCATCACGTCGTCGCGTGTGAGTAGCGTGGTGCCGTAGTGCATCACTTCGGCAACCGTCTTGCCGTCGCGCGCGGCTTCCATCAGCGCGGCCGTGATGAACGCGACGGCTTCCGGATAGTTGAGCTTGAGGCCGCGTGCGCGGCGACGTTCCGCGAGCAGCGCGGCCGTGAAGATCAGGAGTTTGTCTTTTTCGCGTGGAGTGAGCTTCATCGCATTCGCTTATCGCATTCGTCCTATGGCGCCCGCGTGAGCGAGCGCCGCGTGGGTCATTCCGGCGCTGCGCGCAGTGTTGCTGCCCTGTTGCCGCTGCCCGTATCGCGCGCGGCGCACGGCCGCATCACGATACCAGCTTCGACCGACGCAGTGCTTACAGATCGGCGGGCAAAGGCGCGCTGAACCACTTCTTCGACATCGCGTTGAGCGTGCCGTCCTGCTTCGCCTGCGCGATGGCGGCATCGACCTTCTGTTGCAGGCGCGGCTCGTTCTTGTTCATGCCGACGAAGCACGGCGAGTTCTTGATGACGAACTTCGGTTCCGGGCGGCGCGGCGGGTTCTTTGCAAGGATGGCGGCGGCGACGATGTTGCCCGCTGCGATCAACTGCACCTGGCCCGACAGGAACGCGGAGATGGTCGCGTTGTTGTCTTCGAAGCGCTTGATGGTCGCGTTCGGCGCCATCTGCGTGAGTGCGATTTCTTCGAGCGCGCCGCGCGTCGCGCCGACCGTCTTGCCGGTGAGATCGGCGGGACCGCTGACCTTGATGTCGGCGGGACCGAACACGCCTTGATAGTACGGCGCGTACGGCGTCGAAAAATCGATGACCTTCTCGCGTTCCGGCGTCTTGCCGAGCGACGAGATCACGAGATCGACCTTGTTGGTTTGCAGATACGGGATGCGGTTCGCGCTGTTGACGGGCACGAGTTCGAGCTTCACGTTCATCGACTTCGCGAGCAGCGCGGCCGTGTCGATGTCGTAGCCTTGCGGCTTCAGGTCCGGACCGACCGAGCCGAACGGCGGATAGTCTTCCGGCACGGCGACCTTGAGGACGCCAGCCTTGGTGATGTTGTCGAGCGTGTCCGCGCGGGCGACGGGCGCGGCGAGCGTCAGGAACGGCGCGAGCAGCAGGATGGCGAGCCACGCGCGGCGCGGGCGATGTACGGTCGTTTGGGTCATGTTGGCGATCAGCTTCGGCGTGTGATTTTTAGCGGGCTTCGCAACGCGCCGTCGATGCGGCGCTCGCGAGGCGCCATAAGCAGCAAGGGCTATGCCATGCAGGCGAGGCGAGGCTTTCCCGTTGCTTGCATGTGCCGTTGCACCACACTGGCGCGGCGCGATGCCCGAAGATGGTGCGTAGAGCCGATTCGCCCGGTTATCTGCTCAGGTAGTCCAGATCCGCAGCGGCTTCGCGTCGACCTGATGCACGACTGGCCGCAAGTGCAGCCAGCACTGGGTCAACGCTTGCTGAAGCGTTTCCATCGATCGCGCGACGGCCCGCACGATCATCACGCCATCGCACACGCACGATGCGGCCGCGCGAATCGAATCGTCGAAGGGCAACTGGGCGGTGAGTGCCTCGGCGAGCGCGTCGTTGCATTGCGGGCTGACGGCCCACAGCGTGCCGAACGCGGGGAAGTTCGCAAGACCTTGCGGCGCGTCGCGCAGCGGGTCGCTGGCAGCGAGCTTCGCGCGTTCGAACCACAACGGCTGACCATCCGCGCCGACGATGCGCGAAACAGCGCGCAGATGACCCGCCGACCAGGTTTCGCCCGCGGCCTGCCTGCCGAGTTGCGTCGCGTCCCAGCCGAGCGCGGTGGCGCCTTCGTCGAGTGTGAGCGAGAAGTCGAGCGAAGCGTTCGCGTGATCGAAGACGATGTTGTTTTGCGGCAGCCAGTCGAGCTTTGCATTTGCGCCGACGCGGATTGCGATGCGCTGATACGCCGAGCGGCCGTTCGACTTGTACCACTTGGTCGCGCCGGGCGTCGTGAGCACGGCGTGAGTATTCGCATCGAGGCGGATGTCGATATCGAGCCGGTCGCCGCCCGCGACGCCGCCGGGCGGATGCACGATGACGGCGTGACAGATGGACGTCCCTTCGGGATAGAGCGGGCGTTGCAGGCGCAACGGGCCTTCGTGCAGACGATGGGCGAGGGTGGTTCGCTCGCCGTGTCGGGCGAAGCCGAGTTCGAGCCGGGCACGCCATTGGGCGTGCGACGGATCGTCGATGGTGGCGAGCGTGGCGTGGTGTTCGTGAAGCGACATGCGGCGAGGATAGCAGCTAACTGGGCCTCGCCGTTATACCGCGATCAGCGTGCGCACGCCGTCGTCGTCCATGTTGGCGCCTTCGCCGCCCGCGACGATTTCGCCGCGGCTCATGACCCAGTAGCGGTCGGCGATGGCTTTGGCGAAGTCGTAGTATTGCTCGACGAGCAGGACGGTCAGGCCCATTTCCTCGACGAGTTGCCGGAGGGTTCTGCCGATGTCCTGGATGATGGACGGCTGGATGCCTTCCGTGGGTTCATCGAGGATCAGCAGTTGCGGTTCGCTCATGAGTGCTCGTCCGATTGCCAGCTGTTGCTGCTGGCCGCCGGAGAGGTCGCCGCCTCTTCTTGCCTTCATGTCCTTCAGGACGGGGAACAGGTCGTAGATCTTGTCCGGGATTTTTTTGGGGGCTTTTTTGCTGGCTGCGCCGACGAGCAGGTTTTCTTCTACCGTTAGTCTTGGGAAGATGTCTCTGCCTTGCGGCACGTAGGCTAATCCTTGCGCTACTCGCGCGTGAGGGGCGAGTTTTGTTATCGGCGTTTCGCGCCACCTGATTTCGCCGGTCTTGATGGGGACGACGCCCATCAGGGTTCTTAGGAGCGTAGTCTTGCCTACGCCATTGCGCCCTAGCAGGACGGTTAGTTTTCCGTCTGGCACCGTCAGCTTTACATTTCGGAGGATGTGGCTGCCGCCGTAGTACTGGTTCAGGTTTTCTACTTCAAGCATTTTCGTGTGTCCTTTTTTTGCTCTTTGGCGAGCGGCAGGTTCCAGGCTGTGGCTTTTTCGGCTTGCTTTTTCGCTCGCATCCGCGATTTGCTTCTGGTTCGCAAGCGTTGCCCCTGTGCGGGGCGGCACCTACTTTTCTTTGCCGCCGCAAAGAAAAGTAGGCAAAAGAAAGCGGCTAACACCGCCAGTTCTAGTGTCTGCCTGAGGGCCCCCAAAGGCTCTTACGCTTCAAACGGCAACACGCTTGCTCATGTTCGTTGCCGACGTTCTCTCTGTGCGCCTCACCCGCTTCACACGCCCGTACTACAGCGTGCCGTGCCAGATAGTCCGCTGCCGCCCAGGTGGCAAAGTGTGTGTAGGCTCAAGTACTCCACACGCCTCACTTCGGACCGATAGCGCACGCGCCCCACCTTGTAAGAGCGCTATCCTGTACGACGCGACAACCTACACACCGTTTGCCACCTGGGCGGCGCGAACCTTTCGCTGACGCTTGCCTTTGCGGAGGCGCTTGAAGCGGGTGATGCATCTGTTCGAAGCGTTGGCAACGCACGCGGACAAAATCGCTGCCGTGTGAAGCGTAAGACCCTGTGAGGGCCCTCAGGCAAGTACACGTGCTGGCGGTGTGAGCCGCTTTCTTTTGCCTACTTTTCTTTGCGGCGGCAAAGAAAAGTAGGTGCCGCCCCGCACAGGGGCAACGCCTGAAGCACGAAGGCAATACGCGGATGCCAGCACAAGCGCAAACGGCGGATGCCAACGAACCCTCAGAGAAACCGACAAAAGAAGCAGTTGCAAACAAAAACAAAAACCCAAAAAACCAAAAACCTGTTCAACGCCCCAAATAACTCTCAACCACAGCAGCATCACGCTTGACCTCATCAAGCGTCCCTTGCGCAAGAACCCGGCCTTCGGCCATCACAGTAACCTTACCGGTGTCACCGGCCAAAGCAGCCACAAACTCCATATCATGCTCAACAACCATCATGGAACAGGTCCCACGCAAGTGGTTAAGAAGAGCAGCGAGTTCCATAGTCTCATCATCAGTCATGCCAGCCGCAGGCTCATCGAGCAACAACAAAGCAGGCTGCTGCATCAACAACATCCCGATCTCGAGCCGCTGCTTCTGCCCATGAGAAAGCTCACCAGCAGGCCGCAGCGCCTCGCCTTCGAGACGAATCAACGACAAAGTCTCTTCGATCCGCGCCTGCGCCGCACGATCCAGCCGCGCGCGTAACGACGCCAACCAACCCTTGTCGGTTTTCATCGCCAGTTCGAGGTTCTCCCAGACGGGATGCTGCTCGAACACAGTCGGCTTCTGAAACTTGCGCCCAATCCCGGCGCGTGCAATCGAAGGCTCGTTCATCCGCGTGAGATCGATCGTCTGCCCAAGAAACACCTTGCCCGAATCAGGCGAAGTCTTCCCCGTAATGACGTCCATCATCGTCGTCTTGCCGGCGCCATTCGGCCCAATAATGCAGCGCAACTCGCCGACATCGATCGACAGCGACAACGCATTCAACGCGCGAAAGCCATCGAACGAAACCGTCACGTCTTCCAGATAGAGAATCGCCCCATGCGATACGTCGATCTCGCCAGGCGTGACCACGCGTCCCATCGACGCCACGCCGGAAAGCGCGCGGCCATCATGTTCTTCAGCCAGCGAAAGATCAGGAACCATCGGGTTTTCGTTCATCAGCGGTTCCTCTTGCGTGTTGCGAGCTCGAACAGCCCCATGATCCCGTTCGGCAACAGCAACGGCACGAGCACGAAGATCAAACCCAAAAAGAACAGCCAGTACTCCGCAAAATAAGCCGTGAAAAAGCTCTTCGCGCCATTCACCGCAAACGCGCCGATAATCGGCCCGATCAACGTGCCGCGTCCGCCCACCGCCACCCAGATCGCCATTTCGATCGAGTTGCCCGGCGACATCTCGCCCGGATTGATGATGCCGACCTGCGGCACATACAGCGCGCCCGCAATGCCGCACAGCACGGCCGACACCGTCCAGATGAACAGCTTGTACGCAAGCGGGCTATAGCCGAGGAACATCAGACGCGTCTCGCCGTCGCGCACAGCCGTGACCACGCGTCCGAGCTTCGAAGTCACGATTGCGCGCGCGCCGATGAACGCAAGCACGAGCATCGCAAACGTCAAAAGAAAAAGCGCGGTCCGCGTGCCGGCATGCGTGATCGGATAGCCCGCAATCCGCTTGAAATCGGTGAAGCCGTTGTTGCCGCCAAAGCCCGTCTCGTTGCGATAGAACAGCAGCATCGCGGCAAAGGTCATCGCCTGCGTGATGATCGACAGATACACGCCCTTCACGCGCGAGCGGAACGTGAAGAAGCCGAACACCCAGGCGAGCACGGCAGGCACCAGCACGACCAGCAGCAGCGCATACGCGAGATGCTGCGTGCCTTCCCAGTACCACGGCAACTGATGCCAGTCGAGAAACACCATGAAGTCGGGCAGGTCGCTGCCGTACTTGCCGTCATGGCCGATCGCGCGCATCAGGTACATGCCGATCGCGTAGCCGCCGAGCGCGAAGAACAACCCATGACCAAGACTCAGGATGCCGCAGTAACCCCAGACGAGATCGAGCGCCAGCGCGGCAATCGCATAGCACATGAATTTGCCGGTGATCGTCATCGCGTACGCGGACAGATGGAACGTGCTCGTTTCGGGTAACACCAGCGCCGTGAACGGCACGCCGAGTCCGATCGCGATGATCAATGCGATCAGGAACTGCCACGCGCGCCGCGACAGCAGGGCAGGGCGGGGCGGCAAGCCGAGCGCGAAGCCTTCGAGGCGTTCGCGTTCGCTCGCCTGAGCGTCGGCGCGTGCATCGACGGACGTGGAAGCGGAAGAAGTCGCGGATGTCATGTCATGCCTCCGCGCTGCGGCCCTTCAGGGCGAACATGCCCTGCGGCCGCTTCTGGATAAACAGAACGATCAGCACCAGCACCGCGATCTTCGCGAGCACGGCGCCCCAGAACGGCTCGATGGCCTTGCTGACCAGCCCGAGCCCAAAGCCGCCGATCACGGTGCCCGCCAGTTGCCCGACCCCGCCCAGCACGACGGCCATGAACGAATCGATGATGTAGCTCTGCCCGAGGTCGGGGCCGACATTGCCGATCTGCGACAGTGCGCAGCCGCCCAGCCCCGCGATGCCCGCGCCGAACGCGAACGCATACGAATCGACATACGCGGTCTTCACGCCGACGCACGCGGCCATCCGGCGGTTCTGCGTGACGGCGCGCACGAACAGGCCGAGACGCGTCTTCGTCAGCACGGCCCATGCAATCCCGACGACGATCAGCGAGAACGCAAGAATCGCGAGACGGTTGTACGGCAGGATCAGGTTCGGCAGCACCGTGACGCCGCCGCTCATCCACGACGGGTTCACCACCTGCACGTTCTGCGCGCCGAACAGCATGCGCGTCGCCTGGATCAGGATCAGGCTCACGCCGAAGGTGGTCAGCAGCGTTTCGAGCGGGCGTCCATACAGATGCTTCAGCACGAGCCGCTCGAGCACGATGCCGACCAGCGCCGCCACCGCAAACGAAGCGGGCACGGCGATCAGCGGATACCAGTCGAACGCGCCGGGCATGTAGCGCTGCACCAGGTTCTGCACGACATAAGTCGCATACGCGCCGATCATCAGAAACTCGCCGTGCGCCATGTTGATGACGCCGATCAGGCCATACGTGATGGCAAGGCCGAGGGCGGCGAGCAGCAGCACGCTGCCGAGCGACAGCCCCGCGAACAGCGTCCCTGCGATCTCGCTGCGGCGCTGGATCGAATCGAGCGCGTCGATGCCCGTCTGCGCTGCCGCGCGGACCTGGGCGTCGCTTTCGGCGAACGTGCCGTCTGCCTTCTTCGCGACGAGCGGGCGCAGCAGTTCGTACATGTCCAGATCGTGCCGCGCGGCGACCAGCTTCACCGCTTCGAGACGCTTCGCCGCATCGGTGTCGTGCAGCGCCGTCATCGCCCAGAGCGTGTCGAGGCGCTTCTTGAGCGTCGGGTCGGTTTCCTTTGCGCGCGCTGCGTCGATCTGCGGCTTCATCGACGGATCGGGGCTTTGCAGCAGCGCGGTGATCGCGGCCGCGCGCTTCGCCGGGTCGGTCGAATCGAGTTGCAGGCCCGACAACGCGCCCGCGACTTTCGAGCGCAACAGGTTGTTCAGCGTGACCGGCTGCGCGTCGCCCGCGGCGACGGTCTTGCCTGTGACCGCGTCGTGCGCGGTGTCGTTGTCCTGAATCAGCACGTTGCCGTTATCGGTGGCGAGCGCGCTGTCTTCGGACAGCGCTTTCAGCAGCGCGAGCGACGGCGCATCGTGATTCGCGATCAGCTTGTCGATTGCTGCTGACTTCGCATCGAAGTCGTCGCCGGCGAGCGGTGCGACTTCTTCGGCCGTCAATGCATGGGCGCTGATGGGCGCGAGCACGGCGAGCGCCGCACCCAGCGCGCACGATGCGGCGCCGACGCGCACGCGTGCGCGCATGCCGCGCAGCGTGTCAGCGCAGCGGGCCGTGAGCGAAGCGAGCGTGGAAAGTGAATACGCCATGGTGGCCTTGAGTGAGAAGCCTGCAGGCAGGCGCGCGATGCCCTCGCACGAGAAGCGGCAAGGGCATCGCGCGCTTGCGTGGGCGCACCGGGTGCTTCACGCGGAGCGAAACATCGGTGCGCTGTGCAAGCCGGTGCGTCCTTCTGAGGCGACACACCGGCACGTTGCTCATGCCACGTTATGCGACGCGCGAGCGGCGGCGCAGGAACTCGGGAATCGAGCTGACGACATCCGGCTTGCCCTGGTTGCCCGCGATATACGGGCTCCACGGCTGCGCGCGAATCGCCGTCTTGGTCTTCCACACCACGTTGAACTGGCCGTCCGCGCGCACTTCGCCGATCATCACCGGCTTGTGCAGGTGGTGGTTGCCGTCCATCTCGAGCGTGAAGCCCGACGGCGCGGCAAATTTCTGGCCGATCATCGCGACGCGCACCTTGTCGACATCCGTGCTCTTCGCTTTTTCGACGGCCTGCTTCCACATGTGGATGCCGACATAGGTCGCTTCCATCGGGTCGTTGGTTACGCGCTTCGTGCCGCCCGGCAGGTTCTGCGACTTGACCCACTCGGCCCATTGTTCCTTGAACTTCGTGTTGCCCGGACCCTTCACCGACATGAAGTAGTTCCATGCCGCGAGGTTGCCGACCAGCGGCTTCGTGTCGATGCCGCGCAGTTCTTCTTCACCGACCGAGAACGCGACGACGGGCACGTCGGTCGCCTTCAGCCCCTGGTTACCGAGTTCCTTGTAGAACGGCACGTTCGAGTCGCCGTTGACGGTGGAGATCACACACGTCTTGCCGCCCTGCGAGAAGGTCTTGATGCTGGCGACGATAGTCTGATAGTCGCTATGGCCGAACGGCGTGTAGACCTCCTGGATGTCGGTCTCCTGGACGCCCTTGGATTTGAGGAACGCCCGCAGGATCTTGTTCGTCGTACGCGGATACACATAGTCGGTCCCAAGCAGGAAGAAGCGCTTGGCGCCGCCGCCTTCCGCGCTCATCAGATATTCGGTGGCGGGGATCGCCTGCTGATTGGGCGCGGCACCCGTGTAGAACACGTTGCGCGACATCTCTTCGCCTTCGTACTGCACCGGGTAGAAGAGCAGGCCGTTCAGTTCTTCGAACACGGGCAGCACCGACTTGCGCGACACCGACGTCCAGCAGCCGAACACGCAGGCAACCTTGTCCTGCGTCAGCAGCCCGCGCGCCTTCTCGGCGAATAGCGGCCAGTTGGAGGCGGGATCGACGACCACGGGCTCCAGCTTGCGGCCCATTACGCCGCCGCTGGCGTTGATCTCGGCGATCGTCATGAGCGCCGTGTCTTTCAGCGACGTCTCCGAGATTGCCATCGTGCCCGACAGGGAGTGCAGGATGCCGACCTTGATCGGGCCATTGCCCGACTGGGCATGCGCGAACGGAACCTTGCCAGCGAGCGCGAGCGCGCCCGACATGGAGCCGAGCTTCAGCAGACTGCGACGTTTCATGTGCTTCCCCTTGCCATAGATTGGTGGTGAGTGGCGGACAGACGGCGTGCGTCCCATCCTTCTTTGCGTTATGTGTGCAGGCGCTTGCCGGCCGGATACTGCAAGGCATATGCCAACTTTGCGGCAGCCGCTTCAATACACGCTTCGCTTGCTGCAATGCGGGTCGCTGGCGGTGCGGCATCGTGTGGCGTTATGCGCTTTGAGCGCGAAAGCGGTGCACCACAACGGCGTACGCCTCGTTCAGGTGCGCGCCGCGCTGCAACGGAGCGTGCGCCGCGATTCCTCAGATTTCTGGGCGCGACGCCGGTGCATCGCCGCTGCGCCGTTGTGCACGGACGTGCGGCTGCCGACATTGATCGACCAGCTGAGCTGGATCAGAGGGGAGACGGAACATGAACGAACGGGCTGTGCGTCCGGCCTCGAGGGTCACCGCACGCGCGCCGCGAAAATGGCGGTGGTGTTCGAAGCAGCGATTCACGCGCTGAAGGAGAGTCGTCCACGCATGAGAAAACGGCGGACGGGCCGCGCGACCTGTCCGCCGTTTTGCGTGGGATTGCGCAGAGTGCAGCGACGTCAGAATGCCACGTAAGGTCCCATCTGCGTGCCGGCTTGCACGCCGCTCAGCGCAGTGTAGACATTGCGTCCGTAAAAGAATGGCAGGCCCCAGATGAACATGCCGGAGGCGGGCGCGCCGAGATTGTCATGCGCGGCGTAGCCCAGACCGAACAGATTCTGGGCGTTCGCAATCGAGAATGCGATTGTCGATTGCACGTTGCCCGTGTTCGACATCATCGTCGCGCCGAGATTCTGGACGGCGGCGGGTGCATACCAGCCTGCTAGCACGGGCAGCGTCGCGTCTGGGAAGAACAACGCGTTCGAGCCGCTGTCGATGATGCTCGTCATCGACCGGTCCTTGTAGCTGGACGTGAATGCGCCGCGATCCGAGACGGCGAGAAACGTGGGCCACGATGGCAACGCATTGTTCGCGCGTGTGCCGATGCCGAATATCAGCTCGCCTGTGACGCTCGCACGGCCGAGGGGCGGCAGTGTCGGCAGGCGGACGATCGTGCCGTTGTTGTCGGTCGCGAAGGCGGCGATGGGGTTGGCCGTCTGCTTGTCGTGCGGCACGCGGGCGGGCGTGCAAGACGATGATGTCGGGCAATAGTAGTAAAGCGGCGAGAGCACCCGGTCGGCGGCGTCGGGGTAATCGCTGGCGAGGTGTCCGATGCCGACGATCCCGTTTGCGCCCAATGCCTCGACCGTGTTCATGGCTGCGCTGCCGCGCGCGACGCACTCGGACGGCGTGGTGGGATTCGCGTTGTCGCCGAGCAACTGGATGGGGATAGCGTTTGCCGTCTCGCCGCCCATGCTGATGTCGGCGCGACGTATCGCGCCCCATGTATAGCCCGATGCGAACGTCGCGCACTCGGCGAGCGGGGCGTTGCCCGCTTTGTCGTTGGCGGCGCCGGTCTGGGCGGGCAGGTTACTGGCCAGCGCGGCGCCGAGCGCGGTGGACATCACGCGCACGCCGACCGAGCCCGTGTCGAGCAGCATATGATCGACGGTCGCGCACTGCGACTCGGCTTGCGTGCCCGGCACGCAGAACGTCACACTGACATACGGCATGTTCACGACCCGGCCGACGCCGTTGTCGATCACGATGGGCACGCTGTTGACGGCGACGGGCGTGGGCGGCGGCTTGTCGTCGGTTTTGTTGCCATCGTGCTTGTCGCCGTCGTTCTTGCCCGTCGGGTTCTGATCGTTGCCGGATATGCCTGTTCCGCTGCCGGGTTCATTCCCTGAGGGCACACTGGGTGTCCTGGGCGGGTCGGCGGCCGTATCCGGGCTTGCTGCCGATGGCGCGCTGGCGGGCCTGGCGGGCGCGACATGGTTGACGGGAGGGCTATCGCTAGTCTCACCACCGCCACCGCCACCGCCGCCGCACGCGGTGAGCGCGACACTTGCAGCAATCAGCACGGCGAACAGCGAACGATCCGATAAGAGGCGCTTCATTGCAGCGCCTCCACTTTCACGTCGACAGGGACGAGTCGCGGCACGTACGCCCGGCCCGAGAACACGCCCGGATGTCCAAACGATTCGATCTGCAACTCGCCATCGCGCGCGATCATCGGCCCTGTGCCGCGCGCAACGCGCTGTCCGGCCGCGACGAAGTTCGGAAAGTATCTGCCGAGCAGCGCCCGCATATCCGGCCGCGTCGGCCCTTGCCATGTGACGGCGAACACGACATTTGACGGCGTCGCATATTCGCGGATCGTCACGCCATCGGTAGTCGTGGATTCATGGACGGTATAAGACGGCGAAGACGTTGCGACGGATGCCGCAGCGCGCAGCGCGGGCTGCGGCGTGTGCGTACCCGCAGACGGCGCTGCGCCGAGCGTTGCGTGACAGACGACGGGCGATAGCAGTGCTAACGCCGCCGCGATCCTGATCGATTTCATAGTATGCCCTTGAAAGGAAGCACGCTATGTTGTTCGATGGATAATCAGGATGGCGTAACAATGTTCCTGATCTACATCCGAGATTTCTGAAATTTCGGAGGAAACGTCTGACGCGGTATGCGCTACTGCCAAACCAAGCGCACAAACAAAAACGCGCCGGTTGAAAACCGGCGCGTCGAATACAGCAACGTGAAGCTAAAAACGCTCAATAAGTCGGCACGGAAGGATCGACCTGGCGCGACCACGCGTCGATGCCGCCGTACAGGTTGAACACGTCCTTGTGTCCACGCGATTCGAGGAACATCGCGACCTGCGCGCTGCGCGCGCCGTGATGGCAGATGCAGACGATCTGCACGTCGTCGTCGAGTTCTTCGCTGCGCGCGGGAATCTCGCGCATTGGAATTGACACGCTGCCGGCGATCTTCGCCGTTTCGATTTCCCACGGCTCGCGCACGTCGAGCAGCACGGGCGCCGGGCGGGATTGATCAGCAAGCCATTCGGCGAGGGCGGAAGCGGTCAGGTTTTGCATCGTGTGTCTCGCGTGGTGCCTAGAACTTGAAACGCGGCGCGTGCACGGCGTTCTGCAGCGGCTCGACGTAGGTTTCGAACACGTCGGCGATACGGAACTGCTTCTCGTCGACGCGCGTGATGATCTGCGCCTTCATGACGGGCGCGGTGCCGACGAACGCGGCAAGACGGCCACCCACCTTCAGATGCTCGAGGATTTCCTGCGGCAGCACGGGCAGGCCGCCCGACACGCAGATCACGTCGTACGGCGCGGCCGCGGCCCAGCCACGTGCGCCGTCGCCCGTCGCGACTTCGGCGTTCAGCACGCCGTTCGCCGCGAGGTTCGCCTTCGCCAGCTCGGCCAGTTCCGGCTCGATGTCGACCGTCAGCACGTGCTGCGCGCGATGTGCGAGCAGCGCGGCCATGTAGCCCGAACCCGCGCCGATTTCCAGCACGGTCTCGTGCTTCTTCACCGCCAGTTCCTGCAGCACGCGCGCTTCGACGCGCGGCGCCAACATATGCTGGCCGGCAGGCAGGGGAATTTCGAAATCGACGAACGCCAGCTCGCGATATGCGGCGGGCACGAAGTTCTCACGCTTGACGATCGACAGCAGATTCAGCACGTCCTGGTCGAGCACTTCCCACGGACGGATTTGCTGTTCAATCATGTTGAAACGCGCTTGTTCGATGTTCATGATCAATTCGGCGGTGTGGTTGAGACGCGGGCAGTGGGTGTATTGGGGGACCACTGCTCCCATTGGATGTTGCCTGGGCTTTTACTGCCGGGTGTACCCCGGGTTGTCAGTCGGGTGTCACTCGTTAACTGCGAAATTGTACCAAACCACGCGCCGATGCCGCCCTGTCGCGGGCAAGTCCGCCACGGTCGGACGGATTCCGGCGGACGGCGTGCCTCGGTGAAAGTCCCTACGAGATCGGACTTGCGATTTATGCCGATGTCGACCAAAAATGTAATCGATTACATTTTCGGAGCGAGAGCCGGTGGACAAACCGTCGCCACGTGACCCGCAAGCGCAGCCCTCCGGCGCGGCCGAGCCCGATATGCATGGCTCGGCGCGTGCCGCATCGGAAGGGCTGTCGATTGCGGGAGTTGCCGAGCAGGCGGGCGTGTCCGTGGCAACGGTATCGCGCGTGCTGAACGGGCATTTGAACGTGCGGCCCGCGACGCGCGACAAGGTGCTCGCCGCCGTCGCGACGAGCGGCTACCGCGTGAACGAACTGGCGCGCAATCTCCGTACGGCCGAAAGCCGCCTGTTGCTGACGATGGTCCCCGACGTCGGCAACCCGTTCTATGCCGAGGTCATTCGCGGCATCGATTCCGTTGCGCGCCAGCACGGCTATTTCATGCTGTTGTGCGACACGGGCGCCGATGCGGGCCGCGAGCGCAGCTATTTCGACCTGCTGCGCCGCCGTCGCGCGGACGGCGCGATCTGCCTCGACCCGGCCACCGTGCAGCAGGCGCTTGCCGAGGAATCGAACGCACTGCCGTGGGTGGCGTGCTGCGAGTTCGATTCGTCCGTGGGTGTGCCGTACGTCGGCATCGACAACTACCGTGCAGCGGGCGACGCCGTGCGCCACCTGCTCGCGCGCGGCCACCGCCGGATCGCGCTGATCAATTCCGACGATCACTACCTGTACGCGCAGCAACGCCAGCAAGGTTATCTGGACGCATTGCGCGACGCGGGCATCGCGGCCGACGAACGCTGGCGCCAGAACGTGAACAGCCTCGACTACGAAGCGGGCGCCTCGGCGGCCGCGCTGCTGATGACGCACGCCGACGCGCCAACGGCCATCTTCGCCGTGTCGGACACGTTGGCGATCGGCGTAATCGCGGGCTTGCGCAGCGTCGGCAAGCGCGTGCCCGACGATGTCGCCGTCGCGGGCTTCGACGATATTTCGCTTGCCGCGCAGATCGATCCGCCGTTGACGACGATCGCGCAGCCGATGCGCGAACTGGGCGAGACCGCCGCGCGCCTGTTGCTGCAACGGCTCGCGAATCCGCGCGAGAACGTGCCGGGCGTGCTGCTGCCGCATCGGCTCGTAGTCAGAAAGAGCGCCTGAGAGGGAAGCCGCGATGAGCCTCGCCGTCCGCTTCGACGATATCCGCAAAGACTTCGGACCCGTGCGCGTGCTGCACGGCGTGAGCTTCGACCTGGCGCCTGGGCGCATCTACGGCCTGCTCGGCGAGAACGGCGCGGGCAAGTCGACGCTGATGAAAATCCTCGCGGGCTACGAAACGGCCACTGAAGGCACGGTGCTGATCGACGGCCACGCACAGCGTTTCGACGGCTCACGCGACGCGGAAGCGGCGGGCATCGTGCTGATTCACCAGGAGTTCAATCTCGCTGAGCATCTGACGATCGCGCAGAACATGTATCTCGGCCACGAGAAGCGCAAGGGAATGTTCGTCGACGACACGGCGATGCGCAACGAAGCGAAGCGCTATCTGGACCAGGTCGGCCTGCACAAGCATCCCGATACGAAGGTGCGCGACCTGATCGTCGCGGAAAAGCAGATGGTGGAGATTGCGAAGGCGCTGTCGCGGCGCGCGCGGCTGCTGATCATGGACGAACCGACGGCGACGCTCACGCCGTCCGAGACCGAGCGCCTGTTCGCGCTGATGACGAAGCTCAAGGCCGACGGCGTGACCATCGTCTACATCTCGCACAAGCTCGACGAAGTCGAGCACATCACCGACGAAGTGATCGTGATGCGTGACGGCCGCTTCGTCGCGCGCAGCGAAACGGCGCTGCTCGCGCGTCAGCAGATGGCGAACCTGATGGTCGGGCGCGACCTGTCCGACATGTTCCCCGACAAGACGTTGCCTGCGGAGAACGCACCCATCGCGCTGAACGTACAGCACCTCAGCGTGCCCGACTGGGTCGAGGATCTGAGCTTCGAGGTGCGCGCGGGCGAAGTGTTCGGCTTTGCGGGACTGGTCGGCGCGGGACGCACGGAAGCCTTCGAGGCGATCATCGGCTTGCGCCAGCGCGCCTCGGGCACGATCGAAATCGCCGGACGCAAAGCCGACCTGCACAGTCCGCGCGACGCGATGCGCCGCGGCCTCACGTATCTGAGCGAAGACCGCAAGGGCAAGGGACTGCACGTGAACCTGAGCCTGCAGGACAACCTGACGCTGATGACGCTCGAACGCTATGCGAAGCCGCTGCTCGATCTGAAGGCGGGACGCGACGCGCTGACGAAAGCCGTGCGCGAGTTCGGCATCCGCACGGGCGATCTGGGCAGCCGTGCGCGCATGTTGTCGGGCGGCAACCAGCAGAAGCTCGCGCTCGCCAAATTCCTGCAGCCGAATCCCGATGTGATCGTGCTCGACGAGCCGACGCGCGGCGTCGATATTGGCGCGAAGCGCGACATTTATTTTCTGATCCACCGGCTTGCGGCCGAAGGGCGCGCGGTGGTCGTCATTTCATCCGAACTGATCGAGCTGATCGGGCTGTGCCATCGCGTTGCCGTGATGCGCGCGGGTCGCCTGCAGGCGACGCTCGGTCTCGACCATCTGACCGAAGAGGAGTTGATCGCTCATGCGACCGGCACACACTGACACCGCGCCGGCAGGGCGCGCGATGCGGATCGCGCATCGTTTGCACGGGCTTGGGCCCGTGCTGGGCCTGATCGTGCTGTGCATTGCGGGGACGCTGCTCAATCGCGATTTCGCGACTGTCGACAACATGATGAACGTGCTGACGCGCACGTCGTTCATCGGGATCATCGCCGTCGGCATGACGTTTGTGATCATTTCGGGTGGGATCGATCTTTCTGTTGGGTCGATGGCCGCGTTGATCGCGGGCAGCATGATCTGGTTGATGAATGCGCTTGCCGCTGCGCCGGGCGGTCATGCGTTTGCGCCGCTGACGATCGTGCTGATCGGGATTGCGAGTGCGTTCGTGCTGGGCGGTGCGTTTGGATGCGCGCATGGGTTGTTGATCACGAAAGGGCGGATCGAGCCTTTTATCGTGACGCTGGGGTCGCTGGGTATTTTTCGCGCCGTTTTGACGTGGCTTGCCGATGGTGGTGCCTTGACGCTCGATAACAATCTTTCCGATCTCTACGGGCCTGTTTATTACGCGAGTCTGTTCGGGGTGCCTGTGCCGATCTGGGTGTTTCTCGTCGTCGCGGCGGGCGGCGCGCTGATTCTTAATCGCACGGCGTTTGGGCGTCATGTGCAGGCGATTGGTTCGAATGAACAGGTTGCGCGGTATGCCGCGATTCGCGTTGATACGGTGAAGGTTGTTACTTATGTGTTGCTTGGAGTTTGTGTCGGTGTGGCGACGGTTTTGTATGTGCCGAGGCTTGGGTCGGCGACGCCCACTACCGGGCTCTTATGGGAACTGGAGGCGATTGCCGCTGTTGTGGTCGGCGGGACCGCGCTCAAAGGCGGTGAAGGGCGAGTAGTGGGCACCGTGATCGGAGCGATTCTGCTTTCTGTGATTGCCAATATCCTTAATCTCACTAGCATTATTAGCGTGTACTTGAATGCTGCTGTGCAGGGGATTGTGATTATTGTGGTTGCGTTTTTGCAGCGCGGGCGGAGGTGAGTGAATTGGTGGTTTTGCCTGTGCGGCGGCAGGGTGGTTTGATATTGCTTTTGCTGGCATCCGCGTGATGTTATTGGTTCGCAAGCGTCGCCCCTGTGCGGGGCGGCACCTACTTTTCTTTGCCGCCGCAAAGAAAAGTAGGCAAAAGAAAGCGGCTAACACCGCCAGCACGTGTACTTGCCTGAGGGCCCCCAACCGGTCCTATGCTTCACACGGCAGCGATTCTGTTCGCGCTCGTTGCCAACGCTTTGACTAAATGCAGCACCCGCTTCAAACGCCCGTAGGCGGGCAAGCGTCAGCGAATGGTTAGTGCCGCCCAGGTGGCAAACGGTGTGTAGGTTGTAGTGCAGAAAAGGTCAGCGCTCCTACAAGAGACACCGACCTTGCTGTTCAGTCCAGAGTGATGCGTGCATGGCGCAGTAGCCTACACACAGTTTGCCACCTGGGCGGCGGTGGACTATCTGGCACGGCGTGCTGTGACGTGGGTACGTGAAGCAGGTGAGGCGTACGGAGAGAACGTTGGCAACGAACGTCGGTCACGTGGTTGCCGTGTGAAGCGTAAGAACCTTTGGGGGCCCTCAGGCAAGGATAAGGATTGGCGGTGTGAGCCGCTTTCTTTTGCCTACTTTTCTTTGCGGCGGCAAAGAAAAGTAGGTGCCGCCCCGCACAGGGGCGACGCATGAAGTACGAAGGCAATACGCGGATGCCAGCGAAAAGCAAAGCAAACCAGCAATCAACACCCAGCAGTGCAACAGCGTTCCCTCAACGAAGAAAGCAAATCAAGGAGACATAGCCATGAAGCAGATCATTCGAGCGGTTAGCGCCGGGATGCTGGCGCTGGGCATATTGGGCCTGGGCACAGGCACCGCGCAAGCCGATGAAAAAGTCATACTCGGCGTAGCCATCCCCACAGCCGATCACGGCTTCACAGGCGGCATCGTCTGGTGGGCGAACAAGGCCAAAACCGATCTGGAAAAAGCGCATCCAGACCTGAAAGTGATCGTCAAAACCGCCGCCAACGCGCCGGAACAGGCGAACCAGCTGCAAGACCTCGTCACGGTCAACAAGATCAACGCGCTGGTGATCTTCCCGTACGAATCCGCATCGCTCACCCAACCCGTCGCGCAGGTGAAGAAAAAAGGCGTCTACGTAACGGTAGTGGACCGCGGCCTCACCGACACGAGCGCGCAAGACGCCTACGTCGCCGGCGACAACACCGCCTTCGGCAAGATCCCCGCCGAATACCTGGCGAAAGCACTCGACGGCAAAGGCGACATCGTCGCGCTGCGCGGCATTCCCACGACGCTCGACAACGAACGCTGGACAGCCTTCACAGGCGTCCTGAAGGCCTATCCGAACATCAAGATCCTCGATGCCAAGTACGCAAACTGGAACCGCGACGACGCATTCAAGGTGATGCAGGATTACCTCACGCGCTTCAAGCACATCGACGCCGTCTGGGCCGCCGACGACGACATGGCCGTCGGCGTGATCAAGGCGATCGATCAGGCCAAGCGCACCGACATCAAGATCGTGTTCGGCGGCGCAGGCTCGAAAGGCATGGTGAAGAACGTGATGGACGGCGCGCCGCTCATCAAGGCCGATGTGTCGTACTCGCCGAAGTTCATCTACGACGCAATCAAGCTGACGGCGGAAGCGCGCCTCAAGGGCGACAAGCTGCCCGCCACGACGATCATTCCTTCCGTGCTGATCACGAAGGAGAACGCGAAGGAATTCTACTTCCCGGATTCGCCGTTCTGATCGTCTACATGCTTTAGCGCGGCGCTGCCTTTCGCGTGATCTTCGCAAAGACACACGCATGGCGGCGCCGGTTCGACGGATATATCTATCGGGAGCAGCACGATGAAAACGATCAAAGGTCCGGCGATCTTTCTCGCGCAGTTCATGGGCGACAAGGTGCCGTTCGACAACCTCGCGCATCTCGCGGGATGGGCCGCGAGTCTCGGCTTCAAAGGCATTCAGGTGCCCGCCGATCCCCGCCTCGTCGATCTCGAACAGGCGGCGTCGAGCCAGGCCTATTGCGACGATCTGCTCGGTGTCGTCGCCGATGCGGGCGTCACGATCACCGAACTGTCGACGCATCTGCAAGGACAACTCGTCGCCGTGCACCCCGCGTATGACGTGCTGTTCGACGGCTTCGCCGCGCCGCACGTGCGCGGCAATCCCGCCGCGCGCACCGAGTGGGCCGTGCAGCAGATGAAGTGGGCCGCCAAGGCATCGCAACGTCTCGGTCTGAACACGCACGTGTCGTTTTCAGGCGCGCTCGCGTGGCCGTATCTCTATCCATGGCCGCAGCGTCCCGCCGGTCTCGTCGAAGCGGCCTTCGACGAACTCGCGCGCCGCTGGACGCCAATTCTCGATGCGTTCGACGAAGCAGGCGTCGATGTCTGCTACGAACTGCATCCGGGCGAAGACCTGCACGACGGCGTGACGTTCGAACGCTTTCTTGCCGCCGTGAAGGATCACAAGCGCGCGAATATCCTGTTCGATCCGAGTCACTACGTCTTGCAGCAACTGGACTATCTGGCGTTCATCGATATCTATCACGAGCGCATCAAGGCCTTTCACGTGAAGGATGCCGAGTTTCGTCCGAATGGGCGGCAGGGCGTGTACGGCGGCTATAGCGGCTGGGTCGAGCGCGCGGGGCGGTTTCGCTCATTGGGCGACGGGCAGATCGACTTCGGCGCGATCTTCTCGAAGATGGCGCAATACGATTTTCCGGGCTGGGCCGTGCTCGAATGGGAGTGCGCGTTGAAGCATCCCGAAGACGGCGCGCGCGAAGGCGCCGAGTTCATCAAGCGGCACATCATTCGCGTGGCCGACCATGCATTCGACGACTTCGCGGGCAGCGGCGCGGACGACGCGCAACTGAAACGCGTGCTCGGCCTCTGACGCGGACAGTCGAACAGGAGCAGATCGCGATGACACGAAGACTCAGGCTGGGTATGGTCGGCGGCGGGCAGGGCGCGTTTATCGGCGCGGTGCATCGGATCGCGGCGCGTCTCGACGATCGCTTCGAACTGGTGGCGGCGGCGCTGTCATCCGACCCGCAGCGCGCGCAGGCAAGCGCTGACGAAATCGGCGTCGCGCGCAGTTACGCGAGCTGGGACGAGATGGCGCGCGCCGAAGCCGTGCGCGACGACGGCATCGACGCCGTGTCGATCGTCACGCCGAACCATCTGCATGCGCCCGTCGCGACGGCGTTCCTCGATGCCGGCATCCACGTGATCTGTGACAAGCCGCTCGCGATGACGCTCGACGAAGGCGAAGCGCTCGCGACTCTCGCGCGCGACAAGAACCGGCTTTTTGCGCTGACGCACACCTATTCGGGTTATCCGATGATGCGCCATGCGCGTGAGCTGGTCGAAGCGGGTGAACTGGGCGAGGTGCGCGTCGTGCAGGTCGAGTACGCGCAGGACTGGCTCGCGAAGCCGATCGAACTGACAGGCGAGAACCGCCAGGCGGTGTGGCGCACCGACCCGAAGCAGGCCGGGCGCGCCGGATGTCTTGGCGATATCGGCACGCACGCGTATCACCTTGCGGCGTTTGCGACGGGCATGCTGCCTGTCGAGATCGCCGCTGAATTACATACGTTCGTCGAAGGGCGTCAGGTCGACGATCATATTCAGGCGATGCTGCGCTATGGCAATGGCGCGCGCGGCATGCTGTGGGCGAGCCAGGTGGCGAGCGGGGCGGAGAACGCGCTGCGTCTGCGCGTCTATGGGACCAGGGCCGGCCTTGCGTTCGATCAGGAGAACCCGAACGAACTGCTGTTCACGCCCTTAGGCGGCGCGACGCAACGGCTGACGCGCGGGCGTGTCGATAGCGACGTGGCGCGGCACGCGACGCGCGTGCCGCCTGGACATCCCGAGGGTTATCTCGAAGCGTTCGCGCAGCTCTACAAGGATGCGGCGCTGCAGATCGAGGCAATCGACGCGGGCTTGCCTCTGCCGCCCGAGAGCCGTTTGCTGACGACCGTCGAAGACGGCGTCGCGGGGCTGCGTTTCATCGATGCGGTTTTCAACAGCAACGCACAGCTTGCTTACACGCGCGTGAAGAACGGCTGACGTCCACTGCCCGAGTCAGCCTTTGCTGCGCTTGATCTGCTCTTCGAACGCAAGATCGAGCTTGCTGACTTTGCGTGGCTTTTGCGGGCCGTACCCGTCGACGAATTTGACGAAATCATCGAGCGGCAGCGGATCGGACACTTTCTGGTCCGCGCCGCTCGATTTGTCGACGAGATAGAACAGTCCGCCCGACAGGCTGACCGCCGCGAAACGCGGATTGCCGCTGCGGGTCTTCAGCCGTTCGACGGCATGGATGGCTCGGGTCGTGCGCATGATTCGATGGTGCCGTGCAGTGCTTGAGTTTTTGAGATTGCTGCATGATTCTACGACGTATACTCGCGCGCCGGTCTGCGGCGGCGCCGCGATCCGGCGGATCCGCCGCCAGTTGCGTAGAACGTCGAAACAATAACCGCCATGCCTTCAGTCCAGGAAACACTCGATGCGCTTGCGCATGCACCCGACGACATCAACGCACTGCGTGCCGTCTGCACCGCACTGCTCGAAGACAAGCGCGACGACGAACTGCTCCCGTACACCAGTCGCGCGCTCGCGATCGAGCCGCGCGATCTCCATTTCGTCAACTGGCATGCGCATGCGTTGACACTGCTCGGCCGGCATTTCGATACCGTTGCGACTTGGCGCAACTATGCCGCGCTGCCGTGGCAGCCTGCGTACTACAAGATGAGCCTCGGCCAGAGTCTCGTGATGTCGGGCGACGTCGAGCGCGGCATTCCGATGCTGCACGACGCATGGCGCGCGGCTGCCGCGGGCGGCGACTGGTTTGCGCGCAAGGCCGAGCATCTGTATGGCGAAGCTTTATTGCGCACCGCGCGCCCCGCGGGCTTCGAGCCGTGGCTCGCGCGCAACGACAGCGACAGCGGCAACTACCGGCCAACAGATATTGCGCCATGGTCGGGTGAACAGGACCTGCGCGGCAAGCGCGTGCTGATTACGCATCAGATGGGTTTTGGCGATCAGTTCCTGTTCTTCGCCAATGTGTCGCAATGGCGCGCCGCAGGCGCGCAGATGATGATCACCTGCGATGCGCAGTTGCATCCGCTGCTGCAGGCGTCGTTGCCGGATTGCCACGTGGTGAGCGCGGCGCGTCCGTTGCATCAGCGCGAGGCGTTGCCGGAAGCGTTAGCCAGCCAGGTTCGCGAATTCGCGCCCGATCTGCACGCGACGCTGCTGCATTTGCCGCTGCTCGCCGCGCAGCAAGCGCCGTTGCCGTCGCCTTTTTTTCCTGCTTATCTGCGCGCGCCCGATGCGGAGCGCGAGGCGGCCGCCGCATGGGCGCGCGATTTGCGCACGGGGCAGCCGGGTAAATCGCTGATCGGCATTTTCTGGGACTGCAACCAGCGGCACGCGCATGAAGTCGGCGCGGTGATGCGCTGCTCCGCGATCCGGCGCAGCTTGCCGTTGACGGAGGTCGATCACCTGGTGACGCATCCGTCCGTGGCGGCGAAGCGGCATTTCGTGAGCTTGCATCATCCCGCCGTGCAGCAGTTCGCCGGCATGCCGTCGGGCAATATCAGTGTCTATGGGCCGGGGATCAGGACGTTTGCGGAAACGGCGGCATGCATCGAGCAACTGGACGCCGTTGTCGCCGTCGATTCAGGCGTCGCGAATCTGAGCGCGATGCTCGGCAAGCTGACCGTCGTGCCGCTCAATATGGCAAGCGAATGGCGCTGGGGCGTGGAGGGCGATGCCTCGCCGTGGATGGCGAATCTGAAGCCGCTGCGTCAGACGCTGATGGGCGACTGGCGCAGCGTGATCGATGAGGCGATTGGGTTTTTATCATAGCCCGAGCGTGCAGCGGCGGGGCGGCGCGCCCTATGCCGCTTCATCGAGCCGGGATCATGAACCGTTCACTGGCTCAAGTAAGTAAACTTCCCACCCTTGATGATCCCCATCACGCTGGCCCGCTGATCGAGCCCGACGTGATCCTTCGCGCTCGTATTCACGACGCCGTTCGGCACCACCAGTTCATGCGCGTGTTCGAGTTCCGTGCGCAGTGCCGCGCGAAACTCGGGCGTGCCCGGCTGCGCCGTCTTCAACGCGCGGGCGACGGCGTCCTGCAAACGCGGATACACACCTGCCGCATCGCCTGCGAACTGCGTCACCGTGTTCGGCCCATACTGCGCCTCATACGCGTTGACGAAGGCAAGCGCCGCCTTCTTCGCAGGATGATCGGCAGGCAGCGTGCGCGCCACCACCACGGGCTGTGTCGGGAACAGCGTGCCTTCGACGTCCTTGCCGCCCAGCTTGATGAACTCCGGCGTCGCAATGCCGTGCGTCTGATAGATCGCGCCCTTGTAGCCGCGCTCGACGAGCGTGCGCTGCGGCAACACGGTCGGCGTGCCAGCGCCGGCGATCAGCACGGCATCGGGCTTCGCTGCGATCAGCTTCAGGACCTGGCCGGTGACGCTCGCGTCGGTGCGATTGAAGCGCTCGGTCGCGACCACCTGAATGTGGCGCAGGGCGGCGAACTTCGTGAACTCGTTGAGCCAGCTATCGCCATAACTGTCCGCGAAGCCGATGAAGCCGACCGTCTTGATGTTGTGATTCGCCATGTAGCGCGTCATCACGTCGGCCATCGCGCTGTCCGTCTGCGCCATCTTGAATGCCCAGACTTTCTTGCCTTCCTGCGGTTCGACGACGCTCGCCGAGCCGATCAACGTGATCATCGGCGTCTGGCTCTCGGCGACGGGATCGAGCGCGGCCATCGCGGCGGGCGTGATGTTGGGCCCGACGATCACATCGACGTGATCTTCATTGATCAGCTTGCGGATGTTGCGCACGGCGTTGCCCGGATCAGAGCCGTCGTCGAGGATGATGTATTGCGCGTTCTGGCCCGCAATCGTCTTCGGCCACATCAGCATCGCATTCTTGCTGGTGATGCCGATCGTGGCGGCAGGGCCCGTGCTCGACAGGTCGATGCCGACCTTGATGTCCGCGTGCGCGGCAGCGGCGACAAACAGCGCGCCGATCGCGGCGGCACGCATCAGGGTGCGTTTGATTTTGTTCTTGTGCGACGACATGCGAAAGATCTCCTGGCAGATAGCGTGACTGCTTTTATAGCGGATCAAAAACCTCAAAGCTCGTACGTTTCGTGATCGCCCTTGAGCGCCTGCTCGATCAGCTTGCGGTTCATGTTCGGCGACAGCAGTTCGACGAGCGTATACACATAGCTGCGCAGATACGCGCCCTGCTTGAGCGCGACGCGCGTCACGTTGCTGCCGAACAGATGCCCGACGGGCATCGCGCGCAGATGGCGGTCGCGCTCCGCATTGAACGCGATGTCGGCCATGATGCCGACGCCCAGTCCCAGTTCGACGTAGGTCTTGATCACGTCCGCGTCGATCGCTTCGAGGACGATGTCGGGATGCAGGCCGCGCAGGCGGAACGCTTCGTTGATCTTGGTGCGGCCGGCGAACGCGTTGTCGTACGTAATCAGCGGATACTGCGTGAGGTCGTCCAGCGACAGCTGCTTGCGCTCCAGCAGCGGATGGTCGGCGGGCATCACGGCGAGATGGTGCCAGGTGAAGCACGGCAGCGACACCAGTTCCTTATAGGTCGAGATCGCCTCCGTCGCGATGGCGACGTCCGCCTGGTCGTGCAGAACCAGCTCGGCGACCTGGGTCGGGCTGCCTTGCAGAATCGAAAGGTGGACCTTCGGAAACCGCTTCTTGAATTCGGCGATGGCGGCGGGCAGCGAGTAGCGCGCCTGGGTGTGCGTCGCGGCGATCACGAGATTGCCCTGATCCTGCGCCGCGTAATCTTTACCGACGCGCTTCAGGCTCTCAACCTCCTGAAGAATCCGCTCCACGGACGCCAGAATGATCCGGCCCGGTTCCGTCAGCGAGCGCACGCGTTTGCCGTGCCGCGTGAAGATTTCGACGCCCAGCTCATCTTCCAGCTCGATGATCGCCTTCGAGACGCCCGGCTGGCTTGTATACAGCGCCTTGGCGGCTTCCGTCAGGTTGAAGTTCTGGCGGACGGCCTCGCGCACGAAGCGGAACTGATGCAGGTTCATATATAACCTCGCCGCATATCAAAAGAATTTTTTAGTCGTTTGAAATATAAGGCGAGTTTATTACGATTTGTCCAGTTTTTCCAATATGGATATCTGTTTTTGTCATTAGCAAATGAGCGATGCGTCTAAACGGCTGGTCGCCGTCTCGCTCAAAGCAGACTGATGAAGACGAATCCGAAGCGCGGCGTAACCGGAACGCCGCGTCGTGTGAGACGAACAAACCCTGGGGTCCCCGAATGTACCAATACGATCAGTACGACCAGACCATCGTCGACGAACGCGTCGCGCAGTATGCCGACCAGGTTCGCCGCCGCCTGTCGGGCGAATTGAGCGAAGAAGAATTCCGCCCGCTGCGCCTGCAGAACGGCCTGTACATGCAGCGCCACGCATACATGCACCGCATCGCGATTCCTTACGGCAACCTGCGCAGCGACCAGTTGCGCATGCTGGCGACGATCGCGCGCGAGCACGACCGCGGCTACGGCCATTTCTCGACGCGCTCGAACATCCAGTACAACTGGATCCAGCTCGAAGAAACGCCTGAAATCCTGCGCAAGCTCGCGTCCGTCCAGATGCACGGCATCCAGACGTCGGGCAACTGTATCCGCAACATCACGGCCGATCAGTTCGCGGGCGTCGCGCCCGACGAAATCGTCGATCCGCGTCCGTGGGCGGAAATCATGCGCCAATGGTCGACGTTCCACCCCGAATTCGCGTGGCTGCCCCGCAAGTTCAAGATCGCCGTGTCGGGTACGAAGGAAGACCGCGCAGCCGTGCAGATCCACGATCTCGGCGTCTATCTGAAGAAGAACGACGCGGGTGAAGTGGTCGCCAGCATCCTCGCGGGCGGCGGTCTGGGTCGCACCCCGATCATCGGCGCGATCATCAAGGAAGACCTGCCCTGGCAGCATCTGCTGACGTACTGCGAAGCCGTGCTGCGCGTGTACAACCGCTACGGCCGCCGCGACAACCTGTATAAGGCGCGCATCAAGATTCTCGTGAAGGCGCTGTCGCCCGCGAAGTTCGCGCAGCAGGTAGAGGAAGAGTGGCAACACCTGAAGGACGGCCCGTCGACGCTGACGGAAACGGAAGTCGCGCGCGTGTCGCAGTACTTCCAGCCGCCTGTCTATGAAAAGCTGCCGGACACCGACGCTTCGTTCGAAAAGCATCTGCTCGAAAGCAAGCCGTTCGCACGCTGGGTGGAGCGCAATGTGCGCCCGCACCGCGTGTCGGGCTATTCGTCGGTGACGATCTCGCTGAAGCCGCGCGACATCGCGCCTGGCGACGCAACCGACAAGCAGATGGACGCCGTCGCTGATTGGGCCGAGGAATACTCGCTCGGCGAAATCCGCGTGTCGCACGAACAGAACCTGATTCTCGCGAACGTCAAGAAGCGCGATCTGTACGCGCTGTGGGAAAAGGCCAAGGCGCAAGGTTTCGCGACGCCGAACATCGGTCTCTTGACCGACATCATCGCGTGCCCGGGCGGCGATTTCTGCTCACTGGCCAACGCGAAGTCGATTCCGATTGCACAGGCAATCCAGGAACGCTTCGACAACGCTGACTTCGTATACGACCTGGGCGACCTGTCGCTGAACATTTCGGGCTGCATGAACTCGTGCGGTCACCATCACGTCGGCAACATCGGCGTGCTGGGCGTCGACAAGGACGGCTCCGAGTGGTACCAGGTGTCGCTCGGCGGCGAGCAGGGCACGGGTCATGACGGCGCGAAGCTCGGCCGCGTAATCGGTCCGTCGTTCTCGGCGGAAGAAATGCCGGACGTGGTGTCGAAGGTGATCGATACGTTCGTCGAGCATCGCATCGACGGCGAACGCTTCATCGACACGTACAACCGCATCGGACTCGCGCCGTTCAAGGAACGCGTGTACGCATCGCGTCAGCCGGCTCACGCGTAACGGGAACAAGGATTAGCAGATGGCATCGATTATCAAGGACCGCGCAATCGTCAACGACGACTTCACGGTAATCCGCGCAGCCGAAGACGGCACGTTGCCCGCGGTCGACGCATTGCCCGCAGGCAAGATCATTGTTCCGTTCGCGTTGTGGCAGGCGTCGCGTGACGAATTGACGGCGTCGCGCAGCGCGCAGGAACTCGGCGTGTGGCTCGCGCCGGACAGCGAACCCGCCGACATCGTCGCGGACTTCGACAAGCTCGCGCTGATCGCCGTGGACTTCCCGGTGTTCCGCGATGGCCGTGGCTACAGCACCGCGCGTCTGTTGCGCGAGCGCTATGGTTACAAGGGCGAGATTCGCGCGATCGGCGACGTGTTGCGCGACCAGTTGCGCTTTTACGAGCGTTGCGGCTTCAATGCGTATGCGCTGCGCGAAGACAAGGACATCCACGACGCGCTGAAGGCGTTCACCGAATTCACTGTCCAGTATCAAGGTGCATTCGACGATCCTTCGCCACTCTTTCGCCATCGCGAAGCGGCCGCTGCCGCACAGAAGGCGTCGGTATGACGAGCGAAACGGGCATCACGGCTGAACTGCAAGCGAAGATCGGACGTCTGGACGCGCTGCTCGATTCGATCGCGCAGCGTCACGACAAGGTCAAGTTCGCCAGCAGCCTCGCGGCCGAAGACATGCTGCTCACGCATGCCATTCTGTCGCGCAACGTGAAGATCGGTATTTTTTCGCTGAACACGGGCCGTCTGCATGCAGAAACGCTCGGCATGATCGACCGTGTGCGCGAGCGCTATGGCTACGAGATCGAGCAGTTTCATCCGCTGGCGGATTCCGTCGATGAATACGTCGCGCAGCATGGTCTGAACGCGTTCTACGAAAGCATCGATCTGCGCAAGCGCTGCTGCGAGATCCGCAAGGTCGAGCCGCTGAACCGCGCGCTGTCGGACGTGGGCGCGTGGGTGACGGGCCAGCGCCGCGAGCAGTCGGTGACGCGCGCAGAACTGCACGAGGAAGAGCAGGATCACGCCCGCAATATCGGCAAGTACAACCCGCTCGCCGACTGGACGGAAGCCGATGTCTGGGCCTACCTGAAAGCGTTCGACGTGCCCGTAAATCCGCTGCATGCGCGCGGCTATCCGAGCATCGGCTGTGAGCCGTGTACGCGCGCCGTGCGCCCCGGCGAAGACAGCCGGGCAGGGCGCTGGTGGTGGGAGTCGCGCGATACGAAGGAATGCGGGCTGCACATCACGACGATTCCCGTCACGGTGATCACGGAAAACGCGTCGCCGCTCCACTGAGCCGCACGCGAACGCTGAAGCAGATTTCGATTGAATCTCCTCGTGTCGTACACATCTGGTGAGAACCCGATCATGCGACACGAACCAACGAAGGACCTGAACATGAGCACGACGCTCGATTCCACTGTCAACCCGCTGAACGTCACGGCGAACCGGATGGACCACCTCGA
The DNA here is from genome assembly GCF_013426895.1 of Paraburkholderia largidicola. NCBI lineage: Bacteria > Pseudomonadati > Pseudomonadota > Betaproteobacteria > Burkholderiales > Burkholderiaceae > Paraburkholderia > Paraburkholderia largidicola. Next base: position 2,777,433 of record NZ_AP023174.1, on the reverse strand, counting down.
CTGGCTCGAGGCCGAGTCGATCCACATCCTGCGCGAACTCGTTGCCGAATGCAGCAAGCCCGCGCTGCTGTTCTCGGGCGGCAAGGATTCCGTCGTCGTGCTGGCGCTCGCGTTGAAGGCGTTCGGCCTCGGCGCGAACCGCAAGACGCAGTTGCCGTTCCCGCTGGTGCACATCGACACGGGTCACAACTACGACGAAGTGATCGATTTCCGCGACCGCCGCGCGAAGGAAATCGGCGCGGAACTGGTGGTCGGTCATGTCGAAGATTCGATCAAGAAAGGCACGGTGCGTCTGCGCCGCGAAACGGATTCGCGCAATGCCGCGCAAGCCGTCACGCTGCTGGAAACGATCGAGCAATACGGTTACACGGCGATGATCGGCGGCGCGCGTCGCGATGAAGAAAAGGCGCGCGCGAAAGAACGTATCTTCTCGTTCCGCGACGAGTTCGGCCAGTGGGACCCGAAGGCACAGCGCCCGGAACTGTGGAGCCTGTTCAACGCGCGTCTGCATCAAGGCGAGCATCTGCGCGTGTTCCCGATTTCGAACTGGACGGAACTCGACGTGTGGCAATACATCGCTCGCGAAAATCTTGAACTGCCGTCCATCTATTACGCGCACAAGCGCGAGATCGTGCGCCGCAACGGCCTGCTCGTGCCCGTGACACCGCTCACGCCGATCCGCGAAGGCGAGTCGAGCGAAGAAGCTGTCGTGCGTTTCCGTACCGTGGGCGACATCAGCTGCACATGCCCCGTTGAAAGCGATGCGGACGATCTGGAAAAGATCATCGCCGAAACGGCCGTGACGGAAATCACGGAACGTGGCGCGACGCGCATGGACGACCAGACGTCGGAAGCGGCGATGGAAACGCGTAAGAAGCAAGGTTATTTCTAAGTGGGATGGGAGTAACGCGCTAAAGCGAGAACTCCCGTCGACAGAGGCAAAGAAGATTATGAGCATTCATCAACCTGAAGACCTCGGCGTGCTTCGTTTCATCACGGCAGGCAGCGTCGACGACGGCAAGAGCACGCTGATCGGCCGCCTGTTGTACGACAGCAAGGCTGTGCTGTCGGATCAGTTGTCGGCGTTGTCCCGCGCGAAGAACAAGCGCACGGTCGGCGACGAAATCGATCTGTCGCTGCTGACGGACGGCCTCGAAGCCGAACGCGAGCAGGGCATCACGATCGACGTCGCGTACCGCTACTTCGCAACCGCGAAGCGCAAGTTCATCATCGCCGACACGCCGGGCCACGAGCAGTACACGCGCAACATGGTGACGGGCGCATCGACCGCGCACGCCGCGATCATTCTCGTCGACGCCACGCGCGTCACGTTCGAGGACGGCGTCGCGCAACTGTTGCCGCAGACCAAGCGCCACAGCGCGATCGTCAAGCTGCTTGGCTTGCAGCACGCGATCGTCGCAATCAACAAGATGGACCTCGTCGACTACAGCGAAGCGCGCTTCAACGAAATTCGCGACGCGTACGTCACGCTGGCGCGTCAACTCGGTCTCGCCGATGTGCGCTTCGTGCCCGTATCGGCACTGAAGGGCGACAACATCGTGACGGCCAGCGAGCGCATGCCGTGGTACGCAGGTGAGCCGCTGCTCGACGTGCTCGAAGCGCTGCCCGTCGAACTGCCGACGGATCAGGGACTGCGTTTCCCGGTGCAATGGGTCGCGCGTCAGGACGGCAGCCAGGCCGACGATTTCCGCGGCTACATGGGCCGTGTCGAATCGGGCGAAGTGAAGCTCGGCGATTCGATCGTCGTGTTGCCGGCGAACCGTCAGGCGACCGTTGCTGAGATCATCGCGCCCGTGCCGGGCGGCACGGCGCAAGTGGATCGCGCGTTCGCGGGCCAGACGGTGACGATCCGCCTCGCGGAAGACGTCGACGTGTCGCGCGGCGATACGTTCGTGCTCGCAACGGGTGTCGTGCAACCGGCGAAGAAGCTCGAAGCGGATCTGTGCTGGTTCGACGACGCGCCGCTGTCGACGGCCCGCAAGTATCTGTTGAAGCAAACCACGAGCACGGTGTTCGCGCGCATCGGCGGCATCCAGCAGGTGCTCGACGTGCACACGCTGTCGCACGCGACGGACCGTCACGAACTGGCGATGAACGATATTGGCCGCGTGTCGCTGACGCTGCAAAAGCCGATCGTCGCCGACGAGTACGACACGCATCCGGGCACGGGCGCTTTCGTGCTGATCGACGAAGCAACGCATCACACGGTCGCGGCCGGCATGATTCGTTCTTTCTCCGCTTGAAGTCGAGAGCGGACGGAGCGGGAGCAAATGGGTAAGGTGTATCTGATCGGCGCCGGGCCAGGCGCTGCGGACCTGATCACGGTTCGCGGCGCACGGCTGCTGGGTCTCGCCGATGTCGTGCTGCACGATGCGCTGGTCGAGCCGGCGATGCTCGACTACGCGCCGCACGCGCGCAAGATCGCGGTGGGCAAGCGTTGCGGGCAGCGCTCGACGGCGCAGCACTTCATCAACAAGCAGATCGTCGATGCCGCGCTCGAGCATGGCGTTGTGGTGCGATTGAAGGGCGGCGATCCGATGCTGTTCGGCCGTGCCGATGAAGAAATGCGCGCGCTCGAAGCGGCGGGCATCGACTATGAAGTCGTGCCGGGCATCACGGCGGCATTGGCGAGTGCAGCGTCGCTGCGTCGTTCGCTGACGCTGCGTGGCGTGTCGCGCAGTGTGGCGCTCGCGACGCACAGCCGCGCGCCGGATTCTGCCGAGATTCGCGAGCAGGTCAACGCGGATTCGCTGGTGTTCTACATGGGCCGCGACAGCGCGCCCGAGATCGCGCAGCAACTCATCGACGCGGGTCGCCCGGGCTCGACGCCTGTTGCGATCGTCGAAGCATGCTCGACGCCGCGCGAGCGCATGCTGACGCTGACACTCGATGGACTTGCTGCCGGCGATGCGCAACTGTGGCTCGACGCGTCGCAGCCTTCGCTGCTGATGATCGGCGACGCGTTCGCCGAACGGGTCACGCGCAGCGAGCCGGAGTCGGCTGCGGAGCAGGGTCAGCCTGAGTTGCGAGTCGCTTAAACTTCTATTGCTGTTGTTTGTATTGATCGGCCGCATTCGCGAGAGTGAATGCGGCCGATTGTCTTTTCGGCGCGCCATCGAGCCAGGCACGTGCGTTGCGTTAAGATTTCCTTTCGCTTTGCATTCAAACTGGACTCATGCCTTTTTCTTCTTTGCGTCGTTCCTTACTGATTGCGCTTGCGGCCGGTCCTGTGATCGGCGTGCGCGCACAGCCGGCTTCGTCGGTCTCGATCAATCTTGCCGCGCGTGAGCGGTTGGAAAAACTTGAAGCGTCGAGCGGTGGGCGCCTTGGTGTGGCTGCGCTCAATACGGCGGATGGGTCGTATGTCGGCTATCGCGAGTCGGAGCGGTTTCCGATGTGCAGCACGTTCAAGCTGCTTGTCGTTGCGCTGGTTTTGAAGCGCAGCATGGCCGAACGTGGTCTGCTCGATGAGCGTGTTCGATACGGTGACGCTGATCTCGTTGCGAACTCGCCTGTTACGAAGCGGCACGTGGGGGAGGGTATGACGATCGGCGAACTGAGTGCTGCGGCGCTTCAGCACAGCGACAACACGGCGGCGAATCTGCTGCTGACGGCTGTCGGCGGGCCGGAGGTGTTGAACCAGTTCGCGGTTTCGATTGGGGATGAGTGGTTTGATTTGCTGCGCGGGGAGCCCGAGGTGAATGCGTCCGTGCCGGGCGATATGAGGGATACGACGACGCCGCGGGCGATGATGCTCGATGTGCAGAAGCTACTGCTGGCCGATGATGTGCTGGGTCCGCAGCAGCGGGAGCAGTTGAAGGCATGGATGCTGGGGAACGCGACGGGTGCCGCTCGGATTCGGGCTGCCGTGCCGGGTTCTGGCTGGCTGGTCGCCGACAAGACTGGGAGCGGGGATTACGGGACGGCTAACGATGTTGCGGTTGTGTATCCGCCTTCGGCGGCGCCTTTTGTTGTCGCTGTCTATTTCACTGGCGTGATGCCGAAGCAGACGCTGCCGCAGGATGAGGTCGTGGTTGAGGCTGCGAGGATCGTGTTTGATGCTATGAGGTGATTTTTTTTGTCTGCGACGCTGTGGGTGGTCTGCTTGTGTTTTTGCTGGCATCCGCGATTTGTTAGCGTGCTTCAGGCGTTGCCCCTGTGCGGGGCGGCACCTACTTTTCTTTGCCGCCGCAAAGAAAAGTAGGCAAAAGAAAGCGGCTCACACCGCCAGTTCTAGTGTTTGCCTGAGGGCCCCCACAGGTTCTTACGCTTCACACGGCAGCCACGTGACGCATGCTCGTTGCCAGCGCTCTTGCAATGCGCCTCACCCACTTCATGCTCCCGAATTGCAGCATGCCGTGCCAGACAGTCCACGGCCGCCCAGGTGGCAAACTGTGTGTAGGCCCAGGTACTCCCCATGCCTGACATCGGACCGATAGCGCACGCGCCCCACACTGTAGGAGCACCAGGCTATACGCCGCGACAACCTACACACAGTTTGCCACCTGGGCGGCGCATACCATCCGCTGACGCTTGCCTTGGTGCGGGTATTTGAAGTGGGGGAGGCGCTCATTCGAAGCGTTGGCAACGAGCGCCAACAGAGACGTTGCCGTGTGGAGCATAAGACCAGTTGAGGGCCCTCAGGCAAATACACGGGCTGGCGGTGTGAGCCGCTTTCTTTTGCCTACTTTTCTTTGCGGCGGCAAAGAAAAGTAGGTGCCGCCCCGCACAGGGGCAACGCGTGAAGCACGCTAACAAACCGCGGATGCCAGCGACAACACAAGCAGACCACTCAAAGCGTCGCAGACAAACAACCCTAAACCCTCAAACCAAAGCCTGCCGCAGGCAATACCCAGCCATCGCCTCAATAACTTCGGCATCCTCGCCAACAGCAGTCGCACAACGAATCTCAGCAGAAGGATTCGCGCTGCGGCACTGATCAAGAATCACCGGCAGATCTCGCCGAACATGCCCACCTTGCCCGAAAAAAACCGGCACAACGGTGACAACAGACGCTCCTGCTGCGACCTGAGCAGCCACAGCCTCAGGCAAACCAGGCGTCATAAGCTCAAGAAAAGCCAACGAAACCGGTCCAGCGGCCGCCCCGCGCAACTCGAGCAACCGGGCGCGCAGCCGCTCAAAAGGCTCGGCCCAGCGAGGATCTCTCGCGCCATGCGCAAACAGCACCACGCCATGAGATCCCATACCGCCTCGCAGAGAAAAAGTGCCTAATGCCTGTCGACCCACTTGAGCCCGACGAGCCCAAGCACAAGATAGATCAACCCCGGCGTCGCCGCCGTCAACGGCGCTGGCCATGTGTTCAGATTACCGATATGCGAGAACAGCGTATTGAACAGCTGAAAGCTCATCCCCAGCATGATCCCGCCGAACACCTTCACCCCAACCACGCCCGCCCGCGTATGCAGATAAGCAAACGGCAGCGACAGCACCAGCATCACGAACACCGCAAACGGATACAGCACCTTGCGCCACAGCGCGATCTCATACCGTTGCGTGTCCTGATGGTTCTCGGTCAAGTGCTGGATATAGCGGAACAGATTGAACATCGACATCCTCTCCGGCGCGACCAGCAGCACCGACAGAATCTGCGGCGTCAACTCCGAACGCAGCGAGTACTCAGGCAACGTCACCTGCTTCGCGCGATACACCGGGTTCAACGCATCGGCGGGCTTGCTGGCGTCCTGCGCGACATCGATCAGTTGCGTGTCCGTGACGTCCGTCAACAGCCAGTGGCCAGGCGGTTGATACTTGCCCGACTTCGCGATGCGCACGTTCGACAGGCGGAACTTCGAATCGAACTCGTAGATGCGCACGTTCGAGATGGTCGCGTCCGGCTGCAACTGCCCGACGTTCACGAAACGCGTCACCTGCTCGCCGTCGGCGCGCGCCGTCAGCGTGTCCTTCACCCAGACACCCGACTCGAAATTGCTCGAGACCGATGAGCCGAGCGCCTCCAGACGCACGCGCTCCGACAACTGGTCCGTGTACGGCCCGACCACTTCGCCGATGAGGTACGTGAGGAACACGAGCGGAATGCCGATCTTCAGGAGCGAGCGCAGCGCCTGATTGGTGGCGAGACCGGACACGCGGAAAATCGTGTACTCGGAATTCGCCGCCATCTGAGCGAACACGTAGATCGCGCTGATCAACGCGGCGACAGGAATGATTTCGTAGAAGCGCGACGGCGTCTGCAGCGCAACGCGCAGCACCGCGTACTGGAACTTGTAGTTGCCGTGACCGACTGAGTTCAGTTCGTTGATCAGGTCGAAGAAGAAGAACAGACCCGAAAACGCGAACAGAATGAAGATGAACGTGAGGTAAACCTGACGCGCGAAATACTTTTCATAGATGCGCATGGGTCACGCTCCCTGCGCCGGACGGCTCGACCGGCTGAACGTCGCACGCGTGAAGAGCGGCCGGTTGCGCACCCGCAGCCAGAAAATGAACGCCACGACCAGCGCCACGACGATATGCAGCCCCACGAGGCCCACGCCGAACGACATCTTGCCTTGCTCGATCCATGACTGCACGACGTTCAGCAGGTTCGAATACGTCAGATAGATCAACACGGCCATCACGAGATTGATCGTGCGGCTGCGGCGCGGATTCTGGTGCGCGAGCGGGATGGCGAGCAGCATCAGGTTGATCGCGATCAAGGGCAGGCCCGCGCGCCATGCGAATTCAGCCAGATTCTGGCGGGTCGGGTCGCGGAACAGGTCGAGCGTCGGCGTGCCCGTCGTGGTGGGCGTATTGACGACCGGCTGGCTCTGGATCTTCACGCCATAGCGTTCGAACTCCATGATGCGGAAGTCGGGATGGCCCGGCTCGCCGTCGTAGCGGCGGCCGTTTTCGAGCACGACGAAGCGGTCGCCGTTCTTTTGCGTTTCCGTGTGGCCGTTCTTCGACACGACCACGTTCACCTTGCCGCCTTCGGTGCTGGTGACGAACACGTTCTCGACGTGGCCCTGATCGGGCGACATCTTCTCGATGAAGAACACGCGATGGCTCGTCGCCGATTCGCGGAACTGGCCCGGCGCGAGCAGCGAGACTTCGTCGCGCTGCTGGAAGCGCGCGCGGATCAGCTTGCTCTGCTGGTTCGACCACGGCCAGCCGACGAACACGAAGAAGGCGATCAGAATGATGATGGGCGTCGCGAACAGGCCGATCGGCTTGATGAAACGCGTGAGGCTCACACCGGAGGCGAGCCACACGACCATTTCGGAATCCTTGTACCAGCGCGTGAGCACGAACAGGATCGACACGAACAGCGTCGCGACCAGCATGATCGCGAGGTAGCCGATGACCGTCAGGCCGATCAGCACGAGCACGTCGCGCGGGTCGATTTCACCGGACGCCGCGAAGCCGACGATGCGGATCATCATCGTCGTCAGGACCAGCGTGAGCAGAACCATGAACACGGCGCCAGCCGTATACGCCAGTTCGCGCTGGAGAGAGCGTTCAAAAATCATGGTTGATGAGGAGAGGGCGCGCTCCGACAGGCAGCGGGGTTGAGCCCCGTCACGCCTTCGTGCAGCCGCCGCGGGAAAAATAGCGGATAATTGCGGCTTTCATCCTAAGCCCAGATTTTATCCGAGGACAAGCGCGATGGACTTTAGCATAAAAGCCTGTGATTGGAGCAAAGGCTCGACCAACGGGTTCCTTACCGGAAAATCGGATTGCATCGTGATCGGCGTGTTCGAATCGCAGACGCTGTCGGGCGCGGCGCTGGAAATCGACGCGGCCACCAAGGGTCTGCTCACGCGCATCATCAAGGCCGGCGACATGGACGGCAAGACGGGCAGCACGGTGTTCCTGCATGAAGTGCAGGGCATCGGCGCGTCGCGCGTGCTGCTGGTCGGCCTCGGCAAGCAGGACGCCTTCACGCAGAAGGCCTACGGCGATGCCGTGCGCGCCGCGTGGCGCGCGATCCTCGGCACCAAGGTCACGCAGGTCACCTTCACGCTGGCTCAGGCGCCCATCAAGGAGCGCTCGTCGGATTGGGCCGTGCGCGCCGCGATCCTCGCGCTGCGCGAGCTGACCTACCGGTTCACGCAGATGAAGAGCAAGCCGGACAACAGCACGCGCGCGCTCAAGCGCATCGTGTTCAGCGTCGACGCGGCGGACGAAAAGCTCGCGAAGGTTGCGCTGAAGCAAGGCGTCGCGCTGTCGAACGGCATGGATCTGACCAAGGACCTCGGCAACCTGCCGGGCAACGTCTGCACGCCGACCTATCTGGCCACGACCGCGAAGAAGCTCGCGAAAGACTGGAAGCTGAAGGTCGAAGTGCTCGGCCAGAAGCAGCTCGAAGCGCTCAAGATGGGCTCGTTCCTGTCGGTCACCAGAGGTTCCGTCGAGCCGCCGCAGTTCATCGTCCTCCAGTACCAGGGTGGGAGCGCGAAGGCCGCGCCCGTCGTGCTGGTCGGCAAGGGCATCACGTTCGACACGGGCGGCATTTCGCTCAAGCCGGGCGACAGCATGGACGAGATGAAGTACGACATGTGCGGCGCGGGCTCCGTGCTCGGCACGCTGCGTGCCGTCGCGGAAATGGGCCTGAAGCTGAACGTGGTCGGCATCATTCCGACCTGCGAGAACATGCCCGCGGGCAACGCGACCAAGCCGGGCGACATCGTCACCAGCATGAAGGGCCTGACGATCGAAGTGCTGAACACGGACGCGGAAGGCCGCCTGATCCTGTGCGACGCGCTCACGTATGCCGAGCGCTTCAAACCGGCTGCCGTGATCGACATCGCGACGCTGACGGGCGCCTGCATCATTGCGCTCGGTCATCACAACAGCGGCCTGTTCTCGAAGGACGACGCGCTCGCGGGCGAACTGCTCGACGCATCGAAGGAAGCCTCCGACCCGGCATGGCGTCTGCCGCTCGACGACGAGTATCAGGATCAGCTGAAGTCGAACTTCGCCGACCTCGCGAACATCGGTGGACGTCCGGCGGGCAGCGTGACGGCGGCGTGCTTCCTGTCGCGCTTCACGGAAGCGTATCCGTGGGCGCACCTCGACATCGCGGGCACCGCATGGAAGAGCGGCGCGGCGAAAGGCGCAACGGGCCGTCCTGTGCCACTCCTGTCGCAGTTCCTGATCGACCGCGCTGCACAATGACGCGTTGTAGTCCGATTGCATGTAGCGCAGAGAAGCAGGATCGCCGATGACCCGCATCGACTTTCATTCGAACGTCGGCGATTCGCTGCAGTATGCGTGCCGTCTCGTGCGCAAGGCGTATCAGGCCGGCCAGCCGCTCGTCGTGCTGGCCGAGCCGCCGCGCCTGCGCGCGTTCGACGAGCAGTTGTGGACCTTCTCGCCGCTCGACTTCATCCCACACTGCCTCGCGGGTAGTCCGCTCGCGGCGCAGACGCCCGTCGTACTCACGTCGTCGCTCGACGACGTGCCGCATCATCAGATACTGTTGAATCTGGGCGCGACCGTGCCGTCGCAGTTCGCGCGCTTCGAGCGCCTGCTGGAAATCGTCGGCAACGCGCCCGACGAACTGGCCGCGGGTCGCGAGCGCTATCGCTTCTACCGCGATCGCGGCTATGCTCTGAATAACTACAAGCAGGGCGCCTGACCGTTCTGTCCGCTCGATGCGTGGTCTTGTCCGATTCGCGCAGAACCGGTCCGTCCGATCTTTAAAGGGAGTGTTTTCGTGTCCCAATCCTCCGACTCTTCCGATCAAGACATCCCCCTTCTGACCGACGTGATGGTGACGGGCCACGAGCCGCATGCGAAGGCCAAGCGGCCGAAGCGCTCCGGCTCGCATGGTCATGAGGGTACGCACGCAGGTACGCACGCGCGTGGCAAGCATGCGGCGACGCATGACGTGCACGACGCTCCGCAGGACACACATGCGGAGCCGCAAACGCCGTCCGTCCATGCCGACGACGACGTGCCCGTTCTCGATTCCATCTACGAATCTCCGCGTGCGCCGATCCGCGAGCCCGCGCAGTTCGTGCCGGGCGAAGCGGAGTTCACATCGGGGTCGACGGCCGAGCAGTATGTCGCGCCGCCCGTGCCGGATTCGCTGACGGCGCCGGTGGAACACGTGCCGGTGCTTGCGCCCGCGACGAGGTCCGACTACGACGCCGACGTGCTGGCTGAGCGCTTGCGTGGGCGGTTCTCGACGTATCTGAAAGGGGATGGCCGCAATCTGATCGAGGCGCGTTGCCGCGACGCGTTCCAGGATCACACGACCTGGCTCGTCAATCAGATCACGCGCGAGGTGGCACTCGCGCTGGAAACGGAAATGCTCATCTGGGTACGCGAGGCGATCCGCGAGGAACTCGGCAACTCGACGACCAGCAAGTAGACCGCACGCGGCGGACGCTACTTGAGCGTCAGGATCCAGCTTGCCAGCGACATCGCCTCGTCCTGCGTGACCTGTGTGTTGGCGGGCATCGGCACGGGTCCCCATACGCCCGCGCTACCTTCCATGATCTTGCGCGTGAGGTAGGCCACGGCGTCGCTGCGCGGCGCGTATTTCGCCGCGACATCGTGCAGCGAAGGTCCCATGAATTGCCGCGTCACAGAATGGCAGCTCATGCAATTCTGCTTCTGCGCCAGCGCAAGGCCTGGAGCCTGCGCGCGCGCCGTGCTGGTGAGTGCCAAAGTGCCTGCCAGCACGAGTGCCGCATACGACTTCGATTTCATTATGGTCTCCGCCGGTGACTCAGCCCGGCTCGTGGTGGACGCATTATAAGAGCAAAGGGGCACACGGCGATCCGTGTGCCCCTTTGCGTATCGAAGCGTTGCTGGCGTCGACGTGCGATGCTGCGCCGCGTCAGTCAAGCGGCACAGAACGGCTGACGCGTCAGTCCGTGACAGCGCCCTTGTTCGCCGGCTTTACGAGCGCCGCGAACTTGGCCAGCACACCACGCGTGTAGCGCGGCGCGGGCTGCTTCCATGCGCCGCGCCGGCGTTGCAGCTCGGCGTCGTCGACGTTCAGCTGCAACAGCAGCTTGTGCGCGTCGATGGTGATCGAGTCGCCTTCCTGCACGAGCGCGATCGTGCCGCCGACGAACGCTTCCGGCGCGACGTGACCCACGACCATGCCCCACGTGCCGCCTGAGAAGCGCCCGTCGGTGATGAGGCCGACCGATTCGCCAAGCCCCTTGCCGATGATGGCCGACGTCGGCGCGAGCATCTCCGGCATGCCCGGGCCGCCTTGCGGGCCGAGATAGCGCAGCACGACGACATCGCCGGCTTTGATCTTGTCGGCGAGGATTGCATCCATCGCGCTTTGCTCGTCGTCGAACACCCGCGCCGGGCCTGTGATGACCGGGTTCTTCAGACCGGTGATCTTCGCGACGGCGCCGTCTTCCGCGAGGTTGCCCTTGAGGATCGCCAGATGGCCTTCGCTGTAGAGCGCCTTGTCGATCGGATAAATCACTTTCTGGTCCGCGCGCGGCTTGGCCGGCACGTCCTTCAGTTCTTCAGCGATCGTCTTGCCCGTAATGGTCACGCAGTCGCCGTGCAACAGGCCCGCGTCGAGCAGCAGCTTCAGTACCTGCGGGATGCCGCCCGCCTGGTGGAGGTCGGTCGCGACGTACTTGCCCGACGGCTTCAGGTCGCAGATCACGGGCACTTTCTTGCGCATCCGCTCGAAGTCGTCGATGGTCCACTCGACTTCCGCCGCGTGCGCGATGGCCAGATAGTGCAGCACGGCATTGGTCGAGCCGCCCGTTGCCATGATGAGCGCGACGGCGTTTTCGATCGATTTCTTCGTGATGATGTCGCGCGGCTTGAGATCCTGCTTGACGGCCTCGACCAGCACGCGCGCCGACTCGGCCGCCGAATCCACTTTCTCCTGATCCGGGTTCGCCATCGTCGACGAATACATCAGCGACATGCCAAGTGCCTCGAACGATGAACTCATCGTGTTGGCGGTGTACATGCCGCCGCACGAGCCCGTGGTCGGGCAGGCATTCTGTTCGACCCCTTCGAAGTCTTCCTGCGACATGCGGCCCGCCGTGAACTCACCGACGGCTTCGAACGACGACACGATGGTCAGGTCGGTGCCTTTCCATTTGCCCGGCTTGATGGTGCCGCCGTACACGTAAATGCCCGGCACGTTCATTCGCGCGAGGCCGATCATGCCGCCCGGCATGTTCTTGTCGCAGCCGCCGATCACGACCACGCCGTCCATCCACTGGCCTTGCACACAGGTCTCGATGCAGTCGGCGATCACTTCGCGCGACACCAGCGAGTACTTCATGCCCTCCGTGCCCATCGACATGCCGTCGGAGATGGTCGGCGTGCCGAAGGTCTGCGGGTTCGCGTCGGAGCGCTTCACGGTTTCGACGGCGGCATCGGTGAGGCGTTGCAGGCCGGCGTTGCACGGCGTGATGGTCGAGTGGCCGTTGGCGACGCCGATCATCGGCTTGTCGAAGTCTTCCTTCTGGTAGCCGAGCGCGTAATACATCGAGCGGTTCGGCGAACGCGCGACGCCTTGCGTGATGTTCTTCGAACGACGGTTGTACGGCATGGGGAGCTCCATCCAGTTGTTTTGATGTGCGCGCCGATCGGCTCGCTTCCCGCTTGCGGCGCAACGGCCTGGGCGGTTCCAGCGCGGGTTCTTTAGTCTAGTTCGGGCGCGTTGGGCAAGAATGGAGTTTCTGCAAAAGAATGTCCAATATATTATTCAGCGCCGATTAGGTCGTAAAATGTATCAATGAGCCTGCCTGCCGTCCCTGATCTGCGCCAGTTGCGCTATTTCGTGACCGTCGCCGAAGAGAAGCACTTCGGGCGCGCGGCGGCACGGCTGTCGATGACGCAGCCGCCGCTGTCGCAGGCGATCCGCGCGCTCGAAGAGACGCTGGGCGTCGAACTGTTCGCGCGCACCAAGCGCTCCGTCGAGCTGACGTCCGTCGGCGCGGATCTGCTGCCCGAGGTGCGGCGCCTGCTGGCGGCCGCCGAAGGGCTGCGGCCACTGGCGCAGAGCCTTGCGCGCGGCGAGGCAGGGGTGCTCTCGCTGGCGTTCGTCTCGACGGCGGATTACGGGCTGTTGCCGCCGCTACTGCGCGAGTTCGGCGCGCGCCATCCGCGTGTGCGGCTCGAACTGCTCGAAGCAACCAGCGACGTGCAGATCGACGAGCTGGTCGCGGGGCGTGTCGATGCCGGGCTCGTGATCGGGCCGCTGCCGCCGCGTTATGCGTCGCAGCTGTCGTGGTTGCCGCTGGCGCGCGAGCCGCTGGTGATCGCGATGTCGACGGAGATGGCGGCGCGTGTTGAAGGCAATGCGGAAGGTGATGATCCGGGCGGGGCGGGCGTGGCCGAATGGCGCGACGAGCCGTTGAGCCTCGCGCAAGCAGGCGACGCGCCGCTGGTCGTTTTCCCAAGGCGTCTGGCACCAGGCTTTTATGACATCATTATGGATTGCTACGGCGCGGCCGGTCTCACGCCGCATATCGGCCAGGAAGCGATCCAGATGCAGACGATCGTGAGCCTGGTGTCCGCGGGCATGGGTGTCGCGCTGGTGCCGCAATCATTGCGTAACCTGCGGCGCACGGGCGTCGTGTATCGTCCGTTGCGTGAGGCCGTGCCGGCCGTCGTCACCGGGCTGGTGTGGCGCACGGCGGAAGTGAGCCCTGTGCTGGCCGGTTTCATCGACATCGTGCGTGCGCATGCCGATGTGCTTGCCGGTTGAGCGGCTGCGAACCCTTTGCGGCGCGGCGCGTCCAATGCGCTTGAGTTTCCAGATTACCGAACCCCTATAACGATACGATGCACATTCACCCGAATTTCGATCCCATCGCCATTCATCTGGGACCGCTGGCCGTCCGCTGGTACGGCCTGATGTACCTGGTCGCCTTTGTCATGGCGATCGTCGTGGGCCGGCTGCGGCTGCGTTTGCCCCATGTCGCCGCGCAAGGCTGGACCCCGAAGGACATCGACGACATGCTGTTTTATGGCGTGCTCGGCACGATCCTCGGCGGGCGTCTTGGTTATGTGCTGTTTTACAAGGCGAGCTGGTACTTCGCGCATCCTCTGGACATCTTCAAGGTCTGGGAAGGGGGCATGTCGTTCCATGGCGGTTTTCTCGGCGTGACGCTCGCGATGGTGTTGTTCGCGTGGCAGCGCAAGCGCACGTGGCTGCAGGTGACCGATTTCGTCGCGCCGATGGTGCCGACCGGGTTGGCGGCTGGGCGTCTTGGTAACTTTATCAACGGCGAGTTGTGGGGGCGGGTGACGTCGCCCGATGCGCCCTGGGCGATGCTGTTTCCCGGTGCCGCGAATGAGGACGCCGGCTGGCTGGCGGCGCATCCGGCGCAGGCCGCGCAATGGCATCTCGGTGAGGTGTTTGCGCAATATCACATGCTGCCGCGGCATCCTTCGCAGTTGTATGAGATCGCACTCGAGGGTGTGGTGCTGTTTCTTGTGTTGTGGTTTTTTACGCGTAAGCCGCGGCCTGTTGGGGCTGCTTCTGCGGTGTTTCTCATTGGGTACGGGCTTGCTCGGTTTACTGTCGAGTTTGCGCGTGAGCCGGATGATTTCCTTGGGTTGCTCGCGTTGGGGCTGTCCATGGGACAGTGGCTGTCGTTGCCGATGGTGATTGCCGGGGTGTTGATGTTGGTGTGGGCGTATCGGCGGAATGGGCGGGAGGCTGCGCGGGCTGTTAATGTAGGGTGAGGTGTTTTTTTCTGTCTGCGACGCTTTGAGTGGTCTGCTTATGTTGTCGCTGGCATCCGCGTTTTGTTTCTGGTTCGCAAGCGTTGCCCCTGTGCGGGGCGGCACCTACTTTTCTTTGCCGCCGCAAAGAAAAGTAGGCAAAAGAAAGCGGCTCACACCGCCAGCACGTGTGTTTATCCACGGGCCCCCAACGTCCCCACACTTCACACGGCAACGTCCTTGTTTGCGTGCTTTGCCAACGCTCTGAACGTGCGCCTCACCCACTTCACACACCCGTACACGAACCAGCGGCAGCGAATGGTTGCTGCCGCCCAGGTGGCAAACTGTGTGTAGGTTGTCGCGGCGTATAGCCTGGGGCTCTTACAGGGTGGGGCGCGTGCTATCGGTCCGAAGTGAGGCGTGGGGAGTACTTGGGCCGACACACAGTTTGCCACCTGGGCGGCGGTGGACTGTGTGGCGCGGCATGCTGTAACCCGGGAGGGTGAAGCGGGTGAGGCGCATCGCAAGAGCGCTGGCAACGAGCATGAGTCACGTGGCTGCCGTGTGAAGTGTAAGAACCTTTGGGGGCCCTCAGGCAGGAACAGGGATTGGCGGTGTGAGCCGCTTTCTTTTGCCTACTTTTCTTTGCGGCGGCAAAGAAAAGTAGGTGCCGCCCCGCACAGGGGCGACGCATGCGAACCAATAACAAAACGTGGACGCCAGCGCAAAGGCGAAAACACAAAAAACGCCCACGCCGCCAAGGCGAAAAAACCCCCGCTGCCTCGCAGACAAAAAAATCACTTCATCTGCACAGACCCTGAAACATTAACCGTCACGGTAGACGTGCCACCTTCAACCGGCACAGGCGCCGCCGCCTTGGCACTAACATCCGACCGCATGCTCATCATCATGACAGGCCGTGGCGGCACGCCACCACTATGCCCGACATTAACTTCGCGAATGGTATAGCCGCTATACCCGAAAGCCTGCGCAGCCGAACTAGCCTGTTGCTTGAACGATGCAATCGCCTGCCCCGTCAGCTTCTGCCCGGCAGCGCGCTCAGCCTCCGGCGACAGTGAAAACTGCACATTCCCAACCTGCATGATCGAAGACAGCTGTCCCGCGAGCTTCGATGCTGCCGCGAAGTCGTGCGACTCCAGCACGATCTCCGTGCGGCCGCGCCATGCAGAAATACGCCCGTCGCGATCCGTCGACGGATAGATCGAGAACGAACCGGTGCGCGCCGTCACACCGCTCACGCCCTTCGCCTTCTGCAGCGCCTGGTCGGCATGCTGGTTCAGCGTGCCCGTCAACGACGACGGATCGCTCGCTTCCTGCTCATAGAACAGCGTGATATCGACGACGTCTTGCGGCACGTCGGCACTCGCCTGCGCGTTCAGCGACAGCACACCAGCCGGCTGATACTGCTGCACAACGGTTTGCGCATTGGCCGCGGCGGACGTGAGCGCGAGGGCAACTGGCGCCGCGCATGCGCCGGCCGCGAGCGCCCACACGAGCGCAGATTTCTTGGTCATTGTTCGACTCCTTCGTTGAGCAGGTTATGCGTGCATGCGTCGAGGTCCACGGCGCCAGGCGCAATGGCGCGGCGCGCGTGGCATGACGCTTGCGAGGCGGTTAGGCTTCTGAAAGGGTCGTCTGGTTCCCGAGTGAATACTCGAATGTCACGCGGACTCGCGTATTCATCACGCACGCACTCGCGTACTCACGCAGCACGCTTCGCAAGCTGCTTCGTGATGAACGCCCATTCAGCCTCCGTCACGGGCGTGATCGACAGGCGGTTGCCCTTCGCGAGCACGCGCATGTCGGCAAGCTCGGGATGCTCGCGCAACGCGGCGAGCGGGATCAGTTTGATCTTCTTCTTGAACACGACATCGATGAGCGTCCAGCGCGGCGTTTCCTGCGACGACTTCTCGTCGTAGTACGGGCTCTTCGCATCGAACTGGGTCGGGTCTGGGTAGGGCGTCGACGACACTTCGGCGATGCCCGCAATGCCCGGCTCAGGGCAACTGGAGTGATAGAACAACACGCCGTCGCCGATCTTCATGATGTCGCGCATGAAGTTGCGCGCCTGGTAATTGCGCACGCCCGTCCAGGGCAGCGTGCGTTGCGGGGCATTCGCGAGATCGTCGATGCTCGCTTCGTCCGGTTCGGACTTCATCAGCCAGTAGCGCATGAGTCGGATTGAACGTGAGATAGAAGGAAGTCTTCGTCGAACAGTCGGGTTCAAACGTCTTGCAACATGCCGCGTGCCATCAGGCCGCAAAGCGCACGCACAAAGAAAAACGGCATCGGACAAAGTCCGATGCCGTTCGTATAGGTCCCCGCCTTAGCCGCTAGGCCGGCATCCTGAACCTGAGGTTCAGAATTGGTCGCAGTTAGCAGCACTTCGGGTACATCAGACAGAGTGACGCGCACACCCGTGCTACAAATTTCCGCAACCGTGCACATAGCATTGGTTCAAGGAATATATGACCTTGGCGAACCAGGCAGGGAAGCTTTAAAACGTTTGCTCTACAACATGGGCCCGACCGCAAACCAATCAAGCCCACCAGAATTTTCTTTACTGCACGCTGCCGTACTGTTGGATCACAGTGCCCAGCTGCTCATTCATCTGGTGCATTGTACGCCGGATTTCTTCGGCGGGAAATGATTCTCCGTGTCGCACGCTGGCTTGCAGCCTAAGCAGTTCCGATGCCAGCGACAATGCCGCCATCACGGCGATACGATCCTGACCGCGCACGTTGCTGTTGGCGCGGATCTTCGACATCTCGGCGTCGACACGCGCCACCGCTTCGAGCAGCGCCGCTTCCGTTTCCGGCGAGCAGGCGAGACGATAGGGCTGGCCGAGGATCGACACTTCGATCTGCTTCGTGGTCATGCGTTTTCTCCGTGGCGGGTCGCGTCGTTGTTCGCGTCGTGATTGGCCTGCGCCTGCTGCTCGGGCGCGAGGAGATCGAGTTGATTGTCGGGCTCATGACCGCGAGCGCGCGGCAACTTCTCGAGGATGGCGTTCAGACGTACCTGGGCATCGTCGATCTTCGCGGACAGCGCATCGCGCTCCGCTTGCAACGCGGCGCGTTCTTCGCGAGTCTGTTCGAGTTCTACGCGGGTGGCTTCGCATTCGGCGCGCGCTTGTGCGAGCTGTTCTTCGAGTGCGAGGCGCGCTTCGTTATAGCGCTGGCTGATCTCGATCAGCCGGCCGATGTTCTGTGACAGTGTTTCGAGTTCGGTGAGCATGTGCTGCGTCCTCTAAAGACATGGCATTCTAGCGCGGAATGTCGCACGCTCGGGCATTTGTCTCGTTTCGAGACGTAACAGTAGCGCTTTAACGCCGCATTATCCAGGTGTCTCGTCGCGATTCACACATTTTCACCCTTAAAACAGGGACTTTTTTAACAGTCCGTCATCGAAGTCGATGCGATGCCTCGCGTTCTTGACGCGTGTGTGCGCCACTTCTACACTTGCGGCACTCTGGTGCCCGCGCGCGGTATCGCGCCGCGCGCAGTTAAACGGGAAGCAGGGAGCGAAGTCCGCCCGGACGAGCCAACCTGCGCTGTCCTCGCAACGGTACAACGACCGCAGTTCCTGCAGGTCGACCCATGCACGCGTCGAGCCATCCATGAGAGCCGATGCCGTGCGAAGCGCCACTGCGCATGATGCGTGGGAAGGCGGGTCGGCCAGTCGTCAGCCCGGATACCGGCCGGAGGCAAGGAGCGTATCGCTCCTTGTACAGGCATCGGCCCACGAGGAGCGGGCCGCGCACAGGCCCACAGGACTCTTTCGATGCTCACCTCCGTGTTTGTCCACCCGGCGTTTTCGCGTCCGGTGTTTCCGCGTTTGCTGTGTCCGCATGTCAGGCGCGCGCCGCTTGCCGCGCTTGCCGTCATCGCCTTCGCTGCAGTCCCGTTCGCTGCAAGTGCGCAGCCAGCCGACGAGGCGAACCCATCCGCCACATCCACGGATCGATCGGACAATGGCCCGACCGATACTTCGTCAAAGACAATCCCCACGACTTTGTCGCCCATCGTCGTCACGGCGGACCGCCGCGCGCAGCGACTCGCCGACGCGATTCCGCAGACCACGCTGTTCGACGCGCAGGACATCGCGGACAACAGCGCGCGCGACTTGCCGGGGCTGCTGCAGTTCGCGCCCGGCGCGCAGGTCGTGCGCAACGGCGGGCCGGGCGCGACCTCGAGTCTGTTTTTGCGCGGCGCGTCGGCGACGCAATCGCTCGTGCTGATCGACGGCGTGCGCGTCGATTCGGTGAGCCAGGGCAACGCGCAACTCGAGCAGATTCCGCTCGATCAGATCGATCACGTCGAAGTGGTCAACGGCAACGTGTCGGCGCTGTATGGATCGGGTGCGATCGGCGGCGTGGTGCAGGTGTTCACGAAGGATGGCGGCAACCATCCGCCGCGTTTTCACTTCGACGTCGAGTACGGCAGCTATCACACGCAGCGCCAGGCGGCGGGCGTCGACGGCGCGCTCGACAAGGACGGCCGCACGACCTTCAGCGTCACGCTCGCGCGTGCGAAGACGGACGGTTTCTCGTCGATCGACCCGGCGCTCGCGCCCGTCAATCCGAACGCCAACGGCTACTTCAACGAGAGCGTGAGCGCGTCGCTGCGTCACAAGCTCAACGACCAGTGGGACATCGGTCTGCGCTACTTCCAGTCGAACGGCAACGACAGCTTCGACAATCCCTTCGGCCTGCCCACCGATCTCAACAACCTGCACAGCAAGGTGCAGACAGCCTCGGCGTTCGCGAACGGCAAGCTCACCGACGGGTGGACGACACGCTTCGTCGTCGCGACGGGTAACGATCGCAGCAACACGTCGCTCAATGGCGACTATCTGTATCGCTACGATTCGGACAACCGGCAGTACACGTGGCAAAACGATTTCACGTTTGCGCGCGATCAAAAGCTGCAACTGGGCTACGAGCATCTCGACCAGACGCTCGACTCGAACCAGTACAGCGCGCCCGATCGTCACGTGAACTCGGTGTTTGCGGGCTATACGGGGCGCTTCGGCAACAGCCAGATCCAGGCGAACCTGCGACGCGACCAGTACTCGGATTTCGGCGGAGCCAACAGTTACTATCTGGGCTATGGCTACGACTTCAACGAGCACTGGAAGGTGACTGCAAGCTGGTCCGATGCGTTTCGCGCGCCGAGCTTCAACGATCTGTACTACCCGTATAGCGGCAATCCGCTGATCCAGCCGGAGCACAGCCATTCCGTCGAAGCCGCGTTGCAGTACGCGTCCGATGCGCTCGGCCTGATGAAGCTCACGGCATTCCAGACGCGCTACACGAACCTGATCGACTATGTGCAGACCACGCCTGGGATCTTCGTGGCGGAGAACGTGGGGCATGCGAAAGTGCAGGGCATCGAAGGATCGTGGCAGGGCCATGTCGGCAAGACCGACGTGCGCGCGGCCGTGACGTTCCAGAATCCCGTCGATGAAGACACGCATACCGATCTGAATCGTCGCGCGCGGCATTTCGCTTCGTTCGCGGCGAACCGTAATATCGGCAACTGGCGGGTGGGCGGCGAATGGCTCGTGAGCGGCGAGCGTGACGACAGCGGCACGGCGCTTGGCGGTTATGGCATCGTGAACCTGTCGGCGCGCTACAACGTCACGAAGGCGTGGTACGTGGCCGCGCAAATCCAGAATCTCTTCGACAAGGACTATGAACTCGCCTACACGTATAACACGCCAAGGCGTGGCGCCTACATCACCGTCGGCTGGCAGCAGCAATAACGCGCGATGAACGGCCTCGTGCAACGTCAGCCGATCCACATCGCGCGAGGCATGAGCGCGAAGCGCGCGCTCGCCATCTGGACGGCGCTCGCCGTCGCGGCGCTCGCGGTCTTCGTGGCGTCGCTTGCGCTCGGGAGCGTGAGCGTCGCGCCGACGCGCGTATTCGACGCATTGCTGCCGTCGGCTGACGCATCGTCCGATCTCGCCGTGCAGATCGTGCGCACACTGCGCCTGCCGCGCGCGCTCGCCGGCTTCGGTTGCGGGGCGTTGCTAGCGCTCGCTGGCGCGTTGCTTCAGGTGCTGTTGCGCAATCCGCTTGCCGAACCGTATGTGCTCGGCGTGTCGGGCGGTGCGGCGAGCTTTGCGCTGGTCGCGATGATCGCGGGCTGCGCGTGGTGGATCGTCGATGCATCGGCGTTCGCCGGCGCATTCGTGTCGATTCTGCTGGTGCTCGGTCTCGCACGCGGCGCGCTGTGGCGCGGCGAGCCGCAGGACGCCTCGCCGCGTCTGCTGCTGACGGGCGCGGTGATCGCAGCGGGGTGGGGCGCCGTCATCACACTGTTATTGACGATCGCGCCCGACAGCCGCCTGCGCGGCATGCTGTTCTGGCTGACAGGCGATCTGAACGGCGGCGGCACGCCGTGGCTCGCGCTCGCTGCGTTGTGCATCGCCGTGCTCGCAATCGTCCCCATCGCGCCGCAACTCAACGTGCTGTTGCGCGGCGATGCCGCGGCGCAAGCGCTCGGCGTGCCGGTGATGCGCGCGCGGTTGCGCGTCTACCTGGTCGCGTCGCTTGCCGCTGCTGCTGCCGTGACGACGGGCGGCACGATCGGCTTCGTCGGGCTCGTCGTGCCGCACATGCTGCGTCTCGCATTCGGCAACGATCAGCGGATGCTGCTGCCGGCAGCGGCGCTCGGTGGCGGGGTTGCCGTGATGGGCGCCGATCTGATCGCGCGTACGGTGATCGCGCCAGCGCAGTTGCCTGTCGGCGTGATTACCGCGTTGATCGGCGTGCCCGTATTCCTGTGGATGCTGCTCAGGCGGAGGCGCGCATGAACGCACGCACAAGCGCGCACAAAAGCGCTGCTGCCACGCTGCACGCGGATCAACTGACCTTGCGCGCCGGCTCGCGCACCTTGCTCGATGACTTCACGCACACGTTCTATCCGGGCGAAGTCTGGTGCATTGCCGGGCCGAACGGCGCGGGCAAGACCACGCTCATCTCGACGCTCGCCGGTCTCATGCGTCCAGCGAAAGGCCACATTGAACTTGACGGCATGCATGTGAACGCATGGCCGCTCGCGCGCCTCGCGCAGCGCCGTGCATTGATGCCGCAAACCTCGCACGATGCATTCAGCGCGAGCGTACTCGACATCGTGCTGCTGAACCGCTTCCCGCATCTGGCCGGCTGGGGCTGGGAGCGCGAAGAAGATCGCGCGGCCGCGCATGCAGCACTCGACGCGCTCGGTCTGGCGGATTTCGCTGCGCGCGACGTGCTGTCGCTATCGGGCGGCGAGCGGCAGCGCGTCGCGCTCGCGGCCGTGCTGTGCCAGGACACGCCGCTGTTGCTGCTCGACGAGCCGCTCGCGCATCTGGATCTGCATCATCAGATCGATTGCCTCGAAGCGTTGAGTGGATGGGCGCGCGGCGCCGGGCGTACAGTGATGTTCTCGTGCCACGATCTGAATCTCGCGCGGCGTTTCGCGACGCACGCGCTGCTGCTCGAAGGCAACGGCGTCGCCCATGCGGGACCCTCGCGCGACGTGCTGACGCCCGAGCTGGCCAGCCGCGCGTTCGGCTATCCGCTCGTACTGATCCGCGACGGCGGCGATGAAGCGTTGATTCCTGCGCTGCGCGCAACGTCTCGCAACTGAACACGCATTGAACCGAACTCTTCAAGCAAACACGAACATGACCACTACGCCTTCCCTGCCCATCGTCGAGCCGCTCGAACAGACCTTGCGCGCCGAGCTGCAACGCATCATCGACCTGAAGACCAAGCCGCCCGGCAGCCTCGGCCAGCTCGAAGCGCTCGCACGCCAGATGGGCATGATCCAGCGCAGCACACGGCCTGCCATCACGCGTCCCGCAATGATCGTCTTCGCGGCCGATCACGGCATCGCGAACGCAGGCGTGAGTCCGTATCCGCAAGCGGTGACGGCGCAGATGGTGCTCAACTTTCTCGCGGGCGGCGCCGCGATCAACGCGTTCAGCCGCGTCGCGGGACTCGAACTCGAAGTGGTGAATGCAGGCGTCGCGCACGAGTTCGCGCCGCACAAGAAGCTCGTCGATATCCCCATTGGCCGCGGTACGCGCAACTTCGCGCAAGAGCCTGCGATGACGCGCGACGAAGCACTTGCGGCAATGCGCGCGGGCGCGGACCGGGTTCGTCATCACGCGGCGCTCGGCACCAACGTGATCGGCTTTGGTGAGATGGGCATTGCGAACACGTCGTCGTCGGCTTGTTTGATGAGCCGGCTGTGCGGCGTGCCTGTCGACGATTGCGTCGGGCGCGGCACGGGTCTCGACAATGCCGGCCTCGTGAAGAAGCGCAACGTGCTGGCTGCGGCGCTCGCGTATCACCCGGCATCGGACGATCCGCTCGATGTGCTCGCAACCTTCGGCGGCTTCGAGATCGCGATGATGGCGGGCGCGTATCTCGCAGCGGCAGAGGCACGCATGACGATCGTCGTCGACGGCTTCATCGCGACGTCCGCGCTGCTGGTGGCCGACGCGTTCGCGCCTGCCGTGCGCGAATACTGCGTGTTCGCGCATGCATCGAACGAAGCGGGGCACCGGCGCATGCTCGATCACTTCGGCGCGGTGCCGCTGCTCGCACTCGATCTGCGTCTCGGCGAGGGAACGGGCGCGGCGCTTGCTATGCCTTTGCTGCGCGCAGCCGTTGCTTTCGTCAACGAGATGGCCAGCTTCGAATCGGCTGGCGTCGCGCAACGCGATGCATGATGCGCGACGCGTGCATCAATTCATGCGTGCTAGGCGAAAGAACCGTGGTGAGAAAAATGCGTCGAATCAGCTATGAATGAGCTGCGTTATTTCTTCACCGCGCTCGGCTACTTCACGCGCGTGCCCGTGCCGCGCTGGGTCGGCTACGAACCGCATTATCTGAACGCGGCGGCGCGCTACTTTCCATTGATCGGCGCGCTGGTCGGCGCAGCGGGCGCAATCGTATACATGGCTGCGTTGCGCATCTTTCCGCCGGGCGTCGCGGTGTTGCTGTCGATGGCAACGACGCTGCTCATCACAGGTGCATTCCATGAAGACGGGCTGGCCGATTGCGTCGATGCGTTCGGCGGCGCCTATACCCGCGACGATACGCTGCGCATCATGCATGACTCGCGCATCGGCGCATTCGGTGCGATTGCGCTGATGGTCGCGCTGGCATTGAAGTGGCAAACGCTCGCCGCCTTGCCGCCGCTCTACGCGGCTTGGCTGATGATTGCGGCGCATGCGGCGAGCCGCGCCTGCGCGATCAGCTATCTCGTGACGCTCGACTACGTGCGCGCGGAAGGCAAGGCCAAGCCGGTTGCACAGCGCATGTCACGCAATGCTTTTGGCTGCGCTATCGTTCTAGGTATGCCGTGGCTCTTCTGGCCGCAGTGGCGTGCCGGTTGTGTCGCGCTGCTCGTGCTCATCGTGTTGCGCTTCATGCTGGGCCGCTATTTCGTCAGACGCATCGGCGGATATACGGGCGATTGCCTTGGCTTTGCGCAACAGATCTTCGAACTGGCCATCTACCTGGTGGGACTCGCATGGATATCGTTCTGATCCGCCATCCGGCTGTTTCCGTAGAAGAGGGCGTGTGCTACGGCCAGAGCGACGTCGCGCTCGCCGATGCGCCGGAGGCGTCGGCGGCGGCCGTCGCCGTGCGTCTCGCGACCTTGCAGGTGCCCGCGCCACGCGTGCTGCTGTCGAGTCCGCTCACTCGCTGCGCGACGGTCGCGACTGCGCTCGCCGCTAACTTCGGTTGCGCCTATAGCATCGACGACAGTCTGAAGGAAATGGACTTCGGCACGTGGGAACTGCAGCGCTGGGACGATATCGATCGCGCGTTGCTCGATGCGTGGGCCCAGGATTTCGAAGGCGCCCGCGCGCATGGCGGCGAAAGTGTCGAGCAGTTCGTGGGCCGCGTGCGCGCATGGTTCGACGTGTTCCAGCAGACGCGCGAATTGACGCCCGCTTACGTCGTCACGCATGCGGGCGTGATGCGCGTGATTGCGGCGACCGTGCTCGGGTTGCCCATCGAGCGCTGCCTGACATGGTCGATCGATATGTCGGGTTGCGTCTGGTTGCGCCGCGACGATACGAACCAGCAATGGTCGATCGTGCGCTGGAACGCGTGACCTTGCTCAGTGACCCGCGCGGCGCGAGCGCGCGATATCGAGGTCGTCGCATAGTTGCGCCGCGCCTTGCGCGAGACGCGGTGCGGGGCGATTGATCAGATCGCCGTCAATGGCAAACAGGTTGTTGCGCGCCACCGCCGTCATGGCGGGCCACGCTTTCCATTTGTCGAGCGACGGCAGCGGGCGGTCGGGTTGCGTCGCGCCCGGCGCGGCCGTGACGATCGCTTCCGGATTGGCGGCCAGCACCGCTTCCGTCGATACCGTCGGCACCAGCGGTTCGAGCTTCGCGAACACGTTGCGACCACCGCATAGCGCGATCACATCGCTGATCATGTGCTCGCCGTTGAGCGTCATCAACGGCTCGTCCCATACCTGATAGAACACGCTGACGGCCGGCTGCGTCGAATAGCGCGTGCGCAGCCGTGCGATCTCGCCGCGATAGTTACGTGCCGCTGCGTCGGCGGATGACGAGGTGCCGAGCAGCGTGCCGAGCTTCGTTAGTGATACAGCGATATCGTCGAGACGATACGGCTCGCTGAAGTAAAGCGGAATGTGCAGTTCGCGCAGGCGATCGGTTTGCCGCTGCGCATTGCCATGCCGCCATACGACGATCAGATCCGGCTTCAGCGCGACGATGCGTTCGAGGTCGAGTGACTTGTTGTCGCCGACACGCGGTACCTGTTTCGCTTCCGGCGGATAGTCGCTGTAGGCGACCGCGCCGATGAGCTTCGCGCCGCCGCCCGCCGCGTAAATCATTTCCGTCACGTGCGGCGCGAGGCTGATCACGCGTTGCGCGGGTTGCGCGAGTGTCACGGTCGCGCCCGTGTCGTCGACGACGGTGATGGCCGCGTGCGTGTGTGCCGTAATGGCGAGCGCGCCGGTTGCGGCCAGTGCGCGAAGAGATCGGGAAAGTCGCATCGTTCTTATAGCGCCGTCATCGCCTGCTGCAGGCAGGTTTCAAAGCGGGCCCACTCGCTTTCCGTTGCAGGCAGGCCGAAGCGCACGCTCGCCGGCTCGGCGAAGAAGCGTGTCCAGATGCCATGCCTCGCGAGCGCATCGTGCAGTTGCGCGGCGCGCGCATCGGCGATCCACGCGAAGAGCGGTGTCGAATGCACGACGAAGCCGCGCGCCGACAGCAGTGCAACGAGACGCGCGCTTTCGTCTGCAAGCTGCGCGCGCATGTTCTGCTGCCACGCCGTATCGGCGAATGCGGCGCTGACGGCGTGTCGCGCGGGGCCGCTGACGGTCCATGCGCCCAACGTTTCATCGAGCGATCCGAGCAGTGAAGGGCACGCCAGCACGAAGCCCGCGCGCACGCCCGCGAGACCAAAGAACTTGCCTGGCGAGCGCAGCACGACGAGTGCTTCGCGATGCGTCTGCGCAGCAAGCGACCCGGCCGGCATCGCATCGGCGAACGCTTCGTCGATGATCAGCGTGCCACCGCGTTCGCTCAGCGTTTCATGCCATTGCAGCA
Organism: Paraburkholderia largidicola; assembly: GCF_013426895.1. Lineage (NCBI taxonomy): Bacteria > Pseudomonadati > Pseudomonadota > Betaproteobacteria > Burkholderiales > Burkholderiaceae > Paraburkholderia > Paraburkholderia largidicola. The sequence goes on along the minus strand of NZ_AP023174.1, from coordinate 2,751,153 downwards.
GCGTTGCGGCGCGTAGATGTTCGGCCGTCGGATTGTTCGGATTGACGACGACGGCATGCGTGATGTCGTCGGGCAAGGCCGAACGTGTGACGTCGAGCGTCGTCACGCGATGTCCCGCGCGTGCAAACGCAGGCGCGTATTCGCCATACGTCAGCGGCGCAATGCCGACCGTGCCGTGTCGCAGCAGACGAGGCAGCGCGCGGATCGCCGCCTGACTGCCCGCGACAGGCAGCACATGCGATGCGTCCGGTGCGCCGTAGTAGCGCGCCGCGCGTTCGGTGAAGCCGTCGCCGTTGTCGGGCAGACGCCGCCACGCATCGGCGGGAACGGGCGGCACCGGATAGCCGTGCGGATTGATGCCCGTCGACAGATCGAGCCACGCGTCGTAAGGAATTGCATAGCGGCGCGCCGCTTCATGCAGATTGCCGCCGTGCTGAATGGTTTGCGTCATCGTCTAGCTCTGAAACGGCACGCTCAACAGCGCGAGCGCGATGAACATGGCGAGCCACAGGATCACGCTGCGCTCGACCAGTATCAGCGCCGCGTCGACATGCCGCGCGCTCGCCGTGTGACCCGCGCCGAGCGTCGGACGCTGTTCTATCACGCCGTGATAGACGGCCGCGCCGCCGAGCAGCACATTGAGACTGCCCGCGCCGGATGCCATCACGGGTCCCGCGTTCGGACTGTCCCAGCGCGGCGCCTGTTCGCGCCAGCATTGCAATGCGGTGCGCGTGTCGCCGAGCAACGCATAGCTGAGCGCCGTCAGGCGCGCGGGCACGTAGTTGAGCACATCGTCGAAGCGCGCAGCCGCCCAGCCGAAGCGCAGGTAGCGCGGCGTGCGATAACCCCACATCGCATCGAGCGTATTCGCGAGACGAAACGCGAGCGCGCCCGGACCGCCGAGAATCGCAAACCAGAACAGCGCGCCGAAGATCGCATCGTTGCCGTTTTCCAGGGCGGACTCGACGGCGGCACGCGACAGCGCGCTTTCGTCCGCATGCGATGTTTCGCGCGACACGATGCGCGCCGTCAACACGCGCGCCTGCGCGAGATCGCGTTTCGCGAGCGCGCGGCCGATTGGCTCGATGTGATCGTGCAAACTGCGCGCGCCGAGCGCGAAGTAAAGCAGCGCGACGTGCAGCGCGCATGACCAGATCAACGGCAGCGTCAGCACGAGCCACGTGGCGATCAGTACGGGCGGCGCGACCGCGAGCAGCCACGCGAGAATGCCGAACAACCGGCCGCGCCGCCCCGTATTCAGCGCGGCTTCGAGTCTGGCCGCGAGCTTGCCGAAGCCGACCAGCGGATGCGCGCGGCGCGGTTCGCCGAGCCATTTGTCGACGGCGACGGCGGCCGTGGCGAGTGTCGCGACAAGCGGCAAGGACAGCAGCATCATGCGCGGCTCGCGGGTTTCAGTTGCAGCGGCAGGCCCGCGACCATCATCGTTGCTTGCGTGCTGATCGCGGCAATGCGCTGGTTCAGGCGGCCAAGCTCGTCGACGTAAAGACGCGTCGCCGCACCGAGCGGCACGACGCCAAGGCCGATCTCGTTGCTGACGACAATGATCTTCGCCCGTGCTTGTGCAAGCGTCGTTTCGAGCGCGGCGAATCGGTCGAGATAATCGGCCAGCGGCGGCGAGCCGTCGGCAGGGCAGAGCAGGTTCGCGAGCCACAAGGTCAGGCAGTCGATCAGCACACAGTGCTCGGGCCGATCGATCGACGCGATCGCTTGCGGCAGATCGAGCGGCGCCTCGAGCAAGGCCCACTGCGTGGGCCGACGTTCGCGATGACGCGCGACGCGCGCAGCGAATTCGTCGTCGCCGATGCGCGCGGTCGCGACATAGGTCACGGGCATTGCGCTCGCGCTCGCGAGTTGTTCGGCGTGCAGGCTCTTGCCTGAGCGTGCGCCGCCGAGGACGAAGGTGAGGTCGCGGGAAATCATCGCGTGATTGTACCGACAGTGCCATCGTTGAAGCGCGTGGGCTTCAGTGCGATGGGATAATGCGGGCTTCCTCTGTCACCCTGTTCGCGCACACTGTGTCTTCCATTCCCGACGTTCCATCTGAACCGCTCGAAGTGCCACGCGGCACGCTGATGATTCAAGGCACGACGTCCGACGCGGGCAAGAGCACGCTCGTCGCTGGCCTATGCCGTCTCGCGCGGCGCACGGGTGCGCGGGTCGCGCCGTTCAAGCCGCAGAACATGGCGCTCAACAGCGCCGTGACCGTCGATGGCGGCGAGATCGGCCGCGCACAGGCATTGCAGGCGGTGGCCGCGGGCATCGACGCGCATACCGATCTCAACCCCGTGCTGCTCAAGCCGACCAGCGACCGCGGCGCGCAGGTGATCATCCACGGCAAGGCGCGCATGAATCTCGACGCGCGCGCGTATCACGACTACAAGCCCGTCGCGTTCGAAGCGGTGCTCGAATCGTATGCGCGGCTCAAGGCGTCGTACGACACGATTTTCGTCGAAGGCGCGGGCAGTCCCGCCGAGATCAATCTGCGCGAGCGCGACATCGCGAACATGGGTTTTGCGGAGGCGGTGGATTGCCCCGTCGTGCTCGTCGCCGACATCGATCGCGGCGGCGTGTTCGCGCATCTGACGGGTACGCTCGCCTGTTTGTCCGAGACCGAGCAGGCGCGCGTGCGCGGCTTCGTGATCAACCGCTTTCGCGGCGACGTGAGCCTGTTGCAACCGGGGCTCGACTGGCTGGAGGCGAAAACGGGCAAGCCCGTGCTCGGCGTCGTGCCGTATCTGCATGGCCTCACGCTCGATGCCGAAGACATGCTGCCGCGCGAGTTGCGCGCCGCTAACGCGAACGGGGCGGACATGCTGCGCGTCGTCGTGCCCGTGCTGCCGCACATCAGCAATCACACGGATTTCGATGCGCTGCGCGCCCATCCGCAAGTCGATTTCCACTACGTGCGCGCGGGCGGCACGCCACCGGCAGCCGATCTGATCATCCTGCCCGGCTCGAAGAACGTGCAGGGCGACCTGGCGTTCTTACGCGCGCAGGGCTGGGATGCCGTGCTCCAGAAGCATCTGCGTTACGGCGGGCGGGTGATCGGCATTTGCGGCGGTATGCAGATGCTCGGGCGCGAAGTGGCGGACCCGTATGGCGTCGAAGGGCCGCCCGCGACGGTCGCGGGGCTCGGCTGGCTCGACTTCTCGACGACGCTCACGCGCGAGAAGACACTCAAGAACGTGACGGGACGCCTAGCCACCGAAGCGGCCGCCGACATCGCCGGCTACGAGATTCACATGGGTGAGACGCAAGGGCCCGCGCTCGATGCTCCAGCGCTGCTGCTAGCCGACGAGACAGGCAGTCTGCGCCCCGACGGCGCGCGTTCCGCCGACGGCCAGATTCTCGCGACCTACGTGCACGGTCTGTTCGACACGCCGGCCGCGTGCGCTGCGCTGCTCGAGTGGGCGGGGCTGAAGGCAGCCGAGGCGATCGACTATCCGGCGCTGCGCGAGGCGTCGCTGGAGCGCCTCGCCGATACGCTCGCCGAGCATCTCGATCTGAAGCGGTTGTGGGCGGCTGTCGGTTGATTCGTTCTCGACAGGAATTAATCTAAGCCGTCCAGGCGATTTTTCTCACGCATGGGTTCGAATAAAGTCCGTTCCATCGACGGCGCATTCCGCGCGGTCAAACCCGATCCTAAGGAACCGACATGAACCCGACCGTCGACAGCAAACCCGAGCTTGCCGCCACGATCCTGCGCCTCGCCCTCGGCGTGATGTACCTGGCGCACAGCCTCCAGAAAATCTTCGTCTTCACGCTGCCGGGCACGGCGCAATTCTTCCAGTCGATCGGCTATCCGGGCTGGCTCGGCTATCTGACGGCCTTCGTCGAATTGGCGGGCGGTATCGCGCTGCTGCTCGGCGTGCAGGTCCGCTGGGTCGCGCTGGTGCTGCTGCCGTTCATGCTCGGCGCGCTGTCGGTGCATCTGCCGAACGGCTGGGGCTTCGCGTCGCCGCACGGCGGCTGGGAGTACCCGGCGTTCTGGGCGGTCACGCTGATCGTTCAGTCGCTGCTCGGCAATGGCCTGTATGCGGTGGGCGGCGTGAAGGCGGCGTCGATTGGCCAGTCGCGCAAAGCGGCCTGATCTTGCAGCAGACGGCTGGCGCAGCAACGCCAGCCTGCCATTGAAACGGCGCGCAGGCCTTCCCGCCTCGCGCCGTTTTGCCGTTTCAGAGCATCAATGCTCAGTACAAGACAATCTGCGTGCAGCGGAACAAGGCCATCGTCTTGCCGTCGGGCGCCGTCACGGTCGCGTCCCATACCTGTGTGCTGCGGCCCAGATGCACGGCCTTCGCAACAGCGCGGATCGTCCCTTCCGTCGATGTCCCGACAAAATTGCTCTTCAGCTCGATCGTCGTGAAATTGCGCGCATTATCGGGCAGGTGCGCGAGGCACGCGTAGCCGCAGGCCGTGTCGGCGAGACCGATCACGGTGGCCGCGTGCAGGAAGCCGTTCGGCGCGAGCAGTTCGCTGCGCACGGTCAGTTCGGCCGTCAGCGTGCCTTCCTCGAGGCCGGTGACGCGCACGCCCAGCAAGCCCGGCAGCGAGCCTTTCTGGCGTTCGTGAAGCCGTTCGATCGTGTATTCGCTGCGCAGTTTGCTCATGGTCATCGTTCTCGAAAAAAGGGGCTGGAAGCGTCCCTCAGGCGTGTAGGGACTTCGGCCTGACGGGTTTTGCCGATATTATCAACGCCTGGAACCCATCGGCCACGCCGCGCGCGCAGGCAACGGATCGGCACGAACCGTCGCAGCGAGCTTCAACGCGCGGGCGGGCCGGAAGTCGAGCGGCAAACCGGCTGGCCAGCGCCAGCCATCTTCCCGGGAGAATTCATGACGGTGATCGTGGTGGCGAATCCAAAGGGCGGCGTGGGCAAGAGCACGCTGTCGACCAATCTGGCTGGCTATTTCGCGGCAGAAGGCCAATGGGTCGCGCTCGCCGACCTCGACCGGCAGCAGTCCGCGCACGCATGGCTCGATCTGCGTCCGGAGACCCTGCCGGCCATCGAAACCTGGGAGGTCGATCCCGATGCGCCCGCGAAGCCGCCCAAAGGCCTCGAGCAGGCCGTGATCGACACGCCCGCCGGGCTGCACGGCAACCGGCTGAACGTGGCGTTGTCGCTGGCGGACAAGGTGATCGTGCCGCTGCAGCCGTCCATCTTCGATATTCTCGCGACCAAGGAATTTCTCGAGCGCCTCGCCAAAGAAAAGGCCGTGCGCAAGGGTGCCATCGAAATCGGCGTGGTCGGCATGCGGGTGGATGCGCGCACGAAGTCGGCGGACCAGTTGCATCGCTTCGTCGAAGGGCTGGATCTGCCCGTGCTCGGCTATCTGCGCGACACGCAGAACTACGTGCAGCTCGCGGCGCACGGGCTGACGCTGTGGGACGTCGCGAAGAGCCGCGTCGAGAAGGATCTGGAACAGTGGGCGTCGATCACCGAGTGGGTCGACGGTAAAGCCGCGAACGGGAAGGGCGGCGCCAAGAAAAGCTAAAGGCGCTTTCGCAAGCGCCTTTAGCTGTGTTTCTGCAGGTGATTCAGGCGGCCGGGGCGATCAGCTCCAGCTTTGCGTCGGCACGTGGTCGCGGCTGCCCTTGATCACGTTGTTTTCGTCGACGAACACCAGATCCGGCTTCCAGCCCGCCTTCAATTCTTCTTCGTCGACGTTCGCGAACGCCGCGATGATCACCAGATCGCCCAGTTGCGCGCGCCGTGCCGCCGAGCCGTTCAGCGAGATCATGCCGCTGCCGCGCTCGCCCTTGATCGCATACGTCGAAAAGCGCTCGCCGTTGTTGATGTTCCAGATATCGATGCGCTCGTTCTCGACGATGTTCGCCGCTTCGAGCAGGTTTTCGTCGATTGCGCACGAGCCTTCGTAGTGCAGTTCGCAGTGCGTGACCACCGCGCGGTGAATCTTCGACTTCAGCATATTGCGTTGCATGGCTTGTCCTTCTGGCCGTCAGATTTCGAGGTTGTCGATCAGGCGCGTCGCGCCGAGCTTCGCGGCGGCGACCACGACGAGCGGCGCGTCCAGTTCGTGGGCGGCGGGCGCGACGAGGTTCGAACGCTTGCGGATTGCGATGTAGTCCGGTTTCCAGCCGCGCGCAGCCAGCGAGGCGACCGCCTCCTGCTCCAGCTTCGCGAAGTCCCGGTTGCCCGACAGCACGGCTTCGCGCACACGCCCGAGCGTGACCGCGAGCATCGGTGCTTCGGCGCGCTCGGCCTCCTGCAGATAGCGGTTGCGCGAGCTGAGCGCGAGGCCGTCGGCATCGCGCACGGTTTCGGCGGCGACGATGTCGCACGGCAGCGCGAACTGCTCGGTCATGGCGCGCACGATCATCAACTGCTGGTAATCCTTCTTGCCGAACACGGCGACACGCGGCTGCACGCACGACATCAGCTTCATCACGACCGTGCAGACGCCCGTGAAGAAGCCGGGCCGGAATTCGCCTTCGAGGATGTCGCCGAGATCGTGCGGCGGATGCACGCGGTATTCCTGCGGCTGCGGGTACATGTCCCGTTCCGTGGGCGCGAACAGCACGTAGACGTTTTCCTTCTGCAGCTTGTCGATGTCGTCCTGGAGCGTGCGCGGATATTTGTCGAAGTCTTCGTTCGGTCCGAACTGCAGGCGGTTCACGAAGATGCTCGCCACCACCGGGTCGCCGTGCTGGCGCGCCAGGCGCATCAGCGACAGATGGCCCTCGTGCAGGTTGCCCATCGTCGGCACGAAGGCGGTGCGGTTCTGGCCGCGCAACTGGTCGCGCAATTCCTGGATCGAGCTGATGACTTTCATGATCGGGCGATGTTGTGAGTCACGCCGACCGCCGGCGGGCGGCAGCGAGGCTCGCGGTTGTCTCGTTCACGCGACGGTGCGCGCGGTGTCGGGAATCCACGTCAAGCCTGAGGCCGGCCATCCGGGGCTGGCTTCGAGCGCGGGATTGTAGTGGATTTATTGTCGTGCTGCACCGAGTTTGGGCGGCGGGGTAAACGCCTGGCATTCCGGATACTGGGACGCGACGCAGGCCTGATAAGCCACGCGCTACGGCGTCCGGACAGCCTGATTTCGGTTCCGTGAACGGCTGCGACAGCGGGAAAACGGCATGCTGCAATGACATCCCCGCGCCGCGGCCGGCAGCCCGTCAGGCCGGCAGATAAGCCAGCCGCACGTAAATCGGCGCGAACGGCTCGGCTTGCGTGATCTCGATCAACGATTCACGCGACAGTTCGAGCATCGCGATGAAGTTCACGACGACGACGGGTACGCCGCGCGTCGTGTCGAACAGTTCGGAAAACTCCATGAAGCGCGCGCCCTGCAGCTTGCGCAGGATCACGCTCATGTGCTCGCGCACCGACAGCTCTTCGCGCGAGATCTTGTGATGCTGGACGAGCTTGGCGCGCTTGATCACGTCGGCCCACGCGGAGCGCAGGTCGTCCGTGTTCACGTCGGGGAAGCGCGGCGTGATGCTCTGCTCGATGTACACCTCGGCGCGCAGGAAATCGCGGCCGAGTTGCGGCAACTGGTCGAGACGCTGTGCCGCGAGCTTCATCTGCTCGTATTCGAGCAGGCGGCGGACCAGTTCGGCGCGCGGATCTTCCGCTTCCTCGCCCGTGTCCGCCTTCTTCACGGGCAGCAGCATGCGCGACTTGATCTCGATGAGCATCGCGGCCATCAGCAGATATTCGGCGGCGAGCTCGAGATTGGTCTTGCGCAACTGTTCGACATAGCCGAGATACTGGTTCGTGACCTCGGCCATCGGAATGTCGAGCACGTTGAAGTTCTGCTTGCGAATCAGGTACAGCAGCAGGTCCAGCGGGCCTTCGAAAGTCTCCAGAAAGACTTCGAGCGCGTCGGGCGGGATGTAGAGATCCTGCGGCAGCTTGAACAGCGGCTCGCCGTACAGGCGAGCGAAAGCGATGCCGTCGACGGTGTTGGGCGTCGAATCGGTAGCGGGCGCGGCGAGCGCTGCGTCGGGCTGTCCCGAAGCGGCGCGGGCCTCGTCGGCGGTGGTCACTTAGAAGTTCTGGTAGTAGACGTACGGATTCTGCTGCACGCGGGCAGCCTGGTTGGATGCGCGCTCGTCGAGGTCGATCGGCTGCTTGTCCCACAGCAGCGAGCGGCCGCGGCGCTGTTCTTCTTCCAGAGTGGGCTTTTGCGCCTTCAGTTGATTCAGGAACTGCGTGATATCCGATTGATACATGGCTCGACGTCCGTGAATGAAGATGACGGCGCCGCGAAGTGCTGATGACGCGGGGCCGCTCGTGCAGGACAGGATTTTACCGCAAGCTCGCCCACCCCAAGCGAAAAGTCGGCGGAACCGGACGGAACCGCGGGCGGCCGGTGGCGTCCAAGCCGGGCGTCCGGCTCGCCGCGTGGCTGCGGGGCATTCACGGCGCGTCCCGTCAATCGCGTGTCGCCACCGATGTGTTCAAATAGCGCTCGTTCCCCTCGCGCCCAGACGGGCCGGGTGTCGGCATTCATCAACAATGGTCAATAAGAGCCGGAGGTCGTGTTTGGCGGGGTGGGCCATCGAGCGGTCGCGCAAGCATCGCACCGAAAGCACCGTGACAGGCCGTCGCGCGATGCCGCGCGCATCGTTTGCGGCGATGCTGTTGCGCGCATGTCTGTCGTGCGGGTTCTGCGTGCTGCTGCTCGTCGCGACGCATGCTCACGCCGCGCGCGCGAAGCCGTCGTACGAGGTCGACGTGGAAGCGGAGCCGCGCTCGTTGCGCAAGCTGCTCGAAGAGCATCTGGACATTGCCCGCTTCGCGAAACGCGAGGACATCAGCCCCGACCAGTTCGAATTCCTCGTGACGGCGACGCCGCAGCAGGTGCGCGATCTGACGTCGACGCAAGGCTATTTCACGCCCGTCGTGCGCACCGACGTGCGCACCGTCGACGACAAAAAGGTGGTGCGCGTCTCCGTCGATCCCGGCCCGCGCACGATCATTTCGTCGATTTCGCTATCGTTTCGCGGCCCCGTGCTGACGGAAGACCCCGAGCAGGAAAACAAGACCCGCTTTGCGTTCTCGCTGCACGAGGGCGAACCGTTCACGCAGTCGGACTGGGACGACGCGAAGGACGCGTCGCTCAAGGCGCTGCAGTCGCGCCGCTACCTTGGCGCGAAGATCTCGCGCTCGGAGGCGCGGATCGATCCGCGCACGCACGACGCGAAGCTGACGGTCACTTACGACAGCGGACCCACGTTCACGATGGGCAAGCTGGACGTCGAGGGCACGCGCCGCTATCCGGAACGTATCGTGACGAACGTGAATCCGATCTCGCCGGGCGAAGTCTACGATGTCCAGCGCGTGACCGAACTGCAGCGCCAGTTGCAGAACACGCCGTACTACGCGAGCGTCGCAATCGATGTCGGCAACGACACGGAAAAGCCACTCGAAACACCCGTGCACGTGAAGGTCAGCGAGTTTCCGTACAACAGCGTGCGCGGCGGCGTCGGCTATTCGACGGATACGGGCGCGCACGTGCAGGGCTCGTATTCGTATCTCGACACGTTTGGCGCGGCCTGGCCGTTTACCGTCGCTGGCCGGCTCGACCAGATCCAGCAGTACGGTCAGGTGACGCTAGCGATGCCGCCCGGCCTGCGAGGCTGGACCAACAGCGCGCTGGTGTCGTACACCAGCACCAACGTGTCCGACACGCGCATCTACAGCTTGCGCGCGGGCGTGCAGCGCACGCGGACGTCGCAATACATCGACTACGCGTACTCGCTGCTCTACTACCAGGACAGGCTGGACCAGAATACCCAGGCGCCGACCACGAGCCGCGCGCTCGTGCCCGCGTGGTCATGGACGCGCCGCAATACCGACGACCCGCTGTTTCCCCGCTCGGGCAACCTGATCCACGTGGAGGCAGGCTTCGCGGTCAAGGGTGTGGCGACCGACCAGACCTTCATTCGCGGCTATGCCCGCGGCCAGCAATACCTGCCCGTCGGCGCGCGTGACCTCGTCCTGTTTCGCGCGGAGCTGGGCGGCGTGTTCACCAGCGGCCCGTCGAGCGGCGTGCCCGCGTCGCTGCTGTTCCGCGCGGGCGGCTCGAACTCGGTGCGCGGCTATGGGTATCAGAGCATCGGTAACAACGTCGGCGGCTCGATTCTGCCGACCAAGTACCTCGTGACGGCGACTTCCGAGTATCAGCACTGGTTCAACCGCGACTGGGGCGCGGCCGTGTTCTTCGACATCGGCACGGCCACCGACGCGTGGGGCGAGAAAGTTTTCTATCCGGGCGTCGGCTTTGGCGCGCGCTGGCGCAGCCCCGTCGGCCCGGTCAACGTCGATCTTGCATACGGCACGCGTAACGGCAGCGTGCGGCCGTATCTGACGCTCGGCATCGCGTTCTGACATCACACTGAATCGACGGCACTTCTTGAGCATGACGACGGAACCATCCGAGAACCCATCCGACCACCCGCCCGGCGACGCAGCGCCAGGCGGCGAGCCGCCGGGCGGCACTCCGCCGCGCGGTCCGGATGGTTCGCCGCCTGATGGTGCACCGCCGGGCAAGAAGCCGCGGCGGCGTGGGCGCCTGTGGAAAAAGATCGTGTGGGCGATTACCGTGCCGGCGGTGCTCGTGGCGTTGGTGGGCGGTCTGCTGTACGGCCTGGTGGTTACCGAACGCGGCACCGCGTACGCGTGGCAGACGGCCGTGAAGCTGCTGCACGGCCAGCTCGAAGGCAAGCTCGACGGCGGCGCGATCGCGACGGGGCTGCATATGCGCGACGTGCGCTGGCGCAGCCTCGACGGCAGCGGCACGGACATTCGCATCGACCGCATCGACGGGAAATGGGCGCTGTCCGACAAGCCGTGGCGTTTCATCGTCGATTATCTGCATATCGGCACCGTCGATGCGCGTATCGCGCCGTCGACGTCGAAGTCCGAGCCGATGAGCCTGCCGAAGGACCTGCGCCTGCCGCTGCAACTGGCCGTGCGCGATCTGAGCGTCGAGAAGCTGATCCTCCACGAGGGCGCATCGACCTCCGAATACGCGCGGCTGCTGTTTCATGGGCGCAGCGACGGGCGCCATCACGAAGCCTCCGTCGACCGCCTCGACACGCCGTTCGGCGCAGTGACGGCAGCGGCGAAGCTCGACGGCGTGCGGCCGTTTCCGTTGACGGGCGACGCCGGCTATTCCGGCAAGGTCAACGACGAAGCCGTGCAGGTGCGCGCGCATCTTTCCGGTTCGCTCGAAACGCTGATCGCCGAACTCGACGCATCGGGGATGAAGCTGACGGGCCACGCGCGGGTCGAGGCGACGCCGTTCGCGGAGGTGCCGTTGCAGCGCGCGACGCTGGTCTTCGATCACGTCAATCCGCAAGCCTTCGCGCCCGGCGCGCCGCTGGCCGATCTCGCGGTGCGCGCGGAACTCCAGCCGGTGCAGCGGGATGCGGCGGGGCATGTGGTGCCGGCGAGCGGGGCGGACGTGGCGAGCATGGCGAGTGCCGTAGCGGCTGCAAGCCCGGTCGCGGCGGCGAGTTCGGCAGGTACGGCGAGCGCGGTGAAATCCGCGCGTGCGGCACGTCCGGCGAGCGCGGCGAAATCTGCGCGTGCCGCCAGCTCGGCCAGTTCGCCAAAAGCCGGCCGCGCGGCAAGTTCCGCAGTCCTCGCGAGTGCAGCGAGTGCGGCAAGCGCACCGCTGGCGGCCTCTCAGGTGCAGGGCGACGCGACCCGTGGTTCGCCGGGCTTCGCGGTGCAAGGCCAGGTGTCGATCGTGAACGCGAAGCCCGGTTCGATCGACGCGCATCTGCTGCCGCTGATCGACGCGCGCGCCGATGTGCAGCTCGACGCCAGGGCGCAGCGCATTTCGGACCTCAATGTGCGTCTGGTCAAGGAAGCGACCGTCACGGGCGGCGGCGCGCTGATGGGCAAGCGCGGCCAGTTCGACCTGAAGGTCGCGAAGCTCGATCTGAACGCACTGCAATCCAGCGTGCGGCCGACGCAGTTCGCCGGTCCCGTCTCGATCCGGCTGAACGACGACGTGCAAAGCGTCACACTCGATCTGAACGATCCGAAGGCTGCGCTGCGCGTGCAAGGCAAGGTCACGCTCGATCCCGCACGCACCAGTTTCAACGACGTGCGCGTGAGTTCAGGCAAAGGGCGTATCGACCTGAATGGCGCGATCAAGCGCGATGCCAGTTCCACCTACAACCTGAAGGCGACGCTGACCGACTTCGATCCGCTGTCGCTGACGACGCAAACGCCGTCGCGCGCGGCGGCGCCAGCCGGCGGGAGCGGCACAAACGGCGCAAGCAAGGGCAAGGGCAAGCGTGCCCAGGCGAGTCCGCCGAAAGCGCCCGTGAAAGCACCCGCATCGCGCAAGATCGAAGCGCGCGTGAACGGCACGCTGACGGCGGCGGGCTTGCTCGCGCCGACCTTCACGACAAAAGCCGAGTTTCGTCTGGGCGAAAGCGTCTACGACGGCCTGCCGATGACAGGCAGCGGCACCATCCAGCTGGCCGGTTCGCGCATCCTGCCGAGCCGCGCGAATCTGTCGGTGGCGGGCAATCAGGTCGATCTGCAAGGCAGCTTCGGCGCGCGCGGCGACCGGCTGCGCTTTCATATCGACGCGCCGGAACTCGAGCGGCTCGGCTTCGGCCTCGCCGGCCTCGTCGCGGCGCAGGGCGACGTGACGGGTACTTTCGAGCATCCGAATGTCGCGCTCGACTACAAGGCCGACAGCGTCGTGTTCGGCGCGAACAAGGTCGGCCACGCGGAAGGTCACGCCGAGCTGCGCGACGGCGCGAACGGCGCGATGGTCTTCACGACGGATGCGCGCAACATCAGCACGGCGGGCGTCGAACTGAACACGCTCACCGCGCGCCTGAACGGCACGCGCGCGAAGCACACGCTCGACGCTGCCGCGACGGGCACGCTGCAAGGCCGCCCGCTCGATCTGGCCGTGGCCGCCAACGGCAAGCTCACCGATGCGCGCGACGGCACGCACTGGGACGGCACCGTCACGCGCCTGTCGAACAAGGGCACGCCCGCGCTGAACATGGAGACGCCGCTGACCGTCAGCGCCGGCGGCCAGCGCGTGACGCTCGGCCCGACCCGGCTCACGCTGGAAGGGTCGGTGCTCGACCTGAAGTCGTTCGCGCTCGATCACGGACGCATCAAGTCGGCGGGCACGCTGACGGGTGTATCGGTGGCGCGCATGCTCGAACTGCGCCAGGAATTTACGGGCGTGCCGTCGAACTTGAAGACGGACGTCGTGTTCGACGGCAACTGGGACTTTGCGCTCGGCGAGACGGCGACGGGCCATATCGAGCTGAAGCGGCGCGGCGGCGACATCACGATCGAAGTGGGACGCGGCTTCGCGCCGCTCGGCATCACCGACGTCGCGGCGCGCGCCGATTTCAGCGGCGGCAATCAGCTGAACGCGACCGTGCATGCGCAGGCGAGCCGCATCGGCGTGGTCGACGCGTCGGCGCACACGACGCTCGTGCCGCGCGACGGCGTGCTGACGGTCAGCGACGAAGGGCCGCTGTCGGGCTCGATCAACGCGAATGTGCCGTCTCTGAAAACGACGGGCGGCCTGTTCGGGCCGAGCTATCTGCTCGACGGCCATCTGGCGCTGAAGCTAGCACTCGGCGGCACGGTCGCAAAGCCGAATCTGTCGGGCTCGCTGGTGGGCGACGGGTTGTCCGCGACGCTCGTCGATCTCGGCGTGCAGTTGAAGGACGGCGTGGTGCGCATCGCACTGTCCGAGAATCTCGTCGATTTCCAGCAGGTCGAGTTCCACGGCGCAACGGGCACGCTGCGCGCGACGGGCCGCGTGCGGCTGGATAACACCGAGCCCGATCTGACGGCCAGCATCGTCGCCGATCAGCTCGAACTCTTCGCGTCGCCGGACCGGCAGCTGACGATGTCGGGCAGCGCGAGCGTTGCCAACGCGGGCACCCAGGGCGGACTCGCGATCAACGGCAAGTTCGTCATCGATCACGCACTGTTCGACATGCCCGACAAGTCCGAGCCGCGGCTGGGCGACGACGTCGTGGTGGTGCGTCCGGACGGATCGGTGGCGAGCGGCAAGCCGCAGGAAGTCGGCAATTCGAACAAGCCCGTCGGCGCGTTTGCGCCGCGCGCGAACATCGATATCGATCTCGGCCAGAAATTCCGCTTCCGCGGCCAGGGCGCGGACGTTGGCTTGCGCGGCACGATCACGGCGCTGTCCGCGCCGAATCTGCCGCTGCGCGCCGTCGGCAATGTGCGCGTGACGGAAGGTTCGACCTATACGGCGTTCGGCCGCAAGCTCGGCATCGAAAACGGCTTCTTCACGTTCAACGGGCCGGTCGCGAACCCTGGCATCAACATTCTCGCGATGCGCCGCAACCAGCAGGTCGAAGCGGGCGTGCAGGTGACGGGCACGATCCAGTCGCCCGTCGCGAAGCTGGTCTCGGAGCCGAACGTGCCGGACAACGAAAAGCTGTCGTGGCTGCTGTTCGGACACGGCACCGATCAGGGCAACAACGTCGGCCAGCAAAGCACGATGACGACGGCGCTCGCGCTGCTCGGCAGCGCGAGCGGCAAGCGCATCGCGCAGGAGTTCGGGCTCGACGAGTTCTCGATCGGGCGGAGCGAAGTGGGGCTGACCGATCCGCAGGTCGTGATGGTGTCGAAGGCGATGAGCGAATGGCTCGTGATCGGCTACGAACAGGGCTTGCAGTCGGCGAGCAACGCGATCAAGGCGACGGTGAATCTGACGCGTTACTGGTCGGTGGCCGCGTACGGCGGCACGTTCCAGGGGATGGACCTGCAGTACACGCGTCGTTTCGACCGTCTGCGGTGGTGATGAACAAACCGGATGCCTGCGAATTGCCGGATCGCAGGCGGAGGTTCTACTGTTGGACGCGACGAGGCGAAGCGCGGCGGCTTACTTCGCCTTCGCTTTCGATTTCTCGTTAGACTTCCGCGTTTCGCGTGCCTGAGCGTTCAGGAGCGCAAGCACGTTCCTGCCGAATGCCTCGGGTCGTCCCTCGAAAATGCGCTCGACGGCCTTTTCTTCGATCAATCTGCGGCGCAACCTGTCCCGTTCCTCATGCTGCGTGGCGAGCCGCACTGCCGCGCGAACGTATTCCTCCACCGAATAGGTGGTCAGCCACGCGGGCATGCCGGCGCGTCCGAAGAGTCCGCTGTCGATATGCTCGAACACCTCGCGACCGCACAGGTTGACGCCAGGCAAGCCAAGCGTGAGCGCATCGACGATGCCGTTGGTATTGCCGAACGGGAACGGGCTTACGAACATGTCCATCGCGTTGATGGCCTTCAGATAGCCCGGATAGGCCAGTCCGCCATAGACCCATGCATGCTCGCGCGGCAGCGCGGCCTCGATCAGCCGACGTACATACGCGATGTCGAGTCCCTCCGACCACGCCGTCATGAAGTGCAGGCGCACAGGGATGTCCGCCGTATCGATGATCCGCCGGCAGGCATCGAGAAAGCGCGGATTGAGCTTCATCGCGCTCGCCGTCACCGCGATGTCGACGAACTCGCCGCGCTCGGGAATGCCCGGGGTGATGTCGGCGAGCAAGGTGGATGGCACATACGGCTGGCCGTCCTTCGGCAGACGCATCAGCTTTTCGCTGAAGCACGCCGGGTCGCCGACGAAGTCCTCTTCGACGCTCACATAGTCGATGCACGACGCGTGCATCGTCGCCGGATGGCCGAGCGCGGCAATCTGCAACGGCGCGATGCGCACATTGGTCAGAAAGATCGTGTGCGCGAACATGCCGACGCTCGGCATGTACAGCACCTGTGCCTGATGCGCCTGGGCGAAGTCCTGCACCTGGCGGACGATATCGCCGACATATTCGGGGTAGTCGAACGGGATGAAGCGGTCGAACACCGCGCGGCCCGCTTCGTCCACGTGTTGCGCTTCGCCGAAGGCGACGACTTCGAAGTGCTCGCGTGCGGCAAGCATGGTGCGCGAATGCGTGCGGTAGATCGAATGACCGCCGTTGAACCATTCGAGCACGACGATCATCAGCGGTTTGCGCGTGCCTTGCGCGCCGGACGACGTGGCGCGCGCGACGTGGGCTTCACCGTCGAGCAGTCCGAGCGTGCCGAGCTTCGCGCGCACGAGATGGCTGATACCGCGCTTGATCTCATGCCGGCCCGGCAGGTCCGAATAACTGCAATGCATGTAGGCGCCGCATACGGCCGTGCCTTGCAGGTCGTCGAGATCGTCGATCGATTCGAGCGCGCCCGGCAGCCATTCGATCATGCGTTCGCGCTTGGCGTGAGCGATGGGCGAGATCACGACGGCGGAAGCCACCACGGACATGCCAAGGCTCGCCGCGAGCACCGGCTCGGCTTTCGCGAGATCGGCGAGGTCGATGTCGTACGCGGATTCGAGGGTGTACAACACGATCTGCTTGCGGATCAGCGCCGTCGCGTCGGCCTGCGCCGCCGGGTCTGCGGGGTGCGCCAGCAATGCGCGAAGAATGTGATCCGAATTGCCGTACGACGACGCCACAAAGATCATGTTGAGCCAATGACGGCCGGCGAACAGCTGATTGAACTGCAGATTGCTGAGTACGAAGCGCGGATCGGCAAGGAGCGTGGTGACGGCGTCGGCGATGCGCTGCAGCGTGTTTGCGCCCGCTTCGCTCCGGGCAACCGTCGGGTCGGCGAATGCCAGATCGACGCCCGGCAGCCGGCCTCGTTTCGAGATGAACGTGTTGAGCAGCGCAATCAATGCTTCGTGCGCGGCGTCGTAGTCGCAACGTGCGACAAGGGATTCGAACTGGTCCAGGGAAAATTCAGTGCTCATGGCAGTGGTCGGGTTCAAACAGCGTGCCGCAATGAAGCCGCGGCGGGTTGAAGGCGGAGACTGGGCGGCGGGCCGCCATGAGACACGAGCGCTCGAGACGGCCTCGTCGATTGCGCGCGACGCATCGTCCGACGCGCGCCTCGCCGGGTGGCCATGATTGTCAAAGAATTCGATTCGAATGAATCTAGGAGCAGTCCTATTGTGTCGACCGATTGGGCCGCAAAGGACGAAAAAAAAGCACGTCGGGCGACGTGCTTTTCGTGTGGCGCCGTGCATGCAGCGCCAGTCTTGCGTTTGCGTTATTTCACGCGCATGCCGGGCTTCGCGCCGCTGTCCGGTTCGAGCACATAGATGCCCGGTTCGGCCTTTTCGTCAGCCGCCGATGCCGCGAGCACCATGCCTTCCGACAGCCCGAACTTCATCTTGCGCGGCGCGAGGTTCGCGACCATCACGGTCAGCTTGCCGACCAGCTGCTCCGGCTGATACGCCGACTTGATGCCTGAGAACACGTTGCGCGTCTTCTCTTCGCCGACGTCGAGCGTCAGTTGCAGCAGCTTGTCCGACCCTTCGACCGCGCGGCAGTCGACGATCTTCGCGATGCGCAGATCGATCTTCGCGAAGTCGTCGATCGTGATGATGCCGCTGTCGTCGGGCTTCGCTTGCGCGTCGCCGTGGGCGGCTGCCGCCGCTTTCGCGTGCGCCTTGGCTTTGGTCTTTGCGTCGGCGGCTTGCGCTTCGGGCGACGCAGTCGGCTGCAGCGAGCCGCGGTTCGCGGTGAGCAGCGCTTCGATCTGCTTCGGATCGACGCGTGTCATCAGATGCTTGTACGCGTTGATCGCGCGCGCCGAACTCAGCGGCGTATCCGCGTGCGACCACGTCAGCGGCTCGATGCCGAGGAACGATTCGGCCGCTTCGATGACCTTCGGCAGCACGGGCTTGAGCGCCAGCGACAGCAACCGGAACGCCTCCAGCGACACGCTGCACGTTTCGTGCAGCGCGACGGCATTGGCCGGGTCCTTCGCCTGATCCCACGGCTTGGCCGAATCGACGTACGCATTGACGGCGTCCGCGAGTTCCATCGTCTGACGCAGCGCGCGGCCATAGTCGCGTGCTTCGTAGTGCGCGGCGATCTGCGGAATCGCGGCGCGCAGCGACGCGAGCAGCGGATGCTGCATCGCGCTGTCCTGCACGCGGCCGTCGAAACGCTTGATCAAAAAGCCCGCCGCGCGGCTCGCGATGTTCACGTACTTGCCGACGAGGTCGCTGTTCACGCGCGCCTGGAAGTCCTCGAGGTTCAGGTCGATGTCTTCCATCGTGCTGTTCAGCTTGGCCGCGAAGTAGTAGCGCAGCCACTCCGGGTTCATGCCCGTTTCGATCACGCTGTTGGCCGTGATGAAGGTGCCACGCGACTTCGACATCTTCGCGCCGTCGACGGTCAGGAAGCCGTGCGCGAACACGTTGGTCGGCGTGCGGTGGCCCGAGAATTCGAGCATCGCCGGCCAGAACAGCGTGTGGAAATACAGGATGTCCTTGCCGATAAAGTGATACTGCTCGGTCGTCGAGCCTTTTTTCGTCCACGCGTCGAAATCGAGGCCGCGCTTTTCCGCCAGATTGCGGAAACTCGCGTAGTAGCCCACGGGCGCGTCAAGCCACACGTAGAAATACTTGCCCGGCGCGCCGGGAATCTCGAAGCCGAAGTAGGGCGCGTCGCGCGAGATGTCCCAGTCGGCGAGCTTCGCTTCGCCCGCGTCGCCGAGCCATTCGCGCATCTTGTTGGTCGCTTCCTGCTGCGCCAGACCGCCGACCCAGCCGCGCAGGAAATTCTCGCAGCGCGGATCGGACAGCTTGAAGAAGTAGTGCGTCGAGGTCTTCTTCACGGGCGTCGCGCCCGACACGACCGAGTACGGGTTGATCAGCTCGGTCGGCTGATAGGTCGAGCCGCACACTTCGCAGTTGTCGCCGTACTGGTCCTTCGCGTGGCACTTCGGGCATTCGCCCTTGATGAAGCGGTCCGGCAGGAACATTTCCTTGACGGGGTCGTATGCCTGCTCGATGTCGCGCGCTTCGATCAGGCCGGCCGCCTGCAGCGCCGTGTAGATCGACTCGGACAGCACGCGGTTCTCTTCGGAATCGGTCGAGTAGTAGTTGTCGAACGAAATGCCGAAGTTGTCGAAATCGCGCTTGTGCTCCTGCCACACACGCTCGATCAGCTGCTTCGGCGTGATGCCTTCCTGCTCCGCCTTCAGCATGATCGGGGTGCCGTGCGTGTCGTCGGCGCCGACGTAGTAGACCTCGTGCCCGTGCATTCGCAGCGCCCGGACCCAGATGTCCGTCTGGATATATTCGACCAGATGGCCGATATGGATTTGCCCGTTCGCGTACGGCAGGGCAGACGTGACGAGGATCTGGCGGCGGCCCTTCGGCGCGCCGGCGGCGGTGAGGTCCGCGGATTGAACCGCGGTGGCGTCGGTTGCTGACATGTGGGTCTATGGACTGGCGGAAGGTACGGGCGGCCGTCACGACGTTTCGGCGTCGGCGGACGGCGCTGTGCCCAGGACCGCATGGGCGGGGTGTCCGCTCGTGCAGCTCGGGTGTCGAACGCGGTTTCGCGGACTCTCGTCGCGCGCGGAACCGGCCCGAATCGGCGATTTTACCAGTGTGAACTGTTAGCGGCAGCGCGTGAGGAAGGATGACGCCTGGCTTCTGGGTGATGCGGGGAAGAATGGGGAGGCATCGCTCGCGGAAAGCACGCCGGGGAGGGGCATAAAGCGGGCAAAACGCGGGCAAAAAAAAACCGGGGCTATAGGCCCCGGAGCAACAACGACAAGAGGAGAATGGTGACGCGGCGGCATCGCCGCACACGTACCGTAAAGACAGACCGTGGAATTTCGCAAGAGTTCGAAAAATTTTTCGATCAGCTTGTGGGACCCACCGAGGTTCGCCTCGACGCGCCTGGCGAATTGTCAGGCGGATTCCTGGTCTGTCCTTCCCCGAAAAACTTACTGCGCGTGCTGCGCCATCGCGCGCAGGTAGATTTCCACGCGACGGTTCTGCGCGCGGCCAGCTTCCGTGTTGTTGTCGGCGATTGGCTGGTTGGCGCCCATGCCCGAAGCCGCGAGGCGCTGCTGCGCGACGCCGTCTTGCGCGAGCTGGTTCACGACGCTTTGCGCGCGGTTGACGGAGAGCGTCTGGTTGTATGCCGGCTGGCCGGTGCTGTCCGTGTGGCCCACGACTTGCGCGACGACTTCCGGATTCTGGTTCAGCGTTTGCGCAACCTGCGTCAGCACGGGAGCGAACGACGGCTTGATCGCGTAGCTGTTCGTGTCGAACGTAACGGAGCTCGGGATGTTCAGCTTCAGCGAGCCGTCCGGCTGCTCGGTGATCTGCGTGCCCGTGCCCTTCGTCGCGCCCGACAGCTTGTTCTTGATGTTCTGCCAGTTGTAGCCGGTCACGCCGCCGACGGCTGCGCCGACGCCCGCGCCGATCGCAGCGCCCTTGCCGCCGCCGAAGATCGCACCGAGTGCGGCGCCCGTGCCTGCACCGACGCCCGTGCCGACGGCCGTGTCCGTGCCTTGCTGGGTCGCGCAACCGCCGAGCAGCGCACCGACGACAGCCAGTGCCGACAGACGGGTCATGATTTTTGCATTCATTCTGGTTCCTCTCTTCAATTAAACGGTCGACAGATGCAAGGGCTCGCGAATCGTGCCGACAGCCGGAAGGGTCTTCCGGCAGGCCCCTGCGCCAGCCACTACAATGACGACTAGGCAGGCGACGATTCGGCCCTATTGCAAAACTTGCGCGGCAAGCGTGCCAATGAGACAGGTTTTAGGCAATGCCGGCTAACAATTTCTTTCAATATTTCAGGCGTGTGGCGCAGACTTCGATCGCGCACCGCGCCAGGCGTTCCCACGGAGACTCAATGAGCATCGATCGGGCTTTGGTAGACGCGGCCCTCGCGGCCATCACCGACCCCAACACGCAGCGGCCCTTCGCGGCAGCGAAGAACTTCAGGAACGTCAGCGTCGATGGTGCCACGGTCGGCGTCGACGTGGTACTCGGCTATCCGGCCAGGCGTCAGTTCGACGCGATCCGCGCGCTCGTCGAGCAGGCGCTGCGCGCGGTGCCTGGCGTCGAAGCGGCGCGCGTGCAAGTGTCGCAGGACATCGCTGCGCATACGGTGCAGCGCGGCGTCAAACTGTTGCCGAACGTCAAGAATATCGTCGCCGTCGCATCGGGCAAGGGCGGCGTCGGCAAGAGCACGACGGCCGTGAACCTCGCGCTTGCACTGGCGAGCGAAGGCGCGTCAGTGGGTATTCTCGACGCCGATATCTACGGCCCGTCGCTGCCGATGATGCTCGGCATCGAAGGCCGCCCCGAATCGCCCGACGGCCAGTCGATGAACCCGATGACCGGCCATGGCGTGCAGGCGAACTCGATCGGTTTTCTGGTCGAACAGGACAACCCGATGGTGTGGCGCGGCCCGATGGCCACGTCGGCGCTGGAGCAGCTGCTGCGCCAGACCAACTGGAAGGATCTCGACTACCTGGTCGTCGACATGCCGCCGGGCACGGGCGACATCCAGCTCACGCTGTCGCAGCGCGTGCCCGTCACGGGCGCCGTGATCGTCACGACGCCGCAGGACATCGCGCTGCTCGATGCGAAGAAAGGCTTGAAGATGTTCGAGAAGGTGGGCATTCCGATTCTCGGCATCGTCGAGAACATGGGCATGCATATCTGCTCGAACTGCGGCCACGAAGAGCATATCTTCGGCACGGGCGGGGCGGAGCGGATGTCGAAGGAATATGGCGTCGACGTGCTCGGCAGCCTGCCGCTCGACATCGCGATCCGCGAGCAGGCCGACTCGGGCACGCCGACGGTGGCCGCGGACCCGGACGGCCGCATCGCGGAGATCTATCGGACGATTGCGCGCAAGGTCGCGATTCATATCGCCGAGCGCTCGCGCGACATGAGTTCGAAGTTTCCGACCATCGTCGTGCAGAACACATAAGGCGCGAAAACGCCCAGTCTGGCGGGCGCGGCGGAGTCTGAACAACTCGTCGAACAACTCTTCAGGAGCGGGGAGAAAGGGGTCTGAATGCGGCCCCGCTCGCGGTATCATGTCGGCTTCATCAGGTCCGGCAACGCGGTCGCGGGGGCGGCCGGCGCTCGACAAGAGGATCGCATGAGAAAACGAATCGGCGGCGAGGCGATCAAGGCAATCGTCGTCCTGGCTGCGACCAGCGCCCTGCTGTCAGGGTGCATGGGCTTTCTGAAGCCACAGGAGAAACGCGCTGACGCGCAACTGCTGCCGACGCTGGGTAACCAGGCGCGCGGCATGGTTACGTTCATCGAGCGTTCGGACGGCGTTCAGGTCACCTACAACCTCACGGGCTTGCCGCCGAACACCGATCACGCGTTGCAGGTGCACGAACGCGGCGACTGCAATTCCGCCGATGGCGCCGGCGCGGGCGCCGTGTTCGCGCCCGCTGCGGAGCGCCTCAAGTCGGGCGCGCGCGTCGAGGGCGATCTCGGCAATATCCACGCAGACGCGGCGGGCGTGGCGGCCGGCTTCATCGTCGCGCCGGATGTTTCGCTCGATGGCGTGCGTTCCGTGCTGCAGCGCGCCGTGCTGGTTCACCGCGAGCCGTCCGATCCCTACGCCTACCCGCAACACGGCGCCGGTCCCGCAATCGCGTGCGGGCTGATCCGCCAGTAAGCAGCAGTGCCGTTCACGCGGCGGCGTTCGTCCTGCATCACCACCGCCTTTCGCCCGCCAATCGTTTGCGGGGCATGCAAACACTCGCTCTTTCGCCTGTTTCCGCTTCAATTCCAGCAGATATCCGAGTCGCATCGTCGAAGGCCGTCGGGCCGTCGCGCTGCACGTCCGCGCACGCGATTCAGCTTGCATCGGGCACGCCCGCCCGGTTCGCGTAAAATAAGCGCCTTTCGTCCGGCGGCGCGCGTTGCGAAAGCGGCGTGCAAGCGTCAGCCGGCCCGATTTCACCCCGTCAGCAGCGTTCACCTATGAGCATCAAATCCGACAAGTGGATCCGGCGCATGGCCGCAGAGCACAAGATGATCGAGCCGTTCGCGCCAGACCAGGTGCGCGTGACGGAAGACGGTCGCAAGATCGTCAGCTACGGCACGTCGAGCTACGGCTACGACATCCGCTGTGCAGATGAATTCAAGATCTTCACGAACATCAACTCGACCATCGTCGATCCGAAGAACTTTGACGAGAAATCGTTTGTCGATTTCAAGGGCGACGTCTGCATCATCCCGCCGAACTCGTTCGCGCTCGCGCGCACGGTCGAGTATTTCCGCATTCCGCGCAGCGTGCTGACGGTCTGCCTGGGCAAATCGACGTATGCGCGCTGCGGCATCATCGTCAACGTGACGCCGTTCGAGCCGGAATGGGAAGGGCACGTGACGCTCGAATTCTCAAATACGACACCTTTGCCTGCGAAAATCTACGCGAACGAAGGCGTTGCGCAGGTGCTGTTCTTCGAAAGCGACGAGATCTGCGACGTGTCGTACGCGGATCGCGGCGGCAAATATCAAGGACAGCATGGCGTGACGTTACCGAAGACGTAACGCGACCGCGCATTGAATCACCAGCTATCCGGGTGACCGCTGCGCATCAGAAGCAGCGGTCGTTCTTTTTGGAGAATCGCCCATGAAGTTTCGCTTTCCCGTCGTCATCATCGACGAGGACTTCCGCTCCGAGAACATCTCGGGTTCCGGTATCCGTGCGCTTGCCGAGGCCATCGAAAAAGAAGGCGCGGAAGTGCTGGGTCTCACGAGCTATGGCGATCTGACGTCGTTTGCGCAGCAGTCGAGCCGCGCGTCGTGCTTCATCCTGTCGATCGACGACGATGAACTGCTGCCCTACGTCGAGAACGGCGACGGTGAAACGCCCGATATCGCGCCCGCGATCATCGACCTGCGCGCGTTCGTCGAGGCGGTGCGCAAGCGCAACGCGGACATTCCCATTTTCCTGTACGGCGAAACGCGCACCTCGCGCCATCTGCCGAACGACATCCTGCGCGAACTGCACGGCTTCATCCACATGTTCGAGGACACGCCGGAGTTCGTCGCGCGGCACATCATCCGCGAGGCGAAGGTGTATCTGGATTCGCTCGCGCCGCCGTTCTTCAAGGAACTGGTGCAGTACGCGGACGAAGGCTCGTACTCGTGGCACTGCCCGGGCCACTCGGGCGGCGTCGCGTTCCTGAAGAATCCGCTCGGCCAGATGTTCCACCAGTTCTTCGGCGAGAACATGCTGCGCGCAGACGTCTGCAACGCCGTCGACGAACTCGGCCAGCTGCTCGATCACACGGGCCCCGTTGCAGCGTCGGAGCGCAACGCGGCGCGCATCTTCAGCGCGGATCATCTGTTCTTCGTGACGAACGGCACGTCGACTTCGAACAAGATCGTCTGGCACGCAACGGTTGCCCCGGGCGACATCGTGCTGGTGGACCGCAACTGCCACAAGTCGATCCTGCACGCGATCACGATGACGCACGCGATCCCCGTGTTCCTCACGCCGACGCGCAATCACTTCGGCATCATCGGCCCGATTCCGCGCGACGAGTTCAAGCCGGAAAACATCCGCAAGAAGATCGAGGCGAACCCGTTCGCGCGCGAGGCGCTCGCGAAGAACCCGAACCTCAAGCCGCGCATCCTGACGATCACGCAGAGCACGTACGACGGCGTGATCTACAACGTCGAAATGATCAAGGATCTGCTAGGCGATCTGCTCGACACGCTGCACTTCGACGAAGCGTGGCTGCCGCACGCCGAGTTTCACGAGTTCTACCAGGACATGCACGCGATCGGCGCGGGCCGTCCGCGCACGGGCGCGCTGGTGTTCGCGACGCACTCGACGCACAAACTGCTCGCAGGCATTTCGCAGGCTTCGCAGATCGTCGTGCAGGACAGCGAGAACAGCACGTTCGACCGCCACCGCTTCAACGAGGCATATCTGATGCACACGTCCACGTCGCCGCAGTACGCGATCATCGCGTCGTGCGACGTGGCCGCGGCGATGATGGAGCCGCCGGGCGGTACCGCGCTCGTCGAGGAATCGATTGCCGAGGCGCTCGATTTCCGCCGCGCGATGCGCAAGGTCGATGCCGAATACGGCGACGACTGGTTCTTCAAGGTCTGGGGCCCGGAAGAACTCGCGGAAGAGGGCATCGGCTCGCGCGACGACTGGATGCTGCGCCCGAACGACCGCTGGCACGGCTTCGGCCCGCTTGCGGACGGCTTCAACATGCTCGACCCGATCAAGGCGACGATCATCACGCCTGGGCTCGACGTGGATGGCGAATTCGGCGAGACGGGCATTCCCGCGGCGATCGTCACGAAGTATCTGGCCGAGCACGGCATCATCGTCGAGAAGACGGGCCTGTACTCGTTCTTCATCATGTTCACGATCGGCATCACGAAGGGCCGCTGGAACTCGATGGTCACGGAACTCCAGCAGTTCAAGGACGACTACGACAACAACCAGCCGCTGTGGCGCGTGCTGCCCGAGTTCGTCGCGCAGCATCCGGCATACGAGCGCATCGGCCTGCGGGATCTGTGCGAGCAGATCCACAGCGTCTACCGTGCGAACGACATCGCGCGCCTGACGACGGAGATGTACCTGTCGAGCATGGAGCCCGCCATGAAGCCGTCCGACGCTTTCGCGAAGCTCGCGCACCGCGAAATCGACCGCGTGCCCATCGACGAGCTCGAAGGCCGCGTCACGTCGATCCTGCTGACGCCGTATCCGCCGGGCATTCCGCTGCTGATTCCGGGCGAGCGCTTCAACCGGACCATCGTCAACTATCTGCGTTTCGCGCGCGAGTTCAACGAGCGCTTCCCGGGCTTCCATACGGATATCCACGGGCTGGTGGGTGAAACGATCAACGGGCGCATCGAGTACTTCGTCGATTGCGTGCGCGATTCCTGATCATGACGACGGCACTGCGCTCCGGGTTGTGGGGTCGTGCGCGCGTCGGCGTGCCGGCGGCGTGGTGCGCGTTCGCATCGGCAGTGACGCTGGCGGGTGCGCTGATGATCGCGCCCGGCGCGGCGCATGCCGAAGTCGCCGCCGCCGATCCCATCGACGCATCGATGCGTACCTGTCTCGCGCGCGCCGACATGTCGTCGACGATCGGCCAGGTGCAGTGCATGGACTCGGCGCGGCTCGCGTGGCAGGCGTCGATGGATCAGTCGTTTCAGCAGTTGCTGTCGAAAGCACCCGACGCGCAGCGCAAGAAGTGGGAAGAAAGCCAGAAGCGCTGGAAAGCGTGGCGCGAAGCGGACGGCAAGCTGCTGGCCGACGTGCTCGCCACGACGCGCGGCACGTCGTACCAGCTCGCGGTCGCCGACATGCAGTTGCAGCCGGTGCGCGATCGCGCACTCGCGCTGCGCGCGGCGGCGATGGACGCCGGCAGGCAGGACCCGAAGAAGCGCCCACGAGCCTGCTCGTTCGACGCGCAGTGCGAGCACGCGATGTTCGACCTGAACCGCTATTACCGGCGCCTGCATGCGAAGCTCCCTCCGCACGCGCGCCCGGTGCTGTCGCGCGCGCAACGCGCGTGGACGGCCTACCGCGACGCGACCGTTCCGTTGATGGACGCGCGCTCGCAAGTGGATATTGTCGGCGCGCGCGTCGCGCAGCTCAAACGCATGGGCGACACAGCCGGCAACGACTAAGCCGGATTTTTTTCGACACCCGTTAGTGCTTCTCACGGCACGCGCCGCAAGCTGCTGTCGAGCGGCCGCGCGCGTGTCCTGATCACGCGTCAGGTGAGCAGATAACCATCTTTCGCGGCCGTTTTCTGCAGCGAAGGCTGCGCAAGCAGATCGCGCGCGGCATCTTCGATGAACGCCGACAGCGCATCGAGCGCGAGGTCGTTGTCGTCGGTGCCGAATGGCTCTTCGATCTGCGATGCGATCGCGTCGAGCGCCATGAACGTGTACGCGACGAATACTGAGAAGACCGGCGTGAACACGCCGACGGTTTCCACCAGCCCGAATGGCAGCGCCGCGCAGAAAAAGTACACGGTGCGGTGAATCATCACCGAATACGCGAACGGCAGCGGCGTCGACAGGATCCGCTCGCAGCCGCCGACCACATCCGACAGCCCGTTCAGATTGCGATCGATGGCCTGGACCGTCCATGCGTCCAGCTTGCCGTCGCGCGCCTGCCGCTGCGTCCATTCGCCGAGCCAGAGCATGATCGTCGCGGGCCGATAGCGCGACATCATGACGCGCTCGAAGAGCGGCTTGTCGAGTCTCGTCGACAGATCTTCTGAAGGGTCCGTGCATCGCAACTGATGCCGCAGCGCGTGCGCGAAGGCGCACAAGGCTTGCACGAAGGCCTGCGTTTCGCTCGGGTCGATATGAGCGTTCGGCAGCGTCAACACCTGGCGCGTGAGCGAGCGCGTCTCGTTGAGCAGCCTGCCCCAGAGCTTGCGCGCTTCCCAGTAGCGGTCATAGCTCGCGCTGTTGCGAAAGCCGAGGAAGATCGCGAGCGCAATGCCGATCAGCGAGAACGGCGTGGTGGTCATGTTGATGCTGATCTTCAGCAGGTGCACATGCACGCCGAGCGCGACCAGCGAAATGAGCAGAATGACGCACAGGCGCGGCAGCAGTTCGGGCAGCACGGAACCGCGCCACGCGAGCAGCATGCGGAACCAGCGGAGTTGTGGGCGGATGATCATGACGGTGAACGATGAAAGCCGATGGTTGCCGTGATAGTAGCCGACGAGGCGCAGCGGCAGGGCGAGGTGAGCGTGGCCGATTGTCTCTGCGTCGCAAGGAAGGCGCCCGCGTTCGAAGCCGCAGACAACCCGTGCCAAAAACAAAAAAGGCGAACCCTCGCCAGAGAGTCCGCCTTTCAGCAGCCGAAAGGAAGCGGCCTAGCCGAGCGCAGCGCGTGCGGCAGCGATCGCGGCGCGCACCTGATCCGGCGCGGTGCCGCCCGGATGATTGCGGCTCGCCACCGATCCTTCGAGCGTCAGGTAGCCGAACACATCGTCGCCCAGCAACGAAGCGACGTTCGGCAATTCGGCCTTCATCTCGTCGAGCGACAGGTCGGCCAGATCGCAGCCACGCTGTTCGCAGAAACGAACGGCATGCGCGACGGCTTCGTGCGCGTCACGGAACGGCAGGCCGCGCTTGACGAGGTAGTCGGCGAGATCGGTTGCCGTCGAGAAGCCTTGCAGCGCAGCCGCGCGCATGTTGTCCGCCTTCACCGTGATGCCCGCGACCATCTCCGCAAAAATACGCAGCGTATCGGCGACGGTATCGACGGTATCGAACAGCGGCTCCTTGTCTTCCTGATTGTCCTTGTTGTACGCGAGCGGCTGGCCCTTCATCAGCGTGAGCAGCGCCATCAGGTGGCCGTTCACGCGGCCCGTCTTGCCGCGTGCCAGTTCGGGCACGTCCGGGTTCTTCTTCTGCGGCATGATGGACGAGCCGGTGCAGAAGCGGTCGGCGATATCGATGAAGCCGACGCGCGGGCTCATCCACAGCACGAGTTCTTCGGAGAAGCGCGACACGTGCGTCATCACGAGCGCCGACGCTGCCGTGAATTCGATTGCGAAGTCACGGTCGGACACGGCGTCGAGCGAGTTCGCACAGATACCGTCGAAGCCCAGCGTCTTCGCGACGGCGTGGCGGTCGATCGGATAGCTCGTGCCCGCGAGCGCCGCCGCGCCGAGCGGCAGACGGTTCACACGCTTGCGGCAGTCGACCATGCGCTCGGCGTCGCGCGAGAACATTTCGACGTAAGCGAGCAGGTGATGGCCGAACGTCACGGGCTGCGCGACCTGCAGATGCGTGAAGCCCGGCATGATCGTGCCGGCGTTCTTGTCGGCGAGGTCGAGCAGGGCGACGCGCAGATCCTTCAGCAGATCGCGGATGCGGTCGATTTCACCGCGCAGCCACAGGCGGATGTCGGTCGCGACCTGGTCGTTGCGCGAACGGCCCGTGTGCAGGCGCTTGCCCGCATCGCCGATCAGCGCCGTGAGGCGCGCTTCGATGTTCAGGTGCACGTCTTCGAGATCGAGTTGCCATTCGAACTCGCCGCGCTCGATTTCACCCTTGATCTGCGCCATGCCGCGCTGGATCGCCGCGAGGTCGTCGGCGCTGATGATCTTTTGCGCGGCCAGCATCGACGCGTGCGCAAGCGAGCCCTCGATATCGACGAACGCCAGACGCTTGTCGAAGAAGACCGACGACGTGTAGCGCTTGACGAGTTCCGACATCGGCTCGGAGAAGCGAGCCGACCAGGCTTCGCCTTTTTTATGCAGTTGGGACGTCATGATGATGGGCAATGTGCGAGGTGAAGACGCGGACGGCGCGTGGAGACGGCGCCGCCTCGAAGGAGACAACGATTTTAACACCCGCCGTGCGGGCCGCTTTCAGGTGGCCGCGCAAGCTCATTCGCGCATCAGCACGACGAGCTTCAGATCTTCGCGGTGCGCGGGCTTGAAGGTGATCTGGTTGTAGACGACGTGGCCGTCGCGCGGATGATTGAAGCGGCGCTGGCCGCCTTCGCGCTCGTTGACGTCCTGCGACGCCCAGAAGCGCGCGAACGCGTCGCTCGAAGCGGAGAGTTCGTCGATCAGCGAGCGCGTGGGCGCGTCGTTCTGGTGGCGGATCGAATCGGCGCGATACTCGGCGGCGAGGCGCCGGGCGCGGATTTCCCAGTCGACGATCAGATTGCGCGCATCCGGCGACAGGAACGTATAGCGCAGCAGGTTGCGGTCGTGCTCGCCGTCCAGCCAGCCGACGAACAGGTCCGCGGCCGGCTCGTTCCACGCGAGCGCGGTGAACTGGCGGTCGAGCACGTAGGCGGGCGCGCTCACGAGCTGCACCGTCTTGAGCAGCATGGCGGGGGTGTCGGCTGCGGCGGGGTCCGGCTCGGCCGGGTCGCGCTGCGCGGCCAGTTCGAACAGATACGCGCGTTCGGCGCGCGACAGCTGCAGCGCGACGGCGATGCGGGCGAGCGCGTCAGCGGACGCGGACACGGGCCGTCCCTGTTCGATCCAGGTGTACCAGGTCGGGCTCACGCCGCACAACTGCGCGACTTCCTCGCGCCGCAGGCCGGGCGTGCGGCGGCGCGGGCCGGGCGGCAGGCCGACGGCTTGCGGCGACAGGCGCTCGCGATGCGCGCGGATGAACTCGCCGAGCGCGCGGGCGGGCGACGCGTCGAGCGGCGGGGCGGAATCGGCGGAAGACGGCGTGGTCATGTGGCGGGACGACGATGGCGGGTAATGTCGATACCAGAATAATTGCTTGACTTGTACTGGTACAGGGCGGGCTCTATTGTAGCGACAGGCGGGGCGCTTCGCGACCTCGACACGATCCTCACGAACAGGCCTGAAGGCACTGGAGCACACGATGAAGCATCACGATCAGGTAGCCGACGCGTTCGGCTCGACGGCGGCCTCGTATCTGACGAGCCAGGTTCATGCGACGGGCGCGGACTTGCAGACGCTGGCGGCCGCCGTGGCCGCGACGCCGGGCGCGGCGGTGCTCGATATGGGATGTGGGGCGGGGCATGCGAGCTTTGCGGTTGCACCGCATGTTGCGTCGGTTGTTGCGTATGACATTGCGCCGCAGATGCTGGCTACCGTGGCTGCTGCTGCTGTTGAGCGTGGGTTGTCGAATATCCGGACGCAGCAGGGCGCGGCTGAAAAGCTGCCGTTCGATGATGCTTCGTTTGATTGGGTCGTCAGCCGGATGAGTGCGCATCATTGGCACGATGTGCCGTTGGCGCTCGCCGAAGTGCGGCGGGTTTTGAAGCCCGGCGGGCGCGTGCTGTTCATCGATATCGCGGGGAGCGAGCATCCGTTGCTCGATACGCATCTTCAGGCCGTCGAGGTGTTGCGCGATGGCTCGCATATTCGCGATTATCGTGCGGATGAGTGGGTGGCGTTTTTTGCTGCCGCAGGGTTTGAGGCTGTGGTGCGGGAGCGCTGG
Organism: Paraburkholderia largidicola; assembly: GCF_013426895.1. Taxonomy (NCBI): domain Bacteria; kingdom Pseudomonadati; phylum Pseudomonadota; class Betaproteobacteria; order Burkholderiales; family Burkholderiaceae; genus Paraburkholderia; species Paraburkholderia largidicola. The sequence goes on along the minus strand of NZ_AP023174.1, from coordinate 2,720,359 downwards.
CGGCTGGATATCGAGTTTGCGTCGTGGGTCGCAAGGATGAGGACGCCGACGGCGCGGGTTGAGGCGATTCGGGCTGTCTGGGCTTCCGCCCCGGATGAAGTTCGTGAGTACTTCGGTGTTCAGAGTGATGGGTCGTTTAAGCTGGATGCTTTGATGGTTGAGGCGTATTGAGGTTTTTTTGTCTGCGACGCTTTGAGTGGTTTGCTTGTGTTTTCATTGGCGTCCGCGTTTTGCTTCTGGTTCGCTAGCGTTGCCCCTGTGCGGGGCGGCACCTACTTTTCTTTGCCGCCGCAAAGAAAAGTAGGCAAAAGAAAGCGGCTAACACCGCCAGTTCTAGTGTTTGCCTGAGGGCGCCCACAGGTTCTTACGCTTCACACGGCAACCACGTGACCCACGTCCGTTGCCAGCGTCCTTGCGGTGCGCCTCACCCGCTTCAAGCTCCCGCGGTACAGCACGCCGTGCCAGACAGTCCACGGCCGCCCAGGTGGCAAACTGTGTGTAGGTTGTCGCGTCGTATAGGGTAGTGCTCTTACAAGGTGGGGCGCGTGCGCTATCGGTCCGAAGTGAGGCGTGTGGAGTACTTGAGCCTACACACAGTTTGCCACCTGGGCGGCACATACCATTTGCTGCCGCTTGTCCGAGTATGGGTATTCGAAGCGGGTGAGGCGTTCATTCGAAGCGTTGGCGACGAGCACCAGCCAGGGCACGGCCGTGTGAAGGGTGGGGACGTTGGGGGTCCGTGGATAGGCACACGTGCTGGCGGTGTTAGCCGCTTTCTTTTGCCTACTTTTCTTTGCGGCGGCAAAGAAAAGTAGGTGCCGCCCCGCACAGGGGCGACGCGTGAAGCTAGATACCAAAACGCGGATGCCAGCAAAAAACATAAGCAAGCCAAAAAGAAAAAACGGCGGCCTCAAAAAAAGAGAACCGCCGTCCGCAGGACAAGAAAAAGCAAAAACCTCAGCCCGTATTCCTTAGCCCAGCCGCAATCCCATTGATAGTCAAATGAATCCCGCGCCGCACGCGGACATTATCATCCCCAGCGCGATGGCGCTTAAGCAACTCGACCTGCAGGTGATTCAAAGGATCAAGATAAGGGAACCGGTTCTTAATAGACCGCGCCAGCAAAGGATTATCCGCTAGACGTTCCTTCCTCCCCGTGATCTCGGAAAGCACATTGGAGGTGCGCTCCCACTCCGCAACAATGCGCTCGAACACATGCTTGCGCAGCTTCTTGTCAGCGACAAGCGCGGCATAACGCGACGCCACCGCGAGATCGGTCTTCGCCAGCACCATATCCATATTCGACAGCAGGTTCGAGAAAAATGGCCACGCCTTATGCATCTTGCGCAGCAGATTTACACGACGCTCACGTTCGATATTCGAGCCCGCGGCCTCGAGCCATCCAGCAACCGCGCTGCCGAACCCATACCAGCCCGTCAGCAGCAACCGGCATTGTCCCCATGAGAAACCCCACGGAATCGCCCGCAGGTCCTCGATCTTGCGTTGCTTCGGATCCTGCAGCTTGCGCGACGCCGGCCGGCTGCCGATGTTCAACTCCGCGATCTCCGCAATCGGCGTCGACGAGAAGAAGTATTCGGTGAAGCCCGGGGTTTCGTAGACGAGCGCACGGTACGACGCCATCGCCGCATCGGACAGCGTCTGCATCACTTCTTCGAAGTCGGGCAGTTGCGAAGGCGCATTGCCATGCGGCAGCAACGACGCTTCCAGCGTCGCCGCAACGACCGTTTCCAGATTGCGTCGGCCGATGTCCGGGTTGCCGAACTTGCTCGCAATCACCTCGCCCTGTTCCGTCAGCCGGATCTGGCCGTCGACGGTGCCCGGCGGCTGCGAAAGAATCGCCTGATAGGTCGGGCCGCCGCCGCGTCCAACCGTGCCGCCGCGGCCATGGAACAGCCGCAGCGTGATGCCGCGTTCGTTGAACAGCGACACCAGCGCCAGTTCCGCGCGGTACAGCTCCCAGTTCGACGTCAGGAAGCCGCCGTCCTTGTTGCTGTCCGAATAGCCGAGCATCACTTCCTGCTCGTTGCCCTGATTTTCGACGATGGCATCGATACCCGGCAGCGCCAGCAGATCGCGCATGATGTGCGACGCGTTGCGCAAGTCGGGAATCGTCTCGAAGAGGGGGATTACCATCAGGCCCGCGCGTGCCGGATCGACCGGGTTGCCGAGCGCGCCTTGCAGCAGTCCCGCTTCCTTTTGCAGCAGCATCACTTCGACCAGATCGCTCACCGTCTCCGTGTGCGAAATGATGTAGTTGCGCACCGCGCGCGCGCCGAACTTCTCGCGCGTCACGCGCGCCTGTTCGAGCACACCGAGTTCGCTCTTCACCAGATCCGAGTACTCGACATACGGTGAGCGCAGCAGGCGCGGCTGCGCAAGTTCGGCGAGCAGCACGCGCAGCTTGTCGGCTTCCGGAAGCGCCGCGTAGTCGCTTTCGACACCCGCGCGCCGCAGCAACTCGGAGATCACCGCTTCGTGAATGTCGGAGCTTTGGCGCAGATCGATGCTCGCGAGATGGAACCCGAACACTTCGGCGGCGCGCGTCAGCGGCGACAGACGCGGCGTCGCGAGCGACGCGCCGTGATGCTCGGTGAGCGAATCGATCAGCACGTGCAGGTCGCGCACGAACTCGGACGAATCGTCATAGGGGACGGCGCGAATCTTCGGCACGCCGGGGCCCGCGCTGCGCAGCGGCACCACGCCTTCGCCGAGTCTGACGCGCGCACTCGCGCCGAGCCGCGTGTAGATGCCGATCAGCGCGCGCCGGTACGGTTCGTCCGTGCGGTGCGGCGAGTGATCGGGCGATCCTTCCGCAAGCGCCTTCAGTTCGTCGCTTGCGCCCGCGAGCAGGTTCGACACCGACAGTTCCGCGCCGAGCTTGTGCACCTGCTCCAGATAGTGCTCGAAGATCACCGCGGCCTGGCGCGTGATCGCGTTTTCGAGCGTCTCGCCCGTGACGTTCGGATTGCCGTCGCGGTCGCCGCCAATCCAGCTGCCCATCTGGAAGAAGGGCGGCAGGCGCGCATCGAGGCCGTGCTCGACAAGCGCTTCCTCGATGTCGGCGTAGAGCGCCGGAATCTCTTCGAGGAACGTCGCGCGGTAAAACGACAGCGCGTTCTCGATTTCATCGGCGACCGTCAGGCGCGAGTCGCGCAGCATGCGCGTCTGCCACAGCGAGGTCACCCGTGCGCGCAGCAGCGATTCGTTCTGCAGACGCTCGCGCGCCGTCAGCGGCTGGTCGCGTTCGGCGAGCAGCCGCGCGATGTCGTGCTGCGCGTCGAGAATGCTCTTGCGCTGCACTTCCGTCGGGTGTGCCGTCAGCACGGGGACGATCAGTGCGTCGTTGAAGAACTGCTGCAGCACGGGCGTCGCGGCGGCGTTCGCTTCGACGAGCCGGTCGAGCGCATGCGCGATCGTGCCCGGCTGCGACGTCGAGCCGGCCAGATCGTGAATGCGGTGCCGCCGATTGCGATGACGGTCTTCAGCGATATTCGCGAGATGCGAGAAGTAGCTGAACGCGCGCACCACGCTCACCGTCTGTTCGGGCGACAGCGCGCGCAGCTTCTTGTCGAGCGCCTGCGCGGCCACGCTGTCGTCCTCGCGGCGAAAGCGCACGGCCGTCTGGCGAATCGTTTCGACGACGTCGAACACGGCGTCGCCTTCCTGCTCGCGCACCACGTCGCCGAGCAGCCGCCCCAGATAGCGGATGTCTTCGAACAGCGGCTGGTCCTTGTCTTCGCGCGTGCGGGCGTTGTCCTTCGCCTGTGACGCGGCGCCATTCTTCATTTCTTTCGACGCGCGCGCGGCCTCCTGCTTGCCGGCGCCGTCGGGTTTCATTCGTTTCGAGGCGCCGTTGGCGGGCGCCTTGGTCTTCGTGGATTTGCCGGTTTTGCCGGAGTCGAGAGCCTGCGCTGCTTTCATGGCCTTGGTGGCCTTGGCAGCGGAAGCGGCGGGAGCGGCCGATGCGGTATTGACGGCATCGGGCGAGGCAGTAGTGCGGCGGGCAGGGCGCGCCGATCCGGAAGACGTCACGATGTTTCCTCAGGAAAGCCAGGGTCTAAGAATGATGGACTGCAACTGCGGGTACAGCGGGGAACTGCGCTCAAAGCCTGTCAGCATGCGGCGCGCGCGGCGGAGGAGGGCCGCATGCGCGTGCTGCGCCGCATTAAATCATCGCGCATGCGGCGCATCGACGCGCGCACGACCGTGCTGGGGCTTCTGGTGGCCACGCGAGTCACGATCGATGCGGCAACGGGTCTGCGTGGATCGAACCTGCAGGCCTGTCTCCTCTGGTCCCATGGCGGTCGACCGGAGCGGGCGGCATAACGCCTGCTCCAGTTCCATGGCGGTCGACGGAAGCGAGCGCTTTAGCGCTGACTGCCGTCCCTTGCAACTGCCTTCGCGCTGCTTCAGCATGGCCGTGCGGCCAGCGAGAGGTTGCCAAAGCGCGTGCTAACATTGTTTGTTATCACATCCCGTCGTTCAATGAATCAAACAATGAATTCCGAGACGCTTGCGCCCACTCCGCCCGCCACGCTGGTCATTGCGTCGCGGGAAAGCCGGCTTGCCATGTGGCAGGCCGAGCATGTGCGGTGTGCGCTGCACAAATTATATCCATCTTGTGACGTAAAAATCCTCGGAATGACGACACGCGGCGATCAGATTCTCGATCGCACGCTGTCGAAGGTCGGTGGTAAGGGCTTGTTCGTGAAGGAGCTGGAGAACGCGCTGGCCGACGGCCGCGCCGATCTCGCCGTCCATTCGCTGAAAGACGTGCCGATGGAACTGCCCGAAGGCTTCGCGCTGTCGACCATCATGGAGCGCGAAGATCCGCGCGACGCGTTCGTCTCCAGCCAGTACGACTCGCTGGCCGCACTGCCACCCGGCAGCGTGGTCGGTACGTCGAGCCTGCGCCGTGAAGCGATGCTGCGCATCCGCTATCCCGAGCTCGTGGTGAAGCCGCTGCGCGGCAATCTCGACACCCGCCTCGCGAAGCTCGACCGCGGCGATTACGCGGCCATCATTCTGGCGGCGGCCGGTCTCAAGCGTCTGGGACTCGGCGACCGCATCCGTTCGCTGCTCGATCCTGCCGACAGCCTGCCCGCCGCCGGTCAGGGCGCACTCGGCATCGAGATCCGCGCGGACCGCGCCGATCTCGCCGCATGGCTCGCGCCGCTGCATCACGAGCACACGGCGGCCGCGGTCGAAGCGGAGCGCATGGTGTCGCGCGCGCTCGGCGGCAGCTGCGAAGTGCCGCTCGCCGCGTACGCGACCTGGCATGACGGCGCGCTGCATCTGCGCGGCGTCGTGGCCACGCCCGACGGCCAGCGCGTGCTGTCCGCGCAAGCTTCGGCGCCCGCGCCGACCACGGGCGCCGCGCTCGAACTGGGCCGCGAGGTCGCGAGCCAGCTCGAAGCGCAGGGCGCACTCGAGATCGTCCGCGCGCTCACCACGGCGAGCGGCCCGGCTGCTTCCGCGTGATGGCGGCCGACTCGAACCCGACACCCGACGCATTGCCGTCCCGGGACGGCATAGGCGCATCGCATGCGACGCATCTGACCGTCGTGCTGACCCGTCCGGCGGGACAGTCCGACGCGCTCGCGAAGACCCTGCACGACGCGGGTGTCGTCACCGTCGACTTTCCACTGATCGATATCGCCGCAGCGGACGACGAAGCTCCATTGCGCGCGGCGCTCGCGTCGCTCGACCGATACGCGCTGGTCGTGTTCGTGTCGCCGAACGCCGTCGATTACGCGTTCGCGAGCCACGATGCGATCTGGCCACACGCGCTGCCCGTCGGCGTGGTCGGGCCGGGCAGCGTCGCGGCGCTCGCGAAGCACGGCGTCGAAGCGCCCGCGTACCAGGTGATCAGCCCGGGCGCATCGGCCGACGACCACGATGGCGCGCGCTTCGACTCCGAGGCGCTGTATGCGGCGCTCGAAACCTTGCTTGGAGAGAACGCCTTCGAAGGCAAGCGCGTGCTGATCGTGCGCGGCGACGGCGGCCGGGAATGGCTCGCGGACCGTCTGCGCGAAGCGGGCGCCGAAGTCGAGACGGTTGCGGCTTACCGGCGCCTCGTGCCCGACCCGTCGATCGGCGCGTGGTCGCGCATCCACACGCTGCTGTCGGACGAATCCCGGACGCCGCACGCGTGGCTCGTGACGAGTTCCGAGGGCGTGCGCAATCTCGCCGAACTCGCGCACGACCACCTCACGGCGAGCGAGCAGGCGCAACTGAAGCGCGCGATGTTCGTCGCGCCCCATCCGCGCATCGCGGAAACCGCGCGGGCATTGGGTTTTGATAGCATTACGGTGTCCGGTGCGGGCGACGAACGGATCGCCCGTACGCTGTTGTCTCTCGCGGCACCTTTTGAAGTTCAACCGGTCCAGTCCAACCCGGCACAAGAACGCATGTCTGATACCAACGCATCCACGACCCCCACGCCCCCGACGTCCAGCTCCGCGCCGCGGCCCGCCACTGCGCTGCCGCCGAATCAACCCTTTACGCCCTATGAAATGCAGCAGGCCAAGCCCAAGGGCAACGGGCTGCTCTGGGTGGTCATCGCGCTGGTGCTGTTCGCGGCGATCGCGGGCGGCATCGCGCTGAACCGCAGGATCATCAAGCTCGATCAGCAGCTGTCGCACCGCCAGCAGGCCAACGATTCGCAGACCGCCGAGTTGCGCGTGAAGACCGAGCAGGCCGTCGCCACCGTGCGTCAGGCCGATGCGCAGATCGCGCAGCTCGAAGGCAAGCTCGCCGACGCGCAGGGCGCGCAACAGGCGCTGCAGCAACAATACGCGGACCTCGCGCGCAATCGCGACGACTGGACGATGGCCGAAGTCGGCCAGATGCTGTCGGCCGCGAGCGAGCAGTTGCAGCTGACGGGCAACACGCAGCTCGCGCTGTTCGCGCTGCAAAGCGCCGACACGCGCCTCGCCGCGTCGGACGGCGCGCAGGTGCTGGCCGTGCGAAAGGCGATCGCGCAGGACATCGACAAGCTGAAGTCCGCGCCGTCCACTGACCTGACGGGTCTCGCCATCAAGCTCGACAACGCGATCGATCAGATCGACCAGCTGCCGCTTTCGGGCGAGGCGCCGATCGAGCACGCCACGCCGCGTGCCTCCACGCCGAAGGATGTCGACCGCCTCGCGGCCGCCACGGGCGAGCCGAAGTGGAAAGTGTGGTGGCACCAGCTCGTCGCGGGTATTGGCGAACAGTTGACGAGTCTCGTGCAGGTGCGTCGCATCGACCACGCCGACGCGATGCTCGTCGCGCCTGATCAGGGCTATTTCGTGCGCGAAAACCTGAAGATGCGCCTGCTGTCCGCGCGACTCGCGCTGCTCGCGCGCAACCAGACGACGCTCAAGTCCGATCTTCACGCTGCGGACAACGCGCTCGCGCGCTACTTCGACGCGTCGTCGAAGCAGGTGCAGACGGTGCGCGACCTCGTGAAGCAGGTCGACGACGGCTCGGGCGCGGTCGACGTGCCGAACCTGGATACGAGCCTGCAGGCCGTGCATCAATACCGGACGCGGGGTTAGTCATGGCGCTGCGTGGACTTCTCTGGCTCGCTTTCCTGTTCGCGATTGCCGTGGTGCTCGCGATCGTCGGGCGCTTCGACACCGGGCAGGTGCTGCTCGTCTATCCGCCGTATCGGATCGATATTTCGCTGAACCTGTTCATCGTCGGCATCATCGTCGCGTTCATCGTGATTTACGCGGTGCTGCGCATCGTGCGCAACATCTGGCGCATGCCGCAGCGCGTCGCCGCGTATCGCACGCGCCAGCGGGTCGCGAAGGCGCATGCGGCGTTGCGCGATGCGATCGGCAATCTGTATGCGGGCCGCTTCTCGCGTGCGGAGAAGGCTGCGCGTGACTCGCTCACCAATCCCGACAACAAGGGTGCGGCGGGCCTGATCGCCGCGAATGCCGCGCACCGGATGCACGAGTACGCGCGCCGCGATGAATATCTCGCGCAGATCGATTCAGCCGACTGGCAGGACGCACGCCTGATGGCGACGGCGGACATGCGTGCCGACGGCCGCGATGCGGATGGCGCGTTGCTCGCGCTGACTGAAATGCAGTCGCAGGGTGGACGGCGCATTCACGCGCAGCAGATTGCGTTGCGGGCGCAGCAGCAGTTGAAGAACTGGGGCGAAGTGCTCAAGCTCGTGAAGACGCTGGAAAAGCGCGAGGCGATTCATCCTGCGGTTGCCGTGCGGTTGCGGCAGCTAGCGGCGGAGAATCTGTTGCGGGACCGCAGGCACAATGCCGATGCGCTGCTCGAACTGTGGCATTCGCTGACCGCGGTCGAGCGGCATTCGCCGCGGCTGGCGGATGTTGCGGCTGAGTTGCTGGTCGCGCTGGGTCGTCCGCAGGATGCGCGGAAGATCGTTGAAGAGGCGCTTGCGCAGAATTGGGATGCGAGGTTGTTGCGGCGTTATCCGGATACCACGGGGGGCGATGCTTTGCCGTTGATTCAGAAGGCTGAGGCGTGGCGGAAGGAGCGTCCCGACGACGCGGATCTGATGTTTGCGCTTGGGCGGTTGTGTTTGCATCAGCAGCTTTGGGGGAAGGCGCAGTCGTTTCTTGAGCAGGCGCTCAAGCTTGCTGATAACGAGACGCTGAAGATTCGTTCGCATCGGGCGTTGGCTCGTTTGCATGAGCAGCTCGGAGATGCTGATAAGGCTAGCGCGCATTATCGGGAGAGTGCGCTGGCTATGAATGTGGTTTGAGGTTTTTTTGTGTCTGCGACGCTGGGGCGGTGTTTTTTGTGTTTTCGCTGGCGTCCGCGTGATGTTATTGGTCTGCTAGCGTTGCCCCTGTGCGGGGCGGCACCTACTTTTCTTTGCCGCCGCAAAGAAAAGTAGGCAAAAGAAAGCGGCTCACACCGCCAGTTCTAGTATTTGCCTGAGGGCCCCCAACCGGTCTTACACTTCACACGGCAACCACGTGGCTCACGTCCGTTGCCAGCGCTCTTGGGGTGCGCCTCACCCGCCTTACGCTCCCGCACTACAACACGCCGCGCCAGACAGTCCACCGCCGCCCAGGTGGCAAACTGTGTGTAGGCCGTCGTACTCCACACGCCTCACTTCGAACCGATAGCACACGCGTCCCACCCTGTAAGAGCGCCAGGCTATACGACGCGACAACCTACACACAGTTTGCCACCTGGGCGGCATAGACCATTCGCTGCCGCTTGCCTGAACGCGGGTATTCGAAGCGGGTGAGGCGCACGTTGAGAGCGTTGGCAACGAATGCAAACACGTGCATTGCCGTGTGAGGGATGGGGACGATGGGGGCCCGTGGATAGGGACATGGGCTGGCGGTGTGAGCCGCTTTCTTTTGCCTACTTTTCTTTGCGGCGGCAAAGAAAAGTAGGTGCCGCCCCGCACAGGGGCGACGCCTGAAGCACGAAGGCATCACGCGGATGCCAGCGAAAAGGCAATCCGCGAACGCCAGTACAAAACCAAAACCAACCCAAAACCAAAACCAAAAAAACCGGCAAAAGCACCGGCAGTGCTCACCTATTCACTAGCCTGGAAGGCACACTAACCGCCAGCACCCCACCAAGAACCATAAACGCCGCAAGCATATACATCCCAGCCGCATTGGTAGAAGTAGCCTGCTTCAGCCATCCAACGGCATACGGACTAAGAAACCCCGCCAGATTCCCAATAGAATTAATCAGCGCAATCCCAGCGGCCGCGCCCGTACCTGCAAGAAACGAAGTAGGCAAACTCCAGAACAGCGGCAGCGTAGTCAAAATCCCCATAGTCGCAAGCGTCAGCCCAGTCATCGCGAGCATCGTGTCGTGCGCCCACACGACAGACAGCACCAGCCCGAGCGCCCCCACGAATCCCGGAACAGCAACGTGCCAACGCCGCTCCCGCATACGGTCGGCGCTCCGCGCAACGAACACCATCGCAACCACGGCAGCGGCGAACGGAATCGCCGACAACAGCCCGATCATGAAGGCGTCCGTGACGCCCGTCGACTTGATGATGGTCGGCAACCAGAAGCTCACGCCATAAAGCCCCATCACGAACGAGAAATAGATCAGGCTCATCATCAGCACGCGCGGGCTCAACATCACCTTGCCGATGGCGTGATCCTCCTTCGTCGCATCCTCGGCGGCGATGTTGCGCTCGAGCAGTTCGCGCTCTTCCTGCGTGAGCCACTTCGCCTTCGAGATGCGGTCATCGAGCACGATGAACACCAGAATGCCGACGACGATCGAAGGTATCCCTTCGAGCAGGAACAGCCACTGCCAGCCGTGCCATCCATTCGCGCCGTCGAATGACTTCAGGATGTAGCCCGAAATCGGCCCGCCGACCACGCCCGAAATCGCGATCGCCGTCATGAACCACGTCGTCATGCGGCCGCGCCGGTGTGCCGGATACCAGTAGGTCAGATACAGGATGATGCCGGGGAAGAAGCCCGCTTCCGCAAGACCGAGCAGAAACCGCATCACGTAGAACATCGTCGGGGTGGTGACGAACATCGTCAGCATCGACACGATGCCCCATGTCACCATGATCCGCGCGATCCAGACCCGCGCGCCGACCCGGTGCAGGATGATGTTGCTGGGCACCTCGAAGATGAAATAACCGATGAAGAAAATGCCCGCCCCAAAGCCGTAGACGGCGTCGGACAGACCCAGATCGGCGCTCATGCCGAGCTTCGCGAAGCCGACGTTCACGCGGTCCAGATAAGCCACGACATAGCTGAGCATCAACAGCGGCGTCAGACGCCACGCGACCTTTCTGTAGGTCGCCTCTTCGAAGGTGGAAGGCGGCGCGCCTGCGCCGGGATGGTGGAGCGGATTCGCAGGACTGGACACGCTTGTCTCCTATCGACCGGCGTCGGCGCGGTGGCGCTTCACGCTGGTCTTACGCAAAGCTCGTTATTGTGGAAATGTCGTACCGCCGTTCGCGATTCTAAACTTTCAACGCGCGCTGAAAAGCCACTCGGCGTCGGGAAAAACCCCGAGTTTTCAATGGTTAACGCGTCTTTTTCGGGGCAGCGCGCGCACGCGCCGCCCGGTGCGTCACACGCAGCGTCCGCCGTCCACTTCGAGGCACACGCCCGTGATGAACTCTGCTTCGTCGGAAGCGAGATAGAGCGCGGCGTTCGCGATGTCCTGCGGCGTCGAGAAGCGGCCCAGCGGGATGCCCGCCAGAAACTTCTGCCGGTTCTCCGGTGTGTCCTCGACACCCATGAATTCGGCCAGCAAACCCGTCTCGCCGATCACCGGGTTGACACAGTTCACGCGGATGCGGTCCGGCCCGAGCTCGACGGCCAGCGCCTTGCTGGCGACGATCACCGCACCCTTGCTGCCGTTGTACCAGACGAGCCCCGGACGCGGCCGCACGCCCGCCGTCGACGCGATGTTGACGAACACGCCGCCGCCTTGCTCGCGGAAGTACGGCACGAACTCGTTCACGCTCCAGTAGATGCTCTTCACATTGACGGCGTACACGCGGTCGAACTCGTCTTCCGTCACGTCGAGCACGGGCTTGTTGCGATGCGTGGTTCCCGCGTTGTTGACGACGATCTGCACGCTGCCGAAGTCTTCGATGGCGGCGGCGCGCAGCGCGCTCCAGTCGCTCGCGCGCGTCACGTCGCCCGCGACCGCAATGGCCTTGCCGCCCGCCAGCGCGATCTCGCTGGCGACGCGTTCGGCCGCCGCGCCGTTCAGATCGTTGACGACGACGTTCGCGCCTTCGCGCGCATAAGTCTTCGCGATGCCTTCGCCGAAGCCCGAGCCGCCGCCCGTGACGATAGCCGTTTTGCCGGTCAACCGCATGATGTCTCCTGTTGTTGTAAGTGCAGAAACGCTTGGGTTGTTGCGAGTGAATCGTGCGTCAGCCGTGCCTGATCGCAACGGTCTTCAGCACCGTGAAGCCATACAGCGCTTCGAAGCCTTTCTCGCGGCCATGTCCCGAATGCTTGACGCCGCCGAACGGCAACTCGACGCCGCCACCCGCGCCGTAGTTGTTGATGAACACCTGCCCCGAGCGCACGCGGCGCGCCATGCGCATCTGCCGGCCGCCGTCGCGGGTCCAGACGCCTGCGACGAGTCCGTAGGGCGTGCCGTTCGCGAGCGTGAGCGCTTCGTCTTCGTCGGCGAAGGGCAGTGCGGCGAGCACGGGGCCGAACACTTCTTCGTGCGCGAGCCGATGCGTGGGCGGCACGTCGCGCAACAGGGTCGGTGCCTGATAGAAGCCGGTTTCCGGCGCTTCCGCGATCACTTCGCCGTGCGCCGCCATCGCGATGCCGTCATGCTGCGCGTCGGAGAGGAAATCACATACGCGTCGCTGCTGTTTCGCGCTGATCAGCGGCCCGCAATCGAGGTCCGCATGCGCGGGTCCGACGCGCAATGCGTTGAACGCGGTGGCGAGTCGGTCGAGCAGCGGCTCGTAAATGCTCCGCTCGATCAGCACGCGGCTGCCCGCCGAGCAGGTTTGCCCGGCGTTCTGCACGATCGCGTTGACCAGCGTGGGGAGTGCGGCGTCGAGATCGGCGTCCGCGAAGACGATTTGCGGCGACTTGCCACCCAGCTCGAGCGTAACGGGCACGTGGTTTTCGGCGGCCATCTGCGTGACGAGCTTGCCCGTATCGGGCGAGCCGGTGAACGAGATGTGATCGATGCCGGCATGGCGCGCGAGCGCCGCGCCCGCTTCATGTCCGAACCCGGTGACGATATTGAGCGCACCTGCAGGCAGGCCGGCTTCGGCCGCGAGTTCGGCGACGCGCAACACGGAGAGGCACGCATCTTCGGCGGGCTTCACGACGCACGCGTTGCCCGCCGCGAGTGCCGCGCCGACGCTGCGCCCGAAGATCTGCATCGGGTAGTTCCACGGCACGATGTGACCCGTGACGCCATGCGGCTCGCGGATCGTGAAGACGGTGTAGCCGTTCTGATAGGGCAGCGTTTCGCCGTGCAGCTTGTCGGCGGCGCCCGCGTAGAACTCGAAATAGCGCGCGAGCGCGGCCGCGTCGCCGCGCGCCTGCTTGAGCGGCTTGCCCGTGTCGCGCGCTTCGAGTTGCGCCAGTTCTTCGTGGCAGGCGGCGACCAGCATCGACAGCCGGTACAGCAGCCGCCCGCGCTCGGCGGCGCTCACGGCACCCCATGCGCCTTCATAGGCGCGGCGCGCGGACTGGACGGCGGTGTCGATGTCGGCGGCCGTGCCGCGCGCGAGCGTGGCGAACGGCTGGCCGTCGGAAGGATCGATGACGGGGATCGTCTCCCCATTCGAGGAGGCGGCCCATTCACCGCCGATGAAGTGTTTCGCTTCTTCCACACATGCTCCTTGCCCGGTCGGGCGGTCAAGCAGAGGACGAAAGAGACCACGAAAGTGACAGCAGAAGTGTCGGGCGAACGGCAGTGCCCAGACGGGTAAGGCGATTATCGCGCCGATCGCCACGCGGGTGTCATCGGCCGATTGGCTATAATGGCGCATTCCGCAGTGTCCGGGTTGCGGCGCAGCGTCCCGTATCGAGACGCAGCGCGCGCCGTGCGCCTTATTCCCATTTCTTCCTGATCAGAGAGCGCCATGAGCTTCAATCACGTTCCCCCTGGTAAAGACCTCCCGCAAGACTTCAACGTCATCATCGAAATCCCGGCGCAAAGCGATCCGGTGAAGTACGAGGCCGACAAGGACCTGGGTCTGCTCGTCGTCGACCGTTTCATCGGCACGGGTATGCGTTATCCCGCGAACTACGGTTTCATTCCGCAGACGCTGTCGGGCGACGGCGATCCCGTCGACGTGCTGGTGATCACGCCGTTCCCGCTGCTGGCTGGCTCGGTGGTGCGCGCACGCGCACTGGGCATGCTGCAGATGACGGACGAGTCGGGCGTTGACGCCAAGCTGATCGCCGTTGCGCACGACAAGATCTGCCCGATGACGGCAGACCTGAAGTCGATCGACGACGTGCCGCAGTACCTGAAAGACCAGATCAAGCACTTCTTCGAGCAATACAAGGCGCTCGAGAAGGGCAAGTGGGTCAAGGTGGAAGGCTGGGCGGGCATCGAAGCCGCGCACAAGGAAATCACGGAAGGCGCGGCGAACTACAAGAAGTAATTTGCGCGGTTTTCGAGCCTGTTTGCAAAAAGACGCTCCTTCGGGAGCGTCTTTTTTTGCGCGATCGATCGGGCGCGGCGCGCAGACCGATCAAATGCCGCGCCGCATCAGCGCGGGCTGACCGTCGCGAGGCGGCTGCCGGCGAACGGGTCGTTGCGCCAGTCGACCGTCTGGCGTTCCTGTTTGGCCTGCTTCGCCGCCTTGCCGACGGCGAAATGTTCCGGCGATTGCCCGGCGCTGACGGCGTTGGCGAGCCACTGGGGCATCGCGCCGTTGCCGTCCCACGTTTCGCCGAACGGGCTGCGATAACGCACCGATTGCTGCCGCCGACGCTCTTCGGCCAGTGCCGCGGCCAGGTCGGTCACCTTGATGCCGACCTTAGCCATGCGACCGCGCAGATAGGCAATCATGCTGTCACGCTTTCTTTCGTCCATTTTTTCACCTCAAGGTGTCTGGGTATCGCGTCGGGTGTTGGAGCGTCGCCCGTTCTGGATTCAGCGACGCGTTGCAGTGACGAAAGTATCTGATCGCGTGAAACCGGCGTCGAGATGCTTATCTTGAAAACACTGTTGCTGGCGACGGAAAAGCCGTGCCGTGTCAGGTCTCCGGGTTGCCAGCCGCTGGTTCGCCAGCCGCCAGATTGCCAGCCACTACTTCGTCGGCCGCGACTTCCTCGATCACGGCGGGCAACACGGATTCGAGCGTCCGCGCGCCCGACACCAGTTCCCACTTCTGCACGGCCGTGAGCTGCTTGACGCGATATTCGGCGCGCGACGCGCTCGAACGGTCGGCCAGTTCGAACGACGCCAGCAGCCGCACCGGCTTGCGCGAGCGCGTATAGCGCGCGCCCGTGCCGCTGCAGTGCTTGTCGAAACGGGCCTGGACGTCGGTGGCGATGCCCGTGTAGACGCTGCCGTCCGAGCATTCGATCAGATACAGAAACCACGGCATGGCGCGCGCCTGTTCCTCGTTATTCCTTGAACGGATTGTGTTCGCGCAGTTCGTCGACATACGCGTGGATATGATTCTTCTCGTTGTCGAGAAAGTGCCCGACAGCGTCCGAGAACGCGGGATGCGCCAGCCAGTGCGTCGAGCGCGTGACGGTGGGCATGAAGCCGCGCGCCATCTTGTGCTCGCCCTGCGCACCGCCTTCGAACACGCCGAGCTTCTGCTCGATGCAGAACTCCAGCGGCTGGTAGTACGCGGTTTCGAAGTGCAGGCAGGGCACGTGTTCGAGCGCGCCCCAGTAGCGGCCGTACAGCGTGCCGCCCGCGTTCGCGCCGTCGCGCTGATAGACGACGAGTGAACTTGCGATCGGCTTGCCCTCGTACTCGGCTGTCACCATCATCAGATTCTCGGGCATCGACGCGCCGATCATCCGGAAGAAGTCGAGGTTCAGATACGGACTCGAAAAGTGCTCGCGGTACGTCTGCCGGTAGCACTTGCTGAAGAAGCGCCAGTCGGCATCGCTGATGTCTTCACCGAGGATGCGCCGGAACGTGACGCCCGCGTCGCGCACCTTGCGCCGCTCGGCGCGGATGTTCTTGCGCTTCTTCTGTTCGAGCGTCGAGAGAAAATCGTCGAAGTCGCGGTAGCCGTCGTTGAGCCAGTGAAACTGCACGCCTTCGCGCTGCATCATGCCGAGACCGGTCAGCGCCTCAGCCTCGCTTTCGGTCGGAAACAGCACGTGCAGTGACGAGACGTCGGCTTGCTCCGCGAACGCGACGAGCGTCGCGGCGAGATGGCGCAGCGCGTGCGCGTCGGCGGCCATGAGGCGGGTGCCCTGCACGGGCGTGAAAGGCACCGCGCACAGCAGCTTCGGATAGTAGGGCAGGCCGTTGCGCTTGTACGCGTCGGCCCACGCCCAGTCGAACACATACTCGCCGTACGAGTGTCCCTTGGCGTAGACAGGCGCGGCCGCGGCGAGCTTGCCCGTGCGCGGATCGGTCAGTGTGACGAATTGCGGCGCCCAGCCCGTATCCGCGACGGCGCATCGCGTCGCGTGCAGCGCGCTCAGGAATTCGTGGCGCAAGAAGGGCGTCGGTTGCGCCTGCTGGTTGAGCAGCGCATTCCATTCGGCGGCATCGACTTCGAGCGGCGAAGCGAGAATGCCCGCGCGGTAATCAAAACGTTCCTGGTTCAATCTGTTCGACCGTTGGCGATCCCGGGCCGCACTCACTTGCGTGCATCGTGCGGCGGAAGGATCTGATGAGGCTGATAGGCGATTGTCGCGCGCTTCGTTTTGCTGGCGCCCTGATGCATCGGCGATGGGCGCAGGCCTGACCGCGGCGCGGCGAACGGCCATGTTAAAGCAAATGCGCGCGCGAAGTGCACGGCGTGGCCCGCCGATACACGCGATCGAGACCTTGAATGCGCTTACGGCTTATCATCTACGCTGATCGATAGCAGCTGTTTCGCGCGCGGCCGTTTCTCCCCGTTCGCGCGCATTAGGAATCCCGGACATGAAAGGCAACTTCTTCAACCTGTATTCGCACCGTTTTGCGCGTGTCGCGGTGGGCGTGCCGCGCTGCCGCGTCGCCGATCCGGCCTTCAATGCCGACGAGACGCTCGCGCTCGCGCGCGAGGCCGCGGCGAAAGGCGCGGCGCTCGTCGCGTTCCCCGAACTCGGCTTGCCCGCCTATACCTGCGACGACCTCTTCCATCAGCGCGCGTTGCTCGACGCATGCAAGACAGCGCTGGCAAAGATCGTCGAGGCATCGAAGACGCTGCCCGTTGCGTTGATTGTCGGCATGCCGCTGCAGGTGGATCACAGCCTGTACAACTGCGCGATTGTCGTCGCGCGCGGTGCCGTGCTGGGCGCCGTGCCGAAGACCTATCTGCCGAACTACGGCGAGTTCTACGAGGCGCGTCAGTACACGCCCGCCGACAGCGCCGTCGCGCGCGACATCGAACTGCTCGGCCAGCGCGTGCCGTTCGGCGCGTCGCTGCTGTTCGAACTGACCGACGTGCCGGACTTCCGCTTTCACGTCGAGATCTGCGAGGACGTGTGGGTGCCCATTCCGCCGTCGTCGTTCGCGGCGCTCGCGGGCGCGACGGTGCTGGTGAATCTGTCGGCGTCGAACGTCGTGGTCGGCAAGTCCGGCTACCGGCATCAACTCGTCGGCCAGCAATCGGCGCGCTGTCTTGCGGCGTATCTGTACACATCGGCGGGACGCGGCGAGTCGTCGACGGACATGGCCTGGGACGGCCAGGCGCTGATCTACGAGAACGGCGAAATGCTCGCCGAGTCCGAACGCTTTCTCGACGACTCGCACATGATTTTTGCGGACGTCGATCTCGAACGGCTTTCGCACGAGCGCATGCGGCAGACCACGTTCGGCATGTCGGTGCAACGTCACAAGGACGAGGCGGCGAAGTTCCAGATCGTGCGCTTCGCGATCGGCCTCGATACGGCGCAAACGCTGCCGCTCGCACGCAAGCTCGAGCGCTTCCCGTACGTGCCCGCCGATTCGCGCCGCCGCGACGAGCGCTGCAACGAGGTCTACAACATTCAGGTGCAGGCGCTCGTGCAACGGCTGTCGGCGTCGAATATCCAGAAGGTCGTGATCGGCGTGTCGGGCGGGCTCGACTCGACGCACGCGCTGCTCGTCTGCGCGAAGGCGATGGACCGGCTGAAGCTGCCGCGCACCAACATCATCGGTGTGACGATGCCGGGCTTCGCGACCAGCGATCGCACGCTCAAGCAGGCGCGCGAGTTGATGAGCGTGGTGGGCTGCACCGCGATGGAAATCGATATCCGGCCTAGCTGCGAGCAGATGCTGAATGACCTCGGCCATCCGTATTCTGCGGGCGAGGCGAAGTACGACATTACCTTCGAGAACGTGCAGGCGGGCGAGCGCACGAATCATCTGTTCCGTCTCGCCAATTTCCACAACGGCATCGTGATCGGCACGGGCGATCTGAGCGAACTGGCACTCGGCTGGTGCACGTATGGCGTGGGCGATCACATGTCGCACTACAGCGTGAACGCAAGCGTGCCGAAGACGCTGATCACGCATCTGGTGCGCTGGGTCGCGGAGACGGGTGCTGTCGGTAAAAGCGGCTCGGACACGCTGCTCAACGTGCTCGCCACCGAAATCAGCCCCGAACTCGTGCCGGCCAAATCGGCGGGCGCGATCGAGCAGAAGACGGAATCGTTCATCGGGCCATACGAGCTGCAGGACTTCAATCTGTTCTACATCCTGCGCTACGGTTTCTCGCCGTCGAAAGTCGCGTTCCTCGCGCTGCACGCGTGGCGCGACAAGGAGCAGGGCGGCTGGCCGGAAGGCGCGCATGTGGAGCGCAACGAATACGATATCGCCGCGATCAAGCGCAATCTCGGCATTTTCCTGTGGCGCTTCTTCAAGACGAGCCAGTTCAAACGCAGTTGCGTGCCGAACTCGCCGAAGGTCGGCTCGGGTGGTTCGCTGTCGCCGCGTGGCGACTGGCGCGCGCCGAGCGATTCGGAAGCGACCGTCTGGACCGATGATCTCGCAACGGTTCCGGACAAAGCCGCCTGAATTCTGTCTTTATCTGCCGTTGAGCGCGCGTGGCCGCACGCGTTGTCATGTCGATTGCTGGCAACGTGTGCGCTGCGGCGTAGAATCAACGCATCTGAACCTTCCTTTTTCCGAACCGAGACGAGGCCCGCCATGAAACGCATTACTGCCGTCATCAAACCCTTCAAGCTCGACGAAGTCCGCGAAGCGCTCGCCGAAGTCGGCCTGACCGGGTTGACCGTCACCGAGGTCAAAGGCTTTGGCCGCCAGAAAGGTCACACCGAGCTGTATCGCGGCGCTGAATACGTCGTCGATTTCCTGCCGAAAGTGAAGATCGAAGTCGTCGTCGCGAACGATCAATGCGATCAGGTGATCGATGCCATCATCGGCGCGGCGCGCACGGGCAAGATCGGCGACGGCAAGATTTTCGTCGCGGATGTCGAACGCGTGATCCGCATTCGTACGGGTGAGGAGAACGAAGCGGCTGTGTGAGCATCACAGCGGGCGTTGCGCCCGTCGATTCACAAAGGTCTTCGAAGTGGAAGCATCGGCGTTGCACCGCGCCGGTGCTTTGGTGCACGCCGGAAGTGCTCGTGCGAAATGACTCAGATGCTCAGCACTGTGCCGCGCGCACAAATAAAAAAAGGTGCGACACCCTTTCGGACATCGCACCGATACGCGCCTCTCGCAGCAGCGTGAAAACCGTTTCTGTTAAAGCTGTTCTGTTTGCACCGTTCGATTAGAACGAGTGCTGGATACCTGCGTACACGCCCGTCTGGCTGTGGCCGGGCAACGGGTTGTCCGTTGCGACTGCCGTGCCGGAGTTGTTGGCGTTCAGGCCGTAGTTAGCACCCTTGCTGTTCTGCACCGTTGCGACTTGCAGGTCCAGCAGCGTGCGCTTCGACAGGTTGTACGAGCCGCCGACCGTGTAGATCGTCGCGTTACCCGCGCCATTGTTGCCGTTCACGTGATACACGGCAGCGATCAGAGCTGCAGCCGGCGTAGCTTGCCACGTCACACCGCCCCATTCGTGATCGAGCGTCGTCGGCGTGCCCGGCAGAACTGCCGTTGCGCCCGACGTGCGAACCGCCTGGTAAGCAGCCTGGATCTTGAACTGGCCGAGGAACACGTTCA
The DNA here is from genome assembly GCF_013426895.1 of Paraburkholderia largidicola. NCBI lineage: Bacteria > Pseudomonadati > Pseudomonadota > Betaproteobacteria > Burkholderiales > Burkholderiaceae > Paraburkholderia > Paraburkholderia largidicola. Next base: position 2,700,619 of record NZ_AP023174.1, on the reverse strand, counting down.
CGAGAGCCGAGTATTCGCGCGATGCTGCGAATACGCCCGTGCCGATGTTGCCCGTGTTCGTGGCATCGCCTGCCGGACCGAACAGACCGCCGTTTGCCGGATTGCGGATTTCGTCATAGAGACCGCGGATCTGGAACAGCGATGACGTGTAGGTGACCTGCGCACCCGCTTCACGGCCTTGCGGCGTCGTGCCGTTACCGTTCCAGTTCGTTGCGTTCGACAGCGCGTATTGACCGTAGAAGTCAAAGCCGGCGATCTTCGGCGACTGGTAGGCTACGTTGTTGCTCGATTGCGGCCAGTTGCGGCCACGCACCAGCGATGCCGACGACCAGTTCGACTGACCGAACGGATCGAAGTCCCACACGCCGTTCGAGATGAAGAGCATGCGGCCCATCGTGAACGTACCGTACTGGTCGCTCGCGAAACCAACCGTCGCCCAACGATTGAAGAGACCGCCGCCGCCAGGGCCAGCACCCGTCATCGTATTGAACGAGCCTTCCAACTGGAACACGGCCTTGTAGCCGCCGCCCAGATCTTCAGCACCTTTCAAGCCCCACAGGCTGGTACCCCAGTCGCCGCTTTCTGCGCGGAAGCGGTGCGTGCTGTTCGTTGCCGAGCCATTGACCTGGTTCGACGGCACACCCGACATATACTCCAGACCAGCGTCCAGACGCCCGTACAGCGTCACGCTGCTCTGTGCGTGTGCGGCAACGCCGAAAGTCAGCAGCGCTGCGGCAGCCAAAGCTTTCTTCATCTTCTCCTCCATACCCTGTCAAAAAGTAAAGCCAGTACTGCGAGTGGTGCCCGGACGCCAGCGGCGCCGAGCAGGAATCTTTTCCAGGGAGATGCGCGGTGGCCGGTTGTGATGTTGACGCGCAGCCTTATGGGCTGTCTGATCGTCATTCCGATCCCTCGCGACCGGTATCTCCTGTTCGTTCGTTTTGAAGTGAAACTACTTTTCTTGAACTTTGTTTTGCTACTTTCGTTACTAATTTAGCAAAATACCCTTCGGTTGGCGAATAAATTAGTGATGCTCGGTAAAGATGTCTCTAAATTGCAATACCAATATGGGACAAGTGGGGGACAGAGGGCTGCGAAGGCCTCTCCACGCCTTGTCGCGCAAGGGACACACCGTTGTTAATGACTTGCGTCAAGGATTGCCACTATTGACGGAGAGAATCGTCGGGAGTAAACGCGTTTTGGCCGCTGTTCGCGCAGATGTTGGGATGCCGAAGCTTTTGGGCGTGCGGGAGGGGGAAGGGCGACGCCGCGCAGAAATGAAAAAGGGCGCCCGGTAAGCGCCCTGTAATACTACATAAACTACATTGCAGCCTTATTTCAGGCTGCCGGAGAGAAACTGCTTCAGGCGCTCACTCTTCGTGTTCCTGAACACTTCGTCAGGACGGCCTTCTTCTTCGACACGTCCCTGATGCAGGAACATCACGTGATTCGACACGTTGCGCGCGAAGGCCATTTCATGCGTGACGACGATCATCGTGCGGCCTTCCTCGGCAAGCGTCTGCATGACCTTCAGCACTTCGCCGACGAGTTCCGGGTCGAGCGCCGAAGTGGGCTCGTCGAACAGCATCACGTCGGGGTTCATCGTCAGCGCGCGGGCGATCGCCACGCGCTGCTGCTGGCCGCCCGACAGATGCGACGGATACTGCTTCTCGAGACGCGGCGCGAGACCCACTTTCTCGAGATACGTGCGGGCGCGATCCTCGGCTTCCTTGCGCGGAATGCCGAGCACATGTAGCGGCGCTTCGATGATGTTCTCGAGCACCGTCATGTGCGTCCACAGGTTGAAGTGCTGGAACACCATCGAGAGCTTGGTGCGCATCTTCTGCAACTGCTTCGGGTCCGACACGCGCAGCGCGCCGTGCTTGTCCTTCGCCGTGCGAATTTCCTGGCCTTCGACGAAGATGCGGCCCGAGTTCGGCTGCTCGAGAAAGTTGATGCAGCGGAGCATCGTGCTCTTGCCTGAACCGGACGAGCCGATCACGCTGATCACGTCGCCGCGGTTCGCGCGCAGCGTGACGCCTTTGAGAACTTCATTGTCGCCATACTGCTTATGCAGGTTGTCGACGAAAAGCATTTGCGGTGTAGCTGGAGTGTTCATCGGGTTCCTTGACTAGCCAGGGTCGGCGCCTTACTTGCCTTGCGGGCGCAGATAAGCGAGCCAGCGGCGCTCGGCGCGGCGGAACAGCCAGACGAGCCCAAAAGAGATAATCAGATAGAGGAGGGCGGCGATGCCGAAGGCGTCGAACGAACGGTAGGTCGCTGAGTTGACGTCGCGCGCGATCTTCAGGATGTCAGGCACCGTCGCGGTGAAGGCGACCGTAGTGGCGTGCAGCATGAGTATCACTTCATTGCTGTAATACGGCAGCGCGCGGCGCAGCGCCGACGGCAGGATCACGCGGCGATACAGCGTGAATTGCGACATGCCGTACGCGCGCGCCGCTTCGATCTCGCCATACGGCGTCGCCTTGATAGCGCCCGCGAAGATCTCCGTCGTGTACGCGCAGGTGTTCAGCGTGAACGCGAGCAGCGTGCAATGCATGCCGTCGCGGAAGAACGCGTTCGTCAGTGCGTTCGAGCGGATGATCTCGAGGCTGTACAGACCTGTATAGCAGAGCAACAGTTGCACGTACAACGGTGTGCCACGGAAGATATACGTATAGAGCCAGACGAGAGTCGACAGCCACTTCCGCTTCGACACGCGCGCGACGGCGAGCGGCACCGAGAGACAAAAGCCGAGGCCGATGGAAATGACCAGCAGCCACAGCGTGATGGCGACGCCCGTGAAGCGGTAGCCGTCCGTATACAGATAGTTGCGCCAGTATTCCTGGATCAGCTCGATCATAGTTCCGCCTTGCGCACGCCAGTCGAGTAGCGTTTTTCGAGGTACATCAGCACGAAGTTCGAGGCCGTCGTGATGAGCAGGTAGATGGCGCCCGCCATCAGCGTGAAGAAGAAGAACCGCAGCGTGCCCTTGCCGGCATCCTGCGCAGCCTTGACGACGTCCGCGAGGCCGATGATCGATACCAGCGCCGTCGCCTTGACCATCACCTGCCAGTTATTGCCGATGCCGGGCAGCGCGAAGCGCATCATCTGCGGGAACATGATCCGCGTGAACACCTGCCAGCCCGTCATGCCGTACGCGGCGCCCGCTTCGAGCTGGCCGCGCGGCACGGCGAGAAACGCGCCGCGGAAGGTCTCCGTGAAGTACGCGCCGTAGATGAAGCCGAGCACGGCGACGCCGGCGACGAATGGATCGATGTCGATCTGATCCCAGCCGAGCATGTCGGTGAGATTGTTCAGCCAGATCTGGATGCTGTAGAAGAGCAGCAGCATCAGCACGAGGTCGGGCACGCCGCGAATCAGCGTCGTGTAGACCGTGCCGACGCCCTGTGTGATCCGGTTCTTCGACAGCTTCGCTGCCGCGCCGAGCAAGCCCAGCACGAACGCGAATGCGAGCGACAGGATCGCCAGCTTCACGGTTTGCACCGTGCCGGCAAAGATGATCGGGCCGTAGCCTTGAAAGAGCATAGTGGGTCCTTGACGACGCTCCCGCGCGCCGCGAAAGACGCGGCAGTCCGTACGCTGCGGCGGTTCGTCCGAAGGCGGCAGGCCTTCGATGTCTCCCGTGCGGCGCACAGCATGCCGCTGTGCGAATCATGACTGCCTGGCCGTTCATACCTTGGCTGGCCGGCAGCGCGTTTTCCTGCCTTGTTCTACTGCTGCGTTGCGACTCTGTCCGACTTTATTACGAAGCCTGCAGACCGGCCCATCCGGGCCAGCCCCGAGCTTTTGCCGCATCGCACGCGATGCAGCCGTTTTTCAGTGCCTGTTATCGGCTCTGGTCAATATCGACGTCGAAATACTGCTTTTCGAGCTTCGTGAACGTGCCGTCCTGGTGGACCTCGGCAAGCGCCTTGTTCAGCTTCGCCTTCAGTTCGCCGTCTTCCTTGCGCACGCCGATGGCCGTGCCTTCGCCGAGCGTCTTCGGGTCCTTCACTTCCGGACCCGCCCACGCGAAATCCTTGCCGCGCGGCGTCTTCAGGAAGCCTGCGTCGGCCTGCAGCTCATCCTGCAGCGCGGCGTCGAGACGCCCCGTCGCCAGATCCGAGTAGACCTGATCCTGGTTCTGGTAAGGCACGACCGTCACGCCTTTCGGCTCCCAGTACGCCTTCGCGTACGCTTCCTGCGTCGAGCCCTGTTCGACGCCGACGTGCTTGCCTTTCAGGGATTCGACCGTCGGCAGCAGCGGCGAGCCCTTCTTCGCGATCATGCGCGCGGGCGCGTCGAACAGCCTGTCGGAGAAGTCGATCTGCTCGCGGCGCTTGTCGGTCACGGTCAGCGACGACACGATGATGTCGAACTTCCTGCCCTTCAGCGCCGGAATGATGCCGTCGAGATCCTGGGGGATCCATACGCACCTGACGTTCATCTTCGCGCACAGCGCGCGGGTCAGATCGACGTCGAAACCGACCATCTGGCCGCCCGGCGCCACTGATTCGAACGGCGGATAGCTGGCGTCGACCCCGATACGCACGGTTTTCCATTCTTTTGCCATGGCCCCCGAAGCCATGACGGCGAGCGCCACGCACAGTGCGTACTTCTTCATGTTTCTCCTGACTTCCCCGGTCGCCGCGTGCCTGCTCGCGGTGACGGCAGCCCGCGTGCGGCCGGCCGTCGCCATTCTAGGCGGACAAAATTAGGCTGCCCGATCTGGCCGCGGATTGTTTTGACCCGGAGGTCGTTCCACGTCGCCCGATGGCGTCTTGACGCTGTCCACTTCGCGCGCTGCGCCTTGTTGCCGTGGGTTCCGCCCAGGGCGCGCCTCGCCGGGTGCGCCGTCCGGACATGGCCCGCGCGTCGACCCATTCCAAAAAGCGCGGTATTTTACCCGAACCCGCGCGCGGTGGCAGTCTTCGAGGAGGGAAAAAGCCCTTTGCCGCCAGAGACATGCACGCGCGACGCACGGTGGCGGGGTGTTGCCGCGCCTTCTCGCCGCAGCGCAGCGGCCGATGCAGCGTGCATGGCGCGGTACGCGGGCATTGCCATCATTTATGAAACGATCCGGTGCGGCGGCGCGGATTGTGCCTTGCGGGCGCAGCCCATACATTCCCGTCATCGGAAATTTTTCACGGGAGACCCAGATGATCAGGATTCGTCGTTCCGACGAGCGCGGCCATGCCAACCACGGCTGGCTGAACGCCAAACACAGCTTTTCGTTTGCCGATTACCACGATCCCGAGCACATGCACTTCGGTCCGCTGCGCGTGATCAACGAGGACCGGATCGCCGCGGGGCAGGGCTTCGGCACGCACGGGCACCGCGACATGGAGATCGTCACCTATGTGCTCGACGGCGCCTTGTCGCATCGCGACAGCCTCGGCAACGGCTCGACGATCCGTCCCGGCGACGTGCAACGCATGAGCGCGGGCACGGGCGTGATGCACAGCGAGTTCAACGGATCGCAGGAAGATCCGCTGCATCTGCTGCAGATCTGGATCATCCCGAAGCGCGCGGGCGACCAGCCGGGCTATGAAGAAAAGCGTTTCACCGATGCCGACAAGCGCGGGCAGTTGCGCGTCGTTGCGTCGCCGGAAGGGCGCGACGGCTCGGTGACGATCCACGCCGATGCGTCGATCTACGCCGGTTTGTTCGATGGCGAAGAACGCGCGGAGCTTGCGCTTGCGGCGGGACGCCAGGCGTATGTGCACGTCGCGCGCGGCGCCGTCACGGTCAACGGCGAAGCGCTGAAGGCGGGCGACGCCGCGATGATCACCGATACCGCGAGCGTCACGGTCGAAAACGGCGAGGGCGCGGAAGTGCTGCTGTTCGACCTCGGTCAGTTGCGTTAAGCGCGGCGGCGCGATCGTTCATGTCGTCCGCTCGTCTGCCGGACGACTAATGAAAAAACGCCACGGAAGGTAACTTCCGTGGCGTTTTCTCTTGCGCGCGTCACGCCCGGCAAAGGGCATTCATCGACATGCGCGACGCGCGCGAGGCAACGCGTCTGCACTCGATTAAGGCTTCACCGCCGAAGCCGCTGCGTCGCCGCGATGCTTTTCCCAGCGCTCGTGCATCTTCTGATGACGCTGCTCCATCTTCGCGAAGTGCTGCTTGAGCGCGGTGCTGACGGTGGTCTTCTGCTGGTCGTTCAGGCCGTTATAGAAGTTGAGCCATGCCGTCGAGGTCTGCTCGCGCAGTTGCGCGTCCTTCTGCTCGATCTGCTGATGCGCGGCGTGCATCGCGTTCAGGTCGAGAATGGGCTGCTGCTGCATCTGCTTGAACTGCTGGCGCATCTGCTCATGGTTCGCGCGCTCGGCTTCATGGCTTTGCTTCATCGTGTCGAGCGCGGCCTGCCATGCCTTTTCCTGGTCCGCGTTCAGTTTCAGTTGCCCGTGCAACTGGTTCAGTTCCTTCATGAAGCCGCCGTGGTGCCAGCCCGGGCCGCCATGGGTCATGCCAGGACCGCCGGGGCCACCTTCCGGCTGGGCAGCGAAGGCGGCCCCGAGACTCAGTGCAAGCGATGCAGCGGCAACGGCGAGAAAGCGTGATGTTTTTTTGGACATTACTGTGCTCCTTGATCAACTAGCCGACGATGCCGCCCGTCTCGAAGGTGGACCAGCGCGCATTCGGTAAGGCACAGCGTAGAGGGATCGAATGCGGGTCGTGTTACGCGTATCCTTGCGGAAGTTACGTGACATTACGTGCGCCTTTCGCGGTAACACCCGGTAACCCTTTAGGGGTCAGTAGGGGCGGAAACGCAACGGGGCGCGCGTTACACTTCAAACCATGGCTACTCAAATTCTTGTCGTCGATGACGACGTCGAACTGCGCGATCTGCTGCGCGATTATCTGGCCCGGCAAGGCATTGAAGTGTCGGTGCTCCACGACGCCAGTTCACTGGAGCGCCGCATCGAACGCGAACGGCCCGACCTGATCGTGCTCGATCTGATGATGCCGGGTGTCGACGGTCTCACGGCGCTGCGCAAGCTGCGCGCGTCGGGCGACGATATCCCCGTCATCATGCTGACGGCGCGCGCGGACGACGTGGACCGTATCGTCGGGCTGGAGCTCGGCGCAGACGATTACCTCGGCAAGCCGTTCAACCCGCGCGAACTCCTCGCGCGTGTGCAGGCGGTGTTGCGCCGCCGCAAGACGCTGCCCTCGGCGGCTGCGCCCGAGCAGCGCGAGCCGTTCTCGTTCGGCCGTTTCACGCTCGACTTCCAGTCGCGCACACTGCATCAGGAAGGCAAGCCGCTCACGTTGTCGGGCAGTGAATTCGCGCTGCTGAAGATTTTCGTCAATCATCCTATGCGAACGCTCACGCGTGAGCGCCTGCTCGAACTGCTGCACGGACCGGAATACGACGGCACCGACCGGGGCATCGACGTGCAGGTGTGGCGCCTGCGCCGCATTCTCGAAACCGATCCGTCCGTGCCGCGCTTCATTCAGACCGTACGCGGGCGCGGATACGTGTTCGTCCCCGATGGCGAGCAACATGCGGCGTCCAATTGATTCGTTGTTCGGGCGGCTCGCGCTGCTCGTCGTCTGTGTATTGCTGGTGTCGCATTTCGCGTGGTACCTGCTAGTGCGCTTCGAGCGCAACCAGTCGCAGACGCGCTATGCCGTCGAAGAGGCCGTGTTCCTCGTCGACGCGGTGCGTGACCACGTCAGGCGCGAGCCGGATCAGCCGTTGCCTTCGCGCGTGCGTCTCGTCGATCCCGCGAGCGCCGACGTGCCGCCCGACGTGTCGAATTTGCCCGCGCCGCTCGACCGTTTCGTCGACGATGTGCGCGACCGTCTCCCTACTTCGACGCAAGTGCGTGTCGGCACGCCGGGCAAACCGCCTGCGCTGTGGGTTCGCGCGGCGAGCGACCCAAGCTGGATCGTCGTGCCCGTGCAGCCGTTGCGGCCGCCTCGCTCGCTCGACCGGATGGTCCTGTGGCTCGGCATCATTTTCTCGGCGGGCGTGATGGCGGCGCTCTTCGCCGCGTGGCAGCTGCAGCAGCCGCTGCGCTCGCTGGCGCAGGCGGTGACGCGCTTCGGGCGCGGCCTGCCCGTGCCGCCCGTGCGTGAGCGCGGCCCGCGTGAATTGCGGCAACTGACGCACGGCTTCAACCAGATGGTGCAGGAGGTCGCGCGTACCGAGCACGATCGCGCGGTGATGCTGGCGGGCGTCGCGCATGATCTGAAGACGCCGCTTGCGCGTCTGCGGCTGCGCGCCGAGATGATGGACGACGCGAAGACGCGTGACGGCGTCGTACGCGACGTCGATTCGATGACGCATATCGTCGAGCAGTTTCTCGTGTTCGCGCACGACGGCGGCGACCGCAGCGAGCCTGTCGAAGTCGACGCGCAGTGCGAGCGTGTGGTGCGCAGCTATCGCGCGGTGTCGGGCGGCGCGCCGACGGTGCAGACGGATCTGCGTGCCGGCCCGGGTTTCATGCTGCCCGCCGCGACGCTCGACCGCATCCTGTCCAATCTGCTCGACAACGCGCATGCGTACGGCGCGCCGCCCGTCACCGTCGCGACGGCGCGCACGTCGCAGGGCTTCACGCTGACGGTCACGGACAACGGCAGCGGCATCGCCGCGCAGGATCTGATCAACGCAAGCCGGCCGTTCGTGCGGCTCGATCCGGCGCGCGGCGGCAATGGCCACAGCGGCCTTGGCCTCGCGATCGTCGAGCGGCTCGTGCGGCGTGCGGGCGGCGAATGGCAGATCGGCAACAACGATGCGCCAAATGGCGGGCGAGGCTTGCGCGTGCAGATGACGTTCCCGCTGGAAGCGGTGTCGCGCACGGTGGCAGCGTCGGAAATCGTCTGGTGAGTGTGATGCGCCGCGCGCTTCGTCTGCGCGGCATGTCAGGAGCGGGCTGGGGCCAAATGAATGAATCGACTGCCCCTTTAATCCCGGTCGTTCAGGCAGTCAACCTGCCTATTCGGTGAAGAGCGTGTTGAGCGCGGCAGCGGCTTCGCTGTCCACGGTATTCCACGTCACCGTGTCCGCCTCGAAGATGTAGTGCGTCGTGTACTTGCCAAGACGCGTGAGAATTTCTTCCTGTATTACTTCGGGCGCCACTTCCAGCTTCAGATACCACGCGGTCGACGACAGGCGCGTCTGAAACGCGCCGTACTCTGCGAGCAGATGATCGAAAGCGTCAGCGTCCTGATCGCGGCAGACGATGACCAGATTTCCCTTCATGCGAACCTCCGGGGGAGCGTAAAGCGGTGATCACAACTTTCGGATGAAAGTCGATGATACCTGCTTAAGCTCCGCTTGCCCGGCGGCTTCGACATGCGCGATGCATTGTGCATCGCTGACTGGTCAGAGAGTGTTTCGTTGACTTACCCGGCGTCGCCAGACTCGGCCAGCAGGCGTCACCAGGCATTGGCGGGCGTGCGTGTGGGCGGCGCGGTGTCATCGGGCGGCACGGCCTCGCTGCGGTCTCGTCCGCCCTGTTTCGCGGCATAGAGCGCCTGGTCGGCGCGGCTGATGATGCGCTCGGGCAGATCTTCCGCCGACAGTTCGGTAATGCCGATGCTCACGCTCAAGCCCACCGATTGCGGCAGCTTCGCCGACGGCGTCGCCTTCAGACGCACGCGCAGCCGCTCGACTACTTCGAGGCCGGTGCCGAGCGGCGTCGACGGCAGCAGAATGCCGAATTCCTCGCCACCCAGCCGGCCGATCGCGTCGCTGCCGCGCAACTCGGTGCGGCAGGTATCGACGAAGTGTTCGAGCGCGCGGTCGCCGGCGGCGTGACCGAAGCGGTCGTTGATCTGCTTGAAATGATCGAGGTCGGCGATCGCCATGCACAGCGGTTCGCCCGTCGCGCGTGCGCGGTCGATCTCATGACGCAGCAGATCGAGGAAATAGCGGCGCGACAGCGCGCCCGTCAGCGCGTCGTGACGGGCTTCCGCCGATAGCAGCGTGTTCGCCGACTGCAGCTGCTCGGCCAGCACGCGGGTGGCGCGGTGATGGCGCCGCTCGCGCAGATACGACACGGTGATGACCCAGGCGAGCGCCACCGTGCCCGCGAGCGTCAGGAACACCAGCAGATGGTCGCGCTTGTGGTTGCGCATCAGCTCGGGCCACGCGACGAGCGGATCGACGAGATGCGCGGACAGACCCGAATTCAACCCGCTGCGCGACTGGTAGAGCGTCGGGATCGGTTGGCCGGGCATGTCGAACAGTTGGTCGGCGATCGCGGTCGGCACCCACGGCGCGTCGCCGCGAACCTGGCTCTTGACGGGTTGGATCTGGATGGTCGAAAACTGGTCGCGATGGTAAGTGCCCATGCGCTCGACCGCGTTCATCTGCGTGACGCGCGAGTTCGGCATGGCCTGGCCTTCGAGCGACGCGTTGTGCGCCATGATGACGACACCGTTGTCGTCGGTGACGAAGGTGCCGGCATGCGCGACCCAGTGGCGCAGCCGCGCGATGCCGACCTTGGCGACGATCGCGCCGACCAGCAGGCCGTCGTCGTAGACGGGCGCCGAGATGAAGATGCCCGGCTCGCCGCTCATGCGGCCCACGCCGTATGCCTCGCCGAACGCGCCGAGGAGGGCGTTGGTCAGGTAGCTGCGCGAGCGCATGTCGAGCCCGACGAACGAATGCGCGTTTTGCGCGTTGCTCGCCGCGACGCACAGTCCGTTGGCGTTGACCAGCCAGATGATGTCGAGGCCCGAGAAGCCTTGGGCGTCGCGCAGGAAACCGTTGATGCCCGCCAGTTCCGGCGACTTCAGCAGTTCTTCGCGATGCGCGGGTTCCAGGTCGACGCCCGACGCGGCATAATTCTGCGAGTGCGTCAGCGCCTGCTGGATCACGCCGAGTTCGGCCATGGTGGCGGGTATCGCCCGGGACATCGCCAGGTCGCTCGCGATCACTTCGGCCATGTTGTAGACGATCGAGGCGGACATTTGCCGCTGCTGGCGCAGGGCGGTATCCAGTTCTTGCTGTACCATCCGGTCCGCGACCAGGCCGGAGGCGAACCAGCATGCGAGCACGACCAGTACGAAACTGGCCGGTCCCAATGCCTGGCGCAAGGTTGTCCTTTTCATCGACCCTCTGATCCGTCTGACTGATTCATGCAACAACGTCTTTCGTTGCAACGCGCTGGCGCTGGGCCGTTCCTGCCGATTTTCACCGTGCGCCGCACGGAGCCAGGATAGATGCGCTGCGCCGCCGTCCTCGTCGCCGTCGGCCAGCAGGTCTCGCCGCATCCCGATTTTAACCGCCGTACGGCCCGACGCTAGCCAGGATTTGCGCGTGCGAATGTCCCGTGTGGGGTATTAACGGCCTGCAGCGGGACTTTCTGAATAGCGGCGCGGTCATCGGATTGTGGCTCGCACGCGACGGTTCGTACGAAGCGGGCGCGCGAGCCGGCCTGTTGATGCACGCGGCCTGCTGCTTACAGATCCATTCCGGTAACCATCCAGCGTGACATTTGAATGTCAACGGTTGTTTCTGTCACACAGGTTGTAGTAGTGTCGTGCCGTCCAAAATGAGGAAAGCTCGCTGGCCTGCTGGCGGCGGCCCGCGCAACACGATTGCGCCGGCCGTAAGTGCAGGCCGCACGGGGCGCCGCGCGACGTATCCGTCGCCGGCCAATGCGTATTGAACGCCAACGATTTACCGCGCATTAGCGTTTTGCCATGCCTGATTTCCGCTTTCCGGATCGATCCTCGGACCGTCGCGCCGCCGCCAGCCATGCCGGCGCGCGCGTAGCCATCATGGCTTGCGGCAAGTTTGTATCCCACCGGGAAGGGAGGGCCGCCTGATGGATCTGTTCAGCTTCACCCTGAATCGCACCGCCAACGCGTCGGCGTGGCGGGTACTGCCCAATCGTTGGGATTTCATTGCGTTTCCGCTCATCATCTGCGTGATCGCGATGGCCGTTGTCGGCTTCCACGAGACGCTGGCGCCCATCTCGACGCTGCAAAGCGAGCCGATCTCGCTCGATCCGGCGAACCTGCCCGAGTACGCGCTGCGTACCACGCTGCGCATGCTCGCCGCGATGGTCGCGTCGCTGACCTTCACGCTGGTCTACGGAACGCTCGCTGCGAAGAGCCGCCGCGCGGGCCAGGTGCTGGTGCCGATTCTCGACATCCTGCAGTCGGTGCCCGTGCTCGGCTACATCTCGTTCACGGTGACGTTCTTCCTCGCGCTCTTTCCGTCGCGCGTGCTGGGCGCCGAGCTGGCCGCGATCTTCGCGATCTTCACCAGCCAGGCCTGGAACATGACCTTCAGCTTCTACCAGTCGCTGCGCACCGTGCCGCGCGATCTGGACGAGGTGTCGAAGGGCTTCCATCTGACGTCGTGGCAACGCTTCTGGAAGCTCGAAGTGCCGTTCTCGATGCCGGGCCTCATCTGGAACATGATGATGTCGATGTCGGGCGGCTGGTTCTTCGTGGTCGCCTCCGAGGCGATCACGGTCGGCAATCACACCATCACGTTGCCGGGCATCGGCGCGTATCTGGCGGCGGCGATCTCCGAGAAGAATCTGCACGCGATCGGCTGGGTGATCTTGACGATGACGGTCGTGATTCTCGCCTACGACCAGTTCCTGTTCCGCCCGCTCGTCGCGTGGTCGGACAAGTTCCGCATGGAGAACACGAGTTCCGGCGATGCGCCCGAATCGTGGCTGCTCGACCTGATCCGCCGCACGCGGCTGATTCACCGGCTGCTCGTCCCCATCGGCTGGATGTTCGCGAAGGCCGCGCGCGTGCCGATCCGCTGGCCGAGCGTCGGCCCCGTGAAGTTCGCGAAGCCGGCCGTGCTCAAGCCGTCCAGGACGGGCGACATCATCTGGGCCGTGATCGTCGTGCTGGCGACGGCCTTCGTCGTGTATCGCGTGGTTGCGTATGTACGCACGGGCGTGACGCTCGATGAGGTCGGCCATGTGTTCGTGCTCGGCCTCATCACGCTGCTGCGCGTGACGGTGCTGATCGCGCTTGCGTCGGTGGTGTGGCTGCCCATCGGCGTGCTGATCGGGCTGCGTCCCGCGCTCGCCGAGAAGATCCAGCCGGTCGCGCAGTTCCTCGCGGCGTTCCCGGCGAACCTGCTGTTCCCGGTTTTCGTGATCGTGATCGTCAAGTTCAATCTGAACCCGGACATCTGGCTGTCGCCGCTGATCGTGCTCGGCACGCAGTGGTATATCCTGTTCAACGTGATTGCGGGCGCAAGCGCGTATCCGAACGACTACAGGGAAGCCGCGAAGAACTTCCGCATCCGCGGCTGGCAATGGTGGCGCCAGGCCATGCTGCCGGGCGTGTTCCCGTACTACGTGACGGGCGCGATCACCGCCTCGGGCGGCGCGTGGAACGCGAGCATCGTCGCGGAAGCCGTGCAGTGGGGCGATACCCGACTCGCCGCGCACGGTCTCGGCGCGTATATCGCGCAGTACACGGCCGCGGGCGACTATCCGAAGATCATTCTGGGCATCGCGGTGATGTCCCTGTTCGTGTCCCTCTTCAATCGCGTGTTGTGGCGTCCGCTGTACGCCTACGCCGAAAGCCGCCTGCGGCTCGATTGAGATTCATTGAAGGCAAAACGCGATGCAAAATCCGAAAACCGTAACCGCCGCGCCGATCCAGACGCCGCCGATGCCGCCGCGCCTCGGTGAAGAAATCCTGCGCGTCAAGGACGTGTGCCGCGGATTCAACAAGACCCAGGGCGAACTGCTCGTCCTCGACGACGCCAATCTGTCGCTTCGTGAAGGCGAGATCGTCGGGTTGCTCGGCCGTTCGGGCTCGGGCAAGTCGACGCTGCTGCGTATCATCGCCGGCCTGATCGAGCCGACGGGCGGTGAAGTGACGTATATGGGCAAGCCGCTCAAGGGGCCCGCCGAAGGCGTCGCGATGGTGTTCCAGACCTTCGCGCTGTTTCCGTGGCTGACCGTGCTGCAGAACGTGGAAGCAGGTCTCGAGGCGCTCGGCGTCGGCGCGCGTGCGCGCCGCGAACGCGCGCTTGCGGCGATCGACCTGATCGGTCTCGACGGCTTTGAGAACGCGTATCCGCGCGAGCTGTCGGGCGGCATGCGCCAGCGCGTCGGCTTTGCGCGCGCGCTGGTGGTCGATCCGACGCTGCTGCTGATGGACGAGCCGTTCTCCGCGCTCGACGTGCTGACGGCCGAGACGCTGCGTACCGACCTGCTCGATCTGTGGACGCAAGGGCGCATGCCGATCAAGTCGGTGCTGATCGTCACGCACAACATCGAGGAAGCCGTGTTCATGTGCGACCGCATCCTCGTGCTGTCGTCGAATCCGGGCCGCGTGATCGCCGAGATCAAGGTGCCGTTCAAGCATCCGCGCAACCGTCTGGACCCGGCGTTCCGGCGCCTCGTCGACGACATCTACGCGAAGATGACGGCGCGTCAGAAAGACGAATCGACGAAGAAGGGGCTGGAGCTGCACAGCTGGCTGCCGCATGTGTCGACCAACCTGATGGCGGGTCTGATCGAAACGCTCGCGGCCGCGCCGTATCATGGCCGCGCGGACATGCCGGAAATCGCGCGCTCGCTGCATCTGGAGGTGGACGATCTGTTCCCGATCGCCGAAGTGCTGCAGCATCTCGGTTTCGCGGACGTGCGTGAAGGCGACATTTTCCTGACGCCGCCCGCGCGCGTGTTCGCCGAGTTCGGCACGCAGGAGCGCAAGTTGATGTTCGCCGACCATCTGCTCAAGCACGTGCCGCTCGCGGCACGGATCAAGAAGGTGCTGAACGAGCGGCCGGGACACCGCGCGCCGCGCGTGCGCTTCGAGCAGGAACTGGAAGACTTCCTGTCGGATAGCGCCGCCGAAGAGACGCTCGATGCCGTCATCAACTGGGGCCGTTATGCCGAGATATTCTCGTATAACGACCAGACGGAAATTTTCAGCCTCGAGGACGTCGAGTCCTGACGGCAACGTGTGAATCGCGTTTGTGAAAAAAGAAGGGGAGCCGCGCGGCTCCCCTTTGTTTTGTTTGCCGCGCAGTGAGCAGCGTTACTGCAGATTGCCCCAGCGCTCGACAGCCGGTTCCGCCGACGCCCACTTCCAGTACCCCTTGTTGTCCTGCTGGCAGGCGCTCGCCGTGTACCAGTCGACCTTCGCGTCGGGCTTGTCGCCGTCGATGACGGAGAACACGAACTCCTTGCAGATCGCGAGCGACGACGCAAACGCACGCGTCACGCGCACCTGGCCGTGGCCGTTCTCGATGGGCAGCGTGTGCTTGACGCTCCAGTCGCGTGTCTCGCCGACAGGCATCGCGCCCGCCAGTGCCGCAATCACGTTCTGCTGATCGGAATGCATCACGCGAAGATAGCGGGCGACAGCTTCGTTGGTGGCGGCCTGCACGGCAATGCCGACGCCGATGCCCACAGCGGGGTTCGCGGTGACGATGCCCGTCGCTGCGCCGGCGCCAGCGCCGGCCGCCGCGCCGACAGAAGCCGAACTGCAGCCGCCGACGATCGCGCCCCCGCCGATGCACAACGCGCCGACGAGCGCGAGCCGCACCGCCGTCGCCGCGCTCAGGCTTCGGGTTGACGGGCGCGCGCTCATTGCAGCGAGCCCCAACGTTCGGTCGCGGGCTCGGCCGACGCCCACTTCCACGCGGTGCCGTCGCGGCAGATCGAGGCGACGTAGAACGCGCTCGACGCGGGCACGTTCTTCGTCGCGGTTTTATCCACGGAGAAGACGATTTCCTTGCAGTCGAGTTCGCCCGCACTGATCGTACGGCTGACCGTTACGCGGCCATGCTCGTCTTCTTCGAGCGGCACCGAATGCGTAATGCTCCAAGGCGCGACCGCGCCGACGGCGAGCGGGCCGGCGACAACAGCGATGCTGTCCTGCGTGTTGCGATGGATGACGCGTTCGGAGTACTGCACGCCGGCGCGCGCTGCGGCGACGGCACCCAGGCCGATACCCGTGGCGACGGCGGCGTTGTTCGTCACACTCCCCGCGATGGCCGCGCCCGCGATACCAGCGCCTGCCGTGGCACCTTCCGAGTAGAGCGATCCGCATCCGCTCAGCGTCGTGGTGACGGCGACGGCCAGGGCTGCAATCAGCGTGGCGCTCGGGAAGATCGATCGCCGCATTGCGCTGGGCTGCGCGGCTTGTTTGTCACGGTGCATTGCTTTTTGCATTTCTTCGTCATCGCTCCTGCTCGTGCCTCTCGCGCGTGGAGCGCGCCAGCGCGAAGGCAGACTACATCTGATTTTTTCGCTGCGGCATTGTGCAGGATGCGTTTTGTAATTGGCATAGGGAAAATGCAAGCAATTGCAAAAGATGCTGCGTCGCCGTGGCCTTTCTGTTTGGCGTGAGGAGCAGTCGGCATGCCTGAGCAAGGCGTGAGGCGGGGCTGGTGCGAGTGTTCGCGAACAGCGTGGCGGGACAGGAGATATGACGCGGCTCGATAGGAAGCCGCGAACCCGAGCGAGGAAAAATGGCGCGAAGAACGACGTGCAAGAACCGTAAAAACGACTAGCGCGCAACGAGCTGCGCGCGTCGCTGCAAGTCAGTTTTCCTCGTGACTCGACTCTTCGTCGCCGTAGGTGCTGAGGCGGTTGTAGAGCGTCTTGAGACTCACGCCGAGCGCTTTCGCCGCACGTCGTTTGTCGCCGCCGCAATACTTGAGCGTGCCCAGAATGATCTGCTTCTGCGCGTCGGCGAGCGGCGTGCCGATCCACACACTCATCGAGTCGCCCACCGTCACGGGCTTCTTCACGCGCGACATCAGATGCGGATGCGGCAGTTCGACTGCCTTCTCGGCCAGAATGAACGCGCGATACACCGCGTTCTTCAGCTCGCGCACGTTACCGGGCCACGACCAGGTGCGCAGCGTTTCCATCGAGCGCTTGCTGAACACCTTGTTCGTGCCTTCCTGCCGGTTGAGTTCGTCGAGGAAATGCACGGCCAGCAGTTCGCGGTCGCCTTCGCGTTCGCGCAGCGGCGGCGCGCGCAGCGGAAACACGGCAAGCCGGTACATCAGGTCTTCGCGCAGACCGTTTTCCTTCACCGCCACGGCGGGGTCGCGATTGGTCGCGGCGATCACGCGCACGTCGCCGCGAATCAGTTCGGTGCCGCCGACGCGATAGAAGGTGCCCGTCTCCAGCGCGCGCAGCAGTTTCACCTGGCGCACGGGCGCCATTTCAGTGACTTCGTCGAGAAACAGCGTGCCGCCGTTCGCGTGCTCGAAGTAGCCGATGCGGCCTTGGACCGCGCCTGTGAAGCTGCCTTTTTCATGGCCGAACAGTTCGGCTTCGATCAGTTCGTCGGGGATCGCGCCGCAGTTGACGGCGACGAACGCGCCGCTCTTGCGTGCGCTGTGGTCGTGAATCGTGCGGGCGATCAGCTCCTTGCCGGTGCCCGATTCGCCGATGATGAGCGCGGTCGCATCGGTCGCGGCCACGCGGTCGATCTGTTCGTAGAGATCCAGCATGACGGGCGACGAGCCGTACAGCGTGCCGTACGACTTCAGTCCCGGGACGTTTTCCGCCGCGCGTTGCTTCGCCTGAGACGCACCGCCGCCATCGGCTTCGGTGGCGGGCGAGTCCAGATCGGTTGACGACATAGGCAAGGGTGTCCTGTGCAATTTCGGGTGGGTGTCGTGAATGGCGCAGGCCAATATCGAGAGCGCGGATTGCCTTGTAAGAGTGGTCCACTATCTCACAAAAGGCAATTTAACCACTCACGCGCTATATCCGGCAAGGCGCATGCAGGTTTGGTGTTCGCTGGAAGTTCGCAAACGTTAACGTACGATCAACACGAGATGCCGGCAAAAGTTGCAGCGCATGGAAACGCGTCGGCAACTTTGTCTGCATTGCGCGTGCCTGCGTCGTGGTCTTCCGGTGCGCCGCGTTTTGCGGAACTCGATGAGAACCCGTGGATCGCACGAGGAAGCCAGGAACGGCCGTTGCGACGGACAGGAAATGGCGCATGACACCGGAACCGCCCGTCGACAGATGGGACAAATCCGGTCCCCGCGCCGGAACAGGAGATTGCAATGACGGAAACCACTGAACAGCTCGCGTTGGGCCGACAAAAACTTGTCCAGGATCTCAACGTGCTGTTGACCGATTCAGAAGAAATGCTGCGGCTTGCGGCAGCCGTGCCGGGCGAAGGTCTCGACGCGCTGCGTGAGCGGCTTCGCACGCATGTCGATTCCGTGCAAAACGCGCTTGCCGACGCTCAGACCTCGGCCCAGCGACGTTACCGCAGCGCGACCGTCCAGACCGAGCGATATGTGCGCCAGAATCCGTGGCAATCGCTGGGCATCGCGGCCGGCGTCGGCTTCGTGCTCGGCATGCTGGCCGCGCGCTGAGCGACGCCAATCCGGCAATGCGGCTGTGTGGCCGCCGTCCATTTCCATTCACGACAGCAAGGAGTTCGACATGGCACGACCCAGGATCGGCATATTTGGCGCCCTGTTCGCCGTGGGCGGTGTACTGGCATGGCGCTGGGTGCAAAAGCAGCGCGCCGCGCAACAGCCGCTTGCGCGCGACCTGACGCGCTGGGAAGGCGAGGGCGGCACTGTGACGGAGCCCGCGCAACCCGCGGCGGGCGCGCCCGGCGCACAGGTCGCGCCCGCGACGCATCTGCGCAACGGCAACGGCGCGGATCACGGTGATGCGTGGCCGTTCCCGCGCAGCTAACGTGAACTGAGCGGGCACCGACCGGTCACTCACGCGCACGGCGAAGGCGTTTCGATACGACCGTGCGCCACCACCTATGCGGGTTGATGTTTTTTCGACCCGAAGCCTTATAATGAGCAAAAAGCACAACAATAAGTGGCTTTTATAGCAAAATTTACGGCAATTGTTGCGTAGATGCGTTGATTCGGAAAGTTTTTCCGGTTGAGACGTCCGGCGCCGCGATGCAAGCGTATGCTTGAAAATCGCAGCGCGCGGGCGCTTTCGTCGTTCGCAACCTTCCGGCGAGACGCAGGCTGCGCGTATCCATGACCAGCATTTACGAGCTTTCCATACGCGATGCCACATGTATTGATTGTCGATGACGATCCGAGTACCCGCGAGGCGCTGGCGGCCATCATCGCGGAAGACGGGCTGACCACGGCGACAGCGGGCGATCTGCGCGAAGCCCGCATCCAGCTGGTGCGGCAAACGCCCGATGTCGTGTTCACCGATCTGAAACTGCCCGATGGCTCGGGCGTCGACCTGTTCGAGGATCTCGATCCGCGCTCGGGCGTCGAATTCGTCGTGATCACGGGGCATGCGACCGTCGAGTCGGCGGTGAGCGCGCTGAAGATGGGCGCCGCCGATTACCTCGTGAAGCCGATCAACATGCAGCGCGTGAAGGCCATTTTGAGCCGCCTGCCGCGCGCGGGCGACCTGAAGGCCGAAATCGGCACGCTGCGCGGCGAACTGCGCCGCATGGGCCGGTTCGGCCTGATGCTCGGCAATTCGCCCATCATGCAGCAGGTGTACGACCAGATCAGCCGCGTCGCGCCGACGGCGGCTTCCGTGATGCTGGTCGGCGAATCGGGCACCGGCAAGGAAGTTGCCGCGCAGACGTTGCATCAGTTGAGCCTGCGTCGCAAGCACGCGTTTCTCGCGGTCAACTGCGGCGCGATCTCGCCGAATCTGATCGAATCAGAGATGTTCGGCCACGAGCGCGGCGCATTCACGGGCGCCGACCGGCAGCACAAAGGCTATTTCGAACGCGCGAACGGCGGCACGCTGTTCCTCGACGAAATCACCGAAATGCCGATCGAGTTGCAGGTGAAGCTGCTGCGCGTGCTGGAGACGGGCATGTTCATGCGCGTCGGCACGACGAAGGAAATCGAAACCGACGTGCGCCTGATTGCCGCGACCAATCGCGATCCGGAGCAGGCGGTGCTCGAAGGCAAGCTGCGCCTCGATCTGTATCACCGTCTGAACGTGTTTCCGATCAGCCTGCCGCCGTTGCGCGAGCGCGGCAAGGACGTGGAGCTGCTGGCGCAGGCGTTCCTCGACGATCTCAACGAGAAACACACTACGAAGAAGCACTTCCCGCCTGCCGTGAAGGAAATGCTGCTGTCGTACCCGTGGCCCGGCAACGTGCGCGAACTGAAGAACTACGTGCAGCGCGCGCACATCATGTCGGGCACGGATTCGGACAGCACGGCCACCGTGCCGCTGCAGATTTCGCTGTCGAAGCCGACGGCAGGCACGGCGATCACGATTCCGTTCGGCACATCGCTCGCCGAGGCGGACCGTCAGCTGATTCTGGCGACGCTCGAACAATGCGGCGGCGTGAAGACGCGCGCGGCCGAGATTCTCGGCATCAGCCTGAAGACGCTGTATAACCGGCTCGTCGAATACGGCAACGATGCCGGGCGCGCCGACGGCGACGACATCAGCGACGAGCCGCAGGCGCTCGGCAAGGCGGACGCGTAAGCGCGCCGCTGGTGATATAGGCGAAAAGACGGATTAGCCGCTGTCCGCTCCGGCGGACGGCGTCACGACGGCACATGCCTTGCTGGTTTGGTTCAACAGTTGCCTGCGCGCGAAGCGCTGGCGATATCGAACGAAAACAGGGAGCCCAACCATGCCGGACCATGACGCCGTCCACGCTGTCTACGAAATCCACGCGCACCGCCCCGAACCCACCACGCCGAGCACGCCACCCGAGCCCAATCAGCCCGATACGGTGCCCGATCCGACGCGTGAACCGACCGACCCCGATACGCCCGCTATCGGCGATCCGCCGTCGCAGCCTTCTCAAACGCCGCATACGAGCGCGCGCATGACCCTGCTGCCGGAATTCTGACTTCTGGTTCAGGAATGGCGCGGTGCGGTCAGACTTGCGCGCGCCGCCGAACGCAATCAACGGGCCCGCGCCCTGTACGCGTTACAAAACCGCCGAACTTTTTACCGGCAATTTACGTTCATCGGCCTAGACTAATGTGATGCGTCCCGGGCAAACCGTGTCCGGGTAGTGGCCTTCCCCTGGAGGCGTTCCATCATGAGACATCCCGCATTGCGGCGCTCGGCGCGCCATTCGAAGCGCGATCAGCGCCCAGCCGGCGGCTCGGGCAATCCACCCGTCGGACCGGACCCGGCGCAGCAGAACCGCCCGGCGCCCGGCGCACCGCCAGACGGGGATCACAACCAGGGCGGCACGCGTCAGGAAGGGCTGGATTACCAGCGCGATCTGGGCTCCGAGCAGGACGCCTGAAGCCACTTTTCCAGTCGGTTCCGGCTGGATCGTCGAGCGAAAAATCTGCTGCGTGCGAGCTTGCGCGCAGCTGGTTTTTGCTCGCTTGTCACATTTGCATACATTTTTATTCCGTCTTTTCCTGTTTGACGGCATAGGACTTGCATGCCGTAAGTCGGAGTATCACCGCATGTACAGTCAACTGAATGAGGTGGAGCCGCAATGAGCAGATTGATCGTCGTTTCAAACCGCGTCGCGCCGACTCAGGAAGGACGCCCCGCAGCGGGCGGTCTCGCAATCGGAGTGCTGGACGCCCTGAAGGAAACGGGAGGGGTGTGGTTCGGATGGAGTGGGGAGACCGTCGCCGAGTCGTCGCCGCCCGTCATCGAGAAGCAGGGCAACGTGACCTACGCCACCGTGGGGCTGACCAAGCGCGACTACGACCAGTACTACCGCGGTTTCTCGAATGCGACGCTATGGCCGACCTTCCACTACCGCAATGATCTGTCGCGCTACGACCGGCAGGAATATGCCGGCTATCTGCGAGTGAACGTGACGCTCGCGAAGCAGCTGAAGGAATTGCTCAAGCCCGATGACATCATCTGGGTTCATGACTATCACCTGTTGCCGTTCGCGCGCTGCCTGCGCGATCTGGGCGTGAAGAATCCGATCGGCTTCTTCCTGCACATTCCGTTTCCCGTGCCGGAGGTGATGCGTACGGTGCCGCCGCACGAAGAGCTCGTGAAGTGCATGTGCAGCTACGACGTGGTCGGTTTCCAGACGGACGCGGACCGGCAGTCGTTCGTCGATTACATCGAGCGCGGCAAGCACGGCACGTCGAGCGACGAGAACATGATTCACGCGTACGGCCGCTTCCTGAAAGTGGCGGCGTATCCGATTGGTATCTATCCCGACGCGATCGCCAAGGCCGCCGAGCAGTTCACCGACCGCAAGCCGGTGCGTAGCCTGCGCGACGGCATGCGCGGCCGCAAGCTGATCATGAGCGTGGACCGGCTGGACTATTCGAAAGGGCTGGTGGAGCGCTTCCAGGCTTTCGAGCGTCTGTTGCAGAGCGCGCCCGGCTGGCATGGCCGCGTGTCGCTCGTGCAGATCGCGCCGCCGACGCGCGCCGACGTACAGACGTACCAGCGCATCCGGCAGACGCTGGAAGGTGAGGCGGGGCGTATCAATGGCCGCTTCGCGCAGCTGGACTGGACGCCTATCCAGTACCTGAACCGCAAGTACGAACGCAATCTGCTGATGGCGCTGTTCCGACAGTCGCAAGTGGGTTATGTGACGCCGCTGCGCGACGGGATGAACCTCGTCGCGAAGGAATACGTCGCGTCACAAGACCCAGCCGATCCTGGCGTGCTGGTGCTCTCGCAATTTGCGGGCGCGGCCGAGCAGTTGCCCGGCGCGCTGGTCGTCAATCCGTTCGATCTGTCGCAGATGGCCGAGGCGTTGGAGCGCGCGCTGTCGATGCCGCTCGCCGAGCGTCAGGCGCGTCACGCGGACATGATGGCGCCGCTGCGCGAGAACAATCTGTCGGTATGGCGCGATACGTTCCTTGCCGATCTGCGGCATGTCGCGACGGCTTCGTCGGTGACGGAGAAGGCCGTCAAGCGCGCGGACGTGACTGTCTGAGCTAACGTGCTCAACCTCGCGGGGCGCGCAGCTTCACGAACGGCAGCCTTTGCAGGCTGCCGTTTTCGTTTCCGGCCAGGCGTCTTTCAAACCATCGAGCCCGTCACGCCTGCTGCTGGTTCAGCTCGGTGAGCGGCACGGGCGTCTGACGCGGATCGAAATCCGCCCACCTTCCGCGTTGCCACTGGCCGGTCGCGCGCTCGATATCGGCGCCGCCCGCTTCGCGCAGGATGCGCGCCGCTTCCAGCTGGTTTTCCGGGCACACATGCACCGCGACGAGCACGCCCGAATTGCGCAGCTCATGATGCACGACGTCATGATGTTCGTGCGGGCCGCTCTGCGCATGGACCATCTTGCCCACCACCAACCCGAGATACGCGCCGACGCCCGCCGCAATCACGACGACGGGCATCGACGCCGAAAACGCAGTGAACACCGCGACGCCGATCACTGCACCCGCGACGGCGCCGATCGTCACCGCGCGGTGATGACGGGGGCGCGTCGGCGGTGGCGCGGAGGAGATCGTGGGCGCGGCGGCAGCGTGTTCGTCGAGCGGATGGCGCGCGTGCTGGCCGCGCGGATTGACGAAAAACAGCGTGACGTCTTCACCGGGGAAGCCGTTGTCGAAGAGCGTTTGGGCGGCGTCTTCGGCGGCGGGGAAAGTGGTGAAACGTCCAGCGACGATGAGTGACATGGTGCCCCCTATCGTTCAAAGGCCGAGGTTAAAGGCCAGAGCGAAACCCGCACCGGACGTCGCGACGGACGTCGGCGGCTGAAGGCTTCGTCTACAAGAATAGGCGGAAAGCGGGGCGTTGGAAGGTAGGCGTCACGCGGATGTCGGCGCGCTGTGTCGGACACGCATCGTGCTGACGAGCGCGCCCGCGCCCGCGAAGCACGCTGCCACGTAAAGCGTGAGCACGGGGCCGTGCTGCGGCGCGATGCCGAAGATCAGCGCGACCAGCGCCGAGCCGAGCGTTTGTCCCGTCAGGCGCGCGGTGCCGAGCATGCCGCTCGCTCCGCCGCTGCGGTGGCGCGGCGCCGCCGATAGCATGGTCCGGTTGTTCGGCGACTGGAAAATGCCGAAGCCCGCGCCGCACAGCGCCATGCGCCATACGATATCGAACGATGTGGGGTGCGCGCCGAGCGTCGCGAGCAGCAACAGGCCGAGCGCCAGCGTCGCGAGCCCGAGGCCGCCCAGCCAGCCCGCCGAGATCCGGTCCGACAGCACGCCCGACAGCGGCGCCGCGCCGACGATCACGAGCGGCCACGGCGTCATCAGCAGTCCCGTCTCGACCTGTGACAGGCCGAAATTGTTTTGCAGCAGGAATGGCAGCGACACGAACGCCAGCATTTGCGCGCAGAACGAGCACACCGACGTACCGACCGATAACGCGAAGATGGGAATGCGCAAGAGATCGACGGGCAGCAGCGGCGCGGGCTGCGTGAGTTGACGCCGCACGAAGAAATAGCCGATCACGATCGCGCCGATCAGTTCGGCGGCGACGAAGCCGTAGCGCTCGCCGTGACCGAAGCCATCGACGGCAAAAATCAGAAGCCCGAATACGAACGCGTTCATCACGGCGCTCGGATAATCGTACGGCGACGGGTGGCCTGCGTTGTGCGGCAGCGCGCGCCAGCCCACCGCGATGGCGGCGATTCCGATCGGCACGTTGATCGCGAAGAGCCACGGCCACGCCGCGACGGCGAGCACGGCGGAGGCCACCGTCGGCCCGACGGCGGACGAAACGGCCACCACCATCGCGTTGATCGCGACACCGCGCCCGAGGTGCGTCGGCGGATAGATCATGCGCACGAGCGCAGTGTTGACGCTCATGATGCCCGCCGCGCCGAAGCCCTGGATCACGCGGGCGAGCGCGAGCGTCGGCAGGGATGTGGCGAGCGCACAGCCGAGCGACGCGACCGTGAACAAGACCAGCCCACCCATATACACGCGCCGGTAGCCGATCCGATCGCCCAGCGACGACAGCGGCAACAGCGAGATCGTCACCGATAGCTGATACGCGTTGACGACCCAGATCGAGCTTGCGGGGCTCGCGCGCAGGTTCCGCGCGATGGTCGGCAGCGCGACGTTGGCGATCGCGCTATCGAGCACGGCGAGCGTGATGCCCAGCGCGACGACGAGGATCGCCCAGTAGCGCTGCGGAATCGGCAGCCCCAGTTCGGGTTCCGGCGCGGCGGCGGGGGAGGGAGGCGCGCGGTTGGAAGCGCCCGGTGGATGGCGATTGTCGGTCGACGAAGAAGCTTGCATTGTGTTGTTGTGATGAGCGGCGAGGCGGTCGATTCTCGTCGGTACTCGAGTCCAGGATTGTGATTCCTGTTGCCGCGACAACGGCCGTAACAGATGGCAACCGCTTCGGGCCGGCATGACACGCGTCTCGCGCGGCGGCCATGCCGGGCCGTAGAGCCTGGAGTGCCGCCGTTACTTCAGTTCGTACAGCCCCGTGTACGTGGCCGAATCGATTTCGTTCAGATGCGTCATGTAGCGCGCGACGGCGTTCGTCGTATCGGCGGTGAGCGGCAGGGTCGCCACCTTCAGCGCATGCACGCGGAAGATGAAGCGATGCGGCTTGTCGCCACGCGTAGGCGCTGCGCCGCCGAACCCCACCGTGCCGTAGTCGTTGCGAAACTGCAGCGCACCTGCCGGCAACAGGCTGCCGTCGGCTTTGCCAGCATTGCGGGGCAGCGAGCGGGCGTCGACGGGAATGTTGACGACGACCCAATGCCAGAAACCGCTGCCCGTTGGCGCGTCGGGATCGTAGACGGTGAGCGCCAGGCTTTGCGTGTCGGCGGGCGGCGCGTCCCATTGCAGCGCGGGCGACACGTTCTCGCCATCGCCAGAGACGCCGAACGACTTGTCGTTCATTTCCTGCGCCTTAGGCATGAAGCCGTTCGCAGGGAAGTCGTCCGACCAGATTCGAAAATCAGCCATCATGCGCCTCCTTCGGTGGATGGTTCCAGGATAGGCGGGAGCCGTTGAGAGACCGCTCGGAAGATAGCCTGGAGACTCCCAGTTAGCTAATCGAGTGTAGCACCGGCATCTTGCAAAATTCGTCGCGTCGCTTGAAGACGCAACCTCATGCGAGCGCTTTATGCGCGCTCTTCATGCAGCGGCGCGTCGCCGTGCAACCAGTCGATCAGCCGTTGCAGGACGCCGTCGATATCCCGGTTCGCTCCGCGCAAGGCGCATTCCCACACCGTCGCGACGCGCCAACCCGCGTCGAGCAGCGCGGCCTGAGCCTTTGCATCGTTGGCGCGGTTGCGACCGATCTTGTCGCGCCAGAACTCGGCGCGCGTCTGGGGCCATTTGAAGAGGTGACAGTCGTGACCATGCCAGAAGCAGCCGTGCACGAAGATCACCGCGCGATAGCGTGGCAACACGATGTCGGGCCGGCCGGCCAGATCGCGCGCATCGAGCCGGAAGCGGAAGCCCCGGCGATGCAGCAGGCTGCGGATCAGGATTTCAGGTTTCGTGTTGCGGCCGCGAATGCCGGACATCATCCGGCTGCGCGTGGCCGCGTCGACGATATCGACCATCAGTGCGCAAGCTCGGCCGCGCTTTCAGCCTGCGCCGCGTGTGTGAGCGCGCGCACATGCGGCAGCATGATGCGTGCGACTTCGCGCATCACGGGCACCACGACGCTGTTGCCGAACTGGCGATACGCCTGGGTATCGCTGACGGGGATGCGGTAGGTGTCGGGAAAGCCCATCAGACGCGCGCATTCGCGCGGCGTCAGACGGCGGGGGCGTTTTTTCTCGCCCTGATAGACGAGAATCTCTGAGCCGTCCTTGTGATAGCGCGCCGACAGCGTGCGCGTCACGCTTTGCGGATACGCCATCCCGTAGCCGAAGCCATTGCCCGCCGCGCGATGTTTCTCCGCGTAGTTCTGCAGGTAGGTCCAGAGCTTGGGCGTCAGTGTGTATTTGGGCTGCACCTGACGGGCGGCGTGATCGAAGAAACGGTCGCCGTCCCATGGCAGGACAGGCTCGCAGCCGTCCGTCCGATGCAGGATCGACGCGAGCCGCGGACCTTCTTCCGGCAGCCGCAGATCGTCCCACGAGAACGACGTCTTGCCTCGAAACCCGACGATGATGATCCGCTCGCGATGCTGCGGCGTGAAATGCGCGCCGTCGATCACGCGGTAATGCACCTCGTAGCCGAGTTCGTCGCGCAGTGTCTGAAGGATCACGTCGAATGTGCGGCCCTTGTCGTGCGACAGCAGGTTCTTCACGTTTTCCAGCAGAAACGCGGCGGGGCGGCACGTGGCGATGATGCGCGCGACGTCGAAGAACAGCGTGCCCTGCGTCGCGCATTCGAACCCGTGCGGGCGGCCGAGCGCATTCTTCTTGCTCACGCCGGCGATCGAAAACGGCTGGCAGGGAAAACCGCCCAGCAGAATATCGTGCTCGGGAACGGCTTCGGCGGGAAACGTGACGATGTCGCCGATCAGCGTGTGCTGCACGGCGCCGTCGCGGAAGTTCTCCTGATACGTTTTCTGCGAGAAGTCGTTCCACTCGCTGGTGAATACGCATTGTCCGCCGTGCGACTCGAAGCCCATGCGGATGCCGCCGATGCCGGCGAACAGATCGATGATGCGCGTGTTTGCTTCGTTGTCGTGCGCGCCGGCGTTGCGCACCGTGGACGGGCGGAGCATCGCTTGCAGCGCGGGTTCGAGCATCGCGGGGCAAGGCGTCTCGCCCTTTTCCCAGCGGCGCACCGTCTTGATGTCCTTGCCGACATGCGCGGCGATTTCTTTTTGTGTGAAGCGGGTGCGCGCCTGCTTCAGCAGTTCAAGCGGTGAAGCCTGAGTCACAGGAATCCTTGCTGGGAATTTTTGCGGACATTATGACCTACGAATGTCCCTGATTTGCGACTGCAGCGTGTTCCGCAGACAAATTTTCCTGCGCTGAGGCGGGTGAGCGCTTTTTGACGGAAGGGGAAGGCAGCCCCGGCGACGCGCCAGATCATCCTGTCGCTGTGTCGCCGGGTGTTCGCGCTGCTGGTTGCAGCATCATGGAAGGAAGCGCGGCGGGTCAATGAATGTTAAATGCACGCGGTGCGTCGATCCGCGCGGCTCGGCGTGGCCGCGCAGGCCCCCGCGGTTTTGCTCAGCGCTTGCGGCGTACGCGGTGCCGGTTCGCGTCACGCGACGCGGCGGGCCGCGCCGTCGTCACGGGCAGCGGCGCCAGTTCCTTCGTGCACAGCTCGTCGAGCTGCAACAGCAGATCGTCGATCGAGCAGAGCTGCGAATTGGTCAGGTGATCGGCGTCGAGCAGTTCGAAGAGGCGTTTGCGCCAGTAGGCGGCCGGGAGGATGGCCCCACCCAGGTCGCCATGCATCGAAGGCCGCATGACGCGGGCAATGTGCGCGATGTCCTGATCGATCAGAGTCGATTTGAACGATCCCGCCGACGAAGTGAGGTAATGGTCCATGCCCCGCACTACGGCAGGGATTTGGGAAACTTTAGGGTCAGTTTGAAAATATTTGTGCCGCGGCGCGTTTTACGCGGATCGGACGCGCGTGAGGTGGACGCGGGCTGCGGGCGAGTGGCCGTCTGTTTGCAGGCCGTGAACGGGTCGGTTCATGTCAGCGCGAGCGCGAGGCTGCAGGTGAGCACGACGATCATCAGGCCAGCGGCGATTGCAAGGTTGTACGGGTAGGGCATCTCTCAACCTACTGACGTATCCGAGGAGTGACGAGATGATAGAAGGACGCCGCGAGTCCGTCCGCAGACAAATGGCGCGTTAGGTGGGAGAGCGCACACTGGCTCGCCGCGCTCGCGCGCGAGCCCCGCTGGGCGGCCTTCCGGCGCATGCCGGGGCGGGAGCACGTGTGGCTTTTTTGCGTCGCGCGCGGCGTGCTCGACACGGCCCGGCACAGCGCGACGCGTGCTGTGTCAGACGGGCTGGTCGGGGGTCGGGGCTGGGTTGGCCGCGCCTTCGAGAAAACGGCGCGTCGCTTCGAACGATTGCAGCATCTGATCCGGCCACGGCGTTTGCAGCATGACAGCCTGGTGATTCTCGAACGCGGTGCTCAGCAGCTTCGACAGTTCCGGTGAGTTCAGATGACGCAGCAGCACGCTGACGGCGATGGCCGTCGCCTGGCTGGCGCCCGCCGTTTGCAGTTCGGAAGTGGTGAGAGCGGCGAGTTGCTTGTTGATATCCATGGGTTGTCCTTCGTTGTGCTGGCTTGTGTTGCGCGAAATGCGTAATTTTGTCACGGTCGGGCGAGGCCGGTCGGACCCGGACGGTCCGTGGGCACCCCGTCCAGCCGTGCTGTGCGGGCTCGTTCGCCATTCCCTTCCAAAAAAGAGAACTGTGTTTTGGCGATTACGGTAGTTTTCTTTGTTTATCGCGGCGGTACACTTGGTTCAAATGTTTTCGCCCCCGGAGTCGATCATGCTCGCTACTTTCTTTGTTCTTTGGCCGTTTGCCGCCGCGTCGCTGTTTGCGCTCGCCAAATTCTTCGATCAGCGCGACCAGCAACTGGCCAAGATTCAGGTAGTGGTGCGCCGCCATCGGTGAACGGCTGATCGTTGTGGCCGTTCGCCGCATTGCATGGCAATTCGGCTGTAGCAAACAAAAAACCCGCAGAGCGTGAGCTGTTGCGGGTTTTTTTGTGACGTCGTCCGTCGCCGATGTGGTCCCCCCGACAGGAATCGAACCTGTATCTAGCGCTTAGGAGGCACTCGTTCTATCCATTGAACTACGGGGAGGGGCCGCCGACGAGCGCAGAGTATAGCAAATCGCCCGTTGGCCAAAGCGGCTTTCGATGCGGGCTTTGCCTTGCCTGCACCCGCGCGGTGGCGGCTGGCGCGCCGCCCGGCTACCATCGGTCGATGACCGATGCTCACTACGCCGATCCGCGTCTCGTTGCCCTTTATGACGCGCTCAACCCCTTCGCCGCCGACACGCAGTTCTATATCGACCTCGCCGCCCGAACGGAGGCTTCGCGCATCGTCGATATCGGCTGCGGCACGGGGCTGCTCGCCTGTGAACTGGCGCGGCGCGGTTACACGGTGACGGGCGTCGATCCGTCGCACGCGATGCTCGATATCGCGCGCCGACGGCCGGGCAGCGATCGGGTGGAATGGATCGAAGGCGACGCGGCGCAACTGGGCGCAACGACCGCCGATCTCGCCATGATGACAGGCCACGTCGCGCAGGTTTTCCTCGACGACGCGAGCTTCGAGGCGACGCTCGCCGTTGCACGAGCCACACTGCGCCCAGGCGGACGGCTCGCTTTCGAAAGCCGTAATCCAGCCGTGTCGCCGTGGGCGGCGTGGACGCCGGATCTGTCACGCCGCGTGATCGACGACCCGCGCTACGGCGCCGTCGAAATCTGGCAGCAACTCACCGAAGCGAGGCATGACCGCGTCCGCTTCGACACTCGCTATCGCTTCTTTCGAGACGGCGACACCGTCGTCGTGCCCAGCGAGTTGCACTTTCGCAGCCAGGCCGCGCTGACCGAAGCGCTCGTCAGAGCCGGTTTCAGCGAGATGGAATGGTTCGGAGACTGGTCACGATCGTCCGTCGATCACGCGAGCCGCGAACTGATCGTCGTCGCAACACGCGACTGACTCAGGAAAGCGGTTGGGCCGCCAAAAACAAAACGGTCCGCCGGCATTGAACCGCGGACCGCTCTATACGAACGACGTTTCTGTAAGAAAACTGCCGATCAGAACTCGACTACAGCAAACTCAGCCTTGCCCACGTCGCACAGCGGGCAGCGCCAGTCCTCGGGGATATCGGCGAAACGCGTACCGGCGACGATACCTTCCTCGGGCAAACCTTCTTCTTCGTTATAGATCCAGCCGCAAATCAGACAGACCCAGCTCTTATATTCGATCACTTCACTCACGACACACGCTCTTCATTGATTCAATGCAAAATCCGCCAATCTGCCCCTTTTTAGTGCATTTGGCGGCGACCCGCAATATTACCGGAATTCGCCGGAAGACCCACGTCGTCCGTTCCGTTTACCGTTTCAGATCAACGCGAAGCAGCGTGCATCCCGGCGATCCCGCGTCCGGCGGGCCCGGCTCCAGCGTGTATTCTTTCCATACGATGCAGCCGTGCGCGAACGCTGATGTGCGCCGTGTCCATCGAGCCGCTTTAGCCAAGGAGAAAAACGATGCTGAATAACAGATGGTTGGCCGGCGCAGCGTGCGCGGGCATGCTGGTCATGTCGGGCGTAGCGCATGCCGCGGGCGTCTCGTTCGTCGAGCCCAAGGACGGCGCGACCGTGAGCAATCCCGTTCACGTGAAATTTGCCGTCGACGGCATGAAGGTCGTTCCCGCGGGCACGATCGCGGATGGCACGGGGCATCATCATCTGATCATCGACGGGCAGCCGCTGCCGAAGGGCGAAGTCATTCCCGCCAATGACAAGTCACTGCATTTCGGCAAGGGCCAGACGGAAACGGAGATTACGCTGCCGCCGGGCGATCACACGCTGACCCTCGATTTCGGCGACGGCGCGCACCGCTCGTATGGCCCGGAGATGAGCAAGACGATCACGATTCACGTGAAGTAAGCCCGGGCGCGCTGGTCGCGCCTTTTGCTGCTCACCTTCACTGCACGGAACGGTTTGTCGCTGCGAACGTCTGCCGGGACAGGCGTTCGCGCTCTGTTCCGTCCTTGAGTGTGCGGAGCGCCTGCTCATGCTGGCCCTCCCGTTCGAGCGCCGCGGGCGGGCGCGGCATGCGTCATTCGTCCTATGCCATCCTGCCGGGCCGCATCCCGTCAGTGTTCGCGCCGCCGACCGGTACAATGAGCGCTTCCGACTCATCGCTGGTTCCTCCTTTCCCATGTCGCTTTACACCATCACGGGCGCGCAACTGGCGTTCGGCCACGTCGCGCTGCTCGATCACGCGGATTTCTCTCTCGAAGCCGGCGAGCGCGTCGGGTTGATCGGCCGCAACGGCGCGGGCAAGTCGTCGCTGCTGAAGATCGTCGCCGAGCTCGCCAGACCGGACGATGGCCTCGTCACGCGCCAGCAGGATCTCGTCACCGTATACGTGCCGCAGGAGCCCGAGTTCGACGCGGACGTGACGGTGTTCGACACGGTCGCGGCGGGCCTCACGCATGCGAGCGCGCTGCTCGACGAATACAACACGGTCGCGCACGAGCTGGCGGAAACGCCGGAAGGCGCGCAGCACGACGCGTTGCTTGCGCGCATGAACGCGCTGCAATCGTCGCTCGATGCCACCGACGCGTGGAACTGGCGCACGCGCGTCGCCACGACGCTCGCGCAGATCGGTCTGGATGGCGACGCGCGGGTCGGCTCGCTGTCGGGCGGCATGCAAAAGCGCGTCGCGCTGGCGCGGGCGCTGGTCGTGCAGCCGGACGTGCTGCTGCTGGACGAGCCGACCAATCATCTGGACTTCGACGGCATTCGCTGGCTGGAAGAACTGCTGATCTCGCAGCGCGCCGGTTTGCTGTTCATCACCCACGACCGCGCGTTTCTCGATCGCGTCGCGACGCGCATCGTCGAACTGGATCGCGGGCGTCTGTTGTCGTATCCGGGCAATTTCTCCGCATATCAGACGCGCAAGGCGCAGCAACTGGAAGTGGAGCGGGTCGAAAACGAGAAGTTCGACAAGCTGCTCGCACAGGAAGAAGTCTGGATTCGCAAGGGCGTCGAGGCGCGACGCACGCGCAGTGTCGGCCGCATTGCGCGGCTCGTGCAGATGCGCAACGAACGTGCGGAACGCCGCAATGTGCAGGGCAACGTAAAGCTCGACGTCGGGCAGGGCGAAAAGTCCGGCAAGATCGTCGCCGAACTGACGGACGTGACGAAGCGGTACGGCGAGCGCACGGTGGTCGACCGTTTTTCGGCGACGGTGATGCGTGGCGACAAGATTGGCTTCATCGGGCCGAACGGCGCGGGCAAGACGACGCTGCTCAAGCTGATTCTCGGCGAACTTCAGCCGGATGATGGCAAGGTACGCATCGGCACCAACCTGCAAGTCGCTTACTTCGACCAGATGCGCGCACAGCTCGATCTGGACAAGAGCCTCGGCGATACGATCAGCCCCGGCAGCGACTGGGTCGAGATCAATGGTCAGAGAAAGCACGTCATGAGCTATCTCGGCGACTTTCTGTTTGCGCCGGAGCGCGCGCGTTCGCCCGTGAAGTCCTTGTCGGGCGGCGAGCGCAACCGCCTGCTGCTCGCGCGTCTGTTTGCGCGTCCGGCGAACGTGCTGGTGCTCGACGAACCGACCAACGACCTCGACATCCCGACGCTCGAACTGCTCGAAGAACTGTTGACGGACTACGACGGCACGGTGCTGCTGGTGAGCCATGACCGCGCGTTCCTGGACAACGTGGTGACGTCGGTGATTGCGTCGGAGGGCGAGGGCAAGTGGCGGGAATATGTCGGCGGCTTTACCGACTGGCAGATCCAGCGCGAGCGTTCCGAGCAGATCGCGCAACAGGATGTGCCGAAAGAGCCGCCGAAGGAAGCCGTCGCCAAGGACAGCGCGGCAGGCCGCAACGCGCAGCGCACGGTGAAGCTTTCATTCAAGGAACAGCGCGAACTGGAAGCGCTGCCCGAGACGATCGCTGCGCTCGAAGCGGAGCAGAAGGCGATCGGCGCGCAGATCGAGGACGGCTCGATCTTCGTGAAGGACGCCCAGGAAGGCGCGCGCCTGACCGAGCGTTACGCGGCGATCGACGAGGAACTGCTCGTGGCGATTGAGCGGTGGGATGAGTTGGAGAGCAAGCGGAAGTGACGCGTAGCGCGAGCGGATGTTACGGTGTCTGCTCGCGAATTGCAGCGATTTGCTGCTTCAAAACAGGAAGGTCGCGTACGATCGTCTGCCAGATAACGCCCGCGTCCACCGAAAAATAGCCGTGCGAGACACGGTTTCGCATCAAGTACATGTCTTCCCAAGGCACATCAGCGTGTGCAGCGGCGAATTCCGGGGAGACGCGCTCGACGTTGCGCGCGGCTTCGCCGATGATCTCAAGATTACGGATTGCAGCATCCTGAATGAGAGAATCAGCGGCAAACGCGTCGTCTGTGATACCACGTGTGTAGCGCTCGATTCTGCCAATTGCTTCCAGAATATGGTCGAGAAAATCGACAATGCGCAGGTCGCTTTTCTTCACACGGGCACCGCTTCGCTGATGACGCGGGCGCGAAACGACTCGGGCAACGCCATGGGCGTCAACACGTCAACGGACACCCCCAGTAGAGCCTCGAGCCGGCGCTGGATACGGGCGAGATCGAACAGCGTGGTTTCCGGTGTCGGGTCGACGAGCAGGTCGAGATCGCTGTCGTCGCGGTCCTCGCCTGTCAAGGTCGAGCCGAACACGCGCGCGTTGCGCGCGTGATGTTCGGCGACAATGGTTCTGATCTCGGCGCGATGTTCGCGCATCGCTTCGGAGGGTTTCATCTCAACGCTCCTGGACGCAGGGTCGGAAACAGGCATCAAAAACTGACAATAGCGTAACTATACCTGGCGGCGCGCGTAGGCGGTGATGCGACAGTCGGTCTGTGCCAACCGTCCTACACCCTTCATCTAAATTGCCCCGCGCATCGAAATCAGTAAAATACCCGCGAACCTGCTTCCCACGGTCGTTCCAGCGTATCGCCCGAAACCGGGCTTGCCGGAAAACCGCGGAAAGCAGGCAAGGCAAACCGATAACTGCTGCACGCAAGTCGCGCAGCGTACACACTCCGTTGTTTCGTTTCGCTTTTTTTGAAAACTCAACGCATTGTCCACGCACCTGTCCACAGGACGTGTGGACAACGATGAACCGACGGACCCGAGCAAGCCATGTCAACGAAAAAGCCTAACGCCGCGTATAGCGAAGCATCGATCAAGGTGCTCAAAGGCCTGGAGCCGGTCAAGCAGCGGCCCGGCATGTACACGCGCACCGAAAATCCGCTGCACATCATCCAGGAAGTCATCGACAACGCATCCGACGAAGCGCTCGGCGGCTACGGCCGTCAGATCACCGTCACGCTGCACGCCGACCAGTCCGTATCCGTCGAAGACGACGGCCGCGGCATTCCGTTCGGCATGCATCCCGAAGAGGGCGTGCCCGTCGTCGAAATCGTTTTCACACGCCTGCACGCGGGCGGCAAGTTCGACAAGGCGGCGGGCGGCGCGTACACCTTCTCGGGCGGCCTGCATGGCGTCGGCGTGTCGGTGACGAACGCGCTGTCCACGCGCCTCGACGTCACCGTGTGGCGCGACGGCAAGGTCGCCGAACTGAGCTTCTCGCATGGCGACGTCGTCAAGCCACTGCAGGTGCGCGCCGCGGCGAAGAGCGACAAGAAGTCCGGCACGCGCGTGACCGCGTGGGCCGACGCCAAATATTTCGATTCGCCGAATCTTCCGCTCGGCGAGTTGCAGCGCCTGCTGCGCTCGAAGGCCGTGCTGCTGCCGGGCGTCGAAGTGGTGCTCGTCAATGAGAAAACAGGCGAACGCCAAAGCTGGAAGTACGAAGACGGCCTGCGTGGCTATCTGATGGAAGGCATGGCGGGCAGCGACCTGCTGATTCCTCTCTTTGAAGGCGAGCGCTACGCGGAAAGCTCGCGCTCGAATGAAGAGACCTTCGCCGAAGGCGAGGGCGCGGCGTGGGTCGTCGCGTGGAGCGAAGAAGGGCCGCTCACGCGCGAGTCCTACGTCAATCTGATTCCGACGCCCGCTGGCGGCACGCACGAAGCGGGCTTGCGCGACGGTCTCTTCCAGGCCGTGAAGAGCTTCGTCGAACTGCACAACCTGCAGCCGAAGGGCGTGAAGCTGCTGGCGGAAGACGTGTTCGCGCGCGTGTCGTTCGTGCTGTCCGCGAAGGTGCTCGACCCGCAGTTCCAGGGGCAAATCAAGGAACGTCTGAATAGCCGCGATGCCGTGAAGCTGGTGTCGTCGTTTGCGCGTCCCGCGCTGGAACTGTGGCTCAACCAGCACGTCGAGCACGGCAAGAAGCTCGCCGATCTCGTCATCAAGCAGGCGCAGGCGCGCACGCGTGCTGGCCAGAAGGTCGAGAAGCGCAAGAGTTCGGGCGTTGCCGTGTTGCCGGGCAAGCTGACCGACTGTGAATCGACGGAAATCGGCCGTAATGAGCTGTTCCTCGTCGAGGGCGATTCGGCGGGCGGCTCCGCGAAGATGGGGCGCGACAAGGAATATCAGGCCATCCTGCCGTTGCGCGGCAAGGTGCTGAACACCTGGGAAACCGAGCGTGACCGCCTGTTCGCCAACAATGAAGTGCACGACATTTCGGTGGCCATCGGCGTCGATCCGCACAACCCGGATGACACCGTCGATCTCTCCAACTTGCGCTACGGCAAGATCTGTATCTTGTCCGACGCGGACGTCGACGGCTCGCACATCCAGGTGCTGCTGCTCACGTTGTTCTTCAAGCACTTCCCGCAACTGATCGAACGCGGTCACGTGCACGTTGCGCGTCCGCCGCTGTTCCGCGTCGATGCGCCCGCGCGCGGCAAGAAGCCCGCGCAGAAGCTGTACGCGCTGGATGAAGGCGAACTCGAGGCGATCCTCGACAAGCTGCGCAAGGACGGCGTGCGCGAATCGCAATGGTCGATCAGCCGCTTCAAGGGGCTGGGTGAAATGAGCGCCGAGCAGCTGTGGGACACGACGATGAACCCTGACACGCGGCGCCTGTCGCCCGTCGCGCTCGGCCAGCTCGACTTCGACGCGACCGTCGCGCGAATGACGATGCTGATGGGCAAGGGCGAAGCGGCGTCGCGCCGCAGCTGGCTCGAGGACAAGGGCAACCAGGTCGAAGCGGATATCTGAGCGCCGCCGCGCTTCGTGCCAGCGAACCCATGCAATGCATGTGAAGCACGAAGCGCGCGCCGCCGAACAAGGACACGGAATCTAGATGGACGACAACACTCCTGATCTTTTTGCCGCGCCGGCAACGCCCGAAGGCGACGTGCTGACGCTCGGCGACTACGCTGAAAGCGCGTACCTCGAATACGCGGTGAGCGTGGTGAAGGGCCGCGCGCTGCCCGACGTCTGCGACGGCCAGAAGCCCGTGCAGCGCCGCATCCTGTACGCGATGAACGAGATGGGTCTCGCCGACAACGCAAAGCCGGTGAAGTCGGCGCGTGTGGTCGGCGACGTGCTGGGTAAGTATCACCCGCACGGCGACCAGTCGGCGTACGACGCGCTCGTGCGTCTCGCGCAAGATTTCTCGATGCGCTATCCGCTGATCGACGGCCAGGGCAACTTCGGCTCGCGCGACGGCGACGGCGCAGCGGCGATGCGATACACGGAAGCGCGTCTCACGCCGATCGCGAAACTGCTGCTCGACGAAATCGATCAGGGCACCGTCGATTTCATGCCGAACTACGACGGCTCGTTCGAAGAGCCGAAGCTGCTGCCCGCTCGGCTGCCGTTCGTGCTGCTGAACGGCGCGTCGGGCATCGCGGTTGGCCTGGCAACGGAAATCCCGTCGCACAACCTGCGCGAAGTCGCCGCGGCCGCCGTCGCGATGATCCGTCATCCGCACATCACGCACGCCGAGTTGATGCAGCATGTGCCCGGCCCGGACTTCCCGGGCGGCGGTCAGATCATTTCGAGCGAAACGGAAATCTCGCAGGCGTACGAAACGGGCCGCGGCAGTCTCAAGGTCCGTGCGCGCTGGAAGATCGAAGATCTCGCACGCGGCCAGTGGCAGCTCGTCATCACCGAGTTGCCGCCGAATACCTCCGGCCAGAAGGTGCTCGAAGAGATCGAGGAACAGACGAATCCGAAGATCAAGCTCGGCAAGAAGTCGCTGACGCCGGAGCAGTTGCAGACGAAGCAAACCCTTCTCGGTCTGCTCGACGCCGTGCGCGACGAGTCCGGCAAGGATGCGCCCGTGCGTCTCGTATTCGAGCCGAAGTCGCGCACCATCGATCAAACCGAGTTCGTCACCACGCTGCTCGCGCATACGAGCCTCGAGTCGAATGCGACGCTGAATCTGGTGATGGTCGGCGCGGATGGCCGTCCGCGTCAGAAGGGTCTTGGCGAGATCCTGCGCGAATGGGTCGGTTTCCGTTTCACGACGGTCACGCGCCGCACGCAGCATCGTCTGGGCAAGGTCAACGACCGGATTCACATCCTCGAAGGCCGGATGATCGTCTTTTTGAATATCGACGAAGTCATCCGCATCATTCGCGAATCCGACGAACCGAAGACGGCGCTGATCGAAGCCTTCGGTCTGTCGGAGCGTCAGGCCGAGGACATTCTTGAAATCCGGCTGCGTCAATTGGCGCGCCTGGAAAAGATCAAGATCGAGAAGGAACTGTCCGAACTGCGCGACGAGAAGGCCAAGCTCGAAGAGTTGCTGGGCAGCGAATCCGCGATGAAGCGCCTGATCATCAAGGAAATCGAAGCGGACGCGAAGCAATATGGCGACGATCGCCGCACGCTGATCCAGCAGGAAAAGCGAGCAACGTTCGAAGCGCGCGTCGTCGACGAGCCGGTGACGGTGGTCGTGTCGCAGAAAGGTTGGGTACGCGCATTGAAGGGCCACGGGCTCGATCCCGCCGGCTTCACGTTCAAGGCGGGCGATCATCTTTATGCCGCGTTCCAGTGCCGTACGCCCGACATGCTGATCGCGTGGGGCAGCAAGGGCCGCGTGTATTCCGTGGCGGTGTCGCAATTGCCGGGCGGCCGCGGCGACGGCGTTCCTGTCACGTCGCTGATCGAGCTCGAATCGGGTACGCATCTGATGCACTACTACGCGGCCTCGGCGGAACAGGCGTTGTTGCTGGCGTCGTCGAACGGCTTCGGCTTTATCGCGAAGGTCGGCGACATGGTGAGCCGCGTGAAGGCGGGCAAGGCGTTCATGACGATCGACGAGGGCGCGACGCCGCTCGCGCCGATGCCGATGCTGCCCGATGCGACGCAAGTGGCGTGTCTGTCGGGCGGCGGACGTCTGCTGGTGTTCGGCCTGGACGAGATGAAGACGCTCTCGGGCGGCGGACGTGGCGTGATCCTGATGGCGCTCGATCCGAACGAAGCGCTGAAGCAGGCGCTTGCCATCACCAAGGCAGGCGTCGTGCTGGAAGGCATGTATCGCAACAAGCCAACCGAAGAACAGCTGTCGGGTGCCACGCTGGCTCCGAATGTCGGCAAGCGGGCCCGCAAGGGCCGCGCGCCGGATACGAAGCTGAAAGAGGTGACGTCGCTGCGTCCGGTGATGGGCGCGTAACGAAGGCGAACGCCGTGAGCGGGGTGTCTCACGGCGCAACACAAAAACAACGAAGAAATCAGCGCAGCGAATGAACTGCGCATCATGTCACGAGTCGAACGCGGTCATTGGCGCATGTCAGTGCCGCGTA
Source organism: Paraburkholderia largidicola (assembly GCF_013426895.1). Lineage (NCBI taxonomy): Bacteria > Pseudomonadati > Pseudomonadota > Betaproteobacteria > Burkholderiales > Burkholderiaceae > Paraburkholderia > Paraburkholderia largidicola. Next base: position 2,661,498 of record NZ_AP023174.1, on the reverse strand, counting down.
TTTCGACAGGACATAACGGCCGCGCGCTACATCGGGAAAGGAAAACAACTATGAACAAGGCGATCGAACTCGCGCTCTTTCTGCATCTGCTGGGTGTCGCCGTGTGGATCGGCGGCATGGTATTCGCGCATTTCTGCCTGCGTCCGGCACTGGAAGATCTCTCGCCGCAATTGCGGCTGCCGCTGTGGGAATCGGTGTTTGGCCGGTTCTTCAACTGGGTCGGCGTGTCGGTGCTGGTCATTCTGCTGACGGGCGGCTTCCTGCTGATGCAGTTCGGCGGTGGCCACGCCACGTGGCAGCTGCACGCGATGGCCGGTATCGGCATCGTGATGATGCTGATTTTCGGGCATATCCGCTTCGCGGTCTTTCCGCGTATCCGTCGCGCGGTGCAGGCGCAGAAATGGCCCGATGGCGCACGCGCTGTTGCGACCGTGCGGCGACTGGTCGTCGTCAATCTGGTGCTGGGCGTCGTGACGATCGGTGTGGCTGCGTTGTCGCGCGGCTTCTGAGCGCGGCTGCAACACGCACGACGTTTCAAACGAAAGCGCCGCTGATGCGGCGCTTTTCTATTGGCGAATGGTAACGTCGCATCAACCTGCTGGCATGAAGTACAGCCACACGCCGCACACGATAGCCACAGTCCCATACACGGCATAAACAGGCAGCTTCAGCTTGGCGAAGCAGACGCCCGAGAACAGGGCCGTCACGGCATACGCCGGTTCGAACGGCACATTGCGCACGATACGCAGCACCGCGACGGCCAGAAACGCAGTCGTCACCGCGCGCAGTACGCGCATGCCGTGCTCGAAACGCGGGTTCGTCTTCAACTGATGCAGGTGGCGCTGCGCGAGCACGACGAGGCAGCCCGACGGCAGGAAGAGCGCGATCGTCGCGATCAGCGCGCCGCGCCATCCTTCGACCAGATAGCCGAAGAACGGCACCACGTTCAGGAGCGGTCCCGGCGACAAGGGCGATAGCGAAAACGCCAGCGTGAAGTCGTTGTCGGTCACACCGACCGTGGGCGTAACGAACAGCGTCTTTAACACGGGCAACGCGGAGAAGCCGCCGCCGAACAGCGTCAGTCCCGCACCCGCGAGACGCGGCCACAACAGCGCGAGTTCATAGCGATGCGGCAGCGGCACCGCGAAGATCACCAGCAACACGCACAGGCCGATCAGCAGGCGCCAGTCGCCGGCACTGAGGGTCGTCGAGAGGCGGGCGCCGCGCGCGTCGCTGCGCACCCAGCCCGACATGAACGCCGCGCCGAGTATGCCGATATACGCGGCAGGCGTATGCGCGCCGACCAGCGCGATGCTGCCGAGCACGGCTGCCGTCCATTCGAGCCGTCCGCGCACGAGCGCGCGCGTCTGCTTGTACCAGGTGACACCGATCAACGTCGCGAGCACGACGCTGAAATGACTGAGCAGCGTCTGCGAGGCGACTTCGCGCACGATCGGCGTGCGATAGAAGATCGCGAACGCCGTCATCAGCATGAAGAACGGCAGGACGCTCGCGACGCCCGCCACCCACGCGCCCGCGCGTCCGCGCAACACATGACCGAGCTGCACCGCGACGTTGCAGCCGACAGGACCCGGCACCATCCACGCCAGGGCCACGATGTCCGAGTACGCGAGACGCGTGAGGCGCTCCTCGCGCTCGACGTAGTGGTTTTCCAGTTGCGCCATCAGCGCGAGTCCGCCCCACGACAGCGCGGACAAACCAAACACGACGCGAAAGAGCGTCCAGAGCGGCTCGCGCTCGTGGCATCGCGTGGCTTCGTCTCCCGCCGACGCATGGAGCGCCGTCATCTGCCGGGCTGGCTGCATGTGAACCCCTGTTGGGCTGGTTTCTTATCCGGCGCGCACCGCCGATGGCCGCGACGGCGCGCGCTGAGGTCATGCGAGGTCGAGCGGGCTCGCTCGATATGTGTCGATACCGCTATCGTCTGCCCGCGCGATGCCGTGAGGCAGCCCTCATCGCAGCAAAGCGGCGTGGAAGCGAGCCGCTCCGCTCAGGCCGATTCGTTGCTCGTGCTGGTGCTCGCGGCGTCGCTGTTGTCCACGTCGCTCGCGTGCGCATGACGTGCGGTGCCGCAGACGCCGAAACGTTCGAGCAACGCTGGAATGGCGTCGGCGGGCACGGGCCGCGAGAACAGAAAACCCTGCGCCTCGATGTGCCCCAATGCCGCGAGCCACGCAATCTGTTCTTCCGTCTCCGTGCCTTCGACCACCACCGTCAGCCCCAGCGAGCGCGCGAGATTGACGATGGCCGTCACCATCACGCACACGCTCCGGTCGCCGGGAATGGCCTGCACGAACGAGCGGTCGACCTTTAGCGTGTCGACCGAGAAGCGGTTCAGATAGGACAGCGACGAATAGCCCGTGCCGAAGTCGTCGAGCGCGATGCGTACGCCCAGCCGCTTCAACGCGAAGATCTTTTCGGAGACGAGATCGGGATACTCCATCATCGCCGTCTCCGTGATTTCGAGTTCGAGGCGACGCGCGGCAATGCCTGTTTCTTCGATCGCGCGCGAGATCGTCTCGAACAGATCGCCGCGCCAGAACTGTACGGCCGAAATGTTCACGGCAAGTGACAGCGTGTCGTAACCCTGTTGCTGCCATTGCGCGAGCTGGCGGCACGCGGTGCGAATCACGAAGTCGCCGATGGGCACGATCAGGCCCGTCGACTCCGCCACAGGGATGAACTCGTTCGCGGGAATCAGGCCGTGCTGCGGATGGTTCCAGCGCACGAGCGCTTCGAAGCCCGTGATGCAGCGGCGCGCCAGATCGATCTTTGGCTGATAGGCGAGGAACAGTTGCTGGTCGGCAAGCGCGACGCGCAGCTGCTGTTCCCACTTCATCAGATGGTCCGCGCGATGCGACAGATGCGGCGAGTAGAACTGATAGCAGTTCTTGCCCGCGTCCTTCGCGCTGTACATCGCAAGGTCGGCTTTTTTCAGCAGATCGATTTCGCTTTCGTTCGCGACCGAATAGAGCGCAATGCCGATGCTCGCATGCAGTACGAACGAACTGCCGCGTACTTCGAATGGCTTCGCGAATACGTCGGAGATCGCTTCCGCGAGCGTCACCGAGCGTTTCTCGACATCTTCGCCCTTGATCACCACGACGAACTCGTCGCCGCCGATACGCGACAACGCGCCTGCGTCGGCGACGGCATCCGCGAGACGCGCGGCTGTCATCTGCAGCACGATGTCGCCGGCGTTGTGGCCGAGCGTGTCGTTGACGGTCTTGAAGTTGTCGAGGTCGATGAAGAGAATCGCAAGATGCCCGAGGTTGACCGGCTGCGCCACGTCGTGACGCAGGCTCTGCAACGTCGAATAGCGGTTACGCAGGCCCGTGAGCAGATCGAACTCGACCAGATGCGTCATCTCGCGCTCGCGTCCCAGCAGCTTGCCGATCAGACCTGTGGCGACGGCAAAAAAGCCGAGCATGGCGAGCGAAATGAAGCTCGCCATCAGCAGATACACGTTGCGCGTGTGGTTGTAGTCGGCGAATTCTTCGGCCTGCGACAGACCGACCAGCACGCCGAGCGGATAGCCGTCGATATGCCGGTACGACACGATGCGCGTGACGTTGTCGATCGAATCGACATAGGTGCCCGACACATGTTCCGAGGTCGGATAGACGCCCGTCGCCGTGAACACGCCTTGCGCGTGATCGGCGTTGCCCGTGCGGCGCGCGAGCACGGCGCCGCTATCGGAGATCACCGCGATCACGCCTTCACGTCCGATGGCCGCGTTGTTGTAGAAGTCGCTCGTGAAATAGCTCGGATCTTCGGACACCACCACCACGCCCGCGAACGAACCATCGGGGTGATTCAAACGGCGCGTCATCTGCAAGGTCCAATGGCCCGAGACGCGGCCGAGCACCGGCTTGCTGATGAACAGCTGGTCGTCGTTCTCGTGTTCGTGCACCTTGAAGTGTTCGCGGTCCGACAGGTCGATCGGTTTCGGATTGGGGTCTGCCGTGTTCGCGATGAGCTTGCCGTGCTCGTCGATCAGCGAAACCTGCACGAGCGTTTCGCTTTGCACGACGCCTTTTTCAACCGTACTGCCGAGATCGAAATGTCCCGGCGTTTTTTCGAATTCGAATTTGACAAAGCGCGTGATCTGATCGACCTGGTGAATCGCCTTCACCGTGTGCTGTTCGAGTGCCGCCGACAGGATCGCCGCCGAGGCCATCGCTTCGCGATAAGTCGTTTCCTTTTCAACCGACAGCCGCGCGAAGATAACGGTCCACAGCAGCACGAGCACCAGCACGCCAAGCGCGGGAATCGCGAGCAGCGCGCGACGGCGCGTTCCCGCCGGATCGAGGCGGTGCCTGACGTCGCGAGCGGAAGCGTGGCGGAACTGATTCATCGGCTGGACCGTGACCCTGTGCCTTGCGGCTGTGCTTGTGTTGCGGTGTTTGCGTTTCGACTGCGCGAATGTTAAAGCAACCGGCTGCTTCGACGAATTGGCACGCCGCTGTTGCGACGTGGGAGCAGGGGCGTGGTGGCGAGCCAGACCACCCATTGGTCATCGGTTACGATTTGATATTACTGAATGGGCAATAATTAAGGAAGGGCTCGCGCATCGGGTATACGCTGTCCTTCGCGGGCATACGGGCAAGCTTCTCGCCAACGCGTGAGCTGCCCGAACAGGCGCATCAGGCGGGCGTTTGAAAGCGTTTGTCGAAGCCGCGGCAAGCATGATGGATTGCCGCAATGATAGTTCGACAGCCATCATGGCAATGCGGCCATTCATGCAGTGTGCATGAATGGCCGCATTTGCGCTGGATTGGGGCATTTTATGTGTGCGCATCGAGTGGATTTTTAGAGCATCCAGGTGACGCGCAAATGTCAATTCAGTCGCCGCTCATTTCCATTGATTACGCCTGCAGTTTTACGGCAGACGGAACGTGCCGTCGATAATCGTCACCGACGCGCCGCCTATCCACGTCTTGCCTGCTGCGTCGTCATAGCGCACATAGACGTCGCCGGCGCGGCCGATCGCGGTGCCCTGGCGCACGGTGTACTGATTGCCGGGCCGCATATTCTGTGTGGTCGGCAACCCCGCGACCGCGGCGTTCGCACTGCCCGTGACAGGGTCTTCCCCTACACCGAGGTTGCCGCCCAATAGCAGGCAGCGCAACTCGAAAGTCGCCGGGCCGTTTGCGTCATGGGGGCCGTAAGCCGCGAGACCTAGCGCGCCTGCCGTTTGCGCGACACGCCGCAGCGCTGCCGCATCGGGATCGAGCGCGAGACATGCGTCCGCCGATTTCATACGGACGACGAGCCATTTCGGACCGTTGTCGACGCCGCACGGTTGCGCCGTGTAATCGATTGCATCGCTGCGCAATGCGTCGGCGAGCGCGGCGTATTCGCTTTGTGCGAGCGGCGAGACGCGCGCGGGCGGGGCAGCGAATGCCCACACATTGCGCGCGCTGTCTTCTTCCGCCAGTTCGATGAGACCCGCACCGCATTGCTGCACGAGGCGGCCCGGCTGCTTCGGCTGGTTGCCCGCTTCGCGCCATGCGTGCGCGGTGCCGAGCGTCGGATGGCCGGCGAACGGCAACTCACCGTGGGTCGTGAAGATGCGCACCCGGTAATCGGCCGACGGGTCGGTCGGCTTTAGCAGGAACGTCGTTTCCGACAGATTCGTCCAGTGCGCGATGGCCTGCATCTGTTCAGTGTCGAGTGTGTCCGCATCGAAAACCACGGCGAGCGGATTGCCTTTGAACGGCACGGACGTGAAGACATCGACCTGTTTGAAGCGGACGGTTTGCTCTTGCATCGTGTGTCCTTGTTCGGTGTCCGACCTGGGGTTTGTGCCCAGTGCGATGTGCGCGTGCCGTGTTGTGACGGCACAACGCAGCGGCGCATGCGAGGTCAGACGCAGATAAAAAAACGCCGCCGATGACGCTTTCACATCATCGACGGCGCGTTAGCGTCGGTACGGATTCGCGACCAAGGCGCTCGCAACCACGAACGCCTCGCGCGTTGATCCGCGCCGCTTATTGCACCTCGGCGATCAGTTCGATCTCGACGCATGCGCCAAGCGGAATCTGCGCAACGCCGAATGCCGAACGCGCGTGCTTGCCGCGCTCGCCGAACACGTCGGCGATCAGTTCCGATGCGCCGTTCGTGACGATGTGCTGCTCGGTGAAATCGAGCGTCGAGTTCACGAGGCTCATCACCTTGACGATGCGCGTCACGCGGTTCAGATCGCCGACATGCGCGTGCAAGGTGGCGAGCAGATCGATCGCGACCGAGCGTGCGGCCGTCTTGCCTTCTTCCGTGCTGACGTTGTCGCCGAGCTTGCCGGCCCACACCTTGCCGTCTTTCTTCGCGATGTGACCCGACAGGTACACCGTGTTGCCGCTTTGCGCGCTCATCACATACGCGGCAGCGGGCGCGCCCGCGACGGGCAACTCGATGCCCAGTTCCTTCAGCTTGTCATACACATTCGATTGAGCCATGACGTGTCCTCGTCGATGAATGGAAAATGGTGTTTGCTTAAACGCGTGCGCGGATCAGTTCCGCGAGACGCGCAACGCCTTCGTCGATCTTCGCGGGCGGCACGGTCACGAACGACAGGCGCAGCGTGTTGTGCTGCGCTTCGTTCGCGAAGAACGGACCGCCCGGCACGAACGCGACGTTCTGCGCGACGGCTGCTTCGAGCAGCTTCATCGTATCGATATGCTTCGGCAGCGACACCCAGATGAACATGCCGCCTTCCGGCCGGTTCCATGTCACGCCTTCGGGCATGTAGCGTTCGAGCGAGCCGAGCATCGCTTCGCACTGGTCGCGATACAGCGCGCGGATCTTCGGCACATGCGTGTCGAGGAAGCCGTCTTTCACGACTTCATGCACGATGCGCTGCGTGAAGCTCGGCGTGTGGAGGTCCGTGGCCTGCTTGGCCTGCACGAGCTTGAAGTGGAGTTCTTCGGGCGCAATGATGTAGCCGATGCGCAGGCCCGGCGCCAGCACCTTCGAGAACGAACCGAGATGCACGATGTGATCGGGCGACATCGACAGCATGGTCGGCAGAGGTTCGCCGCGGTAGTCGAGCGCGCCGTACGGATCGTCTTCGATGACGGGGAAGGGCGCCGACTTCGCGAATTCGGCGAGCGCGCGGCGGCGCTCGATGGGCAGGCGGCGCCCCGTCGGATTCTGGAAGTTCGGTTGCGCGTAAAGCAGACGCGCGCCTTTGGTGAGTTCGGGCGTGAGGGCTTCGGGGATCAGGCCGTTATCGTCCGTCGGCACCTGAACGTAGCGCGGCTCGTACATCGAGAACGATTGCAGCGCGCCGAGATAGGTCGGCGTTTCGACGAGCACGGGGCTTTCCGGGCAGACCAGCACCTTGCCGAGCAGATCGAGCGCCTGTTGCGAGCCCGTCGTGATCAGCACCTGCGAAGCACGGATCTGCGCGCCGTTCACCGAATAGCGTTGCGCGACCCATTCGCGCAGCGGCAGATAGCCTTCCGTCGCGCTGTACTGGAGCGCGGCGGCGGGCGAGTCGCGCAGGATGCGGTCGGAGGCCGCGCGCATTTCTTCGGCCGGGAAGGTGGCCGGCGACGGCAGACCGCCCGCGAACGAAATGACCTCGGGCCGCTCGGTGACCTTCAGGATTTCGCGAATCGCCGAGCTGGTGAGCTTGCGAGCGCGTTCGGACAATTGCCAGGTCGGGGCATTGAGGTCGCTTTGATTCATGGTCTCCTCGTCGATGTAGCGGAACAGGTGGTCGGTCAAAAGAAGGATTATCGCGCGAACTCGTCAGGCGGCGCGAACCGGCCGCACGGCCGTATGTACGACGGCCTTGCGGCCCAGCATCACGGTGGCGATCACGGCGGCCGCGAAAATCCACGTGACGGGCGCGACGGTCTCGCCGAAGAAGAGCGCGGAGAACGCCATCGTGAAGAAGATCTGCAGCAGTTGCACCTGGCCGACGCGCGCCGTCCCGCCCATGGCGAGGCCCGCATACCACGCAAAAAAGCCGATGAACTGCGAGAACACCGTGACGTAGCCGAACGCGAGCCACGTTTTCAGCGCGACGGGGCCGGGATGCGTGACATGCTGTTCCCAGCCGAGCCACGCGACGGGAACGAGCAGGAACGGCGCGGACACCACGAGCGCCCAGCAGATCACCTGCCAGCCGCCGATCTGCCGTGCGAGCCGCGCGCCTTCCGCATAGCCGAGCGCGCCGATGCCGACGGCGACCAGCATCAGCAGGTCGCCCGCCTGAAGCGCGCCGCCGCCCGCCTGCAAGGCGAACGCGATGACGATCGCGCTGCCTGCGACGGCGCTCGCCCAGAAGGCCTTCGACGGACGCTCGTGCGACAGCCACGCCGCATAGATGGCGACGCACAGCGGCTGCAAGCCGTTGACGACGGCACCATGCGAAGCCGGCACCGTCTTCATTGCCCACGCGGAAAACACCGGAAACGCGACGATCACGCCCAGCGACACGACGGCGAGGCTCTTCAGTTGCGGCCACGTCGGCAGCTTTTCGCGGCGGACTGCGAGCAGCACGGCGGCGGGAACGGCAGCGGCGAGCGCGCGGCCCAGGCCGTTCAGCAGCGGGCTGAATTCGGCGACGACGATGCGGGTCATCGGCAGCGTCAGACTGAAAATCACCACGCCGATCAGGCCGAGCAGCATGCCCTGGGTTTCGCGCTTCATTGCTTCTGTCTCTCTTTAGTTAGGGTTATCTGATTATTTGAGCGTGCGCAGCCCGCTCGGGGTTTCGATTTCAGCGGTCAACGTGGGCGCGCCGTCCGTGCTGTCCAGCGCGATCAGATGGGCCGCACCGAGCCATTGCAACTGCTGCGCGACGATGTCGGCTCGCGGATGCCAGCCCTTCAGCGCCTTCAATGCGAGGCCGGTTTCCGGCAGCACGTCCGACGGATGGCGCGGCGTGTCCCACTGGATCAGCGACGGCACGACACCGTCGCCCACGCCTTGCCACGACGGGAAAGCGCCGTCGTCGGCGACTGTCAGGCTCCAGGTGAAATCGCCGCGCGTCATCGGCACGACGGTCGAAATGCGCTCCGGATACTGCTGTTGCCACAGCGCCAGATTCTTCGGCCGCTCGACGCGCGCGACCCAGTGCGACAGATACGGGCCCTTCGCGAGGCGCGCGTGCACGGCGGGATCGTCGAGCGCGAACAGGCGTGGGCGGGCGTCGGCGGCTTGCGCCGCGTCGGGATCGATCGCGATCACTTCCAGATACGCGCCGCCCCACAGGTTGAGCAGCCGGTTATGCGTGCGCATCGACGGATGCGCGCCGCCGCCCGACGGCGCGAAGCCAAGCGTATCGGCGACGTATTGCGTGCCTTCGTCGAGGGTGCGGGCGGAAACAACGAGGTGATCGATGCGTAGCGTTTGTGCGGTCATGGCTGCAAGAGGACGGTCGTTCTGCTGAAGGCCGCTGCGGCAGGCGCTGGTGAGTGGCGTGCCGGCGACCAGACGAATCCGTAAGAATACCGTTCGGCTTGCGGCCGGACCATGCGCAGTGCGGCATGGCCGGATGAAGCGGGCTTCGCGCAGCGTCTGTTGGAGCGCGCAAAATTGGGCAAAAACGGGGTTGAAACGGGTCGAAAGTCAGTCGCAAAAGGCTGAGCGTCGAATCAAATGTACCGACAGTGACCGGCACAGTAACGGTACAATCGCTTCGATACTATTCGGTACAGTTGTCCATGCGTCTGATGGACTTCCGTTCTCGCAACGGGTAGCGCCCGCTGCACGCCGTTCCCGACGTTGCCCTTGCAGCACCAGCTGGAGTTCGCCATGTCCGTCCCGCTCGACCTGATTCCCGCCCCGCACGACGCTTCGGCGCTGACGCTCGTCGATCAGCTCGTCCAGTGGGCGCGCCGCCGCATCGAGGAGCGCGTGTTCCGCCCCGGTATGCGCATGCCGTCGATCCGCAAGCTCGCCCTCGATAAGGGCGTGTCGCGTTTCACGGTGGTCGAGGCGTACGAGCGCCTTGTCGCGCAGGGCTATCTGGATTCGCGGCGCGGCTCGGGTTTTTACGTACGCGAGCGGCTTGCGGCCGGCCCGCTGCCCGTCGAGCGCCGCGCCGCCGCGCCCGACGCGGCGCCCGCGCCGAGCACGATCGACGTCGTCTGGCTGTTGCGCAACATGCTGCACACTTCGACGCGTCCCGAGCGCGGCCCCGGCCTCGGCTATCTGCCGTCGCGCTGGCTCGACGGCGAACTGATTACGGGCGCGCTGCGCACGCTCGGCCGGCAAAGCGGCGCGCAAATGCTCGGCTTCGGCACGCCGCAAGGCTTCCTGCCGCTGCGGCAGCAGCTGCAGACGCGGCTCGAAGAACTGGAAATCGGCGCATCGCCCGATCAGATCGTGCTCGTGTCGGGCATCACACAGGCCATCGACCTGATCGCGCGACTCTACGTGCAGCCGGGCGATTCCGTGATCGTCGGCGATCCGGCGTGGTTCCAGATGTTCGGGCGCTTTGCGTCGCAGGGCGCGCGCCTGGTCGGTATGCCTTACACGCCGGACGGGCCCGACCTCGACGCGCTGGAAACGCTCGTGCAGACCTGGCGGCCGAAAATGCTCGTCATCAACTCCGTGCTGCAGAACCCGACGGGCACGTCGCTGACGGCGGCGCAGGCGTTCCGCATCCTGCGGCTAGCTGAGGAGTACGACTTCATCGTCGTCGAAGACGATATCTACGGCGACCTGTGCCCGCCGGGCTTTCCCGCGACGCGCCTCGCGAGCCTCGACCAGCTGAAGCGCGTGATCTATCTGGGCAGCTTTTCGAAGACGCTGGCGGCGAATCTGCGGGTCGGTTTCATCGCGTCGTCGCTGGACGTCGCGAAGGCCGTCACCGACCAGAAGATGCTGGTCGGCATGACGACGCCCGAACTGAACGAGCGCGTGCTGTACAAGATCCTGACGGAAGGCCACTACCGGCGGCACGTCGAGCGGCTGCGCGCGCGGCTCGACAGCGTGCGCGACAAATCCGTGCGGATGCTCGAAAAGACGGGCTTGCGCATGTTTCAGACGCCCGCGGCCGGGATGTTCGTGTGGGCGGATACGGGTGTCGACGCCGACGCGCTGGCGGCCGCAGGCCACGAGGAAGGCTTTTTGCTGACCCCGGGAAGCCTGTTCTCGCCGCAGCAGTCGCCGACCACCTGGATGCGCTTCAACGTCGCGAATTGCGGCGACCCGGCGCTGCCCGCGTTCCTGTGCCGTTATCTGGACGGCGTCGCGCGGCGGGCGTCGTGAGGGCGACATGAGGCCCCTTGAATTGGCGGCGCGCGCCCCCATTTGAGCCGGCAACGTCTGAAAAACGCCTTACGCTGACAGACACATTCAGCTTCGAATCCACGAATCAACCTGCAATAGAAGGGGAAAACTGACCATGGCACAAGAAACCATGAGCTTTCAGGCAGAAGTGAAACAGCTTCTGCACCTGATGATCCATTCGCTGTACAGCAACAAGGAAATCTTCCTGCGCGAACTGATCTCGAACGCATCCGACGCGGCGGACAAGCTGCGCTTCGAAGCGATCGAAAACAACGCGCTGTACGAGAACGATCCGAACCTGCGCATTCGCGTGTCGTTCGACAAGGACGCGCGCACCATCAGCATCGACGACAACGGCATCGGCATGAGCCGCGACGAAGCGGTCTCTAATCTCGGCACGATCGCGCGCTCGGGCACGAAGGAATTCTTCGGCAAGCTGTCGGGCGACCAGCAGAAGGACGCGGCGCTGATCGGCCAGTTCGGCGTTGGTTTTTATTCGGGCTTCATCGTCGCGGACAAGATCACGGTGGAAACGCGCCGCGCCGGTTTGCCGGCGTCGGAAGGCGTGCGCTGGACGAGCGCGGGCGAGGGCGACTTCTCGGTCGATACGATCGAGCGCGCGCAACGCGGCACGACGATCACGCTGCACCTGCGCGCCGACGAAGACGAACTGCTGTCTTCGCACAAGCTCAAGTCGATCATTCAGAAATACTCGGATCACGTCGCGCTGCCCATCCTGATGCAGAAGGAAGAGTGGGACGCCGAGAAGGGCGAGATGGTCGCGAAGGACGAGGACGAGACCGTCAACCAGGCGAGCGCGCTGTGGACCCGTTCGAAGAGCGACATCACCGACGAGCAATACAAGCAGTTCTACCAGCACCTGTCGCACGATCATCAGGACCCGCTGACGTGGACGCATAACCGCGTCGAAGGCCGCAGCGAGTACACGCAACTGCTGTATGTGCCGTCGCACGCGCCGTTCGACATGTGGAACCGCGATCATCGCGGCGGCCTGAAGCTGTACGTGAAGCGCGTGTTCATCATGGACGACGCCGAGCAACTGCTGCCTGCGTATCTGCGTTTCGTGAAGGGCGTGGTCGATTCCGCTGATCTGCCGCTGAACGTGTCGCGCGAACTGCTGCAGGAAAGCCGCGACGTGAAGGCGATCCGCGAAGGCGTGACCAAGCGCGCGCTGTCGATGCTCGAAGAACTGGCGAACTCGGAAGAAGCGGCCGAAAAGGAAAAGTACGCGACGTTCTGGAAGGAGTTTGGTCAGGTGCTGAAGGAAGGCATCGGCGAAGACTTCTCGAACAAGGAGCGGATTGCGAAGCTCGCGCGTTTCGCGTCGACGCATAACGACTCATCCGAGCAGAACGTGTCGCTGGCGGATTACGTCGCGCGCATGAAGCCCGAGCAGTCGAAGATCTACTACGTCACGGCCGATACCTATCAGGCAGCGAAGAACAGCCCGCACCTCGAAGTGTTCCGCAAGAAGGGCGTCGAAGTGCTGCTGCTGACGGATCGCGTCGACGAATGGATGCTGTCGTTCCTCAATGAGTTCGATGGCAAGCCGCTGCAAAGCGTCGCGCGTGGCGACCTCGATCTGGGCCAGCTGAACGATGAAGAAAAGCAGGCGCAGGAGAAGGTCGGCGAAGAACTGAAGCCGCTCGTCGAGCGCATGAAGGAAGCGCTCAAGGACAAGGCGAAGGACGTGCGGCTGACGTTCCGCCTGACGGATTCACCGTCGTGTCTCGTCGCGGATGAAGGCGATATGAGCGGTTACTTGCAGCGCATGCTGAAGGCTGCAGGGCAGAACGCGCCCGCGTTCCATCCGATTCTGGAGGTGAATCCGGAGCACGCGCTGGTCAAGAATCTCAGCACCGATAACGCGAATTTCGATGACTGGTGTCATCTGTTGTTCGATCAGGCGCTGCTGGCGGAAGGTGGTGCGCTCGAAGATCCCGCGAGTTTTGTGAAGCGGACGAATGCGTTGTTGCTGGCGCGGTGATGCGTTAGAGCGTTGCTGAAAAAGCCTGGCTGCGCGCCAGGCTTTTTTGTTTGTGAGGCGCGATATTGGTTTGCGTCATGGATCGTTCATTCGATAAGGACGTTGCAAGCCAGATGATATAGGCTTGGCATGTTGTCCCCTATGGATTACACTTGTCTATGCCGAGCATCCGCACTACCGATGTATTTGACCACTGGTTTGTTCGCATCCGTGATTTACGTGCGCGCGTGCGAGTGCAGGCGCGGATCGACAGGCTCGCTATGGGCAACCCCGGCGACCATAAGAGCGTTGGCGCAGGTGTCACCGAATTGCGGATCGATTACGGTCCCGGCTACCGGGTCTACTACACCCAGCGAGGGTCGATTCTGGTTGTCCTCTTGTGCGGCGGGGACAAATCGTCCCAACGGGACGACATTGCCCAAGCCAAGGATCTCGCTGCGAACCTCGATATGGAGTGAATCATGCCTAAAACCAAGACGACCGCTTGGGACTCCGCCGAACATCTTCGCACCGAAGAGGAAATGGCGGCCTATCTCGATGCATGCCTCGAAGAAGCGGGTGATGACCCTCGATTCATCGCTCATGCTCTGGGTGTTATCGCGCGTGCCCGTGGCATGTCGCAACTTGCACGCGAAACCGGTGTGAAGCGCGAAAGCCTGTACCGCGCTTTGTCTGGCGAAGGGAACCCGGAGTTCGCAACGATCTGGAAGGTCGTCCGGGCGCTCGGTATTCGACTGCATGCATCGACTACATGAAATAGGCGCGGTTTGCGTTCGCAGACAGCGTCATTTTGGGGCTTTGTTGCAATCAGATTTCGCGTTCGACGAACTCAGCGCTCGGGCGACCTGCCGTCATGCTGACGCACCTGCGCGAGCACCGAGCCCGCCAGTTCCTTCGCTTCGGCGCACGCGTGCGGATCGCCGAGCACGTGTCCGGCAACCTTGCCGATCCGCGCGCTCGTGTGTTTGCTGGTGTGATGCTGCGCGAGCGCCGAACCCGCGAGTTCTTTTTCTGTCTCCGATACGTTCGCTCGTTTCAACACGATAGCGGCGAGATGGGCAATGCGATCCGATGTGGCTTTGTCGTGAGCGGTCATACGAACCTCCGTAGTTCAAGTGGGTTGAGTGAGCGATTGCCATCGACGGGATGGATCGACTCGCTCTCATCTTCAACGGCGGCTCGCGGCACGGGTAGCAGCGCGTTCTGAACTGCACGGCGGATGAGTCTGCGCATGGGTCCGGAGATTTCTGCCTGAAAGGAGCGGACACGCCGCGCATCCTATAATGCGGCCCATGCCTATCCGTTTCGATGCTGCCGACGCGCATTGGCGCGTCGCGCCCCTTCCAGTGTTCTCGCCTGATCAAAAAGACTGGCTCACACGCGGCGGTTCGCTGACGGCGCACTTGCGCGCGCTCGGCGCGGTCGCGGTACGCGTCACACGCGAGGCCGTCGATCTGCCCTTCGACGACGAATACACCGCGCTCGCCATCGCGCCGCGCACGCCCGTGTGGGTACGTGAAGTCGTGCTATCGGTGGACGGCAAGCCGTTCGTCGCCGCGCACAGTATCGTGCCGCTCGCGGCGAGCACGGGCGTGTGGCAAGCGATGCGCCGTCTGCGCACGCGGCCGCTCGCCGAGTTGCTGTATAGCGATAGCAGTGTGTCGCGTTCGTCGCTGGTCAGCCGGCGCTTGACGGCGCGGCATCCACTGCATGGGCTTGCTTTGCGAGAAATCGATGAAGCGCGTGTCCATGCGTTGCTCGCGCGACGTTCGGTATTCGAGCGCTACGGCGAGCCATTGATGGTCACGGAAGTCATGCTGCCCGCGCTGTGGACGCGTCTCTCAACGCGCGATCACAGGCATGCAGCGACGCTACCGGTGCCGCGCGATCATGGACAGGCGCTCGATCACACGGCATCGCGCGCTGACGTCAATGCAAAGCGCGTCGGCAAACACACAGAGGCACGCTGATGCTGCGCGGCTTTCCTCCCGTCGTCGCCGAAAGCACGCACACGCTGATACTCGGCAGCTTCCCCGGCGAGGCATCGCTTGCGGCGACGCAGTACTACGCGCATCCGCGCAATCAATTCTGGCGATTGCTCGGCGCGGTGATCGGCGAGCCGCTGCATGAATTCGATTACCCGACGCGGCTCGAACACGTGTTGAAGCATGGCATCGGCGTGTGGGACGTGCTGGCCGCGTGCACGCGCGAAGGCAGTCTCGATGTGGCGATCCGCAACGCGACACCCAATGACTTCGCATCGTTTCGCGAGTACGCGCCGAAGCTCAAGAAGGTCTGTTTCAACGGCAAGACGGCGGGGCGCTTCGCGCCTGTGATCGCCGAAGCGGGCTACGAGACGCTGGTGCTGCCGTCGTCCAGCCCCGCCAATGCTATGCTCTCGTTCGACCAAAAATTGCGCCTGTGGCGCGAGATCCTCACATGACGAAACTGATCAAGCGCGCTTCGGCCGAGGCGCGTGCTTTCCGCAACCAGCAATCCGCGGCACCCAAGCAACGCATTTCGCGCGCAAAAACCCGTGCGTCGCGTGACGAAGACGACTTCGACGACATCGCGAAGGCGTCGCTGATCGAAGCGCCGCGCAAGCCGCGCTTTGCGCCCGTCACGTTCTCGGAAGAGGGTGGCGTGCGCTACTTGCACTTCGGCACGGAATGGGTGCAAGGCGCGATGCGTCTGTCGAAGCCCGATCACATCGAACTCGAATACGCGCAGCAGATGATGGCATGGCTGCTGTTCCTCGAAACGCCGGAACGCATCGTGCAGCTCGGCCTCGGCACCGGCTCGCTGACGAAGTTCGCGCATCGCTACCTGAAGCGCGCGCAGGTCGAAGCCGTCGAACTGAATCCCGCCGTCGTGATCGCCGCGCGCACGATGTTCAGCCTGCCCGCCGACGACGCGCGTCTCACCGTGCGCGAAACCGACGCTTGGGAATTCGTCAACGACCGCGCGAACCACGGCACGATCGGCGCATTGCAGATCGATCTGTACGATGCGACGGCGCGCGGCCCGGTGCTCGACAGCGTCGCGTTCTATCGCGCCGCACGCGCTTGCCTCACGCAAGCGGGCGTCGTCACGGTCAACCTGTTCGGCGATCATCCGAGCTTCGTGCGCAACATGAAGCGCCTGAACGAAGCGTTCGATGGACGTGTGATCGCGCTGCCCGAAGTGCACGACGGCAACCGCATCGCACTCGCGTTCTCGGGCCCGGCAATCGACGTGCCGTTCAAGCAGTTGCAGGAGCGCGCAAAGCTGATCGAGGCAAAGCTCGCGTTGCCCGCGCGCAAATGGGTCAAGGGCCTGCAGGAATCGACGGGTCAGAACGATACGTTTGCGATCTGAAGCGCATCGAGATCCGAAGCGCATCGCGATCTGACAATCCCCGCGCTGGTGCAACGCCAGCGTGCTCGCGCAACCGCCGTGCCCCGGCCGGCATGGCGGCTTCCACTTTCACTCAGCCAGCATCACGCCGCGCGTCTCAACGAAGCAGCGGAGATGTCCGCTTTCGTATCCGATCTCACACTCTGCGACGTTCCGTCTATTGACAACACCGTTGCGTTTAGGGTCACCCCTGCTTGACCGGTCGTTCGCGACTCCGATACTCTTTCGAGGCTTTCGGGGCGCCCAGTCTGCTATCCGCAGCCGGGTCCATCTGCCCGCCAGACGCGGGACACAATTCAATAAAAGGTAAGAGGAGACGTCATGGCTCACGACGCCGACGCCAACAAGGCCAGCAAGCACTGGCTGTGGCTGTTGCTGTTACCCTGGATCGCGATGATCTGGGTGCCGTCCTACAACAAGATCGAACCCGTACTGTTCGACTTCCCGTTCTTCTACTGGTATCAGCTCCTGTGGGTGCTGATCAGCGCGGTGATTACGGCCGTCGTGTACTTCAAGACCAAAACCCGTTCGAAGGGAGGTGCTCGATGAACGCCACCGCAACCTTCGTCTTCGTACTGTTCTTCATCGGCGTCACGATTCTCGGCTTCATCGCCGCACACTGGCGTAAAGGCGATCTCGCGCATCTGGAAGAGTGGGGCCTCGGCGGCCGTCGCTTCGGCACGATCGTCACGTGGTTTCTGCTGGGCGGCGACCTGTACACCGCCTACACCTTCATCGCCGTCCCCGCGCTCGTGTTCGGCGCGGGCGCGACAGGCTTCTTCGCGCTGCCTTATACGATCCTGATCTATCCGTTCGCGTTCGTCGTGTTCCCGAAACTGTGGAGCATCGCGAAGCGTCACGGCTACGTGACTTCCGCCGACTTCGTCAACGCGCGCTACGGCAGCCGCATGCTCGCGCTCGCCGTCGCCGTGACGGGCATCGTCGCGACGATGCCGTACATCGCGCTGCAGCTGGTCGGCATCGAAGTGGTGATCGGCGCGCTCGGCTTCGATACGAAGGGCTTCGTCGGCGATCTGCCGCTGATCATCGCCTTCGCGATCCTCGCTGCCTACACGTACACGTCGGGTCTGCGCGCGCCGGCCATGATCGCCGTCGTCAAGGACGTGCTGATCTACATCACGATCGCCGCGGCGATCATCGTGATTCCGCCGCAACTGGGCGGCTTCGGGCATATCTTCGGCGCGGTGCCGCCCGCCAAGCTGCTTCTCAAGGCGCCGGACGTGTCGAGCCTGAACGGCTATAGCGCGTACGCGACGCTCGCGATGGGCTCGGCGCTCGCGCTGTTCCTGTACCCGCACTCGATCACGGCCGTGCTGTCGTCGTCGTCGGGCAACACGATCCGCCGCAACATGGCGATGCTGCCCGCGTACTCGCTGGTGCTTGGTCTGCTCGCGCTGCTCGGCTTCATGGCGCTGGCTGCGGGCGTGAAGGACATGCCGGAGTTCGCGCCGTACTTCAAGGCGTTCGGTCCGAACTTCGCGGTGCCCGCGCTGTTCCTGCACTTCTTCCCGTCGTGGTTCGTCGGTGTCGCGTTTGCGGCGATCGGCATCGGCGCGCTGGTGCCGGCCGCGATCATGTCGATTGCAGCTGCGAACCTCTACACGCGCAACATCCACAAGGAGTTCGTGAACCGCAACATGACGCACGAGCAGGAGACCAACATCGCGAAGCTCGTGTCGCTGATCGTGAAGGTCGGCGCCGTCGCGTTCATTCTCGGCCTGCCGCTCACGTATGCGATCCAGTTGCAACTGCTCGGCGGCATCTGGATCATCCAGACGTTGCCTGCCATCGTGCTGGGCCTCTACACGCGCGTGCTCGACTATCGCGGTCTGCTGCTCGGCTGGGCGGCGGGCATCGCCGTCGGCACGTGGATGGCGATTTCGCTGAAGCTCGCGGGCTCGATCTACACGATCCATATCGGCGGCCTGGCGATTCCGGGGTATGCGGCTGTGTGGTCGCTGATCGTCAACCTGGTGGTGTCGGTCGTGGCCAGCCTCGTCGTCCGCGCAGTCGGCATGAAGCACGCCGAAGACCGCACGCGTCCGGAAGACTATCTGGACGTGCACGAAGCCTGATCTCGCGTCGGCTGATTGCCTGACCGGAAAGCCCGCAGCAAATGCTGCGGGCTTTTTTACTGGTGCGGCGCCAGCGCATCGTTGGCCCGCATGGCCGGGCCACGCTGCGGGCGTGGGGCTACATCGTTTATGCTCGTGTCGTTGCTGTCTTTGCCGCGTAACCCAACCTGGGATGACGGATGGCTCTCTCCGACCCGCAACCGACGCCGCCGCGCAAGCCCGTCACCGGCACGCCGCCCGGAACCGGCGACGCCGTCGCCGCGCGTCTCGCGCCGCGCCGCACGCGCATCGGCCGCCTTGCACGTGCGGTCACGTCGCCGTATTACCGTTATCGCCACGCGAAGTTCTTCCACAGCCTGCGCGTCGGCCTCGCGATGCTCGTGTCGATCCTCGCGACGACGGGCATCGATATTCCGCACGGTATCTGGGCGTCGGTGACGCTGCTGGTGGTGATCGGCGGCTTGCAGCATCACGGCAACATCCGCAAGAAAGCGGCGGAGCGCGCAGCGGGCACGCTGCTCGGCGCGACGCTCGGTCTTGCGCTGATCCTGCAACAGAACCTGTTCGATTCGCTGACGCTCACCTACGTGCTGATGGCGGTGATTGCCGCCGTCTGCGCGTGGTTTGCGATCGGCAGCGCGGGTTACGTCGCGCTGTTGACGGCGATCACGATGTGCATCGTCGCGGGCCACGGCGACAATATGATCGACACGGGTCTCTGGCGCACGCTGAACGTGCTGATCGGCATCGTGATCGCGCTGGCGTTTTCGTTTGCGCTGCCCTTGCACGCGACGTACTCATGGCGTTATCTGCTCGCCGACAACCTGCGCGAATGCGCCCGCATCTACACGCGGATGACGACGGGCGTGCCCGTCGGCAGCGACGAGCAGGTCGCCACGTTCATTCGCATGGGCAAGCGGCTCGTGCAGTTGCGTTCGCTGATGCCGTCGGTCGCCAAGGAAATCGATCTGCCCATTGCGAAGCTCGACGAGATACAACGCTTGCATCGTTCGATGCTGAGCGCGCTAGAAATGCTGTCGACGGGCACGCTCGCGCATCCGGAGAACCGCGACGCGTTCGCGCAGCGGTGTGGCGCAGAGGCGAACGCGGTGCGCCTGACGCTGCTCGCCGCCGCGCGCGCATTGCGCTTTGCGGGCACGACACAGTTCCGGGTGCCGGATGCGGCGACATGGTCATCGATGCCGGAAGCGGAGCAGGGCGCACAGACGCCCTGCGAAGAAATGGCCCCTGATTTGCAGGGGCCGTATTGGCTCGCGCAGCGCTTCGCCGAGCAGGTGGAACGCTTGCGCGCGCTGCTCGCGGCGAGCGAGCCAAACTGGAACATCGAACGCGGCGCGAGCGATGCGCCCGCGCGTCAATGATCAGTCAGCTTGCGTGTTTGTCGCCTTCGTGCGGATTGGTGACCATCCACATCACGCCGAACTTGTCGACGACCATGCCGAAACCCGTGCTCCAGAACGTCGCCTGCCACGGCATCACGACATTGCCGCCTTCGCACATCGCGTTGAAGGTCTTTTCGCCTTGCGACGGATCGTCGACGGTGATCGACAGGCCGTAGCCCGTGTGCGTGCCGGCGCCGGGGGTGTCGTCGCAATTGCCGTCCGACGCCATCAGTTCCGTCGAACCGATCCTGATCGTCGAATGCATGATCTTGTTTTCGGTGCCGGGACGAATGGGTTGTTGCGGGTTCGGCGGCGCGTCGCTGAAACGCATCTGGAACAGCACCTGCGCGCCGAGCTTCTCGCCGTAGAACTTCAGCGCTTCCTCGCAACGGCCATTGAAAAACAGATAGGGCTGGACTTGCATCGTTGTCTCCTGTCAATTGAATTGGAGCGTCGGTTCGCGCGAACGCGCAGTGACGGCGTGCAACTGAACGCACGCGTGCCAACGATTGTAGTCGCCGCTGCAGCGTCGAATGTGAAGTTGTGTTGACCGAAGTAAAAGCTGCCGACGCGCAGACAGTGCGTTGAAGCATCGGGAAAGAATGCGAGTACGACGCTGCAGGAAACCGACAGAAAGGCGGCGACGAAATACGAAAAAGCGCGCGCAGCCTTGCGGGCCGCGCGCGCTTTTTTCGGTTAGCGAATCTTGCGGCTTAGCGCAGCGCTTCGATCACCTTTTCCAGCTTGACGGCATCTGCCGCGAACGTGCGGATGCCTTCGGCCAGCTTTTCCGTGGCCATCGCCTCGTCGTTGACGAGGAAGCGGAACGACGCTTCGTCCGTCGGCACGCGCGCGATGTCGGCATCTTTGAACGCTTCCGGCACCAGCTTGCGCTCGACCTTGTCGTTGCTGTCCTGCAGCTTTTGCAGCAGGTCGGGGCTGATGGTCAGCAGGTCGCAGCCGGCCAGCTCGAGAATCTGGCTGGTCGTGCGGAAGCTCGCGCCCATCACTTCCGTCTTGTAGCCGAACTTCTTGTAGTACGCGTAGATGCGGCGCACCGATTGCACGCCCGGATCGTTCGCGCCGCCGTCGCGCGCTTCGTCCCAGTTGCTGCCGGCGTTCTTCTTGTACCAGTCGTAGATACGGCCGACGAACGGCGAGATCAGCTGCGCGCCCGCCTCCGCGGCGGCGACGGCTTGCGCCAGCGAGAACAGCAGCGTCATGTTGCAGCGGATGCCGTCCTTCTGCAGCACTTCGGCGGCGCGGATGCCTTCCCACGTCGACGCGAGCTTGATCAGCACGCGCTCGCGGCCGATGCCCTTCGCCTCGTACATCTTGATGAGTTCATGTCCTTTCTCGATCGACGCCTTCGTGTCGAACGACAGGCGTGCGTCGACTTCCGTCGACACGCGGCCCGGCACGATCTTGAGGATTTCGGTGCCGAAGGCGATCAGCAGGTTGTCGATGATCGCGCTGACGGGCTTCGACGCGTGATCGCGCACGGTCTTTTCGAGCAGCGGCTTGTACTCGTCCTTCTGCACGGCCTTCAGGACCAGCGACGGGTTCGTCGTCGCGTCTTGCGGCTTGTATTGCGCGAGTTGCTGGAAGTCGCCGGTGTCCGCGACGACCGTGGTGTATTGCTTGAGTTGATCGAGTGCAGTAGTCATGTCGAGCCTTCGCTTCGAGGCGCACGCGCGCCATGGTCCAGGAAATGATGACGCGGTGCGAGGTCGCGATTCGCTGCGCTTGGCCACGCAGGCGCGTCATCTGCGATGTCCACGTCTGAAACCGGGAATGTTACCGTGGAACGCCGCCCGCTACTTCTATTCTATGGCGGATCGGATGATGGTGGTTTGACAGGGGCGTCCTCCGTCCGTTCGCGCCATGTCGCCAGGCGCTTTCCGCCTTACGCTTTCCGCGTACCTGTCACCGTTGTCAGCCGCGCCGCGCGTTCAGCACGCCATGCGTCACCAGCCCTGCGACGAGTCCCCAGAACGCAGAGCCGATCGACAGCAACGTCAGGCCGGACGCCGTCACCATGAAGGTGACGAGCGCGGCTTCGCGCTGCCGTGCGTCCTGCATGGCGTTGGTGAGGCCGCTCATGATCGAGCCGAACAGCGCGAGCGCCGCCACCGACACCACCAGCGCCTTCGGCAGCGAGCCGAACAGCGCGGCGATCGTCGCGCCGAAAATGCCCGCGATCAGATAGAACACGCCGCACCAGACGGCGGCCATGTAGCGCTTGTTGCGGTCTTCGTGCGCTTCGCGTCCTGTGCAGATGGCGGCCGTGATTGCCGCGAGGTTCACGCCGTGCGAGCCGAACGGCGCGAGCAGCAGCGAAGCCGCGCCTGTCGTCGCGATCAGCGGCGCGGAGGGCGTCTCGTAGCCGTCCGCGCGCAGCACGGCGATGCCCGGCACGTTCTGCGACGCCATCGCCACGATGAACAGCGGTATGCCGATGCTGATCACCGCCGACAGTGAAAACGCAGGCAGCGTCAATACGGGTACGGCGAACGCGACATGAAAACGGCTGAAATCGAGCAGCCCGAGCGTGCCTGCAACGGCCGTGCCGACCACGAGCGTCGCGGGAATCGCATAGCGCGGCGCAAGGCGCTTGATGACGAGATAGGTGAAGAACATCGCCAGCACGAGCGCCGTCTGGAATTGCGCAGCGCGGAAAATTTCGATGCCGATTTCGAACAGGATGCCCGCCAGCAGTGCCGCGGCGATGCCCGCCGGAATCCGCTTCATCAGCGTGTCGAACCAGCCGGTGAGGCCGACCACTGTGAGCAGCAGCGCGCACACGACGAACGCGCCAATCGCCTCGGGATAGGCGACATGCGGCAGCGACGAGACGAGCAGCGCCGCGCCCGGCGTCGACCACGCGACCACGATCGGCGCGCGAAACCGCAGCGACAGGCCGATCGTGCACAGCGCCATGCCCATCGACAGCGCCCAGATCCACGATGAAATCTGCGCGTCGGTGAGATGCGCGGCGCGGCCCGCCTGGAACATCAGCACGAGCGAACTGGTATAGCCCGTCATCATCGCGACGAAACCGGCGACGACCGCTGACAGGGACGTATCGGCGAAGGGCCGCAGCGGCGTGCGCGCGGCGCGGGAGAGGTCAGGGGAAGAAGAGGTCATCCTGCGTGTCTCTGTAAAGCGTTGTTGTGTAATAGGGTGCTTGCCGGGCGGCGCGCACAATGCCGCGGCCGCGGCGTTGTTGCGCTGCGGCTCATACGGCAGGCGGGCAAAGCCCGAGATCTTACTTGCTTAGCGTGCGCATCGCGGTTTCGAGGCCGGCGAGCGTGAGCGGATACATCCGGTGGCCGAGCACTTCACGTATCACCGAAACCGACTGCCGGTATTCCCACAAGCCTTCCGGTTCCGGGTTCAGCCATGCGTGATGCGGGAAGTGGTCGGCTAGCCTGCGCAGCCACACGGCGCCCGCTTCGGCGTTGTTGTATTCGACCGATCCGCCCGCCTGAAGGACTTCGTACGGGCTCATCGTCGCGTCGCCGACGAAAATCAGCTTGTAGTCGGGTGTGAACTTGTGCAGCACGTCCCACGTCGCCATCCGCTCGACATGACGGCGCCGGTTGTTTTTCCACAGGAAATCGTAGACGCAGTTGTGGAAGTAGTAGAACTCGAGATGCTTGAACTCGGCTTTCGCGGCCGAAAACAGCTCTTCCGTGCGCTTGATGTGATCGTCCATCGATCCGCCGACGTCGAGCAGCATCAGTACCTTCACGTTGTTGTGCCGCTCGGGGACCATCTTGAGATCGAGCCAGCCGGCGTTCGCGGCCGTGCTGCGGATCGTGTCGGGCAGATCGAGTTCTTCGGCGGCGCCTTCGCGTGCGAAGCGGCGCAGGCGGCGCAGCGCGACCTTGATGTTGCGCGTGCCGATTTCGACCTGATCGTCGTAGTCGCGGTACGCCCGCTGGTCCCACACCTTCGTGGCCGTCCGGCTGCCCGACGACTCGCCGCCGATGCGGATGCCTTCCGGGTTATAGCCGCCATTGCCGAACGGCGACGTGCCGCCCGTGCCGATCCATTTGTTGCCGCCTTCGTGACGACCTTTCTGCTCGTCGAGCAGTTCTTTCAGGCGCTCCATCAGCTTGTCGAGCCCGCCCATTTTCTCGATCTGCGCTTTCTCTTCGGGGCTGAGATCGCGTTGCAGCTTCTTTTTCAGCCAGTCGAGCGGGACATCCAGCGCGAGATCGGCCTTTAGCGCGACGCCGTTGAAATATGCCCCGAACGCCTGATCGAACTTGTCGAAATACTGCTCGTCTTTCACGAGCGTCATGCGCGCTAGATAGTAGAACTCATCCAGCGACGGCTGGATCACGCTTTCCTTCAACGCTTCGAGCAGCGTCAAGTATTCCTTCACGGAAACGGGCAGCTTCGCGGCGCGCAGCGTGTAGAAAAAGTCGATCAGCATGCCCTTGTCTCCGTCCGTATTCGCCTGGTGTCAGTCGCGCAATCAGCGGTTGTTGCGGTTCATGAACACGAGCCGCTCGAACAGGCTCACGTCCTGTTCGTTCTTCAGCAGCGCGCCATGCAGCGGCGGCACGATCTGCTTCTGATCCTTCGAGCGCAGCGCTTCGGGCGGAATGTCTTCGGCCAGCAGCAGCTTGAGCCAGTCGAGCAGTTCGGAGGTGGACGGTTTCTTCTTCAGGCCCGACACGTTGCGCAGCTCGAAGAAACTTTCCATCGCGGCGCGCAGCAGTTCCTGCTTGATGCCCGGATAGTGGACTTCGACGATCTGCTGCATCGTCGACGGATCGGGGAACTTGATGTAGTGGAAGAAGCAGCGGCGCAGAAACGCGTCAGGCAGCTCCTTTTCGTTGTTCGACGTGATGATGACGAGCGGCCGGTGCTTTGCCTTCACCAGTTCGCGCGTCTCGTACACGTAGAACTCCATGCGGTCGAGTTCGCGCAGCAGATCGTTCGGAAACTCGATGTCGGCCTTGTCGATTTCGTCGATCAGCAGCACCGACTGTTCATCGGACTCGAACGCCTGCCACAGCACGCCCTTGACGATGTAGTTGCGAATGTCTTTCACGCGCTCGTCGCCGAGCTGCGAATCGCGCAGACGCGAGACGGCGTCGTATTCGTACAGACCCTGCTGTGCCTTCGTGGTGGACTTGATGTGCCACTGCAGCAGCGGCATGTCGAGGGCCGCCGCGACTTCCTCTGCGAGCATCGTCTTGCCCGTGCCCGGCTCGCCTTTGATCAGCAGCGGCCGCTTGAGGGTCATCGCGGCATTGACCGCGAGCTTGAGGTCGTCGGTGGCGACGTATTGCGATGAGCCTTCGAAACGCATGACAGGACGCTCGTTCGGGAAAAATTCCAGTATAAGTCAGAAGGCCTGTTGTGCTCCGCGGGGCGCGCGTAAGGTGTCAGCCGCGTCGGACGGTGCGTGCAGTGTTCGCAAGCGGCGGATTTCCGCATGCGGCAATCTGCCGCGCCCGGACGGACGCCGGTTGTGGCTATCCCAATTCGGCATTTCGCGCGACGCCTTGTGGCGCGGCGCTTTGCCGGGGCAGGGGTCGGGTCCTGTCCGGTGGACGCCCGGCGCGGCGTCGCGGTACAATTGGGCCGATTTTTTTGGCCTGCGTGGCAACCCAGACAAGTAAAACGGCGCAGGCCGTAGCCTTTTTGGGCGCCCGTTCCCCCTCAAGCCAGGTTAAAAGAGCTATGAACAAATTCGTTGGCAAACATCTCGTGGTCGCAGCGATGTCGGTGGCCGCGGGTTTTGCGGCAACTTTGGCGACAACTGCGCAGGCAGCGGATATCGTGGGCGACGCCAAGGCGGGCCAGGGCAAGGTCGCGATGTGTATCGGCTGCCACGGTATTCCCGACTATCGTACGGCTTATCCCGAGGTGTACCGGGTGCCGATGCTGGGCGGCCAGAACCGTACCTACCTGGAAAACGCGCTGCACGCGTACAAGAAGGGCGATCGCCATTTCGACACGATGCATGCCATCGCTGTGACGCTGACCGACCAGGACATCGCCGACATCGCCGCGTATTACTCGGTGCAGACGGCCTCTTCGAAGAACAATCCCGACAAATGACGGCGGCGCGCGCCAGCGCGTCATCGGCTCATTCAGTTCGCGGCGCAACCAGTTTGCATGGGACGGCGACAGGCGCTAAAGCGCAAACGTCCGTCGACACAGGAGAATCCATGAAGAAGCATCCCCACGCACTTCATACGGTGGTCAAGGCTGCATGCGCGACGCTCGCGCTGGCCGGTTTTGTCGTCGCATCGAACGCGCACGCGGCGGATGCCGCCAACGGCAAGGCACTCTCCGAGAGCCACAACTGCGCGGCCTGCCACGGCCCGAATCTGAACAAGCCCGTGACGCCCGAATATCCGAAGCTCGCCGGTCAGCATGCCGATTACGTCTACTGGGCGCTGCGCCAGTATCAGATGGGCACGGGCAACCCGCACCTGGGCCGCAACAACGCGATCATGCAGGCGCAGGTGCAAAGCCTGTCGCCGAGCGACATGAAAGATATCGCTGCGTACATCGAATCGCTGGACGGCGATCTCGTGCAGAAGAAGTAGGCAGTTCACGCTCGCTGACGGATCACGACAAACACCCCGCCTTGGCGGGGTGTTTGTTTTCGTGCGACGGGTTTCGGCTGGCGCGATGGTTCGCGCCGTCAGTCAATCGCGCGTCGCGCGGCGCTCGATGCGCTGCAGATAGGCGTCGGTATCAGGCGGCGTGTTGGTACGCTGCGCTTCCCAGATCGTTTCGCCCAGACACTCCATGATCGCGTGCTGCGCGTCGTGCGTGGAGCCGAGGCGCGCGGCGAGCCGGTCGTGCGCGGCGCGAATGCCGGGCGGCTGGTCGATCGACAGTTGCTCGGTGATCGCGAGATGCATCGACAGATGCAGGAACGGATTGGTCTGCCCACGTTCGGGCGAGTAGTCCTGCGCCGAGGCGGCCTCGGCATCCTTCAGTTCGGCGTGATACTCGGGATGCTCGACGATCCAGTCGGCGGCGATCGCTTCGAGCGGCGTCAGGATTTCACCCGCGCGCTGTTTGCGCCAGGTGTCGGTGAAAAAACGGCGGACTTCGTCGCGGCTGGGATTGAACATCGATGGACTTCGGACGGTGAAAGCAAGTGGGGCAGGCAGTGTGCGCTGTGCGTCTGCCCGGACATAGCGAGCGACTGTTCATTTTACGCCGCGCCCGCAGCGCGCGCAGACGGATGGTGCGGGCGCGCCACGCGGGGTGCTCACAGATCAGGTGGCGGCGTCTTCGGCTTGAATTCGCACAGCGGCTCGATCACGCAATGCCAGCATTCCGGCCGGCGTGCCTTGCACACATAGCGCCCGTGCAGAATCAGCCAGTGATGCGCATCGTGCAGGAACTCGGCGGGCGTGAACTTTTCCAGCGCCAGTTCGACAGCGCGGACGTCCTTGCCGGGCGCGAGGCCCGTTCGGTTGGCAACCCGAAAGATGTGCGTATCGACGGCGATGGTCGGCTGGCCGAACGCCGTGTTCAGCACGACGTTCGCCGTCTTGCGGCCGACGCCCGGCAGGCTTTCCAGCGCTTCGCGCCCGTCGGGCACTTCGCCGCCGTACTGATCGAGCAGGATGCGGCACGTCGCGATCACGTTCTTCGCTTTCGTGCGATACAGGCCGATCGTCTTGATGTAGTCGGCGACGCCTTCCTCACCGAGGTCGAACACTTTCTGCGGCGTGTTCGCGACGGGAAACATCCGGCGCATTGCCTTGTTCACGGAGACGTCCGTTGCTTGCGCGGACAACATCACGGCGATCAGCAACTCGAACGGTGTCGAGTATTCCAGTTCGGTCGTCGGATGCGGGTTCAGGCTCTGCAGCGTCTCGTAGATCGCACGTCGTTTGGTCGCGTTCATGCGGCTCGGTCAGGACTTTTTGGGTTGATCGACGTCTTGCTTGGGTGTGGATTCGGAACTGTCGTTAGCGATACCTAGCCGGCGACGGCGTGCCTCGGCTTCGTCGATCTGCGCCTGCGTTGCTGCGCTGATATCGGTCGTGTTCCTGGGGCCGAGACCTTGCGCGGCGTTTTCCGCTTTCTTCGCACGCGCGCGTTCGAGCGCGGCCTGGATGACCGCGCGTTTCTTCGCTTCGGCGTCGGTGGCTGGCGCGGCGGCGGTTCCGACTGCTTCGACTGCCGGGACTGCCGGTTCTGTGGGGGCAGGGCCGGCGACTCGCGCAGCGGGAGCCGGCGCATTCGCCGATGCTGCCGCGGCGCGTTTGGCTGCTGCGCGCGCCTCTGCTGCCTCGCGCTCCGCCGCGAGGCGCGTGCGGTGCCCGTCATGACGTGCGCGTGCGGCGTCGGCCTGTTGCTGGCTCCACGCATCCCAGCCCGTCTTGTCGCCCGTGACGGGGATCATCTCGATGCAGTCGACGGGGCAGGGCGGCACGCACAGGTCGCAGCCCGTGCACAGTTCGGCGACCATCGTGTGCATCTGCTTCGGTGCGCCGACGATGGCATCGACGGGGCAAGCCTGCATACACAGCGTGCAGCCGATGCACAGGTTTTCGTCGATGAACGCGACGGGCCGCGCGCGCTCGACGCCATTGTCCAGATTCAGGGGAATCACGGGCTTGCCGAGCAGCGTCGCAAGCCGCTCGATGCCTTCCGCGCCGCCGGGCGGGCACTGGTTGTAGCTGGCCTCGCCTTGCGCGATGGCTTCGGCGTAAGCGCGGCAGTGGGGGTAGCCGCACTTCGTGCATTGTGTCTGGGGCAGCAGATCTTCAATGCGATCCGCGAGTATTTTGGATTCTGTCACTGTCAAGACGTGGGGGACATGCTGTTGCCATTCACGGGCGCGGCGGATCCGTGTGATCGAATGGATGCGGTTTCAACTGCGCCATTGGGTGTGCACCGTTTGGCGTGCGCCATTGGGTCCGCACAGAGACGCATTCGCAGATACTGCGCAAACCGCGTGAGGACGCCGGGCCGCCAGGGCAAACGACAACGTAGCGCGGCAAGTGCATTCGATCATCGGTCAAATGCGTATTATCGCCGATTTCCCCAGTTGTTATTACCGAAGCATGTGCCATAATCGAAGCGCTTTTTTGTAAGACCGCAGGAAGGTGTTCCCACCAACCAGCCCCGCGCAGCGCCGCCGTTGCAAGGCCAGGCAATTGGACGGCGAGCGATCCGGATAACGCGGCTCACGAAGCACATGCCACCATGAATCAGCCGAAAATCAAAAGAGATCCTGAAGGCACCCGTCGCCGCATTCTGCTCGCGGCGGCCGAAGAGTTCGCGAATGGTGGGTTGTTCGGCGCACGCGTCGACCAGATCGCCCGCCGCGCGGAGACCAATGAACGCATGCTCTACTACTACTTCGGTAGCAAGGAGCAGCTTTTCACGGCAGTCCTCGAACACGCGTTCAGCGCGCTTACGGAAGCCGAGCGCACGCTCGATCTCGCAGGCGTCGCGCCTGTCGAGGCCGTCACGCGGCTCGCGCATTTCGTGTGGGATTACTATCGCGATCACCCCGAACTGCTGAGACTCGTGAACAACGAGAATCTGCACGAGGCGCGCTATATGCAGAAGTCCACGCGCATTCGCGAAATGATCTCGCCGATCGTTGCCACACTGGGCTCGATACTCGAGCGCGGTCAACGCGCCGGCCTGTTTCGCACGAACGTCGATCCGCTGCGCTTCTATGTGACGCTGTCGGGGATGGGCTACTACATCGTGTCGAACCGCTTCACGCTCGAAGCCACGCTGGGCCGCGACTTCAGCGCAGCCGCCGAGCGCAGCGAAGTGATCCAGATGAACACCGAAATCCTGCTGGCGTATCTGATGCGTCGCTGAGCGCGAACGCCTGACGGACAAACGGCCTCGCAAGAGGCCGTTTTCGTATCCGCTGGAATCCGTTGGATGCAGGCGCAACATTTGGCTGCGCCTGCGGCATACGCTTACGCTTCGACGCGCTCTTCCGTCTTGCGGGTCGTCGCCTTCGGCGTGTGCTCGAGGATGAAGTCGCGCAACTGCGGATAGATGATGGTGCGCCAGCGACGGCCCGAGAAGATGCCGTAGTGGCCGCACTTTTCCGCCGTGAAGTGGCGGCGATCCTTCTCCGGGATACCCGTGCACAGCTCATGTGCCGCGCGCGTCTGGCCGCTGCCGGAAATATCGTCGAGTTCGCCTTCGATCGTGAAAAGGGCGGTCTTCTTGATGTCCTGCGGGCGCACCAGCTCGCCGTTCACTTCCCACGTGCCTTCCGCGAGACTGAACTCCTGGAACACGACGCGAATGGTCTGCAGATAGTATTCCGCGGCCATGTCGAGCACCGCGTTGTATTCGTCATAGAAACGGCGGTGCGCTTCCGCATCTTCTTCGTCGCCGCGCAGCAGGCTCTGATAGAAGTCCCAATGCGACGCCGCGTGACGCTCCGGATTCATCGCGACAAAGCCCGTGTGTTGCAGAAAGCCCGGGTATACCTTGCGGCCAAAGCCCGGATAGTTCGGCGGCACGTTGTAAATGACGTTGTTTTCGAACCATTCGATCGAATGCTGTGTCGCCAGCGAATTGACGGCCGTGGGGCTTTTACGCGCGTCGATCGGGCCGCCCATCATCGTCATCGTGCGCGGCGTGTCTTCGCCGCGGCTCGCCATCAGCGAAATGGCGGCGAGCACGGGAACGGTAGGCTGGCACACCGAGATCACGTGCAGATTCTTCGCGCCGATGTGGCGGATGAATTCCTGGATGTACGCGATGTAATCGTCGAGGTCGAACGTACCGTCTTCGATCGGCACCATGCGTGCGTCAATCCAGTCGGTGATGTACACCTTGTGGTCCTGCAGCAGCGTCTTGACGGTGTCGCGCAGCAGCGTGGAGTGGTGACCCGACAGCGGCGCGCACACCAGCACGACGGGCTCTTCCTTCAGTTGCGTGACGGCGTCGCTGTCATCCGAGTAGCGCTTGAAGCGCATCAGCCGGCAAAACGGCTTTTCGACGATCGTCTGCTCGACGATGGGGATGTTGTGGCCGTCCTTGACGATCTGGTGCAGATTGAACTCGGGCTTCTCGTAATCTTTACCGAGGCGGTACAGCAGCTCGTAGCCAGCGGACAGGCGCGTCGCGCCTGGCACATAGGCGAGCGGACTGGCCGGATTCGCAAACGATTTTGAGGCAGCCTGGGCCCAGGCGGTGAGCGGGCTCAAAAGCGCCCGCTGGAATTCGTGGATTTGATAGAGCATGGGTGCTCCAGCTATAACGGTTCGCGCAGGGCAGCGTGTCTGACGCGCAGCGACGGGGCGGGCCGGTTCTGGTTACGTGTGGAATTGTTGGTGGCGACGATTATCGACCGTCAGGTGTGGTTGATGATATAGAAGGCATACCATTTGTGCAATGCAACAACAGTGCGTTAGCACACTCGCCGTGTGTCATATCCACGTCATCGACAATTTGTCCGCTTTCTTTAGACGACCGGTGATGACTCAATACCAGCATCAGGCGTGCCAGTGGACGGCTGACCACCTTCTACGCCTTCGCCATCGTGTGGCGGCTGGCCGGTAGCGTGCGCCATTTCCTGCTCGTGTTTCATCAGATTCAGGCCGGTGTGAACGAGGGCCACATGGGAAAACCCCTGTGGGAAATTCCCGACAAGCCGGCCGCCGACGGGATCGTACTCCTCGGCGAGCAGCCCGACGTCGTTCGCGAGCGACAGCAGCCGCTCGTACATCTTGCGTGCGTCGTCGATACGGCCTTGCAATGCGAGGTTGTCGACCATCCAAAAGCTGCAGGCGAGAAACGTCCCTTCGCCGGGCGGCAGGCCGTCGTCGAATTCGGTGGTGCGGTAGCGCATCACGAAGCCGTCGTGCATCAGGTCTTTCTCGATGGCATTGACGGTGCCGGCGATGCGCGGGTCCGAAGGCGGCAAAAAGCCGAGCAGCGGCATCAGCAGCACGCTCGCGTCGAGTTCGTCGCCGCCGTAGGTTTGCGTGAACGCGTTGAGCTGCGTGTTCCAGCTTTTCGCGCAGACGTCCGCGTGGATCTGCGCGCGCACGTCGTACCAGTGTTCGAGCGGCGCGGGCAGGTCGAATTTTTCCGCTGATTTGATCGCGCGATCGAAGGCGACCCACGCCATCACCTTCGAGAACGTGAAGTGTTGACGCCCGCCGCGCGTTTCCCAGATGCCTTCGTCGCGTTCCTGCCAGATCGTTTCGAGGTGGCGCAGCATCGCGCACTGCACGTTCCACGCGGTTTCGTCTGCCTGCAAGCCGCCGACGCGCGCCAGATGCAGCGCGTTCATGACTTCGCCATACACGTCGAGCTGCAATTGCCCGACCGCGTTGTTGCCGATTCGCACCGGCTTCGAGTTCTCATAACCCGGCAGCCAGTCGATTTCGAACTCGGGTAGCCGCCGCTCGCCCGCGAGGCCATACATGATCTGCAACTGCTCGGGCGAGCCCGCCATCACGCGGCCCAGCCACGAACGCCACGCGCGCGCCTCTTCGTAGTAGCCGCCGCGCATCATCGCGAGCAGCGTGATCGTTGCGTCGCGCAACCACACGTAGCGGTAGTCCCAGTTACGGGTGCCGCCGATCTTCTCGGGCAGCGACGTGGTCGGCGCGGCAACGATGCCGCCCGTCGGCTCGTAGGCGAGCGCCTTCAACGTCAGCAGCGAGCGGCGGATGGCGGTCGCGTACTTGCCCTCGACGGTGCCGCGCGACGACCATTCGAGCCAGTAGTTCTCGGTGCGGGCAAGGGCCGAATGCGGATCGCGCGCGGGCGGGATGTTCAGATGCGACTCGGTGTAGGTCAGCGAAAACGGCACGCGTTCGCCTTCCGATACGGTGAACTCGGCAACCGTTTTCATGTTCTCGCCGCGCAGATCGACGGGCGTGCGCAGCGCAACCGTGTCCGGTCCGACGATCGCCTTGATGCCGCTCTCGCGCGCGAGGCGGCTGACCCAAGGAATCGAGAAGCCGTAGTCGAAGCGCAGCACCAGTTCCATGCGCATCTTCACCGTGCCGCGCTTGCCGACGACGATCCGGACCATCTCCGACCAGCCGTTGCCGGGCGGCATGAAGTCGATCAGCGTGACGGCGCCGTCGGGCGTTTCGAAGTCGGTTTCGAGGATCAGCGTTTCGCCGCGATAGCGGCGGCGCGTCGCGCGTGCGAAACCGCCTTTGAAGTAGGGTTCGCCGTCGTCGCGCTCGGCAGGCGCGGTGCGCGCTTCCGTCTGCGCCGCGTCAGCCGTGTCTTCGCGCCTCGCCGAGCGCGTGGCGCCCGGCTTGTCTGCCTGGCGCGGCTGCGGCCTGCTGCAGGGCGTTGCGCGCGCGTCCTCGCGCGTTGCGTCTTGCGAACGCGGTGGAACGTCAGCCTGTGAGCCGGAATCGCCGGCCTCTTCGGTTTCGTCGTCCAGCGCGGGCGCAATCAGCCAGCGGCCGTTGTCCTTGGTGCCGAGCAGTGCGGCGAAGCACGCGCCCGAGTCGAAACGTGGCCAGCACAGCCAGTCGACGGAACCATCGCGCGAAACCAGCGCGGCCGTGTGGCCGTCGCCGATGAGTGCATAGTCTTCGATAGATGCAGACATGGTAAAGCCGTCGGTCAGCGTGTAATTAGTACGTTCCCGCATGCGCGAAACGGTGCGCGAGCGTCGTAGTTACCGGCTCGTGCGATGCATTCTCAGTCGCACGCGAGCGAGTTTCCGGGGATATTGCCAATCCAATTTTTTGCTGCTTACAATCGGATTTAAACGTGAGTTCTGATGAATCGCAGCCCACCGGCGTCCGGTGTTGCAGCATGCAGCCACGGCGCCGTTTTCGAGGATAAGCCATGCTGAACCCGTCGAAATCTGACTGCATCACGATTCTTTCCGCCGCGAGTCAGTTGCCTGATGACTCGCTTCTTCCACTCGACTTCCGCACGCTCGGCCTCTCTCGCAACGGGATGGAAACCGCTGCAGCCTTTCTGATCGAACGCGCCTGCTTCAAGCGCTATAGCGAATCCGACGGTCATTATGCCGTCGGTGGCCTGTCCTTGCAGGGGCGCTGGCGTCTCGATCAACTGTCGAACGGCTGACGCGACGCGCGTTATCCAGAACGGCCAGGCTTCAAAACAGACACGCGCAATGCGCTCGCGGACCGCGACAAGCGGCCCGCGCGGCGCTGCGCGTCGTTTCATGACGTCCGTCTGAAATGCCGAAAGCCGCCGTTGCGCGGCGCCACGAACGCCTGTGGGGACCCGCGCAAGCGGGCCCTCCTGCACGGGCGTGTCCGCGCGCGTCAAAAGTGCGCCGTACCGCCGACGCCGAACAGCCCGATCAGCCCAATGATGATCAGATAAAGCGCGACGATGAAGTTGAGCAGGCGCGGCACGATCAGGATGAGAATGCCGGCGATCAGCGCGACGAGCGGGCCGAGCGTGAGATGGATGTTCATGGCGACTCCTTTTGTTCGAATTGACGACGGAAAGAGACAACCTGTCGGATAGCCTGCGTTCGCGCATCTGACTGTGCGAGCGCGGGCAACGCTCTTATACTTGCCCCAAATACGACATCGACGATCAGCGGCGGTAACCGGACCACGAGGGCCACGAGGGCCACGAGGGCGCGCAGCGCGCAGGCCGCAATCGTCATGCATCCGTTACGACAACGGCACGCTCCGATCGAGCCGCGCGGCAGACCAGCGACACACACGAACCGAATAACCCGTCTCGCCAGGAGGTCGTCATGCAGCGTCGTACACGAGCCTTAGCGTGTGCCGTGCCACAGTCTTTCAGTTTGCGCGCGAATTTGCGCCTGTCCGCCCGTTCGATCATAAGAGGTTTGACACTGATGGTATCGCTTGCCGCTACGCAGGCCTTCGCACAAGGCACGACCACCGCACCCGCCGATGGCGTCTACGATCTGATCGTCGGCACCTACACCGGCCCGAAGAGCGAAGGCATCTACGTTTATCGCTTCGACACGAAGTCGGGCGACGCGACGCAGGTGTCGTCCGCGAAGACCGACAATCCGTCGTACGTGATCGCGTCGCGTGACGGCCGCTACGTCTATTCCGTCAACGAGCAGCCCGGCGACAACGGCCCCGCCGAGCAGCGCGGCGGCATCAGCGCGTTCGGTTTCGATGCGAAGAGCGGGCAATTAACGTTCCTGAACCGCGTGTCGTCGGACGGCAACGATCCGTGCTATCTGAGCATCTCGCCGGACGGCAAATATCTGACGACGGCCAACTACTCGGTCGCCGCGAACCCGGGCGGCAGCTTCGCGGTGTTTCCGTTGCAGGCGGACGGCCAGGTCGGCGCGTCGGTGCTGACGGTGCATCATGAAGGCGGCGGCCCCGTGAAGGGACGCCAGGACAACGCGCACGTGCACTCGACTGTGTTCTCGCCGGACGGCAAGTATCTGTTCGCGCAGGATCTCGGCACCGACAAGCTCTATGCATACCGCTACACACCCGACGGCAGCCGCGGCCTGTTCGGCCCGACGGACAAGCGCTATACCGACGTGAAGCCCGGCTCGGGCCCGCGTCATCTGGTGTTCAGCACGGACGGCAAATACGCGTACCTGACGAGCGAACTGACGGCGACTGTCACCGCATTTCACTACGACGACGGCAAGCTCACGCAACTGCAGGTCGTGCCGATGTCGAAGCCCGGCTTCAAGGGGCAGGTGGGCGCGGCCGCGATCCATCTGTCGCCGGACGGACGCTTTCTGTACGCCAGCAATCGCGGCGATGCGAACGAGATCGTCATCTATGCGGTCGATCCCGGCAACGGTCATATCCGGGAAGTCGGCCGTCAGTCGAGTCTTGGCAAATCGCCGCGAGAATTCTCAATCGATCCGACGGGGCAATGGCTGATCGTCGGCAATCAGAACAGCGATACGGCGTATGTGTTCCGCCGCGATCCGCAAAGCGGGCTGCTCGAAGCGAACCCGAAGCGCATCGATATCGGATCGCCCGTCGACTTCAAGTGGGTATCGCCGTCGTGATGACGGTGGTGTGAAGAGGCGAATGTCGCCGCTGCGTTCGACGATTTCTTCTGTTCCCGCAGCGGCGTTCCTTCAAGTCCGAAAGCGGCTTACTCCGCCGGCCCCGGCGCGAGCACTTCGCGGCTGCCGTTGATGCCCATCGCCGACACGAGGCCCGCCGTCTCCATCTGCTCGACGAGCCGCGCCGCGCGGTTATAGCCGATGCGCAACTGCCGCTGCACCGCCGAGATCGACGCGCGCCGGGTGCGCACGACGAACGCGACGGCTTCGTCGTAAAGCGGGTCGGCTTCCGCATCCGGCGTTTCGCCGAACAGGTCCTGGGTGGCGCCGCCATCCGTCGCGGGGCCGTCGAGAATCCCTTCGATGTATTCCGGCTCGCCGAACTGCTTCAGATGCTCGACGATCCGGTGCACTTCCTCGTCGGCGACGAACGCGCCGTGCACGCGCTGCGGGTAGCCGGTACCGGGCGGCAGGAACAGCATGTCGCCCTGGCCGAGCAGCGACTCGGCACCCATCTGGTCGAGAATCGTGCGCGAGTCGATCTTCGACGACACCTGGAACGCGACGCGCGTCGGGATGTTCGCCTTGATGAGACCGGTGATCACGTCGACGGAAGGACGCTGGGTCGCGAGAATCAGGTGGATGCCCGCCGCGCGCGCTTTCTGCGCGAGACGCGCGATCAGTTCTTCGATCTTTTTGCCCGCGACCATCATCAGGTCGGCCAGCTCGTCGATCACGACGACGATCAGCGGCAGCGGCGACAGCGGCTCGGGCGCATCGGGCGTCAGCGAGAACGGATTGCCGATCTTCTTCTCTTTCGCGGCGGCGTCGCGGATCTTCTGGTTGAAGCCTTGCAGATTGCGCACGCCGACGGCCGACATCAGCCGGTAGCGCTTTTCCATCTCGCCGACACACCAGTTGAGCGCGTTGGCAGCGAGCTTCATGTCCGTCACGACAGGCGCGAGCAGATGCGGGATGCCTTCGTACACGGAAAGCTCCAGCATCTTCGGATCGATCATGATCATGCGCACGTCTTCGGGCGTCGCCTTGTACAGCAGCGAGACGATCATCGCGTTGATCGCCACCGACTTGCCCGAACCCGTCGTACCCGCGACCAGCATATGCGGCGCTTTCGCGAGATCGGTGACGACCGGGTGGCCGGTGATGTCCTTGCCCATCGCCAGCGTCAGATTCGACGTGGACTTCTGATAGACGTTGGCCTCCAGAATCTCGGAAAGACGGATCGTTTGCCGCTTGGCATTCGGCAGTTCGAGACCCATGCAGGTCTTGCCTGGAATCGTCTCGACGACGCGGATCGACGTCAGACCGAGCCCACGCGACAGATCCTTCATCAGCCCGACGATCTGGCTGCCGCGCACGCCGAGCGCCGGCTCGACTTCGAAGCGCGTGATGACGGGGCCGGCCGATGCGCCGACGACCGTCACGGGCACCTTGAATTCCTGCAGACGCTGTTCGATCAGCGCACCCGTTTCAGCGAGTTTTTCTTCACTGACGGGCTCGACGTCGGACGAGGCGGGCGCGAGCAGATCGAGTGTCGGCAGTTCGATGTGCGAGGCCGCGGGCGCGTAGAACTCGAAAGCGGGACCGCTGTGGCCGCGCACGACGGGGCGGGGCGGGGCAGCGGCAGGCGGCTCCTGTTGCGCGTCTTGCGGTGCTTCGGGCGCGGCGGCGGGCTCGTCCTGGGTCAGGTCTGGTTCGAACTCGTCGGCCGAGGTCTGTTCAGGCGTTTGCGCAACGAGGGCCGGGCCTGGGAAGCGCACGATGTTCGAAGGGGCTTCCGTATCGTCGAAGGCGGTCGACACAGCGTCAGGTTCGGACGGTGTGTCAGCGTCGCCGTACGCAGGCGCGCTCGATAACGAGGCGTGATGCGCTTCTTGTATCGAAGGAGCGGTTGCGGAAGCCA
Organism: Paraburkholderia largidicola; assembly: GCF_013426895.1. Classification (NCBI taxonomy): domain Bacteria; kingdom Pseudomonadati; phylum Pseudomonadota; class Betaproteobacteria; order Burkholderiales; family Burkholderiaceae; genus Paraburkholderia; species Paraburkholderia largidicola. The sequence goes on along the minus strand of NZ_AP023174.1, from coordinate 2,623,430 downwards.
CCCGCATGAGCGACACGGATTGCGTGATCGCATCCCATGGCGCAAGCGGGGTAGGGGCGGCTTCGACCTGTTCCGCGAGCGCGGGCTCTTCCACTGCGGGCGATGCGATGTCCGCTGGCGGAGCAACGGGAGCTTTGGGTTCGGCTGCAGACTCGACAGCATGAGCGACAGTCGGATGCTGTTCAGGGACGGCGATTTCCGCCGGCAATTCCGGCTCGCTTTCTACGGCTCGCGGCTCGTCGTGCTGCGTCGACGTGGGTTGTGCCGGGGTTGCGATTGCATCGGCTGGCGCGGAGTCGACGGAGGGCGTCGATGCGTCGGGCGAAGGCGCCGTCGGTTGTTCGGGCGTTGCGATGATCGCGGACGGTTCGAACGACGCGGAAATCGGGGCAACGGGCGCCACGCTTTGCGCGATCTCTTGCGTCTCTGTCGCGACCGGTTCGGCAGCGGCTTGCGGTTGTGCTGCAACTGGCTCGGACACAGTCGTCGCAACAGTCGATTCAATCTCCGGCGCGGCGCTAGCCTGTGCGAGCGCTTCGACAACCGTCGCGCTTGTCGTCACGTTGTTAGCAAGCGCGGCCGGCGGGGCGTGAGCAATCCCGGGCTGCGCGCCAGGCGAGTGTGTTTGCTCTTCTGTGGCCATTTGCAACAGCGGCTCTGCCTCGGCGACCGGCGATTGCTCATCCGCCGAAGACATCACGGGCGGCGCGACCACAACCGGCTGAGCGACTTCGTCGTTGCGTTCGATTCCGTTCGCTGCTGCCGAAGGCGCAACGCTTCCCGCAGCGGGCGTCGGCTGCGTTGCAATAGCAGCTTCGAGCGCCGACACCGCCTGATCGACGGCAGCGACGGCCTCCGCGCCCGACACGCCTGCCGAGACTGCGGAACCCATAGAAGTCTCGACCGCCCGACTACTAGCGGACGGCGTCTGTGCATTCATTCCATCTGCGGGAGCCGGTATGTCGCGCGTATCGGCAAGCTTCGCCGGATCGCTCGCCGAGCGCCGGGCGAGACTTGCGCCCGCGAGCGTCGTCCAGCGCGCGGCGTTTTCCTCGATGCTGCGCAAGGTTTCCTGCACGCTCGACGCCGGCGCGACGGGTTGGGCGGGCGAATGATTGGCGCGCGTGTAGGCGGGCACCTTGAGATTCGGCGTGTCGCGGCGCACGGCCGGCGAACCGGATGGTGCGACGGCTCGCCGCGTCGGCGCGACGGGTGTTACCGCGCCGACCGATGCCGTCTGACGGCTCTGCGCGGATGCGACCCCACGCAAGGCCGCCGAGCGCGCCGATGCCACGGCGGGATTCACTGACGGGCCGCGTGCGCCAGCATTGGCCGCAGCCGCTTTCGACGACTGCAGGGCAGCCGTGCTGCCGAACACAGTCGGTGGGGTGGATGCAACGCGGGCAGCTTCCATCAGCGCGGGCGAGGTGTCGCGCGAATGGGCGCGCGGCGTATCGGTGTTGAGCCAGCCGGAAGGCGCGACCGGCTCGGCGGGCGTCCACGGCTTGGGTGCGCTCGCCCGGTGGATGGACGAGGCGCTTGCCGGCGCGCCGCCCATTGCCGCGCCAACGGTGTTGCGCGCGACTCCGCCAGCACCCGCCATCGAACCACCCGGCATACCCATCGCTTCGCCCGCCGCGACTGCGGCACTCGCGGCACTCGCCGCACCCGCAGCGCGCGTCGTCGAGGGCGGCCGCCACACGGTCGGCCGCGCATAGCGTCCATTGGTTTTGGGCGCCATCGTATTGATAGGCGCGCTGCTATGGGACGGCGCTATCTCGGCGGCACGCGACGCGTGGCTGCGCGGTTCGTCGTCGCGCGCGCCGCGCGACAGCCCGAGCCCAAACGCCTCATTGGCCCACGCGATCACCGACGGCCACCTGAAACCGACGAGCCACGGCAGCGACACCCCGAAGAGGCCGAGCATCACCAGCGGCGTCGCGACGCGCCCCATCAGATGCGTGAGACCCGTCGACAGCGCATGCCCGAAGCCGTCGAACCCCTGCACGTTGACGAGCGACGCCTCCAGCGTGCAGCTCGCGATCATCACGCAGACAAAGCCGAGCCACAGCCGGATCGTGCCGGGACCACGCAGGCCCGCGCCGCCCGGCAGCACGGACTTCACGAGACGCCACAACAGGGGAAGAAACCAGACGGCGGAGGCGCCGAACCAGCCGAAAACTACCGTTTGCATGCTAGACATCAACGAATGACGGATGCGCGAGCGCGCGATCCGTCGAGTTTAACTGGGCAAAGCGGGCCATATCCGCAAGCGAATGCCGCGCAGCGTGCGGCGTCTCTATACGGTTGACGTTCGCCGGCCGTGCGGTCATTGGCCGCGCCGCGCGAACACCAGCGTGTCGCCGTTATCGAGCATCAACTGAAGCTGTTGCGGCTTGCGCATGTCGACGGCCGAGCGCTCGACATGCGCAAGCGCGGCGAGATACGCGCCTTCGATCTTGCCGCCCGGCGTCGCGCATGCCATGCGCGTGCCCGCGAGCGGCCCGAAGCTCAGCTTGCCGTCCTTCAGCATGTACGTGCCCGTGTAGCGGTTGCAGCCGGAGAAGCCGCTGGCGCGCCGCAGGCCCGTTTCCGTCGACAGCACGAGCGTGATGGGTTCGCCGCTCGCGCCGCCCGGCACCTCGCGCGTGCTGCCCGAGGCGAGCTTCCAGCTGCTGAGTTGCCAGTCGGTGTTGTCGAGCAGTTGCGTGGCCGCGGGGTTGAATGGATCGGGCGGCGGGGCTTCCGTGTCGGCATGTTTCGGCATCGAGCAGGCGGCGACGAGCATGGCCAGTGACGCGGCCATCGACACGACGGCCAGCGCATGACCCGCGCGCCGGCGCAGCGACACGTGCGCAGCCGTGTCAGGTGCATTCGGCGATGCTCCAGGGGTTGCGCTCGAGCGTGTGTCGCGTGGCGTGGCGGACGTGGGCTGCATATCGTCGTTCCTCTCTAAACTGGCGAAGGCGTAAGGGTATCGCACTACGCTTGCCGCATGCGAGCGCAAACGCCGGTGACAAAAGACATAGGCGGCATCGGCACAACGCGGGCTTGCCGCGACGACGCCGTCCGCGCCGCGGTTGCAGTCCGTTTGCGGGATTTCGCCGGCGTGCCCGGACGCCGCCCCGGCGGGCTGAAAGCGCGGCCGGCAACGTCGCCTGCGACACACTCCCTACACGGGTTATCGGCACGCGGCAGGCGCAGCAGCAGGGGCCGCGCATGTTAACATCGCCGCAGTCATTCATTCCATCCGCTTTTTGTCACAAATTCTCTGGAGCTTCCATGATGATCGGCCAACGCATCGGCACACCGCTTTCGACCTCGGCAACGCGCGTCATGCTGCTCGGCGCGGGCGAACTGGGCAAGGAAGTGATCATCGCGCTGCAACGGCTTGGCGTTGAAGTGATCGCGGTCGACCGTTATCCGAACGCGCCGGGGCATCAGGTTGCGCACCGCTCGCACGTGATCGACATGACGGACGCGAAGGCGCTGCGCGCGCTGGTCGAGAAAGAGCGTCCGCATCTGATCGTGCCGGAAATCGAAGCCATCGCCACCGATGCGCTTGCCGCGATCGAAACGGAAGGCGTCGCCGAAGTGATCCCGACGGCGCGCGCCACGCAACTGACGATGAACCGCGAAGGCATCCGCCGCCTCGCCGCCGAGGAACTCGGCCTGCCCACGTCGCCGTACGCGTTCGCCGATTCGATCGACGAACTGAAGGCGGGCATCGCGAAGGTCGGTTATCCGTGTGTCGTGAAGCCGGTGATGTCGTCGTCGGGCAAGGGGCAGTCGGTGCTGCGCAGCGACGCCGACGTCGAGCCCGCATGGCAGTACGCGATGGCGGGCGGCCGCGTGAATCACGGGCGCGTGATCGTCGAAGGCTTCATCAACTTCGAATACGAGATCACGCAGTTGACCGTACGCGCAATCGAATCCGCCACGCAGCAGACGGCCACGTATTTCTGCGAGCCGATCGGCCACGTGCAGGTCGCAGGCGACTACGTCGAATCGTGGCAGCCGCAGCCGATGAGCCCGCGCGCGCTCGAACGCTCGCGCGAGATCGCCGACAAGGTGACGACGGCGCTTGGCGGCCGGGGCCTGTTCGGCGTGGAACTTTTCGTGCGCGGCGATGACGTATGGTTCTCGGAAGTGAGCCCGCGTCCGCATGACACCGGGCTCGTGACGCTCGCGTCGCAGCGTTTCTCCGAGTTCGAGTTGCACGCGCGCGCGATTCTCGGCTTGCCCGTCGATACGACCTTGCGCGCGCCGGGCGCGTCGGCCGTGATCTACGGCGGGCTCGACGAGACGGGCATCGCGTTCGAAGGCGTCGCGCAGGCACTCGCCGTGCCGGGCGCGGATCTGCGCCTGTTCGGCAAGCCCGAGAGCTTCGTCAAGCGCCGCATGGGCGTGGCGCTCGCGACGGGCGACGATATCGGCGAAGCGCTGCAACGCGCCAAGCAGGCGGCTGCCGCCGTCAAGCCGGTGTCGACCAGATAACCATGCGTGGCGGTTCGCCTGTCGCGGCTGTTGCGGATCGAACGTATAGCGGGCAAGGAGCAGTGTGCGTGAAAGCTGGACTGACAGGTAGCGCGGTCGCGCGGCGTATCGCGCTGCTCGCATCGGCGATCGGGTTGATGACGGCGTTGAGCGGTTGCGGGCTGGCCGCCGCGCCGTGCCGCATCGCGTCGGCGGGACTGAAGATCGTTCCCGTGGTCGGCCACGTGGCTGCCGCGCCGACCGACGCCTGCGCCGACGTGATCGATCCATGAGTCGCAACCTTCGGCAAGGGCGCGCAGTCATAACGAAAGGACATCAGGAAGCGAGGCATTCGATGAGCAGACGGTGGGTTGCATCAGTGGGCGTGCTGGCGTTCGTCGCTGTGTCGGGCGTGGCCCGCGCCGCCGGGTTGCTGCCGTTGCCCGACATCCGCACGTCGCATCGCGTGACGCAGAAGTACACCTGCGCGACAGGCCGCATCCTGCAGGTCACCTATCTGAACGCAACCAACGGTCAGAGCTTCGCGGTGCTGCCGGTGAAAGGCCGGCAGATGCTGTTCGTCAATGTGATGTCCGGCTCCGGTGCGAAGTATCAGGCAGGCAGCTACACGTGGTGGACGAAGGGCCCGCAGGCCACGCTCTACGACGCGATGCTCGGCGAGGACGCGCCGCCGTTGTTGTCCGACTGCGTGACCATCGTCCGCTGATTCTTCTTGCCGTTCCGTTCTCTCGCACCTTTTTATTAGTTCGCGGCGCATCCTGACCGCATGCGCGTGAAACGACGCGTTTTCGCCTCCGGTAGTAAGCTGTGTGCCACGCACAGGCCGCGCCCCGTCTCGATGCATCGGCGCGGCTGTCATCGTCTTCGATCATCCTTGTCCGCGTGCCGTTGCCTGCGTCATCTGCGTTGTAGCGGCCCGGTCTGCGTTCGTTCGTCAAGCGAGACTTCCCATGAAAGCATCGGATCTGTTCGTCAAATCGCTGGAGGCTGAAGGCGTCGAGTACGTGTTCGGCATTCCTGGCGAAGAAAATCTCGATCTCCTCGAATCGCTGCGCCGCTCCAGAATCAAACTCGTGCTCACCCGCCATGAGCAGGCGGCGGGCTTCATGGCCGCGACCTACGGCCGCCTGACGGGACGCACGGGCGTATGTCTCGCGACGCTCGGCCCCGGCGCCACCAACTTCGTGACGGCCGCCGCGTATGCACAGCTCGGCGGCATGCCGATGCTGATGGTCACAGGCCAGAAGCCGATCAAGTCGAGCAAGCAGGGCCATTTCCAGATCGTCGACGTGGTGCGGATGATGGAGCCGCTGACCAAGTACACGCGGCAGATCGTGTCGGTCGCCAATATTCCGGCGTCGGTGCGCGAGGCATTCCGTCAGGCCGAGGAAGAGCGGCCGGGCGCCACGCACCTCGAACTGCCCGAAGACGTCGCGCACGAAGAGGGCGACGGCAAGCCGATTCCGAAGAGCTACAGCCGCCGTCCCGTCGCCGAGGAAAAGGCCGTCGAGCACGCGGTGAAGGCGATCGTCGAAGCGAAGCATCCGTTGCTGATGATCGGCGCGGGCGGCAACCGCAAGACCACGCGCAAGATGCTGCGCGAATTCGTCGACCAGATCGGCATTCCGTTCTTCACCACGCAGATGGGCAAGGGCGTGATCGACGAATCGCATCCGCTGTGGCTCGGCAACGCGACGCTGTCGGACGGCGACTTCGTGCATCGCGCGATCGATCACGCGGACTGCATCATCAACGTCGGCCATGATGTGATCGAAAAGCCGCCGTTCTTCATGCGCAGCGCCGATACGGGCGAGAAGACGGTGATCCACGTCAATTTTCTCGGCGCCGAAGTGGACACCGTGTACTTCCCGCAGATCGAAGTGGTCGGCGATATCGCAAACGCCGTCTGGCAGATGAAAGAAGCCCTGCAAGGCAAGGGCGAGCATTGGGACTTCGCGCGCTTCAAGGAGATCAAGGCGCATTTCGAAGCGCATCTGGCCAAGGGTCAACACGATGACCGCTTCCCGATGTACCCGGTGCGCGTCGTCCACGACGTCTACGAGACGATGCCGGTGGATGGCATCATCTGTCTCGACAACGGCATGTACAAGATCTGGTTCGCGCGCTACTACCGCGCGCACGAGCCGAACTCGCTGCTGCTCGACAACGCGCTCGCGTCGATGGGCGCGGGGCTGCCGTCGGCGATCGCGACCAAGATCGTGCATCCCGAGCGCAACGTGATGGCCGTGTGCGGCGATGGCGGCTTCATGATGAACTCGCAGGAACTGGAGACGGCGGTGCGGATGAAGCTCGATCTCGTCGTGCTGATCGTGCGCGACGACGCGTTCGGCATGATCCGCTGGAAGCAGGAGAACATGAACTTCCCCGATTACGGGATGACGCTCCAGAACCCCGATTTCGTCGACTACGCGAAGAGCTATGGCGCGCATGGGCATCGCGTCGCGTCGGCGGCGGAACTCGCGCCGCTCGTGCGCGAGTGTTTCGCGACACCGGGCGTGCATGTGATCGACGTGCCGATCGATTACTCCGACAACGAGCGCGTGCTGAATCGCGAGATCAAGCGGCTTTCGGCGCAGCTTTGAGCGTTGCGCTGTCTTTCTTGTCCGGCGCGCGACGCGGTGTTTGCTGCTGATGTTCGCTGTGTCAGCCGATTGCGATCAAGGAGAACGAGTCATGTTGCAGAAGAGTTACCCGTACTACCTCGCTAACGTTGCGGTCGCCGCGAACACCGATCTGGAAGTCACCGACAAGTTCAGCGGCGAAGTGGCGACGCGCGTTGCCATGGCCGACGCGAAGGCGATCGACCAAGCCATCGCCGCGGCCGCGGAAGCGATGCCGGCGATGCGCGCGTTCCCGCCGTTCAAGCGCCAGGCCGTGCTCGAACATTGCGTGAAACGCTTTCGCGAGCGCTTCGATGAAATGGCGATGGCGCTCTGCATCGAAGCAGGCAAGCCGATCAACGATTCGCGCGGCGAGGTCACACGCCTGATCGACACGTTCAAGGTGGCGGCGGAAGAGTCGGTGCGCATCGACGGCGAGATCGTCAATCTGGAAATCTCGCCCCGCGCGAAGGGCTACCACGCGTACGTGAAGCGGGTGCCCATCGGGCCATGCTCTTTCATCTCGCCATTTAACTTTCCATTGAATCTGGCCGCGCACAAGGTCGCGCCGGCGCTGGCGGCGGGCGTGCCGTTCGTGCTGAAGCCTGCGAGCCGTACGCCCATCGGTGCGCTGATCATCGGCGAAGTGCTCGCGGAAACCGATCTGCCGAAAGGCGCGTTCTCAGTCCTGCCTGCGCATCGTGACGGCGCCGATCTCTTCACCACCGATGATCGCTTCAAGCTGCTGTCGTTCACCGGTTCACCCGCCGTCGGCTGGGACCTGAAAGCGAAGGCGGGCAAGAAGAAGGTGATTCTGGAGCTGGGCGGCAACGCGGCCGCGATCGTCGATGGCGACCAGCGCGACAAGCTCGATTACGTCGTCGACCGGCTCGCGTTCGGCGCGTTCTATCAGTCGGGGCAAAGCTGCATCGGCGTGCAGCGGATTCTCGCGCATGCGTCGCTGTACGACGCGTTGCGCGAGAAGCTGATCGCGAAGACGAAGTCGCTGAAGATGGGCGATCCGAAGGACGAGAAAACTTTCGTCGGGCCGATGATCTCCGAGTCGGAGTCGCGGCGGCTCGCGGGCTGGATGGAAAGCGCGGTGAAGGCGGGCGCGAAGATCGTCGCGGGCGGCAAGGTGGACGGCGCGATGTTCGAGGCGACGCTGCTGGAGAACGTCGGTCGCGACACCGACCTGTATCGCAAGGAGGCGTTCGGGCCCGTGGCGATCCTCGAAAAGTTCGACGATTTCAAAACTGCGCTCGCGACCGTCAACGACAGCGACTTCGGCCTGCAGGCGGGCATTTTCACGGATTCGCTCGCGCACGCGCATCAGGCCTGGGATGAACTCGAAGTGGGCGGCGTGGTCATCAACGATGTGCCGTCGTTCCGCGTCGACAATATGCCGTATGGCGGCGTGAAGGACTCGGGGCTCGGGCGCGAAGGCATCCGATACGCGATCGAAGACATGACGGAATTGCGATTGATGGTAATGCGCGAAACGTGGTGAACGGGGCGACATAAGTGGGGCGGGGCGGCGGTCGGCTTGCTGTCACCGAATTGACTCGTCAGGCGTCTACGCTGCCCGCGTCGGCTATGGTCCGTCCCCGCTTGAAATATGCCGTATTGATGACGGCGCGGGCGCGACAAGCAGAAACTCCGCTTGCGCGCCATGGGTATTAGTGCCGAAGTGCTACAATACCGCCCTTTCCGGCGGATGTTTCCGCCGGCCGGAGCCGGCCGCATGTTGCCGACACTCGCCGATATCTGCCGATGCGAGTTCGGGCCTTGTGTGGAACGCCGTGGCTCCGCCTTCATCCTGATGTCCTGATGCCCTCCGCGGCTGCGGCCGCTGCAGAAGAAGCTGCAGAAACAATCTGAGCGGACGCCCCCGCGGCCGCCTTTGGCAACGCGCAAGCGGCTGAGCGCAGGCGCATTTTTAGCGAAAGCCACCATGTCCGACACAGCAACCACGCCTACCAACGCGACCTTCGACCAGTTCGGCCTTCATGCCGACATTCTCAAAGCCATCGCGGAACAGGGCTACACGACGCCGACGCCGATCCAGGCCGAGGCGATCCCTGTCGTATTGGGCGGCCGGGACGTGATGGGCGCCGCGCAAACGGGGACGGGCAAGACGGCGGGCTTTTCGCTGCCTATCATCCAGCGTCTGCTGCCGCTCGCGAGCACGAGCGCCTCGCCGGCCCGCCATCCCGTCCGTGCGCTGATCCTCACGCCGACACGCGAACTCGCCGACCAGGTCGCCGCGAACGTGCAGGCATACGCCAAGCACACGTCGCTGCGTAGCGCCGTCGTGTTCGGCGGCGTCGACATGAATCCGCAATCGGCGGAACTGCGGCGCGGCGTCGAAATCCTGATCGCGACGCCGGGACGCCTGCTCGACCACGTGCAGCAGAAGACGGCCAACCTCGGCCAGGTCCAGATTCTCGTGCTCGACGAAGCCGACCGGATGCTCGACATGGGCTTCCTGCCCGACTTGCAGCGCATCCTGAACCTGCTGCCCGCCGAGCGCCAGACGCTGCTGTTCTCGGCAACGTTCTCGCCCGAAATCAAGAAGCTTGCGGCCACGTACCTGCGCAATCCGCAGACGATCGAAGTGGCGCGCAGCAATTCGACGGCAACGAATGTCACGCAGATCGTCTACGAGGTTGCCGAGGGCGACAAGACGGGCGCCGTCGTCAAACTGATCCGCGATCGCGGCCTCAAGCAGGTGATCGTGTTCTGTAACAGCAAGATCGGCGCGAGCCGTCTTGCGCGTCAGCTGGAACGCGACGGCGTGGTCGCCACGGCGATTCACGGCGACCGAACGCAGAGCGAACGGATGCAGGCGCTCGACGCGTTCAAGCGCGGCGAGATCGAGGCGCTGGTCGCAACGGACGTGGCGGCGCGCGGTCTCGACATTGCCGAACTGCCGGCCGTGATCAACTTCGATCTGCCGTTCAATGCGGAAGACTACGTGCACCGGATCGGCCGGACGGGCCGCGCGGGCGCATCGGGCGATGCGCTGTCGCTGTTCAGCCCGAACGAGCGCAAGCAGCTTGCCGACATCGAGAAGCTGATCAAGCGGCCGCTCGACGTGCAGCGTCTGACCGTCGATACCCCCGTGCGTCATCATCACGACGAGCGTGGTGCGCGGCGCGAACGCGACGATCGCGGTGGCAGCCGCCGCCGCACGACGGGCGCGCATGAGCGTCCGCACGGGACGCACCATCGTCAGCAACCTGTCGACGATTTCTTCCTGAAGCCGTATGAGCCGTCGCCTTCGGCGGTGTCGGCTGCGGCGAAGCGCGACGAAGCGCCCAGCGCGCCGCAGAAGCCTGCTTCGAAGCAGCCGCTCGCCGCGCTGCTGGGTGGCTTCGGCATGCCGCGCAAGACGACGACTTCGAACTGACGTCGTGCCGCTGTTCGCGTTGTTGCGCGGACGGCGAGGGTCTCAAATGAAAACGGCGCCTTTGCAGGCGCCGTTTCTTTTTTGCGGCTGGTGCTGCGGGTGCGTGCGTCAGCGTTTGACGCGCTCCGACCACGCGGCGATCGCTTTCGCATAGAACGAATCGAGCGATGTCGCAGCTTGCGCCAGGTTCAGGCCGAGGTGCCGCGCCGCATCGTTCAGCGCGACGAGCGGGTCCGTCGCGCCCAGCGCCAAAGCACCCGTCTGCTTGCTGAGCTTCTCGCCGTCGGCGTTCGTGACGACGGGCACATGCAGATAAGAGGGCGTCGGCACGCCCAGGCACTGTTGCAGATAGATCTGCCGCGCGGTCGAATCGAGCAGGTCCGCGCCGCGCACGATGTGCGTGATGCCTTGATCCGCATCGTCGACGACGACGGCCAGTTGATACGCCCATTGGTCGTCCGCGCGGCGCAGGACGAAATCGCCGACCTCGGTGGCGAGGTTCTGCGTCTGCCGACCTTGCCAGCCGTCGTCGAAGGTCACGATGGCCGCGTCGCCGTCGGGCACGCGCAGACGCCATGCGCGCGCGGGTTTGCCGTGCAGGCCGTCGCGGCAGGTGCCGGGATAGGCGAGGGTGGTGTGGCGCGCATGCGCGCGCACGAGCGAATCGGCGATTTCCTTGCGCGTGCAGCCGCACGGATAGACGAGGCCCGCGGCCTGCAGGCGCTCGAAGGCCTGCTGGTAGAGCGGCATGCGCTGGCTTTGCCAGGCGGGCGGCTCGTCGGCCACCATGCCGAAGCGGGCGAGGGTATCGAGAATATGTTCTGCTGCGCCGGGCACGGTGCGCGGACCGTCGATGTCCTCGATACGCACGAGCCACACGCCACGATGTGCACGCGCATCGAGCCAGCTTGCCAGCGCGCTGACCAGCGAGCCGAAATGCAGCGGGCCCGTCGGCGACGGCGCGAAACGGCCGCGATAGGGTTCGCTGCCCGTCGTCATATCGCCAGGCCGTTACGGACCGCGACGAGGCGATTCATGCGAAACAGATTCATGCGGGCAGCGATGACGCGATGCGCGCAACGCGGTTATGCCGCTTGCGCCGCATTGGCCTGCCGCTGCGCTTCCGGATGACAGGCCGCGCAGGTCTTGCCGGGCACGTAGAACGGCGACTTCTGGTCTTCCGGCGTGACAACCGCGCGGCAGCCGAAGCATTGCGTGGTCGAGGTCGGCTGCAGATTCGGGTCGAGCGAGGTGCGGTAGTCGAACACGAAGCACTCGCCGTTGTAATGCGCGCCGCCCACTTCCTCGAAATACTTCAGGATGCCGCCTTCGAGCTGATAGACATTCTCGATGCCGACTTCCTTCATGTGGATGGCCGCCTTTTCGCAGCGGATGCCGCCCGTGCAGAACGACACGACCGTCTTGCCTTCGAGGTCCGCGCGGTTCTGCTCGATCACCTCGGGGAATTCGCTGAACTTCGTAATCCGGAAGTCGAGCGCTTTGTCGAACGTGCCGACGTCGACTTCGAATGCGTTGCGCGTGTCGAGCATCACGACGGGGCGGCCTGCGTCGTCGTGGCCGCGGTCGAGCCATGCCTTCAGCGTGTGGGCGTCGACAGCCGGCGCGCGGCCCAGCTCCGGCTGGATGGCCGGCTTTTTCATCGTGATGATTTCGCGCTTGAGCTTGACGAGCATGCGGCGAAACGGCTGCTTCTCCGACAGGCTTTCCTTGAATTGCAGTTCCGCGAATTTGCCTTCGAACAGGGGATCGTGGCGAACGTAGTCGATGAACTCGCGTACTTGCGCAATTTCACCGGCGACAAACAGGTTGATGCCCTCCGGCGCGAGCAGGATGGTGCCGCGCAGGCCGAGTTCGTTGCAGCGCGCGGTGACGAGCGGCCGCCATTCGACGGTTTTGTCGAGCGTGACGAACTGATAGGACGAAAGATTCAGGATGTTCATGCTGGTCCAGCGATAAAGCGCCGTGCGCGGCGCGCGCACAAGGGCAGGCGCAGCACGCGTACGGCAGAAAAATGGATTCGAACGCGTATTATCCCTCATCCTGACAGTTGGCCCGCAATCCGCCGGACGGCATATTGACCTGCGTCGAAATAGCCGAATGGCCAACCCCGGCGTGTGCTCACGGCCATTGACAAAGGCGCGTGCGCGAGGCCGGCTGGCCGGGTGGCCAACGAAGGCTTTTGGCAGCGCTTGCGGCGAAAAATTTCGGGAGGGCGGGGTTACAATGTCGCCCATGTCAGATCCCCGCTTCGTCCATCTCCGCGTTCACTCCGAATTCTCGATTGCCGATGGCATCGTGCGTATCGACGACGTCGTCGATTCCGCTGCCAAAGACGGTCAGGGCGCGCTCGCGCTCACCGACCTCGGCAATGCATTCGGTCTCGTCCGTTTCTATCAGGAAGCCCGTGGCAAAGGGGTCAAACCCATTGCCGGCTGCGACGTCTGGATCACGAATCCCGACGACCGCGACAAGCCATCGCGGCTTCTACTGCTGGTCAAGAACAAGACCGGCTATCTGAATCTTTGCGAACTGCTGTCGAAGGCGTGGCTGACGAACCAGTATCGCGGGCGCGCGGAAGTGGAAACGGCGTGGCTCGAAAGCGGGCTCGCCGAAGGGCTGCTCGCGCTGTCGGGCGCGCAGCACGGCGATGTTGGTCTGGCGCTCGCGGCGGGCAACGAAGAAGCCGCGAGGCGCAACGCGCAGCGCTGGGCGACGATCTTCCCGAACGGTTTCTATATCGAGCTGCAGCGCGGCGGTCAGCCCGGTGCGGAGGCGTATGTGCAGCAGGCGGTCGCGCTCGCGGCGTCGCTGAAACTACCCGTGGTCGCCACGCATCCGCTGCAGTTCATGACGCCCGACGACTTCACCGCGCACGAAGCGCGCGTGTGTATTTCGGAAGGCGACATGCTCGCGAATCCGCGTCGCCAGAAGCGCTTCACGACGGACCAGTATTTCCGCACGCAAGCCGAGATGGTCGAGATGTTCGCGGACATTCCGTCGGCCGTCGCGAACACGATTGAAATCGCGAAGCGCTGCAATCTGACGCTCGAACTCGGCAAGCCCAAACTGCCGCTGTTCCCGACGCCCGACGGCATGTCGCTCGACGACTATCTGGTGCAATTGTCGAAGGAAGGCCTGGAGAGGCGTCTCGAGCAACTGTTCCCGGAGCAGACCGAACGCGACGCGCAGCGCGAAACGTACTACGCGCGTCTCGACTTCGAATGCGGCACGATCATCAAGATGGGCTTCCCCGGCTACTTCCTGATCGTCGCGGACTTCATCAACTGGGCGAAGAACAACGGTGTCCCGGTAGGGCCGGGCCGGGGCTCGGGCGCGGGCTCGCTGGTCGCGTACGCGCTCGGCATTACCGACCTCGATCCGCTGCGCTACAACCTGCTGTTCGAACGTTTTCTGAATCCTGAGCGGGTGTCGATGCCCGACTTCGACATCGACTTCTGTCAGCACGGCCGCGATCGCGTGATCCAGTACGTGAAGGAAAAGTACGGTGCAGATGCCGTCTCTCAGATCGCGACGTTCGGCACGATGGCCGCGAAGGCGGCCGTGCGCGATATCGGCCGCGTGCTCGATCTCGGCTACATGTTCACGGACGGCGTCGCCAAGCTGATTCCGTTCAAGCCCGGCAAGCACGTCACCATCGCCGACGCGATGAAGGAAGAACCGCTCTTGCAGGAGCGCTTCGACAACGAAGACGAAGTGCATCAGCTGCTGGAACTCGCGCAGCGCGTGGAAGGCTTGACGCGTAACGTCGGCATGCACGCGGGCGGCGTGCTGATCGCGCCCGGCAAGCTGACGGATTTCTGTCCGCTTTACACGCAGGGCGATGAAAGCGGCGTCGTGAGCCAGTACGACAAGGACGACGTCGAGGCCGTCGGCCTCGTGAAGTTCGACTTCTTGGGTCTGACCACGCTGACCATTCTCGACTGGGCCGAGCGCTACATTCGCCGTCTCGATCCGTCGAAGGAAAACTGGTCGCTTGCGCAGGTGCCGCTCGACGACCCCGCGTCGTTCTCGATCCTCAAGAAAGCGAATACGGTCGCCGTGTTCCAGCTGGAAAGCCGCGGCATGCAAGGCATGCTGAAGGACGCGCAGCCCGACCGCTTCGAGGACATCATCGCGCTCGTGGCGTTGTATCGTCCGGGCCCGATGGATCTGATTCCGAGCTTCTGTGCGCGTAAGCACGGCCGCGAAGTGGTCGAGTATCCGGATCCGCGCGTCGAACCTGTTCTGAAAGAGACCTACGGCATCATGGTCTACCAGGAGCAGGTGATGCAGATGGCGCAGATCATCGGCGGCTATTCGCTGGGCGGCGCCGACTTGCTGCGTCGCGCGATGGGCAAGAAAAAGCCCGAGGAAATGGCGAAGCACCGCGAGATCTTCGCGGAAGGCGCCGCGAAGAACGGTCTGACACGCGAGAAGGCGGACGAAACCTTCGACCTGATGGAGAAGTTCGCGGGCTACGGCTTCAACAAGTCGCACGCGGCTGCGTATGCGCTGCTCGCGTACCACACCGCGTGGCTCAAGGCGCACCATCCCGCCGAATTCATGGCGGCCAATATGTCGCTCGCGATGGACGACACGGACAAGGTCAAGATCCTGTTCGAAGACTGCATCGCGAACAAGATGGCCGTGCTGCCGCCCGACATCAACATGTCCGCGTACCGCTTCGAGCCTGTCGCGGAAGCCGACGGCAAGCGTTCGCGCACGATCCGCTACGGTCTTGGCGCGATCAAGGGCAGCGGTCAGAACGCGATCGAAGAAATCCTGCGCGCGCGCGAAGAAGGCAAGTTCGTCGATCTGTTCGATTTCTGCAACCGGATCGACCGCCGCATCGTCAACCGCCGCACGATCGAAGCACTGATTCGCGCAGGCGCGTTCGATTCCTTGCACGAGAACCGCGCGCAACTGATCGCGTCCGTGTCGCTCGCCATGGAAGCCGCGGATCAGGCGAGCGCCAACGCGATGCAGGCGGGCCTGTTCGACATGGGCGATGCGCCGTCGCAGGGTCATGAACTGATCGACGAACCCGCGTGGCCGGAAAAGCGCCGTTTGCAGGAAGAGAAGACGGCGCTCGGTTTCTACCTGTCGGGTCATCTGTTCGACGCCTACAAGGACGAAGTGCGTCGCTTCGTTCGTCAGAAGATCGGCGAATTGAAGGAAGGGCGCGACAAGCTGGTGGCGGGCGTGATCGTGTCGCTGCGCACGCAGATGACCCAGCGCGGCAAGATGCTGATCGCGCTGCTCGACGACGGCACGGGCCAGTGCGAAGTGACTGTCTTCAATGAGCAATTCGAGGCGCACAAGCAGTTGTTCAAGGAAGACGAACTGCTCGTCGTGCAAGGCCAGGCGCGTAACGATGCGTTCACGGGCGGCATTCGTTTCACCGTCGATACGCCGATGGACCTTGGCCGCGCACGCACGCGTTACGCGCAGGCGGTGAAGGTGCAGATGAACGGCAATGCGAATGCGCTCGTGTTGCGCTCCGTGCTCGAAGCCTATCGTGCGAAGCCGGAAGACGCGGAAGTCGCAGCGCCGGCGCCTGCCGCGCGCGGCGGCGGCCGTGGCGGCTTCGGCGGCAACGGCGATTCGGGCGGGCGCGGGCAGCGGCCATCCGCGCCGATGCCGAACGGCCTCGCCGTGCAGATCGTCTATCGCAGCGACAACGCGGAAGGCGAGGTGCGGCTCGGCGATGCATGGCGCGTGAAGCCAACGGACGAACTGCTCGCCGCGTTGCGCAGCGAGTTTTCAGGCAGCGCGATCGAGATCGTGTACTGACGCCGGTGACGGGCGGGCGGTGTTGATTAACCGAGTCTGACTAACCGAACCGCCCCCGCTCAACGACCCGAAGCCTTCTCGCGGCCGAGGTGCGCGAGCTTCAGAAACCGGTAATACACGGTTTCCGCATTGAACATCGCGATCATGAAACCCGCCCGGCCGTCGAGAAACCCACGCCGCAACAGATAGGTCCG
The DNA here is from genome assembly GCF_013426895.1 of Paraburkholderia largidicola. NCBI lineage: Bacteria > Pseudomonadati > Pseudomonadota > Betaproteobacteria > Burkholderiales > Burkholderiaceae > Paraburkholderia > Paraburkholderia largidicola. The sequence continues at coordinate 2,606,892 of NZ_AP023174.1, read as the reverse complement.
CACGAACGCCCACGCGCCTCGCGCGACGGCCTTTCCGAAGCTGCCGCGTTGACCTGCCGCATGACGCTGTTGTGCGCCCGCCGTCGAATACGCGTCGAGCTTGCGCAGCACCGTCTCGAAGTCTTCGTACGAGTGGTGCATCAGCTTGCCTTCCAGCCGCTTCGCGGGCGTATCGAACACCAGCCGTTCATGCACGAGGTCGTCGGAGAAGCGCGCAGCGCCGCGCCTGAAAAGGCGCGGAATCCAGTCGGGATACCAGCCGCTGTGACGCACCCAATGTCCGCAGAAAGCGGACAGGCGGTCGATGGCATAGACGTCCGCGGCAGGCGCCGCGAGCACGCCTGCAATCGACACGGCCAGTTCCGGCGTGACGATCTCGTCGGCGTCGATCGACAACACCCAGGTCGTGCCGAGGGCATCCAGTGCGCGGTTTTTCTGCGGGCCGAAACCGGGCCAGTCGGTGTGGGTGAGCACGCGCGCGCCGTGCGCGCGGGCGATATCGACGGTGCGATCGGTGCTGCCGCTGTCGACGACGACGATCTCGTCGGCGAATGCAACGGCGCGCAGACATTCGTCGAGCCGCAGCGCGGCATTCTTCGTGATGAGGGCGACGCCGAGTGTGGGTTGTGTCATGCGAATCGAAGCCGGGTGGGACGGCGCACGGTCCGCCCAGCCTGCTGCCGAGGCACCGTCGCCCAACGAAAGTTGCGCAAGTATATACACAGCGGCGCGCGGCGCGATGCAGGCCGGCGGCAAGCTCCCGACCCATGCCGAACGGGCGCGTCAGGCTGCCACGCCCGCGCCGCGCCGGGAAATTCTGCAAACGCGTGGATTTCCAATCATTTAGCCGCGTCGGGATGGCATGCCGAACGGTTTACAATGTCGCATTTGCAATCCGCCCGAGGGGCGGCCTACGGGTGCCGTGAAGCGCGCCCGCATTCCCAGAGGAACTCTTGAGCGCCAAGCCATCGTTAAGCAAGCCCATCGGCTCCGGTGAAGCAACGTCGACCGTCGTCGTCCTGCGCCGTCTGTGGCCGTATGTGAAGCCGCTCATCTGGACCGTTGTCGCCGCCATTCTTACCATGGGCGTCGTAGCCGCAACCGAGGCGGGGATTCCCGCCTTGCTCAAGCCGCTGCTCGACCACGGCTTCGGCGCGCACGGCAGCGACAGCGCCAAGTGGTTCGTGCCGCTCGCCGTGATCGGCCTCGCGCTGGCGCGCGGCGTCACGCAGTACGCGTCGGGCTATCTGCTGTCCTACGTGTCGAACCGCATCCTGCTGGATCTGCGGCTGACCATGTTCAACCGGATGATTCACAGCAGTGTGTCGTTCTTTCAGCGCGAGACGGCCAGCACCGTCATCAACGCGATCGTCTTCGAGGTCAACCAGATCCTGAACGTGCTGATCGGCGTGATGGTGACGCTCGTGCGCGATTCGCTGACGGTCGTGTTCCTGCTCGGCTATCTGTTCTATCTGAACTGGCGCCTGACGCTGATCGTCGCGGTGCTGCTGCCGGGCATCGGCTGGCTGGTGGGCAAGATCAACCGCCGGCTGCGTCGCCTGAACCGCGAGCATCAGACGCTGACCAACGAGCTGTCCTACATCGTCGAGGAGACCGTGGGCGGCTATAAGGTCGTCAAGGTGCACAACGGGGAGCGGTACGAGATCGACCGCTTCACGGAGATGAGCAAGCAGCTGCGCGGCTATTCGATGCGCATGACGGTGTCGGGCGGACTGGCGCAGCCGCTGACGCAGTTTCTGGCGTCGATCGCGCTCGCTGTCGTGATCACGATTGCCGTCGTGCAGTCGTCGCACGATCAGACGACGGTCGGCGGCTTTGTCGCGTTCGTCACGTCGATGCTGCTGATCATTTCGCCGCTCAAGCATCTGATGGACGTGAACCAGCCGCTCCAGCGCGGGATGACGGCAGCGGAACTGATCTTCGGGCTGATCGACGAGCCTTCGGAGCCGCCGGGCGGCGGGCGCACACTGGAGCGCTCGAAGGGCGAAGTCGAGTTCCGCGACGTGTCGTTCAGGTACGGCGCGACGGGTCCGATGCAGCGGCAGACGCTCGATAGCGTGTCGTTCAAGGTCGCGCCCGGCGAGATGGTCGCGCTGGCCGGTCCGTCGGGCAGCGGCAAGACGACGCTGGTGAACCTGCTGCCGCGCTTCTTCGATCCGAGCGCCGGGCAGGTGCTCGTCGACGGCGTCCCGTTGGCGGAGTACGGCATCCATGATTTGCGCAGCCAGATCGCGATGGTGAGCCAGGACGTCGTGCTGTTCAACGACACGATCGCGAACAACGTCGCCTACGGACAGCCCGCGGACGCGGAACGCGTGAAGGCGGCCTTGCAGGCGGCCAATCTGTGGGACACGGTGGCGGCGATGCCGAACGGCATCGAGACGCTGATCGGCGACAACGGCATGATGCTGTCGGGCGGCCAGCGCCAGCGTCTCGCGATCGCCCGCGCGGTGTACAAGGACGCGCCGATCCTGATTCTCGACGAAGCCACGTCGGCGCTCGATTCCGAATCCGAACGCCACGTGCAGGCCGCGCTCGAAACGCTGATGAAGGGCCGCACGACGCTCGTGATCGCGCATCGGCTGTCGACCATCGAGCGCGCGGACCGCATCCTCGTGCTCGACGCGGGGCGTATCGTCGAGCGGGGCAGCCATCGCGAACTGCTGGCGCAGAACGGGTTGTATGCGCATCTGCATCGCATCCAGTTTCAGCAGCATGCGGCATGACGGCCGCGTAACCCCACGATAGAGAACGCCCGCGCGGCCCTGTGCCGCAAGCGGGCGCGCCCGCCGCTACGATGCGTACGACGCAGCCGGCGACCATTCAGACAGATGGCATGATTCACATCTTCAACGGCTTTCACAATCCGAACGGCGGCAGCGAGCAGGAGGCACTGCGCCTGTACGAGTTGCTGCACGGCAAGGGCGATGTGCAGCTCTGGAGCACGTCGTCGCGGACGTCGGACGAACTGTCGGCGGCCTATCCGATCCGTCGGCTCGCGCCGCTCAAGGCCAGCGTGCCGCGCGGCGGCACCTACGTGTTCGTCGGCGCGCACTGGCGCAACCGTGTGTGGCCGTATTTCGCGGGCCGTCCCGAGCGGCTCGTGTATATATTCAACACGTTTCATCCGAAGCTGCTCGCGCTGACCTCGGCGCCGCCGCCGCTGTTGCGCTGGCCCGCGACCGAGTTCGTGCTGATCTCCGCGTTCCAGGCGCGGCTGCTCGGCGTGAAGGGCGAGATCCAGCCTTCGCCGATCGATATCGGCCGCTTTGCGCCGCGCGTGCGCGAATCGCGCGCGCAGCCGGTCATTGGCCGTTTGAGCCGCGATACGGCCGACAAGCATCATCCCGACGACATCGCCGTGTACAGGACGCTCGTCGAGCGCGGCTGCAAGCTGCTGCTGCAAGGCGCGACGACGCTGGCGGGGGCATTGCCGCAAGACGACGCGATCCGTCTGTTGCCCGAAGGCGCGATGGCCGCACCGGACTTTCTGCACGAGCTCGATATCTTCTACTACCGTACGGGCGAGCACGTCGAGACGTTCGGGCGCGTGGTGCTCGAGGCGATGGCGTGCGGTTTGCCCGTCGTGTGCCACCGGCACGGCGGCTACGCGGATGTCGTCCGGCACGGCGAGAACGGTTACCTGTTCGATACGTCGGACGAAGCGCTGGCGATACTCGCTGAACTGATCGCGCAGCCGGCGTTGCGCGCGAAGATCGGCGCCGCCGCGCGCAGGACGGTCGAGCAACTGTATTCCCCAGAGGCGCTCGATGCCCGCACCGCGTTCTATCTGCGCGGCGCCGCGCGATGACTTTCCGCGCCTTACGGGCGCTTGCAAGGCGCCCAGGCGTGAAACCAAAACGCATGGTGGCCATGAGATGATGACGATGGCGTGACCCGTTGCCCGGGCACGGAAGCGGACAGCAGCAAGCAGGAGCAGGCAGAGAGAATCAGCAAGATCAACAAAAGGCACCGGCTGACGAAAGCCGGGCCGTCGACGCAGCGAGCCCTGGTCCGAGGCTACGCGTGCGCACTTCGTCAATGAGAGTTGAAGCACACATGCATCACGCTACAAAAGATTCGTATCCCCTGATCCTTGCGCGAAGCTTCGCGCTCATCGCGCTGTTTGCCGTGCCGTTGTCGACGGCGGGCGTCAATATCGCGGCGACGCTGTTTGCGGTGTGCGCGCTGCTGTCGCCAGAAGTGTGGCGCAACTGGCGCTCGCTTTTCACGGACCGCGTGAGCGTCGCGGCGCTGCTGCTCGCCGCCGTGCTGACGCTGAGCCTCGCGTGGACGACGGCGGATCGCGTGCATGCGATGGACTTCCTGATGAAGTACCGCAAGCTGATCTATCTGCCGCTGCTGATCCTGACGTTCCGCGATTGCCGCACGACCGCGTGGACGACGGCTGCGAAGTGGGCGTTGTTCAGCGCGTTGACGTTTTTGCTGCTGCTGTCATGCTCGAATTACTTCGGCTGGACGTCCATTGGCCCGTGGCACTCGAATACCGATCCGATCCGCAGGGCGTGGGTCTTCAAGGACCATATCGCCGCGGGCATCATGATGGCGCTGCTGTTCTATCTCGCGCTGAACTTCGCGAAGCAGGCGCGCACGCGAGCCGCGAAGGCGGCGCTCTGTGTCGTCGCGCTGCTGGCCATCGTCAACGTGCTGCTGATGATGCAGGGGCGCACGGGGCAGATCATCGCGATTCTGTTCATCGTGGTCTACGTCGTGACGTATTTCGTGTCGCTGCGTGGCGTAAAACCCTGGGTGCGCTGGGGAGCGGCGTCGTGCTGGTGGCTATCGCGGGCGGTCTCGTGTACGCGGCGCTGCATTCGCACGGTTCGCGTCTCGCGGAAACGAACGACGAAATCAGCGCATACGAAACGTCCAACAAGAACACGTCAATGGGCGTGCGGATCGTGTTCTATCGGCGCAGCCTCGAATTGTTGGCCGAGCGCCCGATCATCGGCCATGGCGTGGGCACCGTGCAGGACGAGTTCGACGCGTACGCACGCAACCACACGGGCGCCGCCGCGGCCACGGCGGGCAATCCGCACAATGAATTTCTGCTGATGGGCATTCAGCTAGGCGTTGTCGGCATTGCGCTATTTGTGTTTCTGCTCGTGCAGATCGGTCGGACCGCGCTCGAGTTGCGCGAGCCGGCGCGCACCATCGTGTTCGCTTATCTGTTCGCTTTTACGATCGGCTGCTTTGCGAACTCGCTGTTGCTCAACTTTACCGAAGGCAATCTGTTTATCTTCCTCATCGGCATTTTCCTGAGTTGTCGTCGGGGCACACCTTCGCAAGCAGACGAACGCTTGAGCCAGTAAAGCGCATTCGACGCGGCTCAGACGCCGCTCGTCACCAGCGACAGCACCGACAGATCAGGATGCGTGCCTTCGATGATGCTCTTGCCGACGTGCACGGCTTCATAGATTGCATCGTCGAGTGTCTTGAACGACTCTTCGCCGTCCGCGTGAAACGTCACCGTGTGACCGGGCGACTTCGGATCAGCGCCGGGATGGCACACGTAGCCGATATACGTGTAGCGCTCGCTGCCGTCCTTCAGTGACGGCGCGACGTGAATTTCGAAGCCTTCATAGTCGACTTGTTGCCAGTTCAGGGTTGCGGCGTCGTCGGGCATGATTGCCTCCGTGCGGGCGGCGCGCCGGCGGCCTGACGATGATGGGCGACGCTGACGCTTGCCGTGTGTCGTGCGCCGCGGTGCGCGGCGCGCTTCAATGTAGCGAGGAAAGGGGATTCAGTGCCGGTGGCGCAAGCGTTCCCACCAACGATGCCCGTCGTAGCGGCCCGACCCGTCGCGGATGTGATGCGCGTGATGCTCGCGCCGCAATTGGTGCGACAGCAGCGTCGCGATGAGCGCCAGCACGACGATGCCGACCACGATGCCAACCATTGATTCAGCCATGGCAGCCTCCGTCTATTGCAACTGCATATCGAAAGTCTAGTTGATTTGCCGGAACAGGGCGGGCGGCGGCTTCGTCATGTGCCATACACCGTCAGGGCACCGCGCGCGATCAATCTATGTAACCTCTACACGGAAGCCATTGAAATTTCGTATGGCCTCGCGATGCGGGTTGCATCGGTTAGTCAGTTTTCGTCGTCGGAAAGCAGCGCTTCGAGGCCGAAAAGCCATGCGATGCTGAAGGTCAGCACGCCCGCGGCCGAGCGCTTCGGTAGTGCGGTTTTTTCTTGCGACGCCGGGCGGTAAAGCCCGTCGTAGCAAGGGTTGGGTAGAGGTGTCTGATCGTCGTTGTATTCGTATTGTTCGGAGCGCATGTCGCCTCCCGCGTGCGGTGTGATCCTCTAACAGCAAGCGGCGTGCCATCAGAAGTCTGCGGGAGAAGGGGGCGGATCACATCAGCACGATGTCGTATTGCTCCTGACTCAGATTCGACTCGACCTGCAACGACACCGGCTTGCCGATGAAATCGATCAGCATGGCCAGATGCTGGGATTCTTCCTCGAGAAACAGATCGATCACCTGCTGCGACGCGACCACGCGAAACTCACGCGGATTGAACTGGCGCGACTCGCGCAGAATTTCCCGTAGCACGTCATAACACACGGTACGCGCCGTCTTTACTTGCCCCTTGCCCTGGCAAATAGGGCATGGCTCGCACAGCACATGCGCGAGCGACTCGCGCGTGCGCTTTCGCGTCATCTCGACGAGCCCAAGCTGCGAGAACCCGTTGACCGTCACGCGCGTGCGGTCGCGCGACAGCGCCTTCTTCAGTTCGTTGAGCACCTGATCGCGATGCTCGACGTTTTCCATATCGATGAAGTCGATGATGATCACGCCGCCCAGATTGCGCAGCCGCAACTGACGCGCGATGGTATGCGCCGCTTCGAGATTGGTCTTGAAGATCGTGTCGTCGAAGTTGCGCGCGCCGACGTAGCCGCCCGTGTTCACGTCGATGGTCGTCATCGCTTCCGTCTGGTCGATCACCAGATAGCCGCCCGACTTCAGATCGACGCGCCTGGACAGCGCGCGCTGGATTTCCGTCTCGATGTTGTACAGATCGAAGAGGGGACGCTCGCCCGTGTAGTGATGCAGCTTCGACGACACAGCGGGCGTGAACTCGGCCGCGAACTCCGCGAGCATCTGATAGGTCTCGCGCGAATCCACCTGAATGCGCGTGGTCTCGTCATTGACGAAGTCGCGCAGCACGCGCTGCGCGAGATTCAGGTCCTGATAGAGCAGGCTCGTGGGCGGCATGCGCTGCCCCTGCGAAAGGATCGTTGCCCATGTCTTGCGCAGATACGCAACGTCACCCGCCAGTTCTTCGCTCGTCGCGTCTTCGGCGATGGTGCGCACGATGTAGCCGCCTTTCTCGTCGACGGGCAACACCGACGTCAGGCGTGCGCGCACGGCCTCGCGCTCGGCTTCGCTTTCGATCTTTTGCGAAATGCCGATATGCGGTTCCTGGGGCAGATAGACCAGCGTGCGCCCGGCAATGCTCACCTGTGTGGACAGCCGCGCGCCTTTCGTGCCGATCGGGTCCTTCACGACCTGGACCATCAGCGTTTGCCCTTCGAAGACGATCTTCTCGATGGGCTGATGCGGCACCTGCTGCTGCGATTCGCCCGCGAGCCGCGGATGCCAGATATCGGCGACGTGCAGGAACGCAGCGCGCTCCAGACCGATATCGATAAACGCGGACTGCATGCCCGGCAGCACGCGCACGACCTTGCCGAGATAGACATTGCCGACGCGCCCGCGCGACAACGTGCGTTCGACGTGAAGCTCCTGCACCGCGCCCTGCTGGACCAACGCTACGCGCGTCTCCTGTGGCGTAACGTTAATCAGGATTTCTTCGTTCATGGTGTTGTTTTAGAAGTCGATGCGCGCCGCACGTAGAAGGGCAGCGGTTTCAAACAATGGCAAACCCATGATACCTGAATAGGACCCGTCGATATGTTCGATAAACTCCGCCGCGCGCCCCTGAACGCCATACGCGCCCGCCTTGCCGAGCGGCTCGCCGCTTGCTGCGTAGCGGCGCAGCGCATCGCTTTGCACTGCAGCAAAACGCACTCGCGAAACCGATAGCGCGGGCGCGAGCAGTTCGCCATGTGCATCGACGACGGCCACGGACGTCAGCACTTCATGATCGCGGCCCGCAAGGCGGGTGAGCATGGCGACCGCATCGTCGGGATCGACCGGCTTGCCGAGAATGTCATCGTCGATCGTGACGGTTGTATCGGCAACCAGAATGGGCGCGTTCGCGTGGCCACCCGCGACGAGCCGTGCGCGCGCCGCATGCGCCTTCGCAATGCACACACGCATTACGTAGTCGTGCGCGCGCTCCCCGGGCAACTCGGCTTCTAGCGCTTCGGCGTCTTCATCGGGGCGGGGCAGCAGCAGTTCGAAGCGCACGCCCAGTTGCGTGAGCAACTCCTGACGGCGAGGGCTTTGCGACGCGAGATGGACGAACGGAAACACAGCGGACTGATTGGACATGGATCGGCTTTAAAGAAACGGGAGACGCGGCCCGGCAAAGGCGGAAGCCTACGAAAGCATTGAGCGTAACAGATGGCGCAGACGGCACAACCCGGCCGTTCGGCCAGGTTGTGCGCGATGAGACACAGCCGGAAGATGAGGCGTGTTCAGACCCGAGGTTCAGGCCCGATGATACGGATGATTCTGCGTGATGGTCCACGCGCGATACAGTTGTTCGGCAAGCAGCACGCGGACCATCGCGTGCGGCAGCGTGAGGCTCGACAGGCGCAGCAGCATGTCCGCGCGCGCCTTCAGTTCGGGGTCGAGCCCGTCCGCGCCGCCAATCAGAAACGCGACGTCGCGCCCGTCCTGTTGCCACGAGGGCAGGGCATTGGCGAGCTGCATCGTGGTCCAGTCCTTGCCGCGTTCATCGAGCGCGACGATGCGCGCGTTCTTCGGCAACGCGGCTTCGATTTTCTGGCGCTCGGCGGCCATCACGCTTTCGGCAGAGCGGCCCGACGAACGCTGCTCGGGCTTGAGCTCGCGCAGTTCGATGCGCAGCTCGGGGGGCATGCGCTTCGCGTACTCGTCGAAGCCCGTTGCGATCCAGTCGGGCATCTTGTGGCCAACCGCGACGATATGCAGTTTCATCGTCAGCCTCGCGCCCGGTCAGCGCCGCCAGCGGCGGCACGCGCGAGCCTTGTCGTGGACAACGGCACGCTCACGAGCGGCGGCGAGCGGGCGCCTTGCGCGCAGGACGTACGACGGGTGCTTCTTCGTCTTCGTCCTCGTCGTCGAGCGGTTCGGACGGACGGGCGCCGCCGAACGGGTTCGGCGCCGAGAGCTTCACGCGCACCGGCTTGTCGCCCCAGATTTCTTCGAGGTTGTAGTACTGGCGCAGGGCCGGTTGCAGGATGTGAACGACGGCATCGCCGCAGTCCACCAGCACCCATTCGCCGATGTCTTCGCCCTCGGTGCTGATGATGTCGCCGCCCGCTTCCTTGACCTTCTCGCGCACGCTGGACGCGAGCGCCTTGGTCTGGCGGTTCGACGTGCCGCTCGCGACGATGACGCGGTCGAACAGTTCGGTGAGGTGGCTGGTGTTGAACACCCTGATGTCTTGCGCCTTGACGTCTTCGAGTCCGTCGACGATCGCGCGTTGCAGCTTGCGTATATCCATGGTTACCGGTGTTGATACAGATGATGTTGAACAATATAGTCCCACACAGCAGTGGGGACATGATTTGGTGCGGACTGGCCGTGGGCGGCAGCGCCGCTTGCCGAGGCGTCCGCATCGTTTTCGAACCACGCGCGCAGGTGCGCGCGGATGTCGGTGGCCGACACGTCGAACGCAAGCGACGTGTCGATCAGCAAATGGCCGGCGGGTGTCGCCTGCAGCGTCCCTGCTTGCGCCGCGCGCTGCCTGACCGCTGCCGCGACGGGGGCCGGCACGGCCGCCACGTCGAAGCCCGGGCGTGTCGCGGCGGCGATATGCGCATAGTCGAACAGGCGCTGCCAGTCGCGCCACGTGTCGAGCCGCACGAGCTGGTCGGCGCCGATCAGAAGCGAGATCGACACTTCCGCGCCTTCGCGCTCGCGCCAGCGCCGCAGCGTTTCGACGGTGTAAGTCGGGCCGTCGTGCTCGATTTCATCCGTGGCGACGCTGACGGCCACGCCCGGCAGGGTCAACGACGCAGCGGCCGCGCGCGTCATCGCGAGCCGGTCTCCGGCCGCCGATACGTCCGCCTTCTGCCACGGCTGGCCCGCCGGCATCAGCACGAGTTCGGTCAGATCGAGCGTTTCGGCGAAACGTCGCGCGAGCGCGAGATGGCCGTCGTGGATCGGATCGAACGTGCCGCCGAGTATGCCGATACGTCGGCGCAAGGCCCGTTGAGGTGCGACGGATTGAGCGGTCGGATTCAGTTGCGGTTCCTTTGCCTGTCAGTAGAAGCGGGTAGCGCGCGACGGGGCGCGTCAGACCCACTCGCGCGGCACGAGAAAGTCGCTGGTCAGGCGCGCTTCCGGCGTGCCCGGCTCGGGCTGCCAGTTGTAGCGCCAGTTTACGACAGGTGGCATCGACATCAGGATCGATTCCGTGCGGCCGCCGCTTTGCAGCCCGAACAGTGTGCCACGGTCGAAGACGAGGTTGAACTCGACGTACCGGCCGCGCCGGTAGGCCTGGAAATCGCGCTGGGCTTCGCCGTACGGCATGTCGCGGCGTTTTTCGATGATGGGCAGATACGCGTCCAGAAACGCATCGCCGACGCTCTGGACCATCGCGAACGACTGCTCGAAGCCGGGTTCCGCGTAGTCGTCGAAGAAAATCCCGCCGATGCCGCGCGCCTCGTTGCGGTGCTTCAGGAAAAAATAGTCATCGCACCAGCGCTTGAAGCGCGGGTACAGATCGTCGCCATACGGTTGCAGCGCGTCGCGGCAGACGCGGTGAAAATGCTGCGCGTCCTCTTCAAAGCCGTAGTAGGGCGTCAGATCCATGCCGCCGCCGAACCAGAACACGGGCGCTTCGCCTGCTTTCGTCGCGACGAGCAGCCGCACGTTCATGTGGACGGTGGGGCAGTACGGGTTGCGCGGGTGCAGCACCAGCGACACGCCCATGGCCTCGAATCCGCGCCCCGCCAGTTGCGGGCGCAGCGCACTTGCCGAGCCGGGCAGCGCGTCGCCTTGCACGTCCGAGAAGCCGATGCCCGCTCGCTCGAAGAACCGGCCGTCTTCCAGAATGCGCGTGCAGCCGCCGCCGCGCAGCTTCTCGCCGGGCGCGCGCTGCCATGTATCCGTGGCAAGCGGTGTGCCGTCGAACGCGCCGAGCGCGTCGGCGATCCGTGCCTGCAGGCCTTGCAACCAGTTGCGGACCGTCTGGGTATCGTGGGCGTCGTGAATCGAATCGGTCATGGTGTATGGGGCGCGGCAGGTTTGGAGCGCTGGCGCGGTGGGGTCTTAATGTGGGACAGGTCAAACGTGCTGCGATGTCTGCGGGACCTTGGCGACATGCGCCTTGGCGGTTGCCGCCGCTTGCCAGCGGACGGGCGCGCATTACCGCCCGCAGCCGCACATCTGTTCCGACTGACCCAAGTGTAGCGCCGGCGCGGCCAACTGGCCCCAGAGGGCCGTGTCATGCGTCGGGCAAGTGCCCGAACGCCGCGCCGGAAAGTGCTTTGGCGTGGAAAGCGTCAGCCTTGGCCGTGTTTGCGGTTGGCCGCGCGATAACCGATGTCGCGGCGATACTGCATGCCGTCGAACGAAATATGGTTGATCGCCTCATACGCAACCGACTGCGCGCTACGCACCGAGTCCGCCAGCCCGACGACGCACAGCACGCGTCCGCCCGTCGTCGTCAGCTTGCCGTCCGCCAGCGCCGTACCCGCATGGAACGTCACCGAGTCCGCCGTCTCGACGGGGATGCCGCTGATGAAGTCGCCCTTGCGCGGTGCTTCCGGATAGTTGTGCGCGGCCAGCACGACGCCCAGCGCCGTGCGGCGGTCCCATTCCAGCTCGACCGTATCCAGCGTGCCAGCGATGGCCTGCTCGACGACCTTCGAGAAGTCGCCCTTCAGGCGCGCCATGATCGGCTGCGTTTCCGGGTCGCCCATCCGGCAGTTGAATTCGAGCGTCTTCGGGTTGCCTTGCGCGTCGATCATCAGGCCGGCGTACAGGAAACCCGTGAAACGGATGCCTTCCTTCTCCATGCCGCGCACGGTCGGCAGGATGATTTCGCGCATCACGCGTGCATGCAGTTGCGGCGTGACGATGGGCGCGGGCGAATAGGCGCCCATGCCGCCCGTGTTCGGGCCCTGATCGCCGTCCAGCAGGCGTTTGTGGTCCTGGCTCGACGCCAGCGCCAGCACGTTGATGCCGTCCACCATCACGATGAAGCTCGCTTCCTCGCCAGCGAGGAACTCTTCGATCACGACACGCGCGCCCGCATCACCGAGCTTGTTGTCCGACAGCATCATGTCGACGGCCTGGTGCGCTTCGTCGAGCGTCTGCGCGACGACCACGCCCTTGCCGGCCGCGAGGCCGTCGGCCTTGATCACGATGGGCGCGCCCTTGGCGTCGATGTAGGCGTGCGCGGCAGCCACGTCCGAGAAGGTCTCGTATTCCGCTGTCGGAATGGCGTGGCGCTTCATGAACGCCTTCGCGAAGTCCTTCGAGCTTTCGAGCTGCGCCGCTTCCTTGGTCGGGCCGAAAATCTTCAGACCACGCGCGCGGAAGATGTTGACGATGCCCGCCGCGAGCGGCTGCTCCGGGCCGACCAGCGTGAACGCGATCTGCTCTTTCTCGACGAAGTCGGCGAGCGCGTTCGGATCGGTGATGCCGATGTTGAGCAGACGGTCGTCCTGGGCCGTGCCGCCGTTGCCGGGCGCGACATAGACGAGCTGCACGCGTGGCGACTGCGCGAGCTTCCATGCGAGCGCGTGCTCGCGACCGCCGGAACCGACGACGAGTAACTTCATGTGATTCCCCGAATGCTAAAAACCGTGAACGGCCCGCGCATTGGCGCGAGCCGTGAATATCTACCTTCGCACAACGTGAGCGCGTTGCCTGTGAGACAGGCCACAAAGCCGGACCATGTGGCGGTAAAAGCAGAGAAATACGCCGCAAACGGCACGTCCGTGCCCATGCCCGAACGCTCGCGCGGCGAGTGCTGTAAGGAGCGCGGCGACTGCCCCGTCATGGATGGGAACCGGAACGGGAACCCTGATCGGGGCGGCGCGCTCACTTGCCGCCTCACTCGTCGGCGATGGCCGCGTTCGTGTAGACCTCTTGCACGTCGTCCAGATTTTCCAGCGCGTCGAGCAGCTTTTGCATCTTGACGGCGTCGTCGCCGGTGAATTCGACTTCCGTTTGCGGCTTCATCGTCACTTCCCCGACTTCCGCCTTGAAGCCGGCTGCTTCGAGCGCGGCCTTGACCTTCGGGAAATCATTCGGCGGGCAGACCACTTCGATGCTGCCGTCTTCATTCGTGACGACGTCGTCGGCGCCTGCTTCGAGGGCGGCTTCCATCAGCTTGTCTTCCGGCGTGCCGGGCGCGAACAGGAACTGGCCGACGTGATCGAACATGAACGACACCGAGCCGTCCGTGCCCATGTTGCCGCCGAACTTCGAGAACGCGTGGCGCACTTCCGCGACGGTGCGGGTGCGGTTGTCGGTCATCGTGTCGACGATGATGGCTGCACCGCCGATGCCGTAGCCTTCGTAGCGGATTTCCTCGTAGTTCGCGCCATCGACGCCGCCGACGCCGCGCTGGATCGCGCGGTTGATGTTGTCTTTCGGCATGTTGGCGTCGTACGCCTTGTCGACGGCGAGCCGCAGGCGCGGGTTCGAGTCGATGTCGCCGCCGCCCATCCGGGCAGCGACCTGGATTTCCTTGATGAGCCGCGTCCAGACCTTGCCCTTCTTGGCATCGGCCGCTGCTTTCTTATGCTTGATGTTGGCCCATTTCGAATGACCCGCCATACCTTTCTCCGTCGCGCGCGCCAGCGGGGCGCACGCATTGTGCAAATTGTCGTTGCGTTTGCCGGGCGGTGCGGATGTGCGCTCGCGCCCTGATGTCAGTCTGGTCGCACCCTGGAATGCTGTGGCTTGCGCGCCTGTTCGGCGGTGACGTGTCGGGAAGGACGCTGTGTGAGCGTCGAATGATCGACGGAATCGGCCATCGCAATGCCGGTGGTGGGTGTGCCGCCCGTTCGGTGGGCAGACCGAGATTTTATCATGGGAGGGGGTGGCCGCAGGGGCCACGGGTTTGGTTTTCGGTTTTGGGTTTTTGGTTTTTGTCTGCGACGCTGGGGCGGTGTTTTTGCTTTTGCGCTGGCATCCGCGGTTTGCTTCTGGTTTGCAAGCGTTGCCCCTGTGCGGGGCGGCACCTACTTTTCTTTGCCGCCGTGTACAGACTGGAGACATGGTTGACACATGTACAGGGACATCGCTGACACATGATGGTCAGGGTTTTACTGTCTTCAGGTCAAGTTTTGCGACTCGCTGATGGGCAAACCAGAGCTCGATCACTCCGTCTTCGTTTTCGCTCGGGCGGGCTGCCACCTGCAGCCCCTTGAGCGCAATCGAGAGCTTCACTTTCTCGCCTCGCACGCGCACCACGCCGCTTGCATTGACCTGTAGCACTTCATCGCCGCAACCGTATTCGGGCTCGGGCAGCCGCTCCGGCATCCTGCGCAGGCTGCACGCGTAGCGGGTGACCGGCACCGCCATGTCCAGTGCCTCATGCGGACGCTCGGTGTTGTACACCTGCCGCCAGCGATCCAGTACCTGCTGCACGTGCGCGTGCGTGGTGAACGTGTGCCGCTCCAGCACTTCGGCCTTCAGCGAGCGGTGAAACCGTTCATCCTTGCCATTGGTCTGCGGGTGATACGGGCGGCTATAGCTCACCTGGATGCCCAGCCGGATCAGCCAGACCGCGAGCTCGGTGAGCTGCCCCGGCGCACTGGGCGAGCCCCACGGCGCGCCGTTGTCGGTGTTGATGCGCGATGGCAGCCCGTAGCAGCGAAACGCCCGCTCAAGCTCTGCCTGCACGATCCCGGTGGTGGTGCGCGCGCAGGCGCTCAGCACGATGTTGTAGCGCGAGTGGTCATCGATGACCGTCAGCGGCGCGCAGCGCCCGCTCTCCAGCGTCGGGAAGTCGCCCTTGAAGTCCATCTGCCACAACGAGTTCGGATGCTCGTGCTCGAAGCGTTGCCAGTGCTGGCGCTGGCGGGACGCCTGCTCGTCAATGAGCCCGTGGCGTCGCAGGATCTCGGTGATGGTGGCGGGCGCGGGAACCTCAATCTGGCCCAGATCGCGCAGGCGCCGTGCGATCTTGCGTCCGCCCCAGCCATGCTCGCGGCGCAGGTCCAGCACCAGTGCCTCGATGTGCTCCGGTGAGCGTGTGGGGCTGTGATGCGGGCGCCGGGAGCGGTCGGCCAGCCCCTTGCTACCCTCAGACTTGTGGCGGGCGAGCCACTTGTAGCCGGTCTGGCGGGTGATCTTGAATTTACGGCATAGCTCGCTGAACGGGAGCGCCTGTGTGGCGGCCTCGCAGACGAAGTCTTCGCGACGATTCATGGTGTCTTTTACATCCCAGGGCATGGTTGGAATCCGGGCGTTTGATTACCCGAAAGTGTCAGTCATGTCCCTGTACACCTGTCAGCGATGTCTCCAGTCTGTACACCGCCGCAAAGAAAAGTAGGCAAAAGAAAGCGGCTCACACCGCCAACCCGTGTTCTTATCCACGGGCCCCCAACGTCCCCACGCCTCACACGGCAGCGCCCTGGTTAGTGCTCGTTGCCAACGCTTCGAACAGACGCCTCACCCGCTTCAGACACCCAAACACGGGCCAGCGGCAGCGAATGGCATGTGCCGCCCAGGTGGCAAACTGTGTGTAGGTTGTCGCACCACGCAGGTTAGCGCGCTTACCAGAAACACCAATCTTGCTACCCAGTCCGGAGTGATGCGCATAAGGCGCGAAAGCCTACATACAGTTTGCCACCTGGGCGGCGGCGGACTGTCTGGCACGGTGTGCCGCGACGCGGGAGTGTGAAGCGGGTGAGGCGGGCGGAGAGAACGTTGGCAACGAGCGCGGACTGGCACGTTGCCGTGTGAAGCGTAAGAACCTTTGGGGGCCCTCAGGCAGGAACAAGGATTGGCGGTGTGAGCCGCTTTCTTTTGCCTACTTTTCTTTGCGGCGGCAAAGAAAAGTAGGTGCCGCCCCGCACAGGGGCAACGCTTGCGAACCAATAACATCACGCGGATGCCAGCGCAAAGGCAAAAACACAAAGCCCACTCCGCAACCCCAACCCCAGCCCGAAGGGAAAAAAAGCGATCAGTTCTTCGTCCCGAACAACCGATCCCCAGCATCCCCAAGCCCAGGAATAATGTAAGCATGCTCATTGAGATGCGAATCAAGAGAAGCAACGAACAGCTTCACATCCGGATGCGCATCCTGAAACACCTGCACGCCCTCAGGCGCAGCAACGAGCGCGAGAAACGAAATATTCTCACCCGCGACCCCGCGCCGCTTCAGCACGTCGATAGCATGCACAGCCGAATAACCGGTAGCGACCATCGGATCGCAAAGAATAAAGATGCGATCCTCGAGATCCGGCAACCGCACCAGATACTCGACAGGGCGATGGTCGTCATCGCGATACACCCCAATATGCCCGACCCGCGCCGACGGAATCAGCTCGAGCAGTCCATCCGACATGCCAACGCCCGCGCGCAGCACGGGCACGATCGCAAGCTTCTTGCCAGCGATCACAGGCGCGTCGATATCGACGAGCGGCGTGCTCACGCGGCGGGTCGTCATCGGCAGGTTGCGGGTGATTTCATAGCCCATCAGCAGCGTGATCTCGCGCAGCAGTTCGCGGAACGTCCGCGTGGACGTGTCGCGGTCGCGCATGTGCGACAGCTTGTGCTGGATCAGCGGGTGATCGAGGATGAAAAGATTGGGAAAACGGCTGTCCTGAGTCATGACGGGGGCGCCTCGCGGCGAAGTTGAGCTGGCTGACGATGGATTGGCGCGGCGCACGCGCCCTCGCGACGGACGGCGGCGCGCGGCTGCGCCATGGCTGCGAGTTTACCGGAAGGGCGGCGTAAAGAGACGGATGCTGATGAAAGGTATATCAGCGACGTCCGGCAGCGCCGCGTCGATTCTTCTAGAATCGGGGGACAGTTGGCCGACCACCCGAGCGCAACGCGCAGGCATGTCCCGCTCGTTGCGCGCACGACAACAGGAAAAATACACATGGATCTGGGCATCGCAGGAAAGACCGCGCTGGTGTGCGCGGCAAGCAAGGGACTCGGGCGCGGCTGCGCCGAGGCGCTGGCGGCCGAAGGCGTGAACGTGACGATCGTCGCGCGCACGGCTGAAACGCTCGAAGCCACGGCCGCTGCGATCCGCGCGAAGACGGGTGTCGACGTCAAGGCGGTGGCCTGCGACATCACCACGCCCGAAGGCCGCGCTGCGGCGCTCGCCGCGTGTCCGCAGCCGGACATCCTCGTCAACAATGCGGGCGGGCCGCCGCCCGGCGACTTCCGCAACTTCACGCACGACGACTGGATCCGCGCACTCGAAGCGAACATGCTCACGCCGATCGAACTGATCCGCGCAACCATCGACGGCATGATCTCGCGCGGTTTCGGACGCGTGGTGAATATCACGAGTTCGTCGGTGAAGGCGCCGATCGACGTGCTCGGTCTGTCGAACGGCGCGCGCTCGGGGCTGACGGGTTTCGTCGCGGGCGTCGCGCGCAAGGTCGCGCCGGACGGCGTGACGATCAACAACCTGCTGCCCGGCCTGTTCGATACGGACCGCATCGCCGTGACGTTCGAGGCATCGGCGAAATCGCAGAACATCTCCGTCGACGAAGCGCGCAAGCAGCGCATGGCGACGATTCCCGCACGCCGCTTCGGCACGCCCGACGAATTCGGCCGTGCCTGCGCGTTCCTGTGCAGCGTGCACGCGGGCTATATCACCGGGCAGAACTGGCTGATCGACGGCGGCTCGTACCCCGGCACCTATTGATGCATGGCCCTTCGCAGCACACCGCGAACACGATAACGACAACACAAGAGGAGCAACGACATGACAACACGCGTCGCGCTGATCGCGCACGACCATAAGAAGGATGACATCGTCAGGCTGGCGGGTGAATACGTCGACACGCTGTCGCGCTGCGACCTGATCGCGACGGGCACGACGGGTTCGCGCATCAGTGATGCGCATGGTCTGAAAGTCGAGCGGATGCTGTCCGGCCCGCACGGCGGCGACCTGCAGATCGGCGCGCAACTGGCCGAGGGCAACGTCGATATGGTGATTTTCCTGCGCGATCCGATGACGCCGCAGCCGCACGAACCCGACATCAACGCGCTAGTGCGCGCCTGCGATGTCCACAACGTGCCGTGCGCGACGAACATTTCGACGGCACGGATGATCCTCGACGTGCTGACGCTGCGTCTTACGCATCAGGTCTGACGGCGTCGTCCGTTGCCATTCACGCAATCCATCAGCGCGAACCTCGCGCGAAGCAAGCACGAACGAATCTGGAGATGACATGACCAAGGCAATTCGATTCGACAAGACAGGTGGCCCGGAAGTGATGAAGTGGGTCGACGTCGAAGTGGGCGAGCCGGGTAACGGCGAGATCCTTATCAAGCAGCACGCCGTCGGCCTGAACTACATCGACGTGTATTTCCGCACGGGGCTGTATCCGCTGCCGTTGCCGGGCGGTCTCGGGATGGAGGCGGCGGGCGAGGTGATCGCCGTCGGCCCCGGCGTGACGGACCTGAAGGCGGGTGACCGTGTTGCGTACGTCGCGCGGCCGCCGGGCGCATACGCGCAAGAGCGCGTGCTGCCCGCGGCGCAGGTGGTGAAACTGCCTGATGCAATCGACTACGAACAAGCCGCTTCCGTGATGCTGCAAGGGCTGACCGCGCAATATCTGCTGCGCCGCACGTATCCCGTGAAGCAGGGCGACACGATCCTGATCCAGGCGGCCGCGGGCGGTGTCGGTCTGCTCGTGTGCCAGTGGGCGAAGGCGCTGGGCGCGACGGTGATCGGAACGGTCGGTTCCGACGAGAAAGCGGAGATCGCGAAGGCGCACGGCTGCGACCATCCCATCGTCTATACGCGCGAAAACTTCACGAAGCGCGTGCGCGAGATCACGAACGGCGCCGGCGTGCCCGTCGTGTACGACTCGATCGGCAAGGACACGTTTACAGCCTCGCTCGACTGCCTCGCACCGCTCGGCATGTTCGTGAGCTTCGGCAATGCGTCGGGCCCGTTGCCGCCGATTGATTCCTCGGAGTTCGCCGGGCGCGGCTCGCTGTTCTTCACGCGGCCGACGCTCTTCACCTATATGGGCAAGCGCAGCGACTACGATGCGATGGCCGCCGAACTGTTCGACGTGATCACATCGGGCAAGGTGAAGACGAGCATCAATCAGCGCTATGCGCTCGCCGACGTGGGTAAGGCGCATGCGGATCTGGAAGCGCGCAGGACGACGGGGTCGACGGTTCTGGTGCCGTAACCGTCGCAATTGACGGGGCGCGTCGCTCGTCGGCGCGCGTTCGATGTAACGGAAAAGTAAGAGGCCCGCCAGACGCAGGCCTCTTACTCTCTGACGAGTTGGCTGTCCCAAAGACCTAGATCGATTGCTCGCTGGAGCATCGATACGGTTAGTGGTTCTTTCTCGATCTTGAGTGTCTTCTTCCGGAAGCGACGTTTGAGCAAGAAGAACAGGTCGTATCCTTCCTCGTCAAAATACCTCTGAAATATAAAATCCCCGTTTTTGATGTTGAACCGCGTGACGAACGCTTCGATCAAGTCCGCTGCGTCGTCGCCCGTTATATGCAAGTCATCTTCGAGACGGTCTGCTGGATTCACCTTGTCGGTGGCATGCAATCCGACTTGTTCTCGAAGAAATTCTTCAAGCTCAACCGAAACTGCCGACTGTGGCGTCATTGACATGGAAATTTTGAACCTGTCGAAGGTATGGCGTACAACCCACGCTTGGAGCCGACGCCCAAGCGAGTGGTGTTCTGCCGAGCGTTGACGCGCAAAACGAAAGAGCTCGCGCAACGGCGGGCCTTTAGCCTCACTCATCGAGACGTTGGCTATCCCATACACCCAGATCGATTGAGCGTTGAAGCATCGCGATCGTTAGCGGTTCCTTGCGATATTTCTTTATGCCCATTGTTTTATGCAGCCAACGGGTGATAAAGCAGAGAGGGCCGCTAATCCCTTCCATGTCGAAGTATCGCTGAAGAACAAAATCACCGGGTTGGACGTGGAATCGTTTGCCGAACTCGTGCATGAAGTCGTCAGCATCGTCACCACTTACACCATAGTCATCTTCGAGTTGATCCGCCGGATTGATCGATTTTTCTGCGGGCAGCCGAACTTGCTTTCGTATGAACGCCTCGAGTTCAGCCGAAACTTCCTGTTGTCGCGTCATTGATTTGATCCTCCGGTTCCGCGAGCCGGTTGTAGTGGGCGATGCTCGTTATTGTGATTCTGGCGACATCGAAGGCCGTGATAGACCAGCCGGTGAACGGGACCCATCGGCCGACAAAAACGCCAAGGTTGTTACCCATTCTGAAGCGCAAACTCGTCAACGACTGGTTCGTTAGTGTCGGCAAAATGGCTCGCTTGAAATCGTAGTCGAGAAGCGTGCGGGAAATCCTCGATGCAATCGATGTTCCCTTCGTTGCGCCGCCGAACTTGCCGCGCGTCGAGAGCCACGGCTGGCCAATCAGCACGGCAATAACCGCCGCGATGTCTTTCACATCGAGCGTTTCGCACGTTTCCTCAACAAATATGCAGAAGAGCAGCCCGTGCGAGGAGAGATTGTCCAACTGGCCATATCTGTACACGCCATGTTGAGTCGCGTGTTCGGCGATGAGATATTCGTAGTCGTTCATGTCTATCCTCACGCTCTACGAAGCTCGATTTGCCTTCACATCAATAAGCCCCGTCACCACTCCCTGACTTCCGCCCAGCGCATTCTGCGGCTTGTATTCCTGTTTCATCCGCGCAAAGGACAGCGCGACGTGTTCCATCGCCAGCATGCCCGTCGAAAATGGTTCGACCTGGTTAACGATCACGTCGTACATGCTTATCCTCAGATAGTCGTGAGGCACGCCGCCCGCCTTGCGCTGGATCAGTACGACCTCTGGAATATGCTTGCCCTGAAAGCAATACGAAGCAAGATTCGGCGATGCGCGATCTATGCGATGGGTGAACATGAGGTCGTGCACGGACGCCTTCGCAGCCCCGCCACCGGAGCCCGAGTGCATGGTCGCCTGTTGAGTGATTTTCCATTGCCATGACACCGCTTCAATGGCGTCTGGATACGTTGCGTCTTGCGACTCACCGTTGATGCCCTTCACCACAACGAAGATATCTTCAAACATATTTCTTCCTTTGTGTGGGTCCGGTCTGGGTGCCTCAATCGGCTGAAACATCAGTTTCAGCAGTGACAACATATCGCGGGCATTTTTGTCGCGTGTGGCAATTCGTAAAGAGTCGACACCCGCACCGCTATCCCAGGCGTCCCCGCGTTTACACCTTTTTTACACTCACCCACCCACCTTTGACCTGTCCTTTACGTCGATCGGCATAACGTTGCGACCATCCATCGCCAAACAAATGGAGAACATCAAATGGATGTGCTGTACGTCGGGGGCATCGCGCTTTTTGCTGCGCTGACCTTTGGGTTGATCGCCGGATGCGAGAAGTTGACGCGCTACGGCCGTGGTCAGGGAGCGCGCTCGTGAACTGGATCCTCTGGCTATCAGGCGCGGCAACCGCGCTGCTGTTCGTTTATCTCGTGTATGCGCTGCTGCGCGCGGAGGACATTGAATGAACCTCAACAATGTCTTGCAGCCGGCGCTGTTCATCGTCGTGCTGCTCGCTGCCGCCGTACCCGTCTCGCGCTATCTGTCGCGCGTGATGGACGGCAGCTCGCGCGTCGTCAAACTGGGCGGACCCGTCGAGCGTCTGCTGTACCGTCTCGCGGGCGTCGATCCTGAGCAGGAAATGGGCTGGAAGCACTACGCGATCGCCACGCTCGCGTTCAACCTGCTCGGCGTCGCGTTCCTTTACGTGCTGCTGCGCGTGCAGGGCCTGTTGCCCGGCAATCCGCAGCAGTTCAGCGCGATGACCGTCGACGGCGCATTCAACACGGCCATCAGCTTCGTCACCAACACGAACTGGCAGGATTACTCCGGCGAACAGGCCGTCAGCTATCTGACGCAGATGCTGGGCATGACAGTGCAGAACTTCCTGTCGTCCGCGACGGGCATCGTCGTCGTGATTGCGCTGGTGCGTGGCTTCGCGCGCCACACGGCGAAGACCATCGGCAACTTCTGGGTAGACGTCACGCGCGTGACGCTCTACGTGCTGCTACCGATGTCGATGCTCATCGCGGCTGTTTTCATGAGCCAGGGTGTGATCCAGAACTTCAAGGCATACGAAGACGTGCCGACGCTGCAGACCACCACGTACTCCGCGCCGAAGACGGATGCCCAGGGCAACCCGGTGAAGGACGCGAAGGGCAACCCCGTGATGGTCGATACGCCCGTCAAGACGCAGACCATCGCGATGGGCCCCGTTGCCACGCAGGAAGCGATCAAGATGCTCGGCACGAACGGCGGCGGCTTCTTCAACGGCAACTCCGCGCATCCGTACGAGAACCCGACGCCGTTCTCGAACTTCGTGCAGATCTTCTCGATCCTGATCATCCCTGCCGCGCTGTGTCTCGTGTTCGGCCGCATGATCGGCGACCGCCGGCAAGGCGTGGCCGTCCTCGCGGTGATGACGATCGCCTTCGCCGTGTGCGTCGCGGGCGAGATCGGCGCGGAGCAAAGCGGCAATCCGCTCTTCACGTCGCTGCATGTCGATCAGTCGGCGACCGCGCTGCAGCCGGGCGGCAACATGGAAGGCAAGGAAACGCGCTTCGGCATTGCGCAGTCGGGCATCTTCACGGTCGCGACGACGGCGGCTTCATGCGGCGCCGTGGCCAACACCCACGACTCGCTGACGCCGCTCGGCGGCCTCGTGCCGATGCTCCTGATGCAACTCGGCGAAGTGATCTTCGGCGGCGTGGGTTCGGGTCTGTACGGGATGCTGGTGTTCGCGTTGCTCGCGGTGTTCGTCGCGGGGCTGATGATCGGCCGCACGCCTGAATACGTCGGCAAGAAGATCGAAGCGTACGAGATGAAGATGGTGTCGATCGTCGTGCTGCTCACGCCGCTGCTCGTGCTCGTCGCGACGTCGATTGCCGTGCTCACCGATGCGGGCAAGGCGGGCATCCTGAATCCGGGCGCGCATGGCTTCTCCGAAATCCTGTACGCGTTCAGCTCGGCGGCGAACAACAACGGCAGCGCGTTCGCGGGCCTCACGGTGAGCACGCCGTTCTACAACTGGCTGACGGCGGTGGCGATGTGGTTCGGCCGCTTCGGCACCATCGTCCCGGTGCTCGCGATCGCCGGCTCGCTTGCCGCGAAGAAGCGCATCGCGGTGACGGGTGGCACGCTGCCGACACATGGACCGCTGTTCGTCGTGCTGCTGCTCGGCACGGTGCTGCTGGTCGGTGCGCTCACGTATGTGCCCGCGCTCGCGCTCGGCCCCGGCGTCGAACATCTGATGATGATCGCGGGCCATTGATACGCCACGCGAAGAAAAACGGCGAAGCAATTAGAGGAAGAAATGACTGACCATTCCGCTACCCGGTCCATGTTCGATCCGGCGCTCGTGCGCCCGGCGATCGTGGACTCGTTCAAGAAACTCAAGCCGCACACGCAGTTCCGCAATCCGGTGATGTTCTGCGTGTACGTCGGCAGCATCCTGACGACGATCCTCTGGATCGCCGCGCTGCTGGGCCAGGCCGAGGCGCCCGCGGGCTTCATTCTCGCGGTCGCGCTGTGGCTGTGGTTCACGGTGCTGTTCGCGAACTTCGCCGAAGCGCTCGCCGAAGGGCGCTCGAAAGCGCAGGCGGCCTCGCTGCGCAGCGCGAAGAAAGACGTGATGGCGAAGAAGCTCAACGAGCCGCATCCGAAGTCGCCCATCCGCATCATGACGGCTTCCGATCTGCGCCGCGGCGACGTCGTGCTGGTCGAAACGGGCGACGTGATTCCCGCCGACGGTGAAGTGATCGAAGGCGTGGCGTCCGTCGATGAGTCGGCCATCACGGGTGAATCCGCGCCTGTTATCCGCGAGTCGGGCGGCGACTTCTCGTCGGTGACGGGCGGCACGCGCGTGCTGTCGGACTGGATCGTCGTGAAGGTGACGGCCAATCCGGGCGAGGCATTCCTCGACCGCATGATCGCGATGGTCGAAGGCGCGAAGCGTCAGAAGACGCCGAACGAAATCGCGCTGACCATTCTGCTCGTCGCGCTGACCATCGTGCTGCTGCTCGCCACTGCGACGCTGCTGCCGTTCTCGATGTTCTCTGTCGAAGCCGCGAAGGCGGGGCACGTCGTGACGATCACCGCGCTCGTCGCGCTGCTCGTGTGTCTGATTCCGACGACGATCGGCGGCCTGTTGTCGGCGATCGGCGTGGCGGGCATGAGCCGCATGATGCAGGCGAACGTGATCGCGACCTCGGGCCGCGCCGTCGAAGCCGCGGGCGACGTCGACGTGCTGCTGCTCGACAAGACGGGCACGATCACGCTCGGCAACCGCCAGGCATCGGCGTTCGTCCCCGTCGCGGGCATCGCGGAAGAAACGCTTGCGGATGCGGCGCAACTGTCGTCGCTGTCGGATGAAACGCCTGAAGGCCGCAGCATCGTCGTGCTGGCGAAGCAGCGCTTCAACATCCGTCAGCGCGACATGGCGACGCTGCATCCCGTCTTCATCCCGTTCAGTGCGCAGACGCGCATGAGCGGTGTCGATCTGCAAGACCGCGAAATCCGCAAGGGTGCCGCCGACGCGGTGAAGCACTACGTCGAAGCGCATGGCGGCCACTTCCCGTCCGAAGTGACGGCTGCCGTCTCGGAAGTCGCGCGGCGAGGCAGCACGCCGCTGGTGGTGGCGGAGAAGGGCACGGGCATTGCGCGCGTGCTCGGCGTGATCGAGCTGAAGGACGTAGTGAAGGGCGGCATCAAGGAGCGCTTTGCCGAGCTGCGCAAGATGGGCATCAAGACCGTGATGGTGACGGGCGACAACCGCCTGACGGCGGCGGCGATTGCAGCCGAAGCGGGCGTCGACGACTTCCTTGCCGAGGCCACGCCGGAAACGAAGCTCGCGACGATCCGCGCGCACCAGGCGGAAGGGCGGCTGGTCGCGATGACGGGCGACGGTACCAACGATGCGCCGGCGCTTGCGCAGGCCGACGTCGCAGTGGCGATGAACACGGGCACGCAGGCCGCGAAGGAAGCGGGCAACATGGTCGATCTCGATTCGAATCCGACCAAGCTGATCGAGATCGTCGAGATCGGCAAGCAGATGCTGATGACGCGCGGTTCGTTGACGACGTTTTCGATTGCCAATGACGTCGCCAAGTACTTCGCGATCATTCCTGCAGCGTTCGCGACCACGTATCCGCAGCTGCGCGTGCTCGACGTGATGCATCTGAGTTCGCCGTCGTCGGCGATTTTGTCGGCGGTGATCTTCAATGCGCTGATCATCGTGGCGTTGATCCCGCTCGCGCTGAAGGGCGTGACATATCGTCCGCTCGGCGCCGCATCGCTGTTGCGTCGTAATTTGCTGGTGTATGGGTTGGGCGGGATTCTGCTGCCGTTCCCGTTCATCAAGCTGATCGACATGGTGCTGGCCGCGTGTGGTTGGGTTTGATGGCTGTGCGACGCACGTCTATCGACAGATAAAAGGAATCTGAATCATGAAATCGCTTTTTCGCCCGATGGTGGTGATCTTTGCCGTGCTGACGGCTGTGACCGGGCTTGCGTATCCTGCCGTGATGACGGCGTTTGGCCAGGCTGTCTTTCACGATCAGGCCAATGGCAGCATGATCGAGAAGGACGGCAAGGTGGTTGGCTCGCGGCTGATCGGGCAGCAGTTCGATGCGCCGCAGTACTTCTGGGGGCGTCTGTCGGCGACGGCGCCGATGCCGTACAACGCGCAGGGTTCGAGCGGCTCGAATCTCGGGCCGATTAATCCGGCTCTCGCCGATGAGGTTAAGGGACGTCTCGACGCGTTGAAGGCTGCTGGACATATGCCTGCTGATACGGCTGTTCCCGTTGATCTCGTGACTTCTTCGGGTAGTGGGCTTGATCCGGAGATTTCGCCTGCGGCGGCGGCTTTTCAGGTTGAGCGGGTTGCCGCTGTGCGGAAGATGAATCCCAATGATGTGGCTGCGCTGGTTGATCGGTATACGCACGGGCGGCAGTTCGGGCTGTTTGGCGAGGCGCGGGTGAATGTGCTCGAGTTGAATCTTGCGTTGGATGACGCGCAGCGTACGTAAGGTGTTGTGACCGTTTCACGGGGCGGGCGATTTGGTGATGGCGTAGCCCCGGGGTTTTTTGGGTTTTTTTCTGTCTGCGACGCTGGGTGTGGTTTGCTTGTGTTGTCGCTGGCATCCGCGTGATGTTATTGGTTCGCCAGCGTTGCCCCTGTGCGGGGCGGCACCTACTTTTCTTTGCCGCCGCAAAGAAAAGTAGGGGCGGTTTCAAATGTGAAGCGCAACACAATGCCTAGTGAACGGAATTATCAGGTTGAGAAGCAAGTGCAAGCATGGTGGCGAAGACTTCGAACGGCGAGTGGAAAGCGTGTGTGGCACGTGGCCGGCTGTTGAGGCTGTCAGCGATGCCATCAAGGTCGTCCTGGCTGTAGACCGAGAGATCTGTGCCCTTGGGCAGATACTGGCGTAGCAGACCATTGGTGTTCTCGCACGTGCCACGCTGCCAGGGGCTGTGAGGGTCGCAGAAATAGACCTTCACACCGGTCGCGGCAGCGAGCTCCTGGTGGCACGCCATTTCCTTGCCCTGGTCGTACGTGAAGCTCTGTCGTAGCGGCGCAGCGATGGAATTCAGTTTGGCAGAGAAGCCCGCGAGTGCCGAGGCAGCAGTCGCATCGTCCATCCGGGCAAGCAGCACAAAGCGGCTGGAGCGTTCGACCAGCACGCCCACGGAAGAGGCATTGTTTGCGCCCTTGATGAAGTCGCCTTCCCAGTGGCCCGGCATCACGCGGTCGTCCACCTCGGGCGGGCGCACGTGAATGCTGACCATATCGGGAATCTGGCCGCGCCGGTCTGTGCCTCGACTTCGCGGCATGCGATCGCTGCGATGGTGGCGCAGACAGGCGATGAGCTGGCGACGCAGTTCCCCATACGGACGGGCGTAGATAGCCGTGTAGATGGTCTCGTGCGAGACCCGCTGGGACGAATCATTCGGGTGCATACGTTTGAGCGTACCTGATATCTGCTGAGGCGACCATTTCCAGTCCAGCAGCGTGAGGACGATGCGCCATGTAACACCCTGCGGATCGAGCTTGGCGGGGCGCCGGCCAGCCACACGTCGCGCCACGCTTAACGCCTGGGCCGGCACCGAAGCATAGCGGTCAGGCCCGCAGTTGCGAGCCAGTTCGCGACTCACCGTTGCAGGTGAGCGCCCAAGCATACGGGCCATGGCCCGTATGCTTGAACCCTGCAGATGCTGGCTGGCAATCGTCAGCCGCTCTTCAGGCTGGAGTTGTTGGTATCGTTTTTCCATAGCAACACCTTATATGAGGCGGGGTGTTGCACTTCAAACTTGAGAACTCGAGGCAAAAGAAAGCGGCTCACACCGCCAGCCCGTGTGTTTATCCACGGGCCCCCAACGTCCCGATCCTTCACGCGGCAGTGCCCTGGTTGGCGCGCGTTGCCAGCGCTTCGAACAGATGCCTCACCCGCTTCAATCACCCGCACAGGAGCCAGCGGCAGCGAATGGTCTGTGCCGCCCAGGTGGCAAACGGTGTGTAGGTTGTCGCACCGTACAGGTTAGCGCTCCTACAGGGTGGGGCGCATGCGCTATCGGTCCGGAGTGAGGCGTGTGTGGCGCTACGGCCTACACACAGTTTGCCACCTGGGCGGCGGGTGACTATCTGGCACGGCGTGTTGAGACGCTGGCACATGAAGCGGGTGAGGCGTACAGAGAGAACGTTGGCAACGACCGCGAACAGGAAAGTTGCCGTGTGAAGTGTAAGAACCTTTGGGGGCCCTCAGGCAAATACAAGAACTGGCGGTGTGAGCCGCTTTCTTTTGCCTACTTTTCTTTGCGGCGGCAAAGAAAAGTAGGTGCCGCCCCGCACAGGGGCAACGCTAGCGAACCAATAACATCTAGCGGATGCCAGCGAAAACACAAGTAAACCACACCCAGCGTCGCAGCCAACCCACAAGTAGGTGCCGCCCCGCACAGGGGCAACGCTTGAAGCACCAATAACATCTAGCGGATGCCAGCGAAAACACAAGCAAACCACACCCAGCGTCGCAGACAGAAAAAAACCATGTCACCATACCCGCACGGAAGTGCAAAACCCCCAAACCCAACACCATGCCCCGCCCCGACCCCGACGAGCTACTCGACAAACTCCAGCGCGAAGAAGAAAAACGCCAACGCGGCAAGCTGAAGGTATTTTTCGGCGCATCCGCCGGCGTCGGCAAAACCTATGCAATGCTGCAAGCAGCACGCCGCCGAAAAGAAGAAAACATCGACGTAGTCGTAGGAATCGCGGAAACCCATGGTCGCAGCGAAACAGCAGCACTGCTCAAAGACCTCGACGTGTTGCCGCTCGCCCGCATCGAATACCGCGGCCGCCTGCTAGGCGAATTCGACCTCGACGCCGCGCTCGAACGCAAACCGCAGCTGATACTCGTCGACGAACTCGCCCACTCGAACGTACAAGGCGCACGCCACGCCAAACGCTGGCAGGACGTCTACGAACTGCTCGATGCCGGCATCGATGTCTACACGACCGTCAACGTCCAGCACCTCGAAAGCCTCAACGACGTCGTCGGCCAGATCACCGGTATCCGCGTCTGGGAGACCGTCCCCGACCGCGTGTTCGACCGCGCCGACGAAGTGACGCTCGTCGACCTGCCCGCCGAAGAACTGCTCGATCGTATGCGCGACGGCAAGGTCTATATGCCGCAGCAGGCCGAGCGCGCCGTGCGCAACTTCTTCCGCAAAGGCAATCTGATCGCGCTGCGCGAACTGGCGCTGCGCCGTACGGCCGACCGCGTCGATGCGCAGATGCGCGAGTACCGCGCCGACCGTTCGATCCAGCGCATCTGGCAGGCGCGCGAACGGCTCCTCGTGTGCGTCGGGCCCGGCCCGGAGGCGCCGCTGCTGGTGCGCGCCGCCGCGCGTCTCGCGGCGAGCCTGAAGGCGGACTGGATCGCCGTCTATGTCGAAACGCCCAGGCTGCAACGGCTCTCCGATGCACGCCGCGAACGCACGCTCGACGCGCTCAAGCTCGCCGCCGAACTCGGCGCGGAAACGGCGACGCTTGCGGGCGCCGATGCCGTCTCGACCTTGATCGGCTACGCTCGCGTGCGCAACGTGTCGAAGCTGATTGCGGGCGGCTCGTCCGCCACGGGTCTCGCGCGCTGGTTGCGTCGCCCGTTCGGCGAGCGCCTCGCGGAACGCGCAAGCGACCTCGATCTCACGCTGATCCGTGCGAGCAACGACGAAGCAGGAACGACCCGCGAGCGGCGCGCTGACGAAGAAGGGCGCGCGTGGCGCGACGCGCTGGTCGCCGCCCGCGACCGCCGTTCGCCGCCGCGCAGCTATGCATGGGCGGTCGCGATCTGCGCGGGCGTGACGCTGATCGCGAGTCAACTGATCGACCGGATCGATCTCGCGAACCTCGTGATGCTGTATCTGCTCGGCGTGATCTTCACGGCCGTCAGGCTGGGACGCGGGCCGGGCGTGATGCTGTCGTTCCTCTCCGTCGCCGCGTTCGACTTCTTCTTCGTGCCGCCGCGCATGTCGTTGTCGGTGTCCGACACGCAGTACCTGCTGACCTTCCTCGGCATGCTGCTCACGTCGCTCGTGATCGGCCATCTGACGTCGAGCCTGCGGCGCGAGGCAAGCGTCGCGCGCAGGCGCGAGCAGCGCACGGGCGCCATGTACGCGATGGCGCGCGAGCTGGCGGCGGCGCTGACGACGGAGCAGATCGTCGGCATCGGCAGCCGTCATGTGAGCGAGGTGTTCCGTGCGCGCGTCGCAGTGCTGTTGCCAGACAGCGCGGATCAGGTGAAGCAGAAGGTCGACGATCCCGACGAGACCATCATGCTCGATGCGGCGACCCTCGATGTCGATGTCGGCCAATGGGTGTACGACCAGCAGAAGCCGGCAGGGCACGGCACCGACACGCTGCCCGCCGCGAAGGCGCTCTACCTGCCGCTGCGCGCGCCGATGCGCACGCGTGGCGTGCTGGCCGTCGCCATGCAGGACGAGCGCGAGCTCGACGTGCCCGAGCAGCAGCGCATGCTCGACGCGTTCGCCGCGCAAATCGCGCTCGCGCTGGAACGCGTCCATTACGTCGATATCGCGCGCGATGCGCTCGTGAACATGGAGTCCGAGCGGCTGCGCAACTCGCTGCTGTCCGCGATTTCGCACGATCTGCGCACGCCGCTCACGGCGATCGTCGGGTTTTCGTCGATGCTCGCCGGCCAGCCGCGCGAGGCCGGCAACGCGGCGCAAGGCGAACTCGTCGATGCGATCCACGAAGAAGCGCTGCGCATGACGGGCATCGTCACGAATCTGCTCGACATGGCGCGTCTGCAGGCGGGTAGCCTGAAGCTGAACCGGCAATGGTCGCTGCTCGAAGAGACGGTCGGCTCGGCGCTGCGCGACTGCCGGCGCGTGCTCGCGCGTCATCCCGTGCAGGTATCGCTGCCCGCCGATCTGCCGCTGCTGCAGCTCGATGCCGTGCTGCTCGAGCGGCTCTTTGCGAACCTGTTCGAGAACGCGGCGAAGTACGTGCCGCCCGACACGCCACTGACAATCGGCGCGCAGCGCATCGACGAGAACGGCAAGCCGTTCGTGCGCGTGACCGTGGACGACACCGGACCGGGCTTGCCGCCCGGGATGGAAGCGCGCATCTTCGAGAAATTCACGCGCGGCGAAAAGGAATCGGCGAAACCGGGCATCGGCCTCGGCCTCGCGATCTGCCGCGCGATCGCCGAAGCGCATGGCGGTAGAATCGGCGCGGCCAACCGCGTGGCCGCCGATGGCCGGATCGAAGGCGCGCGCTTCTGGTTCACACTGCCCATCGAAACGCCGCCGCCCGTGCCCGACGTCCTCGACGACGACGCCGCGGGCGAGCCGGACACCGAAGCAGACATTGAAGCGCACGCAGACCCGGACACCGATCCGCCTCATCGACAACAAGCCGACACGCATCCGAATACCCACTCATGAGTGACCTGAGCATCACCGTCGTCCTGATCGAAGACGAACAACAGATCCGCCGCTTCGTGCGGGCATCGCTGGAAGGCGAGGGCATGGTCGTGTACGACGCGCCGACGGGCAAGCAGGGGCTGATCGAAGCCGCGACCCGCAAGCCCGATCTCGTGATCGTCGATCTCGGTCTGCCCGACACCGACGGCCTCGACGTGATCCGCGAACTGCGGGGCTGGAGCGAGTTGCCCGTGATCGTGCTGTCGGCGCGCACGCAGGAGAGCGAGAAGGTGGCCGCGCTGGACGCGGGCGCCGACGACTATCTGACCAAGCCGTTCGGCGTATCCGAACTGCTCGCGCGGATTCGCGCGCATCTGCGCAGGCGCAACCAGGGCGGTGCCAATGAGACGCCGCAGGTGCACTTCGGCGGCGTGACCGTCGATCTGGCGTTGCGCCAGGTGTCGCGCGACGGCGAGCCCGTCCATCTGACGCCGCTCGAATACCGGCTGCTCGCGACGCTCGTGCGTCACGCAGGCCGCGTGCTCACGCACCGGCAGTTGCTGCGCGACGTGTGGGGGCCGTCGCATGTGGAAAGCCATCACTATCTGCGCATCTACATGGCGCATCTGCGGCAGAAGCTGGAACGCGATCCGGCGCAGCCCGAGCATATCGTCACCGAGACGGGCGTCGGCTACCGGCTGGTCGGCGTCGCCTGATACACCGTGACAGGCGCGACACGGCGTCGCGTTATATCGGATCAGGTATGGCAGGGCGGCGAAAAGCGGCCCATCTTGATATAATGAGTCACGGCAAGGACGGCCTTGCTGCATCCGCTTTCAACGGGGACGGCCCCATCATCATTGGGAGTTCGTCTCATGTCCTGGATTCTTCTCTTTGTCGCCGGTCTGCTGGAAGTTGCGTGGGCCGCTGGTCTCAAGACCTCCGAAGGTTTCACCCGTTTCTGGCCATCCGTCTTCACGATTGTGACGGCGCTCGGCAGCTTCGTGCTGCTTGCCATGGCGATGCGCCAGTTGCCGCTCGGCACGGCTTACGCCGTCTGGACGGGCATCGGCGCTGTCGGCGCGTTCATTTTCGGCATCGTAATGATGGGCGAAGCGGTGACGGCGGCGCGCGTCGGCAGCGCGGCGCTGATCGTCGTCGGACTGATCGGGTTGAAGCTCTCGTCCGGGCACTGATCGGCCGCCGGTTGGCTCGTCAAAGCGCGCCATTCGTCTGGAAAATGCCGCAATCGCGCCACAAACCGCCGAGCGGTCGTGCGATCGGCGGATTGACGTGGCTATAATGAGACGGAAATCACCCTGAAATTGCTCCGCGCGGCCTTGATGCGCGGGTCCGGCGGCTTCGGCGGGCGGAGCCACTGGCGCTTCCCACCGTTCCATGGCACAGCCGCCGGAACTGACGGCACGCAATGCGCGCCTCGGAGGCGGCCATGCTTGAACCTCTTTCGCTTGCGGCGGGCCTCTCCTGGGGCAGCGGCTTGCGCCTTTATCTGACCGTGCTGATTGCGGGCGTCTTCGGGCGCGCCGGTTTCATCCATCTTCCCGATACGCTGTCCGTGCTGCAGTCGCCGTGGGTGATCGGTACAGCGGCCATCCTGACCCTCGCCGAATTTCTCGCAGACAAGATTCCCGCGTTCGACTCGCTGTGGGACGCCGTCCACACGTTCATCCGCATTCCGGCGGGCGCCATGCTGGCCGTCGGCGCGCTCGGCCACGCCGATCCGGCGCTGATGACGATCGCCGCGCTGGCAGGCGGCACGCTCGCCGGCGCGTCGCATCTGACCAAGGCGGGCACGCGGGCGCTGATCAATCTGTCGCCGGAGCCGGTGTCCAACGTCGTCACGTCGTCGGCTGAGGACGGGCTCGTGTTCGGCGGGCTGCTGCTTGCGCTGTTCGTGCCCGTGCTGTTTCTCGTACTGCTGGTCGGCTTCCTCGTGCTCGCTAGCTGGGCGCTGCCGCGTCTGTGGCGCGGCGTGCAGGGCGGCTTTCGCGGCATGGCGACGCATATGGTGTCGCGATTCGCGCGGAGCCGTCACGATTGAGCGAAGCCGAACGCGTCACTACCGAGGCTCCGCCCGAGCTTCCGCCTGAGTCCCCAAAACGGCGCGCGACGACGCACCGGTTATCGTTGGGCCATCTGCTGCATCAGTCGCTGCGCATGACGGCGCGCGACTGGCGCGCGGGCGAACTGACGATGCTGCTGCTAGCGCTGGTGCTGGCCGTCGCGGCGCTGTCCAGCGTCGGCTTTCTGGCCGACCGTCTGCATCAAGGTCTCGAGCGCGATGCGAGGCGCATGATCGCCGCGGATTTCATCGTCCGCTCCGACCATCCCGTCGATTCCCAATTCGCCGACAAGGCCAAAGCGCTCGGCCTCGATACGGCGACGACGGCGATCTTCCCGAGCATGGTCAATTCGACGGCTTCGACACCCGTCTCGCGGCTCGCCGCCGTGAAAGCGGTGTCGGCGGGCTATCCGCTGCGCGGCGAGCTGAAGATCGCGCTCACGGCAGGCGGGCCGGACCGCGAAGTGCGCGGTATCCCGCCGCCCGGCGAGGTGTGGGTCGATCAGCAGATGCTCGACGCACTGAAGGCGCGCATCGGCGACAAGGTGAAAGTGGGCGGGCGCGATTTCACGATCGGCGCCTTGATTACGCGCGAGCTGGATCGCGGCTTCGCGTTCGTCAATTTCTCGCCGCGCCTGATGATGCGCGCCGACGATCTCGCGTCGACGGGACTGACGGGCTACGGCAGCCGCGTCACATACCGGCTGCTGGTGGCGGGCGGCGACGAGCCGGTTGCGTCGTTTGCAAAGTGGGCGCATGAGCGTGTCGACAACGGCAAGATGCGCGGCTACGCGCTGGAGTCGCTGCAGGACGGCCAGCCGCAGGTACGCCAGACACTCGACCGCGCGAGCCATTTCCTCACGCTCGTATCGCTGCTGACGGCGCTGCTGGCCGCCGTCGCGATCGCGATGGCCGCGCATCGTTACATGCGGCGGCATCTGGATAGTTGCGCGGCGATGCGCTGCCTCGGCGTGAGTCAGCGCACCCTGCGCGCGCTGTTCCTGTTCGAGTTCGCGGGACTCGGTCTGGTCGGCGGCCTGGCGGGCGTGGTGCTTGGCTTCGGCGGGCATCTCGCGCTGTTCTGGTGGCTCGGCAGCCTGATCGATGTGTCGTTGCCGTATCCGACCGTCTGGCCCGCGCTCGAAGGCATCGCCGCGGGTCTCGTGCTGCTGGTCGGTTTCGCGCTGCCGCCGCTGTTGCCCTTGACGCATGTGCCGCCCGTGCGCGTGCTGCGCCGCGAGTGGGGCGAGGAAGGGCGCACCGCGTGGGCGGCGTACGCGCTCGGCATCGTGCTGTTCGCGGGGCTGCTGATTCTCGCGGCGGGCGAACTGAAGATCGGTGGGATCGTTGCGGGCGGTTTCGCGGGCGGCCTGCTGCTGTTCGCGCTGGTCGCGCGTCTCGCGTTGTGGGGCGCGGCGCGTGTCGTGCGCAGCGAGCGCTTTCATATCGGTATTGGCTGGCGCTATGCGCTGGCGTCGCTGGAGCGGCGCGCCAATTCGAGCGCGCTGCAGATCACCGCGCTCGCGATCGGGCTGATGTGCCTGCTGCTGATCGCGATGACGCGCAACGATCTGATCGAAGGCTGGCAGCGCTCGACGCCGCCCGATGCGCCGAACGAATTCATCATCGACATCCAGCCCGACCAGCGCGATGTCGTCACGAGCTACCTGTCGACGCACGGTTTTCCCGGCGTCGAGCTTGCGCCGATGGTGCGCGGCCGCCTGATCGCGATCAACAGCAAACCTGTCAATCCCGACGACTTCAAGAGCGAGGACGCGCGACGGCTGGTGGATCGCGAGTTCAATCTGTCGTACACGACGCAGTTGCCGGACGACAACCGGATCGTGTCGGGCGAGTGGTACGGCGACACGACCAAACCGCAGATTTCGATCGAGCAGGGCCTCGCGAAGATTCTCAAGGTGAAGGTCGGCGATACGCTGCGCTTCGACGTGACGGGCCTGCAGGTCGACGCGCCCGTGACGAGCGTGCGCAAGCTCGACTGGGGCTCGTTCAAGGTCAACTTCTTCGTCGTGATGCCGCCTGCCGCGCTGAAGGACTATCCTGCGACCTTCATCACGAGCTTCCATGTGCCGCCTGGGCAGCGCGCCGTGATCGACGGGCTGATCGGCCAGTATCCGAATCTCACCGCGATCGATACCGCGCCGATTCTCGCGCAGGTGCAGCGCGTGATCGGCCAGGTGATCGGCGCCGTGCAGTTCCTGTTCGGTTTCACGCTGTTCGCGGGCGTGCTGGTGCTGTACGCCGCGCTCGCGGGCACGCGCGACGAGCGTATGCGAGAATCCGCGCTGCTGCGCGCGCTCGGTGCGTCGCACGCGCAGGTGCGCGCGGTGCAGGTCGCCGAGTTCGTCGTGGTCGGCGCGCTGTCGGGCCTGATGGCGGCGATCGGCTCGCAGCTGATCGGCTTCGTGCTCGCGTCGCGCGTGTTCGACTTTTCGATCAACTTCAACCCGTGGCTCCTGCCCACGGGCATTGCGGCGGGCGTCGTGTGCGCGGCTGTCGGCGGATGGCTCAGCCTGCGTCACGTGCTGATGCGGCCCGCGCTGCAATCGCTGCGCGATGCGTGAAAACGCCGCCACTTCCGAATTTCCTTTTGACTGTGTAGTTGCCCGTATGACTGATCCGATTGACGAAGCGCCGTCGCAGCCGACGGCCTTCGAACTGGTGGGCGGCGAGGCGCGCGTGCGCGAAATCGTCGACCGTTTCTACGACCTGATGGACCTCGAAGCCGACTTCGCCGGCATCCGCAAGCTGCATCCGCCGACGCTCGACGGCTCGCGCGACAAGCTGTTCTGGTTCCTGTGCGGCTGGCTCGGCGGCCCTGATCACTACATCAGCCGCTTTGGCCATCCGCGTCTGCGTGCGCGGCATCTGCCGTTCCAGATTGCGTCGGTGGAGCGCGATCAGTGGCTGCGCTGCATGGCGTGGGCGATGGAAGACGTCGGCCTGCCCGAGCCGCTGCGCGAGCGCCTGCTGCATTCGTTCTTCGATACGGCCGACTGGATGCGCAATCATCCGGGCTGAGTGTCGCGCGATGTAAAAGCGTCGTGCCAGAGTGGCCGGTACAGTTCGGTCGGGAGCGCTTCGATCTGAACGCGGCGGGCGATGTCGGCATCGGCATAATGTCGGCTGGCACGATCAGAGCACAAGGAGACTCCCCATGACGACGCGCGCGCTGTTTCGCGACGACGCCTATCTGACCCACTGCGACGCGACCATCACCGCGCTCGACGAGCAGGGCATCCATCTCGATCAAACCGTGTTTTATCCCCTCGGCGGTGGCCAGGCGGGCGATGCGGGCGCGTTGACGCTCGTCGACGGCACGCGTATCGAGATCGCCGACACCCGCAAGGCGAAGTTCGAAGGCGCGACGCCCGACGACGCCGTGCACGTTCCCGCGCCCGGTCAGGAAGCGCTGCTCGCGCAGCTTGCCGTTGGCCAGAAGGTGACGGCGCAGATCGACTGGGCGCGCCGCTACCGGCACATGCGCCTGCACACGGCGAGCCACCTGATGTGCGCGGTGCTGCCGTATCCCGTCGATGGCTGCAGCATCACGTCCGACTATGCGCGCCTCGACTTCGCGACTGTCGAGCCGATTGAACGCGAGCTCGTCGAAACGCGGCTCGCGGAACTGGTGGGCGGGGCGCATGCCGTCGCGACGCAATGGATCACCGACGATGAAATGGCGGCGCGCCCCGAACTGGTCCGCACGATGAGCGTGAAGCCGCCGATGGGCCTCGGACGCGTGCGGCTGCTGCGCATCGAAGGCGTCGATCTGCAGCCGTGCGGCGGCACGCATGTGCGCAACACGGAAGAGATCGTCGCGCTGCGCGTCGCGAAGCTGGAAAAGAAAAGCGCGCGTACGCGGCGGCTCGTGCTGGAGTTCGCGTGAGCGTGCGTGTCGACGCGGCGGCGTACTCGCCGGAAGCAGACTACGAGGCGCTAGATCCGACCGCGCGCGACGTGCTCGATTGCTGGTTCGGCACGCCAGGCTCGGACGAATACGGGAAGGACCAGAAGCGCTGGTTCAAACGCAGCGACGCGTTCGACGCGATGCTGCGCGAGCGTTTCGGTGGGGCGATCGAAGCGGCGCTCGCGCATGAGCTCGATGCATGGCTCGCGACGCCGCTCGGCTCAGTGGCGCTCGTGATCGTGCTCGACCAGTTCACGCGCAATTGTCATCGGCGAACGGCGCGCATGTATGACGGCGACGCGCAGGCTCTGCGCATCACGCGCCGCATGATCGAAGAGGGCAGCGACGAGTTGCTGCCGACCGTTTATCACCGCGCGTTCGCGTACATTCCGTTCGAGCACGATGAGACGGTGGAAGGGCAGCGTGAAGGCGTGCGTCTTTACACGTTGCTCGAAGGGCAAGGGCTGGACCCGTCGTATGCGCGCTCGGCCGTGCGGCATGCGCAGATCGTCGAGCGCTTCGGGCGCTTTCCGCATCGCAATGCGCTGCTCGGGCGTGCGTCGCGCGATGAAGAGATTGCGTTTTTGCGTGAGCCCGGGTCGTCGTTCTAGGCGAGTGCCTCAGCGGCCCGCGCTGACATCCAGCAGCGCGCCGTTTACATACGACGACGCGTCGCTCAGCAACCAGACGATCGCTTCGGCGACTTCATCGGCCGTGCCAGGGCGGCCGAGTGGCGTCTGCGCGCCGAGCACCGCGGCGCGGTCGGGACGGCCGCCGCTCGCGTGGATGTCGGTGTCGATCAGTCCGGGGCGCACCGCGTTCACGCGAATGCCCTGCGGGCCGAGTTCTTTCGCGAGGCCGATCGTCATCGTGTCGACCGCTCCCTTCGAGCCGGCATAATCGACGTACTCGTTCGGCGAGCCGAGCCGCGACGCCGCCGACGACACATTCACGATCGCGCCGCCATGTCCGCCGCGATCCTTCGACATGCGCCGCGCCGCCTCTCGCGCGCACAGATACGCACCGTACACGTTGACGTCGAACATGCGCTTCAGGCGCGCGGCGTCCATATCGGCGAGCGGCAACGAAGGCGCGACGATGCCCGCGTTGTTGACGAGCGCGTCGATGCGGCCGAACGCATGCTCCACTGCGTCGAACATCGCGATGACCTGGGCTTCGTCGGCGACGTCGCCCGCGATCAGGCGTGCATGGCCGCCTGCGCGTCCGACTTCGGCGGCTGTCTGTTTGGCGGCCGCTTCATTGGTCGCGTAGTTCACGCCGACCGACCAGCCGCGCGCGCCGAGCATACGTGCCGTCGCGCGGCCGATGCCGCGGCTCGCGCCCGTGATCAGAACCACTTTCGTCATGCTTGCCTCTCGCTATGCAGCAGCAAAGCGCTCGACGCGCGTCACACGCGCTCGCGGTTGTCCGCCCACTTGTCGCTGGTGGGCGGCTGGTAGTGTTGCAGCTTCTGGATCAGCGCGGCAGGATCGCTGTCGACCTGCAGGATGTCGAAGTACGTCTGGCGCATGAAGCCTTCCTGCACCGTGTGTTCGAGCATGGAAATCAGCGGATCGTAGAAGCCGTCGATGTTCAGCACGGCGACGGCCTTCTGGTGATAGCCGAGCTGCGCCCACGTGTAGACCTCGAACAGCTCTTCGAGCGTGCCCGCGCCGCCGGGCATGGCGACGAACGCATCGGAGAGATCGGCCATCATCTTCTTGCGCTGATGCATGTCGGGCACGACGTGCAGTTCCGACAGGCCGTTGTGACCGACTTCCTTGTTGACCAGCAATTCTGGAATCACACCGATCGCGCGGCCGCCCGCGGCCATCACCTCGTCGGCGATCACGCCCATGAGGCCGACCTTGCCACCGCCGTAGACGAGCGACAGGTTCGCCGCGACCAGTGCGCGACCGAATGCTTTCGCGGCGTCGCGGTACAGCGGTTTGGCTCCGTTGGAGGAGCCGCAATACACACAGACTGCCTTCATCTCAACTGTCCTTCGATTCGTTGCGAGGTTCGCGCGGCGGCAGATAGTCGTAGAACTCGCGCTGCGGATGCTTGCCGGATACCAGATCGTCGAACAGTTCGCGCGAGCGTCCGCGCAGATACGGCGCCATCAGCGACACGATCTGCACGCTCACCTGATGCAGCTCGGCTTGGATTGCTTCCTGTTCGTTGTACTTGCGCGGGTTCATGACGAACTGATACGACAGCCAGTAGGTTGCGATCACGCCGATGTTGGTCGCGATGACCTTGAGCTCGTCGGGCGTCGCGACCATTTCGTTGTCGGCCACGAGTTGTTCGCAGAACTGGCTGGCAAAGCGGACCTTGTGGCTGATGATCTGCTTGAAGTGTGTTTCCAGCGTGCGGTTTCGCGCGAGCAGATCGTTCAGGTCGCGATACAGGAAGCGATAGCGCCAGGTGAAATCGACCATGTACTGCAGATACGACCACATTTCG
Organism: Paraburkholderia largidicola; assembly: GCF_013426895.1. Taxonomy (NCBI): domain Bacteria; kingdom Pseudomonadati; phylum Pseudomonadota; class Betaproteobacteria; order Burkholderiales; family Burkholderiaceae; genus Paraburkholderia; species Paraburkholderia largidicola. The sequence continues at coordinate 2,567,079 of NZ_AP023174.1, read as the reverse complement.
TCGATGGTCGCGCGATGGTCTTCCGGGAAACGCAGACGCTTTTCGATCTCCTGCTCGAACTGGCTGAAGATGCTGTTGATGATGTCGTCTTTATTGCGGAAGTGGTAGTACAGGTTGCCTGGACTGATCTCCATTTCCTCGGCGATCGTCGTCGTCGTGACGTTCGGTTCGCCGATCTCGTTGAAGAGCTTCAACGATAGTTCGAGAATCCGTTCGCGCGTGCGGCGGGGAGGTTTGGGTTCCATGTCGTCCTTGGCGGGCTTGCTGCGCTGCCCGGGCTGGTTTGGGGTTTTTTGACACTATCTGGACGATTATAAACCGACCGTTCTATGGGCTGGATCGCCTTGGCGGCGAGGGTTGGTTTGGGTTTTTGGTTTTTGGCTTTTGGTTTTTGTCTGCGACGCTGGGTGGTTGTTCTGGGCTTTGCGCTGGCATCCGCGTTTTGCTATTGGTGCTTCAGGCGTTGCCCCTGTGCGGGGCGGCACCTACTTTTCTTTGCCGCCGCAAAGAAAAGTAGGCAAAAGAAAGCGGCTCACACCGCCAGCTCGTGTTCTTATCCACGGGTCCCCAACGTCCCCATGCTTCACTCGGCATTGCCTTTCACTGGTGTACGTTGCTAGCGCTTCGAACAGACGCCTCACCCACTTCAGACGCCAGCACAAGGGCCAGCGGCAGCAAATGGTGTGTGCCGCCCAGGTGGCAAACGGTGTGTAGGTTGTCGTGCCGAAAAGGCCCGCGCTCTTACAAGAGACACCGACCTTGCTTCTCAGTCTGGAGTGATGGGCGTACGGCGAGAAAGCCTACACACCGTTTGCCACCTGGGCGGCGGCTGCATGTCTGGCGCGGCGTGCCGCGACGCGGGGGCGTGAAGCGGGTGAGGCGTACAGGGAGAACGTTGGCAACGGGCGCGGACTGGCGCGATGCCGTGTGAAGCGTAAGACCCTGTGGGGGCCCTCAGGCAGGAACAAGGATTGGCGGTGTGAGCCGCTTTCTTTTGCCTACTTTTCTTTGCGGCGGCAAAGAAAAGTAGGTGCCGCCCCGCACAGGGGCAACGCGTGAAGCACCAGTAACAAAACGCGGACGCCAGCGAAAACACAAGCAAACCACCCCAGCGTCGCAGACAAAAACACCACAAAGCCTACTGCATAGCCCGAACCCACCCCCCCACCCAATGCACGACCAGCGGCCCAACAAGCAAACCCCACGTCATCACACAGATAAAAAGCGCAACCATAACAGCAGCACTGCCAAGATCCTTCGCCCTCCGCGACAACTCATGCCGCTCGAGCGAAATCCGATCAATAGCCGCCTCGACGCTCGAGTTGAGCAACTCGACAATCAGCACGAGAAACACAGACCCAAGTAACAACACACGAGACACCGGCTCGACAGGCACCAGAACACCGCACGGCAAAAGAATCGCCGCCAAGGTCAGCTCCTGCCGAAACGCGCTCTCCTCGCGAATCGCGACGCGAAACCCGGCAAACGAATTCTTCATCGCATGCCACGCGCGCGTGATCCCGCGATTGCCCTTGTACGGATTGAAGGGCAACGGCGCCAGCGGATCATCGGGACCCAATGGCTCGAGCGATTCCGGCGCATCGGCTTTCGCGCCATTCAGCGCGTCTTCGCGAGCTTGTGCGGCGTCGCGCGTAGTAGATGACATGGCAGAAACAGGAGCAGAGCTGGACTCTCCAGCATACCGCGACCGCGCTCGCGGCGCGCCGTCCTCATGCATGTCATGCACATCGTCGAACGGTTCGCCATCAGGCTCCGCGTTCGACACTGCCGTCTTCGCGTCGCGCAGCGATTCCTGCGGAGCGCGCAATGCGTTCGATTGTCTCGTTTGCATAGGCGTGGCGAGAAGTGAGGGCGCTTGCGCGTCGGACGGATCAGGCGGCCGCGCTTTCCTCGCGATAAGCGGAACGCGACAGCGGCTTCAGATGCGCGGCGAACTGCTCGGACGCGGCCGTCCACGAGAAACGCTCGGCCCACGCGCGCGCATCGTTGCGATCGATCTTCAGCGCCTGCAGGCACGCTTCGCGCAAGTCTTCGTGCATCGCGCCCGCGCCACCGTCGCCGAGCACATCGATCGGACCCGTTACAGGATACGCCGCAACGGGCGTGCCGCACGCGAGCGCTTCGAGCAGCACGAGGCCGAACGTGTCGGTCCTGCTCGGGAATACGAACACGTCGGCGGCCGCGTAGACCTTCGCGAGCTCGGCCTGCGTCAGCACGCCAAGATAGTTGACGGCCGGATAGCGCGACTTCAGTTCGGCGAGCGCCGGGCCTTCACCGCAGACCCACTTCGAGCCGGGCAGGTCGAGCTTCAGGAACGCTTCGACATTCTTCTCGACGGCAACGCGCCCAACATACAGAAAGATCGGCCGTGCGGTGTTGAGCACCTTCGATTCCATCTGCCGGAAGATGTCGAGATCGACGCCGCGCGTCCACAACACGACGTTCGTGAAGCCGAATTTTTCGAGGTCGGTCTTGACGACCGGCGTCGGCGCCATCACGGCAAGCGATGCCTTATGAAACCAGTGCAGAAAGCGGTATGTCCACGCGACAGGAATGCCGAAGCGCGCCTCGACGTATTCGGGAAAGCGCGTGTGATAGGCGGTCGTGAAGGGCAGCTTGTGCTCGATCGCATATTTGCGCGCGGCCAGGCCGAGCGGACCTTCCGTCGCGATGTGCAGCGCGTCCGGCTGGAACTCGTCGATGCGCTTGCGCAAGTGGCTGCGCGGCATCAGCGACAGGCGAATTTCGGGGTACGTCGGGCACGGAATCGTCTTGAACTCGAGCGGCGTCAGCAGATCGACCTTGTGGCCGATCGCCGTCAGCTCGCGCGTCGTGTTCTTCAGCGTGCGGACGACGCCGTTGACCTGCGGTTCCCACGCATCGGTGACGATCATGATCTTCATGCAAATGGCCCTCTCGTAGTGGTGATGGTGTGCGGTCACGCCGTCGCGCGCGCTTTCGTCGCGTTTGCTTCGGGCGAGCGCATCACGGTCCAGTAGACGACCTTCAGTTCGCCTTCGTAGGTCTCGACGAGCGCCGACAGGCTCTCGACCCAGTCGCCGTCGTTGCAATACAGCACGCCGTCGATCTCGCGGATCTCGGCCTTGTGAATGTGCCCGCACACGACGCCGTCGCAGCCGCGGCGGCGCGCTTCATCCGTCATCACGTTCTCGAAGGCCGAGATGAAGTTCACCGCATTCTTCACCTGATGCTTCAGGTATTGCGAGAGCGACCAGTACTGGAAACCGAGCTTGATGCGGATGCGGTTGAACCAGCGGTTCAGCACGAGAATCATCGTGTACAGCGTGTCGCCGAGATACGCCAGCCACTTCGCGTGCTGGATCACGCCGTCGAACAGATCGCCGTGCACGATCCACAGACGCTTGCCTTGCAGCGTGGTGTGAAACGCTTCGCCGCGCACGTGGATGTCGCCGAATGCGAGATCGCAGAACTGGCGCGCGCCTTCGTCGTGATTACCGGGGATGTACACGACCTGGGTGCCCTTGCGCGCCTTGCGCAGGATCTTCTGCACGACGTCGTTGTGCGCCTGCGGCCAGTACCAGCCTTTCTTCAGTTGCCAGCCGTCGATGATGTCGCCGACGAGGTACAGGTACTCCGATTCATTGTGGCGCAGGAAGTCGAGCAGATAGTTCGCCTGGCAGCCTCCTGACCCGAGATGGATGTCGGAGAGCCAGATGGTGCGATACCGGTGCGAATTCTCGTGACCGTCGTCGTGATCGCTTTCGGACGGCGTTGGCGTCACCGGCAGATGCGGAAGCGGCGGCAGGCCAACTGAGGGGGAGCGGGGGCCGAAAGCGACGGGATCGACGCTCGGGCCATTCTGGCGGAAGAGGGAAGTCGCGGACGTGTTGTTGTCCATGGCTCACGCGTCGAGTTGCAGTACCCGCATTGCGCCATTGCTGCGTGACGGAGCCGTGACATTCACGAGAAGTTCTTATTACGGAGGGGTTTGGGTTTGTTTTTTTCGCTGGCATCCGCGTTTTGTTATTGGTGCTTCACGCGTTGCCCCTGTGCGGGGCGGCACCTACTTTTCTTTGCCGCCGCAAAGAAAAGTAGGCAAAAGAAAGCGGCTAACACCGCCAGCACGTGTTCCTATCCACGGGCCCCCAACGTCCCCATATGTCACGCGGTAACGCGTTGTTCGTTGTCCGTTGCCGGCGCTTCGAATAATCGCATCACCTACTTCACGCACCCATACGACGGCCAGCGGCAGCGAATGGCATGTGCCGCCCAGGTGGCAAACTGTGTGTAGGTGGTCGCGCCGTAAAAGTTGGCGCTCCTACAGGTGGAGCGCATGCGCTATCGGTCCGAAGTAAGGCGTGTGGACCACTTGGGCCGACACACAGTTTGCCACCTGGGCGGCGGTGGACGGTCTGGCTCGGCGTGCTGTAGTGCGGGAGCGTGAAGCGGGTGAGGCGCACTGCAAGCGCGCTGGCAACGAACGTGGGTCACGTGGTTGCCGTGTGAAGCGTAAGAACCTTTGGGGGCCCTCAGGCAAATACGAGAACTGGCGGTGTGAGCCGCTTTCTTTTGCCTACTTTTCTTTGCGGCGGCAAAGAAAAGTAGGTGCCACCCCGCACAGGGGCGACGCGTGAAGCACAACAACAAAGCGCGGATGCCAGTTCAAAAACAAGCAAACCACCCCAGCGTCGCAGACAAAAAATCTCACCGCCCTATTGAAACGATTCTGGTCCCCGCCACCCGATCATGCAAAAACTGCCGGCTGGCCCCAATCCGCCCAACGCCGGCGTACACAACGAACCACACACCTGCAACGATCAAGGTCTGCGGCACAGTGAGCTTTAGCAGAGGATGCATCGCAAGCGGCGGCAAAAACCACATCCACGCGAGCACATACCGCAACACCGCACGCGATACCGATAAACGCACGCCATCCCTGGCATTGACCACACGCAACCGCCAGGTCTTCATCGGCAGCGTCTGCCCGCCGTGCGTCCAGAACCAGACGAAATACCCGCCGACCACCAGCCCGATCCACGCCGCGAGCCAGTTGTGATGCGTCAACCCGTTGCGCTGCTGCGTAAGCGTGCTGAACAGATAGCCTGCGATGAATACGACGCCGAACAGCAGCACGGCTTCGTACATCAACGCGGCAAGGCGCCGGCGCACGGTCGGCGTCGAGGCATCGAAGGGTTCAGGCGGGAGCGGCACGGCTGCGGAGTCGACGGAAGTGGACACAGGCTAGGCCTCGGTTGCCGTTGATGAGCCCGCGACGCAGGCTCGCAGAGGGATTATGAGCCGTTGAAGATAGACGGCGCGTCGGAAGGTGAGACGGGTGTCGGCGTCGCCGGCACGAAGCTGCCCGTGGCGGGAATGGCGGGCGCGCCCGGCGAGGGCGCCGCGACTCCGGCGGAAGCGCCTGCCGTCGCCGGCGGCACGGGCACGCTCGCGAGCTTGTCCTTGCCATTCACGAGCCGGTTGATGTCCTTGATCTCGGATTTGCCCGAAGGCGGCGCACTGACGACCGTCGGCCGGCGCTTGTGCTCGCTGGCGGCGAGCTTTTGCTTCTGCTCTTCAGGCAGCTGCTGATAGGCCTTCCATGCGTTCTGGCGCGCCTCGCGCGGCAATTCCTTCGAGACCTGATAGTTTTCACGCGCGACGCGCCGCTGCTCGGGCGTCATGCGCACCCACTCGGCCATACGTTCGTGCAATATCTTTTGCGCTTCCGGTGTCATCTTCGGATAACGCGACGCGATTTTCAGCCACTTGCGCTTGCGCTCCTCGCTGAAGCCGTCCCATTGCGCCGCAAATGGCGCGAGCGCGACGTGTTCGGCGTTGGAGAGCTTCGACCACGCGAGCGGACTGGTCGAGATGGGCAGGCCCGGCAGGTCGACCGTCAGCGCCGGGGCAGCCGCCTTCGCGGGCGCACCGCCGCTGGCGGGCGCCGCGACGGGCGTGGGCGTCGGGTAGAAGCGCGGATAGGTGGCGACGAATGACACCAGGGCTGCAATCACGCATCCGGACACAACGGCAAGGCCGCGCTTGTAACTCACCCGTCAACTCTCCCCGGTCAGTGGTTACGCGTCAGGTACGCGTTGAACCCGTGATCGAGATAGGCATTGAGCGGCAGATCGTCGCTCAGCATGGCGGCATCGATATCGGCGAGCTCGGCCGTGCGCTGATGGTCTTCCCACCACGCAATACCTGCGAGCCCGATGACGAGCGCGAGCACCGGCCAGGCGAGCGCGAGCTTGCGCAGGCGCGGCAGACGGCGCGAAGGTTCCGGTTGCGGCATGTGGGCGAGCGTCCCCGCGCCGACGAATACAGGCGCGAAAGCGGGCGCCTGCACGGCTTCGGGCTTCTTGCGAGCGAGCGCGGCGCGGCGCGCGGCGGCGAGCCGGTCGGTCGTGGCGGGCGGAATGCGGGCAGCGTTTTCGTCGAGCGCGCGCCGAAGCTGCAGCGCAAACTCGAGTTCTTTTGTTTCGGGAGCGGAGCTCATAGCGTGATTCCTTTGGCCCTGAGCGCTTGCGCCAGCGTGTGCGTGGCTCGCGAGCAGTGCGTTTTCACACTGCCTTCCGAGCAGCCCATCGCGGCGGCAGTCTCAGCGACATCCATATCTTCCCAGTAACGCATCAGAAACGCCTCCCGTTGACGAGCCGGCAACTTTTGGATTTCGTCGTCGATCAACTGCAGGACCTGCTCACGTTCGAGCTGCTGCTCGCTGCTTTCCACCCCGGTCGAGCCATCCTGGCTTTCGAACGTCTCCAGCGGGTCGAAGTCTTCGTCGTCGGCATTGCCCAGCGACGAGAACAGGGTCACCCAAGTATTGCGCACCTTCTGCCGACGGAAATAGTCGTGCATCGCATTCTGGAGAATACGCTGAAACAAAAGCGGCAGCTCAGCGGGAGGACGGTCGCCGTATTTTTCGGCGAGCTTGATCATCGCGTCCTGCACGATATCGAGAGACGCGTCGTCGTCCCGCACGGCGTAGACCGTCTGCTTGAACGCGCGCCTTTCGACGCCCGCCAGAAAATCGGCGAGTTCCTTGTCTGATGCCATCCGTTGGGGGTCGGCGCAGCGAGTGTGCGCGGAATCGGTCGAAAAATGTCGTAAAACTCGCGGATGCTAACAAACTTTCACCCGAGCCAGGGAAAAACGCGGCAAGACTTCACCTTGCATCAAGCCTACAGTCGTTATTTATGCGGCATTCGCGAAGGCATCGGAAAGGTTCGCGTAACTTGCCCGTAAAATGGTCAGAAGTGGACGACGAAACAGGGTTTGCCGTCAATCATGGAAATATTTGCTTGACCATCGGACACATCGTAGATATCGTCTACGGTTCGCAACATAAGTGACTTGTCTCATTTGAGGTTGGCCCAAGAAGCCTTCCTGTCAAACTGGACGCGCCGCTTGAACCCGAGCCACAAGCCCGGCAGAGAGCACCCGATCAATTTTTTGCCGAAAATTCGAAAGGTGAACGATGAATATGCCCAGCGCGGAATTCTCCACGTCGGATACCACTCCACATCACGAAGCTGACTCTATCGGCGCCACCGTGCTCATGAAGGCACTGGCCGACGAAGACGTCGAATTCGTCTGGGGCTATCCCGGCGGCTCGGTACTCTACATCTACGACGAGCTTTACAAGCAGGACAAATTCCAGCACGTCCTCGTGCGTCACGAGCAAGCCGCGGTTCACGCCGCCGACGCCTATGCGCGCTCGACCGGCAAGGTCGGCGTCTGCCTCGTGACTTCGGGTCCTGGCGTCACCAACGCGGTGACGGGCATCGCAACGGCCTACATGGACTCGATCCCGATGGTGATCATCAGCGGCCAGGTGCCGACTGCTGCGATCGGTCAGGATGCGTTCCAGGAGTGCGATACGGTCGGCATCACGCGTCCCTGCGTGAAGCACAACTTCCTCGTGAAGGACGTGCGCGACCTCGCCGCCACCGTCAAGAAAGCTTTCTATATCGCCCGTACCGGTCGTCCCGGCCCGGTGCTGATCGACATTCCGAAAGACGTGTCGAAGGCGCCCTGCCAGTACGAACCGATCAAGCACGTGTCGCTGCGCTCGTACAACCCCGTCACGAAAGGCCACTCGGGCCAGATCCGCAAGGCCGTGGCGCTGCTGTTGTCAGCTAAGCGTCCATATATCTACACGGGCGGCGGCATCATCCTCGCGGATGCGTCGCGTGAACTGAACCAGTTCGCCGATCTGCTCGGTTATCCCATCACCAACACGCTGATGGGGCTGGGCGGCTATCGCGCGTCGGACAAGAAATTCCTCGGCATGCTCGGCATGCACGGCACGTACGAAGCCAACATGGCGATGCAGCACTGCGACGTGCTGATCGCCATCGGCGCGCGTTTCGACGACCGTGTGATCGGCGACCCGGCGCACTTCTCGTCGCGTCCGCGCAAGATCATCCACATCGACATCGACCCTTCGTCGATTTCGAAGCGCGTGAAGGTCGACATTCCGATCGTCGGCGATGTGAAGGAAGTGCTGAAGGAGTTGATCGAGCAGTTGCAGACGGCCGAGCATGGCCCGGACACCGCGGCGCTCGCCGACTGGTGGAAGGACATCGAAGCCTGGCGCGCGAAAGACTGCCTCAAGTTCGACCGCAAGAGCGACATCATCAAGCCGCAGTACGTGGTGGAAAAGGCGTGGGAACTGACGGACGGCAATGCCTTCGTGTGTTCCGACGTCGGCCAGCACCAGATGTGGGCGGCGCAGTTCTATCGCTTCAACAAGCCACGCCGCTGGATCAATTCCGGCGGTCTCGGCACGATGGGCTTCGGCCTGCCGGCGGCGATGGGCGTCAAGATGGCGCACCCGGATGACGACGTGCTCTGTATCACGGGCGAAGGCTCGATCCAGATGTGCATCCAGGAACTGTCCACCTGCAAGCAGTACGACACGCCCGTCAAGATCATTTCGCTCAACAACCGCTATCTGGGCATGGTGCGCCAGTGGCAGCAGATCGAATACAGCAAGCGCTATTCGCATTCGTACATGGATGCGCTGCCCGACTTCGTGAAGCTCGCCGAAGCGTACGGCCACGTCGGCATGCGGATCGAAAAGACCGCTGACGTGGAACCGGCGCTGAAGGAGGCACTGCGCCTGAAAGATCGCACGGTGTTTCTCGACTTCCAGACTGATCCGACCGAAAACGTCTGGCCGATGGTCCAGGCCGGCAAGGGCATCACGGAGATGCTCCTCGGATCGGAAGATCTATAACGAGCGCTTTCCTGCGCCGGCTCCGTCATGCACATCTCCACAAAAGGTGAGCGCGGACGGAGCGGCGCGGATCGCACGCATCGCATACATCGATATCTGGAAGAAGCGAACATGAGACACATCATTTCCGTCCTGCTGGAAAACGAACCGGGCGCGCTGTCGCGCGTGGTCGGCCTGTTCTCCGCACGCGGCTACAACATTGAAACCTTGACGGTGGCGCCGACCGAAGACCGTTCGCTGTCGCGCATGACCATCGTTTCCATTGGCTCGGACGACGTGATCGAACAGATCACGAAGCATCTGAACCGCCTGATCGAGGTGGTGAAAGTGGTCGACCTGACAGAGGGCGCCCACATTGAGCGCGAGCTGATGCTGATCAAGGTAAGGGCGGTCGGCAAGGAACGTGAGGAGATGAAGCGGATGTCGGATATTTTCCGCGGCCGCATCATCGACGTCACCGAAAAGACCTACACGATCGAACTGACGGGCGCGAGCGAGAAACTCGACGCGTTCATCGAAGGGCTCGACGCCACCGCGATTCTCGAAACGGTCCGCACGGGCGGTTCGGGCATCGGACGCGGTGAGCGTATCCTGAAGGTTTAACCAGTTCGATCCGTGCCGGGCGTGGCGTCAAGCGCCCGGCTCAAGCACTACACACGCAGCATTTTTCTGAATTTCGCCAAGGAACAGACATGAAAGTTTTCTACGACAAGGACGCCGACCTCTCCCTCATCAAAGGCAAGCAGGTCACCATCATCGGCTATGGCTCGCAAGGCCATGCGCACGCGCTGAACCTGAAGGAAAGCGGCGTGAACGTCACGGTCGGTCTGCGCAAGGGCGGCGCATCGTGGAGCAAGGCTGAGAACGCAGGCCTGACGGTCAAGGAAGTGGCGGAAGCCGTGAAGGGCGCAGACGTCGTCATGATGCTGCTGCCCGACGAGCAGATCGCCGAAGTCTATGCGAAGGAAGTGCACGGTAACGCCAAGCAGGGCGCAGCGCTCGCATTCGCGCACGGCTTCAACGTGCATTACGGCCAGGTGATCCCGCGTGCTGACCTCGACGTCATCATGATCGCGCCGAAGGCCCCGGGCCACACGGTGCGCGGCACGTACTCGCAAGGTGGCGGCGTGCCGCACCTGATCGCTGTTGCGCAAGACAAGTCGGGCGCAGCGCGCGACATCGCGCTGTCATACGCGGCAGCGAACGGCGGCGGCCGTGCGGGCATCATCGAGACGAACTTCCGCGAAGAAACGGAAACCGATCTGTTCGGCGAGCAAGCCGTGCTGTGCGGCGGTACGGTCGACCTGATCAAGGCTGGCTTCGAAACGCTGGTCGAAGCGGGCTACGCGCCGGAAATGGCGTACTTCGAGTGCCTGCACGAACTGAAGCTGATCGTCGACCTGATCTACGAAGGCGGCATCGCGAACATGAACTACTCGATCTCGAACAACGCCGAATACGGCGAGTACGTGACGGGTCCGCGCATCATCACCGATGAAACGAAGAAGGTGATGAAGGAAGTCCTGAAGGACATCCAGACGGGCGAGTACGCAAAGAGCTTCATCATCGAAAACCGCGCTGGCGCGCCGACGCTGCAATCGCGTCGCCGCATCACGGCGGAGCACCAGATCGAGCAGGTTGGCTCGAAGCTGCGCGCGATGATGCCGTGGATCGCGAAGAACAAGCTGGTCGATCAGTCGAAGAACTAATCTGCCCGTTTTTCTTGCTCCGGCGCACGAAATGCGCCGGAAGCGTCAAAAAGCCGTCCAGGTGTGCTGAACCCTGGACGGCTTTTGCTATCCTACGGTTTTACAAAAAGACTGAACCCATTTATGAATTACCCTCATCCGATCATCGCGCGCGAAGGCTGGCCGTTCATTGCCATCGCGGCCGTCGTTGCGTTGTTGATCCACTTCATCGCAGGGTTCGGCATTGCCTGGATTTTCTGGCTGTTGCTCATCTTCGTCGTGCAGTTCTTCCGCGACCCGGCGCGTCCCATTCCGACGCAGGCCAACGCGGTGCTGTGCCCGGCCGACGGCCGCATCGTCGCTGTCGAAACCGCGCACGATCCGTACGCAAACCGTGAAGCGCTGAAGATCAGCGTGTTCATGAACGTGTTCAACGTGCACTCGCAGCGCTCGCCTGTCGATGGCGCGATCTCGAAGGTCGAATATTTTCCGGGCGCGTACCTGAACGCCGCCGTCGACAAGGCGTCGACGGAGAACGAGCGTAACGCGATCGTGATCGAAACGGCGAGCGGCGCGACGGTGACGTCGGTGCAGATCGCGGGCCTGATCGCGCGTCGCATTCTCTGCTACGTCAGGGCCGGCGAGCCGCTCACGCGCGGCCAGCGCTACGGCTTCATCCGTTTCGGTTCGCGCGTCGACGTGTATCTGCCCGTGGGCAGCCGCCCGCGCGTGTCGATCGGCGAGAAGGTTTCGGCTTCGTCCACGGTTCTGGCTGAACTATAAAGCGGCACAGGGAGGGTTCGATGGCCGCATTCAAACCGCGTCGTCCTCGCAGCAGCGGTGCGCCGCAGCCGCGACCGTTCAGGCGCAACAAGCCGTCCGGGGTCACGGAATCCGTGATCGACAGCCGGCGCGCCGCGCGTCAGCAGTTTCTGCGCAAGCGCGGTATTTACCTGCTGCCCAATGCATTCACGACGGCGGCGCTTTTCTGCGGGTTCTTCGCCGTCGTGCAGGCGATGAACGTGCGCTTCGAAGTCGCTGCGATTGCGATTTTTGTCGCGATGGTGCTGGATGGGATGGATGGACGTGTTGCGCGTATGACGCATACGCAGAGCGCGTTTGGCGAGCAGTTCGACAGTCTGTCGGATATGGTGTCGTTCGGGGTTGCGCCGGCGCTCGTGATGTATGAGTGGATTCTGAAGGATCTCGGGCGCTGGGGCTGGCTCGCGGCGTTTGTGTATTGCTCTGGCGCGGCGCTGCGCCTGGCGCGGTTCAATACGAATATCGGTGTTGTTGATAAGCGTTTTTTTCAGGGGATGCCGAGCCCCGCTGCGGCTGCGTTGATTGCTGGCTTTGTGTGGCTGGCTACCGATAATCGCGTGCCTTTGAAGCTGGTCTGGCTGCCGTGGGTTGCTTTTGCTTTGACCATCTACGCGGGCGTGACCATGGTGTCGAATGCGCCGTTTTACAGCGGTAAGGCGCTGGACGTGCGGCATCGCGTGCCGTTTGCAGCGATTCTGCTTGTCGTGGTCGCGTTTGTGCTCGTTTCTTCAGACCCACCTTTGATGTTGTTCGGGCTGTTTGTGCTTTATGGTCTGTCGGGGTATGTGTTTTGGGGCTACCGCGTGGTAAGGGGAATGGGGAATCCTGCTCGTTCCTCGCAGCGGCCGGGGTAAAGGTTTTTGGTTGTCTGGGCTTTGCGCTGGCATCCGCGTTTTGCTTCTGGTTTGCAAGCGTTGCCCCTGTGCGGGGCGGCACCTACTTTTCTTTGCCGCCGCAAAGAAAAGTAGGCAAAAGAAAGCGGCTCACACCGCCAATCCTTGTTCCTGCCTGAGGGCCCCCACAGGGTCTTACGCTTCACACGGCATCGCGCCAGTCCGCGCCCGTTGCCAACGTTCTCCCTGTACGCCTCACCCGCTTCACGCCCCCGCGTCGCGGCACGCCGCGCCAGACATGCAGCCGCCGCCCAGGTGGCAAACGGTGTGTAGGCTTTCTCGCCGTACGCCCATCACTCCAGACTGAGAAGCAAGGTCGGTGTCTCTTGTAAGAGCGCGGACCTTTTCGGCACGACAACCTACACACCGTTTGCCACCTGGGCGGCACACACCATTTGCTGCCGCTGGCCCTTGTACGGGCGTTTGAACCAGGTGAGGCTTCCATTCAAAGCGTTGGCAAACCACGCAAACAGAGACGTTGCCGTGTGAAGCACAAGACCGGTTGGGGGCCCTCAGGCAAACACACGTGCTGGCGGTGTGAGCCGCTTTCTTTTGCCTACTTTTCTTTGCGGCGGCAAAGAAAAGTAGGTGCCGCCCCGCACAGGGGCAACGCTAGCAAACCAGAAGCAAAACGCGGATGCCAGCGAAAACACAAGCAAACCACCCCAGCGTCGCAGACAAAACCCAGCCCCCCCAAACCCAAACCCCAAAAAGCCCGGCCCGCAGGGCCCCCAATTGCACGTTTCCGGCATTGCCGCTATAGTCTCTGGCATGGCACTTTCCAAGTTCCCCTTCCTGTCTCTTCAAGCCGGCAAGCTACTACGCTCGCTAGCTCTAGCGCGCCTGCCGCGCTGATCGTTTTCGCCCTCCGTCTGCCTCGTTCGTTGTTAGCGTCGTCTGCGGTGATGGCGCAAACACTCGAATTCCGTTTTCCAATTCAAATTGACCGAATCCCCCTGGAGACCCGAGATGGCAGACAAGCTCATCATTTTCGATACGACGTTGCGTGACGGCGAACAATCGCCCGGTGCGTCGATGACGAAGGAAGAAAAGATCCGTATCGCGAAGCAGCTCGAACGGATGAAAGTCGACGTGATCGAAGCCGGCTTCGCCGCCAGCTCGAACGGCGACTTCGACGCGATCCACACGATCGCCGGCATGATCAAGGACAGCACGATCTGCTCGCTCGCCCGCGCGAACGACAAGGACATCCAGCGCGCCGCCGACGCCCTGAAGCCCGCCGATCACTTCCGCATCCACACGTTCATCGCAACGTCGCCGTTGCACATGGAAAAGAAGCTGCGCATGACGCCCGACCAGGTGTTCGAGCAGGCAAAGCTGGCCGTCCGCTTCGCGCGCAAGTTCACCAACGACGTCGAGTTCTCGCCGGAAGACGGCAGCCGCTCGGACATGGACTTCCTGTGCCGTGTGCTCGAAGCCGTGATCGCGGAAGGCGCGACGACCATCAACATCGCCGACACCGTCGGCTATGGCGTGCCGGAACTGTACGGTAACCTCGTGAAGACGCTGCGCGAACGCATCCCGAATTCGGACAAGGCCGTGTTCTCGGTGCACTGCCATAACGACCTCGGCATGGCCGTCGCGAACTCGCTGGCAGGCGTGCAGATCGGCGGCGCGCGTCAGGTGGAGTGCACGGTCAACGGTCTCGGCGAGCGCGCAGGCAACACGTCGCTCGAAGAAATCGTGATGGCGGTGCGCACGCGCAAGGACTATTTCGGTCTCGATCTCGGCATCGACACGACGCAGATCGTGCCGGCTTCGAAGCTCGTGTCGCAGATCACCGGTTTCGTCGTTCAGCCGAACAAGGCAGTGGTCGGCGCGAACGCGTTTGCACACGCGTCGGGCATCCACCAGGACGGCGTGCTGAAGGCACGCGATACCTACGAAATCATGCGCGCGGAAGACGTGGGCTGGACCGCGAACAAGATCGTGCTCGGCAAACTCTCGGGCCGCAACGCGTTCAAGCAGCGTCTGCAGGAACTGGGCATCTCGCTCGACAGCGAAAGCGAACTGAACCTCGCGTTCCAGCGCTTCAAGGAACTCGCCGACCGCAAGTCCGAAATCTTCGACGAGGACATCATCGCGATCGTCACGGAAGAATCGGCCGAAGCGCAGGAGAAGGAGCATTACAAGTTCGTGTCGCTGTCGCAGCATTCGGAAACGGGCGAGCGTCCGCATGCGCGTATCGTGTTCTCGGTTTCGGGCAAGGAAGTGGTTGGCGAAGCGAACGGCAACGGACCCGTCGACGCGACGCTGAACGCGATCGAAACGGAAGTGGGCAGCGGTTCGGAACTGCTGCTGTACTCGGTCAACGCCATTACGACGGGCACGCAGGCGCAAGGTGAAGTGACCGTGCGTCTGTCGAAGGCAGGACGCATCGTGAACGGCGTCGGCACCGACCCGGATATCGTCGCCGCGTCGGCGAAAGCGTATATCTCTGCGCTGAACCGTCTGTACGCCGGTCACGACAAGCTGAACCCGCAACGCTCGGAAATCTGATGCGCGTTTGCTGTATTGAGTCGCAATGACAAAACCCCGCCGCGGCGGGGTTTTTCTTTGTGCGTGCGCCAGGAAAAATCATGAAAAAGCCGCCTCATAAGGCGGCTTTTCCGTTTGGAGCCGAAGCCGTTCAGAACAGGCTGCGGCGATCCGGATCGTGCAGCGGATCGGGCGTCTTTTGCGTCAGACGCAGGATGCCCTGATCGTCGAAATAGAAGCTGTACATCATGTACCAGACGTTGTCTTCCAGATAGCGGTACGTCCAGACTTCGCGCTTCATCAGCGGGAAATAGTTCGTTTCGACGGGGCGCCCGAAGTTGACGAGCACGTCGTCGCGCGTCCATTTTCCGATTTCCGCGCGATAGAACTCGTTCGGCTGCAACACCTGGCGCACGTTCACGATCTTCCCCGACGCATCGACATCGGCTGCCGTGGTGGTTTCGCCCATCGGCTGCGTCGGCCACATCAGGCGCTTGCCGCCGTTGGGCAGGTCGTACACTTCACGCGGCGGACCGAGGCGGGCGACGATCGTCGATTGATCTGCGCCCGCCTGATAGTTCTGCCACGGCTGCGCGCAGCCGGCGAGCATCATGGCGCACGCGAGAACAGCGAGTGCGCCGCGCGCCGGGCGCACGAATGAAAGGCGGTTCAACATGACACCTCCGGTGGTGTGCGATGAGTGGTTGTTCTTCTAGGGTGATATTTTGACACGCGTCGCGTCAAAAGATTTTCGGGCGTTCGCCCGCCGGGACGGGCCTTCGCGCGCGATCTGCTTGCTTGCGGCCCGCGCGCCGTCCTATGATCCGCGCTTCGATCGACAGATGAGACGCTGATGAAAGCAAAGTGGGCAAAGGCGGTAGTGACGGCGATGACGCTGGCGGCGGCGACGGTTCCTGCCGCCAACGTGCATGCGCAAGGCGCGCCGGCAGGGGCGCCGATCCGTATCGCGATGATCGAGGGCATGTCTGGCCCGTTCGCGAACGCGGGCGCGGCCGTCGAGCGAAACCTGCGCTTCGGCGTTGAAACGGTCAACGCGCGCGGCGGCGTGAAGCTGGCGGACGGCGCGCATCCGCTCGAACTCGTCGTGCTCGACAGCAAGGGCAGCGCGGAAGAGGCGCTCGTACAACTGCGCGCCGCTGCCGACGAACACATCGGTTTCATCACGCAAGGCAACAGTTCGGCCGTGGCTGCCGCTTTGTTGACGGCGATCGACAAGCAGAACACGCGCGAGCCGGACAACCGCGAACTGTTCCTCAACTATTCCGCCGACGACCCCGCGCTCACCAACGCGAACTGCAGCTTCTGGCATTTCCGCTTCGACGCGCACGCGGGCATGCGGATGGACGCGCTCGCCGACGTCATCCAGCGCGACAAGTCGGTGAAGAAGGTCTATCTGTTGAATCAGGACTACAGCTTCGGGCATGACGTGAGCACGCTGGCGCGCGCAGCGCTCGCGTCGAAGCGGCCGGATGTCGCGGTGGTCGGCGACGAGTTCCATCCGATCGGACGCGTGAAGGATTTCGCGCCGTACATCGCGAAGATTCGCGCGAGCGGCGCGGACGCCGTGATCACGGGCAACTGGGGCAACGATCTGACGCTGCTCGTCAAGGCGGCGCGGGAGCAGGGCCTCGATACGAAGTTCTACACGTTCTACGGCAACAGTCTGGGGGCGCCCGCCGCGCTCGGCGACGCGGGCGTGAAGCGCGTGATCGCCGTGGCCGACTGGCATCCGAATGCGGGCGGCGCGGCGTCGGACGCCTGGTATGCGTCGTTCCGGCAGCGGTTTCCGGCTGCGCAGGACGATTACCCGGTGCTGCGCATGCCGCTGATGATCGAGATGCTGGCGGCGGCGATGAACCGCGCGGGCAGCGCGCAGCCGGAGAAGGTCGCGAAGGCGCTGGAAGGGATGAAGTACGACAATGGTTTCCATGCGTCGTGGATGCGCGCCGACGACCACCAGCTGATCCAGCCCCTTTACGTGATGGAGATGGACAAGGCGGGCACGCCGGGCGTCCATTTCGACAACGAAGGCTCAGGCTTCGGCTTCAGAACGGTGTTGGCGCTGCCGCCCGAGCGCACCGTCCCGCCGACCACTTGCCGGATGAAACGCCCCTGACCGGCGGCGACAGTCCGGCCGTGGGCGGATTCAGGGCCGGCTGGAAGCACGGCCCGAAACGGCAGGGTTCGCCGGATGAACGGGCTGTGCTACAATACGCGACTCGTTTTGTTGTAACCCACGGCACGGCCTTTCTTCCGTGACCGCTTGTCGATTCAAAGGAAATCAACATGTCCGTAGCTGAAACCACCAAGAAATCCGACGTCGTCGCGCAATTCGCACGCGCTGCTAACGACACCGGCTCCCCCGAAGTTCAGGTCGCTCTGCTGACCACGCGCATCAACGAACTGACGGTTCACTTCAAGGCCCACACGAAGGATCACCACAGCCGCCGCGGTCTGCTGCGCATGGTGAGCCGCCGTCGCAAGCTGCTCGACTACCTGAAGGGCAAGGACGCTGACCGTTACCGCGCTCTGATCGAGAAGCTGGGTCTGCGTAAGTAATCCGGCGCATCGGACTTTCTGTCAGCAAGATGCCTGTGTCAGTTCCGCTGATACAGGCATTTTGTTTTTCAACGGTGCGCTTCGTGTGAGGTTTGCCGTTGATACCACCCGTCAGGCGTGCCGGTTGCGCCGCGGGTAATACGAAATAAAGCCGGGCTTCAGGGTAGGGCGCTGTGTCATTCCAGCGGTTCGCGTGCAAACGGATGGATCCACGTGATTCTCTGGAATGGCATAACACTCCTCTACCCGAAAGGTCCGGTCCTGACGGTGCCGCGCGCGGTTCGGCGCGGCATGACCAAAAGATCAAGGAGGACAAATGTCTCTGTTTAACAAGGTCGTCAAAGAATTCAAGTGGGGCCAGCATACGGTCCGCATGGAAACGGGTGAAATCGCCCGCCAGGCGAGCGGTGCCGTGCTGGTCGACGTCGAAGACACCGTCGTGCTGGCCACTGTCGTCGGCGCGAAGACGGCAAAGCCGGGTCAGGACTTCTTCCCGCTGACCGTCGATTACATCGAAAAAACCTACTCCGCAGGCAAGATTCCCGGTGGCTTCTTCCGCCGCGAAGGCCGTCCGTCGGAAGGCGAAACGCTGATTTCGCGCCTGATCGACCGTCCGCTGCGTCCGCTGTTCCCGGAAGGCTTCTACAACGAAGTCCAGGTCGTCATCCACGTGATGTCGATCAACCCGGAAGTGCCCGCTGACATCCCCGCGCTGATCGGCGCATCGGCGGCGCTGGCCATCTCGGGCCTGCCGTTCAACGGCCCCGTTGGTGCTGCGCGCGTTGCGTACATCAACAACGAGTACGTGCTGAACCCGACCCGCTCGCAAGTCAAGGAATCGCGTCTGGACCTCGTCGTCGCCGGTACGGAGCGCGCGGTGCTGATGGTCGAATCCGAAGCGGATCAACTGCCGGAAGACGTGATGCTGGGCGCTGTCGTGTTCGGTCACGAGCAGATGCAAACGGCAATCGACGCAATCCACGAACTGGTCCGTGAAGGCGGCAAGCCCGAGTGGGACTGGCAAGCCGCGCCAAAGAACGAAGCGCTGATCTCGCGTGTCAACGAAATCGCGGGCAACGAACTGCTGTCGGCTTATCAGACGCGCGACAAGCAGGCTCGCTCGGCGAAGCTGAAGGCCGTCTACGCAGCCACGCAAGCCAAGCTCGAAGAAGAAGCAGCGGCAGCGGGCACGGTAGCAGCCGACAAGGCGTCGGTCGGCAACGTGCTGTTCGACATCGAAGCGAAGATCGTCCGTTCGCAGATCCTGAACGGCGAGCCGCGTATCGACGGCCGCGACACGCGCACCGTTCGTCCGATCGAAATCCGCACGGGCGTCCTGCCGCGTACCCACGGTTCGGCACTCTTCACGCGTGGCGAAACGCAGGCGCTCGTCGTCGCGACGCTCGGCACGAAGGGCGATGAGCAGATCATCGACGCGCTCGAAGGCGAGTACCGCGATCGCTTCATGCTCCACTACAACATGCCCCCGTTCGCGACGGGCGAAACGGGCCGCGTCGGCTCGCCGAAGCGCCGCGAAATCGGCCACGGCCGTCTGGCAAAGCGCGCGCTGGTCGCGTGCCTGCCGAGCGCCGAAGAGTTCGGCTACTCGATCCGTGTCGTGTCGGAAATCACGGAATCGAACGGTTCGTCGTCGATGGCTTCGGTGTGCGGCGGCTGCCTCGCGCTGATGGACGCCGGCGTGCCGATGAAGGCGCACGTTGCGGGTATCGCAATGGGCCTGATCCTCGAAGGCAACAAGTTCGCGGTGCTGACCGACATCCTCGGCGACGAAGATCACCTCGGCGACATGGACTTCAAGGTGGCGGGCACGGAAGCTGGCGTGACGGCACTGCAGATGGACATCAAGATCCAGGGCATCACGAAGGAAATCATGCAGGTCGCGCTCGCGCAGGCGAAGGAAGGCCGCATGCACATCCTCGGCAAGATGACCTCGGCTGTCTCGGGTGCGAACACGGAACTGTCCGACTACGCGCCGCGCATGATCACCATCAAGATCAACCCGGAAAAGATCCGCGACGTGATCGGCAAGGGCGGTTCGGTGATCCGTGCGCTGACGGAAGAAACGGGCACGACGATCGACATTTCGGATGACGGCGTCGTCACGATCGCGAGCACGAGCAGCGAAGGCATGGCTGAGGCGAAGAAGCGCATCGAGAACATCACGGCAGAAGTCGAAGTCGGTCAGGTCTACGAAGGCACGATTCTCAAGCTGCTGGACTTCGGCGCGATCGTCAACCTGCTGCCGGGCAAGGATGGTCTGCTGCACATCTCCGAAATCGCCAACGAGCGTATCAAGGACATCAACGACTACCTGAAGGAAGGCCAGCAAGTGAAGGTCAAGGTCATCCAGACGGACGAGAAGGGTCGTGTGCGTCTGTCGGCGAAGGCGCTTTTGAACGAAGCAGCACAAACGGAACCGACGCCGCAGCAGTAACGCGGTGAAAGCGGAACGGCCGGTAGCGCAACTGCGCGCCGGCCGTTTTTCATGTAGGGTGGATTGCAGTGCGAACGGGTTTGCACGGCCGGTTTGCAGCGCAATCCAGACCTGGGAGAGACGACGATGAACGCAATCGAAATCACCGAATTCGGTGCGCCGGAAGTCTTGAAGCTCGCCGAGCGGCCGATGCCCGAACCGAAAGCGGGTGAAGTGCTGATCAAGGTGTCCGCGTCGGGCGTGAATCGCCCGGACGTGTTTCAGCGCAAAGGCGGCTATGCACCGCCGCCGGGCGCGTCCGATCTGCCGGGGCTGGAAGTGGCGGGCGAAATCGTCGGCGGAATCATCGACGAGAAGCGCAATCCGTTCGGCCTGAAGATCGGCGATCGCGTGTGCGCACTGATGGCGGGCGGCGGCTATGCGGAATACGCCACCGTGCCGCTGCTGCAATGTTTGCCCGTGCCGAAGGGCTTCTCCGATATCGAAGCCGCTGCGTTGCCCGAGACATTCTTCACGGTCTGGAGCAATGTTTTTGACCGTGCGATGCTCGGCAAAGGCGAGGGCGGCGAGAACGAAACGTTTCTCGTGCAGGGCGGCTCGAGCGGCATCGGCGTGACGGCGATCCAGATTGCGCATGCGCTCGGTTTTCGCGTGTTCGCGACGGCCGGCACCGACGAGAAGTGCCGCGCCTGTGAAGAACTCGGCGCGGAGCGCGCGATCAACTACAAGACGGAAGATTTCGTCGAGGTGATCAAGTCGCTGACGAACGACCGCGGCGTCGACGTGATCCTCGACATGGTGGCGGGCAGCTACGTGCCGCGCGAACTGAAGGCGCTCGCCGACGGTGGCCGTCTCTGCATCATCGCGCTGCTGGGCGGCGCGAAGGCGGAAGTGAATCTGAACGACATTCTGCGTCGACGGCTCACGGTGACGGGGTCGACGCTGCGTCCGCGGCCTGTCGAGTTCAAGGCGAAGATCGCGGCGCAACTGAAAGAGCGTGTCTGGCCGCACCTCGAAGACGGCACGATCAAGCCGGTGATCTTCAAGGTGTTCCCCGCCGCCGAGGCCGCGCAGGCGCACGAGCTGATGGAGAGCAGCACGCACGTCGGCAAGATCGTGCTGAATTGGGGCGCGGGTGCTTGACAGCGGTCGTTTAATTGAGTTTGACCCAGTCTGTCAGCACACAGTAAAATCGCGTGTTTTGCGCGTTCTGCATGGTTTTTGCATGCGGAGCGGGTACCGAGCGCCGACGAAGCGGACGCGTTCATCACCCGTACCACGATAAAACGAGCGAGACGATGGCGAAACAACGAGCAAAACTGGTAGTCGGTAACTGGAAGATGCACGGCCGGCTGGCCGACAACCGCGTGCTGCTGCAGGCGGTATCGCGCGGCGCCGAAGATCTTCCGGACGATGTGCGCATCGGCGTGTGCGTGCCGTGCCCGTATCTGGCGCAGGCGCAGACGCTGCTCGAAAGCGGTCGCGTCGCGTGGGGCGTGCAGGATATCTCCGCGCACACGCAAGGCGCGTTTACCGGCGAGGTCGCAGCAGAAATGGCTGCTGAGTTTGGCGCGTCGTACGCGATCGTCGGGCATTCGGAGCGTCGTGCGTATCATCGCGAAAGCCCCGAGGTCGTCGGCGTGAAGACGCAGCGCGCACTCGAAGCAGGCTTGACGCCGATCGTCTGTGTCGGCGAAACGCTTGAAGAGCGCGAGGGTGGCAAGACCGAGCAGATCGTCGGCGAGCAGCTGGATGCGGTGCTCGCGAAGCTGTCGGTGGAAGAGGCGGCTCGCCTCGTGGTCGCGTATGAGCCTGTGTGGGCAATTGGCACGGGCAAGAGCGCGACGGCGCAGCAGGCACAGGACGTTCACGCGTTTCTGCGCGCGCGTCTCGTCGCAAAGGGCGGTGATGCCGCCGACGTGCCGCTGCTGTATGGCGGCAGCGTGAAGCCGGAGAACGCGGAAGACCTGTTCAGCCAGCCGGATATCGATGGTGGCCTGATCGGTGGTGCGTCGTTGAAGGACAAGGATTTCCTGGCAATCTGCACGGCAGCTGTCGCGGCAACGGCCGCGCGCTGAGCATCAAGGTAGAGTGCCCGGGCGAGGATGACCCATTGCGTGCAGCATGTCGTGCTGTGCGGTTAAATAAAGACTCAGGTGAGTGTGATGCTGTATTTGAAAACGTTGATCATTGTCGTGCAGTTGCTGTCGGCGCTTGGCGTCATCGGCCTCGTGCTCCTGCAACACGGCAAGGGTGCAGACATGGGCGCTGCTTTTGGTAGTGGCGCATCGGGCAGTCTCTTCGGCGCGACAGGCTCTGCTAATTTTCTGTCACGTACCACTGCGATACTGGCAGCTGTGTTCTTCGTCACCACGTTGACACTGACGTACCTCGGCGCTTATCACTCGAAGCCTTCGGCGGGCGTACTGGGCAGCATGCCGGCAACGGCACCTGTTGCTGCATCGGCTGCTCCTGGCGCTTCGGCACCGGCTAATGCATCGGCTGCAATTGCTGCGTCTGCAGCTTCTGCGCCAGGCCAGGACGTGCCGAAATAAATTTTCGGGAAAAACACGTTTGTGCGTTGAACAAACTGTTTGGCCGGGTTACAATTCAAGTCTTGAAGCGATTCGCGGGTTTTACAAGTTGTTTTCCCGGATTGCAGACAGTGCCGACGTGGTGAAATTGGTAGACACGCTATCTTGAGGGGGTAGTGGCGAAAGCTGTGCGAGTTCGAGTCTCGCCGTCGGCACCAATGTTATCTAATGCCAGCCGCTTGCTTCAGCTTCGGCTGGCATTTTCACTTCTGAGGTGGTGTTTGCTGTGGGCTTTCAACATCAAGCATCCCGAAGTGTTTCGCGTCAGGGGTTGTTCCGCGTAGTCAACGTCTCCTGACGTCACTCAGAACTAACCGATTGAGGATACTTTGAACCTCGCAGCCTATTTCCCCGTCTTGTTGTTTCTCCTCGTGGGCACCGGTTTAGGCGTAGCACTGGTCAGTATTGGCAAGATCCTCGGTCCGAATCGACCGGACACCGAAAAGAACGCACCGTACGAGTGCGGCTTCGAGGCATTCGAAGATGCGCGCATGAAGTTCGATGTGCGCTACTACCTGGTCGCCATTCTCTTCATCATCTTCGACCTTGAAACGGCATTCCTGTTCCCGTGGGGCGTGGCCTTGCGCGATATCGGCTGGCCGGGCTTCATCTCGATGATGATTTTTCTGCTCGAATTCCTGTTGGGCTTCGCCTATATCTGGAAGAAAGGTGGTCTCGACTGGGAATGACGGGTTAATCGCCGGTATGTGTAGGTGGCGATGGCTCGCCGCCTGTCTGGAGTGGAAAACAAATGAGTATCGAAGGGGTCTTGAAGGAAGGGTTTGTCACCACCACGGCTGACAAGCTGATCAACTGGACGCGTACCGGTTCCTTGTGGCCGATGACGTTCGGTCTCGCGTGTTGCGCGGTCGAGATGATGCATGCGGGCGCGGCCCGTTATGACCTTGACCGTTTCGGCGTGGTGTTTCGTCCCAGTCCGCGTCAGTCGGACGTGATGATCGTCGCCGGCACGCTGTGCAACAAGATGGCGCCTGCGCTGCGCAAGGTGTACGACCAGATGGCCGAGCCGCGTTGGGTGATCTCGATGGGTTCGTGCGCGAACGGCGGCGGCTACTATCACTATTCGTATTCGGTGGTGCGTGGCTGTGACCGTATCGTGCCTGTCGATGTGTATGTGCCGGGCTGTCCGCCCACGGCTGAAGCGCTGGTGTACGGCGTGATCCAGCTGCAGGCGAAGATCCGCCGGACCAACACCATCGCCCGTCAATAAAAGCCCAAGCCTCCCCACAATATGGCAAGCAAACTCGAGACTCTCAAAGCGAACCTCGAGGCGGCCTTTGGCGGCCGCCTGACGAGCATCACCGAATCCACCGGTGAGCTGACCATCGTCGTGAAGGCGGACGATTACCTCGAAGTGACGAAGCGTCTGCGCGACGATGCGACGCTGCGTTTCGAGCAGCTGATCGACCTCTGCGGTATCGACTATCAAACCTACGGTGAAGGCGCTTACGAAGGTCCGCGTTTCGCCGCCGTCCTGCATCTGCTGTCCGTGTCGAACAACTGGCGCCTGCGCGTGCGCGTGTTCGCGCCGGACGACGAAGTGCCGATCGTCGCATCGGTCGTCGACATCTGGAGTTCGGCTAACTGGTACGAGCGCGAAGCGTTCGACCTGTACGGCATCGTCTTCGAAGGTCACCCGGACCTGCGCCGCATCCTGACCGATTACGGTTTCATCGGTCACCCGTTCCGCAAGGATTTCCCTGTCTCCGGTTATGTCGAGATGCGTTACGACCCGGAAGAGAAGCGCGTCGTCTATCAGCCGGTGACGATCGAGCCTCGGGAAATCACGCCGCGCGTGATCCGCGAGGATCGCTATGGCGGCCTGAAACACTAAGAGAACGCCATGGCAGAGATCAAGAACTACACGCTCAACTTCGGTCCGCAGCACCCGGCAGCGCACGGTGTGCTGCGCCTCGTGCTCGAACTCGACGGCGAAGTGATCCAGCGCGCCGATCCGCACATCGGCCTCCTGCATCGCGCGACTGAAAAGCTCGCGGAAAACAAGACTTTCATTCAGTCCGTGCCGTACATGGACCGTCTCGACTACGTGTCGATGATGGTCAACGAGCACGGCTATGTGCTGGCCATCGAAAAGCTGCTCGGCATCGATGTGCCCATCCGCGCGAAATACATTCGCGTGCTGTTCGACGAAGTCACGCGCGTGCTGAACCACCTGATGTGGATCGGCGCGCACGCGCTCGACGTCGGCGCGATGGCTGTCTTCCTCTACGCCTTCCGCGAACGCGAAGACCTGATGGACGTGTATGAAGCGGTGTCCGGTGCACGGATGCACGCGGCGTACTATCGTCCGGGCGGCGTCTATCGCGATCTGCCGGATGCGATGCCGCAATACAAGGCGTCGAAGATCCGCAACGCGAAGGCTTTGTCGAAGATGAACGAGACCCGTCAGGGCTCGCTGCTCGACTTCATCGAAGACTTCTTCAACCGTTTCCCGAAGTGCGTCGACGAGTACGAAACGCTGCTCACCGACAACCGCATCTGGAAGCAGCGTCTGGTCGGCATCGGCGTTGTGACTCCGGAGCGCGCGCTGCAACTGGGCATGACGGGTCCGATGCTGCGTGGCTCGGGTATCGAGTGGGACTTGCGCAAGAAGCAGCCGTACGAAGTGTACGATCAGATGGATTTCGACATTCCCGTCGGCGTGAATGGCGATTGCTACGACCGCTATCTGGTGCGCGTCGAAGAAATGCGTCAATCCACACGCATTGCGAAACAGTGCATTGAATGGTTGCGTAAGAATCCTGGTCCTGTGATGACCGACAATCACAAGATCGCGCCGCCGTCGCGCGTGGGCATGAAGTCGAACATGGAAGAGCTGATTCACCACTTCAAGCTCTTCACGGAAGGCTTCCACGTGCCGGAAGGCGAAGCGTATGCCGCCGTCGAGCATCCGAAGGGCGAGTTCGGCATCTATCTCGTGTCGGACGGCGCGAACAAGCCGTATCGCCTCAAGATTCGCGCGCCGGGCTATGCCCACTTGTCCGCGCTCGACGAAATGGCGCGCGGCCACATGATCGCCGACGCCGTGACGATCATCGGCACACAGGACATCGTGTTCGGTGAGGTCGATCGCTAACGCGGTCGTCGCAAGCGGTTTTCATCAAGGCACGCGCTCACGCAGCCGATAAAGCAATACAAGCGGAGCGCGCGTCAAGCAAAGGAACGCCGGGTCTGTCGCAACACGCAGTGCGCGACGGGTTTTCGTTCGGTAGGAATTGAAAGAGTCGTGTCTGAAAATGATCTCAGCTGAAGGCCTGAAAGAAATCGATCGCGCGATCGCGAAGTATCCCGCCGATCAGAAACAGTCTGCCGTGATGTCGGCGTTGGCGGTCGGTCAGGAAGAGCTTGGCTGGCTGTCGCCCGAACTCATGCAGTTCGTCGCGGACTATCTCGGCATGCCGGCCGTCGCCGTGCAGGAGGTTGCGACCTTCTACACGATGTATGAGACGTCGCCCGTCGGCAAATACAAGATCACGCTCTGCACGAACCTGCCGTGCCAGCTCGGTCCCGATGGCGGTTCGGACAGCGCCGCCGAATATCTGAAGCAGAAGCTCGGCATCGACTTCGGCGAAACCACTGCGGACGGCAAGTTCACCCTGAAAGAGGGCGAATGCATGGGTTCGTGCGGTGATGCGCCCGTGCTGCTCGTGAACAACCACCGTATGTGCAGCTTCATGAGCCGCGAGAAGATCGACCAGCTCCTCGAGGAACTTTCGAAATGACGTCTCTACATGATCGTCACATCAAGCCGCTGATTCTCGCCGGTCTGAACGGCGACAACTGGCATCTTCAGGACTACGTCGAACGCGGCGGCTACAAGCAGCTGCGCCGTATCCTTGAAGAGAAGATTCCGCCTGAGCAGGTGATCGCCGACGTCAAGGCATCGGGTCTGCGTGGCCGTGGCGGTGCGGGCTTCCCGACCGGCCTGAAGTGGAGCTTCATGCCGCGCCAGTTCCCGGGGCAGAAGTACCTCGTCTGTAACTCGGACGAAGGCGAGCCGGGCACGTTCAAGGACCGCGACATCCTGCGCTGGAATCCGCATTCGCTGATCGAAGGCATGATCATCGGCGCGTACGCGATGAACATCTCGGTCGGCTACAACTATATTCACGGCGAAATCTTCGAGGTCTATCGACGCTTCGAAGAGGCGCTGGAAGAAGCACGCGCAGCGGGCTTCCTCGGCGACAACATCATGGGCTCGGGCTTCTCGTTCCAGCTGCACGCGCACCACGGTTACGGCGCGTACATCTGCGGCGAAGAAACTGCGCTGCTCGAATCGCTGGAAGGCAAGAAAGGCCAGCCGCGCTTCAAGCCGCCGTTCCCGGCGAGCTTCGGCGTGTACGGCAAGCCGACCACGATCAACAACACGGAAACTTTCGCAGCCGTGCCGTTCCTGCTGGCTGTCGGCCCGCAGAACTACCTCGAGATGGGCAAGCCGAACAACGGCGGCACGAAGATCTTCTCGGTATCGGGCGACGTCGAGCGTCCGGGCAACTACGAAGTCCCGCTCGGCACGCCGTTCGCGACGCTGCTCGATCTCGCGGGCGGCATGCGCGGCGGCAAGAAGATCAAGGCCGTGATTCCTGGCGGTTCGTCGGCCCCGGTCATTCCGGGCGAGCTGATGATGCAAACCGACATGGACTACGACTCGATCGCGAAGCAAGGTTCGATGCTGGGTTCGGGCGCTGTCATCGTGATGGACGAGACGCGCTGCATGGTGCGCTCGCTGCTGCGCCTGTCGTACTTCTATTACGAAGAGTCGTGCGGTCAGTGCACGCCGTGCCGTGAAGGCACGGGTTGGCTGTATCGCGTCGTGCATCGCATCGAGCACGGTCTGGGCCGCAAGGAAGACCTGGATCTGCTGAACTCGGTCGCCGAGAACATCATGGGCCGCACGATCTGCGCGCTGGGTGATGCGGCTGCGATGCCGGTGCGGGGCATGCTCAAGCACTACTGGGACGAGTTCGAATATCACGTCGCCAACAAGCGTTGCGTCGTCGGCGGTCATGCCGGCGCGGCGGCGGCCACGGAAACGGTCGCCGCTTAAGAGGTCAATGCGAGGCCGATGCAAGGCCAGCGAGAGCCAGAGTCAAACGCGGGCGCCGCCGCTGTGTAGCGGCGAGCGGGCGAACGATTGAGCGGTAACAGGTTAAGGAAGATTGACCATCATGGTTGAACTTGAAATAGACGGCAAGAAAGTAGAGGTGGCCGAAGGCAGCATGATCATTCAGGCTGCGCATAAGGTCGATACCTACATTCCTCACTTCTGCTATCACAAGAAGCTGTCGATTGCGGCCAACTGCCGGATGTGTCTCGTCGATGTCGAGAAGATGCCGAAGGCCGTGCCTGCATGCGCAACGCCGGTGTCGGCGGGCATGATCGTGCGCACGAAGTCGGAAAAGGCGGTGAAGGGTCAGCAATCCGTGATGGAATTCCTGCTGATCAATCACCCGCTCGATTGCCCGATTTGCGACCAGGGCGGCGAATGTCAGCTGCAGGATCTGGCCGTCGGTTACGGCAAGTCGTCGTCGCGTTATAGCGAAGAGAAGCGCGTCGTGTTCCACAAGAACGTCGGCCCGCTGATCTCGATGGAAGAAATGTCGCGCTGCATTCACTGCACGCGTTGCGTCCGCTTTGGCGAAGAAGTCGCCGGCGTGATGGAACTCGGCATGCTGGGCCGCGGCGAGCACTCGGAAATCACGTCGTTCGTCGGCAAGACGGTCGACTCCGAACTGTCGGGCAACATGATCGACCTGTGCCCGGTCGGCGCGCTGACCAGCAAGCCGTTCCGCTACAGCGCCCGGACGTGGGAACTGTCGCGCCGCAAGTCGGTGAGCCCGCACGATTCCGTCGGCGCGAACCTCGTGGTGCAGGTCAAGAACAACCGCGTGATGCGCGTGCTGCCGTTCGAAAACGAAGCCATCAACGAGTGCTGGATTTCGGACAAGGACCGCTTCTCGTACGAAGGCCTGAACAGCCCGGAACGTCTGACGCGTCCGATGCTCAAGCAGAACGGCCAGTGGATCGAAACCGACTGGCAGACGGCGCTGGAATATGTCGTCAAGGGTCTGAAGGGCATCTCGGCCGATCACGGCGCAAATGCGATCGCTGCACTCGGCAGCGCGCATAGCACGGTGGAAGAACTGTTCCTGCTCAAGCAGCTTGCGCAAGCCGTCGGCACGCCGAACGTCGATTTCCGTCTGCGTCAGACGGACTTCACGGCCGCCGCAAACGGCACGCCGTGGCTCGGTACGTCGATCGCGAACCTGTCGATGCTCGACAGCGCGCTCGTGATCGGCTCGTCGCTGCGCCGCGACCATCCGCTGTTTGCCGCGCGTCTGCGCCAGGCAGCGAAGGGCGGCGCAAAGATCACGCTGCTGCAGGCGACGCGCGACGACGCGTTGATCCCGCAAGCCGCGCGCATCGCTGCTGCGCCGTCGGCGTGGCTGAACGAACTGGCGGGCATCGCTGCTGCCGTGTCGGAAGCGAAGGGCGTGGCGCTGCCGGAAGCCTTCGCAGGCGCGGCGGCAACGGATGCCGCGAAGCAAACGGCCAAGGAACTCGGCGCCGGCGAAACGCGCGTCGTGCTGCTCGGTAACGGCGCGGTCCAGCATCCGGAGTTCGCGCGTATCCACGCAGCAGCGCAATGGATCGCCGAAGCAACGGGCGCGACGCTCGGCTTCCTGACGGAAGCGGCGAACACGGTCGGTGCACATCTCGTCGGCGCTTTGCCGGGCGAGGGCGGCCTGAACGCGCGCGAAGTCTTCGAGCAGCCGCGCAAGGGGTATGTGCTGCTGAACCTCGAACCGGAATTCGATACGGCCAACCCGGCGCAGGCGCTTGCCGCGCTGAACCAGGCGGAAATGGTCGTCGTGATGTCGCCATTCCAGACGGGCGCCGAATACGCAGACGTTCTGCTGCCGATCGCGCCGTACACGGAAACGGCCGGCACGTTCGTGAACGCGGAAGGCACGGTGCAGATGTTCAACGGCGTCGTGCGTCCGCTCGGCGATGCGCGTCCCGCATGGAAGGTGCTGCGCGTGCTGGGCAATCTGCTCGGCGCGTCGGGCTTCGACTACGATACAGCGGAGCAGGTGCGCACTGCAGCACTCGGCGACGGCGATCTCACGCCGCGTCTGTCGAACAGGACGTCGGCAAGCGTCGCGCGCAGCAATGGCGCGAAGGCCGCAGAAGGCACGTTCGAGCGTATCGCCGACGTGCCGATCTACCACGCCGATCAGCTCGTGCGCCGCGCGCAATCGCTGCATCTGACGGCAGCCGCGCGCGCCGCCAACTCGGTGGGTCTGCCCGCCGCGCTGTTCGACAAGCTGGGTTTGAAGGAAGGCGACGCGGTGCGCGTTCGTCAGGGCGATCGCTCGGTGCAGATCCCGGCCGTGCGTGATGCGAATCTTGCGGAGACGGTCGTCCGCGTGTCGGCGGCTACGCCTGCCGGTGCAGCGCTGGGCAGCCTGTTCGGTGAACTGGTGGTGGAGAAGGCGTAAATGACCTTGTTCGAATCGATCAACGCGGGCGGCACCCAGATTCTCGGCGTGGCATGGCCCACCGTGTGGGCACTCGTGCGCATTCTGGTGGTGGCCGTCGCGATCCTGCTGTGCGTGGCTTACCTGATCCTCTGGGAACGTAAGCTGATCGGCTGGATGCACGTGCGTCTCGGGCCGAACCGCGTCGGCCCCGCAGGTCTTCTGCAGCCGATCGCCGACGTGCTGAAGCTGTTGCTGAAGGAAGTCATTCAGCCGACCCAGGCCAGCCGCTGGATCTACATGATCGCCCCGGTGATGGTGGTGGTCCCCGCGTTCGCCGTATGGGCGGTGATTCCGTTCCAGGCGGGTGCCGTGCTCGGCGACATCAACGCTGGCCTGCTGTACGCCATCGCCATTTCGTCGATCGGCGTGTACGGTGTGATTCTGGCGGGCTGGGCGTCGAACTCGAAGTACGCCTTCCTCGGCGCGATGCGCGCGGCGGCACAGATGGTGTCGTATGAAATCTCGATGGGCTTCGCGCTCGTCGTGGTGCTGATGACGGCGGGCTCGCTGAACCTGTCGGAGATCGTCGGTTCGCAGATGCGCGGCATTTTCGCCAGCCACGGCGTGACCTTCCTGTCGTGGAACTGGCTGCCGCTGCTGCCGGCTTTCGTCGTGTACTTCGTGTCGGGCATCGCGGAAACGAACCGCCACCCGTTCGACGTGGTGGAAGGCGAGTCGGAAATCGTTGCCGGCCACATGATCGATTACTCGGGTATGGCGTTCGCGCTGTTCTTCCTTGCCGAGTACATCAACATGATCGTGATCTCGGCGTTGGCCTCGGTCATGTTCCTGGGCGGCTGGAGCGCACCGTTCGAATTCCTGTCGTTCATCCCCGGCATTTTCTGGCTGGTCCTGAAAGTCTTCTTCCTGCTGTCGGTATTCATCTGGGTGCGCGCGACGTTCCCGCGTTACCGCTATGACCAGATCATGCGTCTGGGCTGGAAGGTGTTCCTGCCTGTCACCGTGATCTGGGTCGTGGTGGTCGGCTTCTGGATCATGTCGCCGTTGAATATCTGGCACTAAAGGGCGGACGAACCATGACCGCAATCCAAAACTTCTTCAAGACCTTCTTTCTGACCGAGCTGCTCAAGGGCCTCGCGCTGACGGGACGCTACACGTTCCAGCGCAAGATCACCGTGCAGTTCCCTGAAGAGAAGACCCCGATCTCGCCGCGTTTCCGTGGCCTGCACGCGCTGCGCCGCTACGAAAACGGCGAAGAGCGCTGTATCGCCTGCAAGCTGTGCGAAGCAGTGTGCCCGGCGCTTGCGATCACGATCGAATCGGAAACGCGCGCGGACAACACGCGCCGCACGACGCGCTACGACATCGACCTGACCAAGTGCATCTTCTGTGGTTTCTGCGAAGAGAGCTGCCCGGTTGATTCGATCGTCGAAACGCACATCCTCGAGTATCACGGCGAAAAGCGCGGCGATCTGTACTTCACGAAGGACATGTTGCTGGCAGTCGGCGACCGTTACGAAACGGAAATCGCTGCAAACAAGGCAGCCGACGCACCCTATCGTTGATAGGGTGAAACAGCAGTTCGACGGCGCGCGGTCCGGCAGGCACAAGACCGCGCGACGCTGCCAGACCGCTCTGGCGCCGCGTCACGCAACACAAGCAGAAGACGACGCGCGCCAAAGCACCAAGCCTGACGATGGCCTAACGATGAATCGGTAATCATGGACTTCACGACCGTACTGTTCTACATCTTCGCGCTACTCCTGACGGTGTCAGGGCTGAAGGTGATCACTTCGCGCAACCCGGTGTCGTCCGCGTTGTTCCTCGTGCTCGCGTTCTTCAACGCGGCCGCGATCTGGATGCTGCTGCAGGCCGAGTTCCTCGCGATCCTGCTGGTGCTGGTGTACGTCGGCGCGGTGATGGTGCTGTTCCTGTTCGTCGTGATGATGCTGGACATCAATCTCGACGTGCTGCGCCGCGACTTCAAGCGCTTCGTGCCGATGGCGACCGTGGTGGGCGCGATCATCGTGATCGAGACGGCGCTCATTCTCTGGCACGGCTACGGCGCGACGGTTCAGCCCGTGCGCGACACGACGGCCGCTGTTGCAGGCGCCGCCGACTGGTCGAACACGCGCCTGATCGGCAAGATCATTTACACCGACTACATCTTCGCGTTCGAAGTAGCGGGCCTCGTGCTGCTGGTCGCGATCATCGCGGCGATTGCGCTGACCACGCGTCACGGCAAGGACAGCAAGCGCCAGCGCGTGTCGGATCAGGTGAAGGTGCGAGCCCAGGACCGCGTGCGCGTGGTCAAGATGGCAGCGGAAAAGGAAAGTCCGGCTGAACCTGAAATCGTTGCTGGCGACGCTGGCGCCGGCAAGAACAGCTGAGCTCAGAAGGAGAAAAATATGTTGTCCCTTGCCCATTACCTCGTGCTCGGCGCGATCCTGTTCGCGATCAGCATCGTTGGCATTTTCCTGAACCGTCGCAACGTCATCATCATTTTGATGGCAATCGAACTGATGCTGCTGGCGGTCAACACGAACTTCGTCGCGTTCTCGCATTATCTCGGCGATGTGCATGGCCAGATCTTCGTTTTCTTCGTGCTGACGGTTGCGGCAGCGGAAGCGGCGATCGGTCTTGCAATTCTGGTGACCCTGTTCCGTAGCCTCGACACGATCAATGTCGAGGATCTCGATCAGCTCAAAGGTTAACTTCAGGCACAGGCTGTTATGTCAACGACACTCAATGAAAACCTGTTGCTGGCGGTCGCGCTCGCACCGCTGGCCGGCTCGCTGATTGCGGGGCTCTTCGGCAAGACGGTGGGACGTGCCGGTGCGCACTCGGTCACGATTCTCGGCGTCGCCATCTCGTTCGTGCTCTCGTGCATCGTGTTTCTCGATGTGCTCCACGGCGCGAGCTTCAACGCGACCGTGTACGAATGGATGACGGTCGGCAAGGTGAAGTTCGAAGTCGGCTTCCTCGTCGACACGCTCACGGCGATGATGATGTGCGTGGTGACCTTCGTGTCGCTGATGGTGCACGTCTACACGATCGGCTACATGGCCGACGAGGAAACGGGCTACGAGCGCTTCTTCTCGTACATCTCGCTGTTCACGTTCTCGATGCTGATGCTCGTGATGAGCAACAACTTCCTGCAGCTGTTCTTCGGCTGGGAAGCGGTGGGTCTCGTGTCGTACCTGCTGATCGGCTTCTACTTCAAGCGTGAAAGCGCGATCTACGCAAACATGAAGGCGTTCATCGTCAACCGCGTGGGCGACTTCGGCTTCATTCTCGGCATCGGCCTGATCCTCGCGTACGGCGGCTCAATGAACTACGGCGACGTGTTCGCGAAGAGCCACGAACTGGCTTCGCTGAGCTTCCCGGGCACCGAATGGGGTCTGCTGACGGTCGCATGTATTTGCCTCTTCATCGGTGCGATGGGTAAGTCCGCGCAGTTCCCGCTGCACGTGTGGCTGCCCGACTCGATGGAAGGCCCGACGCCGATCTCCGCGCTGATTCACGCGGCAACCATGGTGACGGCCGGCATCTTCATGGTGACGCGCATGTCGCCGCTGTTCGAACTGTCGGACTCGGCGCTGTCGTTCATCACGGTGATCGGTGCGATCACGGCGCTGTTCATGGGCTTCCTCGGCATCGTGCAAAACGACATCAAGCGTGTCGTCGCTTACTCCACGCTGTCGCAGCTCGGCTATATGACGGTCGCGCTCGGCGTGTCGGCGTACCCGGTCGCCGTGTTCCACCTGATGACGCACGCGTTCTTCAAGGCGCTGCTGTTCCTCGGCGCGGGCTCGGTGATCATCGGCATGCACCACGATCAGGACATGCGCAACATGGGCGGCCTGCGCAAGTACATGCCGATCACGTGGATCACGTCGCTGATCGGCTCGCTGGCACTGATCGGCACACCGTTCTTCTCGGGCTTCTACTCGAAAGACTCGATCATCGACGCAGTGAAGCTGTCGCATCTGCCGGGTTCGGGCTTCGCGTACTTCGCGGTCGTCGCGAGCGTGTTCGTCACGGCGCTGTACTCGTTCCGCATGTACTTCCTCGTGTTCCACGGCGAAGAGCGCTTCCGCGGTCCGAAGCATCCTGATTCGCCGATGGGCGCGGAAGCAGCAGCGCACGGCCACGGTCATCACGACGACCACGGCCACGGTCACGACGACCATCACGCTCACGAGCCGCACGAAACGCCGTGGGTCGTCTGGTTGCCGCTGGTGCTGCTCGCCATTCCGTCTATCGTGATCGGCGCCATCGCAATCGGCCCGATGCTCTATGGCGATTTCTTCCAGCATGGCGTGGCGTTCGAGAAGGTGATCTTCATCGGCGAAAACCATCCGGCGCTGCACGAAATGGCGGAAGAATTCCAGGGCTGGGCCTCGATGGGCCTGCACGCTGCGTCAGGCCTGCCCGTGTGGCTGGCGCTGGCTGGCGTAGTGGTCTCGTGGTTCCTGTACCTGAAGCGTCCGGATCTCCCCGCTGTCATCAAGCGTGGTTTCGGTCCGATCTACACGCTGCTGGATAACAAGTACTACATGGACAAGATCAACGAAGTCGTGTTCGCACGCGGCGCAGTGGCCATCGGCCGCGGACTGTGGAAGGAAGGCGACATCGTGGTCATTGACGGCATTGTCAACGGCAGCGCGCGCTTCATCGGCTGGTTTGCGAGCGTGATCCGTTTCCTGCAATCGGGTTACATCTACCACTACGCATTCGCCATGATCATCGGCATGCTGGGGCTCCTGACCCTGTTTGTAACGCTCGGCGGCAAATAAAAAACAGGCTGGAGACATTTCTCATGCACACGACGTTTCCGATTCTGAGTATCGCGATCTGGATGCCGATTATTTTCGGCCTGGTGGTTCTGGCCATCGGTTCAGATCGCAATCCCGGTCCGGCGCGATGGATTGCGCTGATCGGGTCGGTGTTGAGTTTCATCGTGACGATTCCGTTGATGACGGACTTCGACACGAGTACGGCAGCATTGCAGTTCGAAGAAAAGGCTAACTGGATCCAGCGCTTCAACATCACGTACCACCTCGGCATCGACGGTATCTCGATGTGGTTCGTCGTGTTGACGGCGCTGATCACGGTGATCGTCGTGATCGCCGCGTGGGAAGTGATCACGAAGAACGTCGCGCAGTATCTGGCGGCGTTCCTGATCCTGTCGGGCATCATGGTCGGCGTGTTCTCGTCGGCTGACGGCATGCTGTTCTATGTGTTCTTCGAAGCGACGCTGATTCCGATGTACATCATCATCGGCGTGTGGGGCGGGGCGAACCGCGTGTACGCGGCGTTCAAGTTCTTCCTCTACACGCTGATGGGCTCGCTGCTGATGCTGGTCGGCCTGCTGTATCTGTACACGCAGACGGGCACGTTCGACCTCGCTACGTGGCACGCCGCGAAGCTGTCGATGACGCCGCAGGTCCTGCTGTTCATCGCGTTCTTCCTCGCGTTTGCCGTCAAGGTGCCGATGTGGCCCGTCCACACGTGGTTGCCGGACGCGCACGTGGAAGCGCCGACGGGCGGTTCGGTCGTGCTGGCCGCGATCATGCTGAAGCTGGGCGCATACGGTTTCCTGCGCTTCTCGCTGCCGATCGCACCGGATGCCAGCCATTTGCTCGCGCCCGTCGTCATCACGCTGTCGTTGATCGCTGTCGTGTACATCGGTCTCGTCGCGATGGTGCAGGCCGACATGAAGAAGCTGGTCGCGTATTCGTCGATCGCGCACATGGGCTTCGTCACGCTCGGCTTCTTCATCTTCAACCAGTTGGGTACGGAAGGCGCGATCGTGCAGATGATCTCGCACGGCTTCGTGTCGGGCGCGATGTTCCTTTGCATCGGCGTGCTGTATGACCGCATGCACTCGCGTCAGATCGCCGATTACGGCGGCGTCGTCAACACGATGCCGAAGTTCGCGGCGCTCGTGATGCTGTTCTCGATGGCGAACTGCGGCCTGCCGGGTACCTCTGGCTTCGTCGGCGAGTTCATGGTGATTCTGGCCGCTGTCCAGTACAACTTCTGGATCGCGTTCGGCGCGGCCGTCACGCTGATTCTCGGCGCGGCCTATACGTTGTGGATGTACAAGCGCGTGTACTTCGGCGCCGTCGTGAACGACCATGTGAAGAGCCTCGTCGACATCAATCGCCGCGAGTTCTTCATGCTGGCCGTGCTCGCCGCGTTGACGCTGTACATGGGCATCTATCCGAAGCCCTTTACCGAAGTAATGCACGTGTCGGTGGAGAACCTTCTGTCCCACGTTGCGCAGTCGAAGCTGCCGCTGTCGCAGTAATGCGAAGCGGAGGAATTTAAAGATCATGCAAAACGCACCTATGACCGCCTTGTTACCTGACGCGCTAGTGATGGCCGCTATCGTCGTTGCGTGGCTTATCGACACGTTCGTTGGCCCGAACAGCCGCCGCACGACGTATTTCATCGCGCTGATTTCCACGGTCGTAGCCGGCATCTGGTTCGCCGTCGACGCCTTCTCGGGCACCGGGCCGCAATACTTCTTCTCGCGCATGTACGTTGTGGACCCGTTCGCCAACGTGATGAAGGCGGTGGTGTCGCTCGGCTACGCGGTGTCGATCGTCTACTCGCGCAAGTATCTGGAAGATCGCGGCCTGTATGAAGGCAACTTCTTCCTGCTCGGCATGTTCTCGCTGCTCGGCCAGCTGGTGATGATTTCGGGCAACAACTTCCTGACGTTGTATCTCGGTCTGGAACTGATGTCGCTGTCGCTGTACGCCGTGATCGCGCTGCGCCGTGAACATGCGCCGTCGAACGAAGCCGCGATGAAGTACTACGTGCTGGGCGCGCTGGCTTCGGGCTTCCTGCTGTACGGCATTTCGATGCTCTACGGCGCGACGGGTTCGCTCGAACTGAACGAAGTGCTGAAGGCTGTGGCTTCGGGACACATCAATGATGTCGTGCTGCTGTTCGGCGTGATCTTCATCGTTGCGGGTATCGCGTTCAAGATGGGCGCCGTGCCGTTCCACATGTGGGTGCCGGACGTCTACCAGGGCGCGCCGACTGCGATGACGATGCTCGTCGGCGGCGGTCCGAAGGTTGCCGCGTTTGCATGGGGTCTGCGCTTCCTGGTCATGGGTCTGCTGCCGCTCGCCGTCGAC
Organism: Paraburkholderia largidicola; assembly: GCF_013426895.1. NCBI lineage: Bacteria > Pseudomonadati > Pseudomonadota > Betaproteobacteria > Burkholderiales > Burkholderiaceae > Paraburkholderia > Paraburkholderia largidicola. The sequence continues at coordinate 2,529,600 of NZ_AP023174.1, read as the reverse complement.
TGGCAGGAAATGCTCGTCATTCTGGCTGCGCTGTCGCTGATCGTCGGCAACATCACGGGTATCGTCCAGCGCAACATCAAGCGGATGCTGGCGTACTCGGCGATCTCGAACATGGGCTTCGTGCTGCTCGGCCTGCTGGCAGGTGTCGTCGACGGCAAGACGGGCGCAGCGGCGAGCGCATATGGCTCGGCGATGTTCTACAGCATCATCTATCTGGTGACGACGCTCGGCTCGTTCGGTGTGGTCATGCTGCTCGCACGTCGCGACTTCGAAGCCGAAACGCTCGACGACTTCAAGGGTCTCAATCAGCGCAGCCCGGTGTTTGCGTTCGTGATGATGGTGCTGATGTTCTCGCTCGCCGGCATTCCGCCGACGGTCGGCTTCTACGCGAAGCTCGCCGTGCTCGAAGCGACGATGAACGCAGGCCTCACGTGGCTCGCCGTGCTCGCGGTGATCACGTCGCTGTTCGGCGCGTTCTACTACCTGCGCATCGTCAAGCTGATGTACTTCGATGATCCCGTCGACACGACGCCGATCGCAGGCGATACCTGCAAGCGCGCGCTGCTCGCGCTCAACGGCGTGGCGGTGCTGGTGCTCGGTCTCGTTCCGGGCCCGCTGATGTCGCTCTGCCTGAACGCGATTACGCATACGCTGCCGCTGTAATGTCGGCAGCGGGGTGGTTCATCGTGCTGTTGGCGCTCGTCGGCGCCAACCTGCCGTTCCTGAATCAGCGGCTGTTCGGTGTCATGCCGCTGAAGGCCGCGAAGAAAAGCGCGTGGCTCAGGATCGGCGAACTGATCGTGCTGTATTTCATCGTCGGCGCGCTCGGCTTCATGCTCGAAGCGCGCGCCGGCAACCGCTTCGAACAGGGCTGGCAGTTCTACGCCATCACGTTCAGCCTGTTCATCGTTTTCGCCTTCCCGGGCTTCACGTTTCAATATCTCGTCAAACGGCGCTGACGGTTCCGGCCGTCGCGCTTCTTGCCGCAAAGAGGTCGCACATGGCAGAACTCCCCGATCACGACGCTGCGCTCAAAGAAACCTGCATCAAAAGCGAAGTCGCCTATCAAGGGCCGTTCATGACGGTCAAATGCGACACCGTGCGCTTGCCCGACGGCAAGCAGGCGACGCGCGAATACGTGCAACACCCCGGCGCCGTGATGGTGATTCCACTGTTCGACGACGGCCGCGTGCTGATGGAAAGCCAGTACCGGTACGCAATGGGCAAGGTGATGTACGAGTATCCGGCCGGCAAACTCGATCCGAATGAAGATCCACTGGCCTGCGCGAAGCGCGAACTGCTCGAAGAAACGGGCTACACGGCGCGCGAATACATCTATCTGACGCGCGTTCACCCGATCATTTCGTACTCGACGGAATTCATCGACATCTACGTCGCGCGCGGTCTGACGCCGGGCGAGCGCAAGCTCGACGACGGCGAGTTCCTGGAGACGTTCATCGCGAAGGTGTCGGATGTGTCGGAGTGGGTGCGCACGGGACAGTTGAGCGACGTGAAGACGATCATCGGCACGTTCTGGCTGGAGAAGCTGCTGTCGGGCGCGTGGCCGGAGAACGCGCCCGAGGCGGGCTGACGCTGGCGGGATGTGGCGCTCGACGAAAACGGCAGCCTTGCGCTGCCGTTTTGTGTTTCCGGCGCACGTCGCGCGCAGCCATTCGAGCGTCGGCGCGTCCGGCGCCAACGCGCTAGAATGGCTGATTCTCGTTCGTCGCCGCGCCGCTTGCGCGGCAAAAAATCAAAAGCATTTAACGAACGACCGTTCACAAATTTCGTTTTTGCGCTAAACTCGTACGCAAGCCCTGATTCCACATGAAGGTCCTCGATCTACAGTGTCCGCACGATCATCGGTTCGAAGGCTGGTTCGCTTCCGCCGATGACTTCGAATCGCAGTTGTCCCGCAAACTGGTCGAATGTCCCATTTGCGGTGCGACGGAAGTGAGCCGTTTGCCGTCGGCGCCGCGCCTGAATCTGTCGGGTGCGACGAGCGCGTCGAACGCATCGAAGGAGAAAGCGGCGGCGAACGCTGGCGAACTGCAGGCGCACGTGATGCGTGCGCTGCGCGAGGTGCTGGAAAAGACCGAGAACGTGGGCGACCGCTTCGCCGAGGAAGCGCGGCGCATTCATTACAACGAAGCGCCCGCTCGTAGCATTCGTGGCGTCACGACGCCTGAAGATGCGCGAGCCCTCGTCGAGGAAGGCATCGATGTGATGCCGCTGCCTGTGCCGGCCGCACTGAAAGAGCCGCTGCAATAGCCATCGCTAGCAGTGCTCCTGGCGGCGCAAGGCCGCGGCCAGGAGACACTGCGCATGGACCTGAACTATTCCCCCGCCGACGACGCATTCCGCGCCGACATCCGCGCCTGGCTCGAAGCGAATCTGCCTGACGAGCTGCGCGACAAAGTCCTCAATCACAAACGTCTGAACCGCGACGACTTCGCGAGCTGGCACAAGCTGCTCGGCACGCGCGGCTGGTCGGCGCCTGCGTGGCCTGTGGAATATGGCGGCCCGAACTGGAACGCAACCCAGCGTCATATCTGGGACGAGGAGTGCGCCCAGCTTGGCGCGCCGATGGTGCTGCCGTTTGGTGTATCGATGGTTGCGCCCGTGCTGATGAAATACGGCAGCGAGGCGCAAAAGCGCCATTACTTGCCGCGCATTCTCGACGGCACCGACTGGTGGTGCCAGGGTTACTCGGAGCCGGGTTCGGGCTCCGATCTGGCGTCGCTGCGCACGCGTGCCGAACGCGTCGGCGATCACTATGTCGTGAACGGCCAGAAGACCTGGACGACGCTCGGCCAGCACGCCGACATGATGTTCTGCCTCGTGCGCACCGACAGCGGCGCGAAAAAGCAGGAGGGCATTTCCTTCCTGCTGATCGACATGAAGACGCCGGGCATCACCGTGCGTCCCATCATCACGCTCGACGAAGATCACGAAGTCAACGAAGTGTTCTTCGAAGACGTGAAAGTCCCCGTCGAAAACCTCGTCGGCGATGAGAACCGCGGCTGGACTTATGCGAAGTATCTGCTCGGCCACGAGCGTACGGGCATCGCGCGCGTCGGGCAGTCGAAGCGCGAACTCGCGTTTCTCAAGCGCATCGCGCTGAACCAGAAAAAGAACGGCAAGCCCTTGCTGCTCGATCCGCTGTTCGCCGCGAAAGTCGCGAGCCTCGAAATCGAATTGATGGCGCTCGAAGTGACCGTGCAACGCGTGGTCGCGAACGAAACGGGCGGACGCGGGCCGGGGCCAGAAGCGTCGATGCTGAAGATCAAGGGCACGGAGGTGCAGCAGGGTTTGACGGAGCTGATGTTCGAAGCCGTTGGACCGCTTGCCGCGCCGTTCGATGTGCCGTTCCTCGAAGGCGAACGCGCGCACAGCATCGCGGGAGACGACGATGCCGCGCCGCTCGCCGCGTACTACTTCAACTACCGCAAGACGTCGATCTACGGCGGCTCGAACGAAATTCAAAAGAACATCATCGCGCAGATGATTCTCGGACTGTGAGGAGCGGCGCATGAACTTCAATTTCACTGACGAACAGCAGCAACTCGAGGACGCGCTGCGCCGTTATCTCGACAAGCAATACGGTTTCGAGGCGCGACAGGCGATCGTGCGAACGGACGCGGGCGTATCGGACGAACATTGGTCCGCGTTCGCCGAGCTGGGTCTGACCGCGTTGCCCGTGCCCGAAGCGCAAGGCGGCTTCGACGGCGGCACGGTGGATATGCTGGTCGTGATGCAGGAACTGGGGCGCGCGATCGTCGTCGAGCCGTACTGGTCGACGGCCGTCGGCATCGAGGCGCTGAAGCTGTCCGGCACGGGCGACGGCGACGATACCGCGTTGCTCGAACGCGCGGCGCAAGGCGAGAGCAAGCTCGCCGTCGCCTTCCATGAACCCGACGCACGCTACGATCTCTTCTCGATCGAAACGACGGCGACGCGCCACGGCGACGGATACGTGCTGAGCGGCACGAAATCGGTCGTGCAGCACGGGGCGCAAGCCGACTACTGGATCGTGCCCGCGCGACTGGATGGCGAGATTGCGCTGTTCGTCGTCGCGCGCGATGCAGCGAACACGCAGGTCACCGACTATCGGACGATCGACGGCCAACGGGCCGCGACGCTCGCATTCGATGCGACGCCGGCACGCAAGCTGAACGGCAGGCACGCGGGCGCCGCTGCGCTGGAGCATATCGCGGACTACGGCACCGTGTTGCTGTGCGCCGAGGCGATCGGCGCACTCGACGCGCTGAATCACGCAACCGTCGAATACACGAAGACGCGCCAGCAGTTCGGCGTGCCGATTGCGCGCTTTCAGGCGCTGCAGCACCGGATGGTCGAAATGCTGATCCACACCGAGCAGGCGCGCTCGGCAACGTATCTGGCTGCCGTGCGTTACGGCAGCGACGATGTCGACGAGCGCCGGCGCGCAGTATCGGCGGCGAAAGTGCGCGTGGGGCAGGCTGCGCGCTTCGTCGGCCAGCAGGCCGTGCAGTTGCACGGCGGGATGGGCGTGACGAACGAAGTCGCGGCGGCGCATCTGTTCAAGCGTCTCGCTATCATCGAAACCACGCTTGGCGATGTCGATCATCATCTGGCGCGCTTTGCCGCGCTGCCAGGCTTCGCAACGGCCGACGCATGAGCGCGGCGGCCAACACATGCACACGAGGTGAAAGATGGGTTTGAGCTATGAGGACATGGAAGTCGGCAAGTCGTATGAAGTCGGCTCGCACACCTTCACGCGTGACGAGATCGTCCGGTTCGCGGAGCAGTTCGATCCGCAGCCGTTCCACGTCAGCGACGCCGGTGCGGCGGCCTCGCCGTACGGCACGCTGATCGCGAGCGGCTGGCACACGTGTTCGGTGATGATGGGCATGCTGGTGCGCAACGTGCTGGCGGGCTCGACGTCGATGGGCTCGCCTGGCATCGACGATCTGCGCTGGCTCAAGCCGGTTCGCGTCGGCGACACGATCCGGATGATGAACAGCGTGCTCGACAAGCGCGTGTCCGCGAGCAAGCCCGACCGCGGGATCGTGTCGACGGAATGGCAGGGTTTCAATCAGAACGGCGAACTGGTGATTACCGTGCGCTCGAAGGCGATCTTCGGGCTGCGCAATCCCGGAGCGGCCGCATGACGCCCGAACTGACGCTCGCTTCTGCCGACGACGTGCGTGCGCTCGTCGGCCAGCCGCCACGCATGAGCGCCTGGGTCGAGGTCGATCAGGCGAGCGTCGATCGTTTTGCTGTGGCGACGGGCGATCACCAGTGGATTCATACCGATCCCGAGCGCGCGAAGCGCGAGTCGCCGTTCGGGGGACCGATTGCGCATGGTTTTCTGACGCTGTCGCTGATCCCTGCGCTGCTTGTCGATACGTTTCGTTTCCAGCAGCGCATGGGCGTCAATTACGGGCTCAATCGCGTGCGTTTCACGGCGCCCGTGCCTGTCGGATCGCAGTTGCGCGCGAGCTTTGTCGTCGCGAGCGTGACGGACGTCGAAGAGGGCGGCGTGCAGATTGCGTGGAACGTGACGCTCGAACGGCAGGGCAGTGAGCGTCCTGTGTGCATCGCAGAGTTCATCACGCGGCATTATTTCTAGGTGTGGCCGCCGGCGTCGCGCGATGCTTAATGCTTGGCGTACTGCGTCGCGCCGAACAATATTTCTTTCGCTTTTTCGTCCATCAGCGGCACGCGCGCCGATGCAAGCACTTCGACGCCGCGTTGCACGGCGGGACGCGCGGCGATCTCTTCATGCCAGCGCTTTACGTTCGGGAAATCGTCGATTTGCAGGCCCTGGTTTTGCCATGAACGCGTCCAGGGGAACGTGGCGATATCGGCGATGGTGTAGTCGTCGCCTGCCAGATAGCGCGTCTTGCCGAGCTTCGTGTCCATCACGCCGTAGAGGCGCTTTGTTTCGTTGGTGTAGCGGTTGATTGCGTATTCGATGGGTTGCGGCGCGTAGACGCGGAAGTGGTGGGTCTGACCGAGCATCGGGCCGATACCGCCCATCTGGAACATCAGCCATTGCAGCGTTTCGTAGCGGGCTGCTGGGTCATTTGGCAAAAATTTGCCGGTTTTTTCTGCGAGGTAGATCAGGATTGCTCCCGATTCGAACAGTGAGAATGGCTTGCCGTCTGGGTTCTTTGGACCGTCGCTGTCCACGATGGCAGGGATCTTGTTGTTTGGGCTGATGGCCAGGAATTCTGGCGTGAATTGATCGCCTGCGCCGATGTTGATCGGATGCGCCTTGTAGTCGAGGCCTGTCTCCTCGAGCATGATGTGGATCTTGTGGCCGTTGGGTGTTGCCCAGCTGTAGATGTCGATCATTGAATGCTCCTGGGGTTGGTGGGTTTGTCTGTCTGCGACGCTGGGTGGTTCGCTTTTGCTTTGCGCTGGCATCCGCGTTTTGCTTCTGGTTTGCTAGCGTTGCCCCTGTGCGGGGCGGCACCTACTTTTCTTTGCCGCCGCAAAGAAAAGTAGGCAAAAGAAAGCGGCTCACACCGCCAGCCCGTATTCTTATCCACGGGCCCCCGACGTCCCCACACTTCACGCGGCAACGCACTTGTTCGCGTTTGTTGCCAACGTTCTCTCTGTACGCCTCACCCTCTTCACGTACCCGCGTAGCAGCACGCGGCGCCAGATAGTCCTCCGCCGCTCAGGTGGCAAACTGTGTGTAGGCCGTAGTGCCTGACACGCCTCACTTCGGGCCGATAGTGCATGCGTTCCACCCTGTAAGAGCGCTACCCTGTACGGCGCGACAACCAACACACAGTTGGCCACCTGGGCGGCACATACTATTCGCTGCCGCTTGCCCGAGTACGGGTATCCGAAGCGGGTGAGGCTTCCATTCAATGCGTTGGCAACACACGCGAACAGAAATGTTGCCGTGTGAAGCGTGGGACCGGTTGGGGTCCCTCAGGCAAATACAAGAACTGGCGGTGTGAGCCGCTTTCTTTTGCCTACTTTTCTTTGCGGCGGCAAAGAAAAGTAGGTGCCGCCCCGCACAGGGGCGACGCTAGCAAACCAGAGACAAAACGCGGATGCCAGCAAAAACCAAAAGCGAACACCCCAGCGTCGCAGACACAAAAAAAATTACACCACAGATCCCCAAACCCCGCTGCCGCGCTGCCAGCGAATCACTCCGAATACCGCCCAAGCTCAATCTTGGCAATCGCATTCCGATGCACTTCATCGGGCCCATCAGCAAACCGCAACCACCGCGCAGTGGTATAGGCATACGCCAGGGGAAAATCATCGCTCATCCCAGCCGCGCCATGCGCCTGAATGGCCCAATCAATCACCTGACACGCCATGTTGGGCGCAACGACCTTGATCATCGCGATCTCACCACGCGCGCCCTTATTCCCGACGGTATCCATCATGTAAGCCGTCTTCAACGTCAGCAACCGAGCCTGCTCGATCAAGCACCGCGCCTCGGCAATCCGCTCCTGCGTCACTGTCTGCGCCGCAATCGGCTTGCCAAACGCCACACGTTGCAGCGTGCGTACGCACATCAATTCAAGAGCGCGCTCAGCAAGTCCAATCAACCGCATACAGTGGTGAATCCGCCCCGGCCCGAGCCGCCCTTGCGCAATCTCAAACCCGCGCCCTTCGCCTAGCAGCATGTTCACGGCAGGCACGCGCGCGTTATCGAGCGTGACCTCCATGTGTCCGTGCGGCGCGTCGTCATATCCGAATACCGTCAGCGGACGATGCACGGTGACCCCGGCCGCGTCGGCAGGCACGAGAATCATCGATTGCTGTGCGTGACGCGGCGCGTCGGGATCCGTCTTGCCCATCACGATGAAGAGCTTGCAGCGCGGATCGCCCGCGCCCGACGACCACCACTTGTGCCCATTGATCACGTACGAATCGCCGTCCCGCACGATGCTCGTCTGGATGTTCGTCGCATCCGACGACGCCACTTCCGGTTCGGTCATCAGAAACGCCGAACGGATCTGGCCTTGCAGCAGCGGCTCCAGCCACTCACGTCGATTCTCTTCGTTGCCGTATCGCTCGATCGTCTCCATGTTGCCGGTATCGGGCGCATTGCAGTTGAACACCTCAGGCGCCCACGGCACGCGGCCCATGATCTCGCACAGCGGCGCGTATTCGAGGTTCGTCAGGCCCGCGCCGCGCTCGGAGTCCGGCAGAAACAGATTCCATAAGCCGGCTTCGCGCGCCTGCTGCTTCAGCGACTCGATCAGTTCCGTCGGCACCCATGCGTTGCCCGCCTGGCGGTTGCGCGCGACTTCGGCGGCATAGGCCTGTTCGTTCGGATAGATGTGCTCGTCGAAAAATGCGAGCAGCTTGTCGCGCAAGGCCTGAACCTTCGGGGTGTAGTCGAAATTCATGTTGCCCTCGTGGTTGTCGTTGAATCCGGTCTACAGATTGAATGCACGGCAGCGCCGGCGCTTCACTCAGCGCACCTTCTGCGCATAGCGCCACGCGAGTTCGGCCATCGGCCTTGCGCGCCGTCCCGCGTCCGCGGCCTGTTCGCTCGCTGCCGTGCCATCGACCACGCGCTTCATGATTCCCTGCAAGATCGCCGCGATGCGGAACATGTTGTACGCGAGGTAGAAGTTCCAGTCGCCGGAAATCGTCAGGCCGGTGCGCTCGCAATAGCGTTGCACATACTGTGCCTCGTCGGGAATGCCGAGCGCGGCCCAGTCGAGTCCAGCGATGCCGCGAAACTGCGCGGGATCGACATGCCACGCCATGCAGTGATACGCGAAGTCGGCGAGGGGATCGCCGAGCGTCGACAGTTCCCAGTCGAGCACGGCCAGCACGCGCGGCTCGTGCGGATCGAAGATCAGATTGTCGAGCCGGAAGTCGCCATGCACGATGGACGCGCGCTCGCCCGTTTCAGCGGGCATATGCTGCGGCAGCCATTCGATCAAACGATGCATCGCATCGATCGGTTCCGTCTCCGACGCCTGATACTGCTTGCTCCATCTGCCGATCTGCCGCGCGAAGTAGTTGCCCGGCTTGCCGTAATCCGCAAGTCCGACCTTGTCGACATCGACGCTATGCAGCGCGGCGATCACCCGGTTCATCTCGTCATAAATCGCGCCGCGTTGCGCCGGTGTCATATCGGGCAGCGACGGGTCCCACAGCACGCGGCCCTGGACGAACTCCATGACGTAGAACGCGCGGCCGATCACGCTTTCGTCCTCGCACAGCGCGAGCATCTTCGCGACGGGCACGTCGGTGTCGCGCAGCGCATGCATCACGCGATACTCACGTTCGATCGCATGCGCGGACGGCAGCAGTTTCGCGGACGGCCCGGGCTTCGCGCGCATCACATAAGCACGCGTCGGCGTGATCAGCTTGAAGGTCGGATTGGACTGACCGCCTGCGAACTGTTCGAGCGTCAACGGTCCGGCAAAGTCTTCGACATGTTGCGTGAGCCAAGCGGAAAGCGTGTGGATGTCGATGCGCTGCCGTTCGCTGACGGGCCGCGTGCCTTCAAAAGCGGAGTAGTCGGTGGGTGTCGCGTCTTGCGGCATGTCTCCTCCGTTGGATGATCGAATGATCGACCTGCTAGCTGCGCCTGCTTTGAATGAATTGCGCGTAGAGCATTTCCATCGACGTGTTGCGCACGTCGCGATGCAGCGGCGAGGGCGGCGCATGATTGATCATGCGCACAACCCAGTCGCGCGGGGCCGCGCCGACGTCGAGCGCATTGATGCAGCCCGTCGCCTGCGCGAGATGGCCGAAGAACGTGCGGCCGCCCGCCGTGATCGCATGCGACAGGATCGCGCGATTCACGCCGCCGTGCAGCACGAGCAGCGCGACGTCCCACGATGTATCAGCGCGCAGCGTAGCCAGCGCCGGCAATACGCGGTCGAGCAGTTCGCCAATTGTCTCGCCACCGAGAAACTGTACGTCCTCGGCAACGATGCCATCGAACGCACCGAGAAACGCCGTTTCGAGATCAGCGGCGGGAACCGAACCCGGCTTGCCGCTGCGTATCTCTTCCCACGCGGGCTCGATGTCGATCGTGGCTTGCTGATGCATTTGCGCGAGCACGCGCTGTGCCGTCTCGACCGTGCGCGGCAAGCCGCTCGCAATCACGCGATCGAAGCGCACGTTCTGTTCGGCGAACGCGCGGCCTGCGGCATCGGCCTGTGCGCGACCGTTTTCGTTGAGGGGCACGCGTTCCGGGTCGATCGTGCGGCCCGACGCATCGAAGTACGTGACATCGCCGTGCCGCATCAGATAGAGGCGGCGACGCTTCGGCAACTGATAGCCCGACCCGGTCGGCGTGCTCATTTGTAGTTGGGCGCGCGCTTTTCGAGGAACGCGGTGATGCCTTCGAGCCCGTCGCGATGATGCAGCGACGCGACGAAGCTGTCGCGCTCCGCAACCAGATGCTCGGGCAGCGACTGCGCGCCCGCTGCCGCGATCAGGCCTTTGATGCGTGCCTTCGCGTTCGGCGACACCTTGCCGAGATCGTCGGCCCATGCGACCGCCGTATCGCGCACGGCGCCCGGCTTCACGAGCCGGTTGACGACGCCGAGATCGTAAAGACGCTGCGCGCCGATCGGCTTGCCTTCGATCAGCACTTCCGTCGCGAGCTGACGCGGCAACGCACGCGCGAGGAACCACGAGCCGCCGCCATCCGGCGTGAGGCCGACGCGCGCGTACGACATCACGAACTTCGCGTCGTCGGCGGCGACGATCAGGTCGCACGCGAGCGCAAGCGAAAAACCTGCGCCTGCCGCCGCGCCTTCGACGGCCGCGATCACCGGCTTCGACGACGCCTGCAACGCGGCAATCCATTCGCCGAGCAAATCGATGCTTTGCGCCTGCACGGACGGATCTTTCGCGCGGTTTTCGAGCAGGCGGTTCAGGTTGCCGCCCGCGCAGAAGAAGTTGTCCGCGCCGGTGATGACGACGGCGCCGATCGACGGATCGCGCTCGGCCGTATCGATCGCTTCGATGCCGGCGGCGTACATGTCCGGGTGCATCGCGTTGCGCGCGCCCGGGTTCGACAGGGTCAGCACGAGCGTCGATTCGCTTTCGGCTGGGCGGGAGGCGAGCAGTTCGGCGGCCATTACGCTTGCTCCTTTGCGTTGTCGTGATCGGCGACGTCGGCTTGCGTGAGGGACATGCCCAGTTGCGCGCGGCGCGCGAGCCACGGCGACGGACGGTAGCGTGGATCGCCGAGCACGTTGAACATGTTGCGCAGGATCGTCAGGATGGTTTGTGCGCCGAGCGCATCGCCGAGTGCGAGCGGCCCGCGCGGATAGCCGAGGCCGAGTGTCACGGCAAGATCGATGTCCTGCGGCGATGCGATCTGACGCTGCGCAATATCGCAGCCGATGTTCACGATCGTCGCGACCACGCGTTGCGCGACGAAACCCGTCGAATCGCGGATCACCGTGACGGGCACGCCGTCGTGCGCGAACAGGGCGTGCGCGGTGTCGCGCGCGGCGCGGGTGGTCGCGGGCGTGGTCATGAGCGTGCGGCGTTGCGCGTCGACGAGCGGGAACAGCGTATCGATGGCGACGACGCGGCTCGCGTCGAGGTTTTCATCGACAGCCGCCGTGGTCGCGTCGAAGCCGAGGGGCGTCACGACGATCAGCGAATCGGCGGCAGGCGTCGAGCCTGTGTCCACGGTCACGCCCGTCTTCGCGATCAACGCGAGCACCGCCTCGCGCGCAGCGGGCACGCGTGCGCTGATCCAGACGCGCTTCGGCAGTTCGGTCGGCGCAGGGGCTTCGGCGGGCGCCTGCTGCTTGCCGTCGACATACACATAGAACCCTTCGCCCGCCTTGCGTCCGATCAGCCCGCCTGCGAGGCGCGTGCCCGTGATCGGCGATGGCGTGAAGCGCGGCTCCTCATAGAACTGGTGATAGATCGATTCCATCACGGGATGCGACACGTCGAGCGCGGTCAGATCGAGCAGTTCGAACGGCCCCAGACGAAAGCCTGCCTGCTCGCGCATGATGCGGTCGATATCGACAAAGCTCGCGACGCCTTCGTCCGCGACGCGCAAACCTTCCGTATTCATGCCGCGGCCCGCGTGATTGACGACGAAGCCGGGCATATCCTTCGCGCGCACGGGCGTGTGGCCCACGCGGCGCGCGAGATCCATCAGCGCGTCGCCGGCGGCGGGATCGCTGCGCAGGCCGTCGATCACTTCGACGACCTTCATCAGCGGCACCGGGTTGAAGAAGTGATAGCCGACGACGCGCGACGGATCGGCGCACGCGGCCGCGATCGCCGTGATCGACAGCGACGACGTGTTCGACGCAAGAATGCAGCGCTCGCTGACGATGCCTTCGAGTTCCTTGAACAGCGCGCGCTTCACGTCGAGCTTTTCGACGATCGCTTCGACGACGAGGTCGCAGTCTTTAAGGTCGCCGATCGCAGTCGCGCCCGTCACGTTCGCGAGCGCCGCGAGCGAGCGCGAGTTGTCGAGCTTGCCTTTGGCGACCAGCTTCGAGAAGGTATCGGACAGGTAATCGCGGGCCGCGCCGACGGCATCGGAGTTCGCGTCGTAGAGTCTGACCTTGAGGCCCGCGAGCGCGGCGATCTGCGCGATGCCGCGTCCCATCGCGCCCGTGCCGACGATGCCCACGGTCTCGATGCTGGTCTGGCGAGAGGTGTTCGGTGATGACATGATGTGACTCACTCCATGATTATTCTAAAATAGTACGTTCGTTTCAATTCGTCGTGTTCGCGCGTATGCGCGTTAGCCGCGACGAATCGCAAACGACTTTCGACAACCATCCGCAGGGAGACACCGGATGATCAAGCTGCACGGTTTTGCACTGTCCAACTATTACAACAAAGTGAAGTTTGCGCTGCTCGAATTCGGCATTCCGTTCGAAGAAGTGTGCGTTCCGTTCAACCAGGACGAGGCGACGCTCGAACATTCGCCGCTCGGCAAGGTGCCGTACATCGTGACGGAGCGTGGCAGCCTGTGCGAGTCGCAGGCGATCATCGAATATCTGGCCGCGGCCTTTCCCGAGAAGGCGATTTTCTCGCGCGACCCGTGGGAAGCGGCAAAGGAGCGTGAGCTGATCACGTTCGTCGACGTGCATCTCGAACTGACGGCGCGCAATCTGTACAAGCAGGCGTTCTTCGGCGGCACGATCACCGACGCCACGAAAGGGCGCACTGAGAAACTGCTGATCCATCATATCCGCGGTTTCCGGCGGCTGGCGAAGTTCACGCCGTATCTGCGCGGCGAGCAGTTCAGCATCGCGGACATCGCTGGTTTCGTGAGCCTGCCGCTGGTCGGCATGGCGACGCAGGCCGTTTACGGGCGCGATTTTCTGCTCGATGTCGGCATCGACTGGAAGCCGTATGTGAAGGCGATCAATGCGCGTCCGGCTGCGCAGCGCGTGACGGACGATCGCAAGGCCTACATGGAAGCGCAAAAGAAGAAGTGAGCAGGCGGGCCGTTTGTGCGTTGGACGGCCGCCGCGTTGCTTCGCGTGCGATGACGAAGAACCTGGGTTCGTTCGCAGCATCGCGCGCGTCATCTCAGAGACGCGCCAGTCGTTCGAGCGCGGTGGCGAGCGTGTCCTCTTTCTTGGCGAAGCAGAAGCGCACGACGCCCGATTCATGTGACTCGTGATAGAACGCCGACACGGGAATGGCGGCCACGCCGATCTCGCTCGTCAGCCATTGCGCGAATTCGGCTTCGGGCATGTCGCTGATGGCCGAATAGTCGACGCACTGGAAATACGTGCCCGTGCACGGCAACAGCTTGAAGCGCGATTGCGCGAGACCGGCGCGGAAGACGTCGCGCTTTTTCTGATAGAACGCGGGCAGGTTCACATAGGGCGCGGGGTCCTGCATGTAATGTGCGAGCCCGAGCTGCATCGGCGTGTTGACGGTGAATACGTTGAACTGGTGGACCTTGCGGAATTCCGCCGTCAGCGCGGCGGGCGCGGCCACGTAGCCGACCTTCCAGCCCGTCACGTGATAGGTCTTGCCGAAGCTCGACACGACGAAGCTGCGCTGCGCGAGTTCCGGATAGCGCGCGACGCTTTCGTGCGGCGCGCCGTCGTAGACCATGTGTTCGTACACTTCGTCGGACAGGATCAGCACATTCGTGCCCCGTACGATGTCCTCGAGCTTCTTCATGTCGTCCGCGCGCCAGACCGTACCCGTCGGATTGTGCGGCGTGTTGATCAGGATCATGCGCGTTTTCGGCGTGATCGCAGCGGCGAGTTTGTCGAACGGGATCGCGTAGTCGGGCGCTTCGAGCGTGACGAACACAGGCTTGCCGCCCGCCAGTTCGATCGACGGCAGATAGCTGTCGTACGTCGGCTCGACGACGATCACTTCATCGCCCGGATGGACCGCGCACAGGATCGCCGTCAGAAGCGCTTGCGTGGCGCCCGCCGTCACCGTGATTTCAGTCGTGGCGTCGTAGCGGCGGCCGTACAGGCTTGCAATCTTCTCGGAGATCGCCTGGCGCAGCGGCGCGACGCCAGCCATCGGCGGATACTGGTTGTGGCCCTCGCGCATTGCGTTGGCCACGGCATCGACGATGCGCGGATCGCAATTGAAATCCGGGAAGCCCTGGCCGAGATTGACCGCGTTCTTTTCGGCGGCGAGCGCGCTCATCACGGTGAAGATCGTCGTGCCGACGTTCGGCAGACGGGACGGGAACGATGGAGGCATGGTGGTCATAGGCGTGGTCGTCAGATCGTGCGGTGCGTTCATGTCGCGGTCCGAATGCGGTCGTGGTCGTTGATGCCGTGGTGGTCAGGCGTGAAGCTCGATTGTAGGGAAAATCCGCGCGGCGGTTGGCTGCGCCGCCCTGTGGTGCGTCGCGTGGTGCTGGCGCGCGTCAGGCCTCGACGGGTTCCGTGGCCGTCAGCGCACATTCGGCGACGAACGGCGCGGGCTGTGCAATCCGGAAACCGAAATCGCGCGCAATCCGCTTCGCGAGCTTCAGCACCGCGCGATCTTTCGACACCAGCCAGTCCGCCTGCATCGCATACGCGAGTTCTAGGAACTTCTGATCGTCGCGGTCCTTGCATTTGGGGAGCGCGGGCGTGTTTTCGGCGGGTGCGGGCGGCTCGACCAAAGTCGACAGCCGCGCGAGCGTCGCGAGCGCGGCGGTTTTCTCGACGGCGCGTTTTGCGAACTGCGGATAGTCGAGCACGTACGTCAGTTCGGCGAGGCAGCGCGCGTCGATCAGCGCGCGCAGCGCGCCGCTTTCGAGCGCGGCGAGAATGGGGCGCGTGTGCGGATCGTCGAACACGAGAATGTCGATCCACACGTTCGAATCGAGCACGACGGCAGGCGCCGCCGCGCTTTTCGCGGCAGGCGTGTTCTGTTCAGGCAAGGCAGGGGTTTCGGGCATTCGTTACAATCTGGCTTTCGTCTTTGACCGCCAGGCACGGCGTGCCTGAAAGCCTCTATGATAATCGTTCTGTCGCCGGCCAAATCGCTCGACTACGACACCCCGCCGCACGTCAAGAAACACACGATCCCCGATTTCGTCGATGACGCCGCCGAATTGATCGGCGATCTGCGCCGTCTGTCGCCGCAAGACATCGCGTCGTTGATGGACATTTCCGATCAGCTCGCGCATCTGAATTTCCAGCGTTACGCCGACTGGTCGCCGAAATTCGACACGTCCAACGCGAAGCAGGCCGTGCTCGCGTTCAATGGCGACGTGTACGAAGGCTTCGACGCGAAATCGCTATCCGCGTCCGATCTCGACTATGCGCAGCAGCACGTGCGCGTGCTGTCGGGCCTGTACGGTTTGCTGCGTCCGCTCGATCTGCTGCAGCCGTATCGGCTCGAGATGGGCACGCGCTTCGAGAACCGGCGCGGCAAGGATCTGTACGCGTTCTGGGGCGAGCGCATCACGCAGGCGCTCAACCGGCAACTGGAGAAGAAACGGGATGGTTCGCGCGTGCTGATCAACTGCGCGTCGACGGAGTATTTCAAGTCGGTCAAGCCGAAGAAGCTCGCCGCGCCCGTCATCACGCCCGTATTCGAAGACTGGAAGGGCGGGCGCTACAAGATCATCAGTTTTCACGCGAAACGCGCGCGCGGCCTGATGGCGCGCTATCTGGTAGAGAATCGCTTCGAAACGCCGGAGCAGCTCAAGGACTTCGACGCCGAAGGCTACGCATTCGAAGCCGATGCATCGAACGATTCCACCTATGTCTTCCGCCGGCGCATCGCGGACTGACGCCGCGCCGCATAAAGCAGGAACACCATCATGACGCTATCCATTACCAGCAATTTCGACGCAGGCGCGATCGAAGTCCTGTCCTGTGCACAGGCCGACAATATCCGCTTGCGCGTGCGCCCGGACAGCCATGCCGACTTTGCGCAGTGGTTCTATTTCCGCTTGTCGGGCGCGCGCGGCGAGCGCTGCGTGATGACGTTCGAGAATGCCGCCGATTGCGCATTCGCCGACGGCTGGCGCAACTATCAGGCGTGCGCGAGCTATGACCGCGTGAACTGGTTTCGCGTGCCGACCTCGTATGACGGGCGCGTGCTGACCATCGATCACACGCCCGATTTCGACCGCATCTATTACGCATACTTCGAGCCTTATAGTGAAGAGCGCCACTCGGAATTTCTCGGCGCTGTCCAGCAGATGCCGCATGCGGCGCTGACGGAGCTGGGCAAGACGGTCGAAGGCCGGCCGATGTCGCTGCTGACGCTGGGTGCGCCGACCTTGCTCGAAGACGGCACGCTGAAGCCCAAGAAGACCGTCTGGATCATCGCGCGCCAGCATCCGGGTGAGACGATGGCCGAATGGTTCGTCGAAGGTCTGGTGAAGCGGCTCGCGGGGTGGGGCGACTGGTCGGGGGATCCCGTCGCGCGCAAACTTTTCGATTACGCCGACTTCTACATCGTGCCGAACATGAACCCGGACGGCAGCGTGCACGGCAATCTGCGCACCAATGCGGCCGGCGCGAACCTGAATCGCGAATGGATGGAACCGGATGCCGCGCGCAGCCCCGAAGTGCTGCTCGTGCGCGACGCGATTCATGCGACGGGCTGCGATCTGTTCTTCGACATTCACGGCGACGAAGCGCTGCCGTATGTGTTCGTGGCGGGCTCGGAGATGTTGCCGAGCTTCACCGAACGCCAACGCCAGGAGCAGACGGCGTTCATCGAAAACTTCAAGCGCGCGAGTCCCGATTTCCAGGACAAGTACGGTTATGAAGCGAGCAAGTATCGCCAGGATGCGCTCAAGCTCGCGTCGAAGTACATCGGCAACGAGTTCGGTTGCCTGTCGCTGACGCTGGAGATGCCGTTCAAGGACAACGCCAATCTGCCCGATGAACGCGTGGGCTGGAACGGCGAGCGCAGCGCGTCGCTCGGTGCGTCGATGCTGCAGGCGATTCTCTGGCATATGGAGACGTTTGCCTGACGTGTATCGTTGACGCACGGTAAAGGTATGTAAAAAGGCGAGGCCACGCATGATGCGTGGCCTCGCCTTCTTGTTGCTCGCGTGAATTGCCTGACGCGCTGTTCGGATCAGGCGTGGGCGCGAGTCAATGCGCCTTCTTCGTGGCCGATTTTTTCGCGCTCGTTTTAGCGTTGGTCTTCGCGGCGCTGCTCTTGGTCGTCACGGCCTTGCCTGACGATTTGCCTGACTTCTTGTTGCCCGACTTGTTCGTCGTGCCTTTCGTCGACTTGCCCGAGTTCTTCTTCGAACCCTTGCCGCTGACGGCGTGCTTGCCCTTCGCCGTGTTCGAGCCCGACGACGCGGCGCTTCGCGCGCGCAAAGGCGGCACCGGGTCGTTCCAGCTGAACGCGAGCATCTGCGCGCCGACGTAGCCGCAGCGGAATTTGAGTTGCGCCGGGTCGCCGCCGCCTTGCGGCACGCCCAGGCCTTCGACGGTCACGACACTGTCGACCTTGACCTTCTGCTTGCCTTCGTCGAACGAATCGTTCCAGGGCGTGACGGCCGAGTGTGCGCTGTCGAATGAACTGGGTGGAAACTCGACGTGATCAAAAGCCGTCGAGGTGCTTGCGACGAAGTCGCCATGCGCGGCGCAATCCGCAACGAGCGGATCGGCGTGCATATCGTTGATGAATTTGCTGACGAGGTCGTTGTGCTGCCCGAGTTGATCGGCGAGGGCAGGCAGCGAGCATGCGAGCGATGCGCTCGCAACCCACACCGCCAACCGGCCGACCAACCGCGGCAATCGGCGCGGTGCGTTGGTGCGATCCATCTATCTATGTTCAATGCTGTGAAGACGTCTGGCACATAAGATGCCCGTCTGCAGGAAGGAGTTCAATCCTGGCACAAATATTTTCTCGTGTCGTGGTGCGAAGGCTCAACGAGCGATAGATAGGCGGATGTTGCATGCATGAGCGAACGCGCCGGACGGGCGCATTCATCTCGATGCCGTTGCAGTGCAATTGAGGGATCAGGTGCGCGGGCCGCCGAGGCGATAGCGGCGCACGTCATATGTCGTGACCCACGCGGGTCGATAAACGGCGATCAACGCCGTCGACATACCCGTGAACCACGATTCACCCGACGCAAGCAGGAACACGCTAAATGCATAGCCGGCCGGGATCACCGACATCGAGCCGCCGGCGAGCGCGATATGCGTTGCCAACGCAACGGCCGATGCCACCGTGACGGCAATGGCGGGCGACACGAAGCCCTGGCCGAAGATGAACATGAAGAGATTGCGCGGCAGCCACGCGATACTCGCGCGTTGCAGGAGCGTCGATACGCCGACGGGCACGGCGCCGAACACGAGGAAGGTGAGTGCGATGCCTTGCCACGGCGCGTCGAAGACGACGGCAGCAAGCCCGGTCACGATGGCCATCGCGATGAGTGCAAGGCCCCAGTCGAATAGCGTGACGACGAGCGTTGCACCGAGCAGGTGAATCACTGTGCCATCTTCGAGCCATGCGTTGGTCGCCCATAGCACCGATACGGCGACGATGATGGCGAGCCACACATGCTGGAGCACGGGTTCCTGCAAGCGCTTGAACGGGTTTTTCCAGAGCGCGAGCGCGAGCAAAGCCACAGCGGCGATCCAGCCACCGACAGCGACCCACAACGGAAGCGGTGTGTAGAGGAAACCCATGTCTTCATATTACTCGTTGAATAGCGAAACGTGTGAGCGGATTCCATGCCAGCGATGATTTATGTCTATTCGCAGTGGATTCCTTTCGACCTTTACATTCTTTGCATCTCTACATCGCGCCGTCGTCGCATTCCGGGCGCTTGCGCCGCGTGTCGTAGGGCGTCGTCGCTTCGGCGGCCATCGGCAGTGCGCCGGCAGTGTCGTTGGCAGGCAACGGATAGCGGAACGTTCGCGGCTTGCGCTGGCGCAATGGCGCAACGTTGGATGTCACGCGCGCGGGCCGCTGGATGCGATTGTGTCCGCTGCGCAGCACTTCGAGTTGCGCCGTGAGCCAGCCGTTGTAGATTGCCACGGCAGCGGCGCGGTTCGGTGCGCCCAGTTGCTGGAAGATCGTCGCCAGATGGATTTTCACGGTGCCCTCGCTGATGCCCAACGCGCGAGCAATCATTTTATTCGTACTGCCCATGTGCACGCAGCGCATGATCTGTTCTTGCCGCGGCGAAAGGCCGCCGCCCAGGCGTGGCCGCTTTGGCGGCGCGACCAGTTCGAGCGGGCGCGCGTCGTTCAATGGACGCGCGAGCTTTCCGGATGGCACGGGTGCGTCGAACGAAAGGGCACCAGCGGGGATGTAGTGGACGCCCAGCAAAACCATTTCCAGCGCGCGCACGATCACGCGTGGATCGGTGGAGCGCGGAATCACGCCGAGCACGCCTTTCTCGACGAACGCGCGCACATGGGCGGGCGTGATGTCGTCGACCAGCACGGCGACGGGCAGGCCGGGATGGTTGGCGAGCAACGTGCGGGCGTCGAGGGGCGACATCCAGTCCTCCCAGTCGATCAGCAGCAGATCCGGTTGCAGGCGGCGCAGCGTGCGCTCGACCTGCGACCAGTCCTGTGCTTCGCCGAACCGTGCCTGCCGGTCGATCTGCCGTAAGAGTGTCTTGAGTCCTTCCCTGCGTTCGGCGTCCGAGTTGAATACTGAAAATCGCATGCATTGCCTCCTGATCGATCGGTCGTGGCGGCGCGATACACGCAACGATTTCGTCGTCGCGCGGCGATGCACCATCGTGTCGATGATGACAAATTCCCAGTCGCGTGGCGGCCTGTCCAGGTGGCATAGGACGAGTGCCATGAAAAAAGCCCCGCACGCGGCGGGGCTTGATTCGATGCAGAGAAATCTCTGAAGTGATCAGTGGAAATGTGGCTGAGCGGGCTCGGCATCTTCCGGCATTTCGGCGTGAACGATCTCGCCGAGCGGATCCGCATAAAGCGGGACGCCACAGTCGTCACAATATTCCGGCTCGAAACGGCCCGCGTGACGGCGGATATCGGTGATGCCCGTTTCTTTCAGCAGCGCGACGATGTCTTCCAGCGGACCTTCCGCCGACATTGCTTCTTGCGGTTCTTCGTCGATGCCCGGGTCGCCGTTCTCGCGGCCGTATAGCGGCCACACGACGCCGTAGATCACGTCGTTGCTGCCGCGACGCGTGAAGCCGATCCGGTATTCGTCGATGCGGCGCTCGCCGAAGCCCGCGACGACGGCGCGCAGTTCGTCGGGCGTCGCGCCGATCGTGTCGAACAGGTAGCGCACCGCGGTACGAACGGTGTGCGGACGTACCCGCTCGTCGGCGTCGCGGCAGGCCGAGTAATAGGCGTCCGGCAACAGGCATTCGAACTCGCAGCCGGGTAGCACGACAGCCAGATTGGCGCCGCCTTGCGTGGCCCATTGCTCGAGGCATTGGCCGCGCTCGATGCGCGAGCCGCCTTCTTCTTCCTGCCAGCGGAACACCGGCGCGCCGACGGGCGCGGCGACGACGGCCAGCACGAAACGCGGATCGGCCAGAATGGGCGACGTTTCCGGCAGTTCGCCAAAGTTGATCTTCGCGTTGCCGCCGCCGACGGCTGCCTGCGCGAGTTGCTGCGCGAGGCGCCAGGTTTCGACGTGATGACGCGGCAACTGGTCGATGCTATACATAAAGGGCGCCATCGCGACGCGCGTGTCGGCTGCAAGCACATGTGCCTGCAGATGGGCACGCAGTGCGTCGGCCGCGTCGCCTTTGAGCGAGCCCGACGGAATGGCGTAGCGCGTCCAGGCCAGCACGGGCGCGGCGATCAGCAGCGCTTCGTACTGGACGCCGTCCTGCTCGACGATCAGCGACTCGCTATGCGTTTCGGCCATGTCGGCAAGGGCGCCGTAAGCGTCCGGATGATTCTGCTGCAGATGGTCGAGTGCGGCGTCGAGCGTCGTCTGGTTGCCGTTGCGGACTATTTTCGCGAGCAGTGCGTCGAGCTTGGATTCCCAGAAGCGGTCTTCGGTGCGGCTGCCCGACGCGAAGAGCGCGAGCGACAGACCGACCAGCTTGTCGGCATCGGGAGGGAGACGTTTGGCGATTCGCGAGCGCATAAATCCGGAGGTTGTGTGCAGAGAACCATATATTCTAGTCGTTTCTTCGTCGACATATTATCGACACGCACTGCTGGCAGCGAATCACCCGCAGTGTGGGCTTGTCAGTCTGTGAAGGGCTTGCTTGCGGCGGCTGTCCGTTGTTGTCTTTTGTTGCGGTCGCGGCTTTTGCCTGAGCTTTCCTATACTCGTTCTGCAGACGTTTCGGTGTTTGCGCGACGGTCGTTCTGGTCAGTGCGGGATCGTATCGGGGGTGATGCATGGTGAAGTCGGACCAACTGATCGAGCGGCTGGCTGCCGTGTTTGCGTTGCTGCTGCTGGTCGGCGGCTCGCTGCTGGTGCTGGCGCCGTTCACGACCGCGCTGCTGTGGGGCGCGATTCTCAGCTATAGCTCGTGGGGCTTGTATTGCAAGCTGTCGCAGACTTTGGGCGGGCGGCGCAAGTGGGCGGCGACGTTGATCGTGCTCATCATTCTGGTCGTCGTGCTGGGGCCCTTCGTCTACGCGGGCTTCGCGCTGGGCGCGCACACCAAGGACATCACCGCGCTCGTCCAGAGGCTGACGGATTCAGGCCTGCCTGATCTGCCCGACTGGGTTGCGCGAATTCCGCTCGTCGGTTCGAGTATCGAATCGTTCTGGGAACGCGTAACCAGCAGCAATTCGGAGATGGTTGCGCAACTGCGCGTGCTGGCCGCGCCGGCAGGCAAGTGGGTTCTCGCAGCGGCGCTTGCCGTCACGCATGGGCTGGGATTGCTCGCGCTCAGCATCATTCTCACTTTCTTCTTTTATACGGGCGGTGAGGGCGCGGCAGCATGGCTTAATGCGGGCATGCGGCGCATCGCCGGCGAGCGCGCCGACTATCTGCTGGCGTTGGCGGGCAGCACGGTGAAGGGCGTGGTGTACGGCATCCTCGGGACGGCCCTGGTGCAGGGCGTGCTGGCTGGCTTCGGCTGCTGGATTGCGGGCGTGCCGACGCCGGCGCTGCTCGGACTCGCGACATTCTTTCTTTCGGTGATTCCAGGTGGCCCTGTCGTGGTGTGGCTGCCCGCCGCGATCTGGCTTTATCACGGCGGCGAAACGGGATGGGCGATCTTTCTCGTGGTGTGGGGCGTGATAGTGGTGGGCATGTCCGATAACGTCGTCAAGCCTATCCTGATCGGCAAGAGCAGCGACATGCCGCTGATTCTCGTGATGCTCGGCATTCTGGGCGGCGCGTTCGCGTTTGGCTTCCTCGGCGTGTTTATTGGGCCGACGCTTCTCGCCGTGGCTTATACGGTGCTGCACGACTGGACGATCGGTTCGCCCGATGCTCGCGAGCTGGCCGCGAGGACGGGCGGAAAACCTCCAGATCCTGTGGGGCGAATAGAGAAGGCGCGGGAAGAATGATTGTTCTGGTCGATTTCGAAAAAACTTTGCGCCATACCCTTGTCACGGGACGCGGGATGGCCTAAGATTCGCGTCCTCGTTGAGCAGCAGGCAGTTGGATGCAACGCAACG